>NZ_CP070304.1:1307590-2615180 GCF_016917355.1 Glaciimonas sp. PAMC28666 | reverse complement strand
GAAATCGCCGGAGCCGCGTTGCGGGTAGCCGCAGCACAGGTAACCAGGCGGCAATACCGTCTGGACGCCGACGTGCCATAACATTGCCTGCGTCGCTAAACCAACCTGTGAAAACAGCCGCTCGGAACCACATCCGGGGAAGTAGAACACTGCTTCAGTTTCCGCCGTCGTGGTGTGGGGATCACGGATGATCGGGATCACCTTATCGTCTTCAATATCCAGCAACGCGCGCGCGGTTTTCTTCGGCAGATTGCCCGGCATCTTCTTGTTAATGAAGTGGATAACCTGTTCTTTTATCGGTGCCTTACCGATGGTCGACGGCGGTGCTTTGGTCTGCTTTTTGGCAAACTTTTTCAGCACGTCGTTGCCAAGTCGTTGCGCTTTGAAACCCCAGTCGGTCATGACTTTACGCGTCATGTTGATCGTCGCGGGATCTTTAGCATTCAAGAAAAACATCGCCGCCGAGGTGCCCGGATTAAACGATTTTTTGTTCATCTTGCGCAGCAAATTGCGCATGTTCATCGAGACTTCACCGAAGTCGATATCGACTGGGCATGGCGTCAAACACTTGTGACATACGGTGCAATGGTCAGCAACGTCTTCAAATTCTTCCCAGTGCTTAATCGAGATGCCGCGTCGCGTCTGCTCTTCATACAAGAAGGCTTCGACCAGCAATGAAGTCGCCAGAATTTTGTTACGCGGCGAATACAGTAAGTTGGCGCGTGGCACGTGCGTGGCACAAACCGGCTTACATTTACCGCAACGCAGACAGTCCTTGATACTCGTGGCAATCGCACCAATATCGCTCTGCTGCATGATCAGCGATTCGTGTCCCATCAGGCCGAACGACGGTGTGTAGGCGTTGCTCAAATCAGCTTCGAGCCCTGGCAAATTCAACAGCTTGCCTTTGTTAAAACGGCCTTCAGGATCGACCCGTAATTTGTAATCGCGGAAATCCTTAATTTCATCTTCAGTCAGAAACTCAAGCTTGGTAATTCCGATACCATGCTCGCCCGAAATCACACCATCCAGTGAACGCGCCAACTTCATGATGCGCGCAACCGCAGCATGGGCATCCTGCAACATCTCGTAATGATCGGAATTAACCGGCAAATTGGTATGCACGTTGCCATCACCGGCGTGCATGTGAAGCGCCACGAACACGCGACCGCGCAGTACTTTTTTGTGGATCGCCGTGCATTCGTCCAAAATCAATTTGAACGCGCCGCCATTAAAAATTTGGCGCAAATGGGCCCGCACTTCCTGTTTCCAGGAAATGCTGATAGTCCGATCCTGCACCACGTCAAACAGGCGTGCGTCCGGTTGCTGAATCAGGCGCTGCTCAAACGTCTCGCTGAGTTTATCCAGGCCGAGTGCAGCAAGTTCAGCCTTTATATCGGCCAGCGGTGCGTCGAGTTGCTGTAACAAGTAAGTCCAACGCAATTTAGCCTTCGCCAGCAGTTCCTCGGCTTGCGGTACGCGCTGCTCCATGAGCTCTGCGCCTGCAATATCATCGCCGTCGGATTCTTCGCTTTTGCCTAACGGCAAATTGCCTTTGCCGATGAACTCTTGTAACTGGTCCAGCAGTTGCAGTTTGTTTTTGATCGATAATTCGATATTGATGCGCTCGATACCGTCGGTATATTCCCCCATCCGATTGAGCGGAATGACCACGTCTTCATTAATTTTAAAGGCGTTGGTATGTTTGGAAATTGCCGCAGTGCGCGAACGATCCAGCCAGAATTTTTTGCGCGCTTCCGGGCTAACCGCCACGAAGCCTTCGCCAACGCGATTATTTGCCAGACGCACGACCTCTGAGGCCGCGTGTGCCACAGCATTTTCGTCATCGCCGACGATGTCGCCAAACAAGGCCATTTTCGGCAAAACGCCGCGTTTGCTCTTGGTGGAGTAACCGACGGCGCGCAAATAACGCTCATCCAGATGCTCCAGACCAGCCAAACGAATGGAGGTGAATCCCCCGCCTTTTGCAGGTAGGCCATCGAGATAAGTTTTGATCTCAACAATCGATGGAATCGCGTCGCGCGCCTGGCCGAAAAATTCCAGACAGACGGTGCGCGTGAACTTCGGCATTTTGTGCAAAATCCATACGCCGGAGGTAATCAGTCCGTCGCAACCTTCTTTCTGAATGCCTGGCAACCCCGCTAAGAATTTATCGGTAACATCTTTTCCCAGGCCTTCCTTGCGGAAAGTACCGCCAGGTATTTCAAGAATTTCGGTCTTGAAAACCGCTTCTGCAGGGTGCCCCTTTGCCGCCGGATGTCGCCATTCCAGCTTGAAACGCGCTAATGGCGTGTCATGAATTTTGCCGAGATTGTGATCCAGGCGGGTGCAATCGAGCCAGTCACCGTTCGGATCGACCATGCGCCAGCTTGCCAGATTGTCAATGGCAGTACCCCACAACAGGGCTTTTTTGCCGCCCGCATTCATGGCGATGTTACCGCCGATGCAAGATGCAGAGGCTGAAGTTGGGTCTACCGCAAAGACGAAACCGGCCTTTTCAGCGGCGTCGGCAACGCGTTTGGTGACCACACCCGCACCCGAGAAAATCGTCGCATATTCGGTCTGCAGGCCTGGCAACACGGCCATTTCGACTGCGCCTAGCTGCTCCAGCTTTTCGGTGTTGATCACCGCCGAAAAAGGCGTCAGTGGGATAGCCCCGCCGGTGTAACCGGTTCCGCCGCCGCGTGGGATGATGGTCAGACCCAGCTCGATACAGCCTTTTACCAATCCGGCCATTTCGTCTTCGCCGTCGGGCGTGAGGACCACAAACGGATACTCAACGCGCCAATCGGTGGCGTCCGTCACGTGCGAAACACGCGAAAGCCCGTCGAATTTGATGTTGTCTTTGGCGGTATAGCGGCCCAGAATTTTATGCGTACGCTTACGCAGATCATAAGTCTGACGGAACTCGTCTGAAAACTTGGTGATTGCCAAACGTGCAGCCTGCACTAATGCTTCAACCTTCACACTACGCTGCTTCGCGTCGTCGTCATTCTCTTCGGCATGGGCGATATCCAGCCGACGTTTATCGACCTCGGCCAGACGATGATTCAATGCATCAATCAAGGCTTGCCGACGTTTTGGATTGTCGAGCATGTCGTCTTGCAAATACGGATTGCGGCGCACTACCCAAATGTCGCCCAATACTTCGTACAGCATACGTGCCGATCGACCGGTCTGGCGCTTGGAGCGTAAATCGTCTAATAACGCCCACGAGGCTTCGCCGAGAAGGCGAATGACAATTTCACGATCTGAAAAAGACGTGTAATTGTAGGGAATCTCGCGCACGCGCGTTGGGGTTGCGCCGTGGGGCGCATCTGTAACTAAGGCTTGAATTTGTACTGGGGCGTTCATGTGTATGGAGAGAGTGCGCTGCCGCTGAATAAGCATTTTAGCCTATAGCGAAGAGTCGCGACGGCGAGCTAGTGTTTGCGCGACATCAATTTGCCTGTAGCCGCAGTATTTCTAAGGAGAATCAGCTTTTTGAATAAAAAAACAACAGCATCACGCCACCATTTCGACGGAACCGTTTTGCAAAATTGTACGATAGCAATTAACAATGAAATCGATAAATACAATCAACTTTCAAAAATCAATAGTATTAATCTATACTCGATCCATCACACAACCTTACTGAGAGCAACTATGTGGCATCGATTAATGATCGTCATCATCGATAATATCGCCGTCACTCTGGCTGAATACGCGCAATGCAAGGGCTGACAGTCGTTTTAGCTAACTTTTCAATAAATTGGAATTCATCATGATCAAGCGCAACCAGGTTCTTAATAATCGCTATTCCGGCATATCTCACCTGCTTAACGCACAACCCTGGCAAGTTCGTATTGTGCCGCCATTGGTGATGCTGCTATTAACTCCTGCGTTAGCTGGCGTTGTTTTGCATGGGCTAATGGCATAAGCTAAACCGATTAATAAATTGTTCGGGTCCACGGGCGCTTAAAACAACCAATGTGCGACCTGCCGCCAGAATCCATCCGGCAAAGACATTAATATCCACGTCATAGCGATATAGCGCAGAAATTTTCCGATTGCCATATACATGACGCTTGGCCAAAAAGGTAAATGTAACCATCCGGCCAGGGTGCAGATGGGATCGCCGATAATCGGTAACCAACTCAATAACATGGTTTTTGGGCCGTAATGTTCCAACCAATGGAACCAGCGGCTTTTGCGCTCCCGTGCAAACGCCTGCTTGGCGCTGTAACCCATCCAGTAATCTAAAGCGCCGCCCAGCGTATTTCCAACGGTTGCGACGACTATTACCGCCCAATAAAGGGAGCCGTTGGCCTTGATGACGGCAAATACGGCGGGTTCGGAGCCCATCGGCAACAAAGTCGCTGATACAAAACTGACAATAAACACTGACCACAACCCGACGGTGGGTATCGCCAGCACGCCTAAAGCCCATAAAACAGCTGTTTCAATCATAAGTATAAAAAAATAGTGGGGAACGGAGCTTCTTTGGAAAGAAGCCAAAAAATTGCCAAAATACCTATTAATGTCTGCTAACCGGTCATGAGCAAGCGCAACGCGGATGGTGCGGTTTTGCGTAAGTCCGACTTTCATGAGCGCGTCCATTATAATGATCGGCTGTCTTGATCGGATAGACTTTGAAACTTGACCTCACGCTAGCGACCAAAAAACTTCCTGATTGGCCGCAGCGCGCTAATTTGACCTGACCATGACTACAGATTATTTGCAGAAAATCCTGACCGCACGCGTCTATGACGTTGCGCAGGAAACGCCACTTGACTTAGCGCCGACGCTTTCTCTGAAAATGGAGAATAAGATTTATTTCAAGCGCGAAGATGTGCAGAGCGTGTTCAGTTTCAAGCTGCGCGGTGCTTATAACAAGATGGCTAGCCTGACGCCGCAACAACTCAAACGCGGCGTCATTTGCGCCTCCGCGGGCAATCACGCGCAGGGTCTGGCCTTATCGGCGGCAAAGTTGGGCTGTCGCGCCATGATCGTGATGCCGACCACCACCCCGATGGTCAAGGTTGAAGCGGTCCGCGCCCGCGGTGGTGAAGTGGTACTGTTCGGCGATTCGTACACAGACGCCTATAACCATGCGCTGACGCTGGAAAAGAAACATAAACTAACCTTTGTGCATCCGTTTGATGATCCGCATGTTATCGCAGGTCAGGGCACGGTTGGAATGGAAATCTTGCGTCAGCATGCCGGTCCGATTGATGCCATTTTTGTTCCTATTGGCGGAGGTGGCCTGATCGCCGGGATTGCGGCGTATGTCAAAGCGGTCCGTCCGGAAATCAAGATTATCGGTGTACAGACCGTCGATTCGGATGCCATGGCACGCAGCCTTAAAGCTGGCCGCCGGGTTACGTTATCCGATGTTGGACTATTCGCCGATGGCACCGCTGTCAAACTGGTAGGAGAAGAAACATTCAGGCTGGCAAAGTTGTACGTGGATGAGGTTATTCTGGTGGATACCTTTGCCGTATGCACGGCCATTAAAGATGTATTTCAAGACACCCGTAGCATTCTGGAGCCGTCCGGCGCCTTATCAGTCGCCGGTGCCAAAGCGTACATCGAGCGCGCCAAAGGCACACGCAAGCCGATCAAGAACCAAACCCTGATCACCATTGCTTCCGGTGCCAATATGAACTTTGACCGATTGCGATTCGTGTCCGAAATGGCAGACATCGGGCAATCGCGGGAGGCAGTTTTTGCCGTCACGATACCAGAAGAACGCGGGAGTTTTGCCCGTTTTTGTAAACTGGTCGGTGATCGTAATGTTACTGAATTCAACTACCGCATCAGCGATGAAAAGGCTGCGCACGTTTTTGTCGGCGTCCAGACCTCCACTAGCGTTGAGTCGGGACAAATCGCTAAAAATTTCGAGAAACACGGATTCAATACGCTCGATCTGACTCACGATGAACTGGCTAAAGTACATATTCGTCATCTGGTGGGTGGCAAGAGCCCGTTGGCGCATGATGAGCTGTTGTATCGCTTTGAATTCCCTGAGCGCCCCGGCGCATTGATGCGCTTTCTTGATTGCATGGCCCCGAACTGGAATATAAGCCTGTTCCATTATCGTAGCCAGGGTGGCGATGTCGGCCGCATTTTGATTGGCCTGCAGGTACCGAAAAAAGAAATGAAGGCGTTCCGTAGTTTTCTTGGAAATCTCGGCTATCGGTATTGGGACGAGAGTGATAATCCGGTCTATAAACTGTTTTTGGGATAAGCTTATGCGGCGGACTTCTGGACGCCAATTTCACCACGAAATGGTTGAACGACTTTTATCGGGATTGCATTTTCCTCCCAGCGTCGACGATGATATGGGATGAATAGCCTCCCGAGCAGTATGCTTGTTATTGGATCGTTATTGGATCGTTATCGCGGCTATACTGAGGCTGCACCTTCCTTGCATCTCTTCAACTTTTTCTTTCTCAGAACTTCGGCAGAGTGCATTTTGGCTCACCGGTAAACTATCAGAATTTTTATTTACGCACCGCCAAAATCATGACTGCTTCTACTACCCCGGAATTATCGCCATTGGGCAAAGTTGCCACTTACAAGGCCGAATACGACCCAACATTATTATTTTCCATTGCGCGTACGGCCAAGCGAGAAGAAATTGGGATTCACGGCACGTTGCCATTTTTTGGGGTCGATATCTGGAATGCCTACGAGGTGTCGTGGCTGAACCTGCGCGGCAAACCGCAAGTAGCGATCGCCACCATTACAGCACCTGCAGACTCCCCCAACATCGTGGAATCGAAGTCTTTCAAACTATATTTGAATTCCTTCAATCAAACTAAATTGGCGGATACCGATGCTTTGCTGGCGTTGTTACGCGCCGACTTGTCGCTTGGTTTTGGTGCGACTGTCCAGGTTGCGCTCACGACAGCGGATGCATTCTCCACCCAGATCATCAAAGAACCAACAGGAATATTGCTGGATCGGTTGGATATTGAGGTTGCCGACTATCAACCGAAGCCGACTTTGTTGAAAACCGATCGACATGCCATTCCCGTTAGTGAAACGCTGATCTCGCATTTACTAAAATCAAATTGCCTGGTCACCGGCCAACCGGATTGGGGCAGCGTGCAGATACAATATGTTGGCACACCGATAGATCAAGAAGGTCTACTGCGCTATCTGATTAGTTTCCGCGATCACAATGAATTTCATGAGCAATGCGTCGAACGCATTTTTATGGACATAATGCACCAGTGCGCACCGCAAAAGTTATCCGTATACGCCCGCTATACCCGCCGTGGTGGATTAGATATAAACCCGTGGCGTTGCAACTTTTCAGGTCCACCACCATCAAATCGACGTCTTGCGCGCCAGTAATATCGGATTCACCGACCAATAGCGCCTGAAGCATCAGCACAACCGCCGCATTCTTAATTTGATGCATGTGTGCAAAAAATTCAAATTGACCGTCATGGTGGCTTTGTTGCGCCAAAAGAATGACGTTGTCGAGTGGGAATCTACTATTTCTGCTCCCTTTGTTACTTCAAAAAGAGTCTCTTATGTACCGTAAAAAAACTTCATTTGGCCACTTGGCAATGATCCCCCTGTTCACACTATTATCTATATCGACCGCGCACGCCCAGCTAGCGCCCTCAGCGCAAGTCCCCAGCGATAGCGCTAGTTGGTGGCAACAAACAAAGAATCGACTCGAAAATATCGCCGACAATGGCGCAGAGGAAGTCTATTTATCCGGTTACGCTTATCATGGTCGCGATACTTATTCAGCCGAACGTATCCGGGAATTAAACGAAAAAGCCTGGGGTATAGGCGGTGGACGCACCTTCCGCAATGCCGATGGAAACGATGAATCACTATATTTCTTCGGAATTCGGGATTCACATTTCAAACCTCAATTAATGGCGGGGTACGCATACGAGTGGGTCTTTGATGTGCCAAAAAGTCCCATCGAGGTAAGCGCGGGGTACACTGCAATGCTGGTGAGTCGCCAGGATTATTTTGGCGGCTTTCCCTTTCCACTGCCGTTACCGATTGCAGGAATAGGAACAAAAAAAGGTAAATTAATGTTTTCATACGTCCCCCGCCTGTCAGGCAACAAAGGTAACGGCGACGTCTTGTTGATATTTGCCCGTTTTGAGCTCAATTAATTCGTTGCATAAAAAACAAATTAACTATTAATTTGCTGCTGAAACAGTTAATTCACCAGAAATAAGCGCGTAATCGTAAAACCCCACAAAACCATTACGGCAACTAGGTGCTACGGGCGAGATTCAGGCCTATAATTCTGCACAACATCACTACGGTGTAGCAAACTGATTCGTAAAAATGACTAATCTCGCAAAAATCTTACCAGCTCAAAATGTTGTGCTGGATCTGGAAGTTTCCAGTAAAAAGCGTGCCTTCGAGCAAGCAGGACTGATGTTCGAAAACAATTGCGGCATTGCGCGTTCAACCGTCTCTGATAACCTTTTTGCACGCGAAAGGCTTGGCTCCACCGGACTGGGTCATGGCGTGGCGGTACCGCACGGACGTGTGAAAGGCTTGAAAGCACCCCTCGCTGCTTTTGTCCGTCTGGCCCAGCCGATTCCGTTTGAGTCACCGGATGGAGAGCCGGTCAGTCTCCTGGTGTTTTTGCTGGTACCTGATCACGCGACGCAGCACCACCTCGAAATTCTCTCGGAAGTCGCGGAAATGTTTTCCAGCGATGCTTTCAGGGAAATACTCAGCACCGATCCTGACCCGGTTTCGATTCACGCAAGACTTATCGCCTGGCAGCCAATGAGTGCTGAAAACGCGAACTGAAACAATGCAAAATAGGCCATAATTGATTGGTTAGAAAATTTGCAGAAGTTCATTTCCTCAACTCAGCAATCGACGCGCATCCACGCCCTACTATGCCTTCAAGTACGCCTCTCTCCATTCAACAACTCTACGAAGACAATCGCGAGTCACTGCAGCTCGGATGGTTTGCTGGTTTTCCGGGTGGAGAGCGGCTGATTTCAGGGGATGCCGCATCCGCTGCAGATCAGGTCGGCCATTTAAATTTGATCCATCCTGGACGGATTCAGGTTTTTGGCCACCAGGAAACCCAATACTATAAGCGTCTGTCCGAGACATCGCGCGCCTATCAGACCTCAGAGTTGGTCGCCGGTGCGCCGCCTGCATTTATCATCGCGCAAGGGTTGGCGACGCCGCCCGACATCCTCGATATCTGCGACGAAAAAAATATTCCTTTATTTTCGACACCGCTTCCGGCTGCGCAGGTAATCGATTATTTGCGGGTCTATCTGTCAAAAAAATTAGCGCAACGCATCACTATGCATGGTGTGTTTATGGACGTACTTGGGGTTGGCGTCCTGATTACCGGCGAATCGGGTCTCGGCAAAAGTGAGCTTGGGCTTGAACTGATTTCACGTAGTCACGGCCTGGTGGCCGATGATGCGGTCGAGTTTGCGCGAATTGCGCCGAACATGATCGAGGGTCGTTGCCCTCCGTTACTACAGAATCTGCTAGAGGTGCGAGGCCTGGGTCTGTTGGATATCAAGACGATATTTGGTGAGACTGCGGTCCGTCGTAAAATGCGCTTAAAATTAATCGTCCATCTGGTGCGTCGTGCCACGCTGGAAGAAAACTATGAACGCTTGCCGCTTGATGCCCATTACGACGATGTACTAGGGCTGCCTGTGCGCAAGGTCATCATACCGGTGGCAGCCGGACGAAATATCGCGGTGCTACTTGAAGCTGCGGTTCGTAACACCATCTTGCAATTACGTGGGATCGACACACTCAAAGACTTCATAGCTCGCCAACGCGCAGTGATGGATAGCGAAAGCGATATTTACTGATATCGGCACGTCACTGAGTCACTACTGAGTCACTACCGATATTGGCACGTCACTTACCAAAAATTTCTGCGAGATAATGCGCTGAAAGCATCCATATGTGTCTGCGCGCCTTCCAAATGTGAAATTATCGCGCGAGGTATGTTATGTTTGTAGTTCAAAACCATTTGCGGCGCGAGTTGGCTCCTTCGATTTCGATGACTGTGATGACTCCGGAAAACGCTTAATCGCACAACGAGCATCGGCCAATTCCTGCACACCAACGGATGCATCACCATAGACTATGCGAATAATCCTCATCACTGGTATTTCCGGCTCCGGCAAATCTGTCGCCCTGCGCGTTTTGGAAGATGCAGGCTACTTTTGCGTCGATAATCTGCCGCCAACTTTATTACGTGAGCTGGTCGCCACGCGCGTGAACGAGGGTATTCAAATGCTGGCGGTCGCCACCGATGCGCGCAGCGCCGATTCGTTAGCAAGACTTCCTTCCGACATTCAACAACTCAAGGCGCAAGGTCACGACGTCAAGGTGATCTTCCTGACCGCGCAGACCGAAGCGCTGATTGCGCGTTTCTCTGAGACGCGCCGCAGCCATCCGTTATCGCATCGCTTGCGTCCTGGCCAAAATCCGTCTGATCGCCTGACCCTGACCGAGTGCATTATTAACGAACGGGAACTGTTGGTCGATATTGAGGGCCTTGGCCATATCATCGATACGTCTGATTTGAGCACGAACAAATTACGCAGCTGGATAAAAGGTCTGCTGGATACCGAACACGCGCCGTTAACATTATTGTTTGAGTCGTTCGCTTTTAAACAGGGTGTTCCGCTTGACGCCGATCTGGTATTTGACGTCCGCATGCTGCCTAATCCGCATTACGATCCCATCTTGCGCCCACTCAATGGACGAGACCAACCAGTGATCGACTTTCTTGATGAGTTGCCGCTGGTCGCGGAGTTGCTGCACGACATCGCCGGTTTCATCTCAAAATGGTTACCTTCTTTCAAGAACGATAATCGGAGTTATTTGACAGTCGCCATTGGTTGCACCGGCGGCCAACATCGATCTGTGTACATGGTGGAGCATCTGGCGCAACACTTTGAAACCACAGAACAAGTGGTGCGACGTCATCGACAGCTGAGTTAGGTCAATTCTTCGGAATGCGTACGAACCCTTTCCTCATCATTGTGGGAAGGAGCATTGCGTAACCATCAAAAAAGGTCGTTTTGACGGAACACTGCCAGCAACAATTTTTTGACCGGTGCTGGTAATGGCGCATCCATCAGTTTTTCGGCCGAATACCAAATATAGGAAGACTGCGCGGCCATGTTTAAGCGGCGTTCAAGCTTGATTTCAAAAGGAGAAATCTGCAGCTTAAAATGGGTAAAGACGTGCTGAAAAGATTGTAATGGCTCGCATGAGGCTACAACGCCAAAGGGTGCACTCAACCGCGTAACCGACGATAAAATATCCTGCTCCATATCAAATTCAGGCAACGACAATAAACCGCCCCATATACCGCTATCCGGACGCTGCTCCAGTAACACCTGATCTCGGTCAACAATCACCAACATACCGGTTTGCTTTTCCGGGATTGTCTTTTTCGGCTTACGTACCGGCAACTCCGCGACCCGATTAGTGGCCAGTGCGACGCAACGCTGCGCCAGCGGACATAGCGTGCAAGAGGGCTTGCTACGGGTGCAAAGTGTTGCCCCTAAATCCATCAATCCCTGCGTGTAAGATTCAACGCCCTGCTCCGGCAGCAAAGCCACTGCCCGCTGCCACATCGGCACCTCGATTAGCTTTGTTCCGGGATAACCATCGATACCGAATACGCGAGCGAACACGCGTTTGACATTCCCGTCCAAAATAGCCGCGCGCACGCCATAAGAAAACGCAGCGATAGCCGCCGCCGTTGAGCGGCCGATACCGGGAAGATCTTCCAGTAATAACGGATCGCGGGGAAATATGCCGCCGTGCTCGGCCATCACGCGCTGAGCACAGCGATGCAAATTACGGGCACGCGTGTAATAGCCCAGCCCAGCCCAATGCGACATCACATCTTCGCTCGCCGCCTCTGCCAGACTTTGCAAGTCTGGAAAGCGCGCCATAAACTTTTGATAATAGGGAATAACCGCAGTCACCTGCGTCTGTTGCAACATAATTTCAGAGAGCCAGACGCGATACGGGTCCCGCGTATTTTGCCAGGGCAACGTATGTCGCCCGTGCTGTTTTTGCCACCTGATTACGGCGTCGGAGAACAAGGGATCGATATAGCGCCCAATATCTTGCTCGCTGTTTGATGCAGACAAATTTATCGCATTCAGAATCTGGGTACCCGCGTTGGCACCCGCGTCAGGCCCAACCACAGCGACACCACCGCTGACAGGAAAATTATTCACAACTCGCTTCATTTGCAGCAACTTTCAACAATGATTGTTCAGGTTCAGGGACCGGTATTTTCCAGCGTCCGATCGGGTGACGTTTGCATCACTTGTGGTTGTGTTGCATACCGTTATTTTTTATTTTTGACATGTTTTACAATAAAACGTAGAACGTTGTCCTTGCTTGATTTGCATTATCAGCGAACCGCAGACACGGCACTCCTGGCCGGCCCGATCATAGACAAAATAATTCTGCTGAAAATAACCGGAACTACCATCGGCGCCAACAAAATCGCGCAAAGTACTACCGCCTTTTTCGATCGCACGCGCCAGAATATCGCGTATCGCGCTCGCCAATTTGGCATACCGTGCCTTGCCAATCCGGTGCGCCGCAAGCTTTGGATTAATCCCGGCCTCGAATAAACTTTCACATGCATAAATATTCCCCACGCCCACCACGATATCGCCAGCCAGCAAGACTTGCTTAATGGGGGCGCTGCGGTGTCGTGTTTGTTGGTACAGAATATCACCGGAAAATACTTCCTCTAACGGTTCCAGCCCAAGCTTGGCCAACAATACATGTTCTGCAACGGGGCCGTCCTCCAGAGCATGCCAGAGAACCGCGCCAAAGCGACGAGGGTCGTTCATCCGCATCAATTGCTGGCCGACGACCAGATCGAAATGATCGTGCTTTTTTGGAAGCGCCGCCAACGGCAAAATACGCAGGTTACCCGACATCCCGAGATGCACGATCAAGGTGCCATGATCAAAATGAATGAGCAGGTATTTACCGCGTCGTCCCGTGGCGCGTATAGTGCGACCGCTTAAACTAAGCGACAATCCTAACGGAAATGGCCAACGCAATCCGCTGCGCCGCAATACGACCTCGGTAACAGTTTTTCCTTCAATGTGCGGCGCGACGCCGCGTCTGGTCACTTCAACTTCCGGGAGTTCTGGCATAACAATTAACGCATTCAAAAATGTTGGACGATGGTAAAAAACGCCGATCTTTCGCCTGGAACGGTTAATTATTTTATGGTACAAACAGCAGCAGCACTAATTCAACGTTGATTCGGGGTTGGTTCGCCTTTAATTCGCCTTTAATTCGGCTTAAATTCGGCAATCATTTGTAACCAAACGATACTTAAAATCATCAAAATCTTGCGACTCGTCGAATCTTCGGCGCCGTTTACGCGTGATGCAGGCCACCCAGCCTCGCCAAGCTCGTCGAATGGTAGCAAATTTCCCTATCGCTGGTAAAACCCGAAACGTAGGGTGCAGTCGCACATTCCGCTCTGGTTGGGCGTAAAATCAAGTCGACCTTTAAAAATTCCGGATGCAGCAATACTGATTTTATTAGAACTGCCCTACAACTCCGCCTTGTTAGACAGGATAATGCCTTGAAAAAAGCTCTTGCCATTGTAACGCTCTCGACCTTGTTGTCTGCATGCGCAGGCCTGGCGCCAACCAATAGCACCGGTGGTACTAAACACACACCTACCGAAAAAACTGCGGCCGCCGCACCAAAGTCGGACGAGGACACTTCCGATGCCGATGCAAAAAAGCAAGATGAACATCTGCCATTGGTTGAGTTGACCAGTGAAATTTTGTTCAAAGAACTGAGTTCAGAGATCGCCTTTCAGCGCGGCAACTGGCAGTCTGCCTATGTCACACTGATAAGTGTAGCAAAGCAGACGCGCGATCCACGACCTGCGCGACGGGCTGCGGAGATGGCCTTAAGTGCAAAACAAGCTGGTGACGCATTAGTGGCCATACGTTTGTGGCGCGAGCTAGCACCCGACTCTGATGAAGCAACACAGTATTTTCTCGGCTTCATCATGCTGAGTAACAATCTGTCAGAAGCCCAGCCAATTTTAGAACAGCGGCTCGCAACTGCATCGCCTCCGACGCGCGGGCTGGTCATATTCCAAATCCAGCGCCTGTTAAGTCGGGCACAGGATAAGGTCGCCGCCATGCGCATGCTGGAAGCCATTGTCGCGCCTTATCTCAATCTACCAGAAGCGCACCTTGCCCTGGCGCAAGCGGCATTTTCGAATGGCGATAGTCCTCGCGCAGTGGAAGAAGCCCATCTGGGATTACAACTAAAACCGGATTCCGAGCTGGCCATTCTGACCGTTGCGCAGGTTGCGCCAGACAAAGTGATTGCGGCGAAGGCATTAACCGACTTCCTGGCGATCCATCCTAAAGCGCGTGAAGTGCGGATCGCCTATGCACGCACGTTGGTTGAACAAAAACAATACGATCTGGCGCGTGCGCAATTTGAAGTTTTACTCAAAACTGACAAAGACGATCTCACCACGCTGCTGGCGCTCGGATTACTAAACGCGCAAATTGGCGATAACAAAATGGCGGAGAATTATCTCACCCAATATGTCGACAAACTTGAGGCGCATCCAGACGAAAATCGCGATAACACCCAAGCGCTCCAGATTTTGGCCCAGATAGCCGCTGAGCGAAATGACATTGACGGTGCGCTTAACTGGCTGGCCAAAGTCGGTCCCGGTGAAGCTTATCTCGATACGCAGCTCAGACGCGCGCAATTGATCGCGAAACGCGGCGATGTCGAAGGCGCAAGGAAAGTTCTGGCACAGATCGAAACCAATGGAGAGGGCGAAGAAGTCCAGGTTGCGCAAGTGGACGCGCAATTCTTGCGTGATGCGAACCGCAATACCGAGGCGCTGCGGGTCCTGGAAATCGAGCTCAAACATTATCCGAAAAATACTGACCTCTTATACGACTACGCAATGGTGGCCGAAAAACTCGACAACGTGTCGGTCATGGAGTCATCGCTACGGAAATTAATCGAAATCGCCCCGAATAGTCAGCAAGCGTATAACGCATTAGGTTATTCGCTGGCGGAGCGCAACATTCGACTGCCGGAAGCCTATGCGCTGATTCAAAAAGCGTTGTCCCTGGCTCCTCAAGATCCATTCATTCTCGATAGCATGGGTTGGGTGCAATACCGTATGGGTAATCTGCCGGATGCAGAAGTGCATCTGCGCGCCGCTTATGCAGCGCTCCCTGATGTTGAAATCGGGGTACACCTGGGCGAAGTTTTATGGACCACCGGAAAAAAAGAGGAAGCGCAGAAGATATGGCGCGACCTGCAGGCTAAAGATCCTAAAAATGCAGCGCTGACCAGCACGCTGACGCGCTTGCATGTAAACCTATGATGAAGTTTGGGATTGTCCGTCTTTGGGAGCCAAAGACGGACAGAAAAAACAGATCGGGTGCGAGCGAAATGATCGCCATTGGCGCACGCGCCTTGTCGGAGAGAGTCGCTTCTTTGACAAAATTGACGACATTTTCGCTGATCGGCGTCGTGTTCACCGCCTTGACGATCGGCGGTTGTGCAACGTTTACACAGCCTGCTGTACCGGTTACGGTAACGGCCAATAACGATAACGCCACGCGCCTATATCATCAGGCGATCGATTTCAGTGGACGCTTATCCGTACGCTATCAACAGGATGGGAAAGAACAAGCCCTGCATGGCAGCTTCACCTGGGCACAAACCAGCCAGCATACGCTGGTGACGTTGCTGTCGCCGTTGGGACAAACGCTGGCCACCATCGATATAACGCCCCAGCAATCTACCCTGCACCAAGCGGGACAACCCTCACGCACGGCCGCAGATGTCGATCTGTTGACCGCTCAGGCTTTGGGATGGCCGTTACCGATTGCAGGACTGCGCGAGTGGTTGCAAGGCTTCGGTGCCGGTGCCAATGGCAAACCTTTCAGCGTTAACCCAACAGTCAGTGGCGGCGTTTCAACCGTTACCACCGCCGACCGGTGGTCGATTCAATACGATACCTGGCAACCGATAGCGGTCCAGGCAGGCTCGGCTAACAGCGCACAATCAGGTAGCTTACCCAAACGGATCGACTTGACTCGCAATACCGCCCAAGCCGGCGATGTCGCGATCCGCATTGTGATTGATAGCGCTCAACCCCACTAAACCGTGTCATTTCCGCCCCTTGGTTGAAATGACACAAATATGGCGTAGATAAATTGCAGAGATAAACTGTATAAATAAATTGCATAAACAAATTGTATAGATAAAGCCTGAACGCAGGCTTTTGCTACTGGCCTGTTACCACACCATTTATTTGTTATGACACGTACGCTTAAAAACTGCCCTGCTCCCGCCAAACTCAATCTTTTCCTGCACGTCAATGGCCGACGTGCCGACGGTTATCATCTGCTGCAAACAGTCTTCCAATTACTCGATTATGGTGATTTGCTGGACTTTGAAACCCGCAACGACGGCATCATTCATCGCGTTACCGCCATTCCAGGCATACCAGAGGAAAGCGATCTGATCGTGCGCGCGGCCAAACTGCTGCAAACGGCCATACAACAGAAAACTGGTCAAAACCTTCCCGGGGCCAATATTGCGATCAATAAAATATTACCCATGGGCGGCGGTTTGGGTGGTGGCTCATCGGATGCCGCCACTACCTTGATGGCGCTAAATCACCTATGGGACGCGGGCTTCAGTCGGGAGGAGTTGATGGCCATCGGCTTACAGTTGGGCGCGGATGTGCCGTTTTTTATATTCGGCCAAAACGCATTCGCAGAGGGTATTGGCGAGGCGCTGGCGCCCGTCGACACCAAGGACTGCTGGTACATCGTGATCGAACCCGGGGTTCAAATCGCTACTTCGTTAATATTTTCGTCAGAAGAATTGACACGGGACACAAAATTGGTCAAAATAGCGGACTTTTCAGGGCATCAGGATTGCTTTGGAAAGAATGATTTACAAATCGTTGCGACCAAGTTGTTTCCTGAAGTTGAAGAAGTCATTAAGTGGCTCAGCACTCACGGAAATGCAAGGATGACCGGTTCTGGTGCATGTGTATTTTGTGCGTTTGAACAGGAGCAGCAAGCCGATGATGTGCGGAAATTAGTACAGAATCGTTGGAAAGTGTGGAAAGCGAAAGGAATTAGCTTCCATCCTCTAAAAGATTTGCTATAATCTGGTCCCTAATTCGTCGGTCATGAAATGCAAGCGCTGAACCAGCGTTTTGACAATTATGATGGGCAACAAGTTGCGTAGGGGAGTCGCCAAGTTGGTTAAGGCACTGGATTTTGATTCCAGCATTCGAAGGTTCGAGTCCTTCCTCCCCTGCCATAAAGTTTTTATGTTATTGATTGATAACATAAAATAATTAACACCAAGGCTGTAAAAGAAACCAGCGGCTTATGTGGCAGCAACATTGCCCGAAGCAACGCGAAAAACACGACGATACAAAATTAAGCCGCCAACGCAAGACTGTCACAGTCGGGCATTGTCGGCTTTTTAAGTTGGCGCTCTCATCTTGGCTTTACTTAGCTTTTTAACTTTTAACGACTGTATTCAGGGATCTCCATGGCACTCGAAAACCTTATGGTTTTTACCGGCAACGCAAACCCGGAACTAGCTATTGGAGTTGCCAAACAGCTCGGCATTCCGTTAGGCAAAGCTAACGTAACCAAATTTTCTGATGGTGAAATAGCCGTTGAAATCAACGAAAACGTCCGCGGTAAAGATGTTTTCGTGCTGCAATCAACCTGCGCACCAACTAACGACAGCCTGATGGAAATTATGTTGATGGTCGACGCACTTAAACGTGCCTCGGCTGGTCGCATTACTGCTGCGATTCCCTACTTTGGTTATGCCCGTCAGGATCGTCGTCCGCGTTCAGCTCGCGTAGCGATTTCTGCCAAGGTGGTTGCCAATATGTTGCAGGAAGCCGGCGTTGAACGCGTGTTAATTATGGATCTGCATGCAGACCAGATTCAAGGTTTCTTCGATATCCCGGTTGACAATATTTACGCGTCGCCTATTTTGTTGGGTGATCTGGTTAGCAAGAACTATGATGATCTGCTGGTCGTTTCACCAGATGTCGGCGGCGTAGTACGTGCCCGGGCTCTGGCAAAACGTCTGAATTGCGATCTGGCGATTATTGACAAACGTCGTCCTAAAGCCAACGTTTCTGAAGTCATGAACATCATTGGTGAAGTCGAAGGTCGTAACTGCGTGATCATGGATGACATGGTCGATACCGCGGGCACCCTGACAAAAGCGGCAGAAGTACTGAAAGAACGTGGCGCGAAGAAAGTGGTTGCTTACTGTACGCACCCGGTATTGTCCGGTCCGGCCCTTGAGCGCATTGTTAATTCACCACTCGACGAACTGGTTGTAGTCGATACCATTCCCCTTTCCGCCGAAGCCAAGGCCTGCGGCAAGATTCGTCAATTGTCCTGTGCCGAGTTGCTAGCCGAAACGTTTAAGCGCATTAGCAGAGGCGATTCAGTCATGTCACTGTTCGCAGAGTCATAAAATTTGTAAAGAATTTATAACCTCTGAATGGGATTTCCCTGTTCACTGGTGTACTTAAATCCCCTGGTCGCGGGAGATTTTTACCGCAAGACGGAAGTCTTGCAAACAACGGAGTTTCAAAATGAAAGTTATCGCATTTGTTCGCAAAGAGCTGGGTACCGGAGCGAGCCGCCGCCTGCGCATTGCTGGCCAAACACCAGGAATCGTATACGGTGGTTCGGACGCGCCAGTTAATCTGTCGCTCGATCACAACGCGCTTTACCACGCGCTGAAGAAAGAAGCATTCCACTCGTCGATCCTGGATCTGGAAATTGATGGCGCGGTTCAAAAAGTGTTGCTACGTGACTTTCAGGTCCACGCATACAAACAATTGGTCCTGCACGCAGATTTCCAACGCGTAGACGCGAAACAAGCAATCCACGTTAAAGTGCCTTTGCACTTTATCAATGCAGACGTCTCCCCAGCTGTGAAATTGTCGGCCGGTATCATCAGCCACGTTATCACTGACCTGGACATCTCTTGCTTGCCGCAAGACTTGCCTGAGTTCGTTGAAGTTGATCTGTCAGCTCTCGACGTCGGCCACTCGATTCACCTGGCTGACCTGAAATTGCCTGCTGGCGTAACAGTTGTGAGCCAGGAAAACCTGACAATCGCTACTGCTGCGATTCCAGCCGGTAAAGTTGAAGCTGAGGTGCCAGCTGATGTTGCTGCTGCTGCAGCAGCAGCTGCTGAAAAGAAATAATGTAATTCGTCACATATTTTGTGACTTGGAAACCCGCCCTTCGTGGCGGGTTTTTTTTATTCCTGGCTTGATACCGTAGACAGAAGCGAGCACCGGTCTGAGCTCAACCCCATCTTATAACGCTTGTGGGACCGCAAGCGCCGCGCTCTCGGTACGCGAACCAAATTGCCTTAGTGACGTGTTTTCCCCTAAAATCTTGGCAAAGGTGTCAAGTTGCCCGATGACAGCTCATTAAAACACCGTTGACGTCATCGACAATTAATACGCCCAACTTCACCGCACGCATTATTCGGAATCTTATGTCAATTCGCCTTATCGTCGGCCTCGGCAATCCCGGCCCGGAATACGAACAAACCCGCCATAACGCTGGCTTCTGGCTGGTCGACAATCTGGCGCAAGATCTCGGCTGTAGCCTTCAACGCAAAGCCGACTTCAAAGCCCTGGTCGGAAAAGTCAGAATTAATGCCCAGGAAGTGTGGCTGCTGGAACCGCAAACCTTTATGAACCGGTCCGGACAATCCGTTGGCACCTTAGCGCGATTTTACAAAATTGCTGCTGAAGAGGTGTTGGTTGTTCATGATGAGCTGGATTTAATGCCTGGCGTCGCCAAGCTCAAGAAAGGTGGCTCGTCCGGGGGACATAACGGTCTAAAGGATATTACCGCCGCACTCGGCACGCAAGATTATTGGCGCTTACGCATCGGGATCGGTCACCCGCGCACCTTGAATTTGCAACAGGGCGTGGCAGATTTTGTGTTGCATCGACCACGCAAGGAAGAGCAGCCCCTACTCGATGATGCCATTGCCGAGAGCTTAAAAGTCATTCCGATGCTGTGTGACGGCAAATTTTCTGAAGCCACCATGCAGTTGCACACCGCAAAATAATCGCCTTTCTCTGATTCGCTTCACTGGCGATTCACCAATCCAATCACGCTCGATGGTCTTTTCCTGGCGGTATTTTTCTCAAAATTGGTAATGTGAGGGCAAACAGCGTCAACCGATTCGCTTTGATAGCGTTTTAACATCATGCCGCTGCACATGCGGATGACCCCTAGAACCATTCAAAGGAGTGAAAATGAAAAAGCTACTCTGTCTTGTTGCCCTTGTCCTCGGATTTATTCCATTTGCGCAAGCACAAAATCATCGACCAATGGTGCACCATTACCGTCACCACCATCATCATTATCACCACCCAAGACATTATCGCTAACTTTATGGCGTCAAGTTGCTTGGTGAAGCGCTGATCAAGGAATGAAGAGTTTGAGCCTAATTCGCTTTGAGCCTTCCAGGTTCGAAGCGATTACCCTATTCCGGCACGATTATTCAGGCCGCGTGAGGATCCTGCAACAAACACCCAATTGCATCATTTTCGCTCTGTGCTTTGCATCCCCCGATTGGACGCGGGGATGGTAAACACAAAGGCATGACTTAACAATAGCCAGACGCGGGATTCCGAAAAGAACCAACAAAATCATAAAAAAATAGAGATTAGTTAACTGGTTGAGGTTTTTTCTTGGCATGATGGTTAATTCACGAATTGAAAAATAGTGCTATTCGATCCACTTTTGAAATAATGCGGCGTTTTTTGGCGTGACTGCTTCGACTATTTCCTCAGTGTTTTCGCATTCTTTACCTCAATTTCCGGGCTATCACCGCCACCATAAAATCTATAAATCTCACTAGGAGAATTCTTTGGCTCACCTCCCGTTTGCGCTATCACGTCGCACCGCTATGTTCACTACACTGTTTACGCCGCGCCTGGAACTCCACACCCGCAAAGCCTTGTGCGTCATTTCGGCTGTTAGCGCCAGTATTGGTATCAGCCTGTGCATGGCACCTATTGCCTCTGCCGCGAATTTTTCACAAATGGTTTTTTTTGGCGATTCCTTAATGGATAGCGGCTTTTATACCGGTGTCGGCCTTCAACCCTCTTTTACAACTAATCCAGATTTGGTCTGGACCCAACTATTGGCGCATAAAAATGGCTTAACCGCCGATCCTGCGTATGTGCTGACGCCAAATGGCGTGGTGCCTTTGAGTGGGACCAATTATGCAATCGGTGGCGCCCAGACCAGCCAGCAGTCTTTAGACCCCACAACCGGATTTTTGACGCCATCCGTTACGGACGAGGTCAACGGTTATTTAGCCAGCCACCCCAAAGCGGACAAAAATGCGCTGTATAGCGTATGGGCAGGCTCCAATGACGTTTTTGCGTACACAACGCTGAATCAAGCCGGTCTGGCCGATCCAAATCCGGCGGTGCAGGCCGCCACTGCGCAGACAATCGTTGGATCAGTTGCCGGTGAAGCGGTGAATGTCGCCGGGTTGGTTGGGGCATTACAGCATGCTGGCGCAGGAAAAGTAATGGTCCTGAATCTCCCGGATATCGGTAATACGCCGTTGGCCGCACAACTTGGTTTGCAGCAATTGTGGACAGCCTCGGCTTACACGTTTAATCAAACCTTGAATCAAAGTCTGAATCGGTTAGGCGGCAATATTATTGCCCTCGACGTATTCAGCTTGCTGGATGAGGTGATTCGTAACCCCGCGCGATATGGCTTCAAAAATGTCACATCAGCGGCCTGCACCACGCCTGATTCCAGCACCTGCACGACCGCTACTTTAGTAGAGCCTAACGCCAACCTCACCTACCTGTTTGCCGATAGCGTGCATCCCGGTGGCGCCGCCCAAGCCATCCTGGCCCAATATGCGCAATCGGTATTGCTGGCACCCACCCAGATCAGTATGTTGGCGTCGGCACCAATGGTCGGTGCTCAGGCGCAAACGCTTGCCATTGATAATCGGTTAAGGTTATTCAGCTCCTCACCGGCAAATGTAGGCAAAGCGGAAGCCTACGCGGTAGTTGGTAATACGCAACGCAACTACAGCAAAACCGACAATATGCAAGGTTTGGATGGTTCCGCCACCAGCGCAACAGTCGGGATCGATTACGCGATTAATCAACAATGGATGATAGGAACCGCGTTCGGTTACGGTCAAAATAAATCCAGTTTCGGCAGCAATACTGGCAACTTTAAGCTGGATCAAACCATGATTTCGGCTTATACCCAATATCGTGATGGCGCATGGGCAGTGAACGCAATCGGCCTTTCCGGCTTGCTTGAATATAACAACGTCACCCGAAGCATTATGCTGGGGCAGGCTTTGCGAAACGAAAACGGCACCACTGCGGGCGACCAATTGCTGCTCCGTTTAGGTGGTCAGTACGACTTTAACCTCGGTGCGGCGGTATTGAGTCCAATCGCGAATCTGACCTGGCAACAAATCAAGGTCAATGCGTATGACGAGCTAGGCAACGACAGTACCGCTATGCATTTTGACGCCCAAACCCGCACCTCGCTGGTTTCCAGTTTGGGCCTGCAAATAACCTCTAACCAAACCATGTGGGGATTTCCAATTCAGCCATTCGCAAAACTGGCATGGGATAGAGAACTGAAAAATACCCCGGATGACGTCCGCGCACATGTGGTCGGAATGGGTGGCAGCTTCGGTATGCCCGGTTACCAAAGTGCGGCAAATACCACGCATCTGGATCTGGGTGCCAATCTCAAACTGGCAGCCGATACGACCGCCTTCGCGAATTATAGCGGGCAGTTCGCAAGCGGTAACAGAGCAAACACTCTTCAACTAGGCGTCGCGAAAGTGTTTTAACTCGTGGATAGCAAGAGGACCGGCGGCGTGCCGACAACTGGGACGCCGGCGGCCCTCTTTTTTCCAAGGTTTACCTGTAGTTAACGACGACAGAGTTACAATAGGCGTCTTTTGAACAAAGTCTCGATAAAATTCGGTGAACGCATCCCGCTTTTATTGCTACTGTTACAAGTCTGTTAGTGGTTTTCGCGCTCGATCCCGCGGCAACGCAAGCGCCGAGCTGCCGAAAAATTTAATTTGACATGCGTCGGCTTCGTCTCAGGTGTCGCCTATGCGTCATTAACCGCTCTCCTGTAAGCGTTCATCTGCAACCGTTTATCTGTAACCTATTGATCTAGAAAGATTTTCATGAGTCTCAAGTGCGGCATCGTCGGCCTACCTAACGTTGGCAAATCCACCCTATTCAATGCCCTGACTAAAGCAGGCATTCCAGCAGAAAACTATCCCTTCTGTACTATCGAACCAAACGTCGGCATGGTTGAAGTGCCCGACCCGCGCCTGACTGCGCTCGCTGCGATTGTCAAGCCCGAGCGGATTCTTCCGGCAACGGTCGAGTTCGTGGATATTGCCGGTTTGGTAGCAGGCGCCTCCAAAGGCGAAGGGCTGGGCAATCAATTTCTGGCCCATATCCGCGAAACAGACGCCATCGTCAACGTGGTGCGCTGCTTTGAAGACGACAACGTCATTCATGTCGCCGGTAAAGTCAGTCCGCTGGACGATATCGAAGTGATCCAGACCGAATTGGCGTTAGCCGATATGGGTACGGTCGAAAAGGCCATCCATCGCGAAAACAAAAAAGCCCGCTCGGGTGATAAAGATGCAGCGAAATTAGTCGCGATATTGGAGCGTCTGATGCCGGAACTGGATCAAGCCAAACCAGTGCGCGCTTGTGGTCTCGACGAAGAAGAAATGGCATTGATCAAACCGCTTTGCCTGATTACGGCCAAGCCGGCAATGTATGTTGCTAATGTCTCCGACACAGGGTTCACCAATAATCCATTGCTAGATCAGCTGACCGCTTACGCCGCATCGCAAAATGCGCCGATGGTGCCGATCTGTGCGTCCATCGAATCTGAAATTTCGGACCTCGACGAAGCCGATAAACATGAGTTTCTCGCCGATATGGGCATGCAAGAGCCAGGACTGGATCGCCTGATCCGTGCGGCATTCAAGCTGCTAGGTCTGCAAACCTATTTCACCGCAGGTGTCAAAGAAGTACGCGCCTGGACGATTCACGTTGGTGACACCGGCCCACAAGCGGCTGGCGTTATCCATACCGACTTTGAACGAGGTTTCATTCGTGCGCAAACTATCGCCTACGATGACTTCATTACCTATAAGGGTGAGGCCGGCGCCAAGGAAGCAGGCAAGATGCGCGCTGAAGGCAAAGAATATGTGGTGAAAGACGGCGACGTTTTGAACTTCTTATTTAACGTCTGACCAATATCGCAAGATTAAGGGCATCTCATTAGAAATCGATTGGGAGAACCCGCTCGGCGTTCTGGCCTCGGTGAGCTTCACCGGGGCTTTTCGCTTTCTGAGCCTGGATGAATATTCATCCCCACCTTCAAATTCTTCGTTAGCCTCTGAACGGCTGCGGCAGCGACCGCAATCGAATTTCTCTTGGGGAAGACCGAGGGTCGAGTTTGCGCATCCTTTGCCCTGTTCTCCTGCATTGCTCAGCTACAAGCGATCTGACCTGATACATTGATGAGCACGACGGAAATATTGTCCTGCCCCCCACCGTCATTTGCGGCTTGTATCAATGCTTCACAGGCCGTTTCCAATCCCCCATTTGCAGCGTCGATAATGTTCTGCATTTGTGCGGAAGACAGACGGTCCGACAAGCCGTCAGAGCACAACAGATAAAGATCCCCAACCTCGACAGCACGCTCTTGCACGTCGACCACCAACTGATGCCCTACTCCAACGGCGCGGGTAATAACATTGCGATTCATAGCGAAGGCAGCTTCTTCCGCGGTTAACAAGCCGGCGGCGACCTGCTCTTGTACCTGTGAATGATCCCGAGTTAATTGCGACATCTCGCCACCTCGTATCAAATAGGCACGTGAATCACCGACGTGTGAAATACAAACGCGATCGCCTTGAAACCAGGCTAACACGACGGTTGTTCCCATGCCACGATATTCGGGCTGTTGCCGGGCAGCGTCGATAATCGCGCTATTTGCTTTACGCACTGCCTGCATCAAACATAGACGGCGCACCGCCGTTTGATCGTCGGGGTGACTATATTGGTTCTCACGCTGATGCTGCTCCACCATATGCTGAATGGTCACGGTAGCGATGCCACTGGCTACCTCGCCCGCGTTGTAACCACCCATTCCATCGGCTAGGATAGCCAGTTGCAAGTCTTCACTCACCGCAATAGCGTCTTCATTCTCCAGACGCACCATACCGACATCGGTCTTGGCAAAAAATTCAAATCGTAAAGGGATGGACATTTTCAGTAGCGATCAAAAAGAGGAAGCGTCAGGCCAAACTGCTCTAAAGGTATTTTCGTTGGTTAAGAAGCGAACGGCAAGAGGATGGCAAGAAAAAAACCGCAGGAAAATACGAGAAGTCCGAACCGGCAACAAGCGCAATTCGCACATAAGGGCCAAAGATGCTGAAGAGCTTTCATCGCGCATATGCATTTCGCGGCGATTCGCACCACGATCGCCTTGAACCACGATTGCGTTGATGTAGCCTATTTCAGGATGGGTCAGCCCCATAAAATAAAGGAGCCGAAGCTCCTTTATTATTCATTCGATTACCATCAGGCAAATAGCTGTGATTACAGCATCGCCATCAGCAAGCGTGCCATTTCAGACGGGTTCTTTGTGGTTTTGATACCGCAAGCTTCCATGATGTCTAGTTTGGCTTGTGCTGTATCAGCACCGCCAGAAATCAACGCACCAGCATGGCCCATACGTTTGCCCGGAGGCGCTGTAACGCCAGCGATAAAGTTGACGACTGGCTTTTTCATGTTGTCTTTGATCCAGTAAGCTGCATTCGCTTCATCAGGACCGCCGATTTCACCGATCATGATGACCGCATCGGTATCAGGATCGTCATTGAACATCTTCATGATATCAATGTGTTTCAAGCCATTGATTGGATCGCCACCGATACCAACCGCCGATGATTGACCCAGACCCAGCGCGGTCAGTTGACCCACTGCTTCATACGTCAATGTACCTGAACGCGACACCACACCGATACGACCTCTTTTGTGAATATGGCCTGGCATGATACCAATTTTGATTTCGTCCGGTGTGATCAGACCTGGGCAATTTGGTCCTAGCAGCAAAGTCTTGCTGCCGGATTTAGCCATACGGTCTTTCAACGCCAGCATATCGCGGACAGGAATACCTTCTGTGATACAGATCGCTAGATCCAACTCTGCTTCGACTGCTTCCCAAATCGCTGCTGCCGCGCCTGCAGGCGGCACGTAAATCACCGAAACGTTGGCGCCAGTAGCGGCCTTAGCTTCAGCAACATTAGCGAAAATAGGAATGCCTTCGAAATCTTCACCGGCTCTTTTTGGATTCACACCAGCGACAAAAGCTTCTTTGCCATTCGCATAATCGCGGCAACCGCGGGTATGATATTGACCGGTTTTGCCGGTGATACCTTGGGTGACGACTTTTGTATCTTTGTTAATCAGGATCGACATGTTTGTTCCTTGCCTTATTTTTGAGCGGTGATTAATGTGCCAAACCAATGGCCACATTCACTACCGCAAAATTCTCAGATCGCTAAATACGAAGCGATTATTGACCGTTAGCTGCAGCAACAACTTTCTGCGCAGCTTCTTCCATACTGTCCGCAGCAATGATAGGCAAGCCCGATTCTGCCAGCAATTTTTTGCCGATTTCTTCGTTAGTACCCTTCATGCGCACGACAAGTGGCACGCTCAATGAAACCGCCTTCGATGCCGCGATGACGCCTTCAGCAATCACATCACAGCGCATGATGCCGCCGAAGATGTTGACCAGAATGGCTTTCAAGCTCGGGTTTTTCAACATGATCTTGAACGCTTCAGTCACTTTTTCTGCTGTAGCACCGCCGCCCACGTCCAGGAAGTTTGCTGGCTCACCGCCGAACAACTTGATGGTATCCATCGTCGCCATCGCCAAACCAGCGCCATTTACCAGGCAACCGATATTGCCGTCGAGCGAAATGTAGGCCAGATCGAATTTTGATGCTTCAACTTCTGCTGGGTCTTCTTCATCCAGATCGCGATACGCAACGATTTCCGGTTGACGATACAACGCATTAGGATCGAAGTTAAATTTAGCATCCAGAGCAATGATTTTGCCGGAGCCGGTCACGATCAATGGATTAATTTCGGCCAATGAACAATCAGTGTCCCAATAAGCTTTGTACAGACCTTGCAACTGCACCCGAGCGTCAGCAATAGAACCTGCTGGCACGCCGATTTTGGCAGAAATGCTATCTGCGTCAGCGTCTGTCAAACCGGTCGATGGATCGATCACAACCTGATGAATTTTTTCCGGATGGCTTTCTGCTACTTCTTCAATATCCATGCCGCCTTCGCTCGATGCCATCAGCACCACGCGTTGACTAACACGGTCAGTGACCATACTGACGTATAGTTCCTGCTTAATATCAGCGCCCTCTTCGATCAACAAGCGACGAACTTTTTGACCTTCTGGGCCAGTTTGGTGCGTGATCAATTGCATGCCAAGGATTTCGTTAGCATATTCGCGCACTTGCTCAAGCGATTTAGCAACTTTCACGCCGCCGCCCTTACCGCGACCACCTGCATGAATTTGTGCCTTCACGACCCATACCGAACCGCCGAGTGTTTCAGCAGCTTTGACTGCCTCGTCGACGCTCAGGCACGGAATGCCGCGTGGTGTTGTTACCCCAAATTTACGGAGAATTTCTTTGCCCTGATACTCATGGATTTTCATGCGAGCTTCCCTTCTGACGCTGATTTAAATTAACTTGCTGGTTGAACTAGATAAGTGCACTGATAAATGAATTACAACAAAATCAATAATGACGCTAACCGGATTCGGGCTCACTATCCGGTTGCGTGTTCAGCGACGCGTGCGCGGGAGTAGACGCGGGGTCTTCCGGCGCTGCGATTGACCACTTTGGATAGAATTGCGCAACAACCGCGCCGTCTCTGCGCAATGCGTAGCAACTTCCCACCTGAAAGGGTTTTTTGTCCGCGCTCGCAAGCCTGGTCGGTGCGGCGCTAGCAGTACTGGTTTCGCCAGAAAATGCCTGAAGTGCGACAGTGGGCAATATTTGCGCAAGCTCGGTCAAATGCGTACAACCCAGCGCACCGCCAATACGCTCTTTCAAGGTATAACGAAAACCTTTTAACAGGCTCAATCCGACCAATTGATTGTAGGCCGGGGAAACCATATTGCAATGTCCGGGATAAGGCATCGCCTCAGAGTGGGCTGCTACCGCAACAATGGTGTAAAGATCATCCAGGGTCAGCCGCAACCATAAGTCATGCACGGGCTCTCCTGCAGGCAAAATGCCGCGGGGCAAGGTGATGTCGCTGGCTTTAATGTCGGTTATGTGCGCGTCTAATTCCCATAAGCCATCGTCACGAATAAACGCGTCGACTTGTATGGTGCGCGTATGAATTGGCGCCCTGCGAGAGGTAGGAGGTAATGGGGACATTTTTTTGGTCTGCTTGCTTATTGCTACTACAGTTTCTATAGTAGCTGCCGCTCCTGCGGTTTGCAAAAAACCACAAAAGTGTAGCACAGCTGGCAGGAATAGGTGAGTTTGTGTGCATCGCAGCATTCGGCGAGGCGCACCTGTTTGCGAATAACGAGCGTCGCAAGCCTGAGAATCAATCACCAAAGTCTCTCAGTCGTGGGGTAAACGCATGCTGATTGAACAAGTCGGACTGGAATTTAGGAGGGGGGATGTATTTGATCGGCTCGACCGGTCAGCGTAAACGACACGGGTTGCAATGAATGACGAGGATGCCGGGAGCGCCGGAACGCCGGATCGCCGGATCGATGGGATCGCCGGATCGATGGGATCGCCGGATCGCCGGACCGCCGGACCGCCGGATCGCCGGATCGCCGGACCGCCGGATCGCCGGATCGCCGGACCGCCGGATCGCCGGACCGCGTGAAGGGTAATTCGAAATGTCAGCTAAATATCAACTATTCAACAACGTCTTCATCGGGCTCCGCAGGATCGAATTCAAGTTCATCGGCGGCGCCTTTGATGGCAGCCTGTACAGCCCGATGGGAAAATCCCCGTTGCAACAAAAAACGCATTTGTTTGCCGCGTTCAATAGCATCAACCGGCTGGCGGCCAAATTTTCTGGCCCACACCTCACGTGCCCGGGCAAATTCGCCTTCTGCGAGTTGCGACTTGACCGCGTTGATCGCCTCCCCGGTAATACCGTGACTTTTTAGCTCCATCACGATACGGCTGTTGCCGTAGCGACCGGCCCGACGATGGATGAGGGATTCCGAGAAGCGCTCTTGTGATAAAAATTTGGATTCTTCCAGCCAGTCGAGTAATGCCTCAATGTCATCCCCTTCTTGCACATAACGCGATAGCTTGCGCATAAGTTCAATACGGCTATGCTCACGCATCGATAAGTACCGAAGCGCTCTTCCCTTAAGACTAATTGTTGGTTTTGCCATTGCTGCATACCTGACAGGATTTTGCACAAATATAAAAAAATCGGGCGTAAAGCAACATGCTTTCCGCCCGATTAGCTAATCGACTTATTTCGAACCCCACATCTGTCCTAACGACCGACTTGCTCAAAATTCTACTGAGCAGAGCCTACCTCTGGATCGGTTAATCTCGCAGTCTAGTAGTCTAGCAGCCTGGCGGCCGTACACTTAGGTACACTCAGGTATCTTAGGCACACGTAAGGTGCCTGACAAGTTTCGAAAGAAGTCTATCCTTTAATTACTCTACTTTTGCAACCAATGCGGCAGCAGCTGCCTCTTTGGCCGCAGCTTTGTCAGCGGCTTTTGCGGCTTTTTCTGCTGCTTTGTCCGTTTCTGTCGAAATTGCACCTTCCAATAATGGAACGCCTAAGGACGCCCGTACTTTATTTTCGATTTCACGGGCCAGCTCTGGACGTTCTTTCAGATAGTTCCGTGCGTTGTCTTTACCCTGTCCAATGCGCTCACCGTTGTAGCTATACCAGGCACCCGATTTTTCAACAATTTTGGCATCCGAACCAAGATCCAGAATCTCGCCTTCACGTGAGGTACCTGTGCCGTACAAGATATCGAAATGCGCTTCCTTGAACGGAGGTGCGATTTTATTTTTCACTACTTTTACGCGTGTTTCGTTACCGATCACTTCATCGCCTGACTTAATTGAGCCAGTACGACGAATATCCAAACGGACGGAGGCGTAGAACTTCAATGCATTACCACCGGTAGTGGTTTCGGGATTCCCGAACATGACACCGATCTTCATCCGAATCTGATTGATAAAAATCACCAGCGTATTGGTGCGGTTAATGCTACCGGTCAATTTACGCAGCGCCTGAGACATTAAACGTGCTTGCAAACCCGGCAACGAATCGCCCATGTCGCCTTCAATCTCGGCCCGTGGCGTCAATGCCGCAACGGAATCGATAACGATCAGATCAACACCGCCGGACCGCACCAAAGCATCGGTAATTTCAAGCGCTTGTTCGCCTGTATCTGGCTGGGAGATCAACAAATCTGCCAGGTTAATGCCAAGCTTTTGAGCGTAACCGACGTCTAGGGCATGTTCTGCATCAATAAACGCGCAAGTCCCGCCCAACTTTTGCATTTCAGCAATAGTTTGTAATGTCAGGGTCGTTTTACCGGATGATTCAGGGCCGTAGATTTCAACAACGCGGCCACGCGGCAAACCGCCCACGCCTAGCGCAATGTCCAATCCTAACGAACCGGTCGAGACGACCTGCACTTCTTCAACCACGGCGCCATCTTCCATGCGCATGATTGAACCCTTGCCGAATTGCTTTTCGATTTGTGCCAATGCTGCGGCAAGCGCCTTGCTTTTGTCAGGATTTGCTGCGGATTTTTTATCGTCCATGGATTTTCTTTCGGCAAAAGGGGTGTAAGACTGTATTAATAAACAGTACTGTATAAAAAAACAGTGTGAATTGCAAGCTTTGTGAAATTAAAGTTTGATAATGTTGCAAACCGGCTGCAACCGCTTCTTCACCTGTATTGTAAACCTGTGGGCGAATTTGGTTGAAATCTTGATGTCCACAGGCCATAACCGCATAAATTCTGGTTCCGCTTTGTTCCGCATTACCGCCGTTGGCGCTTAACGATGAATGACCACCAACAGCGCCCGTGCTTCGGTTCTCCCGATATTCCGGATGATATGATTTTTGTCGGCTGGGTAGCGCGCCGTGCCGCCGATCTTAAGCTTTTTCTTTACGTCGTCCACCATCACTTCAATACTGCCATTCAGCAGGGTTAAATGCTCTCTGGTGCCCGGATCGTGCGGTGTGGATACCAGCGCCCCCTCAGGTGCCAGGGTCAGCTCATACCACTCATACTTCCCGGCCAGCTCCATCGGGCCGAGAATGCGCAGAACGTACCCGGCATGGAGTCCCGGCAAAGTGGGGGTTTCGTGCGGCTCCATCACATGGATTGCTTCCGCCTCCGAGGTTCCGGTGGCAAGTAGCTCCTCGATTCCAATACCCAATGCATTCGCCAGGCGCCAGGTGACGGCGATGGTTGGATTAGCTTTTTCCCGTTCAATTTGCGAGAGCATCGATTTGGAAACACCCGCCGCACGTGACAAATCGTCAAGTGTCAGGCCACGCTTCAGTCGCAGCCGTTGCAGTGTCGCACCAACTTCAGGTGGCGTATTGTGAGGGAGTGTTGAACGCATAAATTGTCTTGCTATGTTTAATGGCAGTGGTTAATATCCACTATATCGAATAACTGTTCGATATAGTGGATTTATGTCTTTCTATTGAACCATATCGTAACAGATGAATTGCTATAACCACCAGACAAAGCGGCAAACGCACTGCGACTGTATGCCCGCGCCTCATAGGTTTTAAGATAGTGCGTATGAATTGCCAAATAACCAGGAACTCACATGACGCCGACCGCGACCAAAGCTAGCTTCTTCGCCACTCTCGATACTAATTTGAACGCTCTGCGCGAGCAGGGTCTGTTTAAGCCGGAACGGGTTATTAATTCGCGCCAGGGGGCGGAGGTCGTGTGCGACGATGGCCGTACCTTGATTAACCTTTGTGCGAATAATTATCTCGGCCTTTCGGGAGAGGAAAAACTGGTTCAGGCGTCAATTGATGCCACCAGACAATACGGTTACGGCTTATCCTCGGTGCGCTTTATTTGCGGCACACAGAATGTGCATAAACAACTGGAGCAAGCCCTGTCCGCATTTCTGGGCATGGAAGATACAATCCTGTACGCGGCAGCATTCGATGCCAACGGCGGCCTGTTTGAACCGCTGTTTGACGAGCAGGACGCGATCATTTCGGATGCCTTAAATCATGCGTCCATCATCGATGGCATTCGCCTCTGCAAGGCCGCACGTTTTCGCTATACCCATAACGATATGGCCGATCTGGAAGTGCAATTGCAGGCAGCCGCCGATAAGCGCCATAAAGTGATTGTCACGGATGGCGTGTTTTCGATGGATGGAACGATCGCACAGTTAGACAAAATCTGCGATCTGGCCGACAAATACGGCGCGCTGGTCATGATCGATGAATGCCACGCTTCCGGATTCATGGGCAAGACCGGCCGCGGCACCCATGAACATCATCAGGTCATGGGACGGATCGATATCATCACGGGAACGCTCGGCAAAGCTCTTGGCGGTGCCATGGGCGGTTTCACTGCTGCGCGGCGCGAAGTGATCGAAACATTGCGGCAAAAGTCGCGTCCGTATTTATTCTCAAACACGTTGGCACCATCAATTGCCGGTACCTCCCTGGCGGTATTAAACATGCTCTCCAGCTCTACCGAATTACGTGACCGTCTGCATGCGAACACTGTCCATTTCCGGCGCGAAATCACGCAACTGGGATTCACCATCAAGCCGGGTACGCATCCGATTGTGCCGGTGATGCTGTTCGATGCGCCAATAGCGCAACAATTTGCCCAGCGCTTATATGCAAAAGGCATTCTGGTGACAGGCTTTTTCTATCCGGTCGTGCCGATGGGACAAGCCCGCGTGCGCGTTCAAATGTCGGCTGCGCACAGCATCCGGCAACTCGATCAGGCATTAGCCGCCTTTGGGCAAGTTGGGCATGAGCTCGGTCTCTTGAAGAATTAAAACGGAAAACAAAATGGAAAAGATTCTGGTCATCGGTGCCAACGGTCAAATCGGCAGCGAATTGGTGGACGCACTGATCGAAAAGCACGGGGCGAACAATGTCGTCGCGGCCGATATCAGTCCGTCCAGTTACTATGGCGCTCTTTGCTACGAACGCCTCGACGTGCTCAACAGCAATCTGCTGGCAGAGGTCGTCAATCGTCATGACATCACACAGGTCTATCAACTGGCGGCGATGTTATCCGTCACCGGCGAGCAGGCGCCATTGAAGGCATGGACATTGAATATCAACGGATTGCTCAATACGTTGGAATTGGCGCGAGAGCGCAGCTCGGCAGGAAACGCATTGCGCGTATTCTGGCCCTCTTCCATCGCCGCATTTGGACCTAATACGCCAGCCGTCAACACGCCTCAAATGACGATCATGGATCCGACCACCATTTACGGAATCAGTAAACAAGCCGGGGAGAGACTATGCGAATACTATTTCGCCAAGTTCGGCATCGATGTTCGCAGCATCCGCTATCCCGGCATCATCAGTTATAAATCGCCTCCTGGCGGCGGGACGACCGATTATGCGATCGCCATTTTCCATGCGGCCAAACGCGGCGAAACATATCAGTGTTTTTTAGGTTCGGAAACGACTCTGCCGATGATTTACATGCCCGATGCTATCCGTGCCACCATCGAACTGATGGGAGCGCCAGCAGCGGACGTGCGGGTGCGGTCGGCCTATAACGTAGCCGGATTGAGCTTTAATCCTGCGCAGTTGTCCCAGGCTATCCGGCAAAAGCTTCCGCAGTTTGAAATTACTTATCGACCGGATGAGCGACAAGAGATCGCCGATAGCTGGCCACAGAGTCTGGACGATACACAAGCGCGGGCCGACTGGAACTGGCATGCCGAAATTGATATCGATCAAATGGTTCACGATATGCTGGAGAATGTGAAGGTCTCATAAGCTCTACTTCGCCGCACACTTACCAACGCGTGTCTGCATCCAACGGATAGATGGGACGGCGCACGTTCCTGATCGGGAATAACCCAAAGTTAGAACTGGTTGGTCCGCCCGTGTCGGAGTCGCATTCTTCCAGCCCCCGGCTAATCGGTCCGAACACCGGGCGACAATACATGCGTGACTTCAACAACAGAAAAGCTTTTTTGGCCGGCTCAAGCCCCATACTGGTAAAGACGCCCAGATCGTAAGGCTCCACCCGTTCTTCGGTCACAACAATTTGTGCGACGCCGATATCGAACAACACACTTTTTCCCATATGGATGGTGGAGCCGGTATAAATAGGACCCGTGACCAGGAGTTCACCATTGGTGATTGCCAGCACCTTGCCGGTCAGAGAGAGGGGGAATTTAGTAATCCCCTGTTTGATGAGTGCCACCTTGTTGCCCAATGCCACCGTGACAGTCGCGCCGATCCCTGCGCTAATCAATGCGGCAACCGCATCAGGATCACTAATCGGCCCAACCCCAATATCAGTCAGCCCTTCCGCAATCGCTGCTTCCAACACGTCCATGGTATTGCAAGTGCCACCGGACATGACGTTATCGCTGTGGTCGAGCAACAGCACCGGACCTGCGCCCTCATCCGCCGCCATCTGCTTTGCGTGCGCCAGCGACTGTTTTAACGGTTTGCTGTCATACACAAACCCATCGCGCTCTCGCCACATGGAACGGGCGATTTTTTCGGCTACCTGATTGGCGAGATCAACGTCGTTATCGGCCACAACGACCACTGACATCCCGGCATCACGGAAATCCGACAAAGGAAAACCAGCGAAGATGGATACCGCCAATATCCCTTCTTCAGACTCTGCGGCAATCGCGGCTTGCACCGCGCGTTGCATCGCACTGTTCGACGTATCGCTGGTCAACGTCGCCGACAGTAATGGCAATTGACACCATCCAACTACAGGGCGTTTTTTTTGTTGCAGCATGTCCACCAGCAAGCGTCCCGCATGCTCCCCGGCCTCGTACATATCGATGTGAGGATAGGTCTTGAAACTAACGATAATGTCGGCGTTGTCGATTATTTTTTGGGTCACATTGCCATGCAGGTCAAGCGCGACGCAAAGCGGCGTATCGGGGGCGATTTCTCGTATTTTTTGCAGCAGCGAACCTTCGCCGTCTTCGGCATTTTCAGCCACCATCGCGCCATGCAAATCGAGCATGATGGCGTCGCAGCCAGCGCCAATAGACCGCAAAATAGCGTCGTTCATCAGGGTATAAGCATCCGCGGCAACCGCGGCACTCGGATTAGCCATGGCCGCTATCGGTGTCACTATCGTCGCGCCAAGCGCGTCCGCAATATCCAGAAACGCACCCATCGCGGTGCGCGCACCTTTCTGATCACGGTAGGCCGCCTCGTCCCACTGAGGGGCGAAAGCATCCAGGGGTGTCGCAATAGGAGAGAAAGTATTGGTTTCGTGATTCAGACGCGCGACAACAATTTTCAATGACATTTGCTTGTTCCTATAAAATTCTTCCACAAACTAAGGACACCAGAGTGCACTTAGTCAAACACCGGCACGGCGCTGGCCAATATTGCATGCAGCAATACATTGGCACCGGCTTCCAGGTGTTCAGGCTTGGCGTCTTCGATTTCATTATGGCTGACCCCATCTTTGCAGGGAACAAAAATCATTCCTGACGGGGCCACTCGCGCTGCATAAATAGCATCGTGACCAGCGCCGGACACGACGTCCATTGTGGCATAGCCGAGCAGATTCGCAGCATTGCGTACTTGGGCGACGCAGTCAGGATGGAATGCGCAAGGCGGAAAATAGGAGACGCGCTCCAACTCTATTGCAAGCCCACTTTCAGTACGTATCCTGTCTATGTATGCATACAAATCTGCGTTCATGCTATCCAGCGTTGTATCGCTGACATTGCGCAAATCGATCGAGAATTTTACTTTTCCAGGAATCACATTGCGACTATTGGGCATCACCTGAACCGCACCAACCGTACCACGTCCATACGGCGCATAACGCAACGCAATCGCGACAACTTCCTGCATGATATAAGTCGATACCTGCAGCGCATCCTTGCGAATCGCCATGGGAGTTGGACCGGCGTGGGATTCGAAACCGGTCACTGTGCAGTCGTACCAAGCCAATCCCAACACCGCGGGTACGACGCCAATCACAGTATCGGCATTTTCCAGCACCGGACCTTGTTCAATGTGTGCTTCGTAATACGCACCGATAGGATGATCGCCGCTTTTCTGGTCGCCGATATAACCAATGCGCGCAAGCGCATCCTGAACGCTAATGCCAGCGGTATCTGTCGCCGCGTAAGCGTGCTCTAACGTGAAAGCGCCACAGAAAACGCCTGACCCCATCATCACCGGCACAAAACGCGATCCCTCTTCATTGGTCCATACCGCCACCTCAATCGGCGCCTCGGTCTGAATATTATGTTGATTCAACGTACGGATCACTTCAAGTCCTGCCAACACACCGTAGTTGCCATCGAATTTACCGCCGGTAGGTTGGGTATCAATATGCGAACCGGTGACCACAGGCGGAAGGTCATTGTTGCGTCCTGCACGCCGCATAAAAATATTCCCGATCTGATCGACCGTGACGCTCATGCCCTCGTCCCTGGCCCAGGCGCTAACCAGGTCACGGCCCTGCTTATCGAGATCTGTCAGCGCAAGCCGGCACACACCACCTTTTGGTGTCGCACCGATAGCGCCAAGATCCATCAATGCGCGCCACAAACGCGTCCCGTCTATGCGTAACCTACTGGTGTCTGAAATAGCTTTCGAATCCATCATAACTCCGTGAATGTTGTTCCGATTGTGCAGCGCTGTCCGATGCCGTTATGCCACCAGATTCACGCCGAGATAACGATCCTTTGCGGCGTCATCCGCTAAAAATTCGGTGTTGCTTGCGGCATATACCACCCGGCCTTGCTCGATGATGTAATGACGATCTGCGAGTTGCGTACAGACCTCCAGATTCTGCTCGACCAAAATAATGGACATGCCGGTCGCTTTGATCAATTTTAATTGCGCGACGATTTCATCGACAATAACCGGCGCCAGTCCTTCGACGGGTTCATCCAGCATCATCACTTTGGGATGCGTCATCAAGGCACGTCCAATCGCCAACATTTGCTGTTCGCCACCCGATAACTGACCGCCGCCATTCTTGCGGCGCTCCTTCAATCGCGGGAATATTTTGTACACATCAGCGAGTCCCCAGGCTGACTCGCGCCGCGCCGCCATCGTTAGATTTTCTTCAACCGTCAGCAATTTAAAAATACCGCGATGTTCGGGCACCAGACAAATGCCACGCGAGGCGATTTTATAAGCTGGCAGCCCGGCCACGTTATCGCCTTGAAAAATGACTGCGCCTGACTTTGGCTGCACCACGCCGACGATACTTTTCAGGGTCGTGCTTTTACCTGCACCGTTACGCCCCAATAGCGTCACCACTTCGCCCTCGGCAATCGCAATCGATAAGCCTTGCAAAATATGGCTCTTGCCGTAATAGCTATTGATATCCTCAACCTTCAAAATCATTCCGTTGCGCATCAATTCGCTCATGCTCGTCCTCCGGTAATCATGCTGCCAAGATAGGCGCGCCGGACCCGTTCATCGCTGCGAATAGCGTCAGGCTTACCTTGCGCCAGAATCTGCCCTTGCTGCATCACGGTAATCTGATCGGAAATATCCATGACGATATCCATATTGTGTTCGATCAGCAGCACCGTGTAGTTGTCGCGCAAACCGTGTATCAGACGCTTCATTTCAGCGATATCATCGATCCCCATTCCAGAGGTCGGTTCATCGAGAAAAATAACTTTCGGCTGTCCCGCCATCGCCATGCCAACCTCCAGACGGCGTTGCTGGCCGTGCGATAGTTCCGCCGACAGACGGCTCGCTACCGGTAGCAAATTGAGCTTATCGATCAATTGGTCGGCCATATCGCATGCTGCCGTCAACGATTCAGCCCGTCGCCACGGATTAAAAGCCTGAGCAGGTCGACGCCCTTGCGCCGCCAGTCGCAAATTCTCCCGCACAGTCAAATTTGTAAACAGGCTAGTCACCTGAAATGACCGCGCCAAACCTTTACGAACGCGTTTGAATCCGGGCAGGTGCGCAATTTCTTCGCCTTCGATCAGAATGCTGCCTGACGTAATAGGCGTGGTACCAGTGAGCGTATGAAATAGCGTCGTCTTGCCGGCACCATTTGGACCAATGACCGAATGTACTATGCCGGGCATGATGTCCAACGTAATGTTATTGACGGCGGTGAAGGTGCCGTAACGTTTAGTGACATTAACGGCCTTCAGGATCGGCGTTGTCATGAATGGGTCTCCTTGATCTCCGGATTATTCATCGGCTCCGGATCGGCCTCTTTACTGCGCCGCCCTGACTTCAGACACGCTACCAGCGACTGCGCGACACCGTATAATCCTTTATGCATGTAAAGGCTGACGGCAATCAGCAGCAATCCAAGCAACATCAACCAACGCGGCCATAAGCTCGACAGCCAATTGCCGATCAACACATAAAATGCCGCTCCCAACACCGATGCAAATAAATTACCCGTGCCACCAATCACAGTCATAATCAGAATCGATTCACTGGTGTGATATTCGATATTCGACAATGGTGCCAGGCCGGTCATCATCGCATGCAGGCCGCCGGCCAGGCCCGTAACGGCACCGGAAATAACGAAGGCCGCCAGCTTGAGCAGCGTGATGTTGTAACCGACCGCAGCGGCACGCGTTTCATTGTCGCTAATCGCCAGCAAGGTCCTACCTAATACCGAATCGACGATACGCTGCAATAACCAAAAGACCAGCACAAAAACGATCGCGACAAAGCTGTAATACTGCCAGGCTGACGTCGTCGGCAGCAATACTTTACCAAACAGGGCAAGGTTTGGGCGCGGAATATTCAGCAAACCATTGTCGCCACCGGTAACGTCTTTCAGGGTATACGCAAGGAAGTAAAACATCTGCGCAAAAGCCAGGGTTAGCATGACAAAATAAGTACCGCGCTGACGGATCGAAAACCAGCCCACTAATAACGCCACAAAAGCGCCAACCAGCATGGCGATGAGCAGCGAGGGCAACAAGGAGACCTGCCAATGAAGCAGCACCAGACCGGTTGCATAACTGCCAACCCCTAGAAATATGCCCTGACCGAATGACATCAGTCCGGTGTAGCCAAGCAACAGATTGCAGCCGAGCGCGGCCAGTGCAAAAATCAATACCTCCGTTGCCAGCGTGCCAGAACTCACCATTAGCGGCAGCAGTAATACCACTGCGATGACCAGCAACGTGAAGCGATAATGGACGAATATTTTCATCGCTGCGCTCCTCAGCTTGAACGGCCAAACAGGCCGTTAGGACGTAGCAGCATGACCGCAGCCATCGCCACATAAATCATCAAATGTGCGCCCTCGGACCAGATCGTGCTCATCAGACTTTGCACAATGCCGACCAATAAGCCACCCGCCAGAGCACCAAAAAAGCTACCCAGTCCACCGATTACGACCACGACAAAAGCGATACCCAATGCTTCCACGCCCATGAAGGGATCAACTCCGCGTATCGGTGCTGCAAGTGCACCTGCGAGTCCAGCCGTCAGCGCGCCAAGCGCAAATACCAGACTGAAAATACGGTCGATATTTAGTCCCAGTAACGACACCATTTCGGTCGATTCACTGCCGGCACGCACAATCGCACCGAGACGGGTTCCTTCAAGCACCCACCATAATACCAATGCCATTACAGCGGTCACGGCGATAACAAAAAGACGGTATTTAGGGAAGATAAAACTGCCTAACATCACCACGCCCTGCAATATGTCCGGCGGCGAAATATTGTTGCCCAACGGTCCCCAATAGGAAATCACCGCTTCTTGTAAAACCAGCGCCAGACCCACCGTGAATAAAATATGAAAATGATGCGGTAATGCGTAAATGTGCCGTAATACAAACTTTTCGACCAGCCATGCAAACACGCCAACGATTAACGGTGCGACCAATAATGACCACCAGAAATTCAGCCCCATTTCGCCGAGTTGAAAACTAAAGTAGGCACCGATAAGATAAAACGCGCCGTGCGAAAAATTGACGAAACGCAGCAGTCCGAACACGATGCTCAATCCCACAGCAAGCAGGAAGTACAGCATGCCGATCCCGATACCGTTGGCGATTTGCAGGATATATATATTCATGACACCTCAAAAACTGATGATTTGAAGGATAGCGGCGTCGCATCCGGCGAAAGTTGCGAACGCCACTATCGCTAATAGCTTACTCAGGTCATCTTGCACATCGTTTTATCCAGCGGAAGGAACGACTTACCAAACGACACGATATCCGCGAAATCGTTTTTGTTGCGCATCTTCGATTTGGCTTTGCCTTTAAGTAAATAATAATTTTTTATCACCTGATGATCTCCTTTTCGAATTTCTTCGACGCCAGTAAGTCCCTCATATTTCACCCCCTCCATCGCTGCAATCACGGCTTTCGGATCGGTACTATTTGCCTTGATGATCGCGTCCAACACAATCTTGGTGCAAATATACGAACCGGCAAAACTATAATTGGGATCGATCTTCAGGCTGGAATTGACGAAGCTGACGAACTCTTTATTGAACGGGGAGTCAATCGCATGCCAGTATTGGGCACCGAAATAAACCCCGTCGCAAATATCCGGACCCAATGCCTCGAACTGCTCCAGGCCGGAAGCCCAGGCCATGAGTATTGTCATATTGTTTTTCATCCCGAAGCTAACCGCCTGACGCAAAGCATCGGATGCCTGAGAACCAAAATTCAACAGCAGTAAAACATCCGGTTTTGCAGCCATGGCATTCGTTAAATAGCCACTAAATTCTTTCTCGGCTAGCGAGTGATAGCTATTGCCGACATGCTCGATCCCCTTCTCCTTGAAGACATCTTTTGCGGCATTCAGCAAACCATCGCCAAATACATATTGCGGCGTAATGGTGTACCAGCGTTTGGCCTTAGGTAGCTTTTCCAGCAAAGGACGGACGGTCTGGGCAATCGCCCCAAAAGTCGGCACCGACCAGCGGAAGGTTGCTGCGTTGCACTCGCTGCCGGTGATTTCATCCGCCCCTGCGGTGGTGATAAAAATGCTTTTGGTTTTTTCCGCTTCTTTACCCATTGCCAACGACTCGGATGACAGAATCCCACCTGCAAAAAAGTGCGTGCCCTGGTCGACCGCTTCCTGCAGTTTACGCACCGCTGTCGCAGGCTTTCCCTCCGTATCAATCGTCGTGTAGGTGAGATTTTTACCCAACACTTTTCCATACTTTTGCAACACCAGTTTCATTCCCATATCGGCGTATTTGCCGTTCGCGGCAAAAGCACCGGACATCGGAACAGGACAGCCGAACTTAATCGCGTCCGACTGTGCAAATACATTGCCGAACGTTAGCGCGCCAGGTGTTGCAAGTGCGGAAAGCTTTAGAAAATCACGACGCTTGATCATAATCACATCTCCAAAAATGACGGTTCGAAAAAGAATTTCACTCAATTTTGTTTACGGTTTGTTTAAACTTTACTTACTGATGATTTGCCGCTGATTGATAAAATAAGTACAGCAATTTCTGTGCCTGAAGGCCACAAAATACACTTTCGTGGATTTTGATTATGACCGGGCCAATAGGCGACTAATCCTGTCTGCACAACGTTATTGCGCGCGCAACTGACAAAAATAAAACGATATGTGAACGATGGGATGCAGATCGGGGGAGTTACGGGAAGATTGCGAAATTCGGCATTGCTCGAACATATGAAGTCTCCTGTGGGATGCATCTCAGTGCTTTATTTTTTTGCTTCAATAGTATTCACACCACTGCATTTTTCGAACCGCATTTATAGTTTTTATTTAAGCCTTGATGTGTGCTTTTTATAGTACCGCCAATCCTTCTTTTGCGTAAATATAAATGTCTGCATAAAGGTGCATTCCGATAATTTTCCGCACCATGGGAACGCTTTTTATATTCACCAATACATGGCATGAGGCGTGCTGTTGAACGCCATAAAAAAAATAATGGCATGAGATAACTCATGCCATTATTTTGAAATGCATCGTTTCTTGCGTGCGGATTATTTCATCTGCGGAAAGGCAAATTCAGCACCCGAACTGGCGGTGTTGGGCCAGCGTTGCATGACTGCTTTATGACGTGTATAAAAGCGTACGCCTTCCGGTCCGTAAATGTGATGATCGCCAAACATACTGCGCTTCCAGCCCCCAAAACTGTTGAACGCCATTGGCACCGGCAACGGCACATTAACACCGACCATGCCGCATTGAATTTGTCGCACGAATTCACGTGCGACGCCGCCATCGCGTGTAAACACTGCGACGCCGTTTCCATACTCATGATCATTAATAAGCTTGACCGCGGTTGCCACATCCGGTGCGCGCAATATGCTCAATACCGGACCAAATATTTCCTCTTTGTAGATCGACATTTCCGGCGTAACGTGATCGAACAAAGTACCGCCGACGAAGAAACCATTTTCGTGGCCCGCGACATGATGCCCGCGCCCATCAACCACCAAAGTTGCGCCTTCTTCCACGCCGACACCAATCAGACGTTCGATGCGTTGTTTGGCAGCGGCGGACACGACCGGGCCCATCTCCGCATCCTTATGCATGCCGTCGGTGATTTTCAGCGAGCGAGTTCGTTCGGCCAACGCAGCCACCAGTTTATCGCCCGCGTCACCGACCGCAACCGCGACCGAAATCGCCATGCAGCGTTCACCGGCGGAGCCATACGCGGCCCCGACCAACGCATCGATCGCCATTTGCATATCGGCGTCGGGCATCACGACCATATGATTTTTTGCGCCGCCCAACGCTTGAACCCGCTTGCCTTTCGCGCAGCCTCTTGCATAAATGGATTCTGCAATCGGGGTCGAGCCGACAAAGCTGATCGCCTGCACGTCAGGATGATCGATCAGCGCATCGACCGTCGTTTTATCACCCTGAATAACATTGAAAACACCATCCGGCAATCCGGCTTGTTTTAACATATCAGCCTGCATCAACGAAGTCGATGGATCCCGCTCGGACGGCTTCAAAATAAAAGTATTACCGCATGCAAGGGCAATCGGGAACATCCACATCGGCACCATCACCGGGAAATTAAACGGCGTAATTCCAGCCACCACGCCTAACGGTTGACGCATCGACCATGCATCGATGCCGCGTGCGATTTGATCGGTGAATTCGCCTTTCAGCAATTGTGGTATCCCGACCGCAAATTCGATGACTTCAATACCGCGTGCGACTTCACCCTGCGCATCCGCAAAGGTTTTTCCGTGCTCACGGGTTAATACCTCCGCGAAAGCGTCGGCGTGCAGTTGCATCAGTTGCAAATATCTGAACAGCACCCGGGCCCGCGCCAGTGGTGGCGTATTTGACCAGGACGGGAATGCTGCACTGGCCGCGGCAACTGCCGCATCCACTTCTTGCGCGGTGCCAAGTGCAACCTGGGCAACAGGCTTGCCCAACGCAGGATTAAAAACTTCGGCATACCGGCCGCTTTGGGTATCAACCAATTGGCCGTTGATAAAGTGAGAAATGGTAGGTAGAGCTTTGGGCGAAAAAGTTGACATGTGTGTTCCGTTAAATAAATCCAGGTGTTGCGATATAAATAAAGCGTGGTTCCAATCGAAGATCGGACTCAGTTCAAGGTTTTCAAAACGCTGGAAAGCTTTCCGATCAGCTCATCAATATGGGCTTTTTGGAAAACCAACGGTGGCGATAATGCAATGATGTCGCCGGTGGTACGAATCAGAATACCGTTATCAAATGCTTGCTTGAACGCGTCGAAAGCACGCGCACCAGGTTTGCCCTCAATCGAGGCGAGTTCAATGCCGGCAATCAAGCCGATGGTGCGAATATCGACAACGTGAGGCAACCCTTTGAGCGAATGCACTGCCTCTTCCCAATAGCCGGCAATATCCTTGGCGTGATCCAGAATCCCGTCATTTTCAAATATTTCCAATGACGCCAAACCTGCGGCGCAAGCCAGCGGATGACCGGAATAGGTGTAGCCATGGAACAGTTCAATCCCGGCGGGGCCGTCCATGAAGGCGTCATATATGTGCTGTTTGACAAACACTGCGCCCATCGGCACCATGCCGTTGGTCAGTCCTTTTGCAGAGGTGACCAGATCCGGTTCGACGTCAAAATAGTCAAAAGCGAAGGGCGTCGTCAGGCGCCCGAAACCGGTGATGACTTCATCAAAAATCAGCAAGATGCCGTGCTTGGTGCAAATTTCGCGCAAGCGTTTTAAATAGCCTTTTGGCGGCACCAGAATGCCGGTTGAACCGGCCACCGGTTCGACGATGACGGCCGCAATATTCGATGCATCGTGCAAAGCAACGATACGCTCAAGGTCTTCGGCCAGATGACCGCCCCACTCCGGCACGCCTTTGGTATAAGCATTTTCGGCAAGGTTGTGGGTATGCGGCATGTGATCGACTCCGGTCAACAACGAGCCGAAGGTTTTACGATTGCCGGAAATCCCACCGACCGAGATGCCACCAAAGCCGACGCCATGGTAGCCGCGCTCACGCCCGATCAATCGGGTGCGAGTGCCCTCGCCGCGTGCGCGATGATAGGCAATTGCCATTTTCAACGCCGTATCGACTGATTCAGAACCGGAATTGGTAAAAAACACTTTGCTGAAACGATTATTAGTGTATTGCTTGAGGCGGTCTGCCAGCTCAAAAGCGGCCGGATGCCCCATCTGAAATGTCGGGGCAAAATCCAGTTTAGCCACCATATCCTGTATTGCTTTGACAATTTTTGGCTGCCCATGTCCCAGCGGAACACACCATAAACCGGCAGTACCATCAAGAATTTGACGACCTTTTACGTCCTTATAATACACTCCGGACGCTGACTCCAATAGGCGTGGCGCCTCTTTGAAGTCCCTATTTCCGGTAAACGGCATCCAGAAAGCAGACAGATCGGCTGGGCTATTGGTAGTGGTCATTGTGCGCACCTCAGGTAAGAAAATTATTCGTGTATATCTGGTGAATTTCTGGTGAATTTCTGATGTATATCGATAGAATTATTATTGCGGGACAGGACGAGTATTGTTAGATACACTTTTACTTTATCTGCAAAACTGTATTGCTCGGTTGTGCTACCTTTGAAAGGTTCATTTCCTTAGACCTTGTTTGTGTACTGCGCATGCTTTTTATCAATCTGATTTGCAAACCGATCTCACCATTCCTCAGGAACTTCGATGAAACAAGCCCGCGCCAATCCTATCCAGATGTCGCTGGAACGCGCTTCGTCAGTCGGCCTGGTCGATCAGATTACGACGCATCTTGAACAATTGATCGCGCAAGGCGTGCTGCGTTCCGGCGAGCAACTGCCGTCGGTACGCCAATTTGGGGTGGATCAGGGGGTTGGCACGTCAACGGTGGTGGAAGCCTACGAGAGGCTCGCTGCGAGGGGATTGGTCGCCGCCCGCCGTGGTGCCGGTTTTTTTATTGCGTATCAACCGTCCCAAACCAAGCCGGTACCCGTCTTTAGTCCGCCAGAACCGGTGATCGACTCCGCATGGCTGTTATCGGAAATGTTTGCGGACGAACGCGTGCCGATCAAAGCGGGATGCGGGTGGTTGCCCGGAAAATGGCTGGACGACGACGGTTTGCATCAGGCTGAACGCCGCATCATCCGTGCCCCCGGTGCGCAGCAGGTGGGTTACGGCCATCCCTATGGCTATGCACCGCTGCGGTCGACTATCAGTCAGTTTCTGGCGCAATGGTCACTCGAGGTTCCCATTGATCACATCCTCACCACGCATGGCGCAACGCAGGCCCTCGACCTGATTATCAGAACCATGGTCAAGCGCGGCGACACGGTGTTCGTCGACGATCCGAGTTATTGTAATTTGATCGCAATGCTGCGCATGTCGGATATTCATGTCATCGGTGTTCCGCGCACACCAAGCGGGGTTGATACCGAGCAACTGGAGACCTTGGCCCGGATGCATAAACCGGTGCTGTATTTCACCACCAGCGTGCTGCACAATCCAACCGGCACCTCATATACCCCGGCGTGCGCAATGCGGGTACTACAGGCTGCGGAGCGGCACGGCTTCTGGGTGGTCGAGGACGATATCTTCCGCGAGCTAGGCCAGCCCAACGATCCCATGCTGGCCGCCCTTGATGGTTTGCAACGGGTGATTTATGTGGGTAGTTTCTCAAAGACCGTGGCCCCGTCGCTGCGACTTGGCTATATCGCTTGCCAGCGCGATTTAGCGCGACAATTGGTGCATACCAAAATGGTATTGACGCTGACCAATTCCGAAATTACTGAGCGGCTGGTCCATAGCGCATTGACGGAAGGCCATCATCGCCGTCACGTTGAGAATCTTTCGGCAGCGCTGCTAAATGCGCAGGCACGCGTCAATGCGCGCCTTATCGAGGCCGGATTGAAGCCTTTTGCCACGCCGCGAGGCGGTATGTTTTCCTGGGCGAAATTTGAACGCACCGATTTAAGCGCGCGCGACATCGCTGATCTTGCGCGACAAAAAGGCATCTGGCTTGCGCCGGGAGATTTCTTCCATCTGGCAGCGCCGGATCAGCCTTGGTTTCGTTTTAACGTCGCCTATTCAGACGTGCCGGAACTGGTTAATTTTTTCCAGGCTTTGTAACTTCACTGACGCTCTACGAAGATTGCCCCTGGCGACATTTTTGAGATTTTTACCGGAATTGATCGTCCCAGAATAGAAAAACCGTTTGCAATTGCTTGCGAACGGTTTTTTATGGTCAAAACTCCTGACCTTACTTTAGCCTGCGCGTATGTAAGGGTTAAGCTGACTGTTTAAACAACTTGCTCAATGCCCGCCAAAGTCCAACCACCGTTACCGGTAATAGGCTTGGTCAGGTTCCAGATTTCATTGAATGGCTCAGCCAGCGCGCTCGGATCATCCTTAATCATCCCGGAGAATTTAACGCCAGCCATGTAATCGTTGCCGATCGTTTCCAGGCCGAGAAATTCAGCCTCGATTGTGATGACATCCGTTTTATTCGCTGTCGCACCACGTTCCTGCAATTGCATTTTCAATTCGGCGAACATTTCAGGCGTAGTGAAATCCCGGATGTCGTCGGTATCAGCCTTGTCCCAGGCAGCTTGCAGACGGATAAAGTTAGTCTTTGAATGGCGCACAAAACCCGCAATGTCGAAATCTGCCGGGACCTCAATGGCGGTGTTACCTGTCGACGACGAACTCACCGCGCCAAATGCGGTGCCGGTGGTAGCGGCGGTGGCGGCGTGGATAGGAAGGCCAGAATCGAATGTCGAGTCGAATGTAGATTTTTGGTTTGGCGCGACCCGGGAGGCAATTTCCGGCGTGAAATTTTCGTTCCGGATGTTGTTCAATGGTCCAGATCCAGCGAACGACGGCTTCATGCCATTATTGCTATCCATCTTCCGACGGACCATGCGGTAGATGAACATTCCCGCAACACCCAACAAACCAACCATCAAAATGGTGCTGATCATGCTGGCCATTGCGCCCCCCAGCCCCATGCTCGATAACAATGCGCCGAGACCCAAGCCCAGCAATGCGCCGCCCAACATTCCTTTCCAGGCACTGGATTTCGCTGCGCCGCCGGCCGCCGCTGCGGCTGCTGCTGGCGGTGCAGCTTTAGCCGCGGCCTGATTTTGTGCGGGAGTAGCCTGTTGGTGATTCATGCTTTGGGATTTCTTTCCGAACGAACTTTCGCCTCCCATCCGTTTGGCTTCTACTGATGCAACACCGACTGATAACGTCATTGCAACGACGATCAGAGCAATAAACATTTTTTTCATGCGAATTCCTTAAATTTGATCTGTGTAGAACAGGGGCCGGTTCACGGGCCTTGTTCCGCTAAAAACTTCCTGACGTTTTACCTGGTGGTGGTGACACGTCAGTAAGCTATGTTCAGGAGCGGTATTAATTTGAAGACGGGGCGATATAAAAATTGGCGCAACCCAGCACCGTAACGACACTTTCATCAATCACAATCGTTTAGCGCTACGCAAGCGCTCGCAACCGCGAACGAAGTTGCAGGGCAAGCTGGCCGCACAGCATTGAACAACTTGATGAAATAAAGAAAACAAAGGGCAATAAAATAGGCACAAGGTCGCACGCCAACAACTACGTGGCGTGGACCGAGCCAGTTAATTAGCGAAGAACGCCATTAACCAGCGTGCTCAGGCGCGGGGCGGAGGAGAAATCGGAGGTAAGAAAGGCGGTTCACGCACGCTATCATTGCCGACCGTGAGTGTTAATGGAGACAGATTTGGCCTGAAACGAAAACTGGTTGCTGGCACCGGTTCATCGCTCAGATCGGCATGCAGATTGAACTCAGGCGCGTCGTCATCAAAGCCGCAGCAATCCTCACTGACATCCGTTTGATACGCCATCAGGTCGGCGATGTCGAACAATGACGAATGAATATCTGGCTGAGTCAGCTGCTGAACCTGATGGGCCGATGCGGGACTATTGCGGATCTGATGTGCAATTTTCATCTGCGCGTCTATCCCCCCAGCAAATACTTGCATAGGCAGTAAAAACGTCAGAAAAAGTATTAACACACGGACCATGAAAAATCGCTTTATCGTATTTCAAAGGTGCAACCGTCGCATTATACCAAAGTGCTGGCCCGACGCATCAATCAGCTGCGCTACTCAGCTGCGCTACTCAGCTGCACTACTCAGCGGCATCCTCGATGCTGCACATTAGTGGCAGCGCGGCAGTGATTGCGTTGGCGCGCATGAATAAATGAGGCCGATCAGGCACAAAAAAGTTGCCGGTAATCATGGGCCGAATGGATCGTCGTTCAGGCAGAAGCCTTAAATGATGTACAACGCTTGCCGCTATCCTTGAAACGCCCTAGACTACGCTCGAGACCAAAGTAATAATAAAGACCCAATCAAAAGTAACGAACACTGGTGGCAAGCACGAATATCCACACCCAGCCACACCCGACGCTGATTAAAGCCGAAGAAAAGCCCGGAATGCACGCCGATGACTATGGCTGCTGAAAAAAATCATAACCAGCGCCATATCCCGATCATAGAACATCCACAAGGCAGCTTAGCCATGCGCATTTTACTCGCTGAAGATGATAGTGTTTTAGCAGATGGGTTGACCCGCTCATTACGTCAATCCGGTTATGCAACCGATTGCGTCCTGAATGGCGTCGAAGCAGACTCCGCGTTATCCACCCAGGATTTCGATTTGTTGATTCTCGACCTGGGCCTGCCTAAAATGGCTGGCCTTGAGGTTTTACGACGCCTGCGCGCCCGTAATTCGCGTTTGCCGGTGTTGATATTGACCGCCGCAGATTCCATCGAACAGCGCGTAAAAGGGCTGGATCTGGGTGCCGACGATTACATGGCGAAGCCGTTTGCACTCTCGGAACTTGAGGCACGCGTGCGAGCACTGACGCGCCGGGGTGCTGGTGGAGGACCTACTGTGATCAAACACGGTCCCTTGTCCTACGATCAGGTCGGTCGGATCGCCTATATCAGCGATCAGATGCTGGATTTATCGGCGCGTGAAATTGGTTTACTGGAGGTGTTGCTGCAACGCACCGGTCGACTGGTATCAAAAGAACAATTGGTGGATCACTTGTGCGAATGGGGTGAAGAAGTCAGCAATAATGCCATTGAAGTTTACGTGCATCGATTACGCAAGAAAATCGAAGTGGGTGGCGTCCGTATTGCAACCGTACGCGGATTAGGTTATTGCCTCGAGAAAATTGCGGAGACTCCTGCCCCGCAGACTCCCCCGCCGCCGTCCCCTCTGGCAACGCCCTTTATTGCGTCCGGCACTAGCTAAAATCTCGTATGCGTGATGCCCAATCCACGGCAGCGCATGCTTCCGGCAAGCCAATCTCGGATCGCGATGCACATCCCGATGAAAATCGGGATGCAAGGCGGGATCATACCGACGCATTCGACGCCACCGATGCAAACAACGATGCAGCGGAACTCGGCTTCGATCCCAGTCTGACGCTGGAAAGCGAATCCCAAGAGCGTATCCAACGCTCATTATTTGGTGAAATTCTGGACTGGATGTTAGTGCCATTGCTGCTGCTTTGGCCAATGAGTATTGCTATCACGTATCTGGTGGCGAAATCGATTGCCAATCAGCCTTTCGACCGCGCACTGGACGATAGCGTCACCGTGTTATCGCAACAGGTCAGTCAGTCCAACGGCAAAATTGTTACCAGACTGTCGGGGGCTGCCCGCGATTTTCTCCGTGCGGATGATATCGATAATATCTATTTTTTGATCACTGGCCCGAAAGGCGAATATGTCGACGGAGACCGGGAGATGCCCGCTATCGCCCCAGACGAAGATCCTCCCCGTTCCGGGACCGTCCAGTTTCATAATGGATCGATGCACGGTACCGACGTTCGCGTCGCTTATACGTACGTTGATTTACGCAATGACGTAGCAAGTACCAATATCAACGATCCAGCGCCACCGATGGCCTTGGTCCAAGTCGGAGAAACACTCGAAAAGCGCGCCCAGCTCGCTAACGAAATCATTAAAGGCGTGATTTTGCCGCAGTTTCTGATTTTGCCGATCGCCCTCGCCCTGGTTTGGTTTGCCTTGTCACGCGGCTTGTCGCCGCTATCCGAATTGCAGCAGCGAATACGAGCACGTCGCCCAGATGACCTTAGTCCTATTGATTCCGGGCAAGTCCCTGAGGAAATTTCCCCGTTAGTGCGTTCGCTGAATGACATGCTGGCCCGCCTGTCGCAGACGATACAAACGCAAAAACGTTTTATTGCTGACGCCGCGCATCAAATGAAAACACCGCTGGCGGGCATGCGGATGCAATCCGAACTGGCGCTGCGCCAAACCGACGGTAGCGATATTCGACGGTCGCTTGAGCAGCTCGCCAAAAGTTCAGATTCAGCCACCCGTCTCGTGAATCAATTGCTTTCGTTAGCTCGGGCAGAAAATCAAACACAAGAAAGTACCGCGCTTGTTCCTATTGAACTATCCGAGCTGGCGCGCAATGTTGTGGGCGACTGGGTACAAGCGTCGTTTACGCAACGCATCGATCTTGGCTTCGAAGAAGCAGTGATGCCGCTCACGATTAGCGGCAATCCGATGATGCTGCGGGAGTTGATGAGCAATTTGATCGATAACGCCTTGCATTACACACCGCCGGGGGGTCATGTCACGGTCCGCATCCGCGAGGGAGAGAATAAACAAGAGGCGATCCTGGAAGTTGAAGACACCGGGCCAGGAATTCCACCAGCCGAACGCGAGCACGTGTTTGAACGCTTCTACCGGATACTTGACAGCAACCGCAGCGGGAGCGGATTAGGATTAGCTATCGTACGCGAAATCGCGCAACAGCATAATGCTGAGGTCAGCATTTCTTACAACCCGCGCAACGAAGACCCAAAACTTCCCGGATGCCTGTTCCGGGTAATTTTTAATCGGACATCGACCATCAATTTGCGCGACGAATATCGCTAAAATTCTGCCGAAAATTAAAAAAGACGCACACATAAAACCATGGCCCAATCCATCCCTCAGAATACCGCCGCACGTAATGCCAGACACTGGCGCAGGACCAAAACGCTAACATTCAGTTTGCTGGCAATGTGGGCATTGGTGACGTTCCTGGTGGTTTTTTTCGCCCGAGAATTATCCAGCGTCACCGTATTTGGATGGCCGCTTTCTTTTTACATGGCGGCCCAGGGCCTGGTGGTGATTTATCTCATCCTGGTCGCGATCTATACCTGGCAAATGGGAAGATTTGACCGCGATGCGGCCATGACCGCGACCGACCCAGAGCTGCGCCCATCCAAGTCGTCTTTACCTTTCGAAGTCAGCAATGAAAAGTAAATCATTCTTGTCGCGATTGACGCGTTATTACGCATGGTACACGGGTGGCTTCGTCGGCTTTCTCATCATCCTCGCCATTCTGGAAAAAGAGGGATTTCCGCGCTCGTGGATCGGCTACATGTTTATGTTCGCCACCATCGCGCTCTACGCTGGTATCGGCGTCGTCAGCCGTACCTCTGACGTATCGGAATATTACGTGGCCGGACGCCGTGTGCCGGGAATATTCAACGGCATGGCGACGGCAGCAGACTGGATTTCGGCGGCGACATTCATCAGTCTGGCCGGAGGTTTATACTTGCAAGGCTTCGATGGCCTTGCGTATATTATCGGCTGGACCGGCGGTTACTGCCTGGTTGCGCTCCTGATAGCACCTTATCTACGCAAGTTTGGGCAATACACCATCCCGGATTTTTTGGCCGCACGCTACAGCGGCCGCTTTGGCGGACGCTATGGCGGCAACCCGGTTCGCATACTGGCGGTCATCGCCACCGTTCTTATTTCATTCACCTACGTGGTGGCACAGATTTACGGCGTTGGGCTAATCACCTCGCGCTTTACGGGCGTGGATTTTTCAGTCGGTATTTTTCTGGGTCTGGCGAGTATTCTCGTCTGTTCATTTTTGGGAGGAATGCGGGCCATCACATGGACCCAGGTGGCGCAGTACGTCATCATCCTGTTTGCTTACCTGATCCCGGTCATCTGGCTCTCAGCCAAGCATACCCACAATCCGCTACCGCAGTTCGCCTATGGCTCCGTCATGACGCAGTTGAGCGACATTGAAAAGACCTTAAGCGACGATCCGAAAGAATTGGAAGTCAGGAAGATTTATAAAGCCCGTGCTGATGCGTTCGACGCCAGTCTGAATAATTTACCACAATCGTGGACCCAAGGTAGGGTTGAAGCCCAGCGTCAATTAAGAGCCTTAAAGCACAGTAGCGAGGCGTCTCTGATCGATATTCGCGCTGCCAATCGCAAGCTTAGCGACTATCCAAAAACGGCGGACGAGGCGCGACAACGATGGACCGACGCCAAGGCCATGAATCTGGCCCATGCCGACCCACCCACGCCGCAGGCGACGCCATTTCCCGGCAAGGATAGAGAAGCGTCCAATATCAAACGCAACAATTTTTTGGCGGTCGTGTTTTGTCTGATGTTGGGGACGGCAGCACTGCCACATGTGTTGATGCGGTACTACACCACGCCAACGGTTCAGGAAACCCGCAAGTCGGTATTCTGGACGCTGTTTTTTATTTTGCTCATCTATCTTACCGTCCCTGCGCTGGCGGTACTGGTCAAGTACGACATCTATACCTCGCTGGTCGGCACCGAATACGCACACCTGCCGAACTGGGTCTCGTATTGGGCAAATATTGATAAAACCAACCCACTGGTGAGCATTATCGATTTGAATCACGACGGCATCGTCCAGCTATCGGAAATCACGTTAGACGGCGATATGATTGTACTGGCGACCCCGGAAATTGCTGGCTTGCCCTATTTCATCTCGGGCCTGGTCGCCGCCGGTGGCCTCGCTGCAGCGCTCTCCACCGCAGATGGCTTGCTGCTCACGATCTCCAACGCCCTTTCGCACGACGTGTATTACAAGATGATTGATCCTGCTGCCTCAACACAAAAGCGCGTCACGATTTCGAAATTGCTACTTCTCGTGGTGGCGTTGTTGGCGGCCTATACGGCATCCCTGAAACCCGGAGATATTCTCTCCATGGTGGGCGCAGCATTTTCACTGGCTGGCTCGGCACTTTTTCCGGCGCTCATGTTTGGCGTGTTTTGGAAGAGAGCCAATCAACATGGAGCGATTGCGGGAATCATTGCAGGATTTGGAACATGCGTATTTTATATGCTGCACACGATCCCTGCATTGGGCGGAAGCGTTGCGGGACAATGGTTTCACATCGCCCCCATTTCCGCCGGTGTTTTTGGCATCCCGGCAGGACTGCTGACGATGGTAATTGTCAGCTTGATGACGCCACCGCCGGATGCGCGCACGATGGCATTAGTGGATTATATTCGGGCACCCTGAATAGACGCGGTATGGATCCGGCTGATATCGGAACCGGACTGCTGAATCGGCAAAAAGGGAAGGCGGACTGGAAGCGCAGCGCATGCTCAGCCGGCAATGCCATACGGAAAGTTTTTCAGACGAGAAATAGCACATCGATTGCCTTAACTGGCACGGGAATTGCTAGATAAAAAGTGAGCTTTTGTATTGCCCCATCGTCATTTCGCTTGCCGCAATAAGGTGATTCAGGAGTAAAGTTAGGACTGAAATTTTTTTACAAGTATGCGTTATTTGCAGGTGTTAAGGTCACTCAAAGACAGTCCATGCGGCCGATCTATCAGTGGTCACAATGACATTGAATGTCGTCATGGTCGTGCTTTAATCGTATTTGCATGAAAGGACAATGCAATGGATGCGCAACACACCAACGACCAAGTCGTCCCAAAAACCGCGTTTTCTCACATACGCGAAGGGGATACCGTATTTGAACCTGGTGGACTAAGAGATTTTTTCTTATACCGCGATCTTGGGATCAGTGCCGCTACAGGTGGTCAGGTTATCGCCCAACTGGTAAAGGCCAACATGGCACCAGAGGAAGGCACCGGCTGGCATCGGCATGAAGCCAAATTTCATATGGTGTATATGCTCAAGGGTTGGGCGCGCTTTATGTATGAGGACCAGTTAACTTTGGTCAGCGCTGGTGATTGCGTGCATCAACGCCCCGGAATAGTGCATTTCTTATTCGACTACTCACCAGATATGGAATATCTTGAAGTGGTCGGCCCTGCAGATTTCACTTCAATCGATGCACCCGCTCCTTGCGCGGTCCCCAAACCAACACCGTGGTTCTCCGAATTGACAGCAAGCTCACCCATCAACACGGAGTAAAAAATAGCATCACAACTAACGCAACTGCCACGACCATCTGTATCTGCACCAAAGTGGTTAAGGCAGTTGCCACTCAGCACAAACAATGCTATTTTGATAAAATTAATGCGAGACTAAATACAATAGCGTTGACCTTGCTTGTAGGGAGACTTTTGATATTTACGTACCAAACAACGGCGAAGTAAGGTTATGGCAAATTTTTTCGATGAAATGTACACCGATGGTTCCGATGTGGCCCGTCCCCATTATGGTGAGTTTTCACAATGGCTTGGGCAGCAATCTGCCGAAACGATCGCCAGAAAACGCGTTGAAGCGGATGTAATTTTCCGCCGTGTAGGTATTACCTTCGCGGTTTACGGCAACGACGCTGGCACCGAACGACTGATTCCGTTCGATATTATTCCGCGCATTATTCACGCCGCTGAATGGTCGATACTGGAGGCAGGACTGATTCAGCGTGTCAAAGCGCTGAACATGTTCATCCACGATATTTATCACGATCAGAACATCATCAAAGCTGGGGTCATTCCGGCCGAACAAATCTTCCGTAACGCCCAATATCGTCCTGAGATGCAGGGTATTTCGGTCGCCTCGGATATTTATGCGCACATTGCCGGCGTTGATATCGTACGCGCCGGTCAAGGCGAGTTTTACGTATTGGAAGACAATCTGCGGGTTCCTTCCGGTGTGTCATACATGCTCGAAGATCGCAAGATGATGATGCGCTTATTTCCCGAGTTATTCACGCGGCATAAAATTGCACCGGTCGATCATTACCCGGACATGCTTTTGGACAATTTACGCTCAGTTGCGCCGGTAGGAGTAACCGATCCGACCGTTGTCATCATGACGCCGGGAATGTACAACTCGGCGTATTTTGAACATGCATTTTTAGCCCAGCAAATGGGCGTGGAACTGGTCGAAGGTAAAGACTTGTTCGTCAACGATAACGCGGTCTACATGCGCACGACGCGCGGCCCGAAACGGGTTGATGTTATTTATCGTCGGATCGATGATGACTATCTGGATCCGTTGGCATTCCGTCCTGATTCCACCCTCGGCGTACCGGGCTTGTTATCGGTCTACCGCGCCGGTGGCGTGACGCTGGCGAACGCTATCGGCACCGGTGTCGCTGACGATAAATCCATCTATCCATACGTACCCGACATGATCAAGTTCTACATGGCGGAAAAACCGATTCTGAACAATGTACCGACCTTCCAATGCCGTAAAAAGGACGATCTGGCCTATACGCTGGCGAATCTGAAAGACTTGGTTGTCAAAGAAGTGCACGGCGCTGGGGGCTACGGTATGTTGGTTGGCCCAGCATCAACGAAGCAAGAAATCGAAGACTTTCGCGCACGCGTGATCGCCAATCCGGAAGGCTACATCGCCCAGCCGACACTGGCGCTTTCAGCCTGCCCTACTTATGTTGAAGCCGGTATTGCCCCACGCCATATTGACCTGCGGCCGTTTGTACTATCGGGCAAAACCGTCTCTATGGTGCGCGGCGGCCTCACCCGCGTGGCCCTCAAAGAAGGATCGCTCGTAGTCAACTCGTCTCAGGGTGGCGGCACCAAAGACACTTGGATACTGGAGAAATAACATGTTAAGCCGCACCGCAGATCACCTATTCTGGATGGCCCGTTACACTGAACGAGCTGAAAATATCGCACGTATGTTAGACGTTCACCTCCAAACCGGCATGTTGCCACAAGCAGAAGAAGACGTTGAACAAGGCTGGCGCGCACTCCTCGGCATTTCCGAACTACAGGAAGCCTACGACAAGCGTCATAAAACCCTGACGCCGCAAAACGTCATCGATTTTATGGTGCGTGATCCCGCCAATTCATCTTCGATCTCCGCCTGCCTGACGCAAGCGCGTGAAAATGCCCGCGCAGTGCGCGGAGCGTTAACCACGGAAGCCTGGGAAATTCAAAACGCCACCTGGCTGAAAATGCAGGGCTACCTGAAGACCGACGCATTGGACCAAAATCCTGCTGAGTTCTTCGAATGGGTGAAGCATCGCTCACATCTGTCGCGTGGTGTCACGATTGGCACGATGTTGAAGGACGAAGCGTTTCACTTTATTCGCCTCGGTACATTTTTGGAACGTGCCGATAACACCGCCCGCATTATTGACGTCAAGTTTCATAGCGCCAATGAGAAACAGAAAAAACAGTCCCAATCCCAATCTCAGTCCCAATCTGAATCTGAATCTGCATCTGAATCTGAATCGGAATCGGAATCGGAATCGGAAGATCAGGAACAAACCCAAAGCCTTGACGCCAAGGCCGAGCCGCAAATCGACTTCTATTACTGGGCCGCGATTTTACGCTCCGTTTCGGCATTCGAAATTTATCGGAAAGTGTATCGTGATGTCATCACACCGGCACGCGTCGCCGATCTGCTGATTTTGCGCGCCGACATGCCACGTTCATTGGCAGCCTGTATGGAAGAAGTCCTCAATAATCTAAAAAACGTTAGCAACAATGTCTCCGCCGATACAGAACGCTTTGCAGGCAAGTTGCACGCAGAACTTCAGTTCGGTAGCATCGATGAGATTCTTGAAGCCGGACTGCACGACTATCTGACGGTATTTTTTGAACGCATCTTCGAATTGGGCAACCGAATCAGCCGCGACTTTCTGGTTCCACTAGCGGCCTGATCGGCCGCCATTTCCCATGATGATGCTGACCATCAAGCACGAGACGATTTATCGCTACACCGAGGAATTGACCTACACAATTCAACAGTTGCGGTTAACGCCTCGTCCGGAAGAGCATCAGCGTACCCTTGACTGGAACATTACCAGCTCGGGGGTGCGCCATCCGTTCCATGATGCGTTTGGTAATCTAAGCCATATGCTGACCATCACCGGTCGGCATAACGAAGTGCGCATCATCGCTGAAGGCAGCATTGCCGTCACGCCTTTGTTTTTAGGACGTTTGCCACAAAGCGGTGCCGACTCTCCGCTGGTATTTACGGTGGCAACGCCATTGACGCAGGCATCGCCCACGATCATCGAATTTGCGCATCGCCATGTATCGCGTGGGGCCAATAGCGACGACCTGGTAAGGCTGGCGCAAGCTATTTGCAGCGCCGTGGCCTATCAAAGCGGTTCGACTCTGGTGACCAGCAGCGCCGACGATGCGCTACGATTGGGTCAGGGTGTTTGCCAGGATCATGCCCATCTATTCCTTGCCTGCTGTCACGTGGTCGGCATTCCTGCCTGTTACGTCTCCGGTTACATCGATCCCGGTAACAGCGACCACGCCGAAAGTCACGCCTGGGTCGATGTCTGGGTGGCAGAACCTGATTTTTCGGGCTGGATTAGTATCGACGTCACGCATGCGTGCTTTGCAAGTGAAGCCTATTGCCGCCTTGCTATCGGCCGTGATTATGATTCGGCCGCACCAGTTCGGGGCGTCCGTCGCGGCGGCGGCGAAGAAACCTTAAGTGTCAGCGTCCAGGTAGCCGCTACTATCACCGGCTCGTAGCGGTAGTGACAGCCGAAACCGCGCAAAATAGCCGCAAAATAGCCCGCAAATAGCCCACAAATAGTTCGCAAAATCGCCGCATTAGCAGAGAAAACGGAACTAATAGTTCGCGGGTGAAATATCTCACTTGCAACTATGTTGCATGAATGTCGCACAAGTGCCGAGTCGACGGCATCAGTTAATAGTTAGATAACTATGTTTAAAGTGCCATGGTGTAATATCCACTTTTTGCATTTTGAGCTTTACATCATGACTTATTGTGTTGCTATGCGCCTAAAGACCGGACTGGTTTTCTTGTCCGACTCCCGCACCAATGCTGGCGTTGATCACGTTAGCACTTTCCGCAAGATGAGCGTTTTCGAAAATCCCGGCGATCGTATGCTGGTGATGATGACCGCCGGTAATCTCTCCATCTCGCAATCGATCAAACAGATTATTTCAGAACATACCAATGCCGAAGGCAAAAGTATATGGAACGCAGCAACGATGTATGAGGCTGCGCAAATTGTCGGAAACGCCATTCGCTTAGTCTATGAACGCGACGCCAGCGCTCTCCAAAATTTCGGCATCGACTTTAATGTCGGCGTCATTTTTGGTGGCCAGATCAAAGGCGAACGATGCCGTTTGTTTCAAATTTATTCCGCCGGTAATTTCATCGAAGCGCATGATGAAAATCCGTATTTCCAAATCGGCGAATCCAAATACGGCAAACCGATCATCGATCGCGTATTGGCCGGTTCCGAAATCACCCTCGATCAAGCGGCGAAATGCGCGCTGATATCGATGGATTCGACGCTACGCTCCAATTTGTCGGTCGGCTTGCCGCTCGACCTTCTGGTGTATGAAAGTGAGCAGTTAGCGCTCACGCGCTTCGTCACTATCGATTCGAAAAATGCCTATTTCAAATCCATCTCCAGCGGATGGTCAAGCCGTTTGAGAGAAGTCTTTGACGAAATCGAAGACCCGGTCTGGCACACCGTATCAAGTCCCTCGGACTCTCCTGCAATAAAATTAGATCAACGCCAACCCCTGGTAACCTTGTCAAAAGAAGTCAACTGGGACAACGCCTTGGCACCACTACAAACGCTTGCCCAGAACGAAGAAACCCGTCAAAAGTAGGCTTGTCATTCACGTCGCCCGAAGGTCTGACACTGCGTCAGGCAGCCCCTCAGGCGACGCATCTCCCAGATCAATAATACTATCGGCCATTAAGTCAGGCGATCAAACCAGTTCCCTTTTTTCTCAGAGACGAGCAGAGTATAGGGCGCCAACGCAACTTCTGTAAATTGTGAGCAATAAAAAAGGCTACGAGCGTGAGCTCATAGCCTTTTTACTGCGATTGTCTACATGTTTTACAACGCGTTTTACAAAACGATAGTCTGCGCTTCGCCTTCGACGCGGGTGCGGATGGTGCCGATTTTGAAGACGGTCTCGCCAGCTGCCTGCAATTGCGCGAATGCGGCGTCTGCGTTTTCTTTTGCGACGATGACGGCCATACCGATACCGCAGTTGAATACGCGGTGCATTTCGTCATCGGCGACGCCGCCGTGCTCTTGCAACCATGTGAACAGCGGTGGCATGGTCCAGCCGTCGCGGTGGAGCTCAGCGGTGAGGTTGTCTTGCAATACGCGAGGAATGTTTTCTACCAGGCCACCGCCGGTGATATGCACCATGCCTTTGACTTCCATCGCCTCCATCAGCGCCAACAAAGGTTTGACGTAAATGCGGGTGGGTGCCATCAGAACATCGGCTAACGGACGGCCATGGAAATCGGCGTCCAGATCAGGCTGTGCGACTGAAATAATTTTGCGGACCAATGAATAGCCGTTGGAGTGCGCGCCGGATGAAGCCAGCCCGAGAATGATATCGCCGGGGGTGATTTTAGTGCCATCGATCAGTTTCGACTTTTCCACCGCGCCCACCGCGAAACCGGCCAGATCGTACTCGCCTTCCGGGTACATGCTTGGCATTTCGGCAGTCTCGCCGCCAATTAACGCGCAACCGGCTTGTTCGCAACCTTGGGCGATGCCCTTGATAACGTCAGTTGCGATGGCGACATCGAGCTTTCCGCAGGCGAAGTAATCAAGAAAGAACAATGGTTCGGCACCTTGCACTAAAATGTCGTTGACGCTCATAGCGACCAGATCGATCCCCACCGTGTCGTGACGATTGAGCATGAATGCCAGTTTTAATTTGGTGCCGACGCCATCGGTGCCGGAGACCAGAACCGGTTCCTTGAATTTTTTGCTGATTTCGAAGAGCGCACCAAAACCGCCGATGCCGCCCATGACGCCTTCCCGCATTGTGCGCTTGGCAAAAGGCTTGATCGCCTCGACTAAAGCGTCGCCGGCGTCCATGTCAACGCCGGCGTCGCGGTAAGAAAGAGAAACATTGGATGTTGAAGTCATGATGTGATTGGCAGTAGAGGCGGTAAAATAGATGAATCCGTCCGCACGTAACAAAAAAACAATAAGCAATCACTTCTATTAATGTGTTCGCTTAGTCTTGTTACTGCGGTAAAAGCGCTATTTTATCAAACCGATCCAACTATCCCCCAATTACATGCCATTTTCTTTTACTGACGAGCAAAAACAAACAATGTTGTGGTTAGTAATGGGTGCGTTGCTCATTGCGCTATTTATCGCTCTGGGTCCAATTTTGACGCCCTTTGTAGCTTCGGCCATTCTGGCGTACGCCCTTAATCCGGGGGTCGACTGGCTGGCAAAGCGGCGTATCGGGAAATATCCGCTTCCCCGCGCTATCGCGGTGCTGATCGTGATGTTGATATTATTGATGGCTATTTTGGCAATCATTTTGATCGTCATCCCGGTATTGCGTACGGAATTTCCGTTGTTACAAAATCAGATCCCGAGCTTTCTGACCAAGCTGGATAACTTTCTCGGCCCGCATCTGGAAGACTTCGGCATCCATTTTCGGCTAAATAGTAGCGGAATCAAAGAAATGCTGTCCAATCAGCTGGCGACTAGTGGCGATGAAATCTGGGCTGCCGTACTGGCGTCTGCAAAAGTTGGTGGCACGGCGGTGTTAGGTTGGATCGCAACGATACTGCTGGTCCCAATCGTGTTATTTTACCTATTGCAAGACTGGCATCGCTTTCTGGCTAAATTGGCTAATATGGTGCCGCGCCGCTGGCAGACCAAAACTAATAGCATGTCGCGTGAAGTCGACGGGTTGCTGGCGCAATACTTCCGTGGTCAATTGCTGGTGATGCTGGTGCTGGCGATTTACTATTCTACTGGTCTGGCGATTGCGGGATTTGACGTGGCGCTTCCGGTCGGGATTATCACTGGCCTGCTGGTATTTATCCCTTACGTTGGCTTCGGCCTCGGTTTAGTCCTCGCTTTGATCGCGGCGATGTTACAGTTCAGCGGTTTTCACGGGCTGGCGGCAGTGGCGATTGTGTATGGTCTGGGTCAAATGCTCGAAAGTTTCTTTCTGACGCCGCGACTGGTCGGTGAGCGCATTGGCTTGCACCCACTGGTGGTGATTTTTGCGTTGATGGCATTCGGTCAGCTATTCGGCTTTGTCGGCATCTTGCTGGCGCTGCCGACTTCGGCGATTATGTCGGTGATCGTGAAACACATACGCATGCATTATCTTAATAGTATTTTTTATAATCAGTAAAATGCCGAATTAATCGCTACCTGCCGTTAATAACTTCGAATGCCGCTAATGGCGTTATCCAATACGCTGCAGAGCAGGCAATTATTAGGCAATAAACAGGTAAATAAGTGGGAATAGAAGTTTGCAAATAAGTATGAAAAATCAAGCATGAGGCAATTACTACTCGATATAACTGCCGACGACGCGCAAACTCTGGATACTTTCGTGGTTGGAAACAATCAGGAAGTGTTGCAATTTTTGCGTCAGTTGACAGCGCCATCGACAACCTCAGCGACTGCGCCGGGTGACCGATTTGTGTATTTGTGGGGCGAATCCGGTGCGGGGAAAAGCCATTTGTTGCAAGCCTTTGCCCGCCTTACAAACGCGCATCTGATCAGCGCCGCCGATTTAAACGCGCAGCATGCCCTGGAATATAACGAGTCCTATAGCGCTGGCCTGTTTCACTTTTCTGCCGAAGATACGGGCTATTTAATTGATGATTGCGACAAGCTCTGCGCGGAGGATCAGATTCTGGCGTTTGCGTTGTTCAATCAAATTCGTGAGCATGGCGGTTGGTTCATCACCAGTGGCGCGCAACCACCGGCCGAATTAACCCATACTGTGCGTGAGGATTTGCGTACGCGACTTGGTTGGGGCCTGATTTATCAGTTGCATGGCCTGAGCGACGAAGAAAAAATCTCAACTTTGTCACAAGCAGCGCAAGCCCGTGGGCTAACCTTGTCGAGTGGCGTGCTACCCTATCTCATTACCCATTTTCGACGCGATATGCGCTCATTGATGGAAAAGCTGGACGAACTTGACCGTTATTCGCTGGAAACCAAGCGCCCCATAACCCTGCCTTTATTACGCAGCCTGTTACAACTCGAATCTGAAGAAAAATCACTATGAATCTGGCCTTATTCGACCTTGACCACACTCTGCTGCCGATCGACTCGGATTATGAGTGGGGCCAATTTTTAATCCGTATCGGTGCGGTGGATGCTGATCAATTTAAAAAAAGCAACGCAGAATGGTTTGCCCAATATCAGGCCGGCACACTTGATCCGGTCAAATATCTGGAGTTCACGTTCGGAACGTTGTCCTCGTTTCCGCGTAAACAACTGGATGCCTGGCACGTACAATTCATGAAAGAAGTGATCATTCCGCGGATCACACCGCAGGCACTGGATTTGCTGCAACAGCATCACGATGCGGGTGATCTGGTCGCCATCGTGACGGCGACCAATAGTTTTGTCACGGAGCCGATTGCGAAGGCGCTCGGCGTCGACTTTCTGATTGCGTCCGATCCGGAAACCACGGATGACGGGGAAATCACTGGAAAATTGTTGGATACACCGACTTACGGTCCGGGTAAAGTGATTCATACCCACGCATGGCTGGCGACAATGGATATGACGTTGTCCAGCTTCCCACGGTCTTTTTTCTACAGCGATTCACACAACGACCTGCCACTGCTGCTGCTGGTGACCGATCCGATTGCGACCAATCCGAACGCCCTCCTGAAAGCGCATGCTGACGCCCACGGCTGGTCGATATTGCAGTTATTCGACGAATAGGGCCTGCTCTACAAAACCGTAACAAACGCCCAAATCTGGATTGCGATGCTGCCCATTTCGACTATGACGTAAATTATGACATTGACGAAAATAGCGACATGCACCGCAAATCCAGGCTTGGTGGATGGTTTTTTGAGATCGCCTGCAATCAAGGCGACACATAGCCAACATATAATCAAGACACAATGATCAAAAAGCTGATTCGCTCCATCCTCGGACCCAAAAAAAAGGTGGAAGACCACACCAAGCCGGTGGTGCTAAGCCCCAAGCAACATGGCATTGACCTTCAACTCGTCTCACCGAATGCGATACGCGTCACCAGTACGCTACAGGAGGCCGGATACAAGGCTTTCATCGTTGGTGGCGCTGTGCGCGATCTGCTATTGGGAGTAAAGCCAAAAGATTTCGACGTCGCCACCAATGCAACCCCGGAACAGGTCAAGCGACTGTTCAGACGGGCTTTCCTGATCGGCAAACGGTTTCAAATCGTGCACGTCATGTTTGGCCAGGAGTTGATCGAGGTGACGACCTTCCGCGGTGCCTCATCCACCGGCGCGCCGAAGGATGAACATGGGCGCGTGTTACGCGACAATACGTTCGGCGAACAGCACGAGGACGCAATCCGGCGCGATTTCACGATTAACGCCATGTATTACGATCCGAGTAGCCAGAGTGTGCTCGATTATCACGGGGGGATCGCCGATATTCGTGCCAAGACCTTGCGCATCATCGGTGTTCCGGAGGCGCGCTATCGCGAAGACCCGGTACGCATGTTGCGGATTGTGCGTTTTGCTGCCAAGTTGAACTTCACCATTGAACCCGAAACGCGCGCGCCGATTCCCGTCATGGCAACGTTGATCAATAATGTGCCAACCGCACGCGTTTTCGATGAAATGCTGAAGTTGCTGATGAGCGGCCACGCTTTGGCTTGCCTGCAACAACTGCGTAAAGAAGGCTTGCATCACGGCCTTCTGCCATTGCTCGATGTGGTTCTTGAGCAACCGATGGGCGAAAAATTCGTCACGCTGGCATTGGCGAATACCGATCAGCGTGTGCAACAGGGTAAGCCGGTTTCCCCTGGGTTCCTCTTTGCTTCATTACTCTGGCATCAGGTGTTGGAAAAATGGACGGCGTATCAAGCCGCTGGCGAGTTTCCGATTCCGGCATTGCACCTCGCAGCGGATGATGTGCTGGACGCACAGACCGAAAAATTAGCGCTGCAACGCAAAATTGCCTCCGACATGCGCGATATCTGGGCCATGCAACCGCGTTTTGAGCGGCGTGTCGGCAAGGCTCCTTACAAGTTGCTGGAACATCTGCGCTTGCGTGCTGGTTACGATTTCTTGTTGTTGCGCTGTGCTTCCGGTGAGCTCAATAGCGAACTGGGCGAATGGTGGACGGCGTTTATGGAAGCCGACGGCACCGGTCGCGAAATATTGCTGGCGCAAAAGCCGAAGTTAGCCAACGAAGGACCGCCGCCTAAAAAACGTGCGCGACGTCGTAGTCCGCGCAGCTCGGGAAGCGGCGGTGGTGGCAACACCAGCAACGGCACGCAGGATGGCGCATAAGCGTGGTTGAGCGGCAATCGGTCACGGCCTACATCGGGATCGGTGGCAATCTGGGTGATGCGAAGGCGCAGGTGCTTGACGCCATTACGCAGCTTGGCAGGTTGCCAGAGACGTCATTGAGCGCGCAATCGAGCCTGTTTCGCACCGCACCGATCGATTCCAGCGGCGATGATTATGTCAACGCCGTAGTCCGCCTTGAGACCCTGTTGGCGCCGCACGCGCTGTTGCAGGTGTTGCAAGAAATTGAGCAACGCTTCGGCCGCGAACGCCCTTACCCGAACGCGCCGCGCACTCTGGATCTGGATCTGTTGTTATACGCTGCGCTGACCATCGCTGATGCGACATTGACGGTGCCACATCCGCGCATGATGCAGCGCGCATTTGTGTTGATCCCGCTGTTGCAGATAGACCCTTTTATCACCATCCCCGGCCACGGTCCGGCGCACCAATTCACTCCGCTGGTGGCTGATCAGTCGATCACCAAACTTTAGCCTGATTGTAGCCTGATGCATATTGCATACCCGTCAGGACATTTCCTCTGTGAATTACAGCAAGGTATAGCGAAGGCCCAAAAGCGTTTACACTATTGTTATGCGCATTTCGAACCTGTTTCCTGAACCATGTTCATTATGCAAATCCGTTGCGATCTTGTTTTCGGCGATGCTTACGATAATATTGCCGCTCATTCATTTACATTGCGAGTAGGTTAAGCGCTCCCTTTATCTTTCAAATATGAATCTACAAAATTACAAGTACGTCGTGGTTGAAGGTCCTATCGGTGTCGGAAAAACGACCTTAACGCAAAAAATCGCCGCCCATATGGGCGCGCAGGTGTTGCTAGAACAGCCCGAAAGCAATCCGTTCCTGGAAAAGTTCTATACCGATCCATCGCGTTACGCGCTATCAACACAAATGTTCTTCCTGTTTCAGCGGGTAAATCAATTGCGCGGTCTTGCGCAGAGCGATCTTTTCAACGGCACGGGCGCGGTGGCGACTGATTTTTTGCTCGATAAAGATCCCATCTTTGCCAACCTCACCTTAGCCGACGACGAGTTGAAACTGTATCAGCAGCTTTATGAACATTTGCGTCCGCAAGCGCCGACGCCAGATTTAGTCATTTATTTGCAGGCGGAGCCCGACACGCTTGTTGAGCGCATCAAAAAACGCGGGATTCCTATGGAGTCAGGAATCACCTCTGATTATCTTAAGCGTCTATGCGAAAGTTACAGTCGCTTTTTCTACGATTACGAAGCCGCTCCCCTGTTGATAGTGAATAACCAACATATGGATTTGTCGGGTGACGATGCTGATTTCACGCTGTTGCTGGACCGCATTGACAGCATGCGCGGCAAGCGTGAATTTTTTAATCGTGGAGAATAATATGGCTGGCTATTTGCAAGGTGAAACAGTCTCAACGACCACAACCACGCCGCATCGACGAACGAAAGCGGTAACAATCCCTAGCCTGCAGAGCATGCATGATAAAGGTGAGAAAATTACCATGCTGACCTGTTACGACGCCAGCTTTACCGCGTTGCTGGATCGCTGCGGAATAGACACCATTTTGGTGGGTGATTCGCTCGGCATGGTGTGTCAGGGACACTCTTCAACGTTACCGGTAACGGTAGCAGATATTGCGTATCACACGGCCAGTGTTTTTCGTGCCAAACCCACCGCTTTCATCCTTGCCGATTTGCCATTCGGCAGTTACGGCACGCCTGAAACGGCATTGATCAACGCCGTGCAATTGATTCAGTCCGGCGCACAGATGGTCAAGCTGGAGGGTGGTACGTGGCTTGCGCCGACGGTGCGTTTTCTGACTGAACGGGCGATTCCCGTATGCGCGCATCTCGGACTCACACCGCAATCTGTGCATCAGATGGGTGGCTACAAGGTGCAGGGCAAAACCTCTGCTGCGGTGGAGCAACTTAAATCGGATGCCTTGGCGTTGCAAGATGCTGGCGCAAGCATGTTGGTGCTGGAAGCCATTCCGGCGAGTCTGGGCAAGGAAATCACCGAATTACTCGCTATTCCCACTATCGGGATCGGCGCTGGTCCTGACTGCTCAGGCCAGGTATTGGTATTGCACGATTTGCTGGGGGTGTTTCCTGGCCATAAAGCACGCTTCGTGAAAGATTTCATGGAGGGTCAGACCAGTATTGATGCAGCCATCAAAGCTTATGTTGCAGCGGTGAAGGATCGATCCTTTCCGGCGCCGGAGCATTGTTTCTAGCGCGCTGAACCTGACCTCAACGCATAGGTTTATAGAAAGCTGCGCCAAATAAAAAAAATCCCCAATCGTTTCATTTGATTGGGGATTTTTTCATTGCACCGGACTAAATGGTGAAACCGTTTTTCTGCGCTTAGCTGTCGCCAACCTATTCGTCGTAACGCTTCAGGCTGCAGGCCATCGCCTTGGCCAAGTCATCCGGGCCGCTCGCGGTCACACCTAAATCCCGCAATAGACCGTCTTGCAGGCCATACACCCAACTATGGATCGTCAGTTCCTGACCACGCTCCCAGGCATCTTGCACGATCGTCGTCTGGCAGATGTTGCTTACCTGCTCCATCGAGTTAAGTTCACATAACCGATCATGACGTATTTGCTCGGACAAAGCCTCGCCCAGGTACCGCTCATGCTTTTGATGCACGTCCTGCACATGCCGCAGCCAGTTGTCGGCAAGTCCCACCCGGCGCTTGGTCAACGCAGCATGGACACCGGAACAGCCGTAATGACCGACGACGAATACATGCTTCACCTTCAAGACATCGACAGCAAACTGGAGCACCGACAAACAGTTGAGATCACTGTGGGCGACAACGTTCGCAATATTCCGATGCACGAATAATTCGCCTGGACGCAGGCCCAGTAATTCGTTGGCCGGCACACGGCTATCCGAACAGCCGATCCAGAAATACTCCGGTGACTGTTGGGCGGCCAAGGTTTTGAAAAACGTCGGCTCACGTTCGGTCATCCCAGCAGCCCATTGACGGTTGCTTTCGAAAAGTTGTTCCTTCGTCAGGACATTTTTAGGTTCTATCATCGTTTTCCAATCTGATTAACGCGTTATTCACATGGATTTAAACCAATTTTATGAATCCGCATGCACGCCATTTTATCCAAAATGCGCCTTGCCAACGTTTTTTTTGATGAAGTTTATCTCAAAAGCAATTAATTGCGCACACCAGACGCGCGCTACGTCCGAATGACCAACGCATTCACTTCACGATTCGAATCTGAATTGAAATAATAAAAGCCGCTAATGACGATCATCAGCGGCTTTTAAGCGTGCGGCTTGCGAATTTTATTACCCCAGCACAAGCTTGCAAGCGCGGCCGGGCTTCATTATTCGCAAGCTTCGCGACACCTTACTCAAAAAACTCTTTTACCTTATCTTTCCAAGACTTACTTTGAGGGTTGTGCTTTGCGCCTCCCTCGGTGGTTAGTTCGTCAAACTCCTGCAGAAGACTTTTCTGACGGTCGCTCAGCTTGACTGGCGTTTCCACCACGACGTGGCAAAACAGATCGCCAGCATAGCCTGAACGCACGCCTTTAATACCCTTGCTACGCAAACGGAAGGTTTTGCTCGACTGGGTTCCCTCGGGAATGGTGAACGAGACCTTGCCGTTAAGCGTTGGCACTTCAATTTCGCCACCCAGAGCAGCCTTGGCGAATGAAATCGGCATTTCGCAATGCAGGTCATCGCCATCACGTTGAAATACGCCATGGGGTTTGATATGAATTTCGACATACAGGTCACCGGGAGGTCCACCATTGGTGCCCGGCTCTCCGTTGCCGGACGACCGAATCCGCATGCCATCGTCAATGCCTTCTGGAATCTTCACTTCGAGCGTCTTGTTACGCTTGATGCGTCCAGCACCAGCACAAGAGGCACAAGGCTCAGCAATGACTTTGCCGCTGCCATGGCATTTAGGGCAAGTTTGCTGAATACTGAAAAATCCTTGCTGCATCCGCACTTGACCGTGACCGCCGCAGGTTGGGCAGGTTACCGGTTGTGTACCTGGCTTGGCACCGCTACCGTGACAGGGTTCGCAGGCATCCCATGAAGGTACCCGGATCGTTGTGTCGAAACCGTGCGCCGCTTGCTCCAGCGTGATTTCAAGGTTGTAGCGCAAATCGGCACCGCGATAGACCTGAGGGCCCGCGCCACGACCGCCACGCGCGCCACCCCCGCCACCGCCAAAGATGTCGCCGAAGATATCGCCGAATGCATCGGCGAAACCACCGCCAGCACCGCCGCCACCGCCACCGCCCATATTGGGATCGACGCCCGCGTGACCATAGCGGTCATACGCCTCGCGCTTTTGCGGGTCCGATAGCATCTCGTAGGCTTCTTTGCCTTCTTTGAATTTATCTTCTGCACCTTTGCTATCCGGATTACGGTCCGGATGATGTTTCATTGCGAGCTTGCGGTACGACTTCTTGATTTCTTCATCAGAAGCGTTTTTCGCTACACCCAGAATTTCGTAAAAATCACGTTTCGCCATTTCTTGGCACCTTACTTATCATTGAAGAACACGTTTGCTATTTTCAGCGGAACGTCATTCGGACCGACCAACACTAGCGCGTTCAACATCATCCGCAAACTAACGCAATCCAACGTAATCCATGCGTTAGTCCCTCGAATGTCTGCACTGATCTCACCCAAACAGCGGCAAAGGCTAGTCCAGAATTAATCACGCACCGGCAGTAACATAGCAATTTGTTCAAAGCGAAAACGCCGAACAGAGCTTTAAGCTTTGTCCGGCGCGTCAACGCAGTGCTTTGGAATCGCTCCAAAACACTGCACGGACGGGTTTTACTTGTCTTTTACTTCTTTGAAGTCGGCGTCTACAACGTCGTCTTCTTTCGGCTTGCTTTCTGATGATGCACCAGTCGCGGCACCTTCAGCGCCACCGGCTGCAGCTTGCTGCGCTTGCATATCGGCATACATCTTTTCGCCAAGTTTCTGCGCTGCTGTGCTCAAGGCTGCAGATTTGTTGTCGATGGCGGCTTTGTCGCTACCCTTCAACACTTCTTCCAGTTCCTTGATTGCTGCTTCAATGCTTTCTTTCTCAGCCGCTTCCAACTTGTCGCCATATTCAGCCAGCGATTTGCGGGTTGAATGCACCAATGCATCGCCTTGGTTATGCGTTTCAGCTAACTCTTTCAAGCGCTTATCGTCTTCGGCGTTCAATTCAGCATCACGCACCATCTTCTGGATTTCATCTTCGGTCAAACCAGAGTTTGCCTTGATGGTGATCTTGTTTTCCTTACCGGTGGCTTTGTCTTTGGCGCCGACGTGCAAAATACCGTTGGCATCAATGTCGAAAGTTACTTCAATCTGCGGTGTGCCGCGTGATGCTGGCGGGATACCTTCCAGATTGAATTCGCCCAGACCTTTATTACCGGCCGCCATTTCGCGCTCACCCTGGAACACTTTAATCGTCACGGCTGGCTGATTGTCATCCGCCGTCGAGAAGACTTGGCTGAACTTGGTAGGAATGGTCGTATTCTTCTTGATCATTTTGGTCATCACGCCGCCCATTGTCTCGATACCGAGTGACAGCGGAGTAACGTCCAGCAGCAACAAGTCTTTACGATCACCGGACAATACAGAACCCTGAATTGCGGCACCGACTGCAACCGCTTCGTCTGGATTCACGTCTTTACGTGCATCTTTACCGAAGAATTCTTTGACTTTTTCTTGCACCTTAGGCATACGGGTCATACCGCCGACCAGAATGATATCGTCGATGTCGGAAACTTTAACGCCAGCGTCCTGAATCGCGATACGGCACGGTGCGATTGTTTTTTCGATCAACTCTTCAACTAAAGACTCAAGCTTGGCACGTGTCATCTTCATGGTCAGATGGACTGGTGCGCCATTCGCCATTGCAATGTACGGCTCGTTGATTTCTGTCTGTTGCGATGACGACAATTCAATTTTTGCGCGCTCAGCAGAAGCTTTGATACGCTGCAATGCAATCGCATCTTTACCCAAATCGATACCGTTGACTTTTTTGAACTCGTCCAGGATGTAATCGATCATGCGTTGATCGAAATCTTCACCGCCAAGGAATGTATCGCCGTTTGTCGACAATACTTCAAATTGCATTTCGCCATCAACATCGGCGATTTCAATAATCGAGATATCGAACGTACCGCCACCCAAGTCGTACACTGCAATCTTGCGATCGCCTTTTTCAGTCTTATCCAGGCCAAACGCCAAGGCAGCTGCGGTTGGCTCGTTGATGATACGCTTGACATCCAGACCGGCGATACGACCAGCGTCTTTGGTTGCCTGACGTTGCGCATCGTTGAAGTAAGCAGGAACGGTGATGACCGCTTCTGTAACTTCTTCGCCGAGATAGTCTTCAGCGGTTTTTTTCATCTTGCGCAGCACTTCTGCAGCGATTTGCTGCGGTGCCAGTTTCTTGTCGCGTACAGCAATCCATGCATCGCCGTTGTCGGCTTTAGTAATCTCGTAAGGCATCAGCGAGATGTCTTTTTGCACTTCTTTTTCGTCGAATTTGCGACCAATCAGACGTTTGGTTGCGTACAGCGTATTTTTTGGATTAGTGACAGCCTGACGTTTTGCAGGTGCGCCGACCAAAATTTCGCCGTCTTCCTGATAAGCGATCACGGATGGCGTGGTACGTACGCCTTCGGAATTTTCAATAACCTTAGGCTTGCCGCCTTCCATAATGGAAACACAAGAATTTGTCGTACCCAGATCAATACCGATAATTTTACCCATGATGCTGTCCTTTACTAAATTTGTTTAATTTTGATAGGTTGAATATTGGGAGAAAAATCGGGCTTTCAAGCCTTTTCAGGTCTAAATAAGCGGTTATTTTTGATTTTCTCGCTTATTTCGGCCTATTTAGACATTTTCTCCGTCTATCTGGCGCTTTATTTACTTTGAGCAACAGTTACCAGGGCCGGACGCAACAAGCGGTCCGAAATCATGTACCCTTTTTGCAACACGCTCACGACCGTGTTGGCTTCCTGCTCAGCAGGAACCATCGAAATTGCCTGATGTTTCATCGGATCGAGGCGTTCGCCCGGTTGCGGCGCAATTTCCACGATGCGGTTTCGTTCAAAGGCGGCGACGAGTTGCTTCAACGTCATTTCAACGCCTTCTTTCAACGCCTCAATGGAAGGCGTTTCCAGTTTCAGGGCGATTTCCAGACTGTCTTTTACCGGCACCATCGCTTCAGCGAAATTTTCGATAGCGAATTTGCTGGCGCGTGCGATATCTTCTTGCGCGCGACGACGGACATTTTCCGTATCCGCTTTAGCGCGCAGAAATGCATCTTGCAAATCGGCAATTTTAGCTTGCGCCTCTGCTAATTCAATTTCCAGTGCCGACTCGGACGTGACCGCCGCTTGTTCTTCAGCGATGGTATTTTCGGCTTCAACTTGCGCGGTTTGCTTTTCCATGTCTTCCATTCAAAAATCTCCTGCAATTAGTGACTTAATAATGTGTTAAACGCGTTTCGGGCGGTGTTTTGCAATGTTTTAGGTAGCTCAACGCGCGAAATGAGGACTTTAAAGCGGGTTGATTTGACTCTATGCCTAGCCAAATGGGGCTATCCCCTACTTTTTCAAGGGATTTAACTTAAGTCAATGTGTGGCATTGCAACAATTTGTTTCACATTTTACCCCTTTGCGTTTGCTGCAACGCATCAAGACAACTATCATTTGCGTATGTAGTCTTTTAACGGAAATTTCAAGGCGTTCAAATCGAAAGTCGAGAGTTGACTCCGCCATAGGTGAATATCATGAAACTATCCCTCATTTCAGCGTTTATGCTGTTGTATATCTCTTTAGCCGCTGGCTGGATCAGCTATTCACATCTCGTTGCTATTTATTAATTTGCACGCTGGTAGTTTGCAATTGTTCAATCGGTTGCGTGATTTTGACGATTTTTATCATCATGCGTTACTAAGCGCTTAATATTAGCTTGATAGTAGCTTGATATTATTTAGCCGCTCCCACGCGCAACGCTTCAGCCTTTTGCACTTTCTCTTGTAATTGTTGCTCAGCAAGGTCGTTGGCGGATAAATGTGTTGGCCAGCCGATTAATTGCTCCTCGGCCACCGTCGCCAAACCCTGAATCCATATCGGTGACTCGTTTAAGCACGGGATCAGATAAAACTCTTTGCCGCCCGCTTTCAAAAAGTCCGCTTTTGCTTCCATACCAATCTCTTCCAGCGTTTCCAGACAATCACTGGTAAAACCGGGGCACATTACGTCTACGCGCGCGACGCCTTGTTTGGCTAATTTCTCCAACGTCGGGGCAGTGTAAGGTTGCAGCCACTCCGCCTTGCCGAAGCGCGACTGAAATGTGACCAGGTATTGGTCTGGCGACAGATCGAGCGCTTGCGCCAACAATCTCGCGGTTTTATAACACTCGCAATGATACGGATCGCCTAGTAGCAGCGTACGTTTGGGTACGCCATGAAAGCTTAATACCAATTTATCCGGCATCCCGTTCATCGCCCAATGCGCCAGCACGGATTCTTTTAGCGCATGAATATAGGCTTCGTTATCGTGATAATGCTTCATCAAACGCAGCTCCGGCACATTGCGCACCTTGGCGTAATGGCTGAACACCGCATCAAAGATGGATGCGGTAGTGGTCGCCGAATACTGCGGGTAGGCCGGAATAATGAGGACCCGATCACAACCGTCCAGTTTTAACTGGTCCAGAACCGATGACACCGAAGGATTGCCATAGCGCATAGCGTAGGCGACCTGTACTTTATGCCCACGTTGGCCAAGATATCCACGCAGCAGTTTCGCCTGCTTTTCGGTATGCACCTTCAGCGGAGAACCTTCATTGGTCCATATCGACGCGTATTTCAGCGCCGATTTTCTGGAGCGAAACGGCAAAATAATGCAGTGCAAGATCAACCACCAGATGGCGCGTGGAATTTCGACCACGCGGGTATCGGAGAGAAATTCCTTTAAATACCGCCGCACTGCGCTGGAAGTCGGAGCGTCCGGCGTTCCCAGATTGATCAGCACTACCGCTGTTTTGGCGGTAATACCGTGCGTGAAGGGTGGCTCTTTACGAAAGGTCATGCGAAGTTCCTAAAAAATATCCTGAATTCTGCACTGGTGAGTGGGTAGCGACCACGATATAACGCTAGGCGATGAAATTAAACCATGAAGCTAACTTATGAACCGAAGCCGAAAAATTAAGCTATAAAATTAAGCTATAAAATTAAGCTATAAAATTAAGCTATGAAGCCAGCAGCTCCCGCGCATGCTTGCGGGTGGTCGCGGTAATTTCCAGACCGCCCAACATCCGCGCAATCTCTTCGACCCTGCCTTTTGTATCGAGGCTATCGATGGCGGATACCGTTTTGTTGGCGGCACTTTGTTTGCTAACCTGAAAATGCTGGTTAGCCTGGCTGGCAACCTGGGGTAAATGCGTGACGCACAACACCTGACGGGCCTGACCGAGACGTTTTAGCAGGCGACCAACAACTTCGGCAACGCCGCCGCCTATGCCACTATCAACCTCATCGAATATTAGCGTCGGGGTGGCAGTGGCGCTGGATGTAATCACCGAAATCGCCAACGCAATCCGGGCCAGCTCGCCGCCAGAGGCAACCTTTGCCAAAGGCCGAGGTGCGACGCCAGCATGACCGGCGACCAGAAATTCAACTTGTTCAATCCCATAAGCGGCGGGTTCGCAAGGATTTAAGGCGGCCACAAAACGCCCACCACTCATGCTCAACTCCTGCATGGCCAGCGTTACGGTTTGGGTTAAACTTTTTGCCGCTTTGAGACGTGCCTTTGACAACTTTTGCGCCAATCCAAGATAAGTTGTCTTGAGTTTTTCTTCCTGCGCACGCAAGGCATCCAAATCGCTGGCGTCAGCCAATTGCTGCAATTGCAAAGAAAGCGTGACGAGTTCCTGCGGGATGGCGTCCGGCTCCAATCTGAATTTGCGCGAAGCCGAGTGGATCGCTTCTAACCTGCGATCAACTTCGTTCAGGCGTGCAGGGTCAAGTTCAACCCGGCTCAGATAATCATTGAGGGCATACACCGCTTCTTGCAATTGTATCCGCGCGGGCTCCAGCGCTTCCAGAACCGGTTTCAGGTTTGCGTCCAGGTCGACCAGTTTGCCAATCTTGATATTCAGGCCGGACAATTGGGACAGCATCGGGCTTTCAGACTCAGATATCAGATTAAGGGCCTCTTGCGCGCCTTCAATCAAGCTTGCAGCATGGGACAAACGACTATGTTCATTGGTGATCTCGTCCCACTCGCCCGACTTGACTGCCAGCTTTTCCAACTCGTTGACTTGCCACTCAAGACGCTCGCGTTCCAGCAAAACGTTCTTGGCGTTAGTTTCAAATTCCTGGCGTTGCCGCGACAATGCGCGCCAGTTTTTATACGCGCTCGCAACGTTCTGCAAATCTTCTTGTAAGCCTGCCTGCCCATCTAACAACAAGCGTTGCGAGTCTGCTTTCAGTAACGACTGATGGGCGTGTTGACCGTGAATATCGACCAGCATTTCGCCCAGTTCGCGCAACTGCCCGGCAGTAGCGGCAATGCCATTAATGTAGGCCTTGGAGCGCCCCGCATTGTCGATGACCCGGCGTAATAGCACGCCACCTTCCTCGCTCTCAAACTCGTTCGTCGCCAACCACGCCTGCACTGCTTCGCTGGTATCAATCGGGCTACCTTCGCTACGGTTCGATACCGAGAATTCGGCGCTGATATCGGCTTTGGCCGCGCCTTCACGCACGACGCTGGCGTCACCTCGCCCGCCCAATGCCAGCGCCAGCGCATCAATCAGGATAGATTTTCCCGCACCGGTTTCGCCGGTGAAGACTGTAAAGCCAGAGGCAAGGTCAAGCTCAATGGCATCAACGATCACAAAATCGCGAATGGAAAGGGTGCGCAGCATGGAATCGACAAGTTCAGGTTATAGAGCAGAAATCGGTTTCAGGGAGCTGACAATGGTGTCGCTGGTCACGGCTAACAGCCATGTAGCTGACCGAGCAGTGTACCGTAATTGATCGCGCAGGATAAGGCGCTATCCTGCACGTGGGTATTTATTGCGCACTATTCGATGCTGAGGACACCCAGAACACTCATAAAAATCAGCACAATCAGCGCAAATGACCGTCTGCCGACGGGTATTCATTCCAGTGCAATTTTTGACGCAGCGTTTCGTAGTAGCTCCAGCCAGCAGGATGTAAAAAGGTGATGGTGTGCTCAGAGCGCTGAATGACAATGCGGTCTCCGAGTTGCAAGCTGGTAAGCGACTGCATATCAAAATTGACGTTGATCTCTCGCCCATTGACAATTTCAATCACGATTTCACTGCTATCCGGCACGACGATAGGTCGATTAGACAACGCATGTGGGGCAATTGGCACCAATACAATGCCATTCAACGAGGGATGCAGCAATGGCCCGCCTGCAGATAGCGCATACGCCGTGGAACCGGTCGGGGTCGACACAATAAGCCCATCGGAACGCTGGTTATACATAAAACGGCCATCCACATCGACGCGCAACTCTGCCATGCCCGAAGTACCGCCGCGGGAAACCACGATGTCATTGAACGCCAGCGCACTGAAGATATCCACGTCGTCGCGCTTGACCACACCTTGCAACAAGGACCGCCGCTCGGACTCATACTTTCCATCCAGCATTTCACCCAGTACCGGCAACATGCGCTCTAATGAAATATCGGTCATGAAACCGAGTCGCCCCTGGTTAATACCGATCAGCGGGACATCGTAAGGTGCCAGCTGCCGCGCAATCCCTAACATGGTGCCGTCGCCGCCGACGATGATGGCGGCATCGGCCTGTTGCCCGATTTGTTCCGGCGTCATGGCCTCGAATCCGGTCAATGCAATATTTTGGGCGGTCTCGGCCTCGAACACCACTTTATGTCCGCGCACTTGCAAAAAGTCGGCGACCTCGGTTAAGGAGTCGTCGATACCAGCGGCAAAATACTTGCCAACAATCGCTATGGTTTTAGGCAAACTAGGTAAATTCTGTTGGTGAGATAATTTTATAGGCCACATGCTGCCGATTAGACCATAATTTAGGTCTGCATTAAAGCTTCTCTAAAGGATAGTCCCTCAATTGTCATGAATAATATCGTCAGCCATCAATCTGCACCCAAGCCAGCGCCCCACGGACCGATTAAAGCTGTGCTGTTCGATCTCGATGATACTCTGTGGCCGATCATGCCGGTATTGGTGCGCGCGGAAAAACTCTTATATGACTGGCTTTGCCTGAATGCACCGGCAGTGTCACGCGCTTATACGATAGACACTCTGCGTCAAAGACGCCAGGCATTGAGCGCCACTGACCCACTGTTTAAAATTAATTTATCCGCATTACGCCACGCAGGGCTGACCGAGGCATTCAATGCGGTGGGTGAAGATGTCTCTAAGATTGATGCAGCTATGGCGCTTTTTGCGGAGGCGCGCCATGCGGTGACGCCTTTCGACGATGTTCAGCCGGTGCTCACCCGCTTGAGCCAACACCTGTTATTGGGTTCCGTATCGAACGGCTTCGCAGATTTGGAGATAATCGGCCTGTCACAGCATTTCGCCATTTCCATCGCCGCGCATAGCTTTGGCTGTGCTAAACCCGATCCGACCATCTTTCACGCCGCCTGCGATGCCCTTGACGTTAAACCGGAACAAGCAGTGTATGTCGGCGACGATCCGCATTTAGACGTGATGGGGGCCGGGGAGGCGGGGTTGCGCAGCGTCTGGATTAATCGATTTGACCGCGTATTACCCGCAGGAATTGTCGCGGACGCGGAGTGTAGGTCATTGCATGAGCTTGAAGCATGGCTGAATGGTCAGGCTAGTCAGGCCCGCAACCGTTGACGCCACGCGCGCCAGAGATCCCGTAGCCGGATGCAAAATAGGCTTCTAAGATAAAATAAAAACCATTAAAAACGCGTAAAAGCCAGTAAAGACAAGTGGCGATGTCCGCAAATAGGCGCGATGCGGCTTAACAGTGTATAAATACAATTATTAAGGGCTACGAAGCAGTCGTTCATAGCCCATGGCAAGTCCCGCCAGCACCTAACAATAAACACCATGCATCTTGATACTCGCGCGCAAACTTTATTGAAGGCTTTGGTCGAACGCTACATTGCAGACGGTCAGCCGGTGGGCTCTCGCGCACTTTCAAAAATCTCCGGATTAGAATTATCCCCGGCAACTATCCGCAATATCATGGCGGATCTGGAAGAAATGGGGTTCGTCGCCAGTCCCCATACCTCCGCCGGACGGGTGCCGACGCCCAGAGGTTATCGCGTGTTTGTGGACACCTTGCTCACGGTCCAGCCGATTGATGAAAGCGCGCTTGAATCACGAATGCAAACGAGGCTGCAAACCAACTCACCGCAAAAAATCATCGCCAACGCGGCGCAGGTGCTGTCCTCGCTCTCGCAATTTGCCGGCGTGGTCCTGACGCCGCGAAGAGAGTCGATATTTCAGCAAATCGAGTTCTTACGCCTATCCGAAAAACGTATATTGCTCGTCATTGTCGGTCCGAGTGGCGATGTGCAAAATAGATTATTACTGACCGATGTCGATTACACGCCATCCCAACTCATCCACGCGGCTAATTTTATTAATCAAAATTACGGCGGACAAAGTATTGACGACGTTCGCCTGCGCCTGCAGACAGAAGTGCGCCAGTTGCGCGATGACATGAATCGACTCATGATGGCCGCTGTTGAGGCCGGTAGCGAGGCGATGACCGACGATGCGGATGAAGTTGTCATCTCGGGAGAGCGCAACTTACTGAGCGTGACCGATCTATCGTCCAGCATGAGTTCTCTGCGCAAACTGTTTGATATGTTTGAGCAAAAGACCAATTTGATGCGGCTGCTGGATATATCTGGGAAGGCGACGGGGGTGCAAATATTCATCGGTGGCGAATCGCAGCTGGTACCAATGGAAGAAATGAGCGTAGTCACCGCACCCTACGAAGTGAATGGAAAAATTGTGGGCACGCTAGGTGTCATCGGACCTACCCGAATGGCGTATCAACGCGTGATACCGATTGTTGATATCACCGCGAAGCTACTTTCCAACGCCTTGAGTCAAAATTAATCGAGACTGAACGGGAGCGCGAGCCAGAAGCTATTCTGCAAAGGCTCCTGGTCCGTTTACCTTATTTCCATGCCAACAACGCGACACGGTCACGCTGCACAAGGTCACGCTGCAATAACCGCATTGATGCCAGCGTTTACTTTTTTACGCAGTTCCGGCAGTGGCCGTATAGCGCGAGAGCGTGATCCGCGATCTCAAAGCCGCGTTCCGTGGCGACAGCTTTCTGACGATTTTCGATTTCTTCATCATAAAACTCTTCGACCAGTCCGCAGACCAGACAAACCAGGTGGTCATGGTGCGAACCTTCGTTTAGCTCAAAAACGGCCTTGCCGGTTTCAAAATGATTCCGCTGCAATAGCCCGGCTTGCTCGAATTGCGTCAGTACACGATAAACAGTTGCCAAACCGACATCTAAATTCTCGGTAAGTAAAATCTTGTAGACGTCTTCGGCGCTGAGGTGGCGCACCTCGCTATTTTGGAAAATTTCCAAAATCTTAAGTCGCGGTAAAGTAGCTTTAAGGCCACTGGCTTTTAGTTCTGATGGATTGTTAGGCATGTTTACGTCGCAAATGGATGATCTGCTTTATCATATAGCGTTTTAGCACAATTGCTCAATCAATTGAGATCCTTATGCGAATGTTGCTCTCCCGTAGTGCCCGCACCTCCGCCCTGACACTGGCTGCCGTTTCGATAGCTTTGTTAGCAGGATGCGCATCTAAAACCCCCCTAATTGACGGCCCGACTTCGGCAACCGGCACCAATGGCGCTAACGCGAGTTCGGCTACGCCGACCAGCGCGACGGCGAACAACGGCGTCCAAACCATCAAGAATCCCCGTTTCTTCGGAATTTTCTCGCCTTATCGCTACAATATTCAGCAGGGTAATTTTGTTTCGAAAGAAATGATCTCCCAGGTCAAAGAGGGGATGACCACAGAGCAAGTGTCTTTTGCACTGGGTGCGCCGTTGCTGACCGACATGTTTCATGCCAATCGCTGGGATTACGTATTCCGTTTGCAAAAAGGCAATGGCGAAATTACCTCCAGCCGCGTCAGCGTTTTCTTTAAAGACAACCTCGTGAGCAGCATTGAAGGCGGTTCTGATTTACCGACCGAAGCTGATTACCTTGCGCGCATCTCGGGGGGCAATAAAGAAGCAAAAAAAGCCACCAAAGATAGCGGCATCGCTAAAGACGTGCCAACCCCTCCACCTACCTCGCCTGCACAATAAACCGGCCAAAATCCGAGTTAACTATGAATCAAATGAAAATTGCTGTTGCTGGCGCGTCCGGTCGCATGGGGCATATGCTCATCGAAGCTATTCAGAATGCCGAAGATGCCACATTAACCGGAGCGCTGGATGTGCCGACGGCACCCGGACTTGGATCTGACGCTGCTGCGTTTCTGGGCAAACCCGCCGGTGTCCTGATCGAGTCCGATCTGGATAAGGGCTTGCACAACGCCGCGTTCCTGATCGACTTTACCCGTCCCGAAGGAACGCTGACGCACCTCGCGTATTGCGCCGAACATGGCATCAAGATGATTATCGGCACGACCGGGTTTGATGAAGCTGGTAAGGCGGCCATTGCAGAAGCGGCAAAAAAAACCGCCATCCTGTTCGCACCCAACATGAGTGTTGGCGTCAATGTCACCATGAAATTGCTGGAAATGGCAGCGAAAAGTTTTTCGCACGGCTATGATATTGAGATTATCGAAGCGCATCACCGTCACAAAGTGGACGCGCCATCCGGTACAGCCTTGAAAATGGGCGAAGTGATTGCCGACGCGCTTGGTCGCAAGCTCGACGAAGTCGCCGTCTATTCGCGCGAGGGAGTGACCGGCGCTCGCGATCCATCCACAATAGGATTCGCATCCATACGGGGCGGCGATATCGTCGGCGACCATACCGTGCTGTTTGCCAGCGATGGCGAACGCGTTGAAATTACGCACAAATCCTCCAGCCGGGTAACCTATGCGCACGGCAGTCTGCGGGCCGCCCGCTTTCTCAACGATAAAGCAACCGGTCTATATGACATGCAGGATGTTCTCGGTTTGCGTTAATTGCACAACTGAATTATTGCATAATTGCACTGGAATTTTGTCACCCGCTGGTCTCGGACGATGTCGAATTGAAAACGAAAAATCGTCCGAATAGCGCTCAAATGTAATAAATTGTTGCCAACTAATGATCCCCGCTTAAAGGTCGTTATGCTGCCCTACCACCATCCGGATCAACAACATGAATGATAATCTAGGGTTCGCCCACTATTGGTCGCAAGGCGATGCGGTTTCCCATGGCGTAGCCTATCTGCTACTGATAATGTCCGTGGTGAGCTGGTACTACATTTTGTCCAAAACATTAAGTTCGTGGCGCATCCGGCGCAGCGCTTCCGCGTTAGACGGCTTCTGGCAGGCACCCACTCTGAACGATGCAATTGCCGTCATTAAACCGGTCGATACTGAGAGCGTTTACGCGCCACTTGCCATTCAGGCAGCAGACGCAGCAGGCATTCGTTCGCCAATGACCAGCAAACCCGCCGCCTCGCTCAATGCAGGAACCGACCTGGGCGAGTTGATCACGCGCACGTTGCGCCGCGAAATCAATCGGGTCTCCTCACGCCTGGAAAGCGGATTGACATTGCTTGCGTCGGTAGGATCAACCGCGCCTTTCGTTGGTTTGTTTGGCACGGTCTGGGGTATTTACCACGCTTTGATGGCGGTTTCCGCTTCAGGTACGGTGCAGATAGATAAAGTCGCCGGACCGGTTGGCGAAGCATTGATTATGACTGCCCTTGGTCTGGTCGTGGCGATCCCTGCGGTGCTGGCGTACAACGCGTTCACCCGCGTTAATCGCGTTACACTGGCGGAGCTCGATGCCTTTGCGCACGATTTGCACGCTTATCTGACGACAGGTAGCCGCGTAGGTAAATAATATCGTTGAAAAATTCAGGTATCTGTTTCGGCCTGAAGTTTCAGCTTTAGATTCAACTCATCTCTCACTTTGCGTCCGGAAACCAGTATGTCATTCGGTGGATTTAACGACAATCAGCACTCAGCGCCAATGGCGGATATCAACATCACGCCGATGGTCGACGTCATGTTGGTTCTGCTGGTGATCTTTATCATCACAGCGCCGTTGTTCACGCACGCGGTCAAGGTCAACTTACCGACCGCGCAATCTGCGCCCGCCCCGGAAAAACCGGAAACAGTGACGTTGTCCATTGACCGCGCTGGCAAAATGTTCTGGAATGACCAGCCAGTTGCAGAACCTGAACTCACTCAGCGCCTGATTATCGCAGCACAAAAACAACCGCAGCCAGAGCTGCAATTACGCGCTGACAAAGATACGCGTTATCAGGTTTTGGCACAGGTCATGTCGCTTGCACAAAATAACGGCGTGACAAAAATCGGTTTTGTAACCGATCCAAAAAGCGCAGCTGCAGCAAAATAAAGCAAGATTGCGCGGGTTGCGAAGCTGAAACGGCGAAATGGTTCGATAGTTCAATAGTTCGATGGGGAGGCAGCATGGCATTAGCATCTCTGTTCACAATCGTTCCACGCTGAGATAGCAATGTAGAGAGAGCAGCGTAGATTAACGCCCGCCCGTCTTATCGTATCAACAAACATATCGCACAATGCTTCGTTTCAGCCGCTCCGCCTAACGGCACCTTTTACAGGTCGCCATGAGAGCGCTGTCCTATGAGAGCACCTGAACCAGTATAATCATCGGTTCCGGGTTAATTTACCCATGCTTTCCCACATTCACCTTTTTAGCCTCATCACGCCATGCAAGAAAAATACAGCCCTAACGACGTCGAAAAATCGACGCAAGACCATTGGCGCGCGATTGATGCCTATAAAGTGGTCGAACACGCCAAAGACAAGAACGGTCAGGACAAGCAGAAGTTTTATGCCTGCTCAATGCTGCCCTACCCTTCGGGCAAATTGCACATGGGTCATGTACGCAATTACACGATCAATGATGTGATGTATCGCTACATGCGGATGAATAACTTCAACGTCCTGATGCCAATGGGATGGGATGCGTTTGGCATGCCTGCGGAAAACGCGGCAATGGCTAACAATGTGCCACCGGCACAATGGACGTACAGCAACATCGAACACATGAAAGCGCAGATGCAATCAATGGGGCTCGCCATTGACTGGTCGCGTGAAATGACGGCGTGCAAGCCAGAGTATTACAAATGGAACCAGTGGATGTTTTTGAAGATGCTTGAAAAAGGCATCATCTACAAAAAGACCGGGACCGTCAACTGGGACCCAATCGACAAAACTGTATTAGCTAACGAGCAAGTCATCGACGGTCGCGGCTGGCGTTCGGGTGCGCTGATTGAAAAGCGTGAAATTCCGATGTATTACGCCAAGATCACCGATTACGCGGAAGAATTGCTGGATCACGTCGAAACCAAGTTACCCGGCTGGCCTGAGCGCGTGCGCCTGATGCAGGCCAATTGGATCGGCAAATCCACCGGCGTCCGCTTCGCGTTTCCGCATAAAATTGAGGAAGACGGCAAGCTCATTCAGGACGGCAAATTGTGGGTATTTACCACGCGTGTCGACACCATCAAGGGCGTTACTTTTTGCGTAGTAGCGCCGGAACACGCATTGGCGACGTTTGCTGCCAAGACCAACCCTGAATTGGTCGAGTTTATCGCTGAATGTAAAAAAGGTGGCGTTGCCGAAGCCGATATGGCGGTCATGGAAAAGAAAGGTATGCCCACCGGCCTCTTCGTTTCACATCCACTGACCGGGCAACTGGTGGAAGTCTGGGTCGGCAATTATGTATTGATTACGTACGGAGACGGCGCTGTCATGGGCGTGCCTGCGCATGATGAACGCGACTTCGCTTTCGCCCAAAAATATGTATTGGCGATTCGCCCGGTGATCGCTGTGGAAGGCAAAGTGTATTCCACCGAAAGCTGGCACGATTGGTACGCTGACAAACAAAACGGTCGCTGCGTCGATTCAGGCAAGTACGACGGCATGCACTTTCAACAAGCAGTTGACGCCATCGCTGCCGACCTGGCCGCGCATGGCCTCGGCGAGAAGAAAATCACCTATCGCCTGCGCGATTGGGGCATCTCGCGCCAACGCTATTGGGGCACGCCGATTCCGATCATCCATTGCGACGACTGCGGAGACGTGCCCGTACCGGAAAAAGATTTACCGGTCCTGTTGCCGGAAGATTGCGTACCGGACGGCAGCGGCAATCCCCTGAACAAGCACGAAAAATTTCTCCATGTCGATTGTCCGACCTGCGGCAAACCCGCGCGCCGCGAAACCGACACTATGGATACTTTTGTCGATTCATCCTGGTATTACATGAAGTACACGTCACCCGGCTCGACCGATGCCATGGTCGACGCACGAAATGACTACTGGATGCCGATGGATCAATACATCGGTGGTATTGAGCATGCGGTATTACATCTGTTGTATGCGCGTTTCTGGACCAAGGTCATGCGCGATTTTGGATTGGTGAAATTTGATGAGCCGTTTACCAATTTGCTGACACAGGGGATGGTTCTCAATGAGACCTACTACCGCGAAGAAAGCAACGGCAAGAAAATTTGGCACAACCCGGAAGATGTGAGTTTAACGTTCGATGAGAAGGGTCGTCCGCAATCGGCAACCCTGAAATCCGACGGGCAGCCGGTCATCATCGGCGGCACGGAAAAAATGTCAAAGTCAAAAAACAATGGCATTGATCCACAGGCCCAAATTGACGAATACGGTGCCGATACGGCCCGTTTGTTCACAATGTTTGCCTCCCCACCGGAGCAAACACTGGAATGGTCAAACGCTGGCGTCGAAGGTGCAAACCGTTTCTTGCGCAGGGTCTGGAGCTTCAGCCATGCACAGGCAGCGAATATTATTCCGGGCTCGAACAAGCCGTACACAGATTTGTCGGGCCCACTCAAAACCTTGCGGCGTGAGGTCCACAAGATTTTGCAACAGGCCGATCATGACTTGAAGCGGATTCAATACAACACCGTGGTCTCAGCCTGCATGAAAATGCTGAACACGCTCGAAGCTGCCAAGCTTGAAGCCACAGGTGCCAGCAATGCGGTATTGACAGAATGCTTGTCGATTTTCTTGCGCGTGCTGAATCCCATTGCGCCGCACATTACGCATACCTTGTGGCAAGAGCTTGGCTTTGCCAAGGTTCATGGCGATATTCTGGATGCAAGCTGGCCCCAGGTCGACGCTCAGGCATTGGAGCAAAGCGAAATCGAGATGATGATTCAGGTGAATGGCAAACTTCGTGGCAGCATCATCGTTGCTAAAGATGCCGATAAAGCGACCATCGAAGCCATGGCCCTGGCGCACGAAAATGTGCAAAAGTTCCTCGAAGGCGCACCGAAAAAAGTGATTGTGGTACCTGGAAAGCTGATTAATATCGTTGTATGAAGTGTCAGTTAAGTTATCAGTTGAGTTACCAGTTGAGTCGCCACCAGCCCGGACAGCTTTTTCGTCCTGAATCTTGATACAAGGAATATCTGTATGACGCGCGTTTCCTTTAGTCGCCAAACGTTAGTTCGCTGGACGATGGTTATCGCCATCACCGCCATGCTCACTGCGTGCGGTTTTCACTTGCGTGGCTCCGCGAGCCTGCCTTTCAGGACGATCTATCTGGGCTCGGCTACGGGTACCCCGCTGGGGGTTGAACTCAAGCGTAACATTCAGGCTAGCGGCAGCACAGAAGTGGTGCCGACTGCAAAAGGTGCTGAGGCCGTGCTGGAGGTGATCGCGCAGACGCAGGAAAAAGTGATCCTCACCCTCAACAGCCAGGGTCGGGCGCGTGAATATATGCTTTATTCAAGGTTTTCATTTCGCTTGAAGGACGCTCAGCAGAAAGAATTGATGCCGGTCACCATGATTACGCTGAAGCGTGACATCAGCTATAACGAATCGGAAGAACTTTCAAAAGTGGCTGAAGAGGCGCTGTTGTATCGCGATATGCAAACTGACCTGGTCCAACAAATTCTGCGTCGCATGGCGGCACTGAAACCCGCCGCAGAAGCTAACGCTACCGCTACGGGGACCGAGCCAGCGCCACCGGCGAGTTCAGCGCCGGCTTCGTCAGCGCCGTCCAGCCAATCAGCGCCAGCAGCACCGACAACACCTGCAGCACCATAACGGGGACCGGCGATGCAACTGCGGATTGACGCTCTTGATACCCATTTGACAAAGTCAGTGGCGCCGCTCTACGTCATCACTAGCGACGAGCATCTGCTTGCGCTCGAAGCGGCGGATAAAATTCGGAAAAGCGCACGTGCTCATGGCTGCTCCGAACGTGACGTTTTGACGGTTGACCGCAGTTTTAAATGGGGCGAACTGCAAGCTGCGAATCAATCCCAATCGCTATTTGGCGATAAAAAATTGATCGAACTACACATCCCCACCGGCAAACCGGGAAAAGACGGCGGTCAGGCGTTGCAACAATATGCCTCGACCCTGAATCCGGATAATGTCACCATCATCACGTTGCCGAAGCTGGATTGGGTCACGCAAAAAGCGGCATGGGTAGGATCGCTGCAGCAAACTGGCGTATATATTGATATACCGCTGGTTGAACGCTCTCAATTGCCAAACTGGATCGGTGTGCGACTGGCCGCGCAACAGCTCAGCGCTGACCGCCAATCACTCGATTTTATCGCTGATCGGGTAGAGGGAAATCTGCTGGCCGCGCATCAGGAGATACAGAAACTGGCGCTGTTGCATCCACCAGGCAAACTCAGTTTCGAGCAGATTCACGACGCTGTCCTTAACGTCGCACGCTATGATGTTTTTAAATTAAATGAAGCGATGCTGGCAGGCGACGTGGCCCGTTTAGTCAGAATGATCGACGGACTAAAAGGTGAAGGCGAAGCGCTGCCGCTGGTACTCTGGGCGATTGCCGAAGAATGCCGCATCTTGTTAAAACTGAAATCGGGCATGACACAAGGCCGACCGTTGAGCGCCTTGCTCAAGGAGTATCGCATCTGGGGTCCGCGCGAACGTCTGATGGAACCGGCCCTGCGTCGTTTATCCCTTGCGACTCTGGAAGCAGCATTGCAACAAGCTGCGCAAGTCGACAAGATGGTGAAAGGTCTGCGGGCCAAGGCGTTTGCTGGCGATGCATGGGATGCGCTATTGCAATTAGGCCTGACGGTCGCACGTTCTTAGGACGATTGTTCTTCATCCATTCAACAAATTAGAGATTCACCCACATTATGGATATTCAGCAATACATCACAGACATCGGCCAACGCGCCCGGGCAGCCTCGCGTTTGATGGCGCGCGCCGATACCGCAACCAAGAACCACGCCTTGACTTTGATCGCTGAGGCAATCCGCCGTGAATCGGATGCATTGCGCCTCGCTAATCAAAAAGATCTGGAAGCTGCGCGTGCCGCAGGCCTGGAAGAAGCGATGCTGGATCGTCTGACCTTATCCGATCAGGCGATCGCCACCATGATTGAAGGTTTGCAGCAGATCGTTGCCCTGCCTGATCCAATTGGCGAGATTTCCAACATGAAGTATCGGCCGACTGGCATCCAGGTGGGCCAGATGCGTGTGCCTTTGGGCGTAATCGGGATTATTTACGAGGCTCGCCCAAACGTCACCATTGACGCGGCCGGCCTATGCATCAAAAGTGGGAATGCCACTATTTTGCGCGGCGGCTCCGAGGCAATCAATTGCAATCAGGTCCTGGCAAAACTGGTCAAAGAAGGATTGAGTGGCGCTGGTTTGCCGGGCGATGCGGTACAGATCGTCGAGACCACCGATCGCGCCGCGGTCGGCGCCCTTATCAGCATGCCGGAATATGTCGACGTGATCATTCCGCGTGGCGGAAAGGGCTTGATTGAACGCCTGATGAAAGAGTCCAAAGTGCCGATGATCAAACATCTGGATGGAATTTGTCACGTCTACATCGATGACCAGGCCGATCCGGAAAAAGCGGTAAAAATTGCATTCAATGCAAAATGTCATCGTTATGGCACCTGTAATACGATGGAAACACTCTTGATCGCCCGTACGATTGCTCCTCTGATACTCCCCGAGCTGGCCCGTTTATATCGCACTAAAGACGTTGAGCTGCGTGCCGATGCTGAGGCGAGCAAGATCCTGCGGGCATGTGATTATCTGCATGTGGTTACAGCCACTGAGGAAGACTGGAGCACCGAATATCTGGCACCGATTCTTGCCGTAAAAATTGTCGATGACGTAGACGAGGCGATCGCGCATATCAATCATTATTCGTCGCACCATACCGACAGCATCGTGACCGAAAATTATTCTCGCTCGATGCGCTTTTTGCGGGAAGTCGACTCGGCCTCGGTCATCGTCAATGCATCCACGCGATTTGCCGATGGCTTTGAATTTGGTCTTGGCGCCGAGATTGGCATCTCAAATGACAAGCTACATGCGCGCGGTCCGGTTGGATTGGATGGGCTGACATCGCTAAAATACGTGGTGTTCGGTCATGGTGAAGTGCGCACCTGAAAGCATAGCCCGCCTCTTGTTTCACCTCCATTTTCGGACTACCTTTAAGGAAACTTCATGCTCTGGATCAAAGCGCTGCACATCGTATTTATCGTTTCATGGTTTGCGGGACTGTTTTATTTACCGCGTATTCTTGTCAATCTGGCGCAAGAAACCGAACCAGTGGCAACGCAGCGATTATTGTTGATGGCACGCAAGTTATACCGCTTCATGTTGCCTTTGGCGATCGGCACTGTCATTTTCGGGGTATGGCTATGGTTGGGTTATGGCATTGGAAAAGGCCCGGGTAACGGTTGGTTGCACGCCAAATTATTCCTGGTCATTCTTTTAATTGGCTATCACCACGCCAGCGGTAGTCTGCTCAAAAAATTCGAACTTGGCACCAACAAGCGTAGTCACGTCTGGTTTCGTTATTTCAATGAAGTACCGGTGATTTTATTGCTGGCTATCGTTATTCTGGTGGTCGTCAAGCCGTTCTAATTGCTACGCTCGTTAGCTAACTTTAGCTAACTTTAGCTAACGTTAGCTACTGCAAGCTACATTAGATAAAGTTGAACCAAATACAGAAGCTACATAGAAAAACATCGAGACAGGAACCGACATGAGCAAAATTTGTGAGTATTACTTCGTGCCCCATTCGCCTTTCGCCTATCTGGGGCATGCGAGATTCGTCGCGCTGGCTCAGCAATATGACGTGCAAATTATCTTGAAGCCATGCGATCTGTCGAAAGTTTTTGGGGTATCGGGCGGCTTGCCTCTAGCCAAGCGTTCGCCGCAACGGCAAGCCTATCGACTGGTAGACCTTGCGCGCTGGAAGGATTATCTGGGGTTGCCAATGAACCTGCAACCGACTTACTTCCCGGTGCACAGCGACGAGGCCGCCAAGCTGATTATTGCGACGCAATTGGCACATGGAACGCAAGCAGCATTGGAATTGACCGGCGCCATTATGCGTGCCGTGTGGGAAGAAGAGCGCAACATCGCTGATACCGAAACCTTGATCGGAATTGCAACGGCACTTGGGCATGACGGTAAAACCTTGTTAAAATCCGCCGACACTGCCAGCGTTGAGGCAGAATTTGTGCGGTTTACAGAAGATGCCATTGCAGCCAATGTTTTCGGAGCGCCTTGGTACGTTGTCGACGGCGAAGGTTACTGGGGTCAGGACCGACTAGATTTTATTGAACGCGCCTTTGCAAAATAACATGTTCTGTAGCGAAAAATTAATCGAACAAGCAACGAACGAATAATTGAAAGGTCCGGCAGCACGCTGTCCTCTTAATTAGCAATACAATGATTAAATAAGCAGCAACCATTGAAGCAACTATAGCCCATTATTTACCCTGTTTTTCGGTGAGTAATGGGAAACAAGACGACCGTTACGCACTTTTCGTGCGTAACCATTTTCACCGCTACATCCCTGTCGATGTAGTTAACGGATTAAGAGAACCCCTCATGGCACAAGCACTCACCGCACAATCAGCAAGCTCCAAGCACTCCTACTTTTGTCCTTGTCCACGCGGACTGGAGACTGCACTTGCCGAAGAAATAAATGAAATCGCACAGCTGGCCGCACCCGCTGTCACGCTCCGTGTGCATAACCAGGTTCCTGGCGGTGTGCATTGCTCGGGCTTGCTCAGCGATGCCTGGCTGGTGAATTTGCACTCCCGCATCGCCAGCCGTGTGTTGATGCGGCTTGCACATTGCGCTTACAAAACGGAAAACGATATTTACGATAAGGCGCTCGAACAGGAATGGGAAAACTGGTTCCGTGTGGACCATACTATTCGAGTCGATATCACCGCAATCAAATCGCCATTACGCAGCCTGGAATTCACCACACTCAAAATCAAAGATGCGATTTGTGACCGGTTCCGCGACATTTGCGACGAACGCCCGTCTGTTGACACCCACGCTCCCGACATGCGGATCGTCGGTTTTCTGGATGCGCATAACTTTACGCTTTACCTGGATACCTCTGGCGAAGCGCTTTTCAAACGCGGCTGGCGCGCTGAAACGGGCGACGCGCCGCTGCGTGAAAACCTTGCGGCGGGACTGCTGCGCACCGCTGGCTGGAAACCGGGAACGGTCTTGTTCGACCCAATGTGCGGCTCTGGCACCATCCTGATTGAAGCCGCCCAGATGCTGGCAGGAATTCCAGCTGGCGCTCGCCGCGAGTTCGCTTTCGAAAAATTTCATGGTTTCGAGATCGGCCAATGGCAGGCGATTAAAGGTGCCATTAAGCCAAATCCCATGCCGCTGACACCGACCATTTTCGGCAGCGACATTTCTGGCGATATGATCGATATGACGTCAGAAAATCTGCGCAATGCCGGCATCCTGTTTGAGGTCCCATTGAAGCAAATTGAAGCACAGGAAGTGCGTCCGCCCAATGAACTCAGCGCCAGCGGAGGCATTATTTTGACGAATCCTCCTTACGGTGAACGCATAGGCGTGCGCGGTGACAGCACGCTGGCCACAGAGGATTTGTTTAATGATTTTTTTAACGCGTTTGGCAACACCTTGAAACAACGCTTCGCTGGCTGGACCGTGTTCCTTTTCACTGCCGACCTGACTTTGCCAAAATTGTTACGCCTGAAAGAAGCACGTAAAACGCCATTTTTTAATGGGGCACTGGAATGCCGCTTGTTCCGCTTCGACATGGTGGCAGGCTTTAATCGCAGGGAAGCTGCAAAGCCGAAAGAATAGCATTAACACAACAAGGCGGTCACCTGACCGCCGTTGTTAATACATACAGGCCATCGAAAACGTTTCGATGGCTTTTTTTTATCCTCGCCTGCATGCACGCGCACCAGTTCGTTTGGTTGCAATAAGGTCGGACTGGTAGCCGCACCAGGCATCGAATAATAATGATTCTTATTTCGTGGTATAAATGAGGCTGAGTGTCATTCGCAATGACCTCACGGTATTTAAGTCGTTCGAACAGTTAAAAATACGACCACAGAATAGCGTCCAATTATGAATACCTATCGTAAAGATAGTGAAAGCACTTGCAATCCATCTTTAAATAGAGAATAATCTAAATAAGAATTGTTCGCATTTACATAAAGGACTATTATGGGTCATTCATTACAGCGTGCAAAAGAACATCCGGAGCGTGCGCAATCTGATACCGATGCCACCAAAGCAGTCCCGCCAGCAATCACCCGGATAAGTAGTCGTGACCTGTTTCAGCAAATGCGAGAACTGGAAATTGATCATGGCGGCAGAATTTATAAGTTACGTCTGACGCAGTTGAATAAGTTAATTTTAACCGCTTAATTTTTTTCAGAAAATTACCGGCGACAAGATGGATTTCCAATAACAGCCAGCCAACATAGCCAGCGAGTCACTGATAAGGAGCACCTGATGGCTAACGATGAGTTGATTACCAAGTTTGCGGAACCCAACGAAGCGCCGGCGCAACCGGAATTGCTGGTCTCTGCGGTATTGCATCTGATGTCTCACTACACGGCGCACCACCAGACGAATCAGCCTGAGACGCGCGGTTGCACGAAATTGGCATCGGTTATTGAACGGCACCTGAAAGCTTTGGCCGCATTACCTAATCTGGCACCGGTTTTACGCACTACTTGCCAGCAACTATCGGAACAATGGGCGACGCTGGTAGAACGCAGCATGCCAACGCCGGAAAAATATAATTTGTTTGCACGTCTGGTAACTGGTAATCGCACGAGTTGAATCAGTAAATCGTGCCGCTGAAGCCAGTATGTGAGGACTTGGGCGCTTTTGCGTAAGTCCTACTTAACGAAAAAGGTGGAAAATGATAGTCTGTGTTTGCAATAATGTCTCTGAATGGAAAATACGCCAGGCGGTTAACTCCGGGATGTCTTCCATGCGGGAATTGCGGCAGAATCTAGGTGTCGCAAGCAGCTGCGGAAAATGCCATTCCTGTGCCAAGAATGTGTTGCGCGAATGTTTGGATAATAACGTTCCCACCGCACACCGTCATATTCACGCATTGGTATTCCAACCGATGCCGAACGGTGTTACCGTTGCATAAAGAGTCGTTAGTAAAATGAGCGCAACAATGTCGTCTTCACCGCCGGTCTCCTCTTTCATGTGGAATCAAGTCAAACGTATCGGGCCGCTTGGCGCGATTATTTTGCTACACGTTGGTTTTTTCATCGCACTTAAAAGCGGTCTTATTCATCAGGTCGCCCAAGCGATGCCGAAAGAAGTATTCGCCACCTTCATTACGCCTGAACGCGCACCTGAGCCAACGCCGCCGAAACCCCAGCCCGCCGTACCAAAAACCGTTCAGGTCGTGAAGAAACACGTCACGCCGCCGCGCCCGGCCCCTGTAGTCGTCAATAATACGCCGTCGGAACAAGCCATTTCCGTTCCCGTAACCGCGCCGCAGCCCCCGCAAAAGGAAGAGTACATTCCGCCTGCGCCAGCCCCCGTGGCCGCACCTGCTGCGCCTGCCGTTCCCCGGACCATCAGTTCAGGTGTGGAATATATCCGCCCTCCTAGTCCTGAATATCCAGCTGCTGCCAAGCGTATGGGCGAAGAAGGCAAAGTGATCATGCGCGTGCTGATCAATGAAAAGGGTCGCGCAGATCGGGTCGAGATACAAAAAAGTTCTGGTTCAGCGCGTCTGGACGAGGCCGCCAAACAGGCACTGATGCGAGCTCTCTTCAAACCCTATATGGAAAATGGCGTCGCCCTGCCTGTGTACGCTATCGTGCCAATTAATTTCCAGCTTTCAAATTAAATAACATATTTAAACTCAACACAATCTCACTCGAACATTTATTAATTACAACACTCACATCATACGGTGAGTCTGGATGCGTACTCTATGCATCGAAATAGTGCCTAGGCACCGCACCACTAAAATCAACGATCGCTTTGTCAGAAATAAAGGAATAATCATGGAAGTAAGCCCGTACGGTTTAGAAGCGCTTTGGTCACAGGGCGATATCGTCATTAAAAGTGTCGCGTTACTGCTGGTCATCATGTCCATCTCTTCGTGGTACGTGATCCTTACCAAGGCGATCCAGATAATCCGCCTGCAGCGTGCCGCACACGCCGCCGGACATCAATTCTGGGATACGACCAACCTTCCGGAGGGGATCGCTACTTTAGGCACCGAGAATCCATTTGCCGATGTCGCCCAGGCTGGGGTGGTGTCCATGCGCCATCACACCGCTCACAGCGGTCATTTGCACGATCAGCTATCCACCAGCGACTGGGTAACCTTATCCTTACGGCAGGCGATCGATGAAGCCTCCAGCAAGCTTCAGACCGGTATGGCAGTATTGGCGTCGGTTGGCTCAACGGCACCTTTCGTCGGACTCTTCGGCACCGTTTGGGGAATTTATCACGCACTGGTGGCTATCGGCACTTCAGGCCAGGCCAGTATCGATAAAGTTGCTGGCCCGGTGGGTGAGTCGCTGATCATGACTGCGCTAGGTCTGGCAGTGGCGATTCCGGCTACCTTTGGCTATAACGCATTGGTACGCGGCAACAAAACCATCATCGCTAAACTGAATAAATTCGGCTTCGACTTACATGCATTGTTTGTCACCGGCTCACGGGCTGACGCCAACAAGGTTGCGAATGGAACGCCCCCGGAAACGACTTCCAAGTTAGTCGCTGTGAAAGGTGCATGATGTCAATGGGCTCTCTGTCCGATTCGGACGACGACTTTAATCCCGAGATCAACACCACGCCGTTAGTTGACGTGATGTTGGTCCTGCTGATCATTTTTATCATGACCATTCCGGTGATGAATCACGCCGTCAAAATCGACCTGCCGCGCGCGACCAATCAACCGGATCAGGTGAAGCCAAAAAACATCAGCCTGTCTATCGATGCTGCCGGAAAAGTCTATTGGAACGACGAAATAGTGGACCGCAACGCACTGCAGTTGAAAATCGCGGAGGCAGCAAAAAAAGAACCACAGCCTGAACTGCATTTGCGCGCTGAACGCACCACGGAATATGAAAAAATAGCCCAGGTGATGGCTGCGGCCCAATCCGGTGGGTTGGGCAAAATCGGGTTTGTGACCGATCCTGAAGCTAAGTAAGCGTTTAAAAGCCCGATATTGAGCATCCGTTATTTAGAGTCAGTGATTTAACGTCAGTCACTTAGAGTCGGATACCTGGATCTTGATTAAATGCGCGCAATGCCATTAAAAGGTACTAAAGCCTGACGCTCGGTGTGCGCCATTTAAAACGCGGTTCGGCCATCTCCGGAAACTGAAACAAAAAAGCCTTTGCGCATTAAATGTGCCAAGGCTTTTTGCTGTTCAGGCGTTACTCGACCGCTTTCGTATCTTTTGTGACCAGAGTTCGTTCCGCATGCCTTTTCATCCCGTCAAATGCGTGATATCGGCCGTTTCACCCCAAGTCGTTATGCGAAACAGGAGTGCGAATGATTCCTGCTAATGGTTGATGAAAAAGCGAGGCCGCTGCGCTATCATTGCTACTTTTAGGCGACGTTGGATATATTTCTTCACGATATAGACCCTTCGTTCGCCGATCGTTATTTTTAGAGAGGCATTTATGCAAGGCGACAAGAACATCATTAAACTGCTTAACGCGCAGTTGACCAACGAACTCAGCGCGGTTAATCAATACTTCCTGCACGCCCGGATGTATAAACATTGGGGCCTGGAGAAGCTTGGTAAGAAAGAATACGAAGAGTCGATTGGCGAAATGAAACATGCTGATCGCTTGATTGACCGTATTCTGATGCTGGATGGCCTGCCTAATTTGCAAGCTTTACATAAATTGATGATAGGCGAGAATACGCCAGAGATGCTGGCATGCGATCTAAAACTAGAAAAAGCTGCCCAAAACACCGTTAAGGAAGGCATCGCCGCCTCCGAGGCCGCTGCTGACTATATCTCCCGCGAATTGTTCAAGGACATTCTGGATGACACAGAGGAACACATCGACTGGTTGGAAACCCAAATCGACCTGATCGACAAAGTGGGCATCCAAAACTATCTGCAAACCCAGATGGGTAGCTAACAGGTCGAATCAATTAGCAATCAGCCAACGGAAATAATTGCCATTTACCAATAAAAGCCGTTGGCAAGACGTAAAAGAAAACTGCGGCCCTCCCCGGGCAGCAAAACAGACCACGACATTTCAAATCTGCCATGCTCCCTTGAGCCGTAACGAAATGCTTTTGGCGACAGAGCCAGAAAGCGCACCGCGTGCTACGCGTCACGGCTTCCCATCGTCACTCAAAACCGTCCCTCAAAATCGTCCATAGCGGTGCCAATAGGGGCCACGCTGCAAACCTTGTCCACGCATGCCAACGTTACCAACGCCCTATCCCTCTCCGCGCCGTGACCGTTTAAAGCGACTGGATCAACGCGATCAACAGCTGATGGATGATTCTCAATAAAATAAGCGCCACCAGAGGCGATAGATCCACATTACCTAATAGTGGAATAACCCGGCGCACAGGATCAAGCAGCGGGGCATTCAGTGCGCGTACAAACGGTGCCAACGGCGCCTGCGGATTAACCCAGCTAAAAATGGCTTCGATAATCAAAAGTCCAATCAGACCGTAAAAAACCCATTGCAGAAACAGCAAGGCTGCCAAAACCAATAAAATCTGCACATTTAATGCTGATGCGACCGCAAGTTGCAAAGCGACGGCGGCAAGCGCGACCACTAGCGCACCGATCAGGCTCGCCCAATCGTAGCCACTGAAACCCGGCAATACCTTGCGCAGAGGACGTACCATCCAGTCTGAAATAGTAAATATGAAGTGCGCAACCTGCTGCGGCGGACGAACCCGAACGGCCTGAATCCAGAAGCGCAATAACAGTACGCCGCCCAAAACACTACCGGCAGTCTCGATGATCAATGAAAAAATATTCTGCAGCACGATGTTTTCTCTCTTTCCGGGTAAAACGGGACATTCAATTCAATTCATTTCGATACAACGTCGTTACTTTAAACGATGACGAACATTCTCGTTGGGGCACATGATGACCTAAGACGGCCAATTTGAAAATGCCATTGCCAGACGGAATGCGCATTTCTTCGATTTTTCTTCATCATCACAACGATGAAAGAAACAAAAAACCCGCTGATAGCACGAGGCCATACAGCGGGTAGTGCGCCTAAAAAGAACTAGGCTCTCTTCCGACACACGAACAATTACGGACGCGTACCAGTTGGGAACGGCCATGCTGCAGCAGGATTCAGAATAGTTTTAACTGCTGAATCAGTCACCGGCTTAGCGGCAGCAGGTTTAGCTGCTGTTTTTTTTGCCGCTGGCTTTTTAGCTGCAGGTTTCGCTGCTGCCACCGGTTTAGCTACTGGCTTCGCTGCTGCTGGCTTAGCTACTGCTTTAGCCGCTGGCTTACTTACTGGCTTTTTTGCTGCAGGTTTAGCTGCGACTTTAGCTGCTGGCTTCGCGGCTACCTTTTTTGCTGCAGGCTTCGCTGCTGGTTTAGCTACTGGCTTTTTTGCCGCAGGTTTCGCTGCTGCTTTAGCTACCGGTTTCTTTGCTGCAGGTTTCGCTGCTGCTTTAGCTACCGGCTTCTTCGCTGCAGGTTTCGCTGCTGCTTTTGCTACCGGCTTCTTCGCTGCAGGTTTCGCTGCTGCTTTTGCTACCGGCTTCTTCGCTGCAGGTTTCGCTGCTGCTTTTGCTACCGGCTTCTTCGCTGCAGGTTTCGCTGCTGCTTTTGCTACCGGCTTCTTCGCTGCAGGTTTCGCTGCAGGTTTCGCTGCTGCTTTAGCTACCGGCTTCTTTGCTGCAGGTTTCGCTGCTGCTTTTGCTACCGGCTTCGCTGCAGCTTTTGCTACTGGCTTTTTAGCCGCGGCTTTTGCTACAGGTTTCGCTGCTGCTTTAGCCACTGGCTTTTTAGCGACGACGGGGGCTTTCGCTGCTACTGGCTTTTTGGCCGGAGCGGCTTTCTTCACAGCGGGTTTCTTCGCTGCGGGTTTCTTTATTGCTGTTGCCATGTTGTTTCTCCTTCACGTGATGGAAAAAATCAAACTCCAAGTTGGAAACCCGACGGCCCATCGCGATGGTCCGGCGGATTATTCATCGGCGCAATCAACACTCTGCTTGCGCTAATGAATTCGGCACCAGCTGAACTGCTCCATCCCCTCATTGATGCAGCACTTCAGCCATTATTGATCAGGGATTTCTTCCGCGATCATCGATCCGGAAGAATCACTTCATTCGCAACGCCTTGCGGCTGCGAACCTGACCAAAAAGACGCCGGCGATTAAGCCAACGTCGGAATTCTATTCATTAAACCTGTTCAGTTACAAAAGGCTTTCGGATTTTCCAAAGAAAAAGCCGCCATTCCCGATTTAGTCGGGATGAGCGGCGACGACAGATAAGATCTTTGCGGTCTTTGACTGTTCATTAAATTGGATTGCTACCTTTGGTTATGCAGCGCTTTTTTTCAAACTGTTCGCTGCATCTTTCCGTCCACCTCATATTCTTGTCGGAGATTCTGGTACCGTTATTCCCAGTTCAGTGCACCGCCGGTTTGATACTCAATGACACGTGTCTCAAAAAAGTTGCGCTCTTTTTTCAGATCGATCATCTCGCTCATCCAGGGGAAGGGATTTTCTTCCTGAGGGAACATTGGGTCCAGTCCGATTTGCTGCGCGCGGCGATTTGCGATGAACCGCAAATAACCTTTGAACATTGGCGCATTCAAACCGAGTACTCCACGCGGCATTGTATCCTCTGCGTAGCGATATTCCAACTCTACAGCGCTTAAAAACAACGATTTAATTTCATCGCGAAATTCTGAGGTCCACAAATGCGGATTTTCCATCTTGATTGTGTTGATTAAATCGATGCCGAAGTTACAGTGCATTGATTCATCGCGCAAAATATATTGGTACTGTTCTGCGGCACCCATCATTTTATTTTGACGACCAAGCGCAAGGATCTGAGTGAAACCGACATAGAAGAAAAGACCTTCCATGATGCAGGCGAACACGATCAACGAGCGTAATAATTTCTGGTCATTTTCGGTTGTGCCGGTCTTGAACTCAGGATCGGTCAGGGTGTTAATGAACGGAATCAAAAACTCGTCTTTGTCACGAATCGATTTTACTTCGTGATACGCATTAAAAATTTCTGCCTCGTCCAAACCCAGCGACTCAACAATGTACTGATAGGCGTGGGTATGAATAGCCTCTTCAAATGCCTGACGCAGCAAATATTGGCGGCATTCCGGCGCGGTGATATGGCGGTATGTACCCAACACGATATTATTGGCAGCCAGCGAGTCGGCAGTAACGAAGAAACCCAGATTACGTTTTACCAGACGACGCTCGTCATCGGTCAATCCGTTCGGACTCTTCCACAGTTCAATATCACGCTGCATATTAATTTCCTGCGGCATCCAGTGATTCGCGCAACCGGCCAAATACTTATCCCACGCCCATTTATATTTAAATGGCACCAGTTGATTGACGTCGGTGTGTCCATTGATAATGCGCTTGTCGGCTGCATTAACTCGATGCGTCGTGTCCACGGGCGCTTCGGTCGACTGGACCGGTTGCGATCCAGGCGGCATTCCACGCGAGGCGGGTGTTGAACTTGTTTGTTCATCCCAAGAGAGCATATTTCTTCCTTTACTTTGTCTTTTGATTAGCGCGCACGACTTTAGTTCAGCCAGCGCAACAGTTCGTGTTCAAACCTGGTGTTACTTTGCTGATCGGCACGCCCACAACGACTGAAACGTGCCGTAATACTGAATAGTCGGCGAGTAGATTACTGGCAGGCTTCGCACTCTTCGAAACCGGCATCACCTGGACGCATCGTACACGCCGGGCCATCCAGTTCCAGTTCGTCCGATACCGTCGCCACGCTGGCCTTGGCCGCATAGTTTGCCATCGCACCGCCGCTGGCAGCACCATCCACCGACACTGCATTCAACGCGCCGGTTTTGGTGGTTGATTTTTCAGTGTGGGTAGCACCGATCGTGCGCAGATAGTAGGTGGTTTTAAGACCACGCAACCAAGCCAGCTTGTAGGTTTCGTCGAGTTTTTTGCCCGATGCACCTGCCATATAGATATTGAGCGACTGCGCCTGATCGATCCATTTTTGACGACGGGATGCCGCTTCGACCAACCATGAAGGTTCGACTTCGAACGCCGTGGCATAAATAGCGCGCAAATCTTGCGGTATGCGATCAATTTTAGCCAGACTGCCGTCAAAATACTTCAGATCCGAGATCATGACTTCGTCCCACAAGCCGCGGGCCTTCAGGTCACGTACCAGGTAAGCGTTAATCTCGGTGAACTCGCCGGACAAATTCGATTTCACGTACAGATTTTGATACGTCGGTTCGATACATGCCGATACACCGATGATGTTCGAGATGGTCGCAGTTGGCGCAATCGCCACGCAATTCGAATTACGCATACCAAATTCTTTGATACGAGCGCGCAGGGACGTCCAGTCGAGCGACTCCGACATGTCGGTCTCAAGATAACCGCCGCGCTCTTCGGCCAATAACTTCAGGGAATCTTGCGGCAGGATGCCACGATCCCACAAAGAACCGCGGAATGAACTGTAACGACCGCGCTCTTCTGCTAACGCAGTGGAGGCCCAATAGGCGTTGTAACAAACAACTTCCATCGAACGATCCGCAAACTCGACCGCTTCCTGGGATGCATAAGGAATCCGCATCATGTGCAGGCAGTCCTGGAATCCCATGATACCCAGACCTACCGGACGATGACGCAAGTTAGAGTCACGCGCTTTTTTAACGGCGTAGTAATTGATATCAATGACGTTATCCAGCATCCGCATCGCTGTACTAATAGTCTTTTGGAGCTTGACCGGGTCAAGTTTGCCGTCTTTCATGTGCGCTGGCAGATTGACTGAGCCGAGATTACAGACCGCGATTTCCGACTCGTTCGTGTTGAGCGTAATTTCTGTACACAAATTAGAGCTGTGCACCATGCCGACGTGTTGCTGAGGCGAACGGATATTGCAAGGATCTTTAAACGTAATCCATGGATGACCGGTTTCAAACAGCATCGACAACATCTTGCGCCACAGATCCAGCGCGTGCAATTTCTTGGTGGTGCGCAGTTCACCGCGTGCGGCTTTCGCTTCGTAGCCGATGTAAGCCGTTTCAAACGCCTTACCGACCTTGTCATGCAGATCCGGGGCATCGCTCGGCGAGAACAGGGTCCATTCTCCTTTTTCCATCACGCGCTTCATAAACAGATCGGGAATCCAGTTCGCCGTGTTCATGTCATGGGTGCGACGACGATCATCGCCGGTGTTTTTGCGCAGGTCGAGGAATTCCTCGATATCCATGTGCCAGGTTTCCAGATAAGCGCACACTGCGCCCTTACGCTTACCGCCTTGATTAACTGCAACAGCCGTATCGTTCACCACCTTCAGGAACGGGACCACACCTTGTGATTTGCCGTTGGTGCCCTTGATGTGCGCGCCAAGCGAACGCACCGGCGTCCAGTCATTACCCAGACCGCCAGCGTATTTCGCCAATAAAGCGTTTTCCTTGATCGCGTCGTAGATACCTTCAAGGTCATCCGAAACGGTAGTCAGGTAGCACGATGACAGTTGTGAGCGCAATGTCCCTGAATTAAACAGGGTTGGCGTGGAGCTCATGAAATCGAAACTGGATAGCAAATTGTAGAACTCAATTGCCCGCTCTTCGCGGTTAACTTCATTCAACGACAAGCCCATCGCTACGCGCATGTAAAATGCTTGCGGCATTTCGATACGCACGTCTTGTATGTGGAGGAAATAGCGGTCATACAAAGTTTGCAGACCGATATAGGCAAATTGCAGATCACGTTCTGGTTGCAACGCATCAGCCAGTTTTTTTAAATCGAACTGGGCCAGCTTGCTATCCAATAAATCTGCATCTATACCCTTTTTAATATACTTTGGGAAATATTCAAGGTATTCCGCTGGTGCATCCGCTTGCGTCACTTCTTTACCGAAGACTTCCTTACGAATTGTGTGCATCAGCAAACGCGCTGTCACAGTGCTATAGGCAGGATCTTTTTCCATCAACGCACGTGCCGCCAAAATTGCAGACTTGTGCAGCTCTTCGACTGGCACGCCGTCGTAGAGATTTTTAACTGCCTCCGACAGTATCGCTTCGGCATCGACATGTTTTTCCAGACCGATACAGGCGGCGGAAATCAAATCGCGCACTTGATTCATATCCAGAACCCGACGCTGCCCATCTTCAGTGACGTACAGTTCGGCCGACGCCACAGCAGCGCTACTGGTAGTCAGTTGCGCGCGCTCTTCCATGCGCTTGGCGCGATACAAGACGTAAGCACGTGCCACGTCATGTTCGCCGGAACGCATTAGCGACAACTCGACCTGATCCTGAATATCTTCAATGTGAAACGTGCCGCCAGTTGGCTGACGACGTACCAACGCATTTACCACGTTGAGGGTCAACTGTTCGACTAATTCGCGGACACGGGCGGAGGCCGCACCCTGACCGCCGTTGACGGCTAGAAAAGCCTTGGTCACGGCAATTGATATCTTGGACGGTTCAAATCCGACCACTGAACCATTGCGGCGAATGATCCGATAATCACCAAAACTGACTGGCGAATTCACGGGAGCGGGACTCTTACCAGATTGCGACGATGCACCACCGAATTCGGAGGAAGATTTAACGGAAATTTCTTGAGTAGATTGCACTGAGCCTCCCGAGCTGAGTTGACAGACGCGTTTAACGCGTCCGTTGTTGTTAACTATTAATGAGAACCACTGAAATCTTCAGGATTCACTGACACACCACCACGCTTACGCTGCATCCACTGATTACTGCAACTGATGGACTGCAAAGAACTGACCAAATACACGTAAACGCGAAATCCATTTGACGCGATGTCAAAAGTGATCAATTTAAGTGAGGGGGCTGTATTGTGGCCATCCAACATGACTACTGAAACCTTCTTAATATGACAATAAGAAACGCAGATAAAAACATGTAGATAAGGCACCAACACAGCGAAATGGAGAGCTACATCTTCAACACAAAACACTATATATAGTTTTTTGTATCGGTGTATGTACTAATTGTAGTACCTGAACTGTATGGACGCAATGCTTAAACGCGTGGATTCATAGAATCTTTTTTCGCCACAAAAGTCAAAATCTATTGACTTTCCTAGTCCCCAATGGGGAAGCGCAATGTGAGGTTGGTAAGTACTTGCGGTTGATAGTCCGCCAAGCCTTGCTGGTATTGATGCCAGTCAAAAAATGGGCCTGGATCGCTTTTCCTCCCAGGTGCAATATGGCTATGCCCACGCACGGCCACCAGGCCATGACGACACATCAATGCATCGGTCAGTGCACACAATGCAGGATATTGCGGAGCGGCAAAGGATTCAAAATCGGTGCCCTCGAGTTCAATCCCGATCGAAAAATCATTACAACCCTGCCGTTCATCAAAGGATGATACACCCGCGTGCCATGCTCTTTGATTGGTCGATACAAATTGCACAACGGACCCATCGCGACGAATCAAGAAATGCGCAGACACCCGCAATGGTCGTAAATGATCAAAGTACGGATCAGCATCGTAGTCGAGGCGATTACAAAACAGGTCCGCAATAAAAGGGCCGCCAAATTGTCCGGGTGGCAAACTAATATTGTGAATGACCAACAATGCGATACCACTGTCGACAGGCCGCGCATCGCAATTCGGCGAATGCAGATGCGCAACTGATGAAGTTCGTCCGGTAACGGGAACACACCAGCCGTCCTCGCCAATCCGAAAAATCGGCGATTTCGCAGGCTGGATGGTTGCCGCAACGGTCGGTGTGATCACCGCGGCACCGGTTGTGGACACTTTATCCATTATCACGAAACCCCATCATTCCTGCTCATGAATTGATAACCGCTGCATCCGATACCGCAATTGACGAAAGCTGATCCCTAATAACTCGGCGGCTTTAGTGCGGTTAAATTGGGTACGCCCCAACGCCTGCCGGATGATATTACGTTCCACATCGTCTAAATGCATCGGCAGTGATGGCGGCAACGTGACGTTGGCATCATCCGGATGAATCACGAATTGTTGTCCCATTGCGATGATTGCAGCAACGGTCGCCGCCGATTCCTCCGGACCAATTGGTTCTCGCGACTCGGTGGCGCTGGCAGCTTCCCTTTGCCGAAGTCCCGATGTTTTTAATGCCAGATCAGACACTTCGATCACGCCATCGTTGGCAAACGCCAGAGCCCGCTCAAGGATATTTTCTAATTCGCGGACATTTCCGGGAAAGGTATATCCGTGTAGTGCTTGCAAGGCGGCAGCACTCAGCGCTACCGGCGCCTGGTGTGGGTCCGGAAAGGTCAGACGCGCCAAAATGACTTCAGCCAGAAGACCAATATCGTCGGCCCGCTCCCGCAACGGCGGCAGATGAAGCTCGATGACATTCAAACGGTAATACAAATCCTGACGAAACTTGCCTTTTTCGACGCACTCGGCCAAATTTTGGTGAGTGGCGCTTACCAGACGTACATCTACCACCTCTTCCGTGGTGGCACCGACTTTGCGGACCCGACGCTCTTGAATCGCACGCAATAATTTGACCTGCATCGCCAACGGCAGGTCAGCCACTTCGTCGAGTAACAAGGTACCGCCATTTGCGGCCTGAAAAAAACCGTCACGATCATCGGCTGCGCCAGTAAACGCACCTTTACGATAGCCAAAAAATTCGGCTTCCATCAAATTCTCGGGAATAGCACCGCAATTCACCGCGATAAAAGGTTTATCGGCTCGCGGACTGAGCGCATGCAAATCGCGTGCGGCCAATTCTTTCCCGCTGCCGGATTCGCCGCTGATTGCAATGGGTGCCATGCTCCGCGCCAGCCTCGCAATTTGGGTCCGCAGATCCTGCATCGCCGCTGAAACCCCAATCAGACGTAAGGGAGGCGCGCTGGCTTTGGTGTGGCTGATATCGCCCCGTGGCGACATGCCAGCCCCCCCGGCAGTCGGCGGCCCGCTGCGCTCGGGCGCATGTACGCGTAGCGCCGATTGCACCATCAAACGCAGCTGATCGAGTGCGACCGGCTTCGATAAATAATCAAAAGCGCCTGCCTTAAGCGCCATGACGGCATTGTCGGCACTGCCGAATGCCGTAATGACAGCGACCGGAGTCATCTTGCCGCTGGCCACAACTTCGCGCACCAGCTCAATGCCGAGTCCGTCAAGAAGCCGCATGTCAGTCAGCACGAGAGCATAATCACGCAGCAAAAGGAGGCGTCGCGCCTCCGTCAGCGAGTCGGCACTATCGACGTCCAGACCCATTTTAACCAACGCGATTTCCAACAGTTCGCGTAGGTGCGCTTCGTCATCGACTACCAGAATACGGGGTGAAGTCATAGCAACAATTTTCCCGCTCAAATAAAAAAAATTAAATTGGCCCACGGACCGCAAATGCGATTACAAATCGCCCTGTCAGGTCTTCATGCGCCTCGTGCCGATATTCATAATCCAGCATGGCGCCGTTATTCAAACACAACTCGCGCGCCAGAAACAGCCCTAACCCGGTTCCTTTATTCGACGTCGTGTAAAACGGCTCAAATAAATGTGAACGAACGGCTGGCATGATGGAATCGCCATCATCTTGCACGTGTAACTCCAGCCCACCGGACGCGTTCGTCATGACCTGAAGCCGCATACTATTTGGACCACCACTCGCATAACGCAGAGCGTTAGACAACAAATTTACCAGAACCTCACGCAGATGCAAGGGGTCGAACCAAACACCATCCTCCCCGGAGGTAGAAATAATGAGCTGCAAAACGCCTGGTTTAATGACATTCATTTGCTGAAACTCATCCGCGATATCCGATACCAGCGGCCCCAACAGGATAGGTGCCGTTTGCCGTTGCACCTTCCGCGATAGCGAGAGGATATCTTCGATCATCCGGTTCAGACGCGCCACGTTATCCTCAATAATATTGAGCAAGCGTACTTGCGTCGGATTCGTGGCATCCTCGGTTAACAGCGTCGCCGCGTACGATATCGACGATAGCGGATTGCGAACTTCATGGGCAATACTTGCGGTCAGTCGTCCCATTGATGCTAACTTCAATTGTTGGGCCTGATTTTCAATTTCGCTGACATCTTGCAGAAAAATCACCGCAACATATTCGCTTAGGTCCTCGGTTTTTACCGCAGCAAAGCGTAGTTTGAAATGTGCCGCCAGTTCATGCCCGATCAGGCCCGGCAAAACGCCGTTGAGCCTGCGGTCGTCATTGTGTTTAATGGTGACCAGAAACGGCGAATCGCTGGACGTCGCATCTGAAATTGACTGCGTAGGGTGCATATTTTGCGCGTTGCCCGGTGAATTGCCCGGCGCCGTCACATCAGGATGTTGCTTGACGGTCTTTGCCCAGACAAAGAACGCCTCGGTAATCGGCGTCAGCGAGGGGAAATCGCCCAGCTTAAAGCGCGGACCGTCGTCGAGTACCGACAATGCCAACATGCGCCCAGCCATCGGATTTGCCATCAAAATAGTACCATCCGGCCCCACCACCAACAAACCGTCTCCCATATCGGCAACGGCCATGCGATTAATGGCAAGCTGGACGCGCAAATCCTTACCCCGCTGATTGGCCAGATCTTCCTGGCGTATCAACCGATTCGCCAGCCGATTGATCACAAACACTGAAAAGAAAAATGCCGCACCCGACATTCCGGCTTTGACCGTAGTGGCTTCGGAAGCCGCCTGTAAAACCTGATACCCGCTCTCGCCCAATAACACCAAAGTAACGATCGAAACAAATAGCATCGCCAGCGGCAGCGAGGCCAAAATCGCGCCACCCGCCAGGGGAAACAAAAAAAGAATGGCTAATCCGCTTTTGGCACCCCCTGCACCGATATAGAGGATCGAAATCGCCCCTATATCCACCATAATCTGCACCACAATTTGCAACCGGTACTGGCGCTGCCAATACGCCGCTAATAACGTAAAGACTATTGCGCAAAGTAAATAGACGGAACAGGTTTCCGGGTAATTGAAAAACTCCGAAAATTGCAGCGCGTTTTTTACATTGGCACTAAGGTATACCAGCAATACCAGTGCGACGACGATCCGGGTAATGTTAAACGTTTGCAGGGTGCGCCAGAACGTCGCTGGCTTGTCGCTATCGCTAAAAATAGCCGACATCGTTTTGGGCAAGTGAAAAGACAATGCGGATTTGATCATGCGCGCTATTTCCGTCACTATTCGGGACGCTTATTTCAAAACCCCAATCAAAAACTTACACGGCGGCGGCATCACCGCCGGTGATCATGGGGCGTGTAGACGCCGATGCTCTTCGCTGCAAAACACAGTGCCGGCGTAATCAGTCACGGCTTCGGAGGCAGGAAAATGTAGCCCACACTGTGCGCAAGCAACCATTTCCTCAACCGGCGGCGACGCACCCGACAAGGATGATGGACGGCCGCTCCCTGCCCCTCCGGCGCGGGTATCGCCCGCCCTGCCGGCACCGTCAGGCCCGGTTCCATCTTTATTGACGATATTCTTTTTGAGGCGCTGAAACCAGACAATAACCGCCAGCACAATCACTAACCAAATCACATATTTCATACCAAGATCCGATGCAATACAACTTCCAGGACAAAACGACTGCCAACATACGCCAGCAGTAAAACCGTAAACCCGATCAAGGTAAAACTAAGCGCCGTCCGACCACGCCAGCCTTGCCATTTACGCCCGGCTAATAACAAACCGAACAGCCCCCAGGACAACATCGTAAAAATGGTCTTGTGATCCCATTTAAAGGCGGTCCCGAATAACTCTTCGGAGAACACAACACCCGACAACACCGTCAAGGTTAATAGAATGAATCCGAACGCAATCAATCGAAACAGCAATTTTTCCATCGTCAACAATGCTGGCAGACGATCCAGAGCAGCGCCAAACCAGTTAATGTCCACGTTACCGGGCCGGGTATGCAGTCGAGACTCTTGCAACACCATCAAAACCGCATGGAAGGCCGCTATCGTCAACGTGCTATAGGCCAGAATGGAAATCACTATATGCCACAAAAATACGGGCGATTTGCCACTCAGGGACACCATATTTCCAGGGAAAAGCGCCGGCAATATGACCGCTACCGCGGCCGCAGGCAGCACCAGAACACGTAATCCATCGAGCGTATAGTTGCGGTTTTCAAGCCAATAGGCCGCGACTGAAACCCATAACGTTGCCGATAACATCATCGAAAAACCTACGCGTATTTCTTCCGGACCAATTACATCCGTCCATAATTCACCGCCATGCATCAGCCAGCCAATCGCAGCCACCGCAGAAATGGTCTTGCGCTGATTCGACGGTAACACCGCGCAACCAAGATATAAAAACGCTGTCAGTATGAATAGATAAGTTTGCATCGTATAAGTTTACAGTATGTCGCTGCAGTATGTGGCCGATTACTGGGCGCGTGTTAGCCAACTACTTAAAAGAATTCGACTGAGCCAGGATGCCTCTCCCATTCGGCATAATGCCGTCTCAGCCGCAACCCAGACTACGCTAACAACGCATCGAACAAATCAGAAACCAAGAGCAGCACCCTATAATGGTGACGGCTTAGTGCTTTTAAAGTTACCAACTACTTATTTTTACGCTTGTCACGGATGTATATTGCCGATTTACTATTTGCCAAAGTACGTTGCGTGACATCAAATAACTCCGTCGCTGCGACCAGGCCACTCAACTTGGCGTAGCCGTATTCACGCGCATCGAAATCGGGTGCCTGTTTGGCGATGTAGCTGCCAACCGAACCCAACTGCGCCCAACCATCCTCATCCGACACTGCCTCAACCCCGCTGCGTAACAACCGCAAAAGTCTCGTATCCTGACGCAGCTCGTTCGTGGCCCGATGAGATTTACCGTTCGTATCAGCCGTACCTTCTTGCTCGGCGACCTCGGATACGGCCAGCTCGGTTAACAGTTCGGTATAGATAAATTTATCGCACGCAGTCACGAACGGCTGTGGCGTCTTACGCTCTCCAAATCCATACACGGTTAACCCCTCCTCACGAATGCGAGAGGCTAAGCGCGTAAAGTCACTATCGCTTGAGACGATGCAAAACCCATCAAAACGACCGGTGTATAGCAAATCCATCGCGTCAATAATCATCGCGCTATCGGTCGCGTTCTTACCCTTGGTATAGCCAAACTGCTGAATCGGCTGGATCGAGTTACGCAACAGGCACTCTTTCCAGCTACCTAGTCGATTGTCGGTCCAATCGCCATAAATCCGCTTAACGCTCGCGACGCCGTATTTGGCAACCTCAGATAATAATCCATCGACAATTGCCGCGCTCGCGTTGTCTGCGTCGATCAAAACTGCCAAACGTGGCGCTTCAGAAACGGCGTTTCCTGTCATAACCACTCCTCAACTGTAAATAGACGAACAATGCGGAGAACAATACGAAGAATAATACGAAGAATAATTCAAAGAATTATATGAAGAATAATACCTTAAGCCCACGCTCGGATGAGGCGGCTCCCGTCTGCAGCTTACGCCACCGGATCAAATCTCGGAATTGCCGTTTCGAATGGTTACACACCGACAATGGGAGCAATTCAGCGTATTTAATATAACGCCAGATGGTGTTTTTAACGCCATAAATTCGTCGAAATTGGTGCCTTATGCAAAGGTTATCTTATTAACCTGCAAAATTCCCTCAAAAAAACCCCTAATCTGCCTGTCTGTGCGGTCTTCAAAGGGGTTTCGCATCCGGATCGGGTAAAATGACCAATTATTTTCAGTGCGCCGCGTCTGTCATCACCCGTGGTGAAATTGCATCCGCCAACACAGCGGACACAACGGACACAATAACGCATTGCCCATTCGCCCTCTTCTGAAAAACAGTCACCTATGTTAGACAATCTTACCCAGCGTCTCGCCAAAGTCGTCAAAACAATGCGCGGCGAAGCGCGCCTGACGGAAACTAATACCGCCGAAATGTTGCGCGAAGTGCGTTTGGCATTGCTAGAGGCCGACGTTGCCCTGCCTGCCGTACGTGAATTTATCGCCAATGTGAAACAAAAAGCATTGGGAGAAGACGTTATCGCTTCGCTGACACCGGGACAGGCTCTCGTCGGCGTGGTGCAACGCGAGTTGGCCTCGCTTATGGGCGCGGACCTTGGACCGGAAGCATCGCAACTGAATTTTGCCACACAGCCGCCAGCGATCATTTTGATGGCTGGCTTGCAAGGTGCAGGTAAAACCACCACCGTCGGTAAGCTGGCTAAATATTTGCGCGAGCAGAAGAAAAAGAAAGTTCTCACCGTTTCCACCGACGTTTATCGCCCAGCCGCGATTGGTCAGCTGAAAACCGTTACCGAACAGGTCGGCGCCGACTTTTTCCCGAGCCTGACAACTGATAAGCCAGTTGATATCGCGCTGGCCGCTCTCGACTTCGCAAAGCGTCATTATCATGATGTGCTAATTATCGACACCGCAGGACGTCTGGGTATCGATGAAGCGATGATGCTGGAAATTACTGCGGTGCATGCCGCGGTGAAACCGATTGAAACTTTGTTCGTCGTCGATGCAATGCTCGGCCAGGATGCGATCAACACCGCCAAAGCGTTTAGCGACGCGTTACCTCTGACCGGTATCGTGCTGACCAAACTGGATGGTGATGCGCGAGGTGGCGCCGCACTTTCGGTGCGGCATATTACTGGCAAGCCGATTAAGTTTGCCGGCGTCGGCGAAAAGCTCGATGGTCTTGAAGCGTTTGATCCAACCCGCATGGCCAACCGCATTCTCGGTATGGGCGATATCCTGGCACTGGTGGAGCAAGCTCAAAAGGGTGTTGACGTTGCCGCTGCGCAGGACCTTGCCCAAAAAATCAAAGGTGGCGGAAAATTCGATCTTAACGACTTCAAGATGCAGCTCGCCCAAATGAAGAATTTGGGTGGTATGTCGAGTCTGTTAGATAAATTACCAGCCCATCTGCAGCAAGCTGCGGCGGGTGCAAATACTGGCCAGGCCGAGAAATCGGTGCGCCGTATGGAAGGCATGATCAACTCAATGACAGCACAGGAACGTGCAAAACCGGAACTAATCAAAGCCTCGCGCAAGCGCCGCATCGCCACCGGTGCGGGCGTTCAGGTGCAGGAAGTCAACCGCATGCTGTCTCAATTTGATCAAATGCAGTCAATGATGAAAAAACTCAAAAGCGGCGGCATGATGAAGATGATGCGCAGCATGAAAGGCATGATGCCGGGCCTGAAGTGATCCTTGCCCATTTCATCAAGTTGCCAGCGTGCACACTGGCTTCCGGCCATTGCGCCACATCGATAAGCGCGATAAAGCCTTGATTGTTAAGGCTTTCGCGCATTTTCGACACTTTCAATAGCTGCATTAAAGGCGCCGCATCAACGAGATGCAGGAGGCCTTATTTAAGGCGGTTTTGTTATCACAGATACCATAAAATCGAGTGGTATTTAGTTCCCCAAACTCCTATGAAAAGTTGATGTTTTTGGGTGCCTCTGACCAAGCCATAATAAATCCTGCAAAAGCCATAAAAAACACTTGCATCACCGCCAAAACCGCACCACTATGAGCGATGCGTGATTGACGCATTTTTCACACTCTCTTCGTCAAGGAGGCTCAAAGATGGCCACAGCAAAAAAACCAGTAGTTGCAGAAAAAAAACCTGCCGCTAAACCTGCAGTTAAAAAAGCAGCACCAGCAAAAGTAGCAGCCGCAGACAAGCCAGCACGTAAGCCAAACGCAGCGTTCATGAAGCCAATGAAACCATCTGCCGTTTTAGCTGCTGTAGTCGGCGCTGATCCGTTGCCGCGTACTGAAGTTACCAAGAAAGTTTGGGAATACATCAAGAAGCACAATCTGCAAAATCCAGAAAACAAGCGCAACATCGATGCTGATGAAAAGCTCAAAGCTGTCTTTGGCGGCAAAAAACAAGTGTCCATGTTCGAAATGACTAAACTCATTTCTGACCACTTGAGCAATGCTTAAGGTATAGCAGTTACAAAATACCTTGAGTGCCAAACAAAAACGCCCGCATTGCGCGGGTTTTTTTGTTTCTACCTTCTGGCTAACACAGTGTGATGACGCAGACAGTACGCTAGTACCGGTCGCCATAAGCCCGGCGGCAAGGCAATCACAACACCGCTAGTTCTTCAGAGTGCTACTGAACCGCTACTGGACCGCTACTGTGGTGCTCAGCGGAACCTGGCTATATTCCCAGCGCTTCCAGGCGGCCTGAACCGCATTGGGATACTCCGGACGGCCACGGCTACCGTTATACCGGCCCAAGGCCAAATAAAGATTGCCCTTTTCCATATCCAGATACATCCGCAAGATCGCACAACCATAGCGCAAGTTGGTCTGCATATTAAAAAGCTTGCTGCGATCGGCATCTCCGATCACTCGCGTCCAAAATGGCATCACCTGCATGTAACCCTGAGCGTTAACGCTGGACAGTGCGTACTTGCGAAATGCTGATTCGACCTGAATCAAGCCCAATACCATTGCAGGATCGAGACCCGCCCGCTTGGACTCATACCAGGTCGTTTCCAGAAATTCGGTCCGCATTTGCGCATCCGGAAATTTCTTTTTGAGACGTGTCGACATTTCGACCAGCCAAAACAAATATTGAATACGCTGATTGATGTCGGTGAACTGCGGTTTCGGCGGGCCGGCGTCGTTAATCGAACGCGACAAAGCCAACCGGACCGAATCCGCCATTGCCTCTTCTTTTTGATTGCCGGCATGCGCCGCACTGCTCAAAAAGAGCAGTGCAAGCGACATCCACCGAACCATACGACCAATCAAGCGCAAGTGAACTCCTGGAAAGTAACCTTTTAGTATTTCCGCGGAAACACTGCATTCTCGACTAGACGCTTAAACGATCAGGCAGTCAAGCGCGCTTTCACAAAATTCACTATCTCCGCAACCGGTACATTGGTGGCCTCAGTCTCGCGGCGTCCCTGATATTCCAGTTGCCCTTCTTTTAAGCCACGGTCGCCCACCACCACACGATGCGGAACGCCGATCAACTCCCAATCGGCAAACATGGCACCGGGACGCTCGCCGCGATCATCGAGGATCACGTCGACCCCAGCCGCAAGCAGTGCCTCATACAATTTGTCGGTTTCGGCTTTTACTGCTTCGCTACGATCATAGCCCATGGGGCAGAGAACAACCTCAAATGGTGCGATGGCGAGTGGCCAGATGATGCCTTTATCATCAAAGTTTTGCTCAATGGCGGCACCCAGAATGCGGGTAATACCGATGCCGTAGCATCCCATTTGCAGCGGCTGCGGCTTACCGTTTTCGTCCAGGAAGGTAGCATTCATGGCTTCAGAATAGGCGGTACCAAGCTGAAACACATGGCCGATTTCAATCCCACGCTGAATTTCCAATACGCCTTTACCGTCCGGCGACTGATCTCCGGCAACCACGTTACGGATATCAAACACCATCGGCTCTGGCAAATCGCGTCCCCAGTTAACACCCGTGAAATGGAAATCCACCTCATTAGCGCCGCAAACGAAATCATGCATGTTCGCGACAGTCCGATCAGCGACGACCATGACAGGCTTTTTGGTATTAATCGGCCCCAGATAGCCGGGTGGTGTACCGAACCAGTCAACGATTTCTTCTTCCGTCGAAAAGCGATAGCCAGCCAGGCCAGGAATTTTATTCGCCTTAATTTCGTTGAGCATATGATCGCCGCGCAACATCAGCAACCAGACCTGGCTCGATGCGGCCTCGGTCTTCGTCGCCGCTTTTTCAACGGTCAACACAATCGATTTGATGGTCGCGCTTAGCGGAATGTTCAATAATTCGGCAACCGCTTCACACTTGGCTTTTCCTGGTGTCGCTGTTTTTGTCAGCGCTTGCGTCGGTGCACCACGCGTTGCGTCAACTTGCAGCGCTTCGGCAGCTTCCATATTTGCAGCGTAATCAGACGTAGGACAATACACAATCGCATCTTCCCCGGTGGCTGCGATCACATGAAATTCATGCGAACCGGTACCGCCAATCGCACCGTTGTCGGCAGCGACAGGACGAAATTGCAGGCCAAAGCGATTAAAAATCCGAATATAAGCATCGTACATAATTTGATACGAATTTTTCAGACCATCCAGATCCCGGTCGAAGGAATACGCATCCTTCATCGTGAATTCACGACCGCGCATCAGGCCGAAACGCGGGCGACGTTCATCACGAAACTTGGTCTGGATATGATAAAAGTTCACCGGAAGCTTGCGATACGAGCGCAATTCAGTCCGGGCAATGTCGGTAATCACTTCTTCTGAGGTTGGCTGGATGATGAAGTCACGACCGTGCCGATCTTTAACCCGCATCAGCTCATCACCATATTTCTGCCACCGGCCAGTTTCTTGCCATAATTCCGCAGGTTGTACGATTGGCATCAATAGTTCGACCGCGCCAGAGCGATTCATCTCTTCGCGCACGATATTTTCGACTTTGCGGATAACCCGCAAGCCCATCGGCATATAGGTATAAATGCCAGAACCGAGACGTTTAATCATGCCGGCGCGCATCATTAATTTATGGCTGACGATTTCGGCGTCGGATGGTGCTTCTTTAAGAGTCGAGACAAAAAAACGGGAGGCACGCATAACGGTGAATTCTTTTTAAAAAGAGAGGGTTATAATCGACTCAATTTTAAAGGATTAGCTGGCTGATGCGCTCACTCATTGCACAATTGATTGATGTTCTGATCGGATTAACCTCTGATTCGGACCGGTTACATGTTGTTTAGACTAAATTTGGAACCATATCGCGCGTCGTGAAGACCCAGCACACGGAACGCAGCGGCCGAAATGGTGTTGACACCATAACGACGGCGAGCACCGCACAAGGCAACTTCGCGAGGCGTAACAGGTTCCGAAAGTACGCTATTCAACATGGTGGCAAGTTGGCATGAGGTCCGCCTGGTCGCAGAAAGTTTTGAGGTAACAGTATGCTGGACCGTGAAGGCTTCCGCCCTAACGTCGGCATTATCTTGCTTAACACCCAGAATGAAGTGTGGTGGGGCAAGCGTGTGCGCGAACATTCGTGGCAATTTCCACAAGGTGGCATTAAGTACGGTGAAACGCCGGAACAAGCCATGTTTCGCGAGCTTGAGGAAGAAATTGGCCTCAAGGCGGAGCATGTCAAAATTATCGGCCGCACCCGTGACTGGCTGCGCTATGAGGTGCCTGATCATTTCATCAAACGCGATATCCGCGGGCATTATCGCGGCCAGAAACAAATCTGGTTCCTGCTGAGGATGGTGGGACGCGATTGTGATGTTAACTTGCGCCTGACCGAACATCCTGAGTTTGACGCGTGGCGCTGGCATGATTACTGGGTGCCCCTGGAAGCCGTGATCGAATTCAAGCGCGATGTTTATCAACGTGCCTTGCAAGAATTATCACGTTTCCTGATGCGTCCAATGCAAGGCGCTGGCCGCCATTCGCGACCTTTGCTCTGTACGGAGGAGTCGACGGAGGGCTGCGTAGCCACAGAGCCCAGCGAGGGCGAAGAAATCAGCGAAGCGCAAAAACATTGCATTTCGGCTGAACCTAGTATCGATAAGGAGTAGGTTTTTATATGTTTTTTGACACCATGCACCAACCAAGATTGCGCACATTGTTTGCCGTTACAGCAATCCTGATCTCCGCTGCAGCGCACGTGCATGCGGCTCCGGGTTCAGGCCCAGGTCCAGGCTTTGACGACGATTTTGACGATGAAGTGAAGACCTGGCAAGAACTGGCTGTGCAGTTACCGCCCCAACCAGAAGCTGCAAATCTGGTGTCTTTCTATGTCAGTCCTACCGCGACCATGAAATTCGCGATTGACCTCAAGTCAATCACGGTCGGAACCGATGGCGTAGTACGTTACACGTTGGTCAGCACCAGCAGCGGTGGTGCGTCAAATGTCAGCTACGAGGGGATCCGCTGCCAGACAGCCGAAAAGAAATTATATGCTTTCGGGCATACGGACGGCAATTGGGCGCGTGCGCGTCTGAGCAAATGGCAACGCATCTCCGACGTCAACGGAAACCGACAACATGCGGCGTTATTCAAAGACTTTATGTGCCAGGACGGTGGTATCGCGGGCAAGGCGGTCGATATCCAGGCGCGCCTAAGGGATAATCGTCCATTAAAACCCGGCGGCTAAACGCTAAGCACCACAAGCCTGGCATGGACGCTCGCCGGTGACAGGTGGAATCAGAATTTCAGATTCAGTCTGATGGCTAAAAAAAACCGATATGCAGGCGATATCGGTTTTTTGTTTTTTACAACAAGACCATGTTGTCTCGATGAATCAATTCTGACTTTTCGACAAACCCCAAAATTGTAGCGATTTCCGACGATGGGTGGCGCATGATCCGCCTGGTTTCAGCGCTGGTGTAATTGCTGATACCGCGCGCAATCGCACGACCATCGCTGCTCACACAAGTTATCACATCGCCGCGGCCGAATTCTCCCAGCACGTCGGTGACGCCAATCGGCAGCAACGACTTACCCTCTTCCGTTAACTTTTGTACCGCACCCGCATCCAGCAAAACTTTCCCCGCTGTTTTCAGGTGATCAGCCATCCATTGTTTGCGCGCTTTTAGCTGGCCGGTCTGCGCATTCAACTGGGTACCAATCGCTTCACCAGCGGCAAGCCGCGTCAACACGTCGGTCTCACGACCCCATGCAATGACAGTGTGCGCACCAGACGTCGCTGCACGTTTGGCCGCCAGAATTTTGGTGAACATACCGCCCCGACCAATGCTTGAACCGGCATCGCCAGCCATGATTTCGAGCGCCGGATCACCCGCTTGCGCCTCATGCACAAACTTGGCATTCGGATCCTTACGCGGATCTGCGGTGAACAGGCCCTTTTGATCGGTCAGGATAATCAAGGCTTCCGCCTCAATTAAATTGGCCACCAGCGCACCTAGCGTATCGTTATCGCCGAACTTGATTTCGTCCGTGACCACCGTATCGTTCTCATTGATTATCGGAATAACGCCGAAACGCAACAGCGTAAATAGCGTGGAACGCGCATTCAGATAACGCTCTCGATCCGCCAGATCTGCATGGGTCAACAACACCTGCGCGGTATGCAGGTTATGCGCACGAAAACTGGTTTCGTATATTTGCGCCAGTCCCATTTGCCCCACCGCCGCACACGCCTGCAATTCATCGATGCTGGTCGGGCGTTTATCAAAACCCAAACGCTGCATACCTTCTGCAACGGCACCAGAGCTCACTAATACCACTTCTTTTCCCAACGCACGCAAAGCGGAAATTTGCTCCGCCCAGGTCGCGATTGCCGCGCTATCCAGTCCTTTGCCGTCATTAGTGACCAGCGACGATCCCACTTTGATAATGATACGTTTAGCTTTTTGAATGACGGAGTTCATATTTTTATCTGCCACAGCCGAAAGCACCTCAATTGGCGCTGATAATAAAAAACCGACATCGCCAGGGCAATAAGCACTAGTCATGTCGGTTGAACGAGCTCATACAGCACATTGATGCGGCTGAAATGGGAATAAAACTAAGCGGGAACCCAGCTTAGCTCAAGCTCCCCAAATTAATCAAGAATTTTAAAGCGCGGGTCGTCCGGATCGATCGACAGAATCCCTTGTGCTTCTTCGGTCATATGCGTTTCTTCAGCCCGATGCTCTTGCTGGCGTTTTTCCGCCAGATAAGCATAAATCTCGTTAACCAGTTCCGGGCAACCGGAATGATTCAGTGCCGAAATTTCGAAAACCGGACCTTTCCATCCGAAACGCTTAACGAAATCCTTGACGCGTTTTTTGCGTTCGTCTTCCGGTACCACGTCCAGTTTGTTAAGGACCAGCCAGCGTGGCTTGTCAAACAACGATTGATCGTATTTTTCCAACTCTTTGACGATAGCCTTGGCTTCTTTAACCGGATCAACCGTGGACTCGAACGGTGCCAGATCAACGATGTGGAGCAACAATCCTGTGCGCTGTAAGTGCTTCAGAAATTGAATGCCCAGCCCAGCACCATCTGCCGCGCCTTCAATTAACCCAGGGATATCCGCGATGACGAAACTTTTCTCGTGACTGACGCGAACCACGCCCAGATTAGGATGCAGCGTGGTAAACGGGTAATCGGCAATTTTCGGACGGGCGTTTGACACCGCCGTGATAAATGTCGACTTACCGGCATTCGGCTGACCCAGCAATCCGACGTCGGCGAGAACTTTTAGTTCTAAGCGCAAAATGCGGCGTTCGCCTTCTTTACCATCGCTTTTTTGGCGCGGTGCGCGATTGGTGGAGGTTTTGAAATGGATGTTACCCCAGCCGCCCTCGCCGCCTTTCGCTAACATGATCTCTTGACCATGCTCGGTCAGGTCAGCGATGCTTTCGCCTGTATCAACGTCTACAATCAGCGTACCAACCGGCATGCGCAGTTTGATATCGTCCGCGCCTTTGCCGTAGCAATCCGACCCACGGCCGTTTTCGCCGCGACCGGCACGATGCATTTTAGAAAAGCGGAAGTCAACCAAGGTGTTGACGTTACGGTCAGCTACAGCATAGATACTGCCGCCGATGCCGCCATCGCCGCCGTCTGGCCCACCAAAGGGACGAAATTTTTCGCGCAAAAAGCTCGCAACCCCATTGCCACCATCGCCGGCAATGACTTCGATTTTTGCTTCATCTATAAACTTCATTCGAAGGTCCTAATGAGATTGGATATTTTAATTCTGATTTGACTATTTTGTTTGCGACTTTAATTCTCGCAGCTATCCGAGCAGGCGACCGGCGTGAAGCATTGTCGAAGTCAGCACGAAACAAGGGCGACTTCATTGCAACATTAGTGCAATTATGACAACAATGCCTTACACATCCAGATCCATTTGCCGGCGTTGCAATGCATCACCAAAGTGATGGGAAAAGTCCAAACACCTAGCCTGCCTAAAACAGGCGTAATTCAAGTTTAGTACCAGCATAGCGCAGGCACAAACCCCATGTCGGAGCGCGCATCCGGAGAGGCAGCTACATCAACATTGTCCGTTAGCGTGGTAATCCTGCGATCTTCCGTGAACACCGCCTCGAATCCCACTCATTTCATGCGCTGAAAACTAAAAAGGCTCTACCTGCGGCAGAGCCTTTCGCGGCAAAGCTTGCGCTTCGCGCTTCTTTTTCAAGCAAATTGCTTAAGCTGCTGCAGCCACAACAGTGACATATTGGCGCTTTTCAGCACCTTTAATCACAAATTGTACTTTGCCTTGAATCAGTGCGAACAGGGTGTGATCCTTGCCCATGCCAACATTTTCGCCAGGATGCGTCTTAGTGCCGCGTTGACGAATAATGATGCCGCCGGCGTTGATCGCCTGGCCACCGTAGACCTTGACGCCGAGTCGTTTTGACTCTGAGTCACGGCCGTTGCGCGTAGTGCCGCCGCCTTTTTTATGTGCCATTTAAAACTCCTGATATTTGGTTAAGTCAATCGACGTAATCGATGAGGCTTCATTTAGCACCTGATGCCCTCGCAGATACTGCATTGCGTAATACCGGGGCGGTTCTAAACGAAGCCTGATGAAATTAAGCGTTGATCGAAACGATTTGAATTTCGGTGTAATTTTGACGATGGCCTTGATGCTTCTGATAATGCTTACGACGACGCATTTTGAAGATCTTGACTTTATCGTGGCGACCTTGCGCCAATACCTTAACCAACACCGTAGCACCTTCGACCAATGGCACCCCAACCTGCAGGGTATCGCCAGCGCCAACTGCAAGCACTTGATCAATAGTGAGTTCGGTGCCAATGTCTGCAGGTATCTGTTCTATTTTAAGTTTTTCGCCGGCAATAACTTTATATTGTTTGCCACCGGTTTTTATGACCGCGTACATATGAAACCTCATCGAAATAATTGAAGAACCAACAACAATTCATCCTTCCCGGTACGGCATAAAATGTCATCCGGAGTCGGGAGAACCTGAGATTATACATAGTCTTCGCTAAAGCGTCAAAAACTCTTGACAATTGCCTTAAGCACACGTTAATTGTGTCGCATTTCAGTCGCGTCAGCGGCACACGCCACTTTTTCATATAATGACTACATTCTGAACAATTTTAAGGTATCGCCATGAGCGAAGTACAAACGTGGATCAAAGAAACCGTGACACAAAACCCAGTGGTTTTGTTCATGAAAGGCACAGCACAATTTCCACAGTGCGGTTTTTCAGGCCGGGCTATTCAACTGCTGAAAGCCAACGGCGCGGAAAACATCGTGACGATTAATGTGCTGGAAGATCCCGCCGTGCGTCAAGGCATCAAGGACTATTCTAACTGGCCGACCGTCCCGCAGTTATATGTTAAAGGTGAATTTGTAGGCGGCTCCGACATCATGAACGAGATGCATGAGTCCGGCGAGCTGAAAACCCTGCTGGCGCCGTAAGCAGTCTGTGGTATCAGTCGCCCCCGAGGAATGTTCCGCGCCATCACGGCGATTAATCATCGCCATCACTGGCGCAACCGGTGTTGCCTACGGCGTGCGGCTGCTACAGTTTTTGCGCGAAGTACCCGAGATCGAGTCGCATTTATTGATCTCGGACGCGGGCGTACTGAATTTGCATCAAGAACTCGATATGCGTCGCAAAGAAGTAGAGGCATTGGCAGACGTGACATACAACGTGCGCGATGTCGGGGCCTCGATTGCGAGTGGATCGTTTCAGTCTGACGGCATGATCGTCGCGCCCTGCTCGATGAAAACCCTGGCAGCGGTGGCAAATGGACTGTCGGACAATTTGATAACGCGGGCCGCAGACGTTGTGCTAAAAGAGCGTCGTCGGCTCACGCTCATGGTACGGGAGACGCCATTCAATTTAGCGCACCTGCGCAATATGACCAGCGTTACCGAAATGGGCGGGATTATTTTTCCGCCCCTTCCGGGCTTTTATCATCGTCCCAAAACCATCAACGAGATGATCGACCACACTGTCGGTCGCGTGCTTGATTTATATGGCATTGCTCATACCCTGACGCCACGCTGGAGCGGTCTGAAGGCACATTAACGAATGTGCGAAAGCGCAGTTTGCCAATGTTTTTGCCCTCAAACCCGCCCACACATCAACCGTTAGCGCCCCGTTCTTCCGTCCAGCCACGCATTACGCGCCGCTAAAATGGCGACTGGCTTCAACTCTGCCTTAAGGTCCCATTGCGGCGTCGCATCAGCCAACAACCTGACCTGTAGCACCAACAATTCATCGCGCCGGAATACATGCAGCGTCACGGTATCGCCAACCCGATAGCGGGCCAGAAGAATATCCAGATTCGACGTCACACGAATACCATCGAGCGCCAGCAACATATCCCCGGCCGACAAACCGGCACGATGGGCCGTGCCACCTTCATAAACATTTGCCACTTTGCTTTCAGCACCGACGCGGTTAATGCGCGCGCCCAAACCCGGCTTTGCCGTTTTACGTGTGTCGGCAATCGTTACGCCTGCGGTAGCAAGCAACTTTGCTAACGGCAGATCTTCGGTACCGCGCACAAACCGATCAAAGAAACGTTTTAACTTCAGTCCGGTCACCGCATCGAATAAGGTTTCGACCGCCGCTTCCGTCACGCCTCTTCCCGCCATGTCGTTATTCGCAAAAAAATCACGGCCATAATGTTGCCACAACGCGCGCATGACATCATCCAGCGATTTCTTGTTTTTGGTTTCGCTGCGGATCATTAAATCCAGCGCCAGCGCGACCAGCGAGCCTTTCGTGTAGTAGCTGATGATCGCGTTTGGCGCGTTTTCATCCTGACGATAATATTTTACCCAGGCGTCGAAGCTTGACTCAGCCACGCTCTGCTTGCGACGTCCAGTTCCGAGCAGCACGCCATTAATCGTTTTAGTGACCATTTTCAAATATTGGGGCTGATCGATCAGACCACACCGGAACAACATCAAGTCATCGTAATAACTGGTAAAACCTTCGAACAGCCACAACAACGGTGTGTAATTTTCGACCTGTAAATCATAGGGTGCAAACGCCGCAGGCTTGATGCGCTTGATGTTCCATGTATGGAAATATTCATGACTGCAAAGACCCAAAAAGGTACGATAACCGTCACTGGTTTCAGGCTGCCCCTTCACCGGCAAATCTGCCCTGGCACAAATCAATGCGGTCGAGGCACGATGTTCAAGACCGCCATAACCGTCGCCCACTGCCAACGTTAAAAATACATACCGCGGCATCGGCGCTTGCCTGGCAAATTTGGTTCCTGCCGGCTCAAAGAAGGCGATCTGCGTTTCACAAATCTTTTTAAGATCCGCGCTCAAACGCGGCATGTCCAGATTTGGCACGTTGCCGGTAATGGCGATCTCATGCGGCACGCCATGCGCTTTGAATGTGGCCAGTTGAAATAAACCCATCTCCACAGGATGATCGATCAACTCATCGTAATTGGCCGCCGCATAAGTGCCGAAAGTGCCGCGCCGGGCCTTTAAAGTCGGTAACGCCGTAGCGATACGCCAATCCGCATATTCATCGCCTTGAGGACGCTGGATATCCACCACGTGCGAGATATTTTCTTGTCCCACGACCCGTAGAAATACGCTGGTACCGTTAAAAAAACCATGCGTCTGATCCAGATGTGCGGCACGAACGGACAAATCCCACGCGTACACCTGATAGTGCAATGTCAGCGGCCCGTCACAAGGTGCGGCTTGCCAGGAATGTTTATCGAGTTTTTTTAGCGCGATCGTTTGGCCGTTCGATTCACCACGGATTTGTACAACATGACGCGCAAATTCGCGGATCATGTAACTACCCGGAATCCACGCCGGTAGCGCCACAATTTGCCCCACAGCCGCAGGCGCATTGATCACTAACGTCACCGCAAATAAATGGGCGGCGGGGTCGGCCGCGATAATACTGTAATGCAGGCTGGCAGTGCGTAGAGCCGCCTCAGCCCTATCGCTACGAGACAAATGCTCGGTCAGCGACTGGGCCAACAACCTGGCACCGGACTTAGTGCTCGACTTAGTGCTCGACTTGGCGTTCAGCCTGGTACTTGCTTTCAACACCGTTTTGGTCCGCTTGACGCCCGACTTCGACATAGCCGATTTGGCGATGGATTTTGCCGTCGGTTTTGCAGAAGATTTTTGCGTAGATTTATGCACCGAGATTTCCTCTCACTCCGGCAGCAAGCATTGCCAACACCATAGCGCCGACCGCTGCACAAGTTAATCTATAACGTAATTCAATGAACCAGCCAGGCAAGCCATACCAGACGAACAAACGCTTGTCCACCTGATATGCCGCGATAAAGCCGAGAATCAACAAAGTATAACCATACGCGAAGAAGAGGGTCGAAAACCAGGCGATAGTAGTTGGCATGATGCCCCAAATTAACGCCCTTTTGGTGCGCTCCGCCGACAGGTCAGCGCGCAATACCATCGCGCCCCAATGAATTCCTCCGAGAAATGATAACGCGGCGACACCATACGCCATCTGACCGCGAATAAACTCGCCGAGCCAATCGGGGCTCACTACCCAACAACCCAGCGTCAACAGTACGAACGGGACCAGGCCCGTATAGCCAAGAACAATGATCAGGCGTTTATTTAAGAAATGTGGATTCATCGCGGGAGGTTGACTAGTTAGTGGAACACCGACACGGCATCAAGTGGGAGAGATTTTTCATTTAGCTAAATCAAACCTGAACGCCAGGCAAATTGAGAACGACGCCAGCATAGGGATTCGCACACAGATCGAATGCCAGGCAAGAGCCGATAGCAACTTGCAGATGTGATTTAGAAATGGGGTGAATCTTCCGATGGCGTGAAAGAACAATAGTCTACGGGGTTATCGCGTAACCAACATGCGCTTATTGGCCTGGTATGCGCGTTGACGATCAAACGGGTAATAACAGCTTACGAATGTGGTATATCGGCGACGGTATCTATGTCCTGCAGGACACCCCGATCATCCACGACCACCTCCGCCACAGGAAAATGCTGCAACAGAGCACGCGCGCCCTGATCGCCGCGTAGCGCCAATAACCGCGATAAATGGCGATGGCTGAAAGCCACCGGATTGCCGCGCCGCTGATTACACACGGGAACGGCAATATCAGCGCCCTGCTCCAGCGCCGTTTTTAACGCCAGAATCGTAGCAACCTGAACGAAGGGCATATCGGCCAACGCGATCACCCACCCCGCCGCTGTCGCCGTTTGCTGAAGACCGTACACGAGCGTCGCCGCCATGCCGTCATCCGCATTCGGGCAATGAAGCAGGGTACCGCCATATTTACCGTATTGAAGATGCGCGGCCATGTGCGCCGCTGCCGCAGCAGTATCAGCCCGGCATACGACGGCGCTTGGCAGTACCGTGGATAGATTCTTTGCAGCCGTTGCCAAAATCGATTCGCCACCGGGAAGAAGTTGGAGCAATTTGCTTTGCTTCCCGCTCGAATCGAAACGACGCCCGCGTCCGGCCGCCAGCAAGATACCGACTATTTGACCGGAGGCGGCAAGATCCATTCGGCCGTCAATCGTTATTTACTGGATGCGACCGGTGCCACCGACACGACCGAAGCGAACTTGTCTTCAAGCGCTTTCGCATCAATAAAGCCCGGAATACGTGAGCCATCGGCAAAGATAATGGTCGGCGTACCGCTCACCCCAAGCGCCTGCCCGAGCGCCAGCACTTTGTCGTTCGGTGTCGTTGCGCAGCTAGCCGCTGCTGTGGCGGGCAACTTTCCGTTCAACATCCAATCGTCCCATGCTTTGTCACGATTCGCACTGCACCAGACGTTTTTCGACTTCACTGCAGAGTCTGGGGCCAGAATATTGTACATAAAGGTATAGACGGTAACGTTGTCCACCTCTTGCAAGGTCTTGCGGAATTTCTTGCAATAACCGCAGTTTGGATCTTCGAATACCGCGATAACGCGCTTGCCGTTACCTTTTACTGACTTCATCGCCAGATCCAGCGGCAAATCCGAAAATTTCACCTTGCTGATTTCATCCATGCGCTCTTTGGTGTAATCCCTTGAGCTCTTGGCGTCGAGAATGCGCCCCACAAACATATATTTAGCGTTGGCGTCGGTGTAAAAAATGTCCTTCCCGACGCGCACTTCAAACATCCCCAAATACGGCGTTTTGGCAACAGCATCAACTTTGACGCCATCCCCCAAACGCGGCTCGATAAGCTTCTTGACCGCCGTTTCCTGCGCTGTTTCGGCCATCGCTGCCGTCGTCAACGAACCCAGCACCACTGCCAGCAACAATGGCTTCAAACGTTCCCAAATCCGTACTTGCATTACAACTCCCATCAATTTTTTTCAAATGTCCGACCAAACGCGTGACCCATCAGTCGCCGCTTTAAGACCGGCAGTCTGTCCAGCAAGTTCAATCCCACGTTTCTCACCATGCGCAGCGGCGCAATGTCCAGCCCGAACAACCGCTCCAGACCATCGGTCGCAAGTTGCATTAATAGAATCTCTTCTTTGCGCGAACGGGCGTATTTTGACAACACCGTCGCATCGCCACAATCACGCTGCGCACCGCGTTCACTTAGCGCCTTTATCAAGGCGCTAACATCGCCAAAACCCAAATTCATTCCTTGCCCGGCGAGCGGATGCACCACATGCGCCGCGTCCCCGATCAACGCAACCCGCGGCGCAACCAAAGCATGGCTGCGAATTAACGCCAGTGGAAAACTTTGTACACTCTCAGGTTGCAAGGGCGTCAATCGGCCGAGCTGATCGCCCGCCAACAAAGACAACCGCTGCGCCAGTTGCGACATGGACTCGCTGAGCAAGGTCGAAGCCAGGCTTTCTGGTGCTGACCATACCAATGACATCCGCTGACCGGGCAACGGCAACAACGCGACAATCCCTTCTTCGGCAGTGAACCATTGATGCGCAACGCCGTGATGCGGCAAAGCAACTTCAAAGTTAGCGACTATCGCCCGTTGATGATAAGAGCGGTAATCGATCCCGATATCGCATTGATGACGCACCCACGATTGCGCGCCATCAGCGCCCACTATCAATGCAGAAGTCAGCAACGTGCCGTCTTCCAGGGTCAACATAGCGTTATCACATCCGTCGGAATCAACGGTCATCTGCTGCGCGCGACCATGCACCACACGCACGTTATGCGCAAATTTCAACGCCGCATCCAGCGCCTGATTCAGATTGCGATCCTCAACAATCCACGCCAACGCGCCGGTCCGCGCACTAAAAGCATCGAAGGAAATACTCCCCGCATCCGCATCTGCCCCGCCTTTGACCAGCATGCTCTCCACTGGCGCAATCCGACTGGCATCAAGGGCATCCCATACTTTAAGGCCGGACAGCAGGCTACGAGCAACATGATTCAGCGCATAAACGCGGGGGTCCCAGGCGGTGGGATCGTTACCGATATCCTTTTCTGCACGTAGCGAGGGGATGGATGAGGCACCGGCTGGGCCGCCCACAGGTCCGCTCTGCGGGGCCGCGGAAGGTGGTGCCAATAAGGTGACAGTGAGCCCCGCCTGCGCCAATCCGAGCGCAGCCGTCTTACCAACCGCACCATTTCCGACAATGCAGATATCGCTGTGGACAACATTTTGCGAAGAAACACCGCGCGCGCCATAGGCCGCGGAAGCCGCTAAAACGCTCTTGGAAGGTAGTCTGGAATCATTCATGCAATCATTATAACGACTACCAAAATAAAATAATTACATAAGGGGTTTGCGAATTCAAAATGTCTTGCTATAATTCGGCTCCTTGGCCTGGTAGCTCAGTCGGTAGAGCAGAGGATTGAAAATCCTTGTGTCGGTGGTTCGATTCCGCCCCGGGCCACCAAGATATGTATCTTACGAAACGCCAACCTTCACCGGTTGGCGTTTTTGTTTGTGGAGTGAAAGCCCTCAGCTCCGATCTGCTCCACGCCAATTGCCTAATTTACTTCAATCCTATTGCGGCCGCGTTGCTTTGCCTGGTACAAACCCTGATCCGCCTTTTGGATCAGGACCGTCAACGATTCGTTGCCTGCAACTGAGTTGGTGGCAACGCCAATACTCACATGACATCTGGGAAGTTCTGGATTGAAGCTGATGCTGCTGCGTATTCGTTCGGCAATCAGTACAGCATCTGCAGCACCCGTTTCGGGAAGTACAGCGACAAACTCTTCGCCCCCGTAGCGAGCCAATAGGAACGGCTTGCGTAGCAGGCTTTGCGTACGTTCCGCGAAGTCTCGGATCACGGAGTCACCAACATGGTGTCCATAGTTGTCGTTAATCTCCTTGAAGTGGTCAAGGTCTAGCATCAGGACTGACAAAGATGCCCCACGACGCCGACATCCAGCAATCTCGCCTTCCCCGAACTCAAATAGCGCACGCCGCGTCAACACACCCGTCAAGCTATCGCGCATGGCCAGGTTCTCAAGCGTAAGGCGCAACTTCTCGAAGGTCATCAGGATGGCGCAAATTGGAATCAATACATCCGTGGACGAGAAGCCAACGGTGTAGGCCACCTGGACCATCTCCAAAGAGTCAACACCATCTCCGTTGGGCCATATGTACCCCACAATTGTACGGACGAGCATCAGACAGACAAGTGAGCTGACGATGCCCACAGTGAGCCGTCTTGCAAAAGTGTGCGGTTGCCGATAGATCACCCATGCAAGGTAAGCATAGAGCGATATGAGAAGTATTCGCGCAAAGAGTCGCCGGTGTATGAACGCTCCCTCGTAGCCGCTAAATAACCACATGGCGAACACGGAAACACCGAACAAAAGAGGCAGAAAGCGACGCGGTATTGGTCGTTCAAAAAATTGGCAGGTCCCCATTAGAAAAAGCCCCGATGTCATTATGAGGCAAACGTTCTGGGCTCCTATGGCAACGCTATCGGGGAAAGTGCTGCGCAGCCACAAGCGAGCCAACGTACCTAAACCGGCAACCAGCGTCGCGGCAGTCCAGCACCGAAATCCTTTGATGGATGTTGGGTAATTTTTCCCCAGGACGTACAGGATCACCCCCATGAGGCATGCCATCACCCCCGCGTAGGCGACCACCGTGGGGAGGTCAAAGTGAGGCATTTTGCAGTTTTTACCTTGTATTTGAGAATGCTGTTGGCGTTGACGCGGTCTTGTTTCAGGCTGCTAATCCTTACTGTCCCCTCCATCATCGAAGTCTCGCAGCGGATATCGCTTTGCAATGCAAACGGGGAAGGTAATGAATTTCTGCAGTCGGCGTCAAAGTTGCATCAGCGCCAACAATGCTTAAATGCCACTGTTAGTTATGGTATCAGCAATTGTTGGGCCTTGGTAATAGTTGAATCACAATTAAAAGCGGGGGAAATGTTAAGTTCGCAGGGTCGGGGCAAAGGAAAGCCGAACAAATTGGCTAATATTATGCGAATGACATCAAGGGCCATCTCCCGGCCCGCCCCGAATCAAGTATCACCAAACCGGACCATGAATATTCTTGGCGGCGTTGTGCCAGCATATTTCATCACTCGACGCGCGAAACATATTAGGCATAGCGTTCCCTCCCTGCCGACGCCCCGCTAATGATTTAACGGGACTGGCAAGCTGCCGGTTGATAATTGTCAACAAGTTGAACCTGGCACCGTTGAACGAAAAGAGAGTGTCTTAATGCATGAGGATGTAATATCCTAACTTCATCACTTCGTTGCGGATAAAATCAAAACTGGCCTGATTCGTCCACCACTCCCATGGCGCCCACCATGTGGGATCAGTCGCAACAAGGATGTAACTTTGATTTTCGTTAAAAAAAATTTTCCCCCATGAGTAAGCCAGTCTGAGCATATGGGGTGGGTCGCTAACGACCATCACTTTCTGCCAATTTTGGCGCTTCATTACCGCGAGCGTGCGTCGTGCTTCAAGCCAACTACTCGGAGACCGATCAACTAGAAAAATGTCCCTGCTGGGTACGCCTTCGCCAAGTAACCAGGTTCGCCGGGAATCTGAAATCCCGGGCGAATCACTATTCACCTGCTCCACTCCTGGCAAAATAAACTTTTTTGAATAACCGTCTTTGTATAAATTAAATGCGGTCGTTAAACGCTCTACACCCCCTCCTCCTAATATAACGATGGCGTCCGCGCTGCCGGGCTCGCTCGCTGGCGCCTGCAGTAGATAGGGTAGAAAGATTAACGCGCATATGAGCATCAGGAGGCAGAATACGATGACTATATATTTTTTCATAAAAGACAACTAAATTTCTGCGCACCTTTTAGATACCAATACACGAACTCGTCTTAAGCTTGATGACTGGAGTTGAAGATAACGTACAGATCAGGCTCAATCGGACGACTGTTTCAGGCCATTCACTATCCTTTTCACTGCGACCTCTGTGGAGAATAGGGTTGACGTCACGGCGTTACAACGAACAGCAAAATTCTCCTTTTCGGCAATCGCTGAAACGAGATCCTCTGCCAACCTTTTTAAGGTTTCAACTGAGTGATCCGTACAAACCCTTCCGACGTTTTCACGTGTGATGATATTATCCAGGTCATTTCCAGCATTGATGCTTGCCAGCACCGGTAGGCCCGCTTGCATATACGAAAGAAATTTGCCCGGAATATTGTGCGTTTTGTGTCGCGGGTCCAATGCTACGATTCCGATATGGCATTGTGCATACAGGCCACGGATCTCTATCGGGGCTATTTCATCATAAAGAACGACGTTAAGCAGTTTACGTTCTTCAAACTTTTTGCGTATGAGCTGAACATCACTACCTCTTCCCACAAAAAGAAAGCCTATGTCATTTCGATCGCGTAAACGCTCAACCAGATCTATCAGAATTCCCATGCCCTGCGCTACACCCATATTGCCCGCATAGACAAAAATGGTGCGACCAGCAATTACGCTATCTTTTACTGAAATGCTGCAACCAATATCCGAGGCATCGGAAAGCCAGTTTTGCAAAACTTCCGCGTCTCTTCCTGGCTTTGAAGCCCACGCGTCAAAATAAGCCATGTTTGCTTGCGTTTGTACGCCAATGGTATCTGCGGCTGCGTATTGATATCGCTCGATCATTTTAAAAAACCGATAAGGGAGGCCGCGACCCAGTAAGCCCATATCAACGGCCCACTCTGGAAAGATGTCCCGAACAATCAGGTAGCTGCGGCAGCCGCTTGCTTTTTTCAGCGCTTTAGCAATGGGCCCTAAAAAGATAGTCGGCGAGTACCACACCACGCCGTCCCAGGTTTGTTTCCCAAACGGACTCTTGCGCAAGCTACGCAACATCGCAAAGGGCATCAAAAACTCACCGATGGTTCGCCGAAGATAGCCGATGTCTTTCGTACGCGGCGCTTTGAGTCGCAGGACAGGCACCCCATCCATTGTTTCCAGAGACCATGGCAGCGTCAAATCAGAAGAAGGGATCATCATCATCGGACTATGCCCTTGTCTGAGCATCTCTTGTGCAAGATCCCGTAGTTGCACTGCTGCGGAAGAAGCCATTGGCGGATACGCGTCCGCGATCAGGACTATACGCACAGCAGACTCACTTGGACCAGACCGTACGGTTCACATAATCGACGTAACTCAGCACCACGCGTAACACCTGCTTGGATACCGCGCCGGCCTCATAGTCCTGCACTGGCTTCATTACGCGTCGAGTCTTGTCGTGCTGAGCGATGATGACGCGTACGGCGTCCAGAACACCCTCTTTCTTCAGCCCACTCATGATGAGCGTGCCCACATCCATGCCCTCCGGTCTTTCGTGCGCATTCCGGATCGTAATCGCAGGTAGATTCAGCAACGATGCTTCCTCGGTAATCGTGCCGCTATCAGACACGACGCACAAAGCTTCCATCTGCAATTTTATGTAGTCGCAAAATCCAAAAGGTTTTAAGAATTGGATCAGTGGGCTAAGCTCCCCCAGCTCCAGCGCATCCAGACGTTTTCTTGTGCGCGGATGTGTGGACACGATCACCGGATAATTATAGGTTTTAGCCAAAGCATTCAGTGTCTCAACCAGATCAAGCAAATTTTGTGGCGTATCTACGTTCTCTTCCCGATGCGCGCTCACGATAAAAAACTTGTTCGGCTCCAGCCCCGTCCGTTGCAACACGTCCGATATCTGGATCTTGGGCATGTAGTGTTCCAACACCTCGTTCATGTGCGAACCGGTCTTGATGATGGTCTCAGGACGAATGCCTTCAGCGATCAAATAGCCGCGAGCATGCTCGGTGAGAACGAGATTGATATCGCTCAAGTGGTCCAGTACTTTGCGGTTCAATTCTTCCGGAACGCGTTGATCAAAACAGCGGTTACCCGCCTCCATGTGAAACACCGGAATCTTCCGGCGTTTCGCCGCAAGGATCGATAAACATGAGTTGGTGTCGCCATACAGCATGATCGCATCGGGCTTTTCTTTTTCCATCACTTCATCGGACTTTTCAATCACGCGGGCGATCGTCTGCGCCGCATTTTCACCGACAGCCTCCAGAAAATAATCCGGCTTCCGAATATCCAGATCGTCAAAAAAAACCTGATTTAATTCGTAATCATAGTTTTGACCGGTATGCACCAATACGTGCCGGGTAAATCGGTCAAACTCGGCAATCACCCGGCTCATCTTTATTAACTCTGGGCGTGTTCCAACAATGGTCATGACCTTAAGCATCGACAGCCTCTCGCACGATGTCCAGCTGCATCAACACTTCCTTCACCTGAGAGACATTCAATCGGCGGGTATTGTGTGAGGTGTAATCGTCGATTGACGAAATGCCGATCTCACCTTCAACGAAGTATTTGTCATAATTCAAATCCCGCGAATCGGCAGGAATACGATAGTACTCGCCAAGATCGTCGGCACGGGCCATCTCTTCGCGAGACACTAGCGACTCATACAGTTTTTCACCATGGCGCGTACCGATAATCTTGATTTCATTTTCGCGACGCAATAGAGAATTCAAGGCTTCAGCCAATTCTCCGACCGTAGAAGCGGGCGCCTTTTGTACAAAAATGTCTCCAGGCTTTGCATGCTGAAAAGCGTAAAGAACAAGGTCCACCGACTCTTCCAGCGACATTAGAAAACGCGTCATATTCGGATCGGTAATAGTCAGCGCTTTACCACTTTTCAGCTGCTCTAAAAACAAAGGTATCACTGAGCCGCGCGATGCCATGACGTTCCCGTAACGCGTCGCGGACAGGACGGTTTTGCCGGGGTCACATAGACGCGACTTGGCCACCATTACTTTTTCCATCATCGCTTTTGAGATACCCATAGCGTTAATGGGATAAACCGCTTTGTCAGTGCTCAACACGACGCAGCGCTTTACTTCCTGGGCTATGGCAGCGCGCATGACGTTTTCCGCACCCAGCACATTTGTCTTGATGGCTTCTAACGGATAAAACTCACACGATGGGACCTGCTTCAGCGCCGCGGCATGAAATACGGAGTCAACGCCACGCATCGCATCATGGACGCTATCGTAATCACGCACATCGCCAATATAGAACTTGACCTTGTCGTTATTGAGCCTGATGCGCATGTCTTCCTGCTTCTTTTCATCTCGACTAAAAACCCGAATTTCGGCAAAATCCGAATCCAGAAATCGTTTCAGAACAGCGTTTCCAAATGATCCTGTGCCGCCGGTGATCAAAAGTGTTTTGTCTTTAAACATTTGGGAATTTTCCTTCAATTAATAATCACTATTTACTTAAATTTACGCATTTTATGCACAAGCTCAGGCCACTCCGGCGCCACGTAACCGGTTTTCGCACGGAAACGTTCGGAGGTAAGGGAACGGTCTATAACCAGCTTATCTTCAGGTGTAATCGTAATAACTTTTCCGTAAGCTTCTGCCACGAGATTTAGCAAATCGTATTTGGCAATCGGCTTTGCGGACACGTGAAAAAGCCCTCGCAACTCGGGGAGAGGAATGACAAAATCGCGTATCACTCGTGCCAGCTCAACCGTCGGTAAACCCGAAAAAACCGCACGTGTAAAACCCTTCACCGCTTCGTTCTGTGCAAGAAACCAGCCGATCAGTCCATGAGTACTATTAAGCTCATGACCTATAATCGATGTTCGCAGCGTCACGGCATGCGGATAATCCACCTCGCCAAGATATTTGCTGATGCCATAAAGATCTTTAGCGTCTGATGCGTCATCTTCGCTGTACATGCCACGAGAACCGGCAAAGACACAGTCCGTACTAATATGAATGAATCGCGCTCCCACCACATCGCATAAACGCGCTAATCGATGAGGAAGCAAAGAATTAATAGGAATCGCAATAAGCGGATCATCTGCTTCAGCTAACTGCTTCACCAGGCCGATACAATTAATCACTACGTTTGGACGGGCTTGTGCAAACAGTCCGGTCAAGCTGTCAAAATTTTCTACGTCTATTCCACGGAAAATGTCGTCGTGCAACTCAACGGGCATGTGACGTATTGCACTAGCCGAGCGAATTGAACCCAGTGCTTTAAAGCCTTCGCTCTGATTAAAGAATCGCAGAACAGCATTACCAAGCATGCCAGAAGCTCCTAACACCAGTACTCTAATTGGTTTTTCGCCAGTCATTTTTCCACCTATAAATCAATTTAAAACTTAGAATTTCGTTTGCTACCGACAGCTAAAAAGTTGTTAGAGCCGGACTAAATATCATCATTGACAGTTTCAAAATATAAAATCGTTGCCGTGTGCAAACGCCGCGAAAAAAATTTTGCCGTAAATTTTTTCCATGACACATAAGAACGAACTCTTTCAGTCACACAGTCCAAGTAAGATATTTTTCGATTTCTATGACTCGGGCAGCAACTCAGCCCACCATTCAGATGGCGTCCGCAATCTCAACGTCGATTCAGGCTCACCTAAAAAACGTTTGACGGCCCTGGCTATTGAAACAGGCGAGAGCGGGTCAAATGTCTGAACGGGAACGCAAACATCACGCACAAAATCTAGTTCCGCAGCCAATATTGGTAACGACAGGTTGGCCGCTTCCACCAATGGCAAACCGAATGATTCGGAGGTTGAAGGAAAAATCATCGCGCTCGCGCTCGCATAAATTGCTAACACCTCATCGCGCCGACGCTGACCGAGATTAGTAATATTCAACTTGCCTTCAATGGCAGCAATTTCGATATGTCGAGTGAGCTCAGAATCGCGTGCGCCCAAAGTCAAAGCCAACGTTGGATATAAACCTTCCTGTGCCAATAGCTGCCAGGCCATCAGTAATATCCTGTGGTTCTTATGCGCTTCGCCATCGGCGGCATAGACAAAATCCCATACAGGAGAAGGCCTCTTATCCAGGGGGAAAACAGGTAAAGAATCAATAAACGGCAACACTTTGACTTCCGTAATAATCCGCGGGAATAATGCGCCGCACCAGTGCGTTACAGCTTGCTTCATCGATGGGGTTTGCACTATATATTGAGACACTCGGTAACGAAAAATTCTACTTACTATCCGCTCGGTCGAGAGACGCAAACCGGTCTTCCATGAAAACTGCTTCAAAGAATTCAGTCCCAGCAAAATACGGTTTTGTTGGAACAAAATTACCCTGCCCGAAATCGGCATTAGAGGAGGGAGTCCATGAAAACATAACACCGTGCTATCCACGACTGCTGATTTTCGCAAATCAAGTTCAGCCCTCAGACGCGACCTCATGTTTGCATCCACCCAGAACACCGTTGCGTCTGTGGGCGGCTCGAGGCGGTCATGCGCTCGGCGGTCTAGAAATACGGTCAGCGTCACCGACCGCGGCCAAGCAGCCAGTAATGCGCTTAGAAGAACAAAACCGCCCCCCGTATGGACATTTGGGGCATACAGAATGAATGTCCCGGTCCGTTTTTGTTCCTGCATGTTATTTTTCCTGGTTACTTCACTTCTCACGTTCGAAGTGATATTTAAATTCAAGCGACATGAATGTTTGGAAAAAGTAATGGCAACGGTGCACGGCGTTTTCATCAAACTCAGTTAGCTCAAAAGGTTTACTTAGACTGTCGACCAATACCCATTTTTTGTAATGGAACTCCGTCTTTGATTGAAGCATTGTTGAAGTTAGGACGACAATTGTAATAACTACTTTTCAACAACATCTGATCCCACATATCTTGAAAGACATTCGCCGTTACCGTTTCGGCATAACGCAGTTCAATCGTTTCGCGGCCTGCGCGCCCCATACGAATGTTTAATATGGGATCTGTACACAGTCGGGTCATTCGGTCAGCCAACGCCTCAGCATCATCTATAGGAACCAAAAAACCGTCGTTACTGTCCGTTAAAATTCCGTCGGGTCCGCCGCTAAGAGTTGAGACCACCGGAACGCCACACGCCATTGCCTCAAGCAAAACCACACCAAGTCCTTCTTCATCCGAAGGAAGAGCAAACATTAAGGCTTTTTGATACAGCTCGACGAGAGCCTGGAGCTTCGGACGCTCAACATATGAAATTCGGTGACGCAATCCTAGAGTTTCGGCGCGTTGCCAAAATGATGGGGGAGGACCTGACGCTCCAGCGAGCACTAATCTGACAGTGCTCTGAATCGCTTTCGGCATCCGCGAGTACGATTCCAGCAGCAGTCCAATGTTCTTACGTGGGTCGTCTAAGCGCCCTACACATAAAATATACTGATCATCTTCGATTGGACGTTTTGATAAAGGACAAAAGAGTTTCGCATCGATTCCCGGCGGAGCATATCGGAGATCGACCTGGCGCCCTGAATTCAAACGTTTAGCGTATTCAAACATCCAGGGATTTTCCACTTGAATAGCATCTACCTTGCGCAAGGCCAGATTATCTATCCTGTCCGTAACGCTAGTTAATACTTTGCGTAACCGCCCAGCTAAACCCTGAGGATTGCCATCCCGACGACGCCGTTCGACGCGGGCACGTGTGGCACACTGCACGGCCACCGGTTTTCCGAGGTCACAAACGGCGTTTGCCCACGCCGGTGAACCACAAACTACTTGAAGAATATCGCAGTCAGCCACCATACTGGTTAACATCCTTCGTGCACGGAAACGCTGGAACTCCAACTCACCCGCTATAGCACCGACATGGACGTACGGAATTCCATCCCAAGTACCATACGCTACCGTCGGCCCCCGGCCCCACGTAGAGGGACGGGTAATTCCAACATTGCATGGGTCATGCGCGGACGTAGCGAGCGATATGAGCTTTAAATCGTAGCGCTCTGTACTCAATATTGCATCTTTTACGAAACGGGCTACGGCCGATACGCCGCCCGTTTGCTCTACCGCAGGAACCACCAATCCAATGAGCGGCCTCATGCGAGAAATATGCCGGTAGGTGTGGCGGAACGCAAATGAATGGTGACGATACGTGTGTTTTTAATCATTTAAGTTTCTTCTTATAAGACTCGACTGGCTTTGTGTAAAAAATCAGCTTAGAGAATTAATCCGTCGTTCATTATTCCGTTTACAAATTATTTTTGTAGAAACATGTGCACATCGGATTTCAATAGCAATCGCCCACATTTTTAATACAAATCACGTATGAAATTAACGTTATAAAAAATAGATTTGTACGGAATAAATAAATCGAGAAATGGGTTTTGCGAAAAAGTAATAAATGCGGTGATTATAAGAAAGACGATAAGTAAAAGTTTTCGTATGTAATTTTGTACTAACGCCTCTACTTTCCCGCCAATAATCGCTACAAACAAAATTCCGAAATAGATATCCAGGCGAGAGTTAAATGCAGCCAGACCGTATAATCCAACGATGTATAAAATTATGCTTACGGAAGCACAAAAGGCGAAGAACATGAGTTTTTCTTTTTCTATACTAGTCAACCGCATGCGAAGACTCTTTGCTCCGAGAATAAAAATTCCACCTAGGACCATAAATTTTTTGGATAACGCTAGCACCGGCCGCATATTCCCAATCGAACTATCGAAGTAAGTCGAAAACCGGCCGCTATCGCTTTGTGTTAGTAGATTCATAAAACCCGAAAATTTCTGAACCAACACATAATTGGAAACAATTAACAGGCAGAACGCCGCCGTATAACCTTGCAAAGAAAGTCCATACACAAAGTAGAAAGGCAGAAAAATGAGAATTGTTTTATGGAACAACGCTCCGCAAAGTATTAAAGTACTAAATACAAACAAACGGCGTTCAATTAAATATTTGATAGATATAACCAGGAAAAATAGAGCAAGAAGTTGTCTATTCGAGCCAAGCATGGCATTTAAACTACCATAGAGTAATACTATAGATATAGGCCGTGAGTTGCTAATTTTGAATACTGAATAATAGACACCAAAATATATAATCACGGCATGGATAACGGTGAAAAATGTATAGTTATCCCACATACTTTTTATTGCCCAAACGAGATATTGATAGCCTATTTCAAAATTTTGATAATCCGTAAAACTAGCGTTATCAAAACTGTTGAAATGTTGATAATAAGGAAGCCAATCTGTTCCTGTTTCGATCCTTAGCCCATCAATTAAAACTCCGGCAACAAGCCCAGCGATAACAAACCTGTGTGTGAGAGTTTTTGGCCAATTAATTGACAGCACCGCGACAACAGAAAAATAAATAAGCAGCGATAAAAACATTAGAAGGTCCTGAATGAATCAGTATTAAAAATTGGCTGAGAAATAGCAGGGAAATCAGAACCATCCTTATCTCCAATTATCGGAATAAAAAGAACTCCGGTTCTTCCGAATGACGAATGATCGGTTCGTGGTCAATTCACGCTCAACCTCAGTCGACGAATTCCACGGTAGATAATCGTGCTGGACGCTTATTAATCCCTATATTGAATTTGAGGTACTGGAAAGCCGTCACTGGTACCAGCGAGTGTGCCGAGCATCATTTCTAAACGTAGCGCATAGGTATGGTCCTTGTGAGCGCGACCCATACCGGCCTCGCCGATACTTTGCCGCTCTGCTTCGCGAGGTAGCCAATAATCTATTTTTTGCTTCAGATCTGAGATGCTTCGAAACGTGATTAGCTCTTTTTCGTCTTCGAATAATTGGCTCAAACCTGGCTTCCAATCCACCATCTGAAAAGCGCCTGCACCTGCCGCTTCAAAGCAGCGGACATTTACGCCCCATGTCTCGCCATAATGAAGATTATTAACAACAATCTTGGCACCTCTAAACGCTCTTACTTTTTCTTGGTCATATACGCTTCTGCCTTGATGCATCGGGGCGACTTTGCCCGCAGCCATCCATAAGGGTGCCGGATTTCCCCATAGTTTGACGTCGTAATCGACCAGATTTTTGTAAAACGCCACACGCCAAGAGTGTTGATTACCCGCCGTTGTGATGTCACATTTGTAATCACGACTCTGGCCAATATCCTTTTCTTGTAGCCAATGACGCTCCGGGTTGAAGCACTCTGGTAAGTAATAAACCGGACTTTTCAGCACATCACTTAAGACATGGACGATATAAGGGTCCTTAAAAAAGAGCGCATCATAGGGAGCATTCATAAAAAACGCTTTGCCGAAATTCGTAACCGCATCGGGAAACCACATGACTATTTGTGCGCTGGTACGTCGTTTCAGCTCGGTAACTTCGACCGGCCAAAGAAAGTCATAACAGACCACGATCAAGTCCAGGGGGCCTTCATCCGCTATTTGCCATAGCCGTTTTATCCGTCGGGCGCGGATCTCCGGCACAGAGTCAGTAGCGGAGTGGATGACCCCATGAACCTGGTTCAGACGATGCCCGAATCGCCCACCGATTCGATTGCGTTTGTAACCTGGCTCGAAGCGCCGCACGGCGTGTCCCATGGCTGCAAAAGTTTCGGATATATGTAAAGCAAAATCTTCCGTGTAAAACTTGCCAATAACGAGGATATTCATTAATTGTCCACCGCGCCTGGATGACTATTAAAGTTATTTAGAACCATTTTTACGAGCTTATATTTCATCATTATTTTTTAAGTTACCGTCGTATGAAAATAGACTTAGAATTTATTGCGCTAATTTTTTAGGCCGGCTGTAATGAGTATCGAGAATGCGGTTGAATAGAGAGCCGATTCTTTTACAAATTCCGTCGTTATCTACGCCCGTTTAACAACCAATTCCTTGCGAATAAGAACGAAACAATAAGTTGAACTCCATAGTAAAGAGGCACAGCTTGAGCCGCGCCCTTTAGTCCCCCAATTTTTATGCATAAGTAGCCAAACGCAACGGCGAGAATCGCACTTGAAGTCTCAATAAACAAAACATTACGGGTTGCTTCATTGGCGTAACAAACTGTATTTGCTATATGAGACAAGATAAGCAATGCGTATCCTCCCATCAGCCATGGAAGTAAAAACGAAACTGTACGGTAATTTTTTCCAAGTAAAATGTAGGCCAGCCGGTGGTGTCCAAAACAAGCAAGAACGAAAGCGACAGTCGATCCTAATAGGATCAAAACTACCCATTTAATTAAATAACCATGAGCTGTGCGCATTTCCCCTCTTACTAAAGAGGTTTGATACGCTGGCCGAATAATATTTTCGACAATGCTTCCGAACATCAGCATAGGGCGGCTAGCTAAGCCATAAATTGCGACATACAGACCCACATCGGCGGGAGACAAAAATGCGCCGATCATAAAACGGTCCGCCATACCCGAAACCCAGCCGAGGATCCCGAGAGGAAGCAGGGGCAACGTATACTTCCAAAATCTGCGCGCCAGAGCGGACTGCTCTGAAAGGGGCGTAATCTCTCTTTCTTCGTTTGGAACAAATCGCTTCATTATTAGCCAAGTACATAAGGATGCGAACAGATAGCCAGCAAGTATGACAACCAGACTAGTGCCCATAACCGATACCAGTAACCACGCTAACAGTGGACGCCCCCAAGCGTCTGCGACTGCCCACACACCATAGGCGCGGTGTGCACTGCTCGCATTTAGTAAGGCATTGCTTTGCAATCGAAGTATTTCGACAACCACCAAGCACACTAACAATCCAATCTCGGTTGCGCCGATCCATCCGAATATAAGAGTCGTAACCATACCCACAAGGACAACTGGAGATGCCCATATCAAGAGTTTGACGAGTTGGCGCAATGCCACTGTCTTCACCAACTCGCCTTTCCCATCCAAACGGTATTCTGGGTAGTATCGCAACATGGCTTGCATAGTTGGATTGGCTATGCCGGCGGCAATCAGCGCAACGATGCCCAATAACAAACTGAATTCCCCAAAGATACGCGGCGACAGTATTTGCGTAAGCAAGCGAATTCCTGCCAATTGACCCAAGGCCGCCAAGGCTTGCAAGCTGCTCAGCCACATCCCGTCTGACAATAATGATCGGGAACCGAGTCGAGTCATAACGTCCTCGCCATGTTATCTTTTCCCTTTTTCAAACCCATGATTCCCACTGCACAAAAAGCCGCTCTCCTGCTCACAATTTAGACTCGACCGTATTGATCTTCCAGACGCACGATGTCGTCCTCGCCTAAATAGGCACCAGACTGAATCTCGATTAACTCCAATGGAACTCTTCCCGGATTTTCCAGCGAATGAACAACGCCGAGGGGGATATGCGTGGATTGATTCTCCGTCAAAAAAAATTGAGCGTTACCGTTCGTGATCTTGGCAGTACCCGTAACGACTATCCAGTGCTCGGCACGGTGATGGTGCAATTGAAGGGATAGTTTTCCGCCAGGCTTAACCTTAATACTTTTTACCTGGAAACGAGCGCCGTTCCAGATGGCGTCATAAGAACCCCAGGGACGAAAAATTTCGCGATGATTTGGCACCTCGGGACGCATTTCCAATGCTAATTTACTGACCATTTTTTTTGTATCTTGGGCGTGCTCCGTGTTCATAACCAATATGGCATCGGCGGTCTCTACTACCACCACATTACGAAGCCCGATAGCTGTGACCAAGCGCGAGGTCCCATGTACAAGACAGTCATGGCAATCCTGCAAAATAACGTCGCCATGGATTGCATTATTATTGCGATCCCTCTGCGAAGCTTCCAATACCGATGCCCATGATCCGATGTCGCTCCAATCAGCATCCAGCTTCACCATCGAAGCCTTCTTGGTTTTCTCCATTACTGCGTAGTCGATCGATATATCGGGATTTAATGCATACGCCTGGCCATTTAATCGAAGAAAATCGAGATCCTTAATCGCTGCCGTTACTGCGCTATTACACGATTCAACAATCTCAGGATGAAATTGCCCTAACTCCTCTAGATAGCGACTCGCACGGAACATGAAGATACCGCTGTTCCAATAATACTCACCGCTCGCCATATATCGCTCCGCAGTGGCACGATCCGGCTTCTCTTTGAATTCCATTACCCGAAGAACTTTATCGGACTCACTGCCACGCGTACGAATGTAGCCATACCCGGTCTCCGGATGGCGCGGAGTAATACCAAATGTCACGAGGTCTCCACTTAAGGCGGCCTGCGTCGCATCACTTACCGCTGCACGAAAAGCAACAACGTTTTTTATAATGTGATCCGATGGCAATATCAAGAGAAGAGGATCCTCTCCTTTAGATAAAGCATGTAGGGCAGCCGCGGCAATAGCCGGGGCTGTGTTCCGCCGCATGGGCTCAAGCAAAATCGTCGCATTCTCTATGCCGATTTCACGTAATTGTTCTGCCGCGATAAACCGTGATGTTTCGTTGAGCACCAGAAGGGCCGGCTCTACGCCATCAACGACCTTCAGTCTACGCAACGTTTGTTGTAGCAGCGAATCGGAACCAAGCAGGCGTATGAACTGCTTAGGGTAAGACTCGCGGGAGAGTGGCCACAACCGTGTACCGGAACCGCCGCATAGGATTACCGGCAGTATCTTCAATGTGCTCATGGAAATGTTTTCGCTTTTGATACTATGTTTAGTTTCATGCTTTAATGCACGAAATTTCCTTGGATCAGGTTAGAAAGTTACGAACGAAGTATCCCTAAAATACTGACTCATTCATTTCGTCCACCATTTGCAATAATCGACAAGTCAACTCCGGATATCTGAATCGCGCGCCACCGCCCCCGCACCAAGCGTGCATAGACCACCAGATATAATCCAATCTGTGCCAGCACCACAGCCACAGCGCCAACAATGGTACTGCCTAGCAATAGCGAGGCGACTGCCATCACCGCGATCCATGTTCCGACAAAACAAACTACCGTGGCATTTCTGATCCAGGGTTTACTCGGATTAGGACGTAGTAACCGACACACCAGACGGCGATAAATGAGCGTGTGAAGATGAAGACAGTCGGGGTGCCCGGGGTCTGATTTTCGAATAATTCTTCTGCGATAGATGCTGAATAAAACCTCAATTACCGGGTAGGCGCAGATCGCCAAGAGCTGCCAGGCATTGATGGATGGATTTCTTATTAACAGCAAGACCGCGACTTCGGATACCCAGAACCCTAAAAGATAGGCTCCCCCATCCCCCACAAATATCCGTCCGGTCGGATAGTTCACTAGCAAAAAACCAAATGCCGCAGCGGCCCCGATCACGGCGAGCTGGGTGACAAACATGTCCCCTTGTATCCAGGCGAGAAATCCCATCGCAGACAATATGATAATGACCGTACTCGCCGCAATTCCGTGAAAGCCATCGATGATGTTAATGGCGTTGGTTCCTCCGGCGACTACGAATGCTGTCACAACAATGGCGACCGGGGCGATTGTTAGCAGTGTGTCGAAACCCCAGATATCCAGGCTAACGATGGTGGCTCCCAGGAGCCAGCTGGCGAGGAGTGCAGAAAAAATGCTTGCGCCGAGTCGCGCTCTGACAGAAACTTTTTTCGTCAAATCTTCCACCGTTCCGGCAACAAAAATCGGGCTGGCCGCGAGCAAAAGTTTGAACGCATCCCGTATGCCGGAAGCTGCAGCAAGAAATGGATCGGTGAGTGTTAGCAGCAACAACGTAAATGTAATTCCCGTTATGACAGCAATTCCGCCCACACGGGGTACGGCGACAGTATGAAATTTTTGGACACCGGAGACGTCGTGGTCTAACGAATGTTTTCCGTGCCACTTTTGTGAGGCAACGATTACTACGCTTGCAACGAAGCTTGCCGATGCGGCAGCTAAAGCTGTGCCGGCAATACTCAGGCTCGAGATCATAAACCTCTCCGATCCACGTTTGTATCATTTGACGTGACAGGCATGTAGTTGGCTCTTGGAAGCCTACGAAGATACATACTCAGTTGAACGCAAAAAAATGGAACCGCAGCGTGCAAGGAATGGTCATATTTTTGAGTGAAAATAATTTTCATCATTTTGTTTTTTTATAGACTTAATTTTTAACCAATAAGTTGAAACAAATGTGGCGGAAATGGCTTATTTGATCTCAATTTATTGCGATTTTATGGCGTTGTTCGGGGACTCGGTTGAATCAAGGTACCGCTGCATCATTGCAATTTATAGCGTGCGAAAAATACGGTTCGAACACGTACGCTCGATGCTATACAAATCGCTATTCGACCGTCATCGCGCCTACGCAACAAAGACAGACTTCAGCGAGACGTATCGGATCAAAATATCTAAATTTTTCCCACCATTTTTCGAGGCCGCATAGAGGGAAGCAGCACGCCGCTTAGCGACATCTGCTTTCCGCCTCATCTATATCAATATTTATATTGGGTGTACCGATATTTGCCGTACTTGGCGCCATATCCATAGCTACCCGGTCGGCGCTTAATATCATTAAACAATATGCCTTTCACCGGAATTCCGGTGTAGCTGCATCGCTTGATCGACTCTTTAATATCGCCGATGGTGCTTTGTCCAGCACGCGTAACCATAAAGACCGCACCGACCAGCGGTCCAAGTATCAGGGTGTCCGAAACAGCCAGAACAGGTGGCGTGTCTATCAGGATGTAATCGTAGCTGCCGGATAAGGATTGGAGAAATTGCGCCATATTCTCGTGCAATAACAATTCAGCCGGATTTGGAGGCAAGCGGCCCGTGGCGATAAAGTCGACATTTGTTACGACGCTTGTATGCACCACTTGTTCCAGTGTGCAGGAACCGGCAACGAGTTCCGAGAGACCGTTGTCCCGACCAAAACCAAAGTACTGATGCAAATATCCTTTGCGTAAGTCAGCATCAATCAGCAAAACTTTTTTCCCTGCGACCGCCAACACGGCAGCGATATTGACAGAGACAAATGATTTCCCCAGGCCCGGTGTCGGGCCCGTGATCAGGATAATATTATTTTTTGCGTCCAGCATCGAAAATTGTAAAGAGGTGCGGAAGCTTCGCAGACTTTCGATCGCCGTATCGGCAGGATCGATTTGCGCTAATACGGAATTTTGTGGGGACCTGGCAAGCACACGCTGATACAAAGATTCCTGCTGCTTGCTGTGCGGTATATTTGCATATACGGTGAGGCCAAGATTTTGCTCAATATCATGGGCATCGCTGATACCACCGAACAGCGATTTTTTAATAAATGCGGCGACCACACCAGAAAACAAACCGATCAATAACGCGACCAACATCACCATCGGCCGGTTAGGTTTGATCGAGTGTTCCGGTACCATGGCTGCATCCACCAGGCGCACGTTTCCTATTTTTCCTGCCTTGACCAGGCGCAGTTGCTGGGCACTGTTTAATAACGCCGTGTATAAATCGGTGTTCAATTTAACGTCGCGGGTTAGACGCAGTACATCTTGCTCGACTAATGGCAGCTGTTTAATTTGCGTGACGATTGCCTGCATTTCGGCCGTTATTTCTTTCATCTGGCTATCTATTCCTACCACGGCCGGATGCGCGGGCGTAAAGCGGACCAGCAACTCTTCTCTTTTCTGCTTCAGCTCAATCAATTTGGTTTGAGCGGCGACGGATTGCTGCAACAACATTTTGCCCTCTTCGCCTAAATCAACCGTCCCGCTGATGTTCCGGAATTGATTAAATTTAGTCTCGGACTGTTCCAGCTGACGCTTTAGAGCCGGGAGTTGCTGATCCAGGAAGCTAAGTGATTTTTCTGCTTCTGCCGATTTGCGCTCTACGTTCTGACGGACGTATTCGCGACCGATTTCGTTCAGTATGTTGCTGGTTAGCGTGGGGTTTGTGCCTTCCAACGTGACGTTAATAATGCCAGACTGCTTGCCTCTTTCGCCAATGCCCATGGCATTTTGTAGTTTTTCGATGGCACCTAAACGAGAGGTCGCGCTCAATATAAATTGGGTGCCCGGGCGAGCCGATATGCGGTCGACGCGCAGCTCTATGTTGCCGCCTTCTTCACTAACTTTCAGCGTGGATCCAACACTGCCTTTTAATCTAAGATCGTCTTTGCTTTCATTGACCGTGTATTGTCCATTGGCCCCGACTGTGAGCACAAATTCCCGGCCCTCCAGAAATTCTGGCACGATGAATGTAGAAACATCAATTTTTTCAGCGCCCCATGCGTAGCCGCCATAACCGAATAGCCCAGGCTCAGACAGTTTTTTGTTACCGCCAGCAAGCCAGGATCCCACCATTGGGAAATATTTTGGATGTACCGAAACGTTCAGCCGCAGATTGTCGACAGCATGCGCTACCACCATACGCGAACGGAGAATTTCCATTTCCGATGACGCCGCCGTTTTAACGTCGAACATTGATGACATATCACCCAGGATATTCTTGGACGAGTTGGGGCTATCCTCAACCTGCACCATCATGTTGGCTTCGTAAATAGGTTTGGCAATAAACGCGTATGCGGTTCCCAGTAGAGCAATCACCAACGTGATACTGGCGATTAGCCAGCAATTATCTAAAAGAATATCGAGGTAAGTTGCCAGATCGATTTCGTCATCGTCCGGGATGTTAATGGGAACTAATTGCTGAATGGGTTGATTCATCGTGATGACTATTTAAACGGTTCTATTAATTGATATGTACGAGGCGCTTAACCAGCGCGTCAACGCCTTGCGCAATAAGGCCATAGGTCTGACGAAAAACGTCCAGACTCTCCCGGTACGGATCGGGAATGTCATACTTATCAAATTCCCCTAAACGGAAGACCTTGCCTTTGGATGTCGTATATTTTTGTTCGATGAATCGTTTTTGTTCCAGGTCCATCGTTAAGATGATATCGGCCTCGTTGACCATCCACGCCGCCAAACTCTGAGCACGATGGGCGTTAATATCAATGCCCTGCTCCTGAGTAAGCTGAACTGCAAATGGATCTGCGGGATGACCAATCATCGCCCCGATTCCAGCAGATCGCACCGAGGTTTCCGGCAAAGCGTGCTTCAGCAGCCCTTCAGCAATAGGGCTGCGGCAGATGTTGCCGATGCAAATGACCAGAATGTTCTTAATCATTTGGTGACCTGCACCGCACCGGTTAAGGATTGGGCGCTAGGCACTAGCAGCGCGATCACGCGCGCCCAGTTGGCAAGCGAGGAAGCGTCAACATAGACGACGTCTTTGGCTTTGAGCTCAAAATTTTCAGCCAGCGCCAGCGCCACCGGGGAGCGAGCGTCAAGGTTGTAGATGATCGGATGCATGTCCGCTGCATTGCGCACGACATACACTTGCCGGCCCTCGGCGCTTAATTGATTGAGACCGCCAGCGTCGCCCAGCGCTTCATTGAGCGTAAGCCGCCCATTGCGCAGCGTCAGCGTCGTTGGACGAGTCACTTCGCCCAGTACGAATACCTTGCTTTCCTCTCGCGCAATGACGCGCACAACGTCACCATTTTTCAACAAAATGCTGGCAGGATTGATGCCTTTATCCAGGAGTTGTGGAAGATTCACCCGATAGGTAGTTCCGGCCCGGCTGACGTCTATCTGACTTTGATCGCCCGTCGGCAGGAAGCCGCCTGCGCGGCTCACCGCCTCCATCAACGTCATCGGCAAATCATTAATACTCTGAATGCCCGGCGTTTTGACTTCGCCATCGATATAGATACGTTTGCTACGATAGGCCTGGACGCGTAGCGTAAGGTCCGGCTTTTTCAGATAGTTCTTCAGTTGCCGGGTCAACAGCGTGCGTGCTTGTGCCTCGGTCAGTCCAGCCAGTTTGAGTGGACCCGCATACGGAAACTGCACCAATCCATCCTGATCAACCACAAACCCGGGGGTATTCGTAGCGCCGACGTCAGAGGCCCCGGCAGCGCTGATTGTGGTCGAACTAGTCATCACCGGAGTGGAAAGTTCAGGATGATCCCACACCACGATAGAAAGGACATCGCCGCTACCGATCAAATAGGGCATCGGCGTAGCGACCAGTTGGCTAATATCTTGACTTGCCTGTTTCTCACGAGTAATCTTGTCTGCTTGCAACAACTGCGGCGTAATGGATTTCAGAACCGGCGTAACGCCAGGGGCCGCTGATTGCGAGGCTTGCTCACGATCTTGATCGGATAGCGTCTGAGATACATTTTGCTTGTCCATGCGCATGCCAGGAGCGTACGCGCAGGCAGATAACAAGGGAATTAACCCGATGACGATACCCCACCGTTTAATGGCGGTCCTGGACAAGAAATACATGAGGTAATTCAACCTGAGATACAAGCCTGAAAGGCTTAATGTTGCAGACGCACTAGCGGCCAAATGTATACGCCGGCCTACGGCGCACATCCAAATTTTAGTGCCCAAGTTCAATAAAACGTATTGAAATGGCATTCTACAAGATTTCTTAGGCTCAACATTATGCTGCATGCGAATACGTCTCAAAAAAACCACGAGAAATAAAAATAATTAATTTTCTTATGAGAAATTGCATAAAAACAATAAATATGCTAATTAATTAGGCAGAAAATAGACTGTGCAGCTCACGGATGTGCACAGCCTCTCAACGGTTCCGTTGAAAAAGGCCTGAAAAAAATAGGGAACGAATGAATTCGATGAGAAGCATGCGCCTGTCTGACGCGCTCAACATAGCAAATAAATTACTTAGTTGATAATTGTTGTATTAAGTCGGCTTTCCCGAACGAAGTATTTGACGAACGCCGTGCGGAGCTTAAGATCACCATTTGAACGGCGGATCAATCGGTTCGGATCAAACACGATCCCACGCCAGGCTGAGTGCCTTAGCTCAGCCGCTCCAGTGCTGACTTCGCAGCCACTCAAATAACTCGTCAAGCAGCATGATCCGGGACTTAGTAGCGCGCAGTTTCTGCTTCAAAAGAATGGCCAGGTGTCACTGACTTTCAGCCTCAAAACCCGCTGGGTTAAGCGACTGCCATTTCCAGGAGTCGGCACACATTGCTGCCAAATCTTTTTCCGCCCGCCAGTCAAGCAGTTCAGCAGCCAATCGCGAATCGGCGTAGTACGATGCAATACCGCCTGGGCGGCGCGGTACCAGATCGTAGGGCACAGTTTGCCCGCTGGCTTTCTCATAAGCAGCGATGACTTCGAGAACGCCGTAACCACAACCGGTTCCTATATTGGCAGTAATGCTTTGGCCTCTTTTTTACAGACAACTTAATGCCGCAAGATGCGCCTTGGCGAGATCGACCACATGAATATAATCACGTACGCCAGTACCGTCGATAGTCGGATAATCGGATCCAAACACCGACTATTTAGCCGCCCGTCTGGCGGCTACCCGCGCGATATAAGGCATGAGATTGTTAGGCGTCCCACGCGGGTCTTCACCGATCAATCCACTTACATACGCGCCAACAGGATTGAAATACCTTAGGAAAGCGACTTTCCAATGTTCGTTCGCCTCAGCCAGATCGCGCAAAATCTGCTCTCCCATTAACTTGGTGCGTCCGTATGGATTGCTTGCACGAAGAGGGAAATCTTCTTTGATTGGCACGGTCTCAGGATTGCCGTACACCGTGGCCGGGGAACTGAAAACGAATTGATTGACATTAGCACTCTGCATCACGCCGCAGAGGGTTAGCAAAGCACCTAAATTGTTTGCATAATATTCAACCGGCTTTGCAACCGATTCACCGACTGATTTCAGCGCGGCAAAATGAATTGCAGCGGCAATTTGATGATCGTTAAATAGCCGTTCGGTTGCGCTGCGGTCACACAAATCCGCCTCAACAAAATGTGGCTTTAGCCCTGTGATTTTCTGATCAGATTGCATAATTAACACAGTACGAACGCCAATCGCGTCTTATAAAGGTTAAAAATCAGGTACAAAGCGGCCGGATAATTGATCAAATGATTCGACGATGTCATTTCCCGTCAAATTCTCCGGAAAAAAAGTTCAGCGCGTGCTAATCTTTCCAAATAGAACTATTTAAAAACGTTTCCGGCTGAAACTCTAAACCAAAAAAACGATCTTTTATGCCAATAGCACCAAGCTCGCCCAAACGAAAAACATTGTAATGCCTATCATTCGCCCTACTGAACATCTTGGCCGAATGGCTACAAGTTTCGGATTTCTCCGAGGCAGGCTTCGCATCATCGCAATCTGGCCAATCATTGGCCTGGTGCTTGCGGCCACCATTTGGCAGATTACTTCTTCTCAAATCGAAAAACAAAAACAGACGCTTCTCAAGAACGGCGCCAAAGAAGTCGCTTTATTATCCGGCGCCTATGCTGAACAACTCGCACGACCGCTTGAGCAAATCGACCAAATTACACGCAATCTCAAATATTACTGGGAGACCGGCGGGGGCACGTTAAGACTGGAAGATCAAACGCGGGCGGGTCTTTATCCCGTCACCGACATGTTGTATGTCACCATTGCGAACCGCCACGGCGACATTGTCAGCACCACTTTACCGCGGAACAGAGTAAACCTGGCGCAGCGTGATTATTTCCTGATCCTTCAAAAAAGTGACAACAACCAATTCGTCATCACCAAACCCTCCATCGGCGCTGGCTCCGGGAAAATGATTATTCGCTTTTCCCGCCGACTAAATGCTAAAGATGGCGCGTTCGACGGGATCGTGATGGTATCGGTTGAGCCTGGATATTTTTATAGCCCGACTGTCGATGCAGCGCTCGGGAAAAATGGCTTTCTCGCCTTTCGAACGATGGACGGGGTCGTACTGGCGAAAAGAATGGGCGAAAACATCCGTTCCAACGCAACGGTCTACAAAGCTTCACCGGTGATTACAACTGCGCTTGGCCTCCGACACGTGGAGAGCAATCGATTCATCGACGGCCGCTCGCGCATCGTTGCGTGGCAACGCATCAAAAACTATCCACTTGTGGCGGTAGCCGGTTTATCCGAAGATGAGGTTCTGCTGCCTCTGCAAGCGATCTCCCACGAGCAAAGGTTGCTGGCGTTGGGTCGCATTGCCAGCGTGCTGATTTTTGCTTTCATTGCCGTCTTTTTCACCGGTCGGCTGGCCTGGCGCAAGTATCAATTTACGCAGGTTCGTGAGGCATATGGCATTTCCAGCGAAGGGGGCACCGAAGGCTTCTTCATGCTTGCAATACAACGTCGGCGCGGAGGCAACCCTGTCGACTTTATTATCGTCGACTGTAACGAACATGGGGCGGCACAGTACGGGTCGTCAAGAGATGAGCTGATGGGAAGACGTCTTTCCAGCGTGTACGCCAACCGCTCTTATTTTGAACAGTTGATGCGGACTTATGTCGAAGCAATCAAACTCAATTTTTACGAGGACGATTTTTTAATTCCCCCTGAAAGCCCTCTGAAAATGACCTGGGTGCATCGAAAAATGATGCGTTCAAACGCTGGGTTAGCACTCACCTTGCGCGATATAAGCGAAAACAAAGCGCATGAACAAGCGCTATTAGTCATGGCAAATTCGGATGCATTAACCGCCCTCCCCAATCGTCATTGGTTAATGGAGTTTTTGCCACTGGCGATCAACCGCGCACGCAACGGACAGACTTCGTTAGCCTTACTATTCGTTGATCTGGATGATTTCAAGAATATTAACGACACAATGGGCCACGCAGCCGGCGATGAATTGCTGCAAGCGGCCGCCGCGCGCCTTCGTTCGGTCATTCGTCCTTGTGACAATGTGGTACGCCTTGGCGGCGATGAATTCACCATTATTCTTGAAAGCCCCGACGATACTGCCATGGTCGAAAGTGTCAGCCAACGGGTCATAGCGGCCCTTAGAAAGCCCTTCTTTCTATCTGGCCAAAGCAGCCATGTTGTGTGCGCATCGATTGGTATCAGTATCTTTCCAAAAGATGGCGACGACGTTGAGACGCTGATTAAGCATGCCGACATTGCCATGTATGCTGCAAAAGCAAATGGCAAAGCCAGCTATCAGTTCTTCCGACCGCAACTATCTCAAAATTTGGTAGTCCGACTGAACAATGAGCAAGGGTTGCGCTCAGCCATTGAAAGTGACGAATTCGTCCTTTATTATCAGCCGCGGGTAGATACTGCCAGCGGTGAGCTTCGCAGCCTTGAAGCACTGGTGCGCTGGGTCCATCCAACCCGTGGAATGGTCCAGCCGGATGAGTTCATACCTCTGGCCGAAGAGACTGGGCTCATTGTCAAACTCGGCGAACTGGTTGTCAAAAAGGCGTGTGCTCAGTTAGCTCGCTGGAAAGCAGACAATGTACCGCTCGTACCGGTGTCAATCAACGTCTCGTCACCGCAGTTCAATCAGGGAAATTTTGACACGGTGCTGGCATCGCATATGCATCGCTATGAGATTGATCCGTCGCTGGTCGAAGTCGAGCTCACGGAATCTTGCATGATGGGCGAAGATCAGGCGATATTCACGCAACTTGCGGCGCTTAAGTCATTGGGTATCAAACTGCTGCTGGATGATTTTGGTACCGGGTATTCGTCGCTGTCGCAGCTACAACGGCTGGATCTCGACATTCTGAAAGTCGACCGCGCCTTCACCGCAAAATTGGGTGACGGCAAGGAGGGCGAAGTATTTTTTATGGCGATCATTTCCATGGCGCATGTCTTAAACATGCGCGTCGTTGCTGAGGGCGTGGAAACGCTTGAACAGCTTCATATATTGCAGGAACTATCCTGTAACGAAATTCAAGGCTATTATATTTCCCGACCTGTGCCTGCCAATGAAATCGAAAAGCTCATGTATAAGCGCTTTCTTTTCCCTGAAAACGCCACACTCACAGAAAAAACCGGGTAACACGTCAGCGTTACCCGATGATGCTGCATTATCTGATGCCATAGATTCATAGCCGTCACAAAAGCGCGCTTAGGGCAAGCCTGGCCATTCGGCCAAGGGACTTGACTTTCATTTCAGAGGCACTCCCTGCCGAGCCGAAGCCATCGCACTTCAACGCGTCTAACTCTCGCTTTCGTTCCAAACCTTTTCGTTGCATCTGCTGCGCAATCTTTTACGTTAAATACGCTATTACGAACGTAACATACGCTGAAAAACGCCATCATGATCCACAAGCAAATGCTTGAACGCTGCCAATACATGTAGCACAACCAGTGCGGTAAATATTGCACCTGCCACATAATGGATAAAGCCAAAAAGATCACGCAAACCAGGATCTTCCCAACCCCATTTTGGTAGCGGGATGCCAAAGAACTTCACGCCGTATTTGTTGAACGACGACGATATATAGCCACTTGCTGGTTGCACCACCATGCACAGATAGAGCAAGCGATGACTCCATCGCGCAGCCCGTACCTCCCATTGCGGCATGGTATTTGGCAACTGCGGCGATCGATGCGTGAGACGCCAGGCCAAGCGCAATAGTATCAACACCCCGACCATTACCCCGATCGATTTATGCAAGTTGAAATAGGATGCCCGACCCGGCGTACCTTTGGGCACATTGATCATGTAATAGCCTAATATAAGCATCCCGATGATCAATAATCCAACTAACCAATGCAGGGCGATTGTGGGAAAACGATAGCCGGTTACCCCGCTGCCACGCATGCCTATCGCCCTGTCGCCAGACGCGTACTTGACGGGCTTGATCATCTGATGGCGACGCCCCAGGGTAGTGCACCAACAGGGATTTCGGCCTTGACCAGATTGGTGTCGGTATCAATTACAGAAACCGAATTAGAGCGACCGTTGGCAACATACAATTTCTTGCCATCTGGTGTGATCGCCATGTTCCATGGACGTTTGCCAACCGGCACCGTCGCCACTACTGTGTTGGTGTCAGTATCAATGACCGAAACAGTAAAATCCTTGCCGTTGGAAATATAAACACGTTTGCCATTTGGTGCCATGGTGACGCCGTTCGAGAAGGTGCCCGCCTTCACCTGGGCGATAACTTTGTGGGTCGCAACGTCCACCACATACACCATACTCTCAAGCTCTGCGGCGATGTAAGCGCGCGTGCCATCGGGTGTGAAAGCGATACCGCGTGGACGCCTGCCGAGCTTCACCAGATCGACCTGCTCGCGCTTGGTCATGTCGATGATGTCGATCGAATCCGCTTCCTCAGCGCTGACATATAACCATTTTCCATCGGGGCTGAATTCGGCATGCTCCGGATTTTTACCCTTGGTCTTGATAATGAATTCTTGTTTATTTGTCGCCGTGGAGATGAAATTGACAGAGTTGGTTATCTCGCTGGCGGCGACAATCCAATCACCGGCGGGAGCAATACCCACACCTTCGGGCGACTCTCCCACGGACACGGATCCGACGACCCCGCGCGTTCCCACATCAACAATTAATAGCGAATTGGTTGGTTGATCGCTGACGTATAAGGATTTTCCATCATGGCGCACTGCCAGACCGCGTGGCTTGGTACCCGCCTTGATTTCGCCGATGACAGTGTCGCTGGCTGTATCAATAACAGAAATGGTACCGGATTTTTCGTTAGGGACATACGCAAAGGGGCTTGCGCTGGCGATGCCTGGGAGCAAGCCGAAAGAAAGCGTTGATAACACTGCGCCGATCAGAATCGCACTACGTAGCGCACCACCGGTTGCGACAACCGTTGAAGCATTTTTACGTACTAAATGTAACGTCATAATGGTAAAGCCTTTTAAAAATTGTTTTGAAATTCAATAGCCAAAAGCCTCTCGGCTGGCACCAAACAGCTATTAACTCCATGAATATCGCAAACCGATCCAGCCACCGCGCGGTGCGCCGGGACCAATGAATTGCTCGTTGGAGATGTTGCCACCATCAAACGAATGTCCCAGTCCGTTGAAAAAATTTTGGCCAAGAACAGCAAAGTTTGCATATTGGCGATTGAATAAATTATCGATCCTGGCGAACACTTGTAACTGCTTCGTTATGGCATATGTGGTGTCGAGATTGACCATCGTGTAGCCCGGAATTTTGCCGTTGCTGTCCTGATTGTTTTCATCACCACGTGCATAGATGTTGCTGCGATAGACCACATTAGTTCCGATGTTCCAGCTTGACGTCGGCGCATAGTCAAAGCGTAGCTTGAACGTATTTTCAGGGATTCCCGGAATCTTGTTGCCGCGATTAACGGTGATGACACCCGCTGCGTTGGCACTTGAATTGCTGGCGCTTTGCTCATCGAAGGCGGTCTGATAGGTTGCATCAATATAGCTATAGCTGGCTGTCACGCCGACTTGTCCAACGACGGTATGGGCAGCAAATTCCATCCCTTGCCGACGGGTTTTCCCCACATTTTGGAAGTATCCGGTACTGGCGGTTGCGCCGCTGCTACTGATAAATTGGATGTCATTATCGAGCGCGGTTCTGAAGATAGATGCTCTCCAGCTGGAGACCGAACCAAGTTTTCCGCGTAAGCCAAACTCTCCTGTGCGTGCGATTACCGGCTTTAAGGCAGGATCGGCAATAAAGTCGTTCGGCAATGAACAGGGTGCCGTCGGATCAGCGCAAGCCAGTTCAATCGCTGTTGGTGTACGCATGCCTTCGTTATAGGTAGCGTAGGCGGTGACCGCCGGGTTCGGATTGTAGGTGAGGCCGACAGCGGGATTAAAACGTGTAAAAGTATTTTTACCATTCAATAATGGCTGATTACCGGACTGGTCACTAATGTTGACCTGCGCGTAATTATATCGACCAGAACCTGTCATCGACCATTGATCGTTAAGCGCTAACGTATCGGAAATAAACAGAGACAGATTGCTGTTGTGGGTTTTAGCATCGGTATTCAGCGAAAAATTATCCAAACCAATCGTGTCGCGGGCGACAGTGAAGTCGGCATGCTGACTCAATTGCTTGAAACGCGAATTAGCAAAATCACCGGAAACGCCCACCACCACCTGATTTTTCATCGGGCCCAGCTTTCCAAGGTAACTCAGCTGCGCACCGAAGCCATAGCTCCCCTGGTCTATGAGCGAACGGGTATTGTTAGCGGGTATAGGGTTATTGGTAGCATCGTAGTTTCCATTGACATTGCTGCTGATATTGTCGTTATTATAATTTCGATAATACGCATTTGTTGACAGCTGCAGTTTGTCATTAAAGAAGTGACTCGCAGACAGACTCCATAGCTGCGCGCGATTGATATTTTCATCCGGGAAGGTATAGGCCTGACGGCGGTTATCCAAAAATGTACGCGGAATAGTTTGCGAGCCCTGCAGACCGTTATCGGCCGCTGTCAAACTGAGCGCTACTCTGGTATCAGCATCCTGATAACCAACCTTGCCGAAAAATTGCTTAACATTGCTGGGATTATGATCACCCCAACCTTTGTCTTTAGAATCGTTAGCGGTTAAAAAATAGTCGATGTTACCGACTGTGCCCCCTTGCTCCAGTTCAACTGTCTTGCGCCCGAACGATCCAGCGGATACTTCTGCCTGGCCACCCGGGTTATTGCGGCCGTCTTTGGTCGTGATCGCGAGTGCGCCGCCCAGCGTGTTCAATCCAAACACGGGATTCGAACCCGGCATTATTTGCAAGTTTGCAATTGCCGATTGCGGCAACAAGTCCCAATTGACGACATCGCCAAACGGCTCATTAATCCGCACACCGTCCTGAAATACGGAAAGACCTTGCGGCGTACCTAATAACGGTGAAGCCGTAAAGCCACGATAATTCACGTCAGGCTGATACGGATTTCCCTGTGCTGAATTGATCGTCACGCTGTTCAGGTTTTGCTCCAGAAATTCGGTGATATTCCCCGCGTGTTGGCGTGCAATCTCTTTTCCCGCGACTGATTGAATGTTTGCAGCAATATCGCGCAGTGGCAAACCTAGGCCAGGAAGCGGCGTCGTGCCATTGACAACAATCTCTGACAATTTTGTATCAGGAGTCGCGGGTCCGTCTGCAGCAGACACGTGGACCTGCAACATGAACAGAACACTGCCTAACGCAAATTCGCTGGCGTAAGGCAAAGATTTCCAATATGCCATCTTTTGATCTCCTATTTATAATTTTTTTTTATGCGTTTTTTCGACTTCAACTCGTTTGGGAAACGATGGTCGATTATTTTTATGAGCAATATTCATGCCGCTTTAAAAAACATGTAATTGCAACGCCATTATTGGTGGACTTCTCCACGCTTCACGTCTTTTTTATTCACTTTTTTAACCGCGAGAGGGTCAGAGCGTGGCCAGGTGACTGAGCAGACTGACGCACGAATACGATTGGTCAGCGTGACCTTAGGAATTTGACGACCTCAAGTTGACCGTTCTCATCGGCCATTTGCAGCACAGTCTTACCCCGGTTGTCGACCAGGCTTGCGTCGGCACCCTGATCCAGCAGCGCCTGCACTGTCGGGAGGTGACCGGAGGCGCCCGCCCACATGAGAGCTGTCAGCCCATTGGGATAACGGGTATTCGGCGTAATCCCGCTAGCAGGACCCGTCTTCAACAGCATGTTCACGATCTCAGTCTGACCTGTGCCCGCAGCGTATACGATCGCGCTTTTTTGCATTTGATCGACCGCATTCACGTTAGCTTTTTTGTCTATCAAAATCCGCGCCATCGCTGGACGACCATAGAAGGCAGCAGTCATCAATGGGGTTACTTGCGCCACATTGGCAAGATTGACGTCAGCACCGCGCTCTAACAGTAAAAGCATGATCTCCATCTGGCCGCTTTTAATCGACGTCATTAACAGCGAGTCGCCCACCCTATTGCGTGTGTTTGGCGATGCGCCCAGTTCGATAAAGGATTTGAAGGTCTTGGCATTTCCGCTACGCGCGGCGGCCAGGGCTTGTCGGTTCAGGTCCACTTGCTCATCGTTCGCATGGACCTGGTTCGAGTACCCACCCGCGACCATGGAAACGACCAACGTAAAAATTACAAGCGAGACTTTTGAGGTGCTTTTTAAAAGGCGAATCGAGCCAACTAATTTCATGTTTTGTACCTGTTATTTTGCCTATGCTTTGAATGTGGCTTTGACAGCCCCGCATCCTATTTTTAATACATTGCAATATGATTTAGAGATATTATGCGAAATTAGAATTATGAACTAGCCAAATAACCTTATTAGTCTTTAAGTTCGATCACGCTTTACAGGTAAGTAACATTAAAACAATATGAATTTTGTTGCATAAGGCAACTTTACCAAGGGGATTGTTATGAGTATTGCAAGCTACAAAACGATAGGGCACTTAGCCCTGGCCGCAAGCCTGATGGTTGCGGCAGGATTATCCAGCGCGCAGGAAACCGAGGGCGGGGCAGGCATCAAAATCCCTCCTATGTCCCAAGCCTTGAATCCGGTCAGTCAGTCTATGTTGGACGGCGCGTCTAAGGACGGCAAGAACTGGTTGCATTCGAACGGCGACTACGCACAGACCCGTTTTTACCCTGCAGCACAAATTAACGCCAAAAACGTCGCTACCCTCAAGCCGAAATTCATCTTCCAGACTGCCGTTGTCGAATCGATGGAAACCGCGCCAATCGTCGTTAATGGTGTCATGTTCCTAACCACGGCTTATAACCATGTGTACGCGGTGGATGCGGTCACCGGACAAGAATTTTGGCACTTCAAACACAAAATGGGACCGGTAACCACCTTCTGCTGTGGTCCGAACAATCGTGGCGTTGCTGTCTCCGACGGCAAGCTCTACATGGGCACCCTCGACTCCAAGCTAATTGCACTAGATACCAAGACCGGCAAATTGTTATGGGAAACTGAAATCGCTGATCCGGAAAAAGGTTACAGCGAAACAATGGCGCCAACTGTTATTGACGGTAAAGTACTGATCGGCACCAACGGCGGCGAATACGGTATCCGCGGCTTCGTCAAGGCATTCGATACCAATACCGGCAAGCTGGTGTGGACGTTCTACACCATCCCAGAAAAAGGTCATGAAGGCGTTTGGGCAAAAACCGATGCGACCGGCCGGGATATGCATCGCGACATCGCTGCTGAAAAAGTTGCTTTCGCCAAGAAATCCAATTTCCACGAAACCTTGGGTGGTGGCGTCTGGACTACACCGGCAATCGATCGCGCCACTAAAACCGTGTACTTTGTAGTCGGCAATCCATCGCCCGATCTCTACGGTGCAGAGCGTCCTGGCGACAATTTGTACACTGACTCACTGGTCGCTATTGACCTTGATACCGGTGCCTACAAATGGCACTTCCAGTACATCGCGCACGACGTGTGGGATCTGGATGCTGTGAGCCCACCGATTCTGGTAGATGTTAAAGACAAGACTGGCAAGATGATTCCTGCGATCGTCCATGCCGGCAAAACCGGGCATGTCTATGTTCATGATCGCCGTGATGGTAGTTTGATTCGGTTCTCTGAAGCGATGGTTCCGCAAGAAAACATGTGGTCTTTGCCAACAGCAACCGGCGCCCGTATGTTGCCAGGTGCAAACGGCGGCGTGGAATGGTCACCAATGGCCTATAACGCCGGAGCACGTCTGACCTACGCTTTGAATCTGAATCAACCGATGACCTATCAAGTTGACGGATCAAACTATCCAAACGGGAAACTCTGGCTCGGCGGCGCGTTTAAAAATGCCGCCGGTGAAGAGCAATCGGGTAACGTAACCGCCGTCAATATCGACACTGGCAAGATCGCATGGCAAGCAAAAACTGACCAGCCTATGATCGGTGGCGCGCTGGCAACTGCTGGTAATCTGGTCTTTGCTGGTGAAGGCAATGGCTGGTTCAAGGCCTATGACGCAAAAACCGGAAAACTCCTCTGGAAATTCCAATGCGGCGCGGGCGTAAATGCACCTCCAGTGTCGTACTCGGTTAATGGCAAGCAATATATTGCTGTCGCTGCCGGTGGTAACTCACAGATGGACTTCAAACGCGGCAACAGCATTTTTGTGTTTGGGCTGTAAGCAACAAGAAATAAACAGCAACCCGCAAGTCGTTTAGTTTTTGGCATGTAAATTGCTGCTAGATAACGGAAATGGGGCCGCATCCGCGTGGGCGCGGCCTTTTTTTCTTCTACAAACCATTGGATACGAAACAAATGAAAGCTGCTCACATAATTTTTGCGGTATTAACCACCCTGTCCTTTCAAAGTCACGCTGTTGATATCGAAGCAGGTAAGAAAAAAGCAGAAGCCTGTATGGCCTGCCATGGCGTCGGCGGGAACTCAACAATGCCTCTGATTCCAGTCCTGGCAGGACAAAATGCCCGCTATCTTTATCTGGAGTTAAGAGACTTTAAAGAAGGTGCGCGCGTTAATCCGATGATGAGCCCCATGGCGGCAAATCTGTCGAAGGAAGACATGCAGGACCTGGCCGCCTATTTTGCGGCACAAACACCAACAGCGATCAAATTCACCGCAGACCCGGCGCGCGTAAAACTGGGATTTGCCAAGGCCGAACAAGTGTTGTGCTCGATGTGCCATCTGGGCGGCATGAAGGGACAAAATGAAATTCCCAAGCTGTCAGGCCAACACTACGACTACATCGCAAAGCAATTGACCGATTTCCGGGCCCGCAATCGCACCAATGATGCAGGCAACATGACCGCGGTAAGTAAGAACTTAAGCGATGAGGACATCATTAATTTGTCGCAGTATATCGCTAACATCAATTAGGTTCGATGGCAGCTGAATAGCAGCAAGTTAAGTGGCTAACCGACTCTGCAAAATTCAAATTATCCTCCAGCAGCGAAAGATCACGGTCGAATCATCAGTGAACGAATCGGATGCATAACCCTGATCCGATATTGAACACTTTGTGAAACGACTGTATCACTTTTGCTCACATACCTTTTCCAGAATGACCAAGACATCATGTTCTGGCATTATCGGGGGGCACCATTTAATTGTCTGTGGTGAAATCGCAGATGATCTTCAATAAAAGTCGAAATAAAGTAATACCCGTGGTCGTAGTCAGCGTGCCTGCGACATTCCAAAGGTTGACGCGCGTTTTCGCAAGCCGCCTCAAATGCTTCCGGAAACAACTGATCCGGTAGAAATTTATCGCCTGATCCCTGATCGATCAGAATGCCGGCCGGAAACGGCGCGGTCTGCTGCGCCATCAATGCACTGGCGTCGTATTGCTGCCAGTGACTTTGGTCGCTACCGAGATATCCGGAGAATGCCTTCACGCCCCAAGGACACTGGGTCGGTGCACAAATCGGGGCAAACGCTGACACCGATTTAAACAATGCAGGATTGCGCAGTGCCAGCACCAGCGCACCGTGACCACCCATCGAGTGCCCAGTGATACCGATACCGGAGGACACAACCGGCAAGTTTTCCTTAATCAACGCAAGCAGTTCCAGCACGTAACTGTACATCCGATAATGCTGGTTCCATGGCGCTTCAGTCGCGTCCACATAAAACCCGGCACCGAGACCAAAATCCCAGCTTTCCGAGTCTCCTGGGAAATTGCAGCCACGCGGACTGGTGTCCGGCGCGATCAGCATCAAACCCTTCTCTGCCGCCAGGCGCTGCGCACCGCCCTTAGTCATGAAGGTTTCCTCGGTACAGGTTAAACCCGCCAGATACATCAAGGCGGGAACCCTGCCGTCACGCGCCTGCGGCGGTAGGAACACTGAAAACCGCATCGGCAATCCGATTTCCCTGGAGTGATGGCGATAGAAACGCTGCACACCGCCGAAGCAGGCGTGCTCACTGATGATCTCGAGTGTCGAAGCGGACATCCGGGTCTCCTTATTCATGATCAATACAGGACAACGGATCGAATCGATTCGCCACTTTTCATCAGATCAAAGCCTTCGTTAATACGTTCCAGCGGCAAAGTATGCGTGATCAGATCATCGATGTTCAATTTGCCTTCCATGTACCAGTCGACAATTTTTGGGACATCGGTGCGCCCACGTGCACCGCCAAAAGCAGAACCCTTCCACTCACGTCCGGTGACCAACTGAAACGGTCGCGTGCTGATTTCTTCACCGGCAGCAGCGACACCGATGATGTAAGACTGGCCCCAACCTTTATGCGTGCATTCCAGCGCCTGACGCATCGTGGTGGTGTTACCGATGCATTCGAAAGAGTAATCAGCACCACCGTCGGTCAATTGCACAATATGATCGACCACGTTCGCCACTTCTTTCGGATTCACAAAATGTGTCATACCAAATTTGCGCGCCATTTCGATTCGACCAGGATTGATATCGACACCGATAATTTTGTCAGCACCAACCATCTTGGCACCCTGAATGACGTTCAGGCCAATACCGCCGAGACCAAACACGACCACGTTTGCGCCCGCCTCCACTTTCGCAGAAAAAACCACAGCCCCCACACCGGTTGTGACACCGCAACCGATGTAACAGGCTTTATCAAAAGGAGCATCTTCGCGAATTTTTGCCAAGGCGATTTCCGGCACCACGATGTAGTTGGAAAAAGTCGAAGTTCCCATGTAATGGAAAAGTGGTTTGCCATCCAGCGAAAACCGCGAGGTGGCGTCTGGCATCAGGCCACGGCCCTGCGTCGAGCGGATTGCCTGGCATAAATTCGTCTTGCGCGACAAACAAAACTTACATTGCCGGCACTCCGGGGTGTAAAGCGGAATAACATGATCGTCCTTCTTTACCGAGGTCACGCCAGGCCCGACATCGACCACAATACCTGCGCCTTCGTGTCCTAAAATAGAAGGGAAAATACCTTCTGGATCTGCGCCAGAAAGGGTGTAATAGTCGGTATGGCAAATGCCGGTGGCTTTGATTTCGACCAGCACTTCGCCTTCTCGCGGCCCCGCCAGATCAACTTCTTCAATCGTGAGCGGCGCTCCGGCTTTCCATGCAACTGCGGCTTTCGTTTTCATCAGGGTGCTCCTCAATAATCAATAAGTGTATTCTGTTTTAGCGCACGAGCGTGAACAGCGAGTTAAACAAAAATCGGATCAATATTGGCCGAAAATGCCGCAATATCTCTGCATATCTTTTTCAACTCTTCGTGTAAAGAATAAAAAAATCCTCCCCTATCATTCAATGACAATCAAATGATGGAAAGGAATTTATAGGAAGAATACCGGCAGACATCAACGACCGATGCGCGTGCCTGAACTCTTCCTGAGTGCGATTGCAATCTCTTTTTTTCTCACCAAAAGCCGCTGGTTTACGCAGCGACCGATCGGCCAAAAAATGGATAGCCAGGATCGGTATACCCCGGCGTCGACGCGTGGCCGGGAGGTACCAGAGTGTCCACCAGCGCCTCGTCTTCTAAACTGATCTTCACGTCTACCGCTGCGTAATAATCGTCCATTTGTTCCAAGGTGCGCGGACCGGCAATCACTGAACTGATATGCCGATTTGCCAATACCCAGGCGGTAGCGAACTGCCCCAACTTAACGCCCCGCTCTTCACTGTGCTGCTTGAGACGCTGGGCGATGAGAAGCGATTCTTCCCTGAATTCGGTTTCCATAATGCGCTTGTCGCCGCGGCTGGCACGCGTGTTCTCAGGTGGTGTCTGGCCGGGAAGGTATTTACCAGTCAGCACGCCACGGGCAATTGGACTGTAAGGCACAACACCTAAACCGTAATGCGCACAAGCGGGCAATATCTCCACTTCAGGCATTCGATTGAGCAAGTTGTAATAAGGCTGGCAAACCACCGGGCCGGGCACGCCGAGCTTTTCGCACAAGCGCACTACTTCGGCGATACGCCATCCGCGAAAGTTCGATAAACCGAATCCGCGAATTTTTCCCTGGGTGATCAAATCGCCAAGTGTGCGAACCGCTTCTTCCAGATTTTCTTCGTGATAATCCCGGTGCATGTACAGGATATCAAGATAGTCGGTAGACAGGCGTTTCAGGCTGTTTTCCACTTCGCTGATTATCCAGTGCCGCGAATAATGTGATTGATTAGGCTTGCTGCTCATTGGGTTGCCGAGCTTGGTGGCAAGCACCCAGTTAGGCCGGTCGGCAGCTAACACCTTGCCGACCATTTCTTCTGAAGCACCTATGGTGTAGACATCTGCGGTGTCAATGAAATTGACACCGTGATCGCGGGCGGAGGCGACGATACGCTCTGCCTCACCGATCTCGGTTTGATCGCCAAACATCATGGTTCCTAAACACAGCGCGGAGACCTTCAGGTTGCTGTTGCCGAGGCGTCGATATTGCATCATCTTATATCCTGTTCTGAGGGGGCGGAAAATCGCGTGCGTTCCAATCAGGCAATTAAATCGGCCACGCGTCCTCTATTATGCCGAAAAGACGTGTTCTCGGTAATTTCCCCTCAAAATCCGCTGTCGCAGCGCGCGCGCATCAAATCCAGGATAGCGGCGTGACGGTCACCTCAACATCCAGCGTTTGTTCGCCGCCACCGAGCACAATACCGCGCATCGGCGTGACATCACTAAAATCGCGGCCCCAACCGAGGGTTATATGCTCTGACTGTACGAGGCAGCGATTAGTCGGATCGAAATCAATCCAGCCGAGTTCCGGGCAGAACACCGAAACCCACGCATGCGAAGCATCCGCACCGATCATACGTGGCTGTCCGGCAGGCGGGTGGGTCAATATATAGCCGCTGACATAGCGTGCGGGAAGGCCCAGGCTCCTCAGACACCCTATCATTAACTGGGCGAAGTCCTGACAAACGCCGCGCCGCCCTTTTAATACTTCATCCAACGGAGTGGAAATTTCAGTCGCTTTATCATCGAATTCGAAGTCATCGAAAATGCGCTGAGTCAGACTTAGTGCGGCGTCAATCAATGGTCTGCCCACCGTGTAACTCAAGCGCGCATACTGTTCCAGCTCAGGACTGAACTGGACGTGCGGAGACGAGAACAGATAGCGGCAGGCGTCCAGTGCGGCGTCCGATTTATCATGTCGAACGCTATCACGCAAATTTTCCCATGCAAGCGTTCCCTGAATCTGTGCGAGCGTATAGCGCGGCTTCAGGACAACAATCGACTCGGCATGTACCGACAAAACCTTATGCGGGGCGGTGATGGCGATCTGGCGAGTTATATTCCCGAAATAATCACGCCCCTCGGATCCGTCCTCTTCCCTCGGCTCAATCCCGATTCGATGAGACTCAATCTGCTGATAACGAAATGTTCTTGGCGTTAAATGCAGGTATTGTTGCGAGAGCGTAACCAAACTTTGATAGGTATAGCGCGTCTCATGCACGACGCGAAAACGTGCGCCGGGGCCGACGATCGCTGGTAAATCGCTCATTCTTTCTTCGTCCTGTCTTTGTAACTATCGGTATAGCTGAAAAATTGAACGCTGATCTGTTCCGACATCGCTTCACTGGCGATCTGCATCCGGTGCAGCAGGTCAATCAAATGTGCATTACCGCAATAAAGATCTGTTTCTGGCGCCAGTGCCAATAATTCATCCCGCAGCGGGATCAGTCGTTCTGCACCGCAAGCGCCATAGGTGACAGCAATTTTTCTCAGGCTTTTTAAAATGCCCTCAAGCTGAAACAAAATCGAGCGCGGATTTGACTCGTCCAGCAACAACAGGTCCAGCACCGGCAACCACTCTGGCTGAGCGCGATAGCGGGAGCGGTAGGTGACGATACTATCCGATAATTCCAGCAACCAATCCAGGCTACCGTTTGCATCCATCTCAAGCGCACGCTGCAAAATCACACTTTGAAACTGCAAGCGTTCCAGACGTCGTCCCAAGGACAGAAAACGCCATCCCAGATCGCGCGTCATACCATCCAGCGCAAACCCGGCCATCGTCATCAGAGAGGCGGTCGCATCGTCCAGAATCGTCATTGCTTCGGCCTGCGACAGCCAATGATCATCGCTGGTCTCACGCGGCACCATGCGGTTGAGGGCGCGCCAGTTATCAACCGACAAGCGCTCGCGCAATTGGCTGGCAATCCCATATAGCTGTCGCTGCTGACGAGCAAGTCCGGGAACGTCGGGCGAGATCACTGCACGTAATAACGTCGACTCGATTTGAGCATCACTATAAATCGCTGCCGGCACATTGACTGCACTCCGAAGCTGGCTCTGGCGCTGCCCCTGGCTTTGGCTTTGTCTCTGCGTCGAGATTTGAACCTGAGTGAGGGTTTGACTGTTGGTTAGCGCCAGAAGGTCGCTTGCCGCTTGCAGCGCTGCCGCCGCCAGATCTGATTCTGACTCTTTCATCGGAATCAGATGAAAGTAGATACACAACGATTCCACGGTTGGCCATTCGGCGCCGCGATAAGAGGGGCGAACGTTAAATAACAGGTTCAGCGTGACACGCAGCAGGCGCGTAATATTGTCGCAGCGATCGGCGTTACGACCAAACCAGAACAAGTTCTCAGCCATTCGGCTCGACAGATGCGTGTCGTCCCGCACCAGATCATCGACGGTGGTGGTGCGTCTTGAGATACTTTGTAAAGCCACCTGCTCGTTGCCCTGCACCCAGGTGTCTTTGCTGCCGCCACCGCGTTGCATGGTAATAATGCGCGCATCCGTTCCGGTCGCGGCGCGCGTCAGGCCGCCCGGCATGACGACATATCCCTGCGGCGTCGCGCAAGCATACACGCGCAGGCCAATGGCACAGGCGCTTAAACCGTCCGCCTTCCATACCGGCCCCTGGGATAAGCGCACCATTTCCTGCGCCACATAATCATGTGGTTTGGCGCGCATTTTCGCAATAAAATCCGCCCGTTCCTCGCCTTCAAGGTCTTTGCCGAACACCGGATGTTGACGCGATTGCGGAAAGCTTGGCTTGATAATCAGTTCGTCCAGCTTTTCGATGGCCTCCTCAAGTGCTGCCGGCTCACCGCACCACCAGGTCGCCACCGACGGCATTTTTAACGGCTCACCGAGCAGGCGCTCGCATAAGCCCGGCAGAAATCCGAGCAACGCACCGGACTCCAGCAAACTTGACCCCAGGCTATTGGCGATCAACACATTGCCGCGCCGAGCGGCCTCAGTCAATCCCGCGACGCCCAAACCTGAATCAGGCCGCAGTTCGAGTGGATCGCAAAAATCGTCATCCACCCGACGCATGATCACATGCACGCGTTGCATGCCAGACAAAGTTTTCAGCCAAACGATGCCGTTACGGACCGTGAGATCGCCGCCCTCGACCAATGGCAAACCTAAATAACGCGCCAGATAGGCTTGCTCGTAATAGGTTTCGTTATACGGGCCCGGCGTTAGCAGAACGATCAGCGGCGCTTCGGTGCTGCGCAGCCCCGTGCCATTTTTTCCGCCGTTCCCGTTTGCGGCACACAACCGTCCCCAATGCGCGAGACTGTCGCGCATGGTATTAAAGAATTCAGTCAGATGCTGGACCTTCAGGTCACGCAGCAGGTCTGGAAACGTCCGCGCGATGATGGCGCGATTTTCCAGTGCATAACCGGCACCGGACGGTGCCTGGGTGCGATCAGCCACGACCCACCATTTACCGCTGGGTGCACGGGCAAGATCGACCGCATAAAAGTGCAAAGCTACCCCGTCAGGATGTTGCATCCCATGACAGGGGCGTGAGAAACCGGCATGACCGTGGATTAATTCTGGCGGTAATAGTCCCTCTTCCAGCATTTTCTGGTCGCCATACACATCGCCCAGCAGCTGATTCATAAGGGTTGCACGCTGAATCACCGCTGCCTCGATGCCGCTCCACTCATCCTGCGGCAGAATTAAAGGCAGAACATTCAGATCCCAGGGCCGTTGTATACCCTTGGCGTCGGTGTAAACGTTGTAAGTAACGCCATTTTCCCGCACTTGTTCTTGCACCGTTTCGATGCGTTCGCGCATCATGTAAGGTGCTTCAGCACCCAAACCATCCAGCAATGTGCGCCAATGTGGACGCGGTTGATGCGACGCGTCCAGCATTTCGTCGAAACCGTCTGGCGCAGCGCGATAGCTGGCGAGTATTTGAGTTAACATTTGTCGCTTTTTCCTCTTCGAACGCACACTCTCGGTGTGCGGGTTCGCACAATAACACTATGCGCGCCAAGACACCCGAATCCTAAGGATACGACCAATTGATTTTTTTAGTAAACTCCCGCGCGATGGGAACGAGCGTTGCACAATAGAGACAATCCCCATGTAGCTTTACATGAGGATTGTTATTCTCAAAGTGTCAAGTTCCATGCGCTTCCGGTGCAGGCCCTGTTTGAACTGTGTTTGAACGCCGGTTGCTCAGCGCCCACAGCGTTCACAGCGCCTGATCCAGACAGGACAAAAAACTATTAGTCATGCCAACGTAAATCGAGCGTCATCGGGAAGCTCGGATTAGTTTCTTCTTTGTACACAGTCATCGGTCCCGGCGTATGACCATGTGCCCAGAACCGTGCAAAGCGGCGTGCTTCCGCAGCATTGGCATTGACCGGCGCAGTGGCTTCGCTGCGGCCACCCGGATGCACGACATGATAGGTACAGCCGCCAATGGCGCGACCACTCCAGGTGTCGACCAGATCAAACGTCAGCGGTGCGTGGATCTTGACCGTTGGATGCAACGCTGACCATGGGCTCCAGGCGCGGAATCGTACACCTGCAACGTATTCGCCCGGAATGCCGGTCGGGTGCAGCGGCAACATGCGGCCATTACAAGCGATCACATGGCGTCCGTCCGTTAATCCGCGCACCAGCAATTGCATGCGTTCAACCGAAGAATCCACATACCGCGCAGTGCCCCCGGCGGCCATTTCTTCACCCAGCACGTTCCACGGTTCGATTGCCTGACGCAACTCCATCTCCACGCCTTCGTACACCACGGTACCAAAACGCGGGAAACGGAATTCAATAAACGGATCAAACCAACTTTCTTCGAACGCATAACCAGCCGCTCGCAAATCTTTGGCAACATCGCGAATATCTTGCGCCACAAAATGCGGCAACATCCAGCGATCATGCAATGCCGTGCCCCAATTCACCAGTTTAGCCTGATAAGGCTCGCGCCAGAAACGCGCTACCAGCGCACGCAGCAACAGCATTTGCAGCAAGCTCATACGCTCATGCGGCGGCATTTCGAATGCGCGGAACTCGACGAGGCCCAAACGACCGGTCGGACCATCGGGCGAATAGAGTTTGTCGATCGAAAATTCCGAGCGATGCGTATTTCCCGTTAAGTCGACCAGATGGTTACGCAGCAAACGATCAACCATCCATGGCTTATCGCCCGGATGCAAGGTCGGCAGCACCTTATCCATCTGCTGGAATGCAATCGCCAATTCATACAAGTTATCGTCACGCGCTTCATCCACCCGTGGCGCCTGACTGGTCGGTCCGATAAACGTGCCCGAGAACAGATACGACAACGCCGGATGATTTTGCCAGTAGGTGATCAAACTTTTCAGCAGATCCGGACGGCGCAGCATTGGGCTATCTTCAGCCGTAGCACCACCTAAGGTTGCATGGTTACCACCGCCAGTGCCGGTATGACGGCCATCGACCATGAATTTTTCCGTACCGAGACGTGTCAGGCGCGCCTCTTCGTACAGCGTGGTCATGTTGTAAACCAGTTCCTTCCAGCTTGCGGCAGGATGGATGTTCACTTCAATCACGCCTGGGTCCGGTGTCACGCTCAACAATTTGACACGCGGGTCGCGCGGTGGCGGATAACCTTCGATCCACAATTTCAGTTTCAGCTTCGCAGCGGTATTTTCGACCGCCGTCACCAGCGCCAGATAATCCTCAACGCGCTTGAGCGGCGGCATGAAAATATGCAGACGTCCGGCCCGCACCTGGACGCACAAGCCAGTATGAATCACTTCACGCGGTGCGGGTTTAGGATCAACGCCGGGAATTGCGGCCGGTTTGGTCGTCTTCTCCGGATCCAGGCTAAGTGTCGGACGTTTACCATTTTTAGCGACTGCCAGCGCGCCGCGAGGAGCGAACGGATCAACATCAAATTCAGGCGGCACATCTTCCGGCAACACCCACGGCAGAGCGTTCAACGGCAACCGCAGTCCCATCGGCGAATCGCCTTCGGTGAGGTACAGATGTTCACGTTTAAGCGGCCATGCCGAGGTACGCCAGACAGTGCCTAATGACGTAGCCACATCAAAGTCTTTTGGCTTCAACGGCAAGACATAACCGACAACCGCGCCCAGACCGCTTTCCAGCAGGCGCGCTAAGCGACGGCGCTCTTCAGAAGCCTTTAAATTCGCCTTCAGCGGATCAACGTTAACCGGCATTCCCTGCTCACGATGCACCTGAAGCATGACATCTTCATAGGCTGCAATCGCACTATTGGCAGGAAGCCCAAGCGCCTTGACCAGCTCGCCCGTGAAGCGTGCTGCTTCGTCACCGACGTAACCGTCAGGCTTGTTTTCATCCGAAAACAAAGTCGCATCCAGCCACATTGGCTGGCCGTCAACACGCCAAAAAATATTCAATGCCCAGCGCGGCAGCGGTTCTCCCGGATACCATTTACCCTGCCCATAATGCAACATTCCACCCGGCGCAAAATGGTTCTTCAGGCGGTGCATCAATTGCCCCGCCAATTCGCGCTTCTCGTCGCCATGCGCCAACGTATTCCACTGCGCGCCATCCATATCGTCGACCGAAACAAAGGTCGGCTCACCACCCTGAGTCAGACGCACATCTTGCCGCTTCAGATCAGCGTCAACCTGATGCCCAATCTTATCAATCTTTAGCCAGTCAGCTTCGGAATAAGGCTTGGTAACACGTGGGTCTTCATGAATCCGCGTCACCGTCATTTCATGGAAGAAAGTAACCTCAGCCTTGTCAGTGAAGCCACTCACAGGCGCTGCCGATGACGGCATTGCGGTACAGGCCAGCGGAATGTGGCCTTCACTCGCCAACATGCCTGATGTCGGATCGAGTCCAATCCAGCCCGCGCCGGGGATATACACCTCGGTCCATGCATGCAAATCCGTAAAATCAACTTCCGTGCCGCTAGGACCGTCGAGCGATTCCTGGTCGGGGCGCAACTGAATCAAATAACCGGACACAAAGCGCGCCGCCAGGCCGAGCTGACGCATAATCTGCACCAATAGCCAGCCACTGTCACGGCAAGATCCAGAGCGCTTTAATAAAGTATCTTCCGGCGTCTGCACGCCCGGCTCCATCCGTAGAAGGTAAGCAATATCGCCCTGCAAGCGCTGGTTAATGGCGACCAGAAAATCGTTCGTCGCGAGCGGTTTCTTGAGGATATCGCGGCGTGCTGCAGCAACCCATTCGACCAACAACGGGCCCGGCTCTTCAACCGCCAGATAGGCGCTCAGCTCAGACTTCTGTTGTTCCGGGTAACTGAACGGGAAAAATTCGGCATATTTCTCGACAAAAAAATCGAACGGGTTAATCACCGTCATATCGGCGATCAGATCGACCGTAAATTCCAATACATCCGATTTTTCCTGAAACACAAAGCGGCCAATGTAATTGCCGTAAGGATCTTGCTGCCAATTAATGAAATGGTCTTCAGGTGTAACCGTCAACGAATATGACAAGATCGGGGTCCGCGCGTGGGGAGCGGGACGCAAACGGACTTCATGCGGTGACAAAGTGACCAGGCGATCATAGTGGTAGCTGGTTTTGTGATGCAGCGCGACACGGATGGCCATTGGGTGGTGCCTTTCGATGAAAGTTGACGCGAAATGGGTGGGGAAGCGACGCGGTTACGGCCTAAAACATCGCTAAAAGAGCCATTTCTCTTTAAGCACGATTCATACCCGAATAATAGACATCACGGAATGACGTTTGGGGCGCGCGCAACGATGCGCCTTTGGTGATAAGTCCGCGGGGTATTTTGTGAGTTTTCCGCTTCACAATATTACTTCAATGTGCGCGAAGACGGGAAGGACACGAAGTCATATTTTTGAAAAGGCATCCTATATCGCTAAATGGTTTTCCCGTAAGAAAATAGGAACAGCGCAGGGATAGCACAGGGACAGCGGTTGTAATTTTAACATTGTCAAACCTTTAACAGGGCGAAATCAACAGCACCCTCGTCATGCGCTCAGATAAAGCAGTTATTTTAGCGTCGTCGGGCGTTGCAGACTGGCGTTTTTATCTCCGTTATTTCCAAGTTAGCGACTGCAAATATATCGCCGCTACAATTTTGTTTTTATCAAATGCGCTCTCCGCAATAATGATTGCCAGCATACTGATTTGGTGGCGAAATGTAAAAGTCGCCGTATTAATGCACCATATTAATGCAACTTATTGAATGCACGCTATTGGTGGCCTGGACGCTCAGTATTTAAAGCGCAATATTGCTCCGCGCTAACAAGCGGGAAATGTTGTGCTTTTACTGATTTCAATAGGGAAAATGGCGCTGGAATGTGCTTTTGGAAACCGTTAAAGGGGTTTTTAAGGCACTATTGAATTTTGGTAACCAAACTACTTAATAATTCAATACATGGCTTTTAAACAAACCCGACTTCATCCCGTTCCTGCACTCCGCGCCGTGGTCGAAGAATACGAAGATTCTTCCTTTGGCGCGCGTCATATTCACCTCCGTACCGACGATCAGGAAATGGTATTTCTGGTCGCTTTTCCTACTATTCCAGAGACCAGCGATGGCCGGGCGCATATTCTGGAGCATTTATCATTATGTGGATCGGCGCGTTTCCCGGTCCGCGACCCGTTTTTCTCGATGACGCGCCGCTCGTTAGGTTGGATGAACGCCCTCACCTATCCAGAGAAAACCGTCTATCCGTTTGCCACGACCGATCGCACCGATTTCTTTAATTTGCTCGACGTCTATCTTGATGCAGCATTTTTCCCGACGCTGGATTACTACGATTTTCTGCAGGAAGGCTGGCGCTACGCTTTTGAAGACGGCAAACTGGTGGTGCAAGGCGTGGTATTAAATGAAATGAAAGGTGCATTTTCGGACCCTATCCGCGCGCTCGATCAAGGTATCAATCAGCATTTATTTCAGAACACCACCTACATGATGGAATCCGGCGGCGATCCGCTGGAAATACCATCGCTCTCGCATGCCGCCTTAAAAGCATTTCACGCAAAACATTACCACCCTTCTCAAGCGGTATTCATGACCGCAGGAAACGTTGACATTGCAGCGGTGCAAGCGATCATCGCCGAACGTGTGCTGACCAAGCTCCCTGCCCGTTCAGAACGTATGCTGCCGCAACTTGCCGCTGCATGGGACGCGCCAAAACAAACGACCATAGTCATCCCCGCGCAAGAAGGTAACGATAATAAATACGGATTTCAGATGAGCTGGCTGCTCGGTGAATCGTCCGATCCTGTGGGCAACATACGCGCCAAATTGCTCGAAGCCGGACTGTTGGGTGATGCCTCTGCGCCGTTGTCACGGGCCATGGAATCCGCCGGATTCGGCCGTCCGTCTGCTCTCAACCATGCAGAAACCAGTTCGCGCCAGATCACTTTTCACACAGGCATGGAAGGATTGAAAAAATCCGAAGTTAACAAGGCCAGAACCCGCATCTGGGACGCTTTGGAAAAAACTGCGGTTGACGGTGTTCCAACATCCACGCTGCAGGCCAGTTTGCGCGACCTCCGTTTTCATCAGCGTGAAATTAAGGGCGGTGGGCTACCGTATGGCCTGCATCTGTTACTCAACGCGCTACCCTTTGAAATGAATGGTGGCGACATCATTCAGGCGTTCGACGCCGAACCTGTTCTTCAACAATTTGACGAAGAAATTAAAGATCCCGCCTTCTTCAAGAAAATGATCCGGGACCTGCTTGATTCCCCGACGCGGCTCGAATCCAGCATATTAGCGGAAGCCAGTTACGGCACCGACCGCATCGAAAAAGAGACCGCGCGCCTGGGGCAAATCGACACCGGTCTGAATGCGGAAGATCGTGCCCGGATAATCAGTGAATCAGCGGAACTGCTTCATCGTCAACGTCAGGCGGTCAACAAAGATGTGCTGCCGCGCATCCGCCCCTCCGACGTTTCACCGGTCCCAAAACCGAGTTTTCCCATCGCCGCCCCGGAACATGGCGCGATCGTCTTACCCATCGCCTCCAACGGTGTGAGTTACGCCTCGATTCTATTTAACGTCTCCGATTTTGCTGCGGATGAATGGTGCTGGCTGAATCTCTATGCCGGATTAATTCCGGACGTTGGCGTCGGCAACAAGAATTACGAAACTGCGAGCGCATGGCGTCAGGACTTAGTCCCTGACTTCGAGGTCAATCTGGATGTGCAACAACCGCTGGCAGTCGACGCCGCATTACGCATTTCCGTCGAGTTCTCCGCCAAAGGCTTGCAAGAAGAACAGGACCAACTCCGCCAGGCATTGCGGGAAACAATCGCAGACGTACGTTTTGATGAGCTTGACCGGCTCGCGTTTTTGATTGATAGCATGGTGCGCGACGTGCAAAGCGATCTGGCAGAAGATGGCAGCCGCTACGCTGCGCTTGCCGCATCCGCGCCGCTGTCCCGTTCGAGCCAGTTCGAAGAAGCCGTGTTTGGCGCTCCAGGATTACCGTTCTATCGTTTTCTGCAGGACCGGATTGCCGATCAAAAGGGCGTTCAGGCGATAGCTAAAAAACTCAAAACGCTGCATCAAAAAGTCATCAGCAGTCAGGTCACGGTATTAGCAGCGGCGGAGCCAGCCGGTATCGCCCTGTTTGGTAAGTCGTTGGCGGCCCCATTTACCGCGCAACCGAGGACAATAGAAAGCACGGCCCGACCTGTAACCGTCCCGCTTGCCAATGCGGCCTTGCATGCCTCCGCACAGGTCAATCATTGTTTCGCAGTATGGGCCGGCCCGACCATCGCTGAACCGGATGCTGCGGCCGTTTCAGTACTGGCTGAGCTGATGACCAATGAGGTCTTGCATAGATCAATCCGTGAAGAAGGCGGAGCATACGGGGCGCAAGCATCGCATGCGGTAGGAACGGGGCTGTTTAGAATGACCTCTTTCCGTGATCCGCGACTATCCGCCACGTATGCCGATTTTGAGCAGGCCATTGCATGGGTATTGTCATCGGAATTGGCTGAAGAAAGCATCGAGGAAGCGATCATTAGCGTCGTCCAGTCGATGGATCAGCCGCGCTCTCCTTACGCCGAAGCGCACAATAGCTGGTCGCGCCAACAGGTCGGCGTCACCGAAGCCATGCGGTTGCAATACCGCCAAAATGTGCTTGGCTGTACCGCGACAGCCATACAAGCTGCAGCGAAAAAATGGTTGCTTGATATCGCACCAAGCCGGGCGGCCTTTGTTGGGAAAACGGATCAGGATATGGCAGGGCTGAATGTCACCAGGCTGGCTTCGCTGCTCTGATCGGCATCCCAAAAGAATGCGATCAAACATTTTGATGCATGAAGCCGGTGGGAACAAAATAACAATGCGGCTATATGAAGTGTGGAAAAAAAGGATTAAAGGTACAAAGCAGAACATACAGCGGAACAAGCAACGGAACAAGCAGAGCACAAAGCAGGATAAAAATCAGGGCATAAAGGGAGCCGATATTATCAGGCCCCCAGGAATCAAAACGATAAGCCTTACCTCTAGACAAATTTTGTACCTTACTCATGAAAAATCGCACTTCATCATTACGTGTTCTCCCCATCCACCCTCCTCAAACCGGGTGCAAAAATATCAATGTAGGTCTAAAAAAACCCTGCACAACCTGCGCTGGTTTTTTTAGTCGCCTCGCTATGCTTTCGCTTTAACGTGGTGCCTCACATGCCAATTAAAGCTGTTATTTTTCGCACGGGTCATGAGTCGCTGCTGATCCTGCTTGTCGCATTCAATTTGTTACTCCTGATTGGATTGTGGGTAGGAATAAACATATACACAAAAAATGAAAGCGCCGCCGCTATCCGTGGTGCTAACAGTGACATGGAAAACCTCGTTCGTGGCTATGAACAATATATTTTAAGGACCCTCCATCACGATGATGAAATGGTCAAGTTTTTGAAATATCAATATGAAAGCAGAAACGGCGCAATCGATCTTCCAGATTTTGTTCAACGAGGCCTGCTCTCGTCCGATGTGCTCGTCCTGGCGTCCATCATTAATGAAAATGGGGATCTGATCGCCACCACCCGTCCAGAACCGTTCGAAAGAGTCAATTTACGCGACCGCGAGCACTTCAACACGCACGTCCTGGTCGACTCCCAACAACTGTTCATCAGCAAGCCGGTCGTGGGCCGCGTCTCAGCAACCGAAACTTTGCAAATGTCTCGCCGCCTAAATCATGCGGACGGAACATTTGCCGGCGTCGTTGTCCTATCAGCTGAACCATCCACCTTCACCGATTTTTATAACAAGGCAGATTTCGGAACGCATGGCCTGATCAGCTTGCTAGGAACCGACGGTTATTATCGCGCCGTCCGCGTTGGCGACACCGCCAAAAGAAACATTACGGTCAACTTTCCGAACACGCTCGCGCTATACAACGCAGCCCACAAATCGGAGGGCCCGGTAGTCATCAATGCGATTGATAACACGCCCCGCATTTCAGCCTTTAGACAACTTGAAGAATATCCCTTTATTGTCAGCGTGGGGATTTCCATGGACGACGTACTGCGCGACGTCAATCTTGCTGCGGTAACGCATTATCGATGGGCCGCTGCTGCCTCATGCCTGATCGTGGGCTTTTTACTACTCACGAGTTTATTAGCCTTCAGGCTCAAAAAACACCAGCTACAAATGGAACACCTGGCGGGTCATGACACGCTCACACAGTTGCCCAATCGCCTGTTATTTCTTCGCAATCTCCAAAATGCGATTAGCAATTTTCAGGAAACTAGCGGCGGTACTGCGGTGTTGTTTATCGACCTCGATAACTTTAAAAACATTAACGATAGCCTTGGCCACGAAACCGGTGACCAGTTGCTGTGTGCCGTGGCCGAACGCCTACAATCTTCCGTACGTAGTTCCGACAGCGTCTTCCGATTAGGGGGCGACGAATTTACGGTGATATTAAATAACTTCACCGACGACCGACTCGCAGTATTAGCTAGCAACCGCATTCTTTCGGCACTGGAACAACCATTTCCCATCAATGACCGACTCCTCTCAATCGGTGCCAGCGTCGGCATCAGCCGCTATCCGCTAGACGGCAACACCACATCCGAATTGCTGCAGCGCGCCGATATCGCAATGTATCAGGCAAAAACCGAACAAAAAGGCGCTTATCGTTTCTTTTCGGCCCGGCTAGGTAATGAAATGGCTGATCGATTGACGCTGGAACAATCCATACGGGAGGGAATTTCCGGCCATGAATTCTTTTTAACTTATCAACCCAAAATAGACCTGCAATCCGAACGCATAGTTGGATTCGAGGCGCTGATGCGCTGGCGGCATCCATCCAAAGGTATCGTATTACCTGGCGAGTTTATTCCTGTGGCAGAAGCAACCGGTCTCATTTTGCAATTAGGGCGGCGCGCATTGGAGATGGCTTGTGCGCAAATGCAGCTTTGGCATCAGGCTGGCCTGGGCTGGATACCGGTCGCGGTCAACGTTTCAGCGCGTCAGTTTAATAGCGATAGTCTGCTGGAAGAAATTGTGGCTGCGGTAGATAATTTTGGCGTGCCTCCGTCTATGCTGGAAGTTGAGCTGACCGAGAGCCTGGTCATGGATGACCCGGTGGCAGCGGAGGCAATTCTGCTTCAATTGCGGGCGATTGGCATCAAGATTTCGATTGATGACTTTGGTGCTGGCCATTCATCGCTGGCGTCGTTGATGAACTTTTCGGTAGATTGCCTGAAAATCGATCGGGCCTTTATCAAGAGTAGTTCGATTGAAATCATTCGCACTGTGATCTCTTTGGCGAAAAGCTTTAATTTGCAGGTTGTCGCGGAGGGCGTCGAAACCAGCGCTCAGCGCGATATGTTGAAGGCGCTTTCTTGCGAAATTGCGCAGGGGTATTTTTATAGCATGCCGCTGGTACCGGAAGAAGTCCCTGCCTTGCTTGAGAAATTTTCCGGTGTGGATTTGTTGAGTCCATTGGCGGATGGGCAGCTTCCGTCGGTTGCTTGAAGCTGGGCTGCGAGGTGGGACTTTTTGCGGGCTTCGTGACGTTAAGTGGCCACATCAATAAGATACCAATTTGATTTATTCTGAGCGAGTCGCTGATTGCCATCAATACGATGGGCGGAAATCCGATGCCCGGCATTTCGGTGCCCGGCAATTCGATGCCCGGCAATTCGATGCCCGGCAATCTCGACATCCGACGCCCGCGCAGGTGGTATTGCCGCGCCGTTGCTTACCTTACTGGCGGCCACTGTCTGGAAGCGTGCAGTACACGTAGGACGCGCACCGAATCACCGGCAATGTCATAAATCAGGAGATAATTTCTATGTGCAATAAGCTCGCGCGTTCCTTGCATCCGACCAAGACGACCGAGCTCCGGGTGATCCACCAGGCGAGTCGCTTTTTCGGATAACAGCTCATCAAGATCAAGCGCTGCGCTCGGGTTGTCGATTGCGATGTACTCTCGAATTGCTTTTCGGTCCTCTCGCGCCAACTGCGCCCAAACCAGTTTCACGAACGAGAACCGATCATTTTGCGTCGCGTTTCGGCGCGCCAAACTTCCGCTTCCGCTTCAACCTCTTCTGCGGACACCACATCGCCAGCATTAGCCGCATCGAGGCCAATTTGTACCTCGCGCCGAAACCAGGAATCATGCTCTGCGGCCTCTTGCTGTTGTTTCACGAAGTCACGCATGAAGTCGCGTAAAAGCTGTGCGCTCGAACGGTCGCGAGATTTCGCTGCGTTAGAGAACTGTTCTTTCAATCCGTCATCGACGCGGAATGTAAAAGTTGCTTCGCTCATGGGGTCATCCTGAGTTGTGTTACAAAGTAATTACATGGTAACACAATAGAAAATCACACCGCAAGGCAAAGGAAAAACCCACCGCGCTATTCGGAGTCCATTGCTTTTCCATGCCTTTAATTCACGCGCATAAAATGCCAAGCGCATTGACCTTTTAGATTGCCTTACAGAAGTCGACGCCTAAGTGATCGGCGAAATCATATGATCCGGCACAGGCTCTCTGGTAATCAGATTAGTGCTGGCATCAACATTTACAACAACACTGCTTGCTACGACTTCATTGACCTTATTAAAATGCGTCGAAAGAAATCCGGCGATGCGGGCTTGTGTTGATTCCAGATAAGGGATGGTACTGTGGTCGGAATCGGGGATGGTTTCGTCTTGTAACACGGAGGTCAGTTTAGCGACCAGTGAGTCCGTGTGTGAACCGGGGACGACGTCGTCGCTGGCTGCGCGAACGATGAAGGTTGGGGCGGATAATAAGGGGGCGTGTTTTACTGAGTCAAAACGATGGCGGAGTACGAAGCCGGGAATTGAGGGAAAGCGCCGCTTTGCGATCGCTAGCAACGAATCATAGGGAGTGATTAAAACCACGGCTGCGACCGGTCTGCTGACCGCCAGCTGGACCGCGACGCCTGAACCCAGGCTGCGGCCGACCACGGCTATTTTGCCAGCGGTGACATGCTGGTGCTCGACCATCCAGTCAAACAACATATGCGCGTCTTCAATCATTTTGAGCTCGCCCGGAATGCCCTCCGAATCGCCGTAGCCACGATAATTAATCGCCAGCACTGTCATGTTCGGAAACATCCGCCACGCGTCTCGCGCTACCCAGGAGACCTCCTCCGAGCGTCCACCAAAATACACCACAGCCGGATGTGGTCCCGGTGCACGCGGGATCAACAACCAGCCCGACAAGCGCGTGCCGTCCATGCTGCGCAACACCACAGGCCGGGTGCGGTGCCCAATGCTTTGCGGGCGTTCCACTTCTTTCACGCGGACCGGTTTAAAAATGAGCTTGCGTTGGGTCACCGCAACAGCAGTGGTAAAAATCAACCACCCCAACGCCACGATACCGCCCATTCCTGTGACTTTTTTGTATTTAATATGTTTCATATGCAGTCGATTGTACGGACCTCTTCCTTATCCTGCGACCATTCATTGGTCAGGAATTGTAACCAGGCAAGGCTTCGGTAGCCTAAGGCTCGAAGCAAAAAAAGGATGAACCGCTGCAGCGATTGTGCCGAAGAAAACAACGAATGTGAGAACGTTCCTATGCGCATATCGACAACACCGCAACGTTTCAAAAAAGCAAAAACCACGCACCAAAAATAAATAGAACCTGTTGCAAGAATATACAGATACTCTACTCTGACTTTGCGCAAACGCGTTGACATCTGTCGTTTTTTATTTCGTTCGTGCACATGTTGGCGTAATAGCGCAACGCAATGATCGACAACGTATGCGGCCGAACAGCCGTGTGCATTTCACTTACCGCGGGCGAATCCTGATGCAAAACAAATTAAAATATGTAGCCGTTGGCCTGATGGCAGCGCTACTCACTGCCCTGTGCCTGGCGCAAGCGCCAAATCTGGATGTCGCGTTGGGCGAGCAGATGGTAATGGTCCCGGTCGGCTCCGGAATTTTTGGCGTTAAGCTGGAAACTACCATTTTCAAACCGCCCGGCAACGGCCCATTTCCCCTATTGATGATGAATCACGGCAAGGCACCCGGCGACACGCATTTTCAACCGCGGGCACGTTACCTCGCCATCAGCCGGGAGTTCGTCAAACGCGGCTATGCAGTGGTCATCCCGATGCGTAAAGGGTTCTCTCAGTCAACCGGTCTGTACGTCGCCGGAGGTTGCAATATCGCTGGCAATGGCCGCGCCCAAGCCGATGATCTGCAAGATGCGCTGGAATACGCGTTGGCCCAGCCTTGGGTTGATAAAAGTCGCATCGTGATTGCCGGCCAATCGCACGGCGGGTTGACCACGATGGCGTTCGGCTCACGCAACTTTCCAGGCGTCAAGGGCCTGATTAATTTTGCAGGAGGACTGCGGCTTGAAAGTTGTACGTGGCGGACTGCGCTGGTCGATGCGTTTGCCGATTATGGCGCCACAACCAAAGTGCCAAGTGTGTGGTTTTATGGCGCAAACGATAGTTACTTCAGCCCCGATGTCGCCGCAAAAATGCTTGCCGCGTATAACGCAGCTGGCGGCCACGCAACATTAATTGCCTATGGCCCGTTTAAAAACGATTCGCACGGCATGAGCAACAGCCGGGACGGTGTAGCAATCTGGTGGCCGGAAACAGAAAAGTTTTTAAAGGCAATCGGCATGCCGACCGAGGTACTGGCTGTCCCTGTGAACGCCTCCCCCGGCGCTGGCGCGAATATAAACTGACGCCAATAAGGAAACTGATCCACGCCCGATGCGCGCGCAGGCAACAAAGCGTCCTTCAGGCGGCATACTTTAGAATGACGAATGTTGAGGGTTTATTTGCGCGCCTATTCTGAGCGGTATTACATTGCTATAGCTTATAATCTCCTCCGGCACGAAAATTTTACCGCAGCGTGGTAAGCCAGCTACCGCGGTTACACATTACATTACAGTTAACCAAGTTTTAGGAGAAATATATGGCGTCGGTCAATAAAGTCATCATCGTCGGTAATCTGGGCCGCGATCCGGAAACCCGCTACATGCCTAACGGCGAAGCGGTAACAAACATCGCCGTAGCGACGACGGAAAGCTGGAAAGACAAGAATAGTGGTGAAAAGAAAGAATTGACCGAATGGCATCGTATTACTTTCTATCGAAAGTTAGCTGAAATCGCCGGCCAGTATCTGAAAAAAGGCTCGCAAATCTATATCGAAGGTCGTCTGCAAACACGCAAATGGCAAGATAAAGAAGGCGTCGAGCGCTACACCACCGAAATCATCGCAGACTCCATGCAAATGTTGGGAAGTCGTCAAGGTCAGGGTGGTTCCTCGATGGATGACGGCGGTTACGATGGCGGCGACGCACCGCGCCAAAGCAGCGGTGGCAACGCTGGTGGTGGCTCGTCATACAACAATGCGCCGTCTGGTAATGCCCCTTCCCGTCCCGCGCAAGCCCCTCCATCCCGTCCTGCGCAAGCGCCCGCTTCACGGCCTGCGCCAAATTTCTCGGATATGGACGACGATATTCCGTTCTGATTGCCACTTAATTAGATTTGCAAACGAAGCCCGCTAAGCCATCGACTTAGCGGGCTTTTTTCATTCCTGCGCTGCGCCTGACCTATCGGATAGTCCGGGTCGGCTAAATGGTCCGATGGCAAGTCCCCTTTGTCAATCCCGATATGGCTGCCCCCGCAACCGTTGGACGCCAACGCGAAAAATTCTAGGCCCCGGTGAGGCATATAAATCCACGTTCCGAAGAATAACCAGATGACCTTCATTGCAATTAGGGCATTCACATAAAATCTATCCGCAATGTGACGACCATCACATAGATTGCTTTACCAACAATTAAAAATCGTTTATTTGTTAAATACAACGATTTATTCACAAAATTTCACAAATTTGTGACAAATATCACATTCCTATGTAATATCCGCTCATCAACATAATCATATTCTCAAATATACCCACTCCGTGGAACCTATTCATCGCTTGCGTCACACCGCGCTTTATCAAGAGCGCCTGTTAAAGCGTCTACCGGTCTGTACTTCCTTCTGTTTTAACGTTTTTGCCGCTGCCGTTTCTGCGACGTGTTCGCCGCTTTCGGTGCTTACTTCCTTATGTCAAATGCAGGTGCGTAATGTCCAAATTTGAAATCCCCAAAAACGAAATTGCCCAAGCCCTGCTCGGCTTTAAAAAGGTGTTTCGCACTATCGGTGTGTTCAGCGCCATCATCAATTTGCTGATGTTGGTGCCGTCGCTATACATGTTGCAGGTGTATGACCGTGTGCTAGGCAGCCGCAATGAAATCACTTTGTTGATGCTGACATTGATGATGTTAGGGGCGTTCCTGGTGATCAGCGCGCTGGAACTCATCCGCAGCTTCATCCTGGTCCGGATGGCAGCGCATATGGACATGACGCTGAACCGCCGCGTGTATACAGCAGCCTTTGAGCAAAACCTGAAACGTGGCGGCGGTAATGCCGGGCAGGCCTTAGCTGACTTAACCAACATTCGTCAATTCATGACCGGCAATGCGTTGTTTGCTTTCTTCGATGCGCCGTGGTTTCCGATATATTTGCTCGTGATTTTTCTCTTTGATCCTTGGTTAGGTCTGTTCTCTGCCTGCGGTTCGGCGATTTTGGTCGCATTGGCATTTATCAACGAAAAGGTTTCGCACAAACCGTTAGCACAAGCCAACACACTGGCCATCGCATCAAGCAATCTGGCTACCAACAATTTACGCAATGCCGAAGTCATCGAGGCAATGGGGATGCTGCCTAACCTGCAAGCTCGGTGGTTTAGATTGCATAGCAAGTTTTTGCAACTGCAGGCCGAAGCCAGTGAAAAAGCCGGCATCGTCGGTGCAGTCACCAAGTTCACCCGCAATTCATTGCAGTCACTGGTTCTGGGAGTCGGCGCATGGCTGGCGATTGACGGTCATATCACGCCAGGGATGATGATTGCGGCGTCAATTTTGATGGGTAAGGCCCTGAGTCCGGTTGAGCAAGTCATCGGCGTCTGGAAAAACTTTTCCAATACCCGCAGCGCGTATGAGCGTCTGACGACATTACTCACCGACAACCCGCCGCGCCGCGCCGGAATGGAACTACCTAAACCACAAGGCGCGATTTCGGTCGAAAGCCTGATCGCTGCGCCACCGGGTGCGAGGGTTCCTGTGTTGCGCGGTGTAACTTTTGCCATTGGCGCTGGTGATGTGCTTGGCGTGATTGGCCCTAGTGGTGCAGGCAAGTCGACTCTGGCACGTTTATTAGTGGGCGTATGGCCGGCATTGCAAGGCAAAGTGCGACTCGACAACGCCGATATCTATCAATGGAATAAAGACGAGCTAGGTCCGAACATCGGCTACCTGCCGCAAGATATTGAATTGTTTGGCGGCACCGTCGCCGAAAACATTGGTCGTTTCGGTCCGCCGGATGCGGAGAGAATCACCATTGCGGCACAGCGTGCTGGCGTGCATGACATGATTTTGCACTTACCACAAGGCTACGACACGATACTCGGCGATGGCGGTGCAGGCTTGTCCGGTGGACAAAAGCAACGGCTCGGTCTGGCCCGCGCAATGTATGGTGATCCAGCAGTACTGGTGCTGGACGAACCAAACTCAAATTTGGACGATATCGGTGAAAAAGCTCTGGTCGACGCCATAGCTGACCTGCGCGCACGCGGTAAGACAATCGTGTTGATTACGCATCGCACCAGCATCATCGGCATTACCAATAAGTTACTGCTGATCCGCGACGGTCTGGTGGAAATGTTCGGCCCTACCGATCAGGTATTGGGAGAACTGCAGCGCAACCAGCAACCAGTCAGCTCAGCGGCACCGGCAGCAGCACCAAACGTCGCAGCACAGCCCCGCGTGGCCGTGGTAAACATTTAAACGGGAATGATGATGAAGTTATTGCGCAACTATGATAAAACCGCCGTCACCGATGTAAGCAAGGTACACGACGTTGTGGTACACGACGCACGGCCGCTCGAGGTAAAAACTGATCCGGCCAGTTATGCAAAGCTAGGCTGGTGGATCGTCCTGGCAGGCGTTGGTGGATTTTTCCTATGGGCCTTTTTTGCCCCGCTCGATAAGGGTGTACCGGTCTCAGGGACCGTTACCGTTACTGGCAATCGGAAATCAATCCAGCATCCGACCGGCGGCCGCGTCGATGAGATTCTGGTAAAAGAAGGTGATGTCGTCAAAGCTGGTCAGATGCTGGTCAAGATGAATGATGTGACAGTGAAGGCAGCAGCGATGATGACGCGCGGCCAGCTGTACAACGATCTCGCGATCGGTGCGCGCCTGCAAGCTGAACGCGATAACAAATCCACCATCGCTGTACCAGCCGCACTGGCAGCGGCAGAGAAAACCGATCCATCAGTGGTCAACGACATCAGTCTGCAAAGACAATTGTTTAGCGCTCGCGTCGCCGCACTGCACAATGAACTGGCAGGCAGCGATCAAAGCGTTGCAGGTCTCAAGTTGCAACTGGCAGGTTTGACGGATTCGATGAAAAACAAGCAGGACCAACTGGTGCTCATCAAGGAACAACTGGTCGGCATGCGGGATCTGGCCAAAGATGGCTATATTGCGCGTAATCGTTTGCTCGACGTAGAACGGACTTATTCACAGATGAACGGTGCCGTGTCCGAAGATCTCGGCAATATCGGCCGCTCAAAAAGCCAGATTCTCGAACAAGCTTTGCGCCGTGCGCAACGCCTGGACGAGTATCAAAAAGAAGTACGGACCCAACTTTCTGAAATAGAAAAAGAAACCGACGCGTTGCAAAATCGATTGGTCAGTCAAGATTATGACCTGGCGAACAGCACCCTGACTGCCCCCGTAAGCGGGACGGTTGTCGGACTGGCGATTTTTACCCAGGGCGGCGTCGTCCAGCCCGGCTTTCGGATGATGGACATCGTCCCGAATGACGAGCCATTGATCGTCGAGGGACAGATTCCGGTGAATCTGATTGATAAGGTGCACGTCGGTCTGAAACTGGAAATGATTTTTTCCGCCTTCAACCAGAACCAGACACCGCATATCCCGGGCATCATTACCGAGGTCTCTGCAGATCGTCTGACGGACGAACGAACCGGCGCGCCATTTTACAAATTTCATGCACAGGTATCCCCTAAAGGCTTACCGCTGATCAAAAATCTGGCGATTCGTCCCGGTATGCCGGTCGAGCTCTTTGTCAAGACGGGCGAACGCTCAATGATCAGCTATCTCTTGAAGCCGATCCTGGATCGCGCCAAGACATCAATGACGGAGGAATGAGCATGACTATCTGTAGAGCGCCCTGGTTGGCGATTTGTGGGGCAGCGCTTGGGTTAGGCATGGGCATCACCAGCATCAACGGCGCTGCTGCGCCGCTGACTTTGCTGGGAGCGTATCAAGCCGCATTGCAAAATGATCCAACCTATCGCGGCGCGATTTATGAAAACCAGGCAGGGCAGGAAAACAAGAATATTGGTCGTTCGTATCTGCTGCCAAAGGTAGCGTTAACATATGCGACCAACGTGAACCAGACGGAAATAGTCACGACCCAGCTTTATCAGGGCCAGAACTACAGCACCGCAACCAATCCATCTTACGTTGGTATGAATGCGGCCCTGACTTTACGCCAGCCGATTATCAATTTTGAAGCGCTGTCTTTGTACAAACAAAGTCTCGCCAAAGCCAATTACAGCACCGCACAATTTGCAGCACGCGGGCAAGATCTCGTGTTGCGTGTGGTTGGTGCGTATGCAGACGCGCAATATACCGAAGACCAGTTAAAACTGGCAGTAGCACAGCGTGATGCATATCAGGAACAGCAAGTGGTCAACGACCGCCTGCTGAAAAGTGGCGAAGGCACGGTGACCGACCAACTGGAGACCCAGGCGCGCTCATCATTGGCCGAAGCCCAGGTGATTGAGGCGCAAGACAATTTAGCTACAGCACGCAATACGCTGGGGGGAATCGTCGGGCTACCAGTCACCGAATTAGCCCCGTTGAACAAAAATTTCAAGCTATTGCCAATTCAGCCAACCACTTTCGACGAATGGCAGAACATGGCGATGCGTGAAAATGCAGAAATTGTTGCATTGAATGCTAGCGTTGAAGTGGCGCGGCAGGAAATCAATCGTCAACGTTCCGGTCATGCTCCCGCGATGGATTTTGTGGCCAGTTATGGCCGCCAAAAATCCGCCTCCACAAATACCTATAACCAGGATACCAAGGTCGGAACGATTGGCATTGAGCTGACCATTCCGTTGTTTTCTGGCGGTTATGTCAGCGCGTCAACCCGCCAGGCAGTCGCAAATTACGAAAAAGTCCGTAGTGATCTCGACGTAAAAATCAGTCAACTATCGATCGAGTTGCACAAGCAGTACGGTTTGATTTTGAGCAGTTCGCCACGGATTAATGCCTTGATCAAATCAACAGAGTCAGCGCGCTTGCTGATCACCGCGACCAGAGAAAGCATTAAGGGCGGGACCCGGATCAATCTGGACCTGCTAAACGCAGAACAGCAGTTATATACCTCAGAGCGCGATCTGGCGCTGGCCCGGTATAACTATCTGCTTGCCTATCTGCGTTTGCGTAACGCAGCCGGCACACTGGCGACGCAAGATTTAATGGATGTCAGTGCATCGTTTATGCCGGCCGGATAAGTCTCTCCATCCAAGCCGTAGCGACAAAGGTTTCGCTCCCCTCTTCCGCTAGCGGAAAAGGGGAATTCGCGTTTAATACAGCAGTGAATTAATCCGCTTTACCCTGACAGTCATTTTATTTTTCATTCTTCGGGAGTCGTTCTCATGGCCATCCATGCGCTGTCTAATGTTGCACATCGTCAGTTGCGTTTCCAGAACCTGGCTGATCCTTATACGTTCGTCAAAGATAAGGTATTGGCGTCGCTAGTCATATCTGAGCTAGTGCACGTATTGCGGCACATGCCGATTGTGTTTGGGCTGAACGATGGTAAGGCATCGCTGGTAGGCCTGATGGGACTGAGCGAGAGCGAAAATCTGTTTATCAATCAGCGTGGCACCTGGCAAGGCGGCTATATTCCTGCTGTGTTGCGATCAGTACCCTTTGGGTTGGCACCGGGCGAAACGCCTGAATCCCCAATAGTAGTCATTAATTTAGATGCCGGACACTTTAGCGAAAGCCATGGAATCCGGTTGTTCGATGATGAAGGCAATCTCAGCGAATTTTTGACCGGAATGCTTAATTTTCTTAATGCCTACAAAGAAAATGAAGTGGCCACAGCGCTAGCGCTCACCAGCATCGTCGCAGCCGAGATTCTGATTCCCTGGGAATTGAATATCACCACGCCCGATGGGCAGCCGCGCCTGATTGCCGGGCTGTTTCAAATCGACATGCCCAAGTTCAATGCCCTCAATGCCGATACGCTCGCCAGCCTGCATGCTACCGGTGCGTTGGGACTGATTTATGCGCATCAGCACTCGTTACAGAATGTCAGCACCCTGGAAAAAATGGCGCGAGAAAAAGAGCCTGTGATTCCCTCAACGATCGAATTCGATTTGCTGAAGGAGGATTACCTGAGATTTTAACGACAAGCCAGGCCGCTTGCCACCATCGTTCCAGCTTTTGAGAATGCCCCTTAGGACAGCTACTACAATGCCTATTCCGTTTAAGACCGTTACCAGTATTCCCCTGTTGCAGGGACTGGACGACGATACGCTGAACAAAGTCGCCAACATGATGGTAAGTCGCGCTTACTTGCCGAACGACGTAGTCATGCGCAAAGGTAATTCAACCGACAACCTAGGCTTTTTGCTGCGCGGGGTACTGCAAGTAGTGGATTTAAGCGAAGACGGCCGGGAAACCGGGATCCATCTGATTGAACCGGGAAACTCGTTTGGTGAGCTCGCAGTGATTGATGGTTTGCCGCGCTCGGCCTCGGTTATTGCATTGAAATCTTCCGAGGTCGCATTTTTGCCGAATGCGCAGGCCCGCTCACTTATTTTCAACCGTCCGTTAGTGGCCGAACGGATGCTGCGCCATTTTGCCAAAGCGCTCCGCACTTCCACTCACCAACGTACCTTGCTGGGTCTGCCCAATGCCTTCCACCGCGTGTTTGCCCAGCTGCACTCACTAGTGCGCGAAACCCCGCAAGGGATGGTGATTGAGCTTCCCAAGCAGCACGAAGTAGCGATCATGGTCAACACCAGCCGCGAGACTGTCTCTCGCGCCTTGCACACGCTGATCAAATTGAACGTCATTGAAAAAAAGGGCACAGTCCTGATCGTGCATCAACCCGCTCAGCTCAAGAGCGCGGCAGAAAGCGGGCTGGAAGAACTGAGCGATTTAAAATCGAACAAATCAGGCATGTAGGATCGATGGCGTGAAATACCGCTGGCAACCTTGCTAGCAAGCAGTTACGCGCAACAACGCGCTCTTAAGCCTGCAGCATCCAGCGCAACGTATCGGGTAGCACGATGGCCGGCAATTCCCCGATGGCGGCTATCAGCTTAGCGTTACTACCGACCAGCCGTTTCACCTCGTTCGGTCGCATAAAAGCAGGATTCACCGACACTTCAATCGTATAGCCTGCGAGCCTCTCCAACGTAGCAACAATGTCACGCAAAGAGCTGACGCGGCCCGAGCAGATATTAAAAGTCTGGCCCGGCGCGGGGTTATCGAGCAATCGTCGATAAGCCGTTACCACGCAGCGCACATCCGAAAAATCGCGTTCCACATCCAGATTGCCGAGTTCGATACGGCTTGCACGCTGCTTGAAATGCGAAACGATTTTTGGCACCAGGAAATTCGGCGCTTGTCCCGCGCCGGTGTAATTGAAAGGCCGCACAATGGTGATGGGCAAGCGCGCATTCCATAATCTGGCCATATACTCCATCGCAATTTTGCTCACCGCATAGTCGCTTTCAGGAGCAGCCGCGTCATGCTCCCGAATCGGGTCGGCCAATGAATTGCCATATATATTCGCACTGCTGGCAAGCAACACAGCCCGCGGCACCTGATCACTTTCGGCCAGCGCTTGTAGCAAATTACGGGTACCGTTGACATTGGTGCGATAAATGGCTTCGACATCACCATGCGCAACAAAAGCAATCGCCGCCAGATGCACGACCACATCGGGGCGCACGGCCTTAATGACCGCACGCAATCCGGCCAGATCGTTTAGATCAACTGAATACACCCGCTTTGGAAGCGGTGAAGCTTCGTGCGCGGTACCAAATACCTCATAGCCAGCAGCTTGCAGCTCCTGCGCCAGATAAAGCCCCGTAAAACCACCGATGCCGGTAATCAGGCAACGGCCAGGCGTCGAGGGAGGGAGGTTCACCTGCATAGGATTCTTGTCCGGTCGGTTATGTTTTGATCTGCTGATCGGAGTAACGACAGTAATGACGGCAACGGCAGCACGATAGCCAGGGTAGCATGGGTAGCACCACCGTTAGCCACCCTGCCCGGGGCCTTAATTAAAACGAATGATCGCTAATCTCACTGCGGCGCAAATCGGCTTCAACCATCATACGGCAAAGTTCCTCAAGCGTCGTTACAGGTGCCCAGTCGAGCTTCTGCTTCGCCTTGGCCGGATCGCCGATCAGCAACTCGACTTCCGCCGGACGGTAGAACTTTGGATTGATTTTGATCAAAGTCTTACCACTATCGGTGCAGCGTCCAGTTTCGGCTTCTGCGCTGCCCTTCCATTCGATATTGATGTCGACCGCTTTAAACGCCATGGTCACAAAATCACGCACCGTCTCGGTCCGGTTGGTGGCCAGCACATACGTATCCGGCTCAGCCACCTGCAGCATGCGCCACATACCCTCAACGTACTCTTTCGCAAAACCCCAATCCCGTTTGGCGTCCATATTGCCAAGTTCCAGATCGGATTGTTTGCCGAGTTTGATCTTAGCCACGGCGTCGGTAATTTTGCGGGTCACAAACTCACGCCCGCGCAATGGTGACTCATGGTTAAATAAGATTCCGCTCGCACCAAACATGCCATAAGACTCGCGGTAATTAACCGTCATCCAATGCGCATAAAGTTTCGCAACGCCATACGGACTACGTGGATAGAACGGTGTGTCTTCTAACTGCGGAACCGCCTGAACTTTACCAAACATTTCCGAGGTCGAGGCCTGGTAGAAACGAATCTTTGGATTCACGATACGGATCGCCTCAAGCAGATGCAGCGGCCCGATGCCAGTAATCTTTGCGGTAGTGATTGGTTGCTCGAATGACACACCAACGAAGCTTTGCGCAGCCAGATTATAAACCTCAGTGATGCCCTCTTCCTCCAGCAGACGTATGCATGTGCTTAAGTCCGTGAGATCAAATTCAACCAGTCTAAGATGTGGATGACGCAATACGCCGACTTCTTCCAGACGCCAGAAATTGACTGAACTGGTGCGCCGATAAGTTCCAATAACCTCATAGCCCTTGTCCAACAAAAGCGCTGTCAGATACGCCCCATCTTGCCCAGTGATACCGGTGATCACTGCTTTTTTAGTTACCCGCATAAACTCTTAACTGCCTTTAATTATTGAAATGGTGGCGCACGCTGTCGCCAGCATGTTGGCCTTATTTCATGATGTGTGTAATTTTCCATGCGAAACTCGTATTACTTTCCTGCGAAAATAGTGGTCGCAGCGCGCCTAATTTTTCAGCCAGGTGGTTGCTCCTGCAACCGTGCGCGTATCATTGAGACGGCTTTGAAACAGATACGCAGCAGCATCACTTTTCTCAGCGCCAAGCGCACCATTGACGACCATAGTCGTCGTTCCGACAAATTGATTGTCCCCGTTCAAAAGGCCATTTGCACTCACCGTACCGCTCGCCTGCAGCTTGTAAAGCAGAGATTGATTAGTCAGATCCAGACTGGTGGTAAATGTGGCATTGGCAAAATTCACGTTCAGCTTGCCGTTTTGAATGGTCGCCGCGGTGAGGGTCCCCTTAGTGCTATCCAGCACATACGCTTCGCTCTGCTGCAACGCAAAACCCATCGAACCCAGATTAGGTAATTGCCAGATCGCCGATGTCGGACGGATCAGGGCGAACACGCTGTTGAGCGCGAGCAAACGATTGGTGCCGTTTGGATCCAGCAGTTTGCTCATATCAACATTAGCGGCCTGATCCAGCACAGCCTGCCAGCGACCCCATATGATCTGCGATGGCAACGGCCCTAAGGGCGCAACCACCACCGGTGTTGTTACCACCGGTATTGATACGACCGCTACCGGCAGTGCCGCTAACGCCGGCGCCACGCTACCCACTCCAAAGATATTATTTTTTACCTGAGCATCTTTTTGCATGATCAGGTTCGCGTCGCCCGCGCTCAGACTGGCATCAGGACTAGTATTATTTTGCTCAACGTTGGTAATGGATTTACTACTGATCGGCTTCACACCGGGTTCGTCAGGACGCGCCGGGGCCGTGCCCTCTGGTGCCACGGCGAGACTCCGCAACAGCTGCGGTTTGGACTGGCCTTTGCGGATTTCAAGCAATTGGCCAAGCTGGGTTGCGGCCAGTTCGCGGCTGCTCGCGCCTTCGCATGGCCCACCGCCGTCACGTGCGCAGTCCGCGACAAACGGACTAACGATCACCGCGCCGGACAGCACAGCAATGCGCGTGGTATTTTGATCGGTGAAAACATTGAAGTCAGTACCGCGCACGCCAATGGCCGCGACCGGCGTATTGAAACGAAAATTTTGTCTGGATTGCTTCACGCCCTCGCCAGAAATACTGCGCGCCAAACCCTTGGTAAGCTCCAATTTCACCCGCGTGTTTTCCGGGTGTTGCGCGTCAATACTATAGTTGATGATGCGCGCTTCGGTATTCGGACGAAAGATCAAAAATCCTTTATCGATCGTCTTCAAATACACATAGCCATCGGCGCCTGTGCTGATACGATCGCCTTCCTGAATCTTATCGCCAAGCAGCAGCGGATGCGTGCTGCTACTTGTGACGGTAGCGGTACCGGCGACAAGGATCACCTCCGCTGCTTCGCCGCAGTACGCTTGTACACTAACGCTGGCAAGGACAATGGCGAGCAAGAGCCGCATAGCTTGTTGGACGCGTGCAACACAATGTCTGACTGGAGTGGAACGAGAAATATGATGCATTGAATCCTCCTGGTTGAAGGGTAGTTCACAACGCAGCAACCGGATGTGACGCAGGTCACAATCTGTAGGCTATAAAAATTATTTCCCTTATGAAAGGGAATATTTTTGGCGTATGAATATGCATAATTTTCATCTTTTGTTCTACGAAAAATTAGAACATGGCGCTATAATTTGCATCTTTAATTGCGCGTAACCAATCCTGACAAAGCCTGACATTTAATATGCATTTGCAGCAATTGGCGCAACAAAATTAAAACCCTCTAATCGTTTTTCGGCTGGCTAAGCAATCGGTAACTATAGTGATCGGGTCACGTTTTCGTTTAACATTTTTTCGTGATTGGCCCGCTGCCTCGATCTGTCGGTGGCTAATCGCATTGCTGGCATTGGCGTTAGCCGTGGCGCTGGAATTACCGGGACCTTTGGGACACAGCGATTTTGGCAATGCCTGGTTGCGCGATAATTTTATTCGCTGGCGCGTCAGCAGCGTCGAAGATCAACGCGTATTGGTCGTCGATATTGACGAGGCCAGTCTGACTGCGTTGGGTCCGTGGCCGTGGCCGCGCAAGCGCCTGGCGGATCTGGTTGAAAGTCTGTTGCAGGCCAACGCGCGTGGCGTAGCACTTGACCTGGTATTGCCAGAAAAATCCGATAGTGGTGGCGACCAGCGTTTAGCCATGCTCGCGCAATATGGCCCGCTGGTGCTAGGGCAAGCGCTGACTTATACCGTACGCACGCCGCCGCTGCGGGTCGGGCATCTGGCCAGTGGTGGCAGCTGGCCAGCCTCCCCCGCTGCGGGCGTTGCGGCACAAGGATATATTGCGAATCAAGCAGGTTTTGCACGCGCGCAACAAGTTGGCAATATTGGATTCTTGCCGGATCAGGATGGCATGTTGCGGCGGATTCCGCTACAAAGCGCGTTCGATGGCCGCGTCTATCCAAGTCTGTCGCTAGCGTTGTTTAATTGCTGCGCCGAGCAGCACGGCCCGGATGAGACTGCCGGGTTTGCGCTGCGCGCGCGCGACCATGATTTTCTGGCGCTGCATTTTGCACGAAGCTGGGCCTCCTACACAGTAGTGTCGGCGCTGAGCGTCCTGCAGCATCAGGCAGATATACCCATCAGCGGCAGGTTGGTGCTGGTGGGGTCTTCCGCGCTTGGACTAAGCGATATGGTACCCACCGCGTTGAGTGCCACTACCGCCGGTGTGATGGTGCATGCCAGCGCCCTGACGGAACTGCTGGACGACAGCGCGCGGGCGCATAAGATAGCCTGGCCAGGACGCATCGTCGGCGTTTTGTTCGCAGCACTGGCAAGTTTGTTGGCGACGCTGGCATTTCCGCGCCTGTCAGCGATCGCAAGCCTGAGTCTGTTGGCAGCCGCGGCGTTGCTCTGGGTCTTGATCGCGTTTTGGCTCAGCGCGCATGATCCATGGTTTTCTACGACAGCGCCGTTAGCAACACTTCTGTTTTTGCTAGCGGTAGCGGTGCCATTTGCCTGGCAGGTTTCGCAACAGCGTTCACACCGCTTGCTGGGAACCTTGCACCAATATCTGGCGCGTCCGGTAGTCGCTGCGCTGTTACGCAGCAACGTCCAGAATCCGCTTCTGCCACAACGGGTGCTGGTGACAACACTGATAGCAGACATGCAGAATTACACCGGTCAGGTGGAATCGTTGTCGATAGAAGAAGCAACAGAACTGACCCGCATGTTTCTCGGCTGCCTGACGCGGCCAGTGCTGGCAGCTCAGGGCACCCTGGATAAATATACCGGTGATGGTCTCGTCGCATTTTGGGGCGCACCATTAAAACAGCCGCAGCAGGCCGATCTGGCGCTAGACGCGGCCAAATCGATTTTGGCAGAAATTTTTGCTTATAACGTGCTACGAATGAATCAGGGGTTGCCGCCATTGCGCGTGCGAATCGGGATTGAAAGCGGAATGGCGATGGTAGGAGACTTTGGAACGGCAGTGCGGAGTTTTTATACCGCGGTCGGCGATAGCATCAACACGGCGGCGCGCCTGGAACAACTGGCGCGCAAGCTGCCGCATGATGTCATGATCGGCCCACGCACAGCCGCTGGCAGCGTACGCCACGCTTTATTATGCCTGGGGGAAGTTTTATTGCGTGGAAAAGAAGCACCGACCATGTTGTACACCTTCGCACCAATCACATCAATCGCAACAGCCGCAACAGCCGCATCAACCGCCTCGGCAGTCCAGGGACCGCGTCTATGACGGCAGCAATCCGATGCACGATCCGCCCGCGCTTAATCAATAAGCTGCAACTGTTGCGCACCATCCTCATCCTCTGCGCAGGTCTATGCCACAGTATGGTGCAGGCGCAAATACAGTTCCAGCCACCGCTTCCAGAGCAGGTACAGATTCCTACCAGCATTACCCAACAGAAGGAATCTCTTTCCGTCACCAACGAGCTCGAGCAGGATTTGTATATGGACGCGATGCGCTCGATCGCCGAAGGTCATCGCGACGACGCCAGCCGGACGCTGCGCCGGATGGTCCGGCAAGAGCCGCAGCATGCCGGTGCATGGCTGGATCTGGCGCTGATTCAATGTGAACTCGGCAATGGAGATGAAGCTGAACGGCTATTCAAACTGATCGAAGAGCGCTTTGCACCGCCGCCAGTTATTCTGGCGGTGATCGCAGCACGGCGCGAAGTGGGTTGCAAAGCGTGGGAGGCGCACAGCACATATGCAGTGTCGATCGGCCGCGGCTACGACACCAATGTAAATCAAGGCGCGAGTAGCTCCATCTTCACCATCGGTCCCGTCAGCCAACGTATTGAGCTGGAATTGTTACCGGAATATTTGCCGCAGCAAGATCAGTTCACCCTGCTGACGATGGGCTACCGCCGCACCATTTCGTCCAATGGCGCGATTATTTTTGCACAATTTGAAGCACGCCAGAACGACCATCTGGCGCGTCAGAACACCACAGCAAGCGTAGGCGGGATCGACGTGCCATGGAGATGGAATGACTGGACCCTGCACGGCATGGCCTCACTGGCGATGGTATCGCTCGGTGGTCAAATGTATCAAATCCAGTCGCATGCACAAACCGAACTGACGCATGCAGTAACGGACCGGATCCAGGCTGGATTGATAGCGAGCGTTACCAACGCCGTCTATCCGACCCAAACCAATTTCAATTCCAATACGCTTGAGCTGGGCCAGCAGATAAGCTATCAGAACACCTGGTCGTTTTCGCAGGCCAACCTCTCGTATCTTACTGACCACGCGCTCGGTCCGCGCCCCGGCGGGGATCGCCATGGCTGGTTAGTCAGCCTGGGCAGCCGCTTTCGTTTGAGCGATCGCATCCTGGGAGAACTAAACTGGTCGCATCAAAACTGGCAAAGTGATAGTGCGTACTCACCCGGGCTGATCGATCAGGCCCGTCATGAGGACACACAAATCTGGCGCAGTGGATTGAGCTATCAACTCGCGCCGCATCAGTCGCTGTTACTGGAATGGCGCACGGTACATAACAATGAAAATATCTCGATATTCCAATATCGCAGTCAGCAAATTAAGTTGAGTTGGCAATGGCAAGCTGGCTAAAAGCTAACCGAAAAGCAACAATCGCGTGACGATAGACATTAACAGGTAAGGTAGGAAATTTTGTGACGACAGCATGGGTGGAAATTGTTTTTTTTATAGCTGGTGCAGGAATTCTCGCAGGCTGCTTGATGCCTGAGCGCTGGATGCCGCCGTTGCCGAACGATAAATTGTTGCATTTTTTGGCGTATGCCGGGTTGTCTTTGCTGGCAACAAAAATGGCTGTAAACAATGAAGCATTGGCGGGATGGCTGGGCGGCCTGTTTATCGCCGGCTATCTGATTGAAGTGTTGCAGAAATTCGTTCCAGGAAGAGGATTCTCGTGGCTGGATTTAGCAGCTAACGCGCTGGGAATCGTTTTAGTGGGCGGGACCGTTTTGATACAAGGATGGGTGTTTGGGTGTTAATCCATGCGCCCCAACTCAGGCCAATCTGCAAAACATCCTCATCGGAAAAAGAACATTAATTAAATAATAAATAAATTAAGTAAATTAATTAAATAAATTAACTAAATATAAGAAAACCAAAAACCCAAACGAATTAGCGCCACAACAAGCAGCATCACCGTGCCGCGCTCTGTTGATTCGCAGCCGCTCCTTCGCCAGCAAAAAGAGCGCAAAAATCGCAAGGGTGCTTGCATGATAGAGAAACAAGCTTAGCAGCCCTGATATAGAGGCTGTTCCATTTAATGATAAAAACTTCTTTTTTTTATGCCAACCTATTTGACTGAAATTTACCGCTTTCGAGGTTTTATTCTCGGCAGCGTCAAACGCGAATTTGCATCACGCTACCGCAATTCGATGCTGGGCGCGTCCTGGCTGGTGCTACAACCGCTCGCCCAGATTTTGGTCTACACGCTGATCTTTGCGAACGTCATGCGGACCCGCATGGCGGGGGTCGAGTCAACCTTTGGTTACAGTATTTATCTGTGCGCAGGGGTGCTGACCTGGGGCTTGTTTACCGAGATTGTCGGACGTTGCCAAAACATGTTTATCGACAACGCCAACCTGCTCAAAAAACTCAGCTTCCCGCGGATCGCGTTACCGGTCACCGTGGTACTCAGCGCTTGTGCCGGGTTTGCGATTATTTTTGGCCTGTTCACCGGCTTCCTCGTGATTTCAGGAAACTTCCCCGGCCTGGTCTACTTCTGGCTCATTCCCGTATTGCTGGTGCAATTGATCTTTGCAGTCGGCCTCGGCATGAATTTAGGCGTATTAAACGTCTTCTTCCGCGATGTCGGGCAGCTCTTCATGATCGTGTTGCAATTCTGGTTCTGGTTAACCCCGATTGTGTATCCGTTATCCACCCTCCCTGCGTGGGCGCAAAAACTGGTGCTGCTTAACCCGATGACCCCCATAACACTCGCCTATCAGGGAATTTTGGTGCACGGCACTGCGCCTTCATGGCACCGGATAGGTGCCGTGCTGGTACTGGGATTATTATTATGCTGGTCGGGTTTGCTGTTGTTTCGCAAACGCGCTGGCGAAATCGTGGATGAACTCTGATGAGCGCAATTATTGTACGAAACGTCGGCAAAGCCTACCGCCAATATCCCAACCGCTGGGCGCGTCTCAACGAATGGCTTAGTCCCCGGAAAAAAGCCCATCATCAGCTCAAATGGATTCTGGAAGATATTAGTTTCACCGTCTCACCTGGCGAAGCGGTGGGAATTATCGGCATCAACGGCGCAGGCAAAAGCACCTTGCTGAAATTGATTACCGGGACCACCCAACCGTCAACCGGATCGGTGGTGATGCGTGGTCGGGTGGCAGCAATGCTCGAACTCGGTATGGGCTTTCATCCCGATTTCACCGGTCGCCAGAACGCCATCATGGCCGGCCAGTTGCTGGGCTTGCAAGCAGCAGAAATCGTGGCCATGATGCCTGAGATCGCTGCCTTTGCAGAAATCGGCGACTATCTTGATCAGCCGGTGCGGGTCTACTCCAGCGGCATGCAGGTGCGGCTGGCGTTTGCTGTTGCCACCGCCGTGCGACCGGATATTCTGATCATTGATGAAGCATTGTCCGTCGGCGATGTGTATTTTCAGCATAAAAGCTTTGAACGGATTCGCGCCTTCCGCAGCCTCGGCACCACCTTACTGATCGTCAGTCATGATCGCGGCGCGATCCAGAGTATCTGCGACCGCGCCATTCTGCTCAACGCTGGCAAAGTAGCGATGGAAGGTCCGCCCGAAGAAGTCATGGATTTCTACAACGCACTGCTGGCCGACAAGCAAAATCAACAGGTCAAGCAAGTCAAAACCGAGAGCGGAAAACTGCAGACTGTCTCCGGCACCGGTGAAGCCTTTGTCACCGACATCGCGGTGCTCAACAGCGCCGGCGAAAGGATCGAATACATCGACGTAGGACAGCACGTGACCTTACGGGTCGAAGTCGAAACGAAGGCACCGATTGATCGCCTGGTACTGGGTTACGGCATTAAAGACCGGCTCGGTCAGGTCATTTACGGCACCAACACTGATCTCAAAAAACGTGCGATTGAGCATGTCGAGGCCGGTGCAAAACTGGTCTTCGAGTTTGATTTTAATATGAATCTGGGAACCGGCAGCTACTCCATTCAAACGGCATTGGTCAGTACCGAAACCCATTTTGTAAATAACTACGAGTGGCGCGATCTGGCGCTTTTGTTCAACGTCATCAACGTCAACCAGGCGCTATTCGATGGCTGTGCATGGCTCGATCCGGAGATTCGGATTGAACATCCCCAGTTGGCCAAAGCAGAAGCAGGAGCAGTAACGGCATGACATTCATATCATATGCCCAGAATTTTGAAGACGTTATGCTCAAGCGTGCATTCCGCGGTATTTCAGACGGCTTCTATATCGACGTCGGCGCCAATGACCCCGAGAGCGACTCCATCACCAAAGCGTTTTACGATGTCGGCTGGCACGGAATCAATATCGAGCCATTACCTGAACATATCGCAGCGCTGCAAGCAGCACGTCCGCGCGATCTCAACCTGCAATGTGCGGTAGGCGCAACGGCAGGTGAATTGCAGTTGTGGGAATGTGATATTCGCGGGTGGGCCACGCTTGACCCAAAAGCCATAGCGCTGCACGAAAGCAAAGGCATGATCGGCCGCCTGCAGCCCGTGGCGGTGAGAACCTTAACCGAAATATTCGCCCGCCACGTACCCGGCCAGGTCCATTTTTTAAAGATCGACGTCGAGGGATTTGAAGCAGCAGTCCTCGCTGGCACCGATTTTTCGGTATGCCGTCCGTGGGTGGTCGTGATTGAAGCGATCCAGCCCGACTCCGACCTCGAAGTGTATCAAGAGTGGGAGCATCTGCTGACCACGCAGAACTACACCTGCGCCTACGCCGACGGACTAAACCGCTTCTATGTTGCGGCGGAACATGCGGACCTGTTACCTGCTTTTACCTATCCACCGAATGTATTTGACGGCTTCGAACGCGTTGACCTGGTTGCCGCGCGTCAGCGCGGCGAGCACAGTGAAGCCAATCTTGCACAAGTCAGGCTGGAACTGGAACGAACCCAGCGGGCGGTCGACCAGGCAAACAGGGTGGCGCTAGCGGCAACACAGGCCGATACCAGACTAAGAGCCGATCTGAAGACACTAAAAGCGGCGCAACTAGAAAGTGAACTACAAATAGAAGCCGAGCAAGCGAAGGCACTGGCGGCGCAAACAAAGACGCAAGCGGCGCAATTGTCGGTTACCTTGATGCAAGCGCAACATGCACAATTTGTCGCGCTCCTGTTCGCCAGTACGTCATGGCGCATCACCGCCCCCATACGCTGGCTGGGATTGCAGCGCATCGCCTTGCAGCAGCACGGCCTGCGTCAACGCTGCATCCATGCCATCAACAAATTGGCGCGCATGCGTAACCAAGCCGCTGCACCGGTCGATGCTGCACCACCAGCACCTATCCTGCAAGCCGATGCAACCATGGTCCGCTTCAACCCTGCTGCATATCGGCTGCACCCCCATTTAGCCCTGTTGAAACCGGCGCAATCGGACGTATGCACCTCAGCGCAGCCTGCCAACGCGGCCCAAACTTCTCCCCGCGCCTATCGCCTCGTAGGCCATATCGAGGGGCATTATAGTTTGGCGATGGTTAATCGCGGTCTGGCGCTGGCGCTGCACGCAGCCCATCCCGGACGCATGGCATTTCAACCCTATCATGGCAGCGCCTATACCGATCCGTCCGATATTCCCGTCTCAGAAAAGAGCGCATTGCTCAGCATGGTCAAGCAGGCAGCAACGCCCGCTCCGAATGCCGATAATCTCGTATCGATTGTGCATCACTATCCCTTAATCACTGACCCCCAACAAGTTGCCCGGCATCGGCTGACGGTATTCTTCTGGGAAGAAACCGCAGTGCCGTATGAAACCATCAAGCACATTAACCAACATTTCGACGCGGTCTTGGTGGCGTCCAGTTTTGTCTTGAAAGCATTGCGCAATTCCGGCTGTGATCTCCCGATTTTTTTGATGCCATTAGGCATCGATCACGTTCTTGATAATGGACTTGATCACGGACTTAATAATTCGAGGAATGCAACCGCAGAGACAACCCCAGTCGCAAAGATCAACGCACCAGCACCACACCAGCCGTTCCGCTTTTTACATATATCCTCGGCGTTCGAGCGCAAGGGTGTGGATATTCTGCTGCGCGCTTATCTGGCATGTTATTCCAGTGCGGACACGGTTGAGTTAGTTATCAAAACCTTTCCCAATCCGCACAACACCGTGCGTCAGCAATGGAAAACGCTCACCGCCGGACGCGCAGATGTGCCGCTGCTGGTCATTGATGAAAGCAATCTGAACGCAGCCGAGATGCTAGCGCTCTATCGCAGTGCGCACGCACTGGTCCTACCGACACGCGGTGAAGGATTTAACCTGGCAGCCGCAGAAGGGATGGCGTTAGGCTTACCCGTGATTGTCAGTGGTTACGGCGGACAAAGCGATTTCTGTACGTTGGAAACCGCATTTCTGCTCCCCTATCGTTTCGAAACTTCACGCAGCCATCTCCGATCATCAGATGCCTGCTGGATAGAGCCCGATAGTGCCGCACTGGGGAGGATGCTCGAAGAGGTCCGGCGTGCGGTCATCGTTGCGAAGCCAGAAATGCTGCAACAACTCGCGCAAGCCGCCAGTTACGTGCGCCAGACTTACACCTGGGCCAATGCCGCCGCAGCACTGCACAATGCAGCGAACATGCTCGACACCTTTGCAAGTCAATCAGCCGAAGACCGATTGGCATCGCCCCAACCTAAACGTCTGGGCGTGATTAGTCCATGGCAAACGCGCTGCGGCATTGCCGAATATACGCAACACCTGTTATCTGCACCGCAATGGGCGGCGTGGGATGTAAAAATCTATTGCGACACCCGCACCGCAGAATCGACGATAAAAAAGACGGCAGGCGTACAGGTAACCTGGGCGCTGGGGCAAGAAAAAACGCTATTACACAGTATGACGCTCGCCTTGCGGACCGGCGTCGATGCGCTGCTGATACAGCATCAACCCAGCCTCTTCAATCTCTCCGGCTCAATAGCCCGGCGCTTGAAGACCATTGCGCAATCAGGCATAACGGTGCTACTGGAGCTGCACTCCACCCTGCCCCTGGTGGGCACCTTGCGCTTAACGCAAGAGGATGTCGCAAACCTCAAACAGCTAGACCGCCTGATCGTCCATCACGTTGATGATTTAAACAATTTGTTGCAATTAGGCTTGACTGAGAATGTCATGTTATTGCCGCTGGGAGTGGCCGCGTCGTCAGCGGAGCCGACGTCAACTTCGCTGGCAGATCCTGCTCGCGACATTGCCAACCTGAGTAACCTCAGTAACTTAAGCAGCCTAAGTAGCATCGATGACCTCAATCAGCACAATGTGCTTGACGACAAAAGTAGCATCAACCCTACCCGCGCCACATTCGGGATTGATGCCGATGAACTGGTCATCGCCACGTTCGGTTTTCTGCTGCCGCACAAGGGCGTTGACACCCTGATTCGTAGCCTCGTGCCGCTCACTATCGCCAGCGGCAAACGGGTGCGCCTGATCGCGCTCAATGCGCTGATGGACCAACGCAGCACCGCTCTGCTAAAAGAATATGAATTGTTAGCGCGCCAGTTGGGCGTCTTTCAGCAGATTGTCTGGATTAATGATTTTCATCCGATTGCAGAATGTATCGCCATTCTGGCCCTCAGCAATTATGTGGTATTTCCCTACGGAGAAACGCAAGAAAGCGCGAGCGGTGCCGTCACCGTCGGCCTCGCCACCCGCCGCCCGGTGCTGGTCAGTCCGCTCCGGATATTCTCCGATCTCGGCAATTGCGTGGTGAAGATGCAAGGCAATACCGAACTAGATATTGCCAAGGCGATCCGCGAGCTGGAAAACAACCCCGAAAAATGTCGCATCCAGCTGGAACATCAGGACGAATGGCTGCAAGCGCGTAGCTGGCTGCACATTTCCGCCCGACTCAATAACACGCTTGAGGGCCTGTTGATTGACCGTAAAATCGACCAGCACACGATCCCGGCACCCGCACCCAAGCCCACGCTATTTGTCGATGTCTCAGAGTTATTCGTGCGCGATGCCAAAACCGGTATTCAACGCGTGGTGCGCAGCATCCTGCAAGCGTGGCACGAAGTCCCACCGCCCGGCTATCAAGTCTGTCCGGTGGTTGCCAACAAAGGCGAACAATATCGCTACACCGGCCACTTTGGCAGCGCCAACGCAGCCCTGAGCATGCATTGGGACGGCGAATTTATTCAACCGCAGGCAGGTGACATTTTCCTCGGCCTCGATCTCAGTGCGCATCTTTTTCCAGAAATCGAAACCGTATTGGCTGAGATGCGCCAACGTGGTGTCAAAATCTGCTACGTCATTTATGACCTGATCCCGATCCTCTCGCCGCAGTGGTGCGCGCAAGGTATCCCCGATGCGTTCACCCATTGGCTAGCCGGTCTGGCACGTCAGGCCGATACCCTGTTATGTATTTCTGGTGCCGTCGCCGACGACACCCGGCAGGCCATTCACGGCCGCTTTCTGACCGCCGTGCAGCCCCAGATCAGACACTTCCATCTGGGAGCCGATATTGCGCAGAGCCAGCCGAGTACAGGCTTGCCCGACAATGCCGATCTGGTGCTGACGCAATTGAAAGCCCGACCGAGCCTGCTCATGGTCGGCACCATCGAAGCCCGCAAAGGCCATGTCCAGGCCCTCGCAGCGTTCGAGCAGTTGTGGGAAGCGGGTCAGGATATCAATCTGGTGTTAGTGGGCAAACCGGGCTGGGGCGTTGATGCTTTGCTGGCCCAACTGGCTGACCATCCGCGCGCAGGGAAGCACCTGTTCTGGTTGCCCGGCATTAGCGACGCCTATCTTGAGCAGGTGTATGCCGGTTGTACCGCCCTGCTCGCCGCCAGCGAAGCCGAAGGTTTTGGCTTGCCACTGATCGAAGCGGCCCAACACCAGCTGCCGATTATTGCGCGTGACATACCGGTCTTCAGAGAGGTCGCCGGTGACCATGCCTATTACTTCAGTGGATCAACAGCGCCCGCATTAGCAGCGGCGCTGCAACGCTGGTTGCAACTGCATGCGCAAGGCCAAAGCCCACGTTCCGATGCGTTACCCTGGCTGACATGGCAACAAAGCGCCGAACAGCTACGGCTGGCCATGGTGGCCGAATAGTAGCCAAACGGTCGCCGAATAGTCTCCGCGCTGCGCGCATAAAAAAATCGCCTCCTCCCGCTAGCGGAAGGAGACGATCAATTCAATCAAACATCAAGTTAATATACTCAGCGCAGATTACGCCAACACCTTACGCCAATACTTTTTGATACACAGCCAGTGTATCAAGCGCGCATTGACGCCAGGTGAATTCCAGTGACCGGGCGCGGCCCGCTACCGATAAGCGTTGATGGTAGGCCACATCCTCAATCAACTGTTGCATCTGGATTGAAATAGCGTTGACGTCCAGCGGCTCCAGCAAAACCCCCGCAGTGCCAATCACTTCAGGCATGGACGCCCGGTTCGACGAGATCACCGGCACACCGCTCGCCATCGCCTCAAGCGGCGGCAGGCCGAAGCCCTCATACAACGACGGATACACCAACATACGCGCACCGGCATACAACAGCGGCAAATCATCCTGCGCCACATAACCGGTTAATCGCACCTCCCCGCGTTCAATCATCTGCCGCACATCGGCAGTAAATTGCGCCATTCCCCACCCTTTTCCGCCCGCAATGACCAGCGGGTAATGCCGCCGCACTGCTTCCGGCAACAGCGCAAACGCCTGCAACACGCTGGACAGATTTTTCCGTGGTTCCAGCGTTCCCACTGCCAGAATATAGCGTCCGTAGGTCAGCTGCAAAGGCGTCAGGACCGCATCGCATAACAACGCGCTGGCAGGTCGAAATTCCGGTTTAACGCCCAGCAGAACCGCACTGACGCGGTCCCCGGAAATGCCGTAATGCGTCATCACTTCGCCCCGCACAAATTCCGAATCCACCAGAATATGGTCAGCCTTGGCCAACACTTTGGGCAGCATCGTCTGCAACGCCCGCACCCGTTCCGGCGGATGGGTTTCGGGATGGCGCACCCACGACAGATCGTGCACAGTCACCACCGAAGGCCCGCGATAGCGGAATGCCAGAAAATTTGGCTCGTGATACAGCTCAATCCCGCGTTCCTTGATACCACGCGAAAAATGACTTTGCTGGACTAGCCGTGACAAAAGCCGGGCTCTGGGAAGGAAACGCTTGGCTAAGCGTTTAAAGGCATCGAGATGCGGCAGCGGCGTGGTTCGCAACTCCTGCGACCACGAGGTGGCATAAAACAGATGGGGCGGTCGCGGCAGCAACTGGTGCAACTCGCTAATGAGATGATAAGTGTATTGACCGATACCAGTCAGCGGCGACAGCAACGCAACCGCGTTAATCGCCAGCTGGACGTCGGACACTTTGGAAGAAACTGGCTTCGTGGACATGATGCTAAATGATGCTAAAGGATGCTCAATGTTGCACCTCGCGGGCTGCTGGCGGTGAGGCGGCGAGGTGAAGGCCAAACCGGTAGCCGCAACGTAACGGACCAGGATGATTAAACTAAGATAATGAACAAAAATAATCAAACGGGGAACAGCATGAAAGCCAACAATCGTGCCTGCTGCCCCCGTCTGCCGATCCTCAAATTAAAGCGTCACAACCTGCGGAATGCGTCCGTACGTATCTTCAAAGCGGACAATGTCGTCCTCTCCCAGATAACTACCGCTCTGCACTTCGATCAGCTCCAACGGCGTTTTGCCCGGGTTTTCCAGGCGATGGGTCGTGCCCAGAGGGATATAGGTTGATTGGTTTTCGGTCAGCAAAAAAGTCTCGTCGCCCCGCGTGACTTTAGCAGTCCCCTTCACCACAATCCAATGCTCCGCCCGATGGTAGTGCATTTGTAGCGACAGCTGCGCGCCGGGTTTTACCGTGATGCGCTTCACCTGAAAACGTTCGCCGCTATCCACACTGTCATACGCACCCCAGGGACGCCCGGTGCGGCGGTGCTGGGTGGCCTGTGGGATCGCCTGCTGTTCCAGATAGGTCACCACTTCTTTCACTTTTTCTGCGTGGCTGGCGGCAATCACCATAACCGCATCCGGCGTATCAATGATGATGAGATCGCTGGTGCCCAACGCCACCACCAACCGATGCGGCGCATGCACAAACGTATTGGTCGACTGCAGCACATGCCCAAGGCCATAGTTACGATTGCCCGCTTCGTCCGCGGTGTTCAATGCGGCCACCGCGTTCCAGCTTCCGACATCACTCCATTGACCGGTGTACGGCACCACCACCACCGATTTGCTTTTTTCCAATACCGCGTAGTCGATACTGTCAGCACGACAAGCGGTAAATGCGGCAGCGTCGAGGCGGATGAATGCGCCATCAATGCCTTGTTTCGCGGTCGCCTGTTCGCAGCTGTCAAGAATATCCGGGGCAAATTCTGCGAGCGCTTTCAGTAACACGCTGGCCTTGATCAGAAAGATCCCGGCGTTCCACAAATGGCCGCCCTGCAGCAACAAACGTTGCGCGGTCTCCGCATCCGGCTTTTCCTTGAAATTCTGCACGTCAAAGGAAGTACCATCCTCGCAGGCACTGCCCTGCGCGATATAACCGTAAGCGGTGCTTGGGAAGGTTGGCAGAATGCCAAAGGTCACAATGTCACCGGCCTCTGCTGCGGCAACACCGCGTTTAACGGTCTCGGCAAACGCCAGACCATCAGGGATATGGTGGTCAGCCGGGGCAAACAACAGCAAATCATCGGGTTCAGCGTTCAGTGCCGCGACCGCCATCGCAGGCGCGGTGTTGCGCCCGACTGGTTCCAGAATATGCCGTGCTGACACCTTGGCCGCTTCACTCGCCTCTTGCACCAAAAAGCGATGCTCCTCGGCCGCAACCGTCATCACACTGTCTGACAAAAACAACATCCGTTCAAAGGTGAGCTGCACCAGACTTTTGTTGTCAATTAACGGCACAAACTGTTTTGGGAACGCTTTGCGCGACAGCGGCCACAGTCGTGTGCCGTTGCCACCACATAAAATGATCGGTACTATTTTTGATTTGAGCATGGTGCTTTGTTTGTGGTGGAATCGTTGTGTTGCTATTCACCACTGCTGGCGGCTGGCTGGTAGACATCAGAGCATGGTCACGGCGTCATGGTTTTTTGACGCGCCTCTGGCTGTCAATGCACCACACCGACCCTGCTGAAAAAACCTTGTTCGACACTTTTTCAGCACCTTGCAAAGTATTTCCTTCGCGAAAAATAACGAATGATTATCTGTATTGATTATACACTTTAAGCATTATTTAACCTAGCTCCGGCGTCCATCCGCCGCCTGCACCGGCAAGTTTTTGTCACGCAATATCATGTGTTCTGACGGCCGGGCTGATAGCGAATTGACGGCAGAACTTACAACGGCGTTGACGCCAAAGCTTACAGCGAGCGAACAACAAATTTCTGCGCCAGCGACAGCAACGTCTGCTCCAAAGTCCGGGTGAACGCCGTCACGTCACACAGGCGCGAGCGTCGCATGCGCTCACGCAGCCCTTCGCGCAACGCTTGCAGGCGGGGCCGGTCTTCCGCCAGCGCCACCGCAATGCGCAAATATTCGTCTGCACCGTCCGGCCCCTGTGCAGCCAGTTCAGGCAAACCAATGGCCGAGAGAAACGCAAAGGTCTGGCGACTCACCACCTGACTTTGCGGCCACGTCACCACCGGCACGCCTGACCACAGCGCCTCGCAACTGGTGAGGCCGCCGGAAAACGGAAACGGGTCCAGAGCGATATCGATGTCGGCGTACTCGGTCAACATATCGGCATGAAAAGAAGCCACGCGCAAATCGATGCGCTCTGGCGCAATCCCATGCGCGGCGAAGATGGCACGCACCGACTGGCACAGCGCCGCATCATGAAACGTGCGCCACTTCAGGACCAGGCGCGCCGTTGGCACCGCATGCAACAACTTCGCCCACAGAGCGTAGACGCCAGCGTTGAGTTTGGCCGTGTTATTGAAGCAGCCAAAGGTAATGTAGCCGTTCGCCAGACACGGCAACGGCGCCACCAACGGCGGCGCAAACGGCACCGGCACATAACAAAAGCGCCCGCCCGGCAAACGCACAATCGGCTCCACGAACTGCGCTTCGGTGCCTGCTGGTGCATGCCACTCGTCCAGCAACACCGCATCGGTCACGGCCAGACCGGTGGTGGCAAAATAGCCGAGCCAACTCACCTGCACCGGTGCCGCGCGGTGCGCAAACACCGTCAGGCGCGAGCCGCCCGTATGACCGGAAAGATCCACCAACACATCGATTGCATCTGCCCGGATCAACGCCGCCAACGCGATATCGTCCAGCGCTGCCGCATCGCGCCAACTACACGCCGTGCGAATCGCACTCGTGACCCAGTCGTTGCCGCGTCCTGCGTGGTAAGCAAAGGCCTGCACGTTTTCTGGCCGGTGCGCCGCCAACACATCTTTGACAAACAGCCCCACCGTATGCTGACAAAAATCGGCAGAGATATAACCCACCCGCAACGGCCTGCCTTGCGACGACGCCTCAGATTCCAGCGCTGACAAATCCGGACGCGCCCGCAACCCACCAGCTTTGGCCACCGCCCATTCTCCCCATGCGGTAGCGTGCGCCAGCCGTTCTGCCGCAGACACTGCCGCGTCATATTCCAGACTGGCCAAAGCGTTGCGACGAATCACAGGATGATCAGGCAGATGCGCCAGCAGCGCGGTCGTCAGACGGCGGCATTCGGCGTGGTCCCCGGCTTCCCGCGCCAGATTCGCCAGATTCACCACGGGCCGCACATCGGCGGGAGAACGCTGGCAGGCGTCCTTAAAACAGGCACGGGCGGCAGACAAAAAACCGAACGACAACAACAACTCGCCCACGCGCAGCAAGGCATCCGGATGGTGTTCATACGCCGCAATGATCTGTTGGCACGTCGTCAGGCAAGCATCAAAGCGTGCTGCATGAAAATGGCTATTTGCCGTTTGCAGTGCTTGCTCAAAACGTTCGGCGGCAATGAACGCCGCTGGTGTAGTGTCTGTCATGGCAGAGCGAGGCCGATCTAAGCGGTGAGATGTTGATTGAGGTTGGTGCATTGGTGCATTGGTGCATTGGTGCATTGGTGCATTGGTGCATTGGTGCGTTCGTGCGTTGGTGCGTTGGTGCGTTCGTACTTAGTGAATTAATAATTGATACGACCGCATGACGGGTTAAAAGTACAACCGACTTTGGGTGACACCAAAATTCTCCGACGCTCTCACGCCTTGCGCCCTGCGTCGGAGCAAAAAAGTTAAAAAAAGCGGGAAACTCCGCATCAGCGGTGTTCTCCCGTTTTGCCGCCAAAAGCGCCTCACGGACAACCAGCTTCCCATCTTCAATAATGCGGTGAAGCCGGTCAACCAGATAAAGCTCCGTGACCCACGCTTAACACTGTCAGTGCAGTTGTTATTCAGCCCGCTTGGATGAAGTAACGCCGAGCAAGTCGATATTGCAGGCGGCCATTTGTCCCAGCATTTTTGATGAGGTCAAGGCCAGCCGCAGCAAGCGTTCAGTGTCAGCAATATTGAGCACCGGCGTGGTGTCGCTGTCCCGGTCCATGGTGCTGAAATGCACCAGATCAATACACGTTTCAACACCCTGGCAAACGTCTTTGGTCATTTCAAAAAACTGTGCAGTCGCATCATGTTTATGTGTCGATGGCAGCCATGTAAATGCCTGATGGAGTGACTCCGGCGATTCTATAGATTCTTGTGCTGCTGATGCGGACGATTGGCTCGACGCCGGTGGCGTGCTGCGCGGTTTGCTCATGATTGCGCCGCCAGACTGGCTTGCATGCTGCGGGGAGTGCGTGGTGAACTAAGGATAAAACGAGACAGGACAGGCAAGATGGTACTCAGCATTGTGCGTTCCTTTTTTTGCGGTTGAAGCGCTCACCACTACGCAGTAGGGTGGGCAGCAAATAGCAGGGTTAGCAGACTGGCAAATACAGCAAAATCCAGCAAGCCCGAAGGCTTCCCCGCCACCGCCGCCCCTTAAGGACGAACGAAGGCAGAAGCACAAAACGGCATTGCGCCGTAAGTGCTCTGTATTTAATCAGGCTGCTAAACCAGTTCCCGTTTTTTTCCGGGACGCAATAAGTATAGAGCATAACGGCAAATTATGGAGAATCGTCACGTTGCTGACGCCATGCGAAATGAACTAGCGCCTGCGCGGCGACCATGGTTCTGTCTCACTTAAACGAGGAATCCATGCAAGCAGTCTGCAGCAGCGACGATGCCGCCGTCCCGCTGCAGCCAGAGCTATAGACTTAATGCTTTTGGGCTTCGGCAGTGGTCTCTTTCAAATGCGGCACAAGTGCCGACAGATATCCCACTTTTGCAGTCTGAAAGACCGCAATACTGGCTTGCAGGCGTGCGATTTCGGTGTCCACAAAATGCAGGCTGCCTACATGTGCTTTGGCTTCGTCCGAAAGGTTATCCAGGTCGTATTCTTTGTCGTCTATTTTGATGTGTGGCATGTCGTATTTTTCCTTGAATCTGTTATTAAAAAAACCCCACTGCCTTGAGAGCAGCGGGGTCTTTGTAGCGCAGTCCCCCCACCGGAGTGGAGGGTTTTCGCTATCGCTTATTAAGCAATGTGAACCAAACCAGCAGCTGAACCAACGCCAGTTGCGACGCCAGTCAATTGGACCCACGAACCAGTTACAGTACCGGCGATTGCTGTGTCGGTATGGAACAAGTAGGTTGCACCAGCAACAGCCAGCGCGCCAGTTGTAGCGTTAGCAGCAACAGGTGCTGTTGTGAAAAATGAATATTCACTGTTGATATTTGCGCCCTTAACTGCAACGCCACCAGCCGCTGTATCAGCAACCAACAAAGCCAGTATCGAGTTTGCCAATGTAGCGCCAGTTGCCGTTGGACCAGTTGATCCTGTTGCCGGTGAAAACGCGATAACACCATTAGTGTCAGTCATCGACAACGTTCCTGCGACTGAGCTGCTTGCGATAGGAGCAACAGTATGTGATCCCATTACAGTTCCGCCCAGACCCATTTTGATAAGGAATGTATCGGTACTAGCGTTCAGGTTATTACCAAGCAACACTAACCCTGAACCGTTTGCAACATTCAATACGTCACCAGCAGTACCAATTACACCGTTGATGATAACGTCAGTGCCTGTTCCCGAAAGATTGACAACGTTACGAACGAGTACATTCGAGCTCAAGTCAATCACGTTAGCAGATGCTGCAACGCCTGTACCACCAGAAGCACCGCTGCCAGTATCAGTTACAGAACTGGTGTTGAGTCCAGCGCTGGTTGATCCTACCAGAGGAGTATTCACAGTTGTACTAGTACCCAGAACAGTAGTAGTAACTGATGTTGCTGCTGCGGTTGACGTGCCCTGCAATGCCAGGGAGGCCAGGTCAGCTGCTGCGGTTATGGTTGAGTACGTAAATGCAGTTGTAGTCAATGCAGTACCAGTATGGAACAACGTACCGGTTGCTTGACTTGTAAAGGCGATCGTTGGTGCAGCTGACACGCCATCAACTAATGCATTAAGGATGATGGTCGAATTTGCTGAACCGAGAGTTGCATTCAGCATCTTGCTCATTACTGCATCGCCGTTAATCGCTGTGACGATCGCATTGTTCACATCAGTATTGGTGAATGAAGTAGAACCGGCAGCGCCAATGCTTACGGTGTCGCTGTAACCATTGAAAGAAACCGTTACTACTTCAGAAGAACCGATGTAGGTGCGAGCTGCGATTGATGCGCCTGCGCCAATAACAGCAGCAGTAGCATATACACCCGTAGCAGGATTAACTACTACTGAGGCATTTTGGCCTGCAGCAGACACTGCCACTGGCGCAAATGTTGTCGATGTGAACGTATCCACAGCTGTAGCAGCGCCATTAGTAACAACGTTAGCCATTGTCCAAGGATTACCAGCGGCAACCGTTTGTGACAGTCCGGTTACAGTCGCTCCAGCTGCGACTTGAGCAACTTGAACAGCTGTGAAGCTCTGACCAGTAGCAAGAGTATCAGTAACCGTTATACCATTGATAGTTTGTGCAGAATTTACGCTAGTGCCAAGACCAAAACCTTGCCAAGTCACAGCCTGAACAGCATTCACGCCCAGTACAGTTGGTGTGATTACAGTTGTTATTGTTGGGGCTGCTGTGCCGCTAACGGCCAACGCAGCGCCTGCACCTGCTGTGATGTCTGTTACAACCGTTGTACCTGCTGTAATTTGTGCAGAAGTTGCAACAAAAGTAGCGGTAGCAGTTCCGGAAACAGTGATCGGACCAGTAGTTACACCGTTTACAGCAGCTTGTGCAAATTGAGTAGCAGTACCTGTTCCGGTCAGAGTCAATCCACCAACAATTTCAGTCTGGCTTGAGCCGGTAGTACCCCAAGTGATCAGGTCGCTGTTATGAATCGCTGTTACACCAGCTACAGTTTGAATCGGAGTTGGGACGTTAGCATTAGTTACCCAAACTGCTTTAGTACCAGTATTGTCAACATAGTAAGTATCGTTACCCGAACCACCGAGGATAGCTGCTTTACCTGAACCGTTGAACGAAACAATATTATTACCGCCATTGACGTTAACAGTAATGTTGTTCAATGCAGCTTGGTTAGCAATCCAGCTATCTATTCCGGCCGCTACGGTGTTTGCGCCGCCGAGAGCGACAGCAGCTCCGCTAAAAACGGTCAGATTGACGTAGTCGTTACCTGTTCCGCCTGTAACGTTGAAAGTTGCGTTGCCGCTTGAAGCAACAGTCGAATCAATCGCCAAATTGACCGAATTAAACGATGCGGTCAATGGAGTTGCCGAATTCACATTGCCTGGAGTCGCCGTGCCAACCACGTTTGTAGCGTAAGAAGCATCAGCAGCAGGAACCGTAACGCCGTATTGATTGTTGCCCAATGTGGTCGAGAAATTGACCATGGCATACGAGTTAGCCAGATATTTAGTAATCGCTGCAGCATCGATGGTTTCACCGATCATCAGGCTACCACCGTAGGTGCTAGCGTTGACAGTTTGAACGTCTGTCAGGCCGTTGGTGTTAACCAACAAGCCATGCGTTTGCCAGCCAGTCAGGTTGGCACCGTTAGTGGCATTCAATTGATAAGCTGCGCCAACTTCCAGGTATTGGTTCGCCGAAGTCGCACCTGTGTAGGTGGTCATTGATGTAGTGATTGGGCTAGCCACTGTGCTGCTGGTAATGTTAACCAGTTGCAGCGTGTTGTTGGTTGAAGAAATGCTATTCAACCAGCTACCATTTTGCACGGAGATGTCAAACTCTTGCACACCACCGCTGGTTGCCATGCTACCAATGATCAGATCGCCACCAGCACTACCAGTTGCGCCGTTGTAGACGGTATCTTGCAGGGCTGCGCTCAGACCAACGTGATCCAGAACTACATTGGTTGCGATCAATGCGGATGTTGAGGAAGTCGTCACTGCCTGCGATGCTTCAAAAGCGTTGCTGGTTGGCAGGCCGTTTGCAGCAATCCATGAACCCGGAGTCAATGTATGACCAGCTGCCGAAATTGTGTACGTGTTGGTAGTTTGAGCTGCACCGGCACTGTCGGTGTAAGAGTAGCCAGTTGTGCCGTTAATCGCAGTGATAGTGCCGCTAGGATTCGCAGTGGTGATGCCGGTTGGAACGCTGCTTGAACTAAAGGCTACAACGTTGGTTGCGACAGTGTATGTAGTATTGTTAGTTACGTTGTACGCTGCAACAGCGTCTAGAACCAGCTTTTGCATTTGCGCTTGTGTACCACCACCGGCAGCTTGCATTGCTGCATTGTCAGCGACCAATGTTGCGTTCGTCAGAACGGTCAAAGGAATGGTAACCAGTACGCCGTTGTCATAGAAAGAGAAAGCGGTGTAAGGCATATTGATCAGCGGTGTCGCTGTAGCCCGTCCCTGCGCAACCGACAATGTGCTACCGACTTCGATAGTCACTGGACCGTTTGTTACAGTAGCACCTTTACGCAACGATTCTGGGTCAAGATACGCACCAAAGCTAGCACCTTGGGTAGTAGTGGTGGAGGAAACTTGGGCACCATTGACTACACCAGTATTAACAACCGTGCTGGCTGGGTTAGTGTCGCGCATTACGAAAGTCAGCGAACTAGTCACAGCAGCGGCTGATGCTAACTGAATGCTTTCGATGTTCAGGCTGGCACGGCTGGCGTTATCGATCCAGGTAGTGACATCTGACATACGTTGCGCGTCGACTTGAACGGCGATGCCAGCTCCCGACAAGTTGTTAGAACCGCTGTCAACAGCATTAGCTTGTGCTTGAAACTGTGCAGTCTGAATGCCACTGGTCGAAGCAAGGATAGCGAACGAAGCTGAATTACCCACCACAGCGTTCAATACGTTACCAGTCCCTGTACCGATCAGTGAATCACCTGACTGGAAAGTGTTGCTGTTGTTGACCAGGCCAGCGTTGAAGGTTGTGCCAGCAACTGTGCTTGTGAAAGCAGAGCCAGTGTCCAGACCTGTAGTCAACGTGAAAGTCTTCAGGACTGGTGCGCTTGCAGCAGATACTGAAGTGATCAGAGCAGGCGTTGCAGTAGTAGCAGCTGCCAATGTCAATGGATCTGAACTAACTGTTGCCAACCATGCTTTAACAGCAGGAATTGCCAGGTTGCCAGCGACTTCATAACCAATGATTGAAGCAGAAGTGTTCAGGCCAGTAGTGAATGCAGTTGATGCCAGTACTTTGTTGCTGACTGTGCTTGCATCAGTGCCTTGCGCGCCGGAAGTAATGGCGTTAGCGATGGTTGAAACGTTCAACGCGCCGGTTTGCAACTGGTTAGCCCAATATGTCAGACCAGTGATTTCTGCAGGACGACCGAACAAGTTCATGTAGATCGTGTTGACGGTTTGGCTTGCGGACATGCCGCTGAACAACGATGTGTATTCTGGTGACAGGCTGAAAGCGTTTGAAACAGCAGATAGATTGCCGTTTGCTGCTGTTACCTGGGCGTTCCAATAGTTCAAGCCATCAACATCGGCTGGACGATTGAAGAAGGTGATATACAGTTGTTCGATTTGAGCTGTGTAAGCCATTTGGACTTCCTAGAATGAGCATTAATAAAGGGATACATTGCGTCGTAGCAATTCTTAAAACGGTTTTTTAAAACGCTATAAAAATCACCGTTCTGCGACAGGATGTTCACCGAATTGCCGGAATGTAAATGTGACTGGCGTCACAACGATGGTGAATTACAACAATTCTTTTTGTAAATTAAATAGTGTTTTTTTAACAATTACGGCCAAAACAGTGATTTTGCGGCGTATTTAGTTGTTAATTATTTAACATTCATGATTTTTTTGACATTTTCCTGCGTGAAATAAAAACTACAAAAATATGTCTGTCAAGAACTATTTAATATATTTCCAAAGTCAGGAACTTTTGTAGCGTACACTTTGCGCCAACAGCTCATCTGTTTAGCGTTATCAAATTGCCCAATATGGGCATTTTTCATATCCGCTCCACCGCGCGTTTCTCGCGCTACCCGCAATGTATGTTTTTTGTGATTGTCCTTGATCGATGCGTGTACTCCATTTCTACAAAACCTCTTTCCCGAGTTCAATGGGCGGCGTCGAACAGGTGATTGCGCAGCTGGCCAGAGGCACCAGCAAGCTGGGGGTGCAGACCGATGTGCTGTCGTTGAGTGCTAACCCTGGCGTTAGCCCGATGGCCATGGATGGGCATTCGTTATATCGCGCCAAACTGAATATCGAGATTGCGTCTTCCGGTTTTTCTGCGTCGGCTTTTTGGCAATTTGCGCAGCTGGCGAAAAAAGCGGATGTGATTCACTTTCACTTCCCCTGGCCGTTCATGGATCTGGTGCATTTTGCGACGCGGGCGCACAAGCCGACGGTGGTGACTTACCATTCGGATATCATCCGGCAACAAAAATTACTGAAAATCTATCGTCCGTTGAAGCGCATGTTTTTGTCGAGCGTGGACCGGATTGTGGCGACCTCGCCGAGCTACCTGAGCAGCAGCGCTGTGCTGACGCGCTACGCGGACAAGGTCAGCGTGATTCCGATTGGGCTGGATAAAACTAGCTATCCTGCGCCGCTGCCAGCACTGCAGCAATATTGGCGGGAACGCCTTGGTGAAAAGTTTTTTTTATTTATCGGCGTTCTGCGGCAGTACAAAGGTTTGCATATTTTGCTGGCCGCGGCGCAAGGCACCAATTACCCGATCGTGATTGTGGGCGCGGGTCCGATGGAGGAGGAACTGAAGGCGCAGGTGGCGCAGCTTGGGCTGCAAAATGTGCACTTTTTGGGCCAGGTTTCCGAGGAAGATAAAGTCGCGCTGCTGACAATGTCTTACGCCGTTATTCTTCCGTCGCATCTGCGTTCTGAAGCGTTTGGTATTTCGTTGCTGGAAGGTGCAATGTACGGCAAGCCGTTATTGTCTTGCGAGCTGGGAACGGCCACCACCTTCATTAATCTTTCCAACGAAACCGGGCTGGTGGTACCGCCGAATGATGTCGATGCGCTGCGCAATGCGATGCAGGTGCTGTGGGACAATCCGGAAGTTGCCGCCGAAATGGGCCGCCGCGCTGAGGAGCGTTATTGGGCGCAATTTACGGCGAAGCAAATGGCCTCATCGTATGTGGCGTTGTACACTGAATTGATGACCGAGCCGCGCAAAGTTCCGTCCTCTGCTGCGCTGAAACTGCGGGCTGATTGAGGAGTGTTACTGTTCTCCGGTCTTGTTTATTGAGGTTTCGTAGTGATCCGATTTGCACCGGCCTTTTTACCGTGCTTTGTACCGCGCTTTGTACCGTGCTTTGCAGCGGCCTTTGCGCCTGTCGTGAACAGCCCCTGGTCCAGCTTGGCGAGTGACAGCCCCCTCTCTCAATGCGAGAACCCTCGTTGAACGAGCCAGCGCATGGGTATGGAATTATCTGGAACAAATCGCGTTAATGGCGCCCTTCCTCGATCAGCGCTTTGGTGTCGATTCCGATGATCGGCGGATATGATGCCATCATACGCTGCATGTGGGCCACCCCTGCGGCAACATCGGTTTTCTGTGACACCTCCGAAGGGATCAGGTCGGCAATCGCTGCTCCTCTGATGGTGATTGCGTTACGGTTGCCGAATTGAACAGCGCGCAAGCGTTCCCGCAATGTTGTGTTGGCTTAGTAAGACCCGAATAAGACCGGATTAAGACCGGATTAAGACCCGATCACGACCTAATTAAGACCTGATTAAGACCCAATTTCGATATCCGTGATTTTTCCCGGGTTGAATAGCCGTAGCCTGGCATGCGGTCCGTCTTTTATTGTCGCCACACTGCGAAGCCCAGCAAATGGACGCTTGTTGCACTTCAGGGCAGGTTGTCGTCCGCCACGTTGTCGGACATGATTTACCCTCCGTTGGAGAAATAAACCCGTTAATCCGTACCCTGATATGATGACAGGTTGACCCTTTGACGCACGTTGCTTGACAGTTAGGAAACAATTCTGGCGTCTGCCTGTGCGAATAAGTGCGAATGTGTACGAATGTGTACGAATGGGTACGAATTTGCGCGCGAATTTGCACGGCAATGAAGCGGTCATTGAGAACCGGTAAGCTGCAACGCCAACATAAACTATCACCGTAAAAACATTACGTAGAAAGCTGTTCATGGAAGAAATTCGCATCCGGGGTGCACGTACCCATAACCTCAAAAATATCAATCTCGATTTGCCGCGCAACAAGTTGATTGTGATCACCGGTTTGTCCGGTTCTGGCAAGTCTTCGCTGGCTTTCGATACGCTGTATGCGGAAGGTCAGCGCCGCTATGTTGAATCGCTGTCATCGTATGCGCGCCAGTTTTTGCAGTTGATGGAAAAACCGGATGTCGATTTGATCGAGGGTTTGTCGCCTGCGATTGCGATTGAGCAGAAAGCGACGTCGCACAATCCGCGTTCTACCGTTGGCACCGTGACAGAAATTCACGATTATTTACGCTTGCTATACGCACGGGTGGGCACGCCGTATTGCCCGGATCATCCCGAGAAGCCGTTAGCTGCACAGTCGGTATCGCAGATGGTGGATGCGGTGCTGGCAATGCCGGACGAGACCAAACTGATGATTCTGGCACCGGTGGTGGCGAACCGCAAGGGCGAACACGTCGATCTGTTTGAGAACATGCAGGCGCAAGGGTTTGTGCGGTTCCGCATTCAAAGCGGTGTGAACAAGGCAAAAATCTATGAAGTCGATGATTTGCCAAAACTGAAGAAGACCGAGAAGCACACCATCGACGTGGTGATTGATCGGGTGAAGGTTAAAGAGGATATCAAGCAGCGGCTGGCGGAAAGTTTTGAGACGGCATTACGGTTGGCAGAAGGCCGCGCGATTGCGCTGGAAATGGACGGCGGCGTGGAGCATATGTTTTCGAACAAATTCGCCTGTCCGACTTGCGGCTATTCGCTGCAGGAACTGGAGCCGCGGCTGTTCTCGTTTAACAATCCGATGGGGGCGTGCCCGGAATGCGATGGCTTGGGGCATATCGAATTTTTTGATCCTAAACGGATCGTCGCGTTTCCTAATCTTTCACTCGCCAGTGGCGCGGTGAAAGGGTGGGATCGACGCAATCAATTTTATTTTCAGATGCTGTCAAATCTGGCCGAACATTACACGTTCGATCTGGATACGCCATTTGAGAAACTGCCGGAAAAAGCCGCTCAAGTGGTGTTGTACGGTTCGGGCCGTGAAACCATTCCGTTCACGTACATCAATGAGCGTGGCAAAGCGGTGATCAAGGAGCATACGTTTGAAGGCGTGGTGAATAACCTGCAACGACGTTACCGCGAGACCGATTCGATGGCGGTGAAGGAAGAGCTTGCCAAGTTTATCAATGAGAAAGAATGCCCGTCCTGCCACGGCGCACGGCTGCGGATTGAAGCCCGCTTTGTGAAGGTTGGAAACGGCAAGCAGGAACGCGCTATTTATGAAGTCGCCGCGACGCCATTGCGCGAGACTTTGCACTTTTTTGAGAAGCTGAAACTGACCGGCGCGAAGAAGGAAATCGCGGACCGGATTATCAAGGAAATTATTTCCCGGCTGACGTTTCTGAATAACGTGGGGCTGGATTATTTGTCACTGGAACGCAGCGCGGATACGCTGTCTGGCGGCGAAGCACAGCGGATTCGGCTGGCATCGCAAATCGGTTCTGGCCTCACTGGTGTGATGTATGTGCTGGATGAGCCGTCGATTGGTTTGCATCAACGTGACAATGACCGATTGATTGAAACGCTGCGGCATTTGCGTGATATCGGCAATAGCGTGCTGGTGGTGGAGCATGATGAAGATGCGATTCGCACCGCTGATTATGTGGTCGATATGGGACTTGGTGCGGGTGTGCACGGCGGTGAAATTATCGCGCAGGGAACGCTGGCAGAAATTCTGAAAAGCAAAAAATCACTGACGGCTAAATACCTGAACGGGACGCTGAAAATTGCGGTGCCGAAGAAGCGTACGAAGGCTGATCCGGATCGCCAGTTTATTATCTCGGGCGCGACCGGTAACAATCTGAAAAACGTGACGATGCGGCTGCCGGTGGGTTTGTTGACGTGCGTTACGGGGGTTTCTGGCTCGGGCAAATCGACGCTGGTGAATGACACGCTGTACCATGCGACGTCGCGCCATTTGTATGGTTCGCAGGCGGAACCGGCGGCGCATGAATCGATCAGCGGGCTGGAACATTTCGATAAAGTGATTTCGGTTGATCAGGCCCCAATCGGGCGCACGCCGCGCTCAAATCCGGCCACGTACACGGGTCTGTTCACGCCGATCCGCGATTTATTTTCTGGCGTGCCGATGGCGAAGGAACGCGGCTATAGCGCGGGCCGGTTTTCGTTCAACGTGAAAGGCGGACGCTGCGAAGCGTGCCAGGGCGATGGCGTGATTAAAGTTGAAATGCACTTTTTGCCGGACGTATATGTGCCTTGCGATGTCTGTCACGGAAAGCGTTATAACCGTGAGACATTGGAGGTGCAGTACAAGGGGAAAAACATCACGCAGGTATTGGCGATGACGGTGGAAGAAGCGCATGAATTCTTTAAGCCGGTGCCGGTGATTGCGCGAAAATTGCAGACCTTGCTGGATGTGGGACTGGGTTATATCCGTCTGGGTCAAAGCGCGACGACACTTTCCGGTGGCGAGGCGCAGCGGGTCAAACTGTCGCTGGAATTATCCAAGCGCGATACCGGCCGGACGCTGTATATCCTGGATGAACCGACGACCGGTTTGCATTTCCACGATATCGATTTATTGCTGAAAGTGATTCATCGTTTGCGCGATCAGGGCAACACTGTGGTGATTATCGAACACAATCTGGATGTGATTAAAACGGCGGATTGGTTGGTCGATCTGGGGCCTGAAGGCGGCGCGGGAGGTGGCTTGATCATCGCCACAGGCACGCCTGAGGAGGTGGCTAAAAATCCAAATAGCGTGACCGGCCAATATCTCGCTCCGTTGTTGGAAAAATAGAAGCAATTGCACACGCGCAAGAGGATAATGGTGCTGTACTCCGTTATTTGGTTATTTTGTTGTTTTGTTGTTTTGTTGACCTTATCGATAATTTGCGTGTGTGCCATTTTCCAACCATAGGAACGTCGTAATGAATAACACCCCTCCTCTTTCTGCGGCGCAGATTGCGGCATTTGAAACAGATGGTTATTTGATCCTTCCGCGACTGGTGCCAGCCACGCAGTGTACGGAAATGGTCGCAGTTACCGATCAACATTTGCACGATGCCGTGGCACCGCTGGAGTACGAAGCCGAGGTCGGCTACGCCGGTGCGCCCACCTCGGTGGACAGCGTCGGCGGCCGCACTGCACGGCGCTTGCGTGACGCTTATCAACGTCACCGGTTGTTTCGGGACTGGGCCGTTGATCCGTCACTGGTGGCGATGCTTGCGCAACTGTTGGGTGAACAAGTGTGCCTGACGCTGGCGCATCATAATTGCGTGATGACGAAACACCCTGACTTTGGCACAGCGACCGGCTGGCATCGGGATATCCGCTATTGGTCATTTCCGCAGAATGCGTTGATTTCTGTGTGGTTGGCACTGGACGATGAAAACGAAAACAACGGCGGCTTGCATCTTATCCCTGGCTCGCATCGCCTGACCATTCAACCTTCACAAATGGATGGCGTGGATTTTTTGCGGCCGGATGTTGCAGAAAATCAGGCGCTGTTTGCGCAGGGAATTGCGTTGCATTTGAATGCGGGCGATGTGGTATTTTTTCACAGTGGCCTGTTTCATGCGGCGGGTAGAAATAATACGCAGGCGATCAAGGAGTCGGTGGTTTTTGCTTATCACGGCATCGGCAATCGACCGATCCCCGGTAGCCGCTCGGCCGCCGCGGAAGATATCGTATTGGGCAATTAGACGGATTGTTTCTAAACGGTTTGTTTCAGGGATGGAATTCAGTTGATATTGCGTTGAAACTCGGTTGAAACTCAGTTGAATTTAGCCGACTCATTCGTTGTTGAGAACAACCGTTTTTTGCTTCTCCGGTTGCGGTGTCGTTGGTGCGGCATTGCGTCCGGCATCCGATTGAATGAAGCGAACCACCGTGTCCAACACCGGTGCCAAACCCCGCAGCGGACGCGAGATGGCACCGACCAGCGTAGCGTGACCCACATGATCAAAATAATCTTCCGTGACCGGCACATGGGCTGTGCGCAGCGCTGCTGCCAGGCCACCGGTGTTGCGGACCGGATTGACCAGATTATCCTTGTTGGCGGCGATTAATAAGGTCGGCGGCGCGAGTGCGGAAACGTGGTTGATCGGCTGTGAATCAATCGGTGAATTGGGGAAGAAAAAGACCGGTCGCACGCCGCGATTTTCAATCGGCAGAAAATCGTAGGGACCGGCCAGCCCGATCCATCCTCGGAACACCGCTGGCGTCAGATTAACTTCTGCAAGCCAGCGCGGATCAAGCGCGATCATGGCGGCGTTGTAGGCTCCGGAGCTGTGGCCCATTACATAGAGTCGTTCGGGATCGCCGCCATATTTCGCGATGTCTTTGACGGTCCAGGCGACTGCGCGCGCGCCGTCTTCAAGGAAAGTGGGATAACGGACTTCGGGATACAACCGATAGTCGGCGATGACGGCGACGATGCCGCGGGAAGCCAGCGCTTCTCCGACGAAGGCGTAATCGCCACGCGCACCGCTGCTCCAGCTACCGCCATAAAAAAACACTACCACCGGTGCCGCGGCATGCAAGTTTTTAGGGGTGTAAATATCTAATTGATTGCGGTCTTGCGGTCCGTAGACCACGTTACTGGTTTTATTGTAGGTGCTGTCGGTGGTGAGCGCGTTGATGGCGGTCAGCGGCGAACAAGCCACCGTGGCGGCTAACGCCAGCACGACCACGCAGCAAACGAGTACAACTTTTGACAAAACAACCATGGCCCAAACCCCCGTAATATTGTCGATTCGTTCTCAATCATGCATTCCTGGTTAAGATGTGTATACGACGAAGTATCGACGACGGATTCAACTGTTTCAAGAACGGCGTCCGGTTATCCGGTGAACAGACGCTCTTCGGCCTTGGCAATGCCTTCGGCTGCGCCGCGCAAAATGATGATGTCGCCACTTTGCAGAACGGTCTCCGGCGTAATGCTTAGACGCCCCTTGCCACGGCGCACGCTGCTGATTTCTGCGCCAAATCTAGCCAGATCGAGTGCAGCTAATGAGCGCCCTACTGCTTTCGCGCCTTCCAGCAAGGTCACGGAATGCAATCTTTCCTGTAGATAATCTTCGATATCATTGGCGTCACCCACGCCGTGGAAATAACCACGCAGTGAAGCGTAGCGTTCATCGCGTGAGGCTTGTACCCGATGCACCACCCGCCGCAAGGGAACACCGAGCATCACCAACGCATGCGAGGCCAGCATCAAACTGCCTTCCAAGGCCTCGGGCACGACTTCGGCGGCACCGGCGGCGCGCAACTTATCGAGATCCGTATCGTCGTAACTGCGCACAATGACGGGTAACTCGGGTGCCAGTTCATGCACGTGATGCAGCACCCGCAACGCTGATGGGGTGCTGGCATAGGTGATGACGAGTGCCGCGGCACGATGAATACCGGCAGCGACCAGACTTTCGCGGCGGGATGCATCGCCGTAAGACACTTGTGCACCGGCACCGCGTGCTTCGATCACCCGATCCGGATCGAGATCGAGCGCGTGATAGCCGATGCCCTCTTCTTCCAGCAAGGTTGCGAGACTTTGCCCACTGCGACCGAAACCGGCGATGATGACGTGTTTTTTGGTCGCCATGGTGCGCGTCGCCAACTGGGTCAGCGCCAGCGATTGCATCATCCATTCGTTGGCGGAAAGCTTCATGACGATGACGTCGGATTTGTTGAGAATAAACGGGGCGACCAGCATCGACAAGACCATTGAAGCGAGGATTAACTGGATTAGCAACGGGTCCATCAGATGCAAGCCCCCAGCCTGACTCAGCAGCACAAAACCGAATTCTCCCGCCTGCGCCAACGCCAGTCCGGTGCGCAGCGCGACGCCAGTGCTGGAGCCGAACACTTTTGCCAGTGCTGCAATCAGGCCGAATTTAAGGAGCACGGGGCCAGACAGTAATAGCAATACCAGCCACCAGTGTTCAATCACCAGCCGCACGTTGAGCAACATGCCGATGGTGATAAAAAACAGACCGAGCAAGACATCGCGGAAGGATTTGATATCTTCCTCTACCTGATGTTTGTATTCGGTCTCGGAGATCAGCATGCCTGCGATAAAAGCGCCCAACGCCATCGACAAACCCGCACGCTCTGTGATCCAGGCCGCGCCCAGGGTAATCAGCAGCAAGTTGAGCATGAACAATTCTTGCGAGCGCCGTCTGACAACGATCTGGAACCATCCGCGCATCAGTTTTTGGCCAATGAATAGCAATAATACGAGCACGATGACTGCTTTGGCGCTGGCCCATCCGAGCGTTGCGGCCAGGTCACCGGAATTTTTTGCTAATGCGGGAACGATGATCAACAACGGCACCAGTGCCAGATCCTGAAACAGCAAGACCCCGATAATGCGCCGACCGTGTTCCGTTTCCAGTTCGAGCCGTTCAGTGAGAAGTTTTGACACAATCGCGGTGGATGACATGGTCAGCGCCGCGCCGAGCGCGAAGGCTGCCTGCCAGCTGATGTTAGTTAATTGCGGCAGAGTGAAGGCGACAATCCAACCAAATAACATGGTCGCGCCGATGGTCAGCAGGACCTGCGCCATGCCAAGTCCAAACACGATCTTTCGCATCGCCGAGAGTTTGGATAACGAAAACTCCAAACCAATCGAGAACATCAAAAACACGACGCCAAATTCCGCCAGTGTATGCGTGGTCTCATTGTCATCGGCAAACCCTAGAGCGTGCGGACCGATGAGTATGCCAACCGTGAGGTAGCCCAACATCGGGGGCAAATGGAACATGCGAAAAGCCACGACTCCCAGGACGGCCGAGCCAAGTAACAAAATCGTGAGTTCTAATCCAGAAAGCATGCTTGCTCAGTTCTTGGTTGATTAACAATTTAACAATGAAATGTCTTCACGGCCCTGAGAGCACCAACGCGATGTCATTACTATACCAATGGCGTCCTGATAGAACGGACAAATTTTAGCTTGTGGGCACCATTTATACCTCAAAAATCAATAGAAAATTGTTAGCTCTCTTTTACTTCTGCTGCGCTGTCCCTCGCTCTTCCAACACTTTCAACAGGCAAGCGGCGCAACGCGTCCGTGCATTTTTTTAAAATGAAACTTTTAAGCGGCCGCATTCGCTCTGCTCGCAATTGTCCCATTCCGATGTCGGAAGCGTGGGCACATAAGATTTTTCTCGCTAAAAAACAGACGTTCTCTTGGTGACCAACGGCGTTTTTCCTCTACCCCGCACCGCTACATAAACTGATAATTGATTGACTCTTAGATGCGCTCTTTCTCGGTCGAAGACTTGCTATGCACCACCGCAGCGAGAAGTTTAAACACCCGTTCAGTCACTTTGGGCGGCTGACCAATATCTCATCGATTTTTTAACCAGTCACGCAAATCGTGCGTCGATGTGCCTATGCGCCTATGCGCCTATGCGCCGCTACGCTGAACGCTATTGCTAACAACCCATCATTGAAGATTGTCACCATCATGAAACCCACGCTCACCAAATTATTGTTGTGCGCCACGATAGGCGCGCTGTTCTCCCTACCTCTGCAGGCAAAAGAAGCCCAATCCACCAGCATTACGGTGCTGTTACGCAGCACACTTTCGGCATTGGAGTCGAACCAGCAATTGCCGGAAAATACGGCCGCCGCGCTGGCTCAGCTAGAGCAAACTGCGTTGCGACTTGAGCCTATTTTTCCTGCGCCGATGACCTATTCCAAGGACGATATCGCTGCGATGGAGCGGCATAATCTGACGCGTTATTACACAATCGACACCAGCAACAAATCGCCCGCTGCAGTACAGGAAATGCTGACAGAATTAAAAACGAATGCGCTGGTTGAGTCGGTTCAGATTACCCCGGTGATCGTCAAGCAGGACGAGCTTATTTCGGTAGTACGGTCGGAAAAAAAGAACACGGGAAAAATACTCGGCGAGCGGTCAGATTTTCCTGATTACACCTCGCTTCAGCACTATAAACACAGTGCGACCCCTGAAGCCGGGTATGAACTCGGTGGTTTAAATTCTATTGCCGCGCGCAGTTACGCTGGCGGTGATGGTGAATACGCCCGTGTAATCTCGACTGAATGGAGTCATTGGTCATACGATCACGTTGATTTGCCACGCCCGTTCCTGATACATGGCGAAACCGACTATCGCACTCCTGACGATCACGACACCGCTAGCGCTGGAATTATGTTTTCCAAAGATAATGGCTTCGGCACCACAGGATTTGTTCCGAAAGCACAGGCAGGCTATAGCAAATTTTCTCAACCGGGCGAAGGAAGTTTATTTTCGCTTGCGCAACATTTACAACCGGGTGACGTTGTTCAGGTCGGCATACAGTTTTGGCCCCCTGCATTGCCGCCGGAGGTATGTGACAAGCCAGATACCAGCCACTGCTACTTACCGGTTGAGTCCGTTCATTCGGTTGCGGATGAAATTGCTTACTTAACAGAAGAAAAAGGCGTGCACGTTGTTATTGCTGCGGCGAATGGAAATGTCAATCTGGATCATCCTTTTTTTGAAGGCCAATATGATCGGAATAAATTCGACAGTGGCGCGATTTATGCCGGCGGGGCGGACCCCGCCTCTGGTACCAAAGCTGGCTACTCAGAATATGGTAGTCGGGTTGATCTGTTTAGTTGGGGCTGGAATGTCACCACTACCTTTTGCGATGGCGTAGATTGCGCCGATGATACGTATACGAATGAGTTCGGCGGTACATCCTCTGCTAATCCGATCATTGCGGGCGCTGTTGCGCAAATCCAAAGTATTGCCTTTGCCAATGGATTAGGCGCTATTCCACCTAAAAAAATGCGTAAGTTGTTAGTCGAGACGGGGCACCCGCTCCCTTTCCCGGATGCAGCCCGTCCAATCGGTATGCAACCCGACGTGGTAGCTGTGGTCGAGAGGTTATTCGATGAGTCGAAACCACCAATCCCGCCGGAAGCGATTGTCGGCACCGATATTGACAATGCTGTGGGACCGACCAGAGGTGGCGTTGCCTTTCCGTTGGATGGCAGCCAAAGTAAGGGCGCGGTGAAGTATGTCTGGAAGCAAATGAGCGGGTCCGCTCGTCTGATTGACAGCGATAAACCAATTGCAAGCGTCCTTGCGAGTAAAAATGACATTGGCGAGAATACCTATCAACTTACCGTGACCAACAAGAGTGGTGACCAAAGCAGTGCCGTCATCAAGGTGACGATCGTCGCCCCCGCCGTGACAATAGCGGGCGCAACATCGATAGCGGAAGGAGAAAGTGCCAGCCTGAAAGCACAAGCGAACTTTAATGGTCCTTATAGCTGGAAGGTGCTGGATGCCGCCGGTAACGAGGTTTTGCAAGGTAAAGAGCAGGAATTGAATCTGTCAGGGTTGGCAATCGGCCTATATCAAATCACGGTGATTGCAGGAAGTCAAACCGCTCAGCGTGAAGCGAGCGCACAGCAAAACCTGATGGTCAAGGAACGGGAAGGTGTTAAGCCACCGGTGGTGACGCCTTACTAAAACGGTGACGACTTCCGATATCGGAATGAACGCGGTTGGCTGGCCTGACTGGGGTGACAGGTCTTGGCGAGCCGACTCAAAGACTCGCCGATCAGAAATAGCTGAAAGCGCCCGATGGTTTTCGGTGGAAGTTTGTCCATTCACCTTTATAGCCATGCCCAGATAAATAGTGCGCTACAAGAGGCTACAAGCTATGCCGCTCGTCGCCGCGCTGGGACGGGTTGGGCCGGCTTGCAAAAGCCTTCGCATCGATACCAGACTTATCAGCTCGGCTGACTAACCCATGCGCACGTTAGCCCATGCGCACTTCGACAAAAATTATTAAATTGACAATGCAAACGTCTCAGAAGACTTTCGTGGTCCTGCGACAGGGTTGAATGTCGATTGTGTTGTATGTCGATTGTGTTGTATGTCGATATTAATTGCACCAGAATGGCACTGGCAAGTTTTTTGCTTTGGGAATTCGTTTATACTTTCGAGATGAGTGTATCCAATACCAAAATCTTGCCAAATTCTTTTAATGCCAGCCGCGCCCTTGAACTTGCATGTCAAACACTGCAAATTGAAGCTGATGCGATCATCGCCCTAAAAAACCGACTGTCCGACGGCATTACACCAGCTGCGGATGCCCCTTTTGCCCGTGCGGTGGCATTGTTGCTGAATTGTTCCGGGCGGGTTGTCGTGTCCGGGATCGGTAAGTCCGGCCATATCGCCCGAAAAATTGCCTCGACGCTAGCGTCGACCGGCACGCCCGCTTTATTTATTCATCCTGCTGAAGCCGCCCATGGCGATCTCGGCATGGTGACTGAAAATGATGCCTTTATCGCTATTTCAAACTCCGGCGAAACCGCTGAGTTAATGGCGATAGTGCCGATCGTGAAACGCATGGGCGCAACATTAATTGCGATGACCGGCAACGACGATTCCTCACTTGCACAATTGGCAACAGTTCATCTCAACGTTAAAGTTGAACAGGAAGCCTGTACCCTGAATCTGGCACCGACCGCGAGCACCACCGCGACTCTGGCGCTGGGCGACGCACTGGCGGTGGCATTGTTGGATGCACGCGGTTTTCGTGAAGAGGATTTTGCGCGCTCGCATCCTGGCGGTGCACTCGGTCGTCGCTTGCTTACCCACGTGCGCGATGTGATGCGTAGCGGAGCCGATATTCCGGCCGTCACGGCGGAGGTGTCGTTATCGGCAGCATTGCTCGAAATAACCCGCAAAGGCATTGCGATGACGGCGATCGTGAATGCGCAGTTTCATCCCGTTGGCGTGTTTACCGACGGTGATCTGCGACGCTTGATAGAACATGTACAAGACTTTTCCAAGTTGACCATCGCTGATGTCATGCATGCCAACCCGCGCACTGTGGGGCCGGACCAATTGGCGGTTGATGCTGTACAAATCATGGAGGAGTTCAGGATCAATCAGTTGCTGGTGGCGGACGCCGAAGGCAAACTGGTCGGTGCCCTGCATATCCATGACCTGACCCGTGCCAAGGTGATTTGATGATCAGCAACCCCAATATTAATGTGCCGTCCGACGTTCTGGCGCGTGCGGCACAAGTCAAAATGATGATTTTTGACGTCGACGGTGTGTTGACCGATGGCGGCTTGTTGTTCGGGGCAGACGGGGAAGCATTGAAGCGCTTCAATGTCCTGGATGGACTCGGCATTAAATTGCTGCAACAAGCGGGAATCATCACGGCGATCATCAGCGCACGGACATCGCCAATTGTCAGCCGTCGTGCCAGCGATCTCGGCATTACGCACGTCTATCAAGGCGTGCATAACAAAAATGTCGCCTTTGCGTCATTGTTGGCGGATACCAACCTGACTGCAGATGTGTGCGGTTTTATCGGCGATGACATTATTGATCTACCTATTTTGTCGCGTGCCTGTCTGGCTGTGAGCGTTCCCAACGGTCATCAGGAGGTAAAGTCACGCGTCCATTACGTTACACAGGTCAGCGGTGGCTTCGGCGCGGTGCGTGAAGTCTGCGATTTGATTTTGCGTGCGCAAGGGAAATACGACGCCGCACTGGCGCACTATCTGACCGACGTTCCTGCGCTATAGAGCCAGTATGAAAAACCTGCGCTCAACCTTTCGTTTCCGTTTCATGCTGCTGCTAACGCTGTGTGTTGCGCTCACGCTCGGCAGCTTCTGGGTCATGGAAATGATGCGTAAAAACACCGAAAAACGGCTCCCCTCTGCGCCGCGTGTAACGCCGGATTATTACGTCGAAAATTTTAACTATGTGCAACTCGCGCTAAACGGCCAGCCACGTTACAACGTCTCCGGCCAACGCTTGACGCATAACCCCGGCGACGATTCGTTCGACGTCATTCTTCCCGTTATACGCAGTCTGGATAAACAACAGCCACCGATGACATTGCATTCAAACACGGCCAAGATTGAAGACAACAACAGCAAAGTCAACATGTATGGCAACGTCAATGCAGATCGATCAGCAACGCCGACTTCCTCGAAATTTCATTTGCAATCGGAATATCTTCAGTTGCTGCCAGACGATGACATCATGACAAGTGATAAGGCGGTTGAAATCACCATTGACCAGTCGAAAATGACGGGCGTCGGTATGTATGCCAACAATGCAACCATGCAATTACGCCTGCTGGGCGATGTCCATGGCACTTATCGCGCGACACCGCGCAGACCTCAATAAACCACATGACTATCGGATGATCCATATTTTGCAACCAGGCCGTCGGGGCTATCGGTGCTCTCATCCTTTTTCAGGATTCTTTATGAAACGTATTCTATTTTTGACGCTACTCGCACTGCAACTGGCATGTATGTCGGGCGCCCGTGCGGAGAAAGCGGATGCCGACAAACCGTCCAATGTAGAAGCAAACCAGTTCACGCTCGATGACGTAAAACAGGTCAAGATCTTTACCGGAAAAGTGATATTGACGCGTGGCACTTTGATCATGAAGGCCGACAAAGTGGTGGTGACCACCGATCCGTCAGGCTATCAATTTGCCACCTTGTATGCGCCGCCCGGCGGTCTGGCGACGTTCCGTCAAAAACGCGACGGCGGTCCTGACTTGTGGATTGAAGGGCAAGCGGAACGGATTGAGTACGATGATAAAACCGAAATCGTTAAATTATTTTCCAAGGCGCAAATGCGCCGCCTGGAAGGCTCCAAAGTGACCGATGTTGTGAACGGTGAATTCATCTCCTACGATAGTCGGGTCGAGTTCTACTCGGTCAATAACGATGTTTCCGGCACCAGTCAACCTGGCGCAGGTCGCATCAAAGCAGTCATCCAGCCAAAGACGAAATAAGATGACCACTACCGCCTCAAGCACCCTGATTGTTAAAGGGTTAGAAAAAAGCTACGGCGCGCGCCAAGTGGTGCGCGACGTTTCATTGAAAGTAAAAAACGGCGAAGTCGTTGGCCTGCTTGGCCCGAATGGTGCCGGTAAAACGACGTCGTTCTATATGATCGTGGGCCTGGTGCCATCCGATGGTGGAACGATTGATCTGGATGGCGTGGATATTTCGCGCTTACCGATTCATCAACGCGCAGTTCTTGGCCTTTCCTATTTGCCACAAGAAGCTTCAGTATTTCGCAAGCTAACGGTTGAGGACAATATTCGTGCGGTGCTTGAACTGCAGCGTCCGAATGGCAAGCCGCTGACCAAGGATGAAATTTCGGACAAACTCGAGTCTCTTTTGCAAGAACTGCAAATTGAAAAACTGCGGGAAAATCAGGCTTTATCGTTATCAGGCGGCGAGCGCCGACGGGTTGAAATAGCCCGGGCTTTAGCCACTAACCCGCGCTTCGTGTTGCTCGATGAGCCGTTTGCCGGGATCGATCCTATCGCCGTGATCGAAATCCAGCGCATCGTCCGCTTCCTTAAAGAGCGGGGTATCGGGGTGCTGATCACCGATCATAATGTGCGCGAAACGCTCGGCATTTGTGACCGCGCATACATCATCAACCAGGGTAGCGTGCTGGCTAGTGGCAGTCCAGACGACATCATCGCAAATGAATCCGTGCGACGGGTTTATCTGGGTGAACATTTCCGCATGTAACGGCATCCCTGGCGCCCATGAAACAATCTCTTCAACTCCGTACTTCGCAACATCTGGCGCTCACCCCTCAACTGCAGCAATCGATTCGTCTATTACAGCTGTCTACGTTGGAGTTACATCAAGAACTGGAGCACATCCTTTCTGAAAACCCGCTGCTGGAGCGCCTCGACGATCCGTTAGATAACTCGGTGCGACTGCTTGCCGACGGCGCTATCAGTACCAGCGCCTCAACGATGGATGCGCCCCCCGGCGACAGCGAAGTGAGCAGTTCGCCAGTGGAGCCTGAGGGCGGCGGCGAAGCCCCTGAAGCTGGCGAAAACAGCCAGGAGAACAGCAGCAACGATAGCAACGATAACGAATGGAGCTTTGACGACGTCTCCAGAAGCGGCAAAGCGCCCGACGATGAAGATTCACGCCCGCAGCTGGAAGCCTGCGAATCAACGCTGCGCGAGCATTTGTTACAGCAGATGCGTGAGGCGGTCGATCAACAACGTGATCGTGCGCTGATCGAATTAATCATCGATGCGCTTGACGAAAATGGCTATCTGGAAGAGCCGCTGGAAGATATTTTCGCACGCCTCCCGGAGCAACTTGATATTGAAATTGAAGAGTTGTCGATGGCTTTGAAAATGGTCCAGAGTTTCGACCCGACCGGCGTTGGTGCCCGTAACGCCTCGGAATGCCTCGCATTACAAATCAAAGCTTTTCCCAAAGTGGCGTTCGTCACCCGCCGCCTGGCGCTGACAATTGTTGAAAGCTATTTAACCTTATTCGCTCAGCGCGATTTCAATAAAATCAAAAAAGCGCTGGAGTGCGACGACGAGGATCTGCGCGAAGCACAGGTCGTTATCAGACAGTGTAATCCACACCCAGGTGCGACCTTTTCCGGCGGTGCTTCAGATTATGTTGTGCCAGACGTCATTGTCAGAAAAACAAAGAATGGCTGGCAAGTCATGCTCAACAATGACGTTATGCCAAGGCTGCGCGTAAATGCACTTTATGCCAACATTTTGAAGCAAGGAAAGAGTGAGGGCTCACTAAATTCGCAGCTGCAGGAGGCGAAATGGTTGATCAAAAATATGCGTCAGCGCTTCGATACGATATTGCGTGTAGCCCAGGCAATTGTTGAGCGGCAGAGGAATTTTTTCTCTCATGGCGCGGTCGCAATGCGACCTCTTGTGTTGCGCGAAATAGCTGATACACTAGGATTACACGAGAGTACTATCTCACGTGTGACCACTCAGAAATACATGCTCACCCCTCACGGGATGTTCGAATTAAAGTATTTCTTTGGCAGCCATGTTGCAACAGAGGCAGGTGGAGAGGCTTCCTCAACGGCGATACGGGCGTTAATCAAACAACTGATAGGAGCGGAAGATTCTAAAAGTCCTTTCTCTGACAGCAAGATTGCCGATATGCTCGCGGAACAAGGTATGGTAGTTGCACGCCGGACCGTCGCAAAATATCGCGAAGCATTACGAATTCCGCCGGTTAGTTTACGTAAATCTTTATAGCTGTTTGCTTGTTTGCACCAACGTCGCTGTGTTCTGGCTGATTGATTTGAGCTGATGAATAAATTGGTGATTCAGCTGAGTTAATCGTCCCGGTCCGAACCGCCAACGACATACTTGATAGGAGCGCTACATGAATTTCACAATTAGTGGGCATCACCTCGACGTAACTCCCGCCATTCGCGAACACGTACTAAGCAAATTGGAGCGTATCAAGCGCCACTTCGATCAGGTCATAGATATTAGTGTGATCCTGACGGTAGACAAAATCACAGAGAAAGAAAAACGCCAAAAAGCCGAAATTAATCTGCGCGTCAAAGGCAAAGACCTGCATGCTGAAAGCATTGCGCATGACCTTTACGCTGCCATCGATTTGCTGATCGACAAGCTTGATCGACAAGTGATTAAATATAAGGATAAATTGCAGAATCATCAACATTCCGCAATTAAGCATCTGCCTGAGGATTTGCCCGTAGCAGCAACGTGATGGCAATTTTCCAGAGACGTCAAAGAAAGTATTTTTTAAGCAATATTTAAGAAATCACTATACTGACAAATGAGCAAGGGCGCAGTTAATGCGCCCTTTGTTATTTCAAACTCGCTAAATGGCCATGCCTGGCTATCCAAATGGTTACGAGATAAATGATTTTATCTTTTCGGGTTGAAGTGTCCCGAAAAAAATAAGCATCTCGTCCGATTAGCCTGCCGGGCGGATCGCCGATTATTGTTTCAACGCGCCAAATACCTTACCGATAATCGCGCTGCCAGCACCGACCGGGTCGCTCCGAATGGCTTTTTCTTCTTCTCCGATCATATAAAATAAACCATCCAGCGTACGCTGCGTGACATAGCCTTCAACCGTGGCTGCCTGTCCCGGCACGAGACCGGTTTTACTAACCAACCCCATGGTCGCGTTATATTGGCTGGAAACACCATTGCCATCAGTGATTTTTTTGACGATGGGAAGAAATTTTGCTCCCAGAGGAGTGGCGGTTTTCTCTCTGAAAAAGTCGGTAACGGATGTGTCACCGCCACTCAAAATATTCTTGGCATCGGTAATCGACATCGATTTCACTGCATTCAATAACAACGGCTTTGCCAGTGGCACTGCCGACTCTGCAGCATGATTCATGGACACCACCAGATCGTCCAACTGCTGGCCCTTCCCCGTCATTTTCAATAGTGGTCTTGCTTTTTCAAGCATACCGGGTAATCCGATTTTGACTTTATCGTTATTCAAAAAGCCATTTTCGACACCAAGCTTGGCCACTGCCACGTCCGCTCCTTTGTTCAGCGCAGCCTTGAGTCCTGAACTGGCGTCCTGATTACTCAAGTCAGCTAAAGAAACTGCCATGGCGGCGGTCGAGACCAGGGAAATGGCAATGCCTAAGCGCCAGGCCGGTGGGGAGAAAAATTTCATGAATAGTCCTTTTTGAAAAACAAGACAAAAAATACACAGGCTTCCACGTCGGGAATTCGACGAAAATCGAGCCGGTCATCGGGCAGGCAATCCAGCCAGATAAGCGGAAGCGAATGTGAAGCAGAGTGTGAAGCAGAATCTGAAGCACAATGTAAAGGAGAACGTGAAGCGGCGCGTGGGAAATTTCGGCACGCCGTTTTTGACAGCAAGAAGAGTAAGGCGTTCAGATTGCAGACCGTCCCCCGCAGTATCCGTCACCAAAGCACGCGCGGTTTTGGCTAAAATTGGGTGGGCCCGCACCGGTTACCGTGGCCGTGGCCCTGGCCCTATCGAACGATGTTGATTATAGATGTCCGTCGTCGACCAAAAATAAGCGCCGATGCTCGCGTATGGCATAACGATCGGTCATCCCTGCGATGTAGTCGGCGACCTGCCGGGCCTGTAATTGTGCACTGTCAGTCTCCGTCAAGCCGCTGTTTTGCGGGGTGACAGGTGACATTAGTTGATAGTCGGGCGGCAGTAACGCGGGTTCGTTGACAAAGCAGTCAAATAGCTCAACCACGATCCGCCGTGCCTTGCTGGTCATGCGATTGACCAGATAATGCCGATAGAGATTTTCACGCAAAAACTGTTTCAGCGCGGTGGCCTCAAGCGCCATCGACTCCGAAAAAGCAATCAATGGCGTCGCATCACGCACGTCATCAATGCTCTGCGGTGCCGCAGCTTCGATGCGCTTGCGCGATGTCTCAATCAAATCGTTGATTAGAGCGTTAATCATGCGGCGCACGGTCTCATTGATCGCACGGCGCCCACGTAGTCCAGGAAAAATCGCTTCCACTTCGCGATTATGGCGCGCAAAAAAGTCGATTTGCAGCATCTGCTCGAGCGTCAGCAAACCCGAACGCAGGCCGTCGTCGATATCGTGATTATTATAGGCAATTTCGTCCGCCAGATTGGCCACCTGGGCTTCCAGGCCTGGCTGCTTGCGCTGAATAAAACGTTGACCAATATCGCCCAGTTTCTTGGCATTCGCTAACGAGCAATGCTTCAAGATTCCTTCGCGGGTTTCAAACATCAGATTCAAGCCGTCAAACGCGCCGTAACGCTGTTCGAGCTTGTCGACCAGCCGCAGACTTTGCAAGTTATGTTCGAAGCCGCCAAAATTGTGCATGCAAGCGTTCAACGCATCTTGCCCAGCGTGCCCAAAAGGCGTGTGCCCAAGATCGTGCGCAAGTGAAATGGCCTCTACCAGATCTTCGTTTAGCTGTAAATTACGCGCTATGGAGCGCGCAATTTGCGCCACCTCAATGCTGTGGGTCAGCCTGGTGCGGAACAGGTCGCCTTCATGATTTACGAATACCTGGGTTTTATATTCTAGTCGGCGGAAAGCCGTGCAATGGACGATGCGATCACGGTCGCGTTGAAACTCGGTGCGCGTGTCCGGCGCGAGTTCATCGAACAAGCGTCCCTTTGATGTCGCTGAATGGGCAGCATACGGTGCAAGAGACGCTTCTTGATTTGTCATGGAGTGGCGCCAGTCGGGTGACCAGGAGGCGGTGCGACCAATTGCTGAATCGTCGCTAATAACGGCTCCTGAGGTGCTGTGCTGACGACCGATCCGCCTAATTTTGTCATCAGGATGAATTTGATTTGACCATCTTCATTTTTCTTATCGACCTGCATCAGCTCCAGCCAGCGTGCTGCACCAAGATCTGGTGCCACCGTTGGCAAGCCTGCAGCCTGAATGAGCGCGCTCACGCGGTCCAGTGCGACGGCATCGATATAGCCAAGACGGTGCGACAGGTTGGCCGCCATAATCATTCCACAACCGACCGCTTCGCCATGCAACCAGACGCCGTAACCGAGGCCAGATTCAATCGCATGTCCAAAAGTGTGGCCAAAATTCAGTATCGCCCGTAAACCGCCTTCGCGTTCATCTTGCCTCACTACATCGGCTTTAATTTCGCATGAGCGTTGAATCGCGTAGGCCAGCGCGGCACTGTCACGCGTCATTAATTTTCCGATGTTCGCCTCTAGCCAATCGAAAAATGCCGCGTCAATTACCGCGCCGTATTTAATCACCTCGGCCAAACCGGCAGATAGTTCGCGCCTCGGAAGCGTCTGTAGTGTGGTGATATCGGCGATCACGGCCTGAGGCTGGTAAAACGCGCCGATCATGTTTTTGCCCAACGGATGATTGATGCCCGTTTTTCCACCGACGGATGAATCAACCTGGGCCAGCAAGGTGGTCGGAATTTGCACGAACGGCACGCCGCGCATGTAGGCCGACGCGGCGTAACCGGTCAGGTCGCCAATCACGCCACCCCCAAGTGCTATCAGAGTCGTTTTGCGATCACATTTTTCGATGAGTAAGCGATCAAAAATGACCATCAGGTTGGACCAATTCTTTTCCTCTTCACCGTCAGGCAAAATGATCTCAATAACGGACTTGCCTGCTGAAAGGAGGGAAGAACGCAAAACATCGAGGTAGAGGGGCGCCACCACGGTGTTGGTGACAATGACAACTTGCTTGCCCTTAATCTGGCGGGCGATCAACTCACCATCCAGCAAAAGCCGCTGTCCGATCTCGATTGGGTAACTGCGGTCACCGAGCTCTACTTGCAGACTGATTGACAGCGTGGAGGTCGCCGCATAAGGTGAGGCGTTCTGAGGAGCGTTTGGTGTGTTTGGTGTGTTCGGAGCGTTCAAAGTAGTTAACCTGGTCATAGGAAATTTGAAGGATAGGGGATCGCTTGCAGGTGCCGGATTGGTCGCAACTGTTGCCGCACCCACCATAGCCCCTTCCCCTGCATTCCGTGGTGCGAGGACATGCTCGTCAACATTGATACGTGTCATATCGAGCTGAGACAAAATGCTGTGCACCAAAAATTGTACGTTAGGGCGACCGGTATCGATGATGATATCGGCAATTTCACGATAGAGGGGATCGCGCTGACGTGACAACTCTTCAAGCCGTCTGCGCGGATCGGCAGTTTGCAGTAGCGGGCGATTTTTATCACGGCCAGTACGTTGCAATATATGATGAACACTGGCACGCAAGTAAATAACGGTGCCGCAGCTCTTCAAAAAGATCCGGCTTTCCGGATTTAAGATAGCCCCGCCACCAGTCGCCAACACGATATTCTGACGCGTAGTGAGATCCTCAATCACCTCGGCTTCCCGTTGTCGAAAGCTCGGCTCTCCCTCGATCTCAAAAATCAGTGGAATCGAAGCACCGGTACGCGCTTCGATCTCGTGATCTGAATCGATAAACAGTTTGTTTAGTTTTCTCGCTAAAGCGCGGCCAACCGTCGTTTTGCCCGACCCCATCAGGCCGACCAGAATAATATTACCTTTCATGTACACCGTACCATTTCACCACTTAACAGTTTGGAACCAGTTTCTATTATATTGCGCCAACGTGCAGGAGCGCTTACGACGCTAGCATCCTAAAGAAAGGACGGGCGCAATAATAGACACAAACAAGTCCACGACAAATCCAGACACCAGCGCAAAGCCGGTGTCTGGGAGACTGGCGGCCCTGGTTTAGCGTCCTTAGGGAATCAAAGCGTGAAATGAGCGAATTCTGGTGCGCTCAGGTCATTTATATAGCCGATTCTTTCTAAGCAGACAGGTCTCACAGGCAATTAACGCCCTGCGATCCGGTCAACGACGACTTTTGGTGTCAAGAAAATCAATAATTCAGTGCGTTTGTTAACAATTGCTGTTTGTTTGAAAAGATAACCCAGAACCGGAATATCTCCAAGCAAAGGCACCTTATTGACGTTATTTGAAATCGTCTGCGTATAAATACCGCCGATCACGACTGTTCCGCCGTTTTCTACCTGAACCTGTGTTTGAACATGCTTGGTATTAATAGACACTCCTCCCGGAACCACCACCCCGACACTGTCATTGGTGACGTCTACCGTTAAGATAACATTACCATCCGGGGTTATCTGAGGAGTTACCTCAAGTTTCAGGTTTGCTTTTTTGAATTCAACCGAAGTCGCTCCGCTACTAGTGGCGCTTTGATAAGGAATTTCTGTTCCCTGCTCAATCAGCGCCTTTTGTTGATCAGCCGTAACAACGCGGGGACTGGAAATGATCTTGCCTTGTCCATCAGCTTCAAGCGCGGACAATTCCAGGCTAATGAATTTGGAGGCAGCGGCATTGAACAAGGTCAATGCAACCGAACCCGCATTGCCGGTTGCCGGAGAGGCTGGCAAGTTGACGGCACTTTGTCCCAGCCCAGGAATGGTGGCACCGGTCGACGTTGTCGTCGTGGTCGATGCGATTTGCTGCCCACCTGCAGCGACGTTAGTGCTGTTAAACCCAAAGCCCAGCTTGGCACCAAGATCACGACTGAACCCGTCATTGGCCTCGACCATCCTCGCTTCAATCAATACCTGGCGTGATGCGATGTCAATTTTAGTCACCAGGGTGCGGATATTTTCCAATACCAATGGCGTATCGGTAATAAATAGCTGATTGGTCCGCGGATCAATCACGGCGCTTCCACGTTTGGACAAAATACTGTTCTTTTTGTCGCCACCGCTGGTGCCGTCATCGTTAATCCCGAAGACTTTTTTGAAGGCTTCGGCCTTCTGATAGTTCAATTGGAATGCCTCCGTCCGCAACGGTTCAAGGTCAGCAATCAAGGCGCGTTGCTCCAGCTCGAGTTTCTCTTTGGTCAGCAACTCGTCCTTTGGTGCAATCCATATGACGGAGCCATTTTTACGCATATCCAGTCCTTTGGACTGCATGACGATATCGAGCGCCTGATCCCAGGGCACATCTTTCAATCGCAATGTCAGGTTGCCGCTGACCGTGTCGCTGGTAATAATGTTCAAACCGGTAAAGTCAGCAATCACCTGCAGCACTGCCCGCACCTCAATGTTCTGGAAACTTAAGGACAACTTATCTCCATGATAGCGTTGCACTCCCTGCCCTAACTGGTTCGCCTGCTCTTTGATCGGTTTGACCTCAATCACCAGTTGGGAATCGCTCTGATAAGCGGTGTGCTCCCAGAGTCCTTTCGGCTCAATGACCATGCGGACATTTTCACCCTGAGTCATGGTGGTAATGGTGCGTACCGGCGTACCGAAATCTCCTACATCCAATTTACGTCGCAACGTTGCGGGCAAACTTGTCTTGTTGAAATCGACGATGATCGACTGCCCTTGCTGCCGGACGTTTACCACGACTTGTTTACTCGGCAGATCGACGACAATCCGACCTTCACCATCGCTACCACGACGAAAGTCGATATCACGTAATGCGGGCTTACTATCGCTGTTCGCCACGGACGGGTAAGTGACCGCTGAGGTGACGGCGGTCGCTACCGGAGCGGCAATCGGCGTCGTCAGCACAGCAGAACGATCCAACGTTGCAGGGAGAACCGGTTGGCCGGTTGAGTCGACCGCTGTCGCCACGCCGCCCGAGCCATCGATCGTTACAACGACCGCGTTTCCGTCCATTGCCAAAGCATAATTTAGCGCACGCTTGAGATTGATCACCAAACGAACCCGATCATCATTTTGCGCCACAATGACGTTGCGGACATCGCCAAGGCTGACTTCTTGCACTGTCTTACCTGTGGCGTTTCCCACGCCTGGAAAATCCAGCGCGATCCGCGCAGGATTGACAATTGCAAAGCCCACAGGAAGGGTTTTTATCGGATTTTTCAGATGGACCGTAATAATCGTATTGGCGCCTTGATGATTCGCGCTAATAGCTGTCACGGTATTGTCGTCAGCCAGCGCGGCGCGTCCAAACCCGGCGAAAAGAACTAGCGTCGCGAGCATTAATGCTTTCTGACGACACACCTTAAGACAATTAAATGACGCTCTTGCTACGGGTTGTGCTGCCCCCTTTGTTGCTTGCGTTACCGCACCCGTTGCTGAACTCATTTTGTATTCTCCTGCAATTCTAACTTGGCTTCGCGTTCGACCCATTCGCCGGACGCATCTTGTACAATTTCTTTTACACTGACTTCGGTCTCACTGATGTGCGTCACCATTCCAAAATTTTGCCCGACATAATTTCCAACCTTAATCGGAAAGACTGTCTTATCAATTTGCAACAATGCATAACTTAACCCCACTTTTTGTAAGGTGCCAACCATCTTGACGGTGTCTAACGGATAGCTTTCCAGCGCTTCACGTCGCCGCTCCATGTTCGGTTTCAGGCCGTTCGAATTCGCCTGCATTTTAGCCAGCACGGTCAGCAATTTGTTCGCATCAAACGGATCGATGCTGCTGTTGCCGGCATAGGCAAACGGGATGAATTTTTTTGGTGCCTTTAGCGGAGCAATGAACGGGCGATTGTGAAGTCTGACATCTGCCATCCACTCTTTTACCTCTTGTACCCCACTATCGCCACACCCGGCTAAGGTCGCAAGTACCAGAACGGCGACTCCCAATTTAGCTGCACGGCCTAAGCCCTTGTAGACGTCGATCATTTCGCTCCCTTCTGAATGGCAGCGTCGCTAATCACGCGTTGCGCGGCCACTTCCTCGGGGTCCAGATAACGGAACGTTTTTGCAATCGCATCCAAGGTCAGTACGCCATCTTTTCCGGCAGTCACGCTCATGTTATTTAACGTGACAATGCGGGGCAGATTAGCGATATCGCTCGTGAACGCACCGACATCGTGGTAGCTCCCGGTGATCCTGATATCAATCGGTAACTCGGCGTAATAATCCTTCACCACTACCTGACCGGGCTTAAATAATTCAAACTGCAATCCTCGTCCGATCCCTGCCTGATTGATATCCGATAGCAATGCATCCATTTCGGCCTTGCTGGGAAGCTGCTTTTCCAGCGTGATGACATATTCAGCGACCTGTTTTTTTTGCTTTCGCAAACCATCTAAATTAATGGCCTGATGGATTTTGCTTTTATACTGTTCTTTCAGCTGTAGCTCTTGTTGTTCACCATTTGCCAGATCAGTCTGTTGATCGCTCCAATAAAAGTACCATCCGAGGACCAGCACTGCCAACAAAGCACCAACGCCGCACAGGTTGCGCGGTATCGTTGGCCACTGCCCCGGATGACGACCGTTCAGACCTCGAAACTGGGCGCTGACGGTCCCCTGTAATCTTTTGAAATCAATCATGCTGCGTCTCTCTTTGAATGCTGCGGCGTCACTTCGCGACCACCGGGGCGGCGACCTGACCACCATTTGCGCTGGCGGTTGCAATATCCCGTGGGCGCTTAATGCCAACATTTATAGTGAAGTCGAAAACCCGTTTGGGGTCCTTACCGATCGTAATATTGGCCGCACGAATTTCAATCAAATCTGGTCGCTCCAACCACACAGAATTGTTACTAAGATTGCGCAATAATTCAGAGACTCGTTCATTGGATTGCGCGTAGCCGCTGAGCACGACACGCTGATCTTCTTGTTTAAAGCTGCGCAGATATATCCCTTCCGGCACCTGCTTGACAAGTTCATCCATCAAATACACCGGCTGGTTTCGGTCACTTTGCAGGTTTTCTACAGCTTGTTGCCGGGCTTTAAGAGAGGCAATGTCTTGCTTGAGGCTGACGATTTCTTTGATCTGTCCATCAAGACGGGTATTTTCTGTCTGGATGTAGAGGTTGCGGGCATTTTGCTCTGATATCGCGTGAGAAAAGAAGGCCCCGACGGCTAGCACCAACAACAAGCCAGATATGGCAGACAGCGCGAGCATGACAAAAAACGCTTCCTTGCGTTTTTTGCGCGTTGCTTCGCGGTGGGGAAGTAGATTAATTTTAATCATCAGCCAAATCTCCGCATTGCTAAGCCGCAAGCGATTAAATAAGACGGCGCTTCAATTCGCATCTGCTTTTCGCGCACGTTTGACGCCAATTTCATGCCGGCAAATGGATTAACCAGAGAGGTCGAGATCTTGACGCGCCCGGCGACTGCTTCAACTATGCCGGGAATACTTGCGCAGCCGCCTGCCAGATAAAGCTGGTCCATGCGTGTGTAAGGGGTGGAGGTGTAGAAGAATTGAATCGCTCTGCTGAGTTCGATGGCAGCGCTCTCCAAAAATGGCTTCAGGATTTCCTCTTGATAGTTTTCAGGTAAATCACCTGTTCGCTTTTTGGCTTCTGCCTCTTCGTAGGAGAGCCCAAACGCGCGCACAATATCCTGCGTCAGTTGCTGCCCCCCAAACGGTTGCTCGCGCTCATAGATCAGCTGCCCGTCCAGCAGAGCTGAAACGTGGGTGCTTTGGCCGCCTATCTGAAAAAGTCCGACCATTTGACCGCGCCCGGCATTCGGCAATTGGGAGACAATGCGATTGATCGCGCCCCGTGCAGCGTAAGACTCAATATCCATGACGACTGGCTTAAGCCCGGCCGACTCCGCTACGGCTACGCGATCCTCGACTTTTTCCTTACGCGTCGCGGCCAGCAACACCTCAACATCTTCAGGGACCTGTTGTGCAGGACCAATCACGTAAAAATCCAGACTGACCTCGTCCAGTGCAAAGGGAATATATTGGCTCGCTTCCGATTCGACCTGCAGTTCGAGTTCGTCGTCACTCATTCCGCCGGGCAGAATAATTTTTTTGGTGATGACTGATGCTGACGGCATGCCAAGGGCGACGCTTCTAGTATTTGAACCACTTTTTTTCCAGAGCCGTCGCACTGTTTCTGCGACGAGTTCAATATTCTCGATATTGCCATCCACCACTGCGCCACGCGGCAACGGTTCCGAGGCATAACGCTCCAACTTTAGCTGGTCGTTTCCCGCCGCCGACAATTCCACCAAACGCACGCCAGAGGCGCTGATATCGATCCCCACTAACGGTGGGTTCTTTTTGCCGAACAATGATCCAAGATCTAATGCCAAGAGGCTTTCTCCGATGAGCGTGATTTTTGCGGGAACATTTCATCAAACAGTAAGTCTAAATTTTACGTATTCAACATCGATCTGCTGCAAAATCATATTGAAAACTGCTCAAAATATCTCTGCTGTAGGAGGCATACGTTCGTACATTCGCTGATACCTTCGCTGGCCGTTCGTTGGCCATTTGTTGCCCGTTTGTTGCCCGTTTGTCGCCAATTCATCGCCCACGCTTATGTTGAAAAAAAACAACAAATAACAAATGGGGAATACCTGAAGCTAACCTTTCCCGCTCGGCAACTATGCTATGAGATAGCGCCAAATTCGGTCACATCCACGGTAAATTATTGTCAAATGTAATGCTTTTCGTCCACTTCCTGTGTGAATTTATGCGATAAAGACCAAATTTAAGTAATTTCCCTATACTTGCAAGTTTTATGCCCTGTTGTGCGGTTAACGTGTGCCGTTATAATGCGACGCATCATTACAGTTATTTCACCCAAGCATGACACCTCCCGTTCCCGATTTGAATTCTAGTAATCCCTCGCCTTCGCCAAAGCGCCGCATGCCGTTGGTGTTAAGGCTGCTTATTGGCTTTTTCGGCGTGTTGGTGGGGATCTTTGCAATTGGCGCCCTGACGTTCGGATTTATGCTCGCGCTGGCATGGCCCAACCTTCCCGCGCTCGACTCGCTGACGGACTATCGCCCTAAAATTCCTCTCCGAATTTTTTCGGCAGACGGCGTCCTCATCGGTGAATTCGGCGAGGAGCGCCGCAGTCTGGTGCATATCAACGACATCCCGGATGTGGTTAAAAAAGCGGTACTGGCGATTGAAGATGATCGCTTTTATCAGCATGGCGGCGTTGATTACCAAGGCATCTTGCGCGCTACATTTTCTAATCTTACTGGCGGCGGCGGCGGCGCGAGTACCATTACACAACAAGTCGCACGGAATTTTTTCCTCACCAGCAACGAACCAACGTTTCTTCAGAAAGCGTCACGTAAATTTCTTTACGAAATACCACTGGCGTGGAAAATTGAACAAAATCTCACCAAGGATCAAATTCTTGAGGTTTACATGAACCAGATTTACCTGGGTCAAAGAGCGTACGGATTTGCTTCCGCAGCCCAGGTTTATTTCGGCAAAAAACTGCAAGACCTGACGATTGCGGAAGCCGCGATGCTGGCGGGATTGCCGAAAGCACCATCGGCAAATAATCCGGTCGTTAACCCGAAACGGGCGACTGCACGCCAACAATATATTTTGTTGCGTATGCAACAATTGGGCTACATCACGCCAGAACAATATGAGCAAGCCAAAAACGAGCCACTGCGATTGAAAACCGGTGCCACCGAGTTTGGTATTCACGCTGAATATGTGGCAGAAATGGCGCGTCAACTGGTCTATGAACAATTCAAAGATGCAACTTATACACGTGGCCTGAATGTCTTCACTACCATCACCAAGGCCGATCAGGATGCCGCTTATTTTGCGTTGCGACGCGGGGTAATGAGCTACGACAAGCGACGCGGTTACCGCGGTCCGGAAGGCTACATGACCATTCCGACCGGTTCCAAGGAAGAGCTGGATGCGGCAATCGAAGTGGAATTGGCGGACCATCCTGACAGCGATGATATCGTCGCTGCAGTGGTGCTTGAGGCCAGCCCGAAAAGCGTGCGTGCCGTGCTCTCCACCGGTGAGGAAATCACGATCACCGGTAGCGGCTTAAGCATTGCGACCAATTTATTGAGTGACAAAGCGCCACCTCAACGTAAAGTAAAACCCGGTGCCATCATTCGTGTCATGCAAAATCAAAAGACCTGGATCATTACGCAAATGCCTGCGGTGGAATCGGCGTTAATTTCCACCAGCACCAGCGATGGTGCTATTCGGGCGTTGGTTGGGGGCTTTGATTTTAATCGCAATAAGTTCAATCATGTCACGCAGGCATGGCGCCAGCCGGGTTCCTCATTCAAACCGTTCATCTATTCCGCCTCGCTTGAAAAAGGCTTGTCGCCAGCGACGATTATCAATGATGCGCCGATTACTTTCGGCGGCGGCCTGACTGGCGGACAGGTATGGCAGCCAAAAAACTATGGCAATAAATACGAAGGTCCGATGACCATGCGCAGAGGATTGATGAAATCCAAGAACATGATATCAGTGCGAATTCTGGATAAAATTGGTGCGCAATACGGCCAGGAATATACAACTCGCTTCGGTTTCGATCCTGACAAAAATCCTCCGTATCTGACCCTGGCCCTTGGCGCGGGTGCCGTGACGCCAATGCAATTAGCCGCGGGCTATGCCGTTTTTGCGAATGGCGGATACAAAGTTAATCCTTACCTGATCAGCAAAATTCTAGATGCGAACGGACAGGTGCTGGCAGAAGCACACCCCGCCAAAGCGGGAGATGAGGCAAATCGCGTGATCGATCCACGCAACGCATTTTTGATGGATAGCATGCTTAAAGATGTGGTGCGCGCTGGCACAGGCGTTAAGGCGATGGCGCTAAAACGAACAGATCTGGCCGGCAAAACCGGCACCACCAATGACTCCATGGATGCATGGTTTGCGGGTTATCAGCCGACCTTGGTAGCCGTCACCTGGATGGGTTTCGACCAGCCAAAAAATATGGGTGATCGCGAGACGGGCGGCGGTTTAGCGCTGCCCATCTGGATCGACTATATGGAAAAAGCGTTGAAAGGACTTCCAACCGTGGAGCGCGAGGTTCCGGAAGGTCTGCTGCATAGCGGCACGGAATATTATTACGCTGAATATCCACCCGGCACCGGCACCCAAAGCATCGGTGTCGGTAGCACCGGCACACCTGGTGCGGACGACAAAGCGCAAGACGAAGTCAAGAATGAATTGTTTTAGGTGAGAGCGACGCAGATTGATGCGTCGCCCTTCAAACAGCTAAATTGCTATCAAATAATTCTCTAAGGCTTTAATTGCAGGGTGGTCCCGCCCTGCTCTCCCACCATCGTGGATAGCGCGCTGAAAAACTCGGAGTCGTCACGCGTATTGCGCCAGACACCCTCTTTCAATTTATAGTGGAAGCCTCCCGATTTAGCCGCAATCCAAAGCTCCTGCATTGGTGCCTGGCTGTTGACGATGATCTTCGAACCATTGTCAATAAATTCAATTTCCAATACGTTGCCTCTGCGGCTACACTCTACATCCAGCTCGTCGTTATCATTTGCGCGCTCCAATGCCGCCTCTAACGCTGCCAGGGTCGCTTCGGCTGCAACCAGAAATTCTGATTCTGTCATGCTAAACTCCAATCCATTCCATGTCGTTAAACTTACCCAGTGATTCTAATCCGTGAAACTATCATTTAAGTTATCCCGCGTAGCAATTTTCGGTAGTACGCTTGCATTTTCGCTCTTACTGAGCGCCTGTGGTCAAAAAGGCCCTCTTTTCATGCCGAAAATACCGCCTCTGGCTCCGCAGCCGACTGGATCTTCTACCGGCACGGCGACGCCTGGGGCGATTGCGCAACCCGGCACCATCCAGGGCGGCGCTGCGGAAGTGCTACCAAACAGCCCGATGGCACCGCCTGAGCCAACCGGCCCAGATACTATTTCCCAATAATTCAACGACTTTTTAACTGACTTCTCCATGTCCTATTTTTCGTATCAAAACGGTGCACTGCACGCAGAAAATACCTCTTTATCTACCATCGCTGAACAATTTGGCACGCCGACGTATGTCTATTCCAAAGCGGCGTTGACCGATCACTTTCTGGCTTACGCCAACGCTTGTACCGCTGGCGGCCGCGATGCCAGTGATTCATTGGTGTGCTATTCGGTTAAATCCAACTCTAATCTTGCTGTGTTGCAGGTGCTAAATCAACTCGGTTCCGGTTTTGACATCGTGTCCGGAGGCGAATTATTGCGTGTTCTTGCCGCGGGCGGCGATCCGCGCAAAGTGATTTTTTCCGGCGTTGGTAAAACCCGCGATGAAATGCGGCTGGCGTTATCGCATGACATTTTATGCTTTAACGTGGAATCGATCCCGGAATTACATCGACTCAACGAGGTAGCGGGCGAAATGGGTAAAACCGCCGCCATTTCATTACGCGTGAACCCAAATGTCGATGCCAAAACGCATCCTTATATTTCGACCGGCCTGAAGGACAACAAATTCGGCGTCGCCTACGAAGATGCATTGTCATGCTATCGCACCGCCGCCGCTTTGCCACATATCGACATTGCCGGTATCGATTGTCACATCGGCTCGCAGTTACTGGATGATGCGCCTTTGCTCGAGGCGCTTGATAAGGTCATTCAATTGATCGACCAGCTGGCGAGCGAAAATATACACGTGCATCATCTCGATATTGGCGGTGGAATCGGGATTACTTATGATGACGAAAAGCCAGTGGCGGTAAGCGCCTACCTGGGCCGTCTATTCGCAAAAATTGATGCCTGGCGCCAGGAAAAATATCAGGGCGTGGCCTTAAAAGTGCTGTTCGAACCGGGTCGTTCGATTGTTGGAAACGCAGGAGTTTTGCTCACCGAAGTGCAATATTTAAAACATGGCGCGAGCAAGAATTTTGCGGTAGTGGATGCTGCGATGAATGACCTGATGCGGCCAGCATTGTACGAAGCCTATCACGGGGTCCAAACCGTGCTGGAACAGAATCCAAATGCCAGCAGTGTGACCTACGACGTCGTGGGACCTATTTGCGAATCAGGCGACTGGCTGGCCCGCGCCCGCGCTCTGGCAGTTGAGCAAGGCGATCTGCTGGCATTCCAGTCGGCCGGTGCTTATGGCATGACGATGGCTTCCAATTACAACACGCGGGGACGCGCCGCTGAAATCATGGTCGATGGTGATAAAGTACATTTAATACGCCAGCGGGAAGCGGCGCAAGATTTGTTTGCTTTAGAGATGCTATTGCCATAACGTTCAGCACGCAAAATAAAAAAATGGGCACGGTGAATATACCGTGCCCATTTTTTTTACGCCATGATGCGGCAGAAAAAATCACAACCCCCGCATGGATTCATACCCAGCGATATTCACTGCGGCGATGTTACCGTCCGCTTGGATATCACCTCAGACGAGCGTGTGCGCACGCCGCGCTTTTTCTGGAAATACCAGACAACCCGTAACAGCAATAAGGCAGCCACGATGGTGCCAAATATTATCGGTTTTTCAAAGTTGTGCTTACCCGCACGCATCCACCAAAAATGTAAAATCCCCAGCATCGCAACGCCATACACCGTGCGATGCAACCATTGCCAGCGCTTGCCACCTAGCCGTTTGATCATGCCGTTGGTACTGGTCAAGGCCAGCGGAATCAAGAGCACAAAGGCGATAAATCCCACAGTAATAAACGGCCGCTTGTAGACATCCTTCAGCATTTCTGTGACGTCGAAAAAGTGGTCGAACCAAAGAAACGTCGTGAAGTGAGAGGTCGCATAAAAGAACGCAAACAGACCCACCATACGGCGTAATTTAATCAGCCAATTCCAGCCGGTGAAACGTCTTAACGGTGTGATCGCCAACGTGATGCACAGAAAATACAGGGTCCAGCTGCCGGTACTGCGCGTAATAAATTCAATCGGATTGGCCCCGAGTTTATCCGTGAAGGCGTACACGACCAAACGAATGAAAGGCAGCAAAGCCAGCACGAACAAGGCGGCTTTTAGAATGCGGAATTGCTTGGGATTGGGGTTGATCATGGTTCACTTTCGACATCGGTAAAGCGTGCTGAAAAACGACGCATGTGCATGATGGACACCTCACAGATAAAAGTTGCGTCACCCCCGGAGAAGCCACGGCCGGCGGGGTTTGGCGGGGCTTGGCGGATTATAGCGTTAAAAATTTATTCCACTATTTGCGCCAACCTACTTTCACATTTTGCCGACCGTCCGGATACCAGCGATTACCAGTCGACAGATCGGCCTCGCAGTTTGGCTTAGCGAACCCTCAGGGTGCTGGCAGCGCCGGACTAGAAATATTTTTTCAAATCCATTCCTGTATATAACGACGCAACGTCGTTATAACCGTTAAACATCAGCGTCGGGCGTTTTTTGGTGAAGAAGCCATCCTCGCCGATACGACGCTCAGTTGCCTGCGACCAGCGTGGATGGTCGACATTCGGGTTAACGTTGGAATAAAAGCCATATTCATTCGCGGCGGTCAGATTCCAGGCGGTTCTCGGTTGCTCTTTCAGAAAACGAATTTTAACAATCGACTTAGCCGATTTGAAACCGTATTTCCATGGCAGCACCATCCGTACAGGCGCGCCGTTCTGATTCGGAAGGACTTCACCATACATACCAAAAGTCAGTAGCGCCAGGGGGTGCATGGCCTCGTCCATGCGCAGGCCTTCAACATAGGGCCATTCGAGCACGGGACTGCCGAGGCCGGGCATTTGCTTCTTGTCGGCCAGTGTCGTAAATTCGATATATTTGGCATTGCTGGTCGGCTCGACTTTTTTGATCAACGCTGAAAGCGAGTAGCCAATCCATGGAATCACCATGGACCATCCTTCCACGCATCGCAGGCGATAAATCCGTTCCTCCATCGGAGCCAACTTCATCAGGCTATCAAGGTCCAGCGTCATCGGTTTCTTGACTTCTCCTTCGATCGAGACGCTCCACGGCCTGGTTTTCAGGGTTCCTGCATTTTGGGCAGGATCGGACTTGTCAGTCCCGAATTCGTAATAATTGTTGTAAGTTGTGGCGTCTTTATACGGCGTCGGCTTATCTGTGACCACGTAGGCAGCGTTGCGTTTCGCGGCCAGTTTTGGCAACGTCGCGCTCTGCGCAAACGCTTGTTGCGAGGCAAGCTCGAGAATTGACCCGGTCGCTATCGAACCGACTGCCAATTGCCGGATAAAACTGCGGCGCGACTCAAATGCGGCGCGTGGGGTGACGTCGGATTCGGTGGGGATGTCGATAATGTCTGGACTACGGCGAATCAGCATGATGTTCCTCAAAGTAAAACAGCTGGTATTTTTGCTTAGCTGCTGACATGGCAGTCACAGCCCATAGGGTGTTGCGGTTGCGGCCATTGGTCGATGGACGGCGCTGATCCTTACAAGCGCTGCAATATATACGCAAAAAAACAGGTCACAGATGCAAGTGGTTTCGTGCGAGCGGTTTTGTGCAAAAATTTTGGCGATGATAAAAACAACAATGAAACTTTGTCGAAAAAATCAATTGTGCCATTTTGCGTCATTTGCGTGAATGTTGCTGTTGCAGCCGAATTTTCAGCGCTACGGAGGAAGAGCTTTGAAGGGGGGAGCGTATGCGGCGATCGGGGCCGCGGGTTAACTTGTTAAGTTAATACCGCGGTGTTGGCACCAGACTGTTATAAACACATTGAAACAGCGTAAGTGACCGCTAACTTCCAATTACGCGGCAATAACGATTAATGCTTGGCTGCGAGCGACTGGGAGCATGTTCGCGCAAAATCATCGACTGAAATGGTCGTGCAATTCTGCCAGCCGTTTTATCACTGTCACCTGCGTCGGCATACCTGGCTCGACCTCGCCGGTCTGTAACGCAAAAACCCGCATGCCGGCCGCAACCCCGGCGGTGGCGCCGGGAACGCTATCTTCGACCACCACGCAACGGGCTGGCGCACACGCCATGCGCTCGGCCGCGTGCAAAAATAAACCCGGCTCCGGCTTCCATACACCGACTTCATAGGCGCTAAAAATACGCCCTTCAAAATACGGTAGCAGTCCGGTAACACCGAGACATAACTCAATTTTTTCGCGCGGGCCGTTGGATGCGAGGCAAAAAGGGATATGCAGTGCGCGCACCAATTCCAGGGCGCCTTCTATTGGCTGCAGGCGCTCGCGGAACAAAACAGCAGTCCGTTCGCGCAACATTGTTGAAAACGAAGCGGGCAAGGCTGCGCCACCCAGCTCCTCCATGGCGAGCACCCAATCCGCCATCTTGCCGCCCTTGAAACGCTCCATAATTTCTGGCACGGTCATGGCCACATTGAATTCGGCAGCGTATTCCACCATTGCCTCCGCGGCTAGTAGCTCACTGTCTACCAGGGTACCGTCAGAATCAAAGATCACCAAATCGATCTCTGTGCTCCTTAACGCGCTTTCAAGCACGTTGGCATCCCTATCAATAGACGTTGCGGAGGACATCTGTTTGGAAGACATGTGGTTATAACTCGCCGTAAGAATGCAAGCCCGACAGGAACATATTGACGCCGAGGAACGCAAAGGTGGTGACCAGCAGGCCGATCAAAGCCCACCAGGCGGCAACCCGACCGCGCAGGCCCTTCATCAACCGCATGTGTAGCCAGGCCGCATAATTCAGCCAGACTATCAGCGCCCAGGTTTCCTTTGGATCCCATGACCAGTAACCGCCCCATGCTTCGGCTGCCCAAAGCGCGCCTAGAATCGTCGCAATCGTAAAGAACGTGAATCCGACCGCAATCGCCTTGTACATGACGTCATCGAGCACCTCTAACGGCGGCAAACGATCCACCAGATAACCGTGTGATTTCAGCAAATACGCCATCGCCACCATGGCCGACATGGAGAATGTGCCGTAACCGATAAAGTTGGCCGGTACGTGAATTTTCATCCACCAGCTTTGTAATGCAGGCACCAATGGTTGAATTTCAGCAGCATCGCGCGCGACGGTGTACCACAACAAAAAACCGACAGCAGCAGAAATGACGAGCATGACAAAGGGGCCAAGCTGGCGGGTGCCGTAACGCTGTTCATAATACAAATAGAACAACGCTGTAATCAGACTGAAAAGAATAAAAACTTCATACAGGTTGGAAATCGGTATATGCCCGATATCCGCGCCGATCAGATAAGACTCATACCAACGCACCAGCAAACCGGTGAAACCTAAAATCACCGCCGCCCAACACAGCTTGGAGCCGATTGATGATCCGAAATCCGAGCGTGCGATCAAGCCGATCCAGTAGAAGAACGTCGAGAGAAAGAACATGGTGCCCATCCACAGAATCGCAGATTGGCTCGACAGAATGTATTTCAGGAAAAATTTTTTGTTCGCCATGTCCAGATTACCGCTGTACAACGCGATCGCTGACAGGGACAACAACGCCAGCAGAGGCATCAGCCAACGCACCGATTTCCAGTTCCATCCAACTAATGCGAAGGTCGGAGCGGCCAGCACCAGCACGCCTTTTTCGTAATAATCCATGTGGGTGCCGTAGCGACCTAACGCGAATAGCGAGCCCGCCACAAGCGCAAAAGCGAATAGCCAGTCGATCACGGATAAACGCTTAAAGAAGCCGTCTGGGGGTGAATAGGTTTGGGTCAGTTCCATCTTTATCTCCGAATCGTTCTATCGTTGCGCAAGGCGCATGAATACATTCCAGTGTTGCGTACTGTGCGCGTAATGACGACTATCCGTTTGTCAGGTACGCGCGAGCAGATTCGCGTCAAGCTTGCGATTGCTTCAAGTGTGTTTTCATTACATCAAATTCTTTTTCAAAGTCCAGCGTCTTACGCTGGGTGCTCATGGCCATCAATATGTGCGAATGACCTTCTTTATCGCTGTCAGGACGTATCCATACCCACAACCGACGCTCGCGTATGTATAGCATGGAGAAAACGCCGAGAACCAGAAACAGGCAACCTAGATAGACCACTTTCTTGCCCGGTGAACGCGTCACCTGGAAGACTGAGGCCTTGATCTCGTCGAAGCCAGTAAGCTGGAGATACACGGGAGCATTATAGAAGGTTGCGTCCGACAGTGCATTGCTGCTCAATTGCAAGAAGCGTGCGTTTTTTTCATCCACCGGCATGTCCTTCAAACCGTCCTTTTCGCGCGCCACCTGCCATAAATCCCACAAACTTCCGTTCAGAATTTTCATGAAAATATCGGCTGCTTTTTCTTGCTCTTGCGCCGGGACCTGTTCCAGGAACTTCGATATCGCCATATAGCCAGCCTGCTTCCCGTCTCCGGCAAACAACGATAAGCCGCGCAACGAAGATTGCTCCAATTGATCGCGCAGAGTCGGCATATCGGTCCGGGTTTCAGGAATTGCGCGCTGCGCGTAGCGCTCAGCTGCCAATTTCCGCAATGCCGGGTTCATCAATGCCGAACGCATACGCATCCACTCTTCTACCGAATCATTGCCGTCAGCTGGAATACGAAGGTAACGGAAAGGTTCATCCGGAACATCGCGTACGCCAGCCAGAAATACGTAATCCTGGTCAACCTTCACAGGTTGCATGTAATTGCTGAACTCGCGCGCCTGTCCGGTTTTGTCGCGTAACTTGTACTGGACGCTCGGACCGACGTTTTTCAATTCTTTTACGTTGGCGCTTTTGGCACCCGAACCCATATGTTTGCTGACATCATCCGAGAACGTCTGATTTAAACTCTTTTTGGTTTTGGTCACTGCCCGTAAATCTTGACCTGACTGGGCCATATTCTCCACGTTAAACGGACGAAAACCTGACCACTCAACCGTATACTCATTATTAGGACCAGCAGTCAACGGTGTTGTTCCGTTAACCACCCCGGCCAGAGGTGAAGTCTTGTTATTGTCGCCAACCATGGGAAACGCGGTGAGTTTCAATTTGCTGCCACCGTCTTCAAAGCTCGATTGATATATCGATATGCCTTTGTAAATCAACGGCTGGTTGACTTTCACGGTTGAATTGATCGTTTCCCCTGTGACGTTGTCGCGCAATACGACATCACTGGCAAACAACTTAGGCATACCGGTACTGTAATAGTCGATGACAAAACGTTTGAGTTGCAGCGTAAATGGTAAATCTTGAATCAATACACCATTTTGTTGCGGAATGATCGCTGTACTACTGGCCGAACCTTCCGGTATCAGCGTGTTGCCGCGGAAGGTTGGATTCCCCAACCCCAGGCGATGTTCCGGTCCGATATCGGCAATGACGCCGCTACCGCTGAAAGCTGTTTTATTGAAAAGCAACTTTTGAGCACGTATCGGCAAATCCGAGTCCAGCAATCCCCCGATACAGATGATCACGATAGCGCTGTGGGCAAAAATGTAGCCCCATTTGTTCGCTGCGCCCTGCTTTGCGGTGATCAGAATGGCGTTGTTTTTTTCGACGACTTTGGTTTTGTAACCCTTTGCTGCGATCCTGAGCAATAACTGCTGCGTGAGCGTAACCGGCATGACGGGCGCGGTCCATTCAGCTTTGTGATGAAAATTACGCAATGATTGTTCACGGACATTTTCTTTCCAGCTACGCATGTCTTTGAGCATTTTCGGGCCATTGCGGCTAATGCACATGGACGTGGACAGGACCAGAAACCCCATGATCAACAAAAACCACCACGTTGAATACACCGCGTACAGACCAAGTTTGGCAAAAATATCGAACCAGAACGGCCCAAATTGATTCACGTAATTGGGCATCGGCTCGTTTTGCTTGAGCACTGTGCCGATAATCGAGGCGATAGCAATGAGCGTGAGCATGCTAATGGCAAAGCGCATCGAGGAGACTAACTCTACTGCTTCGGCAAGCCACCGATGTTTGGTCTTTAACTCGATGCCGCCGGTACGTGGTGCTTCGTCGAGGCCGGGGGTCGGACTGGGGGTTGGACTGTTAGTGCTGCTCATAATTGCTCTTTTGAAAAGAAAAAAGGGACGGCCTTCGCCGCCCCCTGTATTCGCGAATTTACTATGAATGCTACTTCAAGCCTGCAATATAGTCTGCTACGGCTTTGATTTCATCGTCCGACATCCGTTTAGCGATAGTCATCATTTGCGGGCTATTCTTGCGCACGCCGCTCCTGAAATTGGTCAACTCTGCAACAGTGTAATCCTGGTGTTGGCCGCCAATGCGAGGGAATTGGTTAGGAATACCAGAACCACCGGGACCGTGACAAGCTGCACAGGCCGGGATGTTCTTCTCTGCCACGCCAGCGCGGAAGATTTTTTTGCCCATATCGAGCGTGTCTTTATTTTTCGCAGCGCCAGGCTTGGCTTTTTGCACATCCAGATAGGCGGCGATATTTTTCATTTCATCGTCGGTCAGCGCTTTGGCAAACATTGTCATGATCGCGTTGTTGCGATCTGGCCCCTGAAAGTCCTTTAACTGCTTGTAAATATAAGCAGCATGCTGACCGCCCAATTTCGGATTTTGGCTAATCGTGGACGCACCAGCTGCTCCGTGGCACGAAATACAAGCGGCAATATTCCTCGTTGGGTCGCCATTGGTAAACAATGCCTCACCCTTTGCAAGATCGGCCTTGGGGGCCACTGCCGGGGCATCTGCTGCATAAGCAAAAGACGACAATGCCAACATGGAAATAAGGAAGGACTTTAAAACGGATAGAAACGCACGGTTCATTCAAACACCCTGAGACTTTATAATTAAACTTGACAATAAATTCTGCCCTTGGGCAACGAATCATTGCTGCTATCGCTTAGCGCGGCTATCACTGTTATGCAAGTGCTATGGTGGTCACGCGGGCCAAATATTTCTCTTCCACGTTAGCTGCACGCTATTGACATACGCAATGCAGCATTACACAACCCCTTATTGTACAATAGCTTTCCGGCATTTTCGCCGCCTCTACCGCATTTTCTGCTCATTCCATGTCTCTACTCTGGCAAGCCCGTTTTTTTACTACGGTGAATCACCTTCGTGATTTACCTGGTACCCAAGTCCCTGAGATCGCCTTTGCGGGTCGTTCGAACGCAGGCAAATCAACCGCTATCAACCTATTGTGCAATCAGAAGAAACTCGCATTCGCCTCGAAAACACCCGGGCGCACCCAGCATATCAACTATTTTTCGATCGGTGGCGCGCAAGTCGGCCAACATCGCAAAGATGAAACCAAAGTCGATGAAATTCGTGCGATGCTGGTCGATTTGCCCGGTTATGGCTATGCGCAAGTCTCTGGATCGGCAAAATTGCACTGGCAGGAACTACTTGGCGATTATGTTCGCCGCCGGTCGCAATTGGCTGCGTTGGTCCTTATCGTGGATTCTCGTCGGCCGTTTACCGACCTCGATGTGCAAATGGTTGAATGGTTCGCCCCAACCGGCAAACCAATCCATTGCATCCTGAGCAAGGTTGACAAGCTTAACCGGAACGATGCGACCAATGCATTACGACAAGCGCATACTTTCCTGGGAAGTTACGTTGACGAAAATAACCAGCCACTGCCCTTTACGGCGCAACTATTTTCCGCGCTGAAACGGACCGGACTGGATGAGGCCAATCAGCGTATTCTTGAATTGGCTGGGTTGGTCGATGTCGCAAGAGCGGTTGGCGATGAGCCTGCAGGGCTCGCAGACGGTGAAACTCCGAACACTGAAGCCAAGTGACCTGATTCGAACAAAAACCGTTAAGACCGGGCGTGCCGATGCAGATAATGCGACAGCACACCCATCAAAAAATTTTGCGCGCCGCGCAGCATGCGGACATAAAAAAGCCCTGAAGAAAGGGGAAGATCTTCAGGGCTGAATGCCTCATCACTAAAAGCGACATGGCCCCGCTCAGGGAGGGAAGCGGGAGGTGAATAATGCACCTATCGCTAAGAGGCTGCCAAACATGAAAAGTTCAAGAGTTTTTAATTTTCTCCAGATTTTTGTTTTTTCAAACCGCCCCCAGAGCCTCGATAACGATTAACGAAGGCCTCACCACGTAAAATTCGGAGCAATTATGCAAAACGCGCCTAAATCCAGCCATTTGGCTGCCCCGTTTCCAGCATTGCGCATGCGTCGTATGCGTAACAATGCATTTTCTCGCGCGATGATGCGAGAAAATACTGTGACCGTTTCCGATCTGATCTATCCGGTCTTCGTGATCGAAGGCAACGATCATCGCGAGAAGGTTGCGTCAATGCCAGGCGTAGAGCGCCTGTCCATTGATCTGCTATTAAATGTCGCAGAAGAATGTGTCGAATTGGGGATACCTGTTATCGCCTTATTTCCCGTCATCAATCCTTCGCTAAAAACGCCTGATGGCATCGAAGCGACTAATCCGAACGGTTTGATCCCGCAGGCAGTTCGCGCGCTAAAACAACGCTTTCCTGAGCTCGGCATTTTGACTGACGTTGCCTTGGATCCTTATACCAGTCATGGTCAAGACGGCGTTATGAACGCCGATGGTTATGTGATGAACGATGAAACCTGCGCCCTTTTGGTGAAGCAGGCGCTCGTCCAGGCCGATGCGGGCGTTGACATCGTGGCGCCCTCAGACATGATGGATGGTCGCATCGGCGCCATCCGGAACGCGCTGGAAGCCCACAATCATATTCATACACGCATCATGGCGTATTCAGCGAAGTACGCTTCCGCCTTCTACGGCCCGTTCCGCGATGCAGTCGGGTCGGCTGCAAACCTTGGAAAAAGCAGCAAAAACACTTATCAAATGGACCCGGCCAACAGCGATGAAGCATTGCGCGAAGTGGCGCTGGATCTGGCCGAAGGCGCAGATATGGTGATGGTAAAACCCGGCATGCCATATCTTGATATCGTGCGCCGAGTTAAAGACGAATTCAAAGTGCCCACCTTCGCTTACCAGGTGAGTGGTGAATACTCCATGATTAAAGCCGCTACCCAAAATGGCTGGCTGGATCATGATAAGGCGATGATGGAAGCGATGATGGCGTTCAAGCGCGCCGGTGCCGATGGCGTTCTGACCTACTTTGCGCTGGATATTGCGCGCCTCTTACATAAAAATTAAGCGAAGTAAACGAATTAACGACGTCGCGGTCTTGTGATTTACTGGTCTTTTAATCGATTGGCTGCGCACGCGCGACCGCCAGGTTTTATCGTCATGGCCGCATGATGGCCGCATAAGTCAATCGATAGCGCAGACATCACTGGCTTCCATCGCGGTTTATATTTCACGCGCTCAACATTACGGAAGTCCGGCTGACGGTAGAATAAGACTATGCGCTGATGCGCTTAACAATGAGCGTATCGTACATAATCCCAGACACCCAAGCAGTTTCGCAATTCAAACTATGGATATTTTTTTAATCTGTGACAATCAGGTTACGCAATCTGATGCATTACCCGGCAGCATCCCGGCGCACGGTTTTTTTTGGATCGACTCCACCCACGAGGAAGTTGCTGCTGATCCTGAAGGCTGGCGCGACATGATCGCTTGCGCCACCGGCACACATATCTATGAGCCGCATTTAAAGGATGCAATCAATCCGGCCCACCCATCCTATTTCGATTCAACGCAAGACTACGGCATGGTGGTATTTCGCAAGTTGTCGCTGCATGGAAATGGGAATAGTAACGCTGGCGACAATAGTGACACGGCAGAAACTGCTGCGGCGGCTGAGCCGATTGAATCTGGCACCATTGCCACCGTTGGTGGCAAACGCGCGGTCCCGGCAGCCTTAAGCAACCTGACCACCCAACCAATTACATTTTTTATTCTCGACAACGCACTGGTGACGGTGCACGAGCACCACAGTCGCACCATCAGTGCAACTCGCGCTCGGCTAATGGACTACGCGAATAAAAGTAGCAAGGCGCAGCATACTAACCGCTTGCCAACATCGCCCGAAGATTTGATGCTGCGACTATTAAACGCGATGGTCGATAAGTATTTGGAATTGCGTCAGCCACTGACCAATCAACTCGATCGCTGGCAGCGTGCCTTGCTTGATCCGGCGCGGCCATTCAAGGATTGGCTGACGTTATTGGACGCGCGAATTGAGTTGCGCAAACTCGAAAGTTTGTGCGAAGAACAGCACGATGCGATGCAAGAACTGCGCGACTATTTTGTCGACATGGATGATGACGGCGATGGCATTACGATCAGTCGCACCCGTGATCTGTTACTGGTGCGTATCCACGACGTCATGGAACATATTAATCGCGTGCTGAATCACGCCAGCCGCCTCGAATCTTCCATTGAATCGGCAGTGCAGATTCATTTCTCAGCGGTGGCGCACCGGACCAACGAGGTCATGCGAACCTTGACGGTCATCACTGCTCTGTTCATGCCGCTGACGTTAATCACCGGTATTTTCGGGATGAATTTTGCGGTGATGCCATTGCTACAAAACAAGACCGGCTTTTGGCTAACGATGATTAGCATGGTGCTGATTGTCGTTGGGATGTTGGCGTTCTTTCGACGCCGTCGCTATCTGGAAAATCCACCGGAACGCCGCTAGCAAGGCTGCTGAAGAGGTACCGCACAGCGGCAAGAACATAAAAAAAGGGCCTCAAACAGATTTGTTTGAGGCCCTTTTTTACTGACGAATTTATTTGTTCGGCTGCGGCGTTAACCGTAAATAAGGCCGGATCGCCTTATAGCCTTTAGGAAATTTCTGCTTGATGATTTCTTCATCCTGCAATGACGGCACGATCACCACGTCATCTCCGTCTTTCCAGTTGCCAGGCGTAGCAACAGAATGATTGTCCGTCAGTTGCAATGAATCAATCACGCGCAAAATCTCATCAAAATTGCGTCCTGTACTTGCCGGATACGTGATGGTGAGTCGTACTTTTTTCGCCGGATCGATGACAAATAAAGAGCGCACGGTGGCGGTGGTGCTGGCGTTAGGATGAATCAAATCATATAGCTCAGAAACCTTGCGATCGGCGTCCGCAATGATCGGAAAACCGACTATGGTATTTTGAGTTTCATTGATGTCCTTGATCCATTCCAGATGCTTATCAGCAGGATCGACCGACAGCGCGATCACCTTGACCCCGCGTTTTTCAAACTCCGCTTTCAGCTTGGAGGTTAACCCAAGTTCGGTCGTGCACACCGGCGTGAAGTCAGATGGGTGAGAAAAAAGTACCACCCAGGAATCACCGGCCCAATCGTAGAATTTTATCTGGCCAAGCGAAGAATCTTGCTCAAAGTCAGGGGCAACGTCACCAAGACGTAGTGTCATGTCAGTCTCCTTTAAATGCTTCGGTTATCGGACAAATCTCTGCAATGTAATCAGCGAACATCGGCTACGCTCATGTGCGACAGCACAGATTGCGCCACCTGCAAGTCCTGCGCCGCAAGTTCGGAGATACGCTATAGTTTCGATCGCACGTTACATGTCTCTAAAACTATAATCCCATCTTCCCATATTGCTAACGACTATTAACGACTATGCAAATAACTTTACTCTCTGTAGTACATTTAATGCCATGTTGATTTTCAGCAAGCCTTGCCGCCTGAATTGTATTTATCAGCGCGCATCTAAAACGGCCAGTGACTGCGTGAACTTATCTGCATTCTGAAAACCGATCACTCTGCCGCCCGCCAACTCTCTCCCTTTGTGATCAAAGAGGATAATTCCCGGCGGACCAAATAAATTGAAGCGCTTCAGCATCGCCTTATCGTCGGCGTTGTTTGCCGTCACGTCAATTTGCAGCAACACAATATTATTAAAACGTGCCTGAACACGCGGATCGGTAAAGGTGAATTTTTCCATTTCTTTGCACGAAACACACCAATCAGCGTAAAAATCCAGCAATGCCGGTTTCCCATTTGTCTGCGCCAACGCCGCATCCAGCTCGGCAACCGACCTGACCCGCACAAATGCCGTATGCACCGCCTGCGTGCTGCCCAAATGCGCTAATGGCATCAATACATCACGGCCACCGGTTGCCACGCTCACTAACTGCAAAATGCTCAGGACTGCAAACACCAGTCCCACCGCTTTAGAAAACCAGCTGGTCGAAACATGCCACAACAGATAGGCGCCATATCCGATACCTAATGCGGCCCAACATAAAATTTGCACCGCAGAAGGAATCACTGGCGACACCATCCACACCGCCACACCGAGCATCAGCACCCCGAAAAATCGTTTCACCGACTCCATCCACGCACCCGCGCGCGGCAACAATGCCCCGGCCGAGATACCGACCAGCAATAACGGCACGCTCATCCCGACCGCCATCGCGAACAGCGCGCTACCACCGATGATCACGTTCCGGGTTTGACTGATATAGACCAGCGCGCCCGCCAGCGGAGCGGCGACGCAGGGGCCAACGATTAATGCAGAAAGCGCACCCATCACAAAAACGCCTGCCAGTTTGCCGGACGACTGCTTATCCGAAGCCTGAGAAAGCTTCGTTTGCATCGATCCCGGCAACTGTAATTGATACACCCCGAACATCGAAAGCGACATCCCTACCATGAGCAACGCAAACGCCGACAATACCCATGCATTCTGCAATGCCGCCGACAATCCTTCGCCTGCAAGACCCGCTGCCACGCCCAGCGCGGTGTAAACCAACGCCATTCCCAGCGCATACGCAACGGATAATACGAACGCACGACGCCGCTTAACCTGCGCGCCTTCGCCCACGATGATCGACGATAAAATAGGGACCATCGGTAACACACAAGGGGTGAAAGACAAGCCAAGTCCTAATAACAAAAACAACGGCATGATCACCAGCAGCTTGCCGCCTTTTAGCGAAGATTCGATACGACCAACGTCAGAGTCGCTGGGTAAGCTGTCCTTCGATACAGTGGCATCTGCGCTGCCGGAATCAGCTCCCGCCCCTGGATTTGACGCTATCGTTGGTGCCTGCGAGGCATTCGCCGACTGCGCAGTGTCGACCGCCGGACCTGCTTTGGCCGCAGCTATCGCACCCAGCAAGCCACCGCCGGTGGCCGCGCCGTCAGGAGATAGATTTACCCGATGTTCCATCGGTGGATAACATAACCCCTTATCTGCGCATCCCTGACCCCCAACAATTAGGGTAAATGGCTTGGTTGCTTCGACCGGAATAATGATCGTTATGTTGTGGTGATACGTCTCTACATTTTTCTGAAAAGTCTGATCGAATTTGACGATGCCAGCGGGAATTTTTGGCTCGCCCAACGTTGCACCCTCCGCCTTGAAACTAAACCGTTCACGGTACATGTAGTAACCGTCAGCAATCGCGTACGTCACTTCGGCAGTTTTCGGATCGGTCATACGCGCCGAGAATTTAAAAGCCACTTCAGGTGCCAGATAATCGTCGTCTGCACGGGCAGATGACATCATCATTAGCATCAGGCTTAATAAGCTCAACCAGACAAAAAACATCGCCCGAGGTTTGCGACAAGTAAACATTCAATTCCTTTGTGTTGCTGCGCCTATCCATTCAAGATAGGCAGGTAAACCGCCGGCTAGCGGGATCGCGATGATTTCGGGCAGCGCATACGGATGCACCGATCGTATAAATTCTTCAAGTTCACTATAACGCTCTGTCGTGGTCTTTATCATCATCGCCACCTCGTCTGAGCGCTCTAAAACACCCTGCCACAGATAGACCGAACGTACACCGGGCAGGATGTTGACACATGCGGCCAACTTACGTTCCACCAGCTGCTGCGCCAGCGCGTCGGCATCGGCCAGATTGGGCATTGTCGTCATTATCAGGATCACCTCTGGCATAGTCACCATTCTCACCTCCCAGATAGTCGCCTCAAGAGTCTACTCCTTACAGCAAACGTCGCCGGGTCAACACCACGGCGGCATAAAACCCGACACAACAATACGCTGCCAAAATTGTCAGATCAGTGATCGGCGTTGTCGGCCAGGTCCCTAACAAGAGTGGGCGCACCAGATTAACCGCCGCGTTCAAGGGCAGTATATGTGCGACCATTTGAAGCCAGCCCGGCAGCTGGGCCGACGGATAATAAACCCCGGACAGAAAAATCATGGGCGTCAGCACCAACGTAAAGTAATAGGTAAAAAAGTCGTATCCTCTGGCAAGCGCATTGAAGACCAGACCCAATGAACCAAAAGTCATTCCTATCAAAAATAACAAAGGCAGCACCAGTACCGTGTGAGGATGCAGGCCGATCCCCAGACAAAACATCACCAGAAGAATCGCCACGCCTGAAAAAATCGACTTGGTCGCCGCCCACAGCATCTCGGCCAATATTACGTCGTCAAGCGCCAGCGGCGCGTTTAAAAGTGCATCCCAGGTTTTCTGCACATGCATGCGGGAAAACGCCGAATACAATGCCTCAAAAGAAGCCGCCCACATGATCGACATGCAGATTGAGCCTGAGGCCAGATAGTGAATGTAAGGAACGCCATCCACCTCCTTTAACAGGCTGCCAAGGCCGTAACCGAACGCCAGCAACGTGATCAGTGGATCGGCGATATTACCCAGCACACTGGCGACCGCAAGTTTCTTCCACACCAAAAAATTACGTTGCCAGATCGGCTGAAAGCGCCGCGAAAATTCAGGAAAGGCGTAGAGGTTCATATCAATCCCGCATTTCACGGCCGGTGAGTTTTAAAAATAGGTCTTCAAGGTTGGCGGGACGGTGGATGTAGCGCACGCCTTCGACTCCCTGAAGCATGCGCACCAACGCCTGCGCGTCATTGGTATAGCAAAATACCGTTTCACCGCTGATTTCTACCCGGGCTGACGTATGACCATTATTCGCCTCCAGCCAAGCCTTTGCGTTATCACCGTAAATCTCCACCACTTCGGACTCGATATGCTGCGCGATCAACTCGCGTGGCGAGCCTTCAGCGATCATCTTTCCATGATCGACAACCGCAAGCCGATCGCACAGACGCTCAGCTTCATCCATAAAATGGGTGGTCAACAAGATCGTTTTACCTTGGCTCAACAACGTCTTGAGCCGCTCCCAGATCATGTGCCGCGCTTGCGGATCAAGGCCGGTGGTAGGCTCGTCCATAAAAATCAGGTCCGGATCATTCACCAACGCACGCGCTAACGTTAAGCGCCGCCGCATCCCACCCGACAATTCATTGATACGTGCGTGTTCTTTGGCACCCAGATTGGCGAACTCTAGCAATTTAGGAATTCTGGCGTTAATGATGGCGTCCGGGATACCAAAATAGCGACCGAACACTAACAGATTCTCCGACACGGTGAAGTCAGGGTCCAGATTATCCCCCTGAGGCACCACGCCGACCCTCAGACGGGCCAAACGTGCGTCTGACGGTACTGAGTGACCAGCCAACCGGATGTCGCCGCTATCGGCCGCTGTCAAGCCGAGACACAAGCGCAATGTGGTGGTCTTGCCTGCGCCATTTGGTCCCAGCAAGCCATAACATTCGCCAGCCCGCAGCGCAAACGACAAACCGTCAATGACAACGGTCCGGACACCTTTCGAGCCAAAGGACTTACGTAAATCTGTGACGCTTAGAATAGATGAAGTCGGCATTTGGGCCTAAAGAAAGACATTAAGAGGCTCGGGCTGTTGTATGCTTCGCGGCCTGTCCAGGCAAACATGCACTATGCTGGAATGCTGCGCAGCCATCATCTTATGGAACATCAATTGCACAACACTATCGGATTAGCACAAAAAAAATGCAAAAACGAACGCAAAAACGAATGCAAAAAAGCCAGGCATAGCCTGGCTTTCGATTTTAACGCAATGCGTTACTTGCAACCTGTGACGTATTAGTCAGCTGTAGGCACTTCTGCATCGTCGCTGACTTCAGGGCGATCCATCAGTTCGATGAAAGCCATCGGAGCGTTATCGCCGACACGGAAACCCATTTTCAGGATGCGCAGGTAACCGCCATTACGATTTGCGTAACGAGGACCGAATTCAGCAAACAGTTTCAATACCATTTCGCGGTCGCGCAGACGGGCGAAAGCAAGACGTTTGTTAGCTAGTGTATCGGTCTTGCCCAATGTCAGAATCGGTTCAATAACGCGACGAAGTTCTTTTGCTTTTGGCAATGTGGTCTTGATTGCTTCGTGACGCAGCAACGAAACAGTCATGTTGCGCAACATAGCCAAACGATGGGAAGAGGTACGATTTAACTTACGTAAGCCGTGACGATGACGCATGGTAATTCCTTTCAGTTTTTGAGTTTAAATCCAGCTCTTCGATCGATTCAGCATTTCGCCTGGTCGCGGGCCGGTTAATACGTGTTAACAACAGTTTGGTCAAAATAACCAAATCGTCTCAACAGGGGCAAGATTTTAACTCGCCCACGTTGAAACAACAAATACTACTTACAACAAAATTACTTTTCCAGACCGGCAGGTGGCCAGTTTTCCAGCTTCATACCCAGCGTCAGACCGCGGGATGCGAGGACTTCCTTGATTTCGTTCAATGACTTACGACCCAGATTTGGCGTCTTCAACAGCTCATTTTCGCTACGCTGGATCAAATCACCAATGTAGTAAATATTTTCTGCCTTCAGGCAATTTGCCGAACGCACAGTCAATTCCAGATCATCGACCGGACGCAACAGGATAGGATCAACTTGTGGTGCGCGTGATGGGGCTTCAGCAGCTGCTTCAGTACCTTCCAGTGCCGCGAACACATTCAATTGATCAACCAGAACGCGGGCTGACTGGCGAATCGCTTCTTCAGGCGTGATCACACCATTAGTCTCGATATTGATGACCAGCTTATCCAGATCCGTACGTTGTTCGACGCGAGCCGACTCAACCGCGTAAGAAACGCGACGGACAGGTGAAAACGATGCATCAAGGATAATACGACCGATTGTCTTGTTGGAATCTTCCGACAGACGACGAACGTTGCCCGGCACATAGCCACGGCCCTTTTCGACTTTGATCTGCATGTCCAGTTCGCCGCCACCAGTTAAGTGGGCGATAACGTGGTCTGGATTAACCAGCTCTACATCGTGTGGCAAATCGATATCTGAAGCCAATACCGCGCCTTCGCCACCTTTTTTCAAGGTCAGGGTTACTTCGTCGCGGTTATGTAGTTTGAAAACTACACCCTTCAAGTTCAACAAGATATCAACGACGTCTTCTTGCACGCCATCCAATGACGAGTATTCGTGTACTACACCAGCGATAGTTACTTCAGTCGGTGCATAACCTACCATCGACGACAGCAGGACGCGACGCAACGCATTACCTAAAGTGTGGCCATAACCACGTTCGAACGGCTCCATCACAACTTTAGCGTGACCGGCGCCTAGCGCTTCTACTTCGATAATACGGGGCTTCAACAAACTGTTTTGCATGAAATGTCCTTTTCAATACCCTCGGCTCATTACACCGATAAGGCTGATGGCATTACGAAAAAAGCCCATCCGAGGATGGGCGACAAAAATAATACCGAATTAACGTGAATACAGTTCGACGATCAACGATTCGTTGACGTCAGCGGCGATTTCGCTGCGATCTGGCATGGACTTGAAAGTACCTTCCATTTTCTTCGAATCAACAGTTACCCATGAAGGCATGCCGATTTGCTCTGCAAGCGACAACGCTTCAACGATACGGACTTGTTTTTTCGATTTTTCGCGAACGGCAACAACGTCGCCAGCTTTAACCTGGTATGAAGCGATGTTGACAACGTTACCATTGACGGTGAACGCTTTATGCGAGACCAACTGACGGCCTTCAGCACGGGTCGAACCAAAGCCCATACGATAAACAACGTTGTCCAGACGCGCTTCCAGCAATCTCAACAGTGTTTCGCCGGTGTTACCCTTGCGACGGTCTGCTTCAGCGAAGTAGCGACGGAACTGACGTTCCAAAATACCGTACATACGCTTAACTTTTTGCTTTTCGCGCAATTGGTTACCGTAGTCCGAAGTACGAGCACCGGAGGTACGACCATGTTGACCTGGCTTTGAATCAAGCTTGCACTTTGAATCCAATGAGCGACGTGCGCTTTTCAGGAACAGATCCGTACCTTCACGGCGTGATAGTTTTGCTTTAGGTCCGATGTAACGTGCCACAATAATTCCTTTGGTGAGTGACGTCTGAGTCCACAACCGATGGCGGTTGCAGATGTCTGACGCTAGTCTGTTTTACCTTCAAACAGACGGTGGGCTTAAGAACAAAACCCGCCAAGGTCATTGGCGGGTCACTTGCAAACTGTTAATTCGAAAACTAACAGCGCAATAATTTCTTAGATACGACGACGCTTTGGAGGGCGGCAACCGTTATGTGGAACTGGTGTCACGTCTTGAATCTGAGTAATTTTGATACCCAGGTTGTTCAATGCGCGAACTGCAGATTCGCGACCAGGACCAGGGCCCTTGATACGAACTTCCAGATTTTTCACACCACATTCAACTGCTACTTTACCAGCTGCTTCGGCTGCTACCTGCGCTGCAAATGGAGTCGACTTGCGGGAGCCTTTAAAGCCAGCACCACCAGATGTCGCCCATGACAACGCGTTACCTTGACGATCGGTAATCGTGATGATGGTGTTGTTAAAGGATGCGTGAATATGCGCGATACCTTCAGCAACGTTCTTTTTAACTTTTTTACGCACACGTGCTGCTGCGGCGTTATTGGGGGACTTTGCCATAATAATTTCCTTGAATCCGACTACAAATCAACGCGAAGTTAATTATTTCTTCAGCGATTGAGCGGCTTTACGCGGCCCCTTACGGGTACGGGCGTTGGTACGGGTACGTTGACCACGGCAAGGTAGACCCTTACGGTGACGCATACCACGGTAGCAACCCAGATCCATCAGACGCTTGATGTTCATCGACAGTTCGCGACGTAGATCACCTTCGACGATGAATTTTGCAATTTCATCGCGTAGCTTTTCTAGTTCGCTATCGTCTAGATCTTTGACCTTTTTACTGGTCGAAATACCCGTCGCGTCGCAGATTTTCTGCGAACGTGGGCGGCCAACACCATAAATGGCGGTTAAGCCGATAACAGTGTGTTGATGGTTTGGGATATTTACCCCTGCAATACGTGCCATTCGTTATTCCTCGATCAATAACGTTAGTTAACCTTGACGCTGTTTATGGCGCGGTTCTATGCAAATGACGCGTAGAACGCCTTTGCGCTTAATGATCTTACAGTTGCGGCAAATCCGCTTAACTGATGCGAGCACTTTCATGGTAGCCCTCTTTCTTTCAGCTTAAGGTTCTAAATACTGTTTATTTGGTACGGAAAACAATCCGTGCCCGGCTCAAATCATAAGGAGTCAATTCTACCGTCACCTTATCTCCTGGGAGGATACGAATATAGTTCATTCGCATCTTGCCAGAAATATGACCGAGGACGATATGTCCGTTTTCCAACTTGACTCTAAATGTAGCATTGGGGAGATTCTCAAGAATCTCGCCTTGCATCTGGATAACGTCGTCTTTTGCCATTCGGTCTACTGGTTCCTCTGGGCGCTGCATCCAACTTAACGCGTAGGAATTCCGCCCTTAAAATTTGCTTTACGAAGCAGCGATTCATATTGCTGCGACATCACATAATTTTGTACTTGCGCCATGAAGTCCATGGTGACCACAACGATAATCAACAAAGACGTACCGCCGAAATAAAATGGCACCTTCCAGCGTGCAATCAAGAACTCTGGCAACAAGCAGACCAGTGTAATATAAACCGCACCCGCTAAGGTCAAACGCATCAAAATCTTGTCGATATAACGTGCAGTCTGATCACCTGGACGAATCCCTGGAACAAATGCACCGCTCTTCTTCAGGTTATCTGCTGTTTCCTTGCTATTGAATACCAAAGCGGTATAGAAAAAGCAAAAGAACACAATGGCAACTGCATACAATAAAGCGTGAATCGGTTCGCCAGGTGCCAGTGACGCAGCCAGATCTTTCAGGAATCGCACAACCGGATTGGTCGTGTCACCTGAAATAAACCAGCTGGTGATCGTTGCTGGAAACAAAATAATCGATGAAGCAAAAATCGGAGGAATTACGCCCGCCATATTTAGCTTCAATGGCAAATGACTACTTTGACCACCGTATATCTTGTTACCAACTTGCCGCTTGGCGTAGTTCACAAGGATTTTGCGTTGACCACGCTCAATGAATACAACCACAAACGTAACCGCTGCGACAATCAGGCATATCAAAATCGCTGATAGCGCTGCCATCGATCCAGTGCGTACTAACTCAAACAAACCACCGACTGCATTAGGCAAACCAGCTGCAATACCAGCAAAGATAATGATAGAGATGCCGTTACCAAGACCACGCTCAGTAATCTGCTCACCCAACCACATCAAAAACATAGTACCGGTTACTAGCGTTACAACCGTTGTGAAACGAAATGCTAAACCAGGATCAAGTACCAGGCCCGCTTGCGATTCAAGTGCTACCGCTATACCTAACGCCTGGAAAGTTGCCAAAAGCAACGTACCGTAACGCGTATATTGTGTGATCTTGCGTCGTCCAGACTCGCCTTCTTTTTTCAAAGCCTCGAGCTGAGGTGACACGATCGACATCAGCTGCATAATGATAGATGCCGAAATATACGGCATGATACCTAGTGCAAACACGGTAAAGCGAGATAACGCACCACCGGAAAACATGTTAAACATACCCAGAATACCGCCCTGGTTCTGTTTAAACAACTGGGCCAACTGTGTCGGGTCAATACCCGGCACAGGTATATGTGCGCCGATCCGATAAACAACTAATGCTGCAAGCAAGAACCACAAACGCCCCCAAGGGAAACCGCTAGCGGCGCTTTTTGCAAGTTGTGGAGTAGTCGCCAATTGTCGCTCCGAGTCAGTAAGCCAGATTAAGCAACAGTGCCGCCAACTGCTTCAATCGCAGCTTTAGCGCCTTTAGTGGCGATCAAGCCTTTCAAATTTACTTTTCTTGTCAGCTCGCCGGACAGGATAACCCGTACCACGCGTGCCAGCTCACCGATAACACCGGCTTGCTTCAAGACCAAAATATCGATCTCGGTAACAGGCAATTGCTCTAATTCCGATAAGCGAACTTCTGCTTTGAACGGCGTTGCCATTGATTTAAAACCACGCTTAGGCAAGCGACGTTGCAAAGGCATCTGACCGCCTTCAAAACCGACTTTATGAAAACCGCCCGAACGAGATTTTTGACCTTTATGACCACGACCGGCAGTTTTACCGATACCTGAGCCAATACCGCGACCGACGCGACGCTTGTAGTGCTTAGCGCCATCTGCTGGTTGGATAGTATTCAATTCCATAATTTGCTCCGTTCGTAAGCCTAAGCTTACGAAACTACTTTCACAAGATAGGACACTTTATTGATCATGCCACGCACAGATGGGGTGTCTTGCAATTCGGAGACCGAATTAACACGACGCAAGCCCAGACCGCGCACTGTCGCACGATGTGTTTCACGCGTACCGATCAAACCTTTGATCAATTGTACTTTTAGAGTCTTTGTCATCTTGATCACCTTAGCCGATAATGTCTTCAACGGACTTACCACGCTTCGCAGCGATTTCCGATGGAGTGTTCATTTTTGCCAGACCGTTCAACGTAGCCCGAACCAAGTTGTAAGGATTAGTGGAACCGTTGGACTTAGCCACAACGTTGGTCACACCCATCACTTCAAAAATAGCGCGCATTGGACCACCAGCAATAACACCAGTACCTTCTTTAGCTGGCGCCATCAAAACTGATGATGCACCGTGCTTGCCGGTCAGGGTATGCTGCAAAGTGCCGTTTTTCAACGTTACTTTGATCATCTTGCGACGGGCTTCTTCCATAGCCTTCTGCACTGCAACTGGCACTTCTTTCGATTTGCCCTTGCCCATGCCGATACGGCCATCGCCATCACCAACAACAGCCAATGCTGCGAATCCCATGATACGACCACCCTTAACCACTTTGGTTACACGGTTGACCGCAATCATTTTCTCGCGCATGCCATCATCCGGCTTGTCGCTTTGCATTTTCGATTGCATTTTTGCCATGACGATTTTCCCTTAGAACTTCAGACCAGCTTCACGTGCGGCATCTGCCAACACCTTGACGCGGCCATGGTAACGGAAACCGGAGCGATCAAACGCAACTTCGGTAACTCCGGCTTTCAATGCCTTCTCAGCGACACGCTTACCAACCAGCGACGCAGCAGAAGTGTTTCCGCCCTTGCCTGATTGACCAGCCAACTCTTGACGCACTTCAGCTTCAAGTGTCGAGGCCGAAGCCAACACTTTAGCGTCAGGGCCAATGATGCTAGCGTAGATGTGCAAGTTAGTACGATGCACTGCTAGGCGAGTCACCTTTAACTCTGCGATCTTGGCACGCGTTTGGCGTGAGCGGCGCAGACGTGATTGTTTCTTATCCATCGTCAACCCCTATTACTTCTTCTTGGTTTCTTTGAGGATTACCACTTCGTCCGAGTAACGAACGCCCTTGCCTTTATAAGGCTCAGGTTTGCGGTAAGCACGAACTTCAGCAGCAACCTGGCCAACACGTTGCTTGTCAATTCCCTTGATCAGGATCTCGGTTTGCGTCGGTGTTTCACACTTTACGCCTTCTGGCATTTGGTGAGCAACAGGATGCGAGAAACCGAGCGACAAATTCAACTTATCGCCTTGCGCTTGCGCACGAAAACCAACGCCTACCAGGTTCAGCTTCTTTTCGAACCCTTTGGTAACGCCGGTAACCATGTTGTTGACCAGAGCACGTAGTGTTCCGGACATCGCATTGGCTTCGCGGCTGTCATTCGCGGCTGCGAAATTAAGCGTACCGTTGTTGTTTTCGATAGTCACCAGACCTGTTAGGGACTGGGACAATGTGCCCAAAGGGCCTTTTACTACGATCTGCTCTGCAGAGATGGTCGCTTCCGCGCCAGCTGGCAGTGCAATCGGCATTTTACCTACACGTGACATGTTGGACTCCTTAGGCGACGTAGCAAATAACTTCGCCACCGACACCGGTTGCGCGCGCTTTGCGGTCCGTCATGACACCTTGTGGTGTCGAAATAATTGCAACACCCAAGCCGTTCATCACATTTGGAATGTCATCTTTGCCCTTGTAGACACGTAGCCCTGGACGGGATACGCGCTCAATGCGCTCGATAACTGGACGGCCGGCATAATACTTCAAACCGATTTTCAATTCTGCTTTGCCACCTGCTTCAGCAACAGCAAAATCTTCGATGTAACCCTCGTCCTTGAGGACGTTAGCAATCGCAACTTTGACCTTCGACGATGGCATTGCCACGGCGGTCTTTTGTACTACTTGCGCATTGCGGATACGGGTCAGCATATCGGCGATAGGATCGCTCATACTCATTGCATATTCTCCTATTACCAGCTAGCTTTAGTCATACCCGGGATCTCACCACGCATGGCGATTTCACGGAGCTTAATACGGCCCAGACCGAACTTGCGGAAAGTGCCACGTGGACGACCAGTCAAGGCGCAACGATTACGTTGACGAGTCGGATTCGAGTTACGTGGCAACGCTTGTAATTTCAAGCGAGCTTCGTAGCGCTCTTCTTCCGACTTCGATTGGTCATCAATGATTGCCTTTAACTCGGCACGCTTACCGGCAAATTTCTTTACCAGGTCAGCACGCTTTTGTTCACGGTTAATCAGTGCCAGTTTTGCCATGGCAACCTCAGTTTCTGAACGGAAATTTAAATGCGGCGAGAAGCGATTTCGCTTCGTCGTCGGTCTTGGCAGTCGTCGTGATACTGATATTCAGACCACGCAGTACATCAATCTTGTCGTATTCAATTTCGGGGAAAATGATCTGCTCTTTCACACCGATATTGTAGTTTCCACGACCGTCAAATGCACGACCGGATACACCACGGAAGTCACGAACGCGCGGTAGCGCGACAGTAACCAGGCGATCCAAAAACTCGTACATATGCGCACCACGAAGCGTAACCATGCAACCAATTGGGTAGCCTTCACGGATTTTAAAACCCGCAATCGCTTTACGCGCCTTGGTCACAACTGGCTTTTGACCTGCAATCTTGGTCAAATCGCCAACAGCGTGCTCAATGATTTTCTTGTCCGCAATGGCTTCAGATAAACCCATGTTCAGGGTGATCTTCAGAATGCGCGGAACTTCCATTGCCGATTTGTAAGCGTATTTCGCCACAAGATCAGCAACGATCTTGTTTTTATAGAACTCTTGGAGACGGGCCATGATCTCTTAAACCTTAACAACTTCGCCGCTGGACTTGAAAACGCGAACTTTCTTACCGTCCACGTCTTTAAAACCAACGCGATCTGCCTTGCCAGTTGCTGCGTTGAACAACGCAACATTTGACACATGAATTGGCATCAGCTTATCAACGATGCCACCAGTTTCACCCGTCATCGGATTTGGCTTAGTCGCTTTTTTAGCGATGTTAATACCATCAACGATAACGAAGTTAGCATCAACGCGTTGTTTTACAACACCGCGCTTGCCCTTGTCTTTACCAGTCAGGACGATTATCTCGTCACTTTTCCGAATCTTATCCATCTCGACTCCTTACAGCACTTCAGGCGCGAGAGACACAATCTTCATGAAGCGCTCAGTGCGCAATTCACGAGTGACTGGTCCAAAAATACGCGTACCAATTGGCTCCAGCTTTGCGTTAAGCAACACAGCTGCGTTGCCATCGAACTTGACCAACGAACCGTCGGGGCGGCGCACACCTTTAGCAGTGCGAACAACCACGGCGTTGTAGATCTCGCCCTTTTTAACGCGACCGCGCGGCGCTGCAACTTTGACAGTTACCTTGATAACATCGCCAATGCTAGCGTAACGACGCTTGGAACCACCCAGAACCTTGATGCACATAACTTCGCGCGCACCAGTGTTGTCGGCTACTTCGAGCCGGCTTTCCGTTTGAATCATAATATTTTCTTTCCCAACTTAACTCGCGGCCGCACTATGCGGATATACGGTCAGTCTTGGTCCTGTCAGAAACACCCTGATGGATGTACTGCTTAGGTGGACGACTTCCAAAACTTCATGCTAATTCTGACTTTCAACTGCAGAGTGTTCGTTTCGCTCTTATTGGGAACCAACAAGAGCGAAGCCAAGCATTATTACATCAAAATGCCTGGCTCGCAACAAATACTTATAAAACTTGTCCAACCTGTACAACACGCGTCACACTCCAAGCTTTAGTCTTGGAGATAGGGCGGCCTTCCTGGATCTCAACTACGTCGCCTTCCTTAGCCTGATTGGCTTCATCATGCGCGTGGTACTTGTTAGTACGTACGATGATTTTGCCATACAGAGGATGCTTTACGTGGCGTTCGATTAGGACGGTAACTGTCTTATCCATTTTATCGGATACGACCTTACCAACCAGCGTGCGCTTCAGCGGTTGTTTCACTTGATCGTTCATTACTGGGCGCCCTTCAGATTGATGACGGTCTTTACCCGTGCGATATCGCGACGAACTTTCTTCAATTGCGACGTATTGTTCAATTGCTGAGTACCGATTTGCATACGAAGGCTAAACTGCGCCTTCAGCAACTCTTTCAGCTCTTTCGCCAATGCCGCTTGATCTTTGTCGCGGAGTTCAGATGCTTTCATGATTCACTCCAATTATTGGCCGATTTGACGCACGACGAACGTGGTCAATAGCGGCAATTTAGCTGCAGCCAAACGGAATGCCTCACGCGCGAGTGTTTCATCGACGCCATCCATCTCGTATAGCATTTTACCTGGCTGAATCTCAGCCACGTAGTACTCAGGATTTCCCTTACCGTTACCCATGCGGACTTCGGCAGGTTTTTGGGAAATTGGCTTGTCTGGGAAAATACGAATCCAGATCCGACCACCCCGTTTGATGTGGCGTGTCATTGCGCGACGTGCAGCTTCGATCTGACGAGCCGTGATACGACCACGGCCAACCGCTTTCAGACCGAACTCACCGAACGACACAGCAGTGCCGCGCGAATGAGAAATGCCTTTGTTGCGGCCTTTTTGCTCTTTACGAAATTTTCTGCGTGCTGGTTGCAGCATGATTATTCTCCTGCTTTCTCAGCCGGTGCAACAACAGCACCTTCAGCAGCGCCATCCGGCTTTTTGGCACGGGCTGGGCGCGCAACTGCTGCACCCGGACCCGCTGCGGTTGTAGTTTTAGGACGTGGACGGCTAGACGGCTTACCATCGTCACGACGTGGACCACGACGCTTTTTGTCATCGTCATTAGGGATGTCGACTACCGGTGTTTCACCGTTAGGCAAACGATCGCCTTTGTAAACCCAGACTTTGATACCGATAATGCCGTACGTAGTTTCAGCTTCGCCAAAACCGTAGTCAATGTCAGCGCGCAGAGTGTGCAGTGGCACACGGCCTTCGCGATACCATTCAGTACGAGCAATTTCAATACCATTCAGACGACCGGCCGACATGATTTTGATCCCTAGCGCACCCAGACGCATTGCATTCTGCATCGCACGTTTCATCGCGCGGCGGAACATAATACGCTTTTCGAGCTGCTGAGCAATCGAATCAGCGATCAGCTGTGCATCGGTTTCAGGCTTACGAATTTCTTCGATATTAACGTGAACCGGCACACCCATCAGTTTGGTCAGCGCTGACTTCAATACTTCGATGTCCTCGCCTTTTTTACCGATAACAACACCTGGACGCGAGCTGTAAATTGTAATACGGGCGTTCTTTGCAGGACGCTCAATTACAACACGACCGACGGAGGCGTTCTTCAGTTTTTTCTTGAGGTAAGCGCGTACTTTCAGATCTTCGTTCAGCATGGTGGCAAAATTACTATTGCCAGCATACCAACGTGAACTCCAGTTACGCGTTACTGCAAGTCGAAAACCGGTTGGATGAATCTTCTGTCCCATCGTGACTCCTTAGTTTCCGACAGTCACGTAAATGTGACAGGATTGCTTCGAGATACGATCACCACGGCCTTTAGCACGCGCTGTAAAGCGCTTAAGGACCGAACCTTTTTCGACATAGATCGTCGTGATTTTCAGTTCGTCGATATCAGCACCATCGTTATGTTCGGCGTTCGCAATTGCGGACTCCAGAACACGCTTAATGATAGCTGCACCCTTCTTCGGACTAAACGTCAGAATATGAAGAGCTTGATCAACTTTTTTGCCGCGAATCAGATCGGCGACCAGACGGCCCTTTTGGGCCGACAGACGCACACCGCGGAGGGTAGCTTTAGTTTCCATCATCGGACCTTATCTCTTAGCCTTTTTATCGGCGGCATGACCCTTGAACGTACGGGTCAGAGCGAATTCGCCGAGCTTGTGACCGACCATATTTTCGGAAACATAAACCGGGACGTGTTGTTTGCCGTTATGCACAGCAATCGTCAAACCGATAAAGTCCGGCATGATGGTTGACCGACGCGACCAAGTCTTAATTGGCTTCTTGTCTTTGATTGCCTGAGCAGCCTCGACTTTTTTCACCAGATGGGCGTCGCAGAACGGCCCTTTTTTCAATGAACGTGTCATGTGTTACCCCTTATTTCTTGCCACGGCGCGAGACAATCATTGAAGTAGTACGCTTGTTACGGCGTGTCTTCTTCCCTTTTGTCTGTTGACCCCATGGCGAAACTGGATGACGACCAGCTGCGGTTTTACCTTCACCACCACCGTGAGGATGGTCGACCGGATTCATAACCACACCGCGAACGGTAGGACGAACACCACGCCAACGCATCGCACCCGCTTTACCAATCTTACGAAGGCTATGTTCTGCATTGCCGACTTCGCCTACCGTTGCACGACATTCAATGTGCACACGACGGACTTCACCAGAACGCAAACGCACCTGAGCGTAGATTCCTTCGCGTGCCATCAACACAACGCCAGCACCAGCAGTACGCGCCATTTGAGCGCCTTTACCTGGAAGCATTTCAACGCAATGCATGATGGTACCAACCGGAATGTTACGGATTGGGAGGCAGTTACCAGACTTGATCGTCGCTTGCGAACCATTCATTACCTGGTCGCCGACTGCCATGCCTTTAGCTGCAATGATGTAATGACGCTCACCATCTGCATAGCACAACAACGCGATATTCGCAGTGCGGTTTGGATCGTATTCGATACGTTCCACTTTCGCTGGAATACCATCTTTGTTACGCTTAAAGTCAATAACGCGATAGTGCTGCTTATGACCACCACCGATATGACGGGTAGTGATATGACCGTTGTTGTTACGACCCGCTGTTTTCGATTTCTTTTCGATCAGGGCAGCAAATGGACGGCCTTTGTATAGGTCGGGATTAACGACCTTAACCATTCCACGGCGACCCGGCGAGGTCGGTTTAACTTTAACGAGTGCCATTATTTAGCCTCCTCGGTGAAGTTGATCTCTTGACCCGGTTTCAAACAAACAAATGCACGACGAGTATGATTACGTCGGCCATTGGATTTGCCGGAGCGCTTTTGCTTACCAATGCGGTTGGCGACTTGCACCGACTCAACCTGCACTTTGAAAAGCAATTCGACAGCAGCCTTCACTTCCAGTTTGGTAGCGTCTGGTGCGATACGGAAAACGACTTGCTCGTTTTTTTCCGCAACAAACGTTGCCTTTTCGGAAATAACTGGCGCTAGCAGCACTTTCATCAAGCGCTCTTCGCTATGTTTTAATGCGTTCATGCCAGCATCTCCTCAATCTTGGCCAATGCCAACTTGGTGATCAAGATCTTCTTGTAGAACACCAGAGAAACTGGATCAGCATGACGTGGCTCACATACCAGTACGCCTGGCAGGTTACGCGCCGCTAATAGCAGGTTTTCTTCCAGGTTGTCAGTAATGATCAACACGGAATCCAGACCCATATCTTTTAGCTTTTGCGACAAAAGCTTAGTCTTTGGTGCTTCTACCGAGAAGTTCTCGACAACCGACAGACGACCTTCGCGTGCTAACTGAGACAGAATCGAGCAGATACCTGCGCGATACATCTTCTTGTTAACTTTATGCGTGAAATTTTCGTCAGGCGAGTTCGGGAAAATACGACCACCGCCACGCCACAAAGGTGATGACGACATACCAGCACGAGCGCGGCCCGTACCTTTTTGACGCCAAGGCTTTTTGGTTGTGTGATGAACTTCTTCACGATCTTTTTGCTTACGGTTACCGCTGCGAGCGTTAGCCTGATAAGCGACGACGACTTGGTGAATTAGCGCCTCATTGTAGTCACGACCGAATATAGTATCCGGAGCGGCAACATTTGAAGCAGCTTGTCCTTGGTCATTCAGGAGCTTGAGTTCCATGAATTAGGCTCCCTTCTTTGCTTTGACTTTAACAGCAGGCATCACGACAACTTGACCGTTCTTCGCACCTGGAACCGCACCTTTAACCATCAACAGTTGGCGCTCAGCGTCAACACGTGCGATTTCAAGATTTTGCGTGGTTACAGTAACGTCACCCATGTGACCGGTCATACGCTTACCAGGGAAAACACGACCTGGATCCTGCGCCATACCGATGGAACCCGGAACATTATGTGAACGGGAGTTACCGTGGGTAGCACGACCGGATGAGAAGTTGTAACGCTTGATAACACCAGCGTAACCCTTACCGATTGAAGTACCCTGCACATCGACTTTTTGCCCGGCTTCGAACAAACTGGCAGCGATAACGTCGCCGGCAGTCAATTCAGATGCTTTAGCAGAATCGATACGGAATTCTCTTAGGATGGTACCAGCTTCTACGCCAGCTTTGGCATAGTGACCGGCTGCAGCTTTATTCACGCGTGAAGCGCGACGCTGACCGAATGCTACTTGAACAGCGGTATAACCGTCTGTTTCAGGCGTTTTGATTTGAGTCACACGGTTGTTCGATACGTCCACAACGGTAACAGGAATTGATTCCCCATCATCCGTAAAGATGCGCATCATACCAACCTTGCGACCAACAAGGCCTAGGCTCATTGTTTTCTCCATTCCCGCCTACGATTGGGCGGGGCTGATGTTGTACTACTAAATACGTGTGATTGTGGAATCCACGACCACACCGAAGCCAACTAGTATATCCGGGATAAATTTAATTTGCAACACCAAGTTGATCATGGTATGTGCAGGAGTTATCCCGTTAAATCTTTTTTACAACAGTTGCACCGCAACTGTTGTAAATCAGGAATTACTGCAGTTTGATTTCTACATCAACGCCAGCTGGCAAGTCCAGCTTCATCAATGCATCAACAGTTTTGTCTGTAGGATCAACGATGTCCATCAAACGTTGGTGCGTACGGATTTCAAACTGATCGCGTGAAGTTTTGTTGACGTGCGGCGAACGCAAAACGTCAAAACGCTGAATACGTGTTGGCAAAGGTACTGGACCCTTAACAACTGCACCAGTGCGCTTTGCTGTATCGACGATTTCTTGTGCCGACTGATCGATCAAACGATAGTCAAATGCTTTCAGACGAATCCGGATTTTTTGATTTGGAGCAGACATGATTTTCCTTTAAAGAACGACCCTTGAATGAATAGCCATCCAAGGTATATTTAACAACCTGTCCGGCCTACAACGCACCGGACAAATACACCAACTTATTGTGGATCTGGCAGGATCTTGGCAACAACACCGGCGCCAACTGTACGACCACCTTCACGAATAGCGAAGCGCAAGCCTTCTTCCATCGCGATTGGGTTAATCAACATCACAGTGATGGAGACGTTATCGCCTGGCATGACCATTTCTTTACCTTCTGGCAAAGCGATCGAACCGGTAACGTCTGTAGTACGGAAATAGAACTGTGGACGATAGTTGTTGAAGAACGGAGTATGACGACCGCCTTCATCTTTCGACAACACATAGATCTCACCAGTGAAATGCTTGTGTGGCTTGATCGAACCTGGCTTTGCCAGAACTTGACCGCGCTCTACGTCTTCACGCTTGGTACCGCGCAACAACACACCAACGTTATCGCCAGCTTGACCTTGGTCCAGCAGCTTACGGAACATTTCAACACCAGTACAAGTCGTCTTTTGTGTGTCGCGGATGCCGATGATTTCCAGCTCTTCGCCAACTTTCACAATACCGCGCTCAATACGGCCAGTTACAACAGTACCGCGACCCGAGATCGAGAATACATCTTCCACTGGCAGCAAGAAGGCACCGTCAACTGCGCGCTCCGGGGTTGGAATGTAGCTATCCAACGCATCGGCCAGTTTCATGATCGCTTCTTCGCCCAACGGACCTGTGTCGCCTTCCAGTGCCAGCTTCGCTGAACCCTGGATGATCGGCAGATCGTCGCCTGGGAAATCGTACTTGCTCAATAACTCACGCACTTCCATTTCAACCAGCTCGAGCAACTCAGCGTCGTCGACCATGTCTACTTTGTTCAAAAATACGATCACGTATGGCACACCAACTTGACGCGCCAACAGGATGTGCTCACGCGTTTGTGGCATTGGACCATCAGCAGCCGAACATACCAAAATCGCACCATCCATCTGAGCAGCACCAGTAATCATGTTTTTAACATAATCAGCATGGCCTGGGCAGTCAACGTGCGCGTAATGGCGATTCGCTGTTTCGTATTCTACGTGCGAAGTATTAATAGTAATACCACGTGCGCGCTCTTCAGGAGCCGAGTCAATCGTGCTGAAATCGCGCATGTCGCCGCCGAATTTCTTGGTCAGCACTTTTGAAATTGCTGCAGTCAGGGTGGTTTTACCATGATCAACGTGACCAATCGTACCGACGTTGACGTGCGGCTTGGTCCGTTCGAATTTACTTTTTGCCATTTTATTCTTCCTTCAAAAGAGCGATTATTCAATGAAATACTGAAATTTGTCAGGCACATGCCTGCCTCTTCCGAGGCAGGCAAAATGCCGTATCTTACTTATTGATTACTTAGTCTTCGATGTCACGATTGCGTCGATGATGTTCTTCGGCGCTTCGGAGTAATGCTTGAATTCCATCGAATAAGTTGCACGGCCTTGAGTGGCCGAACGCAACGAAGTCGAGTAACCGAACATTTCCGACAATGGCACTTCAGCTTTGATGATTTTGCCGCCACCGCCAGCAATTTCATCCATACCTTGCACCATACCGCGACGTGACGACAAATCGCCCATCACTGTACCGGCGTAGTCTTCTGGCGTCTCAACTTCAACGGCCATCATCGGCTCCAGAATGACTGGGCTGGCCTTACGGCAGCCGTCTTTAAACGCCATCGAAGCAGCCATACGGAAGGCGTTTTCGTTGGAGTCAACATCATGGTAAGAACCGAAGAACAGTGTGACTTTAACGTCAACAACCGGGTAACCGGCCAATACACCTGAAGTTAATGTTTCACGAACACCCTTTTCAACTGCAGGAATGTATTCGCGCGGAACAGTACCGCCTTTAATAGCGTCGACGAACTCAAAGCCCTTACCTGGCGCTTGCGGCTCAATCTTCAGAACTACGTGACCATATTGACCACGACCACCGGATTGCTTAACGAACTTGCCTTCGATTTCTTCGCAAGTCTTGCGAATCGTTTCACGATACGCAACTTGTGGCTTACCAACGGTCGCTTCGACGTTAAATTCACGGCGCATACGATCGACAATAATATCCAAATGCAACTCGCCCATACCGGCGATGATGGTTTGACCCGATTCTTCGTCAGTACGTACGCGGAACGATGGATCTTCAGCGGCCAGGCGATTCAATGCCAGACCCATTTTTTCCTGATCTTGCTTAGTCTTCGGCTCAACAGCTTGCGAAATAACTGGCTCAGGGAAAATCATACGCTCAAGCACAACAATCGCTTTGTCGTCGCACAATGTATCACCAGTTGTCGTGTCTTTCAGACCAACGACCGCTGCGATATCACCAGCCAGCATTTCTTTAATTTCTTCGCGCTGATTTGCGTGCATCTGAACGATACGGCCGATACGCTCTTTTTTCTCTTTTACAGAGTTATAAACGGTGTCGCCCGAATTCAAAGTACCTGAATAGCAGCGGATAAAGCACAATTGTCCAACAAACGGATCTGTTGCAATTTTGAACGCCAACGCTGAAAATTTCTCAGTGTCTTCTGCTTTACGCACTACTGGCTCGTTGTCTTCATCCATACCTGGAACAGGTGGGATATCGACTGGCGATGGCAAGTATTCGATCACGCCGTCCAACATTGCCTGCACACCCTTGTTTTTAAAGGCTGTACCGCACATCATTGGCACGATTTCACTAGCGATAGTACGCTGGCGAATCGCAGCTTTGATTTCTTCTTCTGTCAGATCACCTTCGTCGAGGTACTTGTTCATCAGTTCTTCTGATGCTTCAGCAGCCGCTTCGACCATGTTCTCGCGCCATTTTTTGGCTTCTGCCAGCAGATTTTCAGGAATATCACGGTAGTCGAACTTCATACCCTGAGTTGAATCATCCCAATAGATCGCTTGCATTTTGACCAGATCGATCACGCCTTCAAAATTTTCCTCAGCACCGATAGGTACTTGCATAGGAATTGGATTGGCCTTCAGACGCGCGCGCATCTGCTCGTAAACTTTGAAAAAGTTTGCGCCGGTACGATCCATTTTGTTGACAAATGCCAAGCGTGGCACTTTGTACTTGTTGGCTTGACGCCATACTGTTTCAGATTGCGGCTGAACGCCACCAACTGCGCAGTACACCATGCAAGCGCCATCCAATACGCGCATCGAACGCTCAACTTCAATAGTGAAGTCGACGTGACCCGGAGTATCAATGATGTTGATGTGGTGTGGAGGGAAATTGCCCGCCATACCTTTCCAGAAACAGGTGGTAGCAGCGGAAGTAATCGTGATACCGCGCTCTTGCTCTTGCTCCATCCAGTCCATGGTGGCGGCGCCATCATGCACTTCACCAATCTTGTGGTTCACACCGGTGTAAAACAATACACGTTCAGTGGTTGTGGTCTTACCAGCATCAATATGAGCGGAAATACCGATATTGCGATAGCGCTCAATGGGGGTCTTGCGAGCCATGATTTATTCCTAAGTCTTTTAATGCACGAAACCGAGCGCTATTTTTCAATGAAAATATGCGCTCGGCTCGAACAAATTTCAGATGCGAACAGCGGTCTCGATCTCGGAGACAGCCATCCAGTCTATTAGAAGCGGAAGTGCGAGAACGCCTTGTTCGCTTCTGCCATACGGTGTACTTCATCGCGCTTTTTCATTGCACCGCCGCGACCTTCTGCAGCTTCGAGCAATTCACCGCCGAGGCGTTGTGGCATCGATTTTTCGCTGCGCTTGTTAGCTGCTTCACGCAACCAACGCATCGACAAAGCCATACGACGGATCGGGCGAACTTCTACTGGCACCTGGTAGTTTGCACCACCAACGCGACGCGATTTAACTTCAACCAGCGGCTTGCAGTTGCCAATAGCCAATGCAAACACTTCCAGCGGATCTTTACCGGATTTAGTCTGGATGTGCTCAAAAGCACCGTAAATAATGTTTTCAGCTACCGATTTTTTACCGGAAAGCATCAAGACGTTGACGAATTTCGCAACATCAATGTTACCGAATTTAGGATCCGGCAATATGTCCCGCTTGGGAACTTCACGACGACGTGGCATTTCGATTCCTTTCAATCTTCAGTTGAGTGTGTGGAGCTCTGCTCCTGCACCCTCGCGGACAGCCATCATAGCTACCCACTTACTCGGCCCATTGGGGACCGACACCTGTTTCATCTGGCTTGCGCCTGACGAAAAATTATTTCTTTGTAGCTTTAGCGCGCTTGGTACCGTACTTCGAACGCGATTGCTTACGATCCTTGACGCCTTGAGTATCCAATGCACCGCGAACCATGTGGTAACGCACACCCGGCAAATCTTTTACACGGCCGCCGCGTAACAACACGACACTATGCTCTTGCAGGTTATGGCCTTCACCGCCGATGTACGAAATAACTTCGAAACCGTTGGTCAAGCGTACCTTGGCAACTTTACGCAGAGCCGAGTTTGGCTTCTTTGGAGTTGTCGTATAAACACGGGTACATACTCCGCGTTTTTGTGGGCTGTTTTCCAGCGCCGGCGATTTGCTTTTTACAACAGCAGATACGCGTGGCTGGCGAATCAATTGATTGATGGTTGGCATCGTTTTTTATCCAACAAAATTACGACGTTAATAACAACAATCCCGAAATCGGTTGTCCGGGATTGGACAGATACTTGCACGAAAATCCCGCGCAGTTCGATTTGGCAATAAAGGAGAAACGCACGGCAGTAAGCCTAAGCACACTAAAGAACGTTCGAAACCAGTAAAACTTAGAATCGAGAACCCGCGAGTATATCGGCATGATGCGATCCGGTCAAGTCATTATTAGCCCATAACCGAGGCGCGTGAGCACCGCGCTGCTATCGGACGGCTTGCACGTTCGTCAAAAATACCAGATACTAAAAAAGTCCCTTAAAAAGAGGGGAACGGGTTTGACGACCTGACATATCCAATGCGCACAAACCGCCCAATGCGGTTTTTTTACGTGCGTGCAGCCTTGTTGCGCCTTTTTTTGGGAGGCAATAGGGGGGAGGCTTCGGCCTGCCGATTTGTTGGATGTCGGTTCGTCAACCCTTCTATTTGCCGCCCACCCCGTTTGACGACGGGAAGCGGATCGAACACCATCCAAGAAGGACACAATGTCTATACAGACTCAAGCCAACCCCGAGAAAAATATCGATATCGTCGATAATCTTACACTGCTACATAGCCGTATCTCTGCGATCCTCGCCACCCTGTCTTCTGCGCTTGACAGCGAACGCGACCAACTCCCCGCCACTACCGTGCAAGAAGTCCTTGAGGCGGCGCAAGCCTTGCTGAAGGACGCCCAGGGTGAAGTCAAGGCACTCGATGTGAACGCGGCCGCGTTTAGTTAAAGGTGCATGGAACGCCAGCCCGCGCCGGCGTTCCATGCTTGCGAAAACAGGCCCTTCACCACTCGAACCACGTTGCGGCCAGCACGAGAAATATTAACGCGAAATAGTTTATATCTTTAGTCCGTGCAAGTCAGCGGGGTTACGGGATAATACCTTTTCTCTTTTTTTCGTCATCACAATGTCACAGTTGCTGCATCGCAATAATCTGTTTGTATTAATCACCTATTTCATCCTGTCATTGGTGCCATTCGCGCCGTGGCTCTTTGGTCAGGTCGTGGACCGTCCCGGTCGTATCGTTGCGATCGAATTTATTGCGTGGGTGACGGTGTGGGCGTTAGCGAAACGTCCCGCGCTGTTTCACTGGTTATTACTACCTGCGTTTATCGCGTTACCGGTCGAGCTTTACCTGCGCAAGTTTTATGGACAGGGAATCTCTACCCATCACCTGGGTATCATTGCCGAAACGACGCCCGCCGAAGCGATCGAATTTCTGGGTAATAAAATCTGGCTGCTGGCGTTTTTGGTGGTCTTCATTCTGTTGTGGTGGGCCTTAAGCTGGGTTGCAGCATGGCGAACCCGCGATTTGGACTGGCACGGGCGCTCACGATGGGTATGTTGCTTGTTGGCGGTGGCTGCATTTAGCATTTGGTTGTACGGCGATCAGGTCGGGATTAAGCCCTCTCCTTTCGCATCGCTCATGTTGTCTCAGCCGTTGCATAAAAGCCCGCCGGCGTCCGTGAACGCTGCGGCGAAATCGGCACCCCTTCCAGCAGCGAGCGCCGGGCATTCGACTAACCTTGCTGTGACGCCGAAGCCGGCAGCATTGGCATCTGCAGCGGGGGCACCGCATAAGTGCTGCATGCTTCCGAGCTGGGCGAGCGTGCCATTTCAGCCTGAACCATTTGGGGCAACCTGGCCGTTTGGTCTGGCTGTGCGTGGGTATGATTTCTGGAAGGAGCACAAGTATCTGGAAGATCTGCAGCGTAAGAATCGCAATTTTGCGTTTGGTGCGCATCAGGTCAGTCAACAGGAAACCCCGCAGATTGTGGTCATGGTGATCGGTGAGTCGTCACGTTATGACCGCTGGAGCCTGAACGGCTACGCCCGCGAGACTAATCCATTATTGAAACAGGAACCGAACCTTGTCAGCTTTTCTGACGTACTCACCGGGGTCGCCGCGACACGCTTGTCGGTTCCTGTGATGATCTCGCGTAAGCCGATCCTGCAAAGCCTGCGTGCGGGGTTTTCGGAGAAGTCCTTCATCACCGCGTATAAGGAAGCTGGCTTCAAGACCTATTGGATTTCTAACCAAATGTCCTTCGGCAAATTCGATACGCCAATTTCGGTGTTTGCCAATGAGGCGGACGTCACACAATTCATTAATCTCGGGGGATTTACTGACACCTCCAGCTTCGACCAGGCGCTGCTTTCGCCTTTGCAGTCCGCAATCCATGATCCCCATCCGAAGAAGTTAATTGTCTTGCATACGCTGGGCAGTCACTGGAACTATAGCCATCGATACCCGAAGGAATTCGATCAATGGCAACCGTCACTGTTCGGCGTGTCGAATCCTGCTTACACCAATCTGGCGAACAAACCGGCCCTAAATAACAGTTATGACAGCTCGGTTCTCTACACAGACTGGTTTTTGGAGCAAGTTATCAAAACGCTCAAATCAACCAATGCGCTAACCGCGATGATGTATTTCTCGGACCATGGAGAGACGTTATATGACGGCAGTTGCAAGATCGCGTTCCACGGCCACAATACCCAGTTCGAGTTCCATATTCCTGGTTTAATGTGGTATTCCGACCTCTACAAGGCGGCGTATCCAGAAAAAGTGGAACAGTTGATCCGGCATAAGCGTGCTCGCATCAACACCGAAAATGTGTTTCATTCACTATTGGATTTGTCGGATATTCGTTACCCGGATGAGCATCTGGAGAGGAGCTTCTTAAGTAGCAAGTTGCGTCCCCAGAAGCGCTATGTGGATAGTTATGGTTGGTCTGATTACGACAATTCGACCTTTAAAGGCGACTGCAGGGAAGTCAAAGATAACAGTAAGCCATTGGTGCAATTGAAAGACTAAAGAGCAGGCGTTATCCGGTTTGGAGCTTCTGATCCTTGTTGATGAATGGAAATGTAAGGCGATCCTATACGCCTACTAAGCCTGCTGCTTCTACTGCTCCTCCTGCGACGTGAAGGCCGAACGCTCCAAATGACCATTCGGCCCAATACCGCTAGATGCACCGTTTGGTGCGCACAAATAAAAACGGCACCGGAGAAATTCTCCGGTGCCGTTTTTTATGGGGACAACGCTAAGGTATTAAGCTTCGCCGTCAGTCGTTCCCTGTGTTTCTGCTGCGTGTACTTCTGCTTCGGCTTGAAGGTTACGCGCCTGTTGCTCAGATTGCAGCAACGCAGTGCGCTCTTCCGCTTCCCACGTGTCTTTTTCCTTGCGTGCACGGTGGAAAGCCAGACCCGTACCAGCCGGGATCAGACGACCAACGATGACGTTTTCTTTCAGACCACGCAGACCATCGCGTTTGCCCATGATCGCCGCTTCGGTCAGGACACGTGTTGTCTCCTGGAACGATGCAGCAGAAATGAACGAGTCAGTCGACAACGATGCCTTGGTAATACCCAGCAATACGTTTTCGTAAGTCGCTGGAATCTTGCCTGCAGCTGTAACGCGGTCGTTTTCATCGAGCAACTCTGAACGCTCAACTTGTTCACCAGTGATGTAATTTGCATCACCAGCATCAACGATCTGAACCCGACGCAGCATCTGACGGACGATCACTTCAATGTGCTTGTCATTGATCTTCACACCCTGCAGACGATACACGTCCTGTACTTCGTCAACGATGTAACGTGCCAACGCTTCGATACCCAACAGGCGCAGAATGTCTTGTGGATCGGCTGGACCGTCAACAATCATTTCACCCTTGTTCACCACTTGACCGTCATGGACCAGCACTTGTTTGTCCTTGGTAATCAGGAACTCATGCTTGTTGCCATCCATGTCTGTGATTTCCAGACGTTGCTTACCTTTGGTTTCCTTACCGAATGCAACGGTACCGGTTACCTCAGCCAACATACCGGCGTCTTTCGGTGAACGCGCTTCAAACAACTCAGCAACACGCGGCAAACCACCGGTAATGTCACGTGTTTTTTGCGATTCAGTCGGAATACGTGCCAGTACTTCACCAACGTGTACTTGCTGACCGTCTTTCACGGTAATCAACGCGCCAACCTGGAAACCAATCGTCACAGCGTGTTCGGTGCCGGAGATCTTCACTTCTTGTTCTTGTTCGTTCAACAATTTAACTTGCGGACGAACGGTTTTTGTCACAGAGCCGCGACGTTTAGCATCGATAACAACCAATGTTGACAGACCGGTTACTTCATCGATCTGACGTGCAACGGTCGAACCTTCTTCAACGTTTTCAAACTTCACAGTACCGGTGTACTCGGTAATGATCGGACGTGTCAGCGGATCCCATGTTGCCAATGTTGCGCCGGCCTTGATTGTCATGCCGTCGTTGACGATCATGGTTGCGCCGTAAGGCACTTTATGACGCTCACGCTCACGACCATGGTCATCAGTAATCAGCACTTCGCCCGAACGGGAAATAACGATCAACTCGTTCTTACCGTTGGTGACGTAACGCATGGTTGCTGTAAAGCGCACAATACCGTTCGACTTGGCTTCAACGCTTGACGCCACTGCGGCACGGGATGCTGCACCACCAATGTGGAACGTACGCATGGTCAGCTGTGTACCCGGCTCACCAATCGACTGCGCCGCGATCACACCGACTGCTTCGCCGGCATTGACCAACGAACCGCGACCCAGATCACGACCGTAACATTGTGCGCACAGGCCATAGCGTGTGTCACATGTCAGCGGTGTACGGACCTTGACTTCGTCGATACCGAGACGTTCGATCTCTTCGACGGAATCTTCGTCCAGCAATGTGCCGGATTCGTACAATGTTGCTTGCGTTTCAGGATTGACGATGTCGTTTGCAGCAACACGACCAAGAATACGGTCGCGCAACGCTTCGATGACTTCACCACCTTCAACCATTGCCTTCATGACCGCACCGTTCGATGTGCCGCAATCATCTTCGATCACAACCAGATCTTGGGTAACGTCAACCAGACGACGTGTCAGGTAACCTGAATTCGCTGTCTTCAATGCCGTATCGGCCAGACCTTTACGCGCACCGTGGGTGGAAATAAAGTACTGCAAAACGTTCAGACCTTCGCGGAAGTTCGCGGTGATCGGCGTTTCAATAATCGAACCATCCGGTTTCGCCATCAGACCACGCATACCGGCCAACTGACGAATCTGTGCTGCAGAACCACGCGCACCGGAGTCGGCCATCATGTAAATGGCGTTGAACGATTCTTGTGTGCCTTTGGTGCCGTCGCGGCGAACCACGTCTTCAACCTTCAGCTGTTCCATCATGGCCTTGCCGACGTCATCACCGGCCTTGCCCCAGATATCAACCACTTTGTTATAACGTTCGCCAGCAGTCACCAAACCGGACGAATATTGCTGTTCGATCTGTTTAACTTCTTGCTCTGCGGTGGCGATCAGTGTGACTTTTTGCGGCGGTACCAACATATCGTCAACGCAGATCGAGATACCGGCACGGGTCGCCAAACGGAAACCTGACTGCATCAATTGATCGGCGAAAACAACGGTCGCACGCAAACCACACTTACGGAACGAAGTGTTGATCAGCTTTGAAATTTCTTTCTTCTTCAACGCACGGTTCAGTACGGTGAATGGCAGACCCTTAGGCAGAATCTCTGACAGGATCGCACGGCCAACGGTGGTTTCGTACCGCTTGATGGTCTTGACGAACTCACCGGTTACCAGATCCTTCGGATATTCAGTAATACGCACGGTGACACGGGTTGTCAGTTCGACTTCCTTGTTGTCATACGCACGGATCGCTTCTGAAACGTCCGGGAACATCATGCCTTCGTTCTTACCGTTGATCTGTTCGCGAGTAGCGTAGTACAGACCCAACACGATATCTTGCGAAGGAACGATCGATGGCTCGCCGTTCGATGGGAACAAAATGTTGTTCGACGCCAGCATCAGCGTACGCGCTTCCATCTGCGCTTCGATCGACAGTGGAACGTGGACCGCCATTTGGTCACCGTCAAAGTCGGCGTTAAATGCGGCGCAGACCAGCGGATGCAACTGAATCGCTTTACCTTCGATCAGGACCGGCTCAAACGCCTGGATACCTAAACGATGCAATGTCGGTGCACGGTTCAACATGACCGGATGTTCACGGATCACTTCTTCCAGAATGTCCCACACCACAGAAGTTTGATTTTCAACTTCCTTTTTTGCTGCTTTGATGGTGCTGGCGATACCCATTACTTCAAGCTTGTTGAAAATGAACGGCTTGAATAATTCCAAGGCCATCAATTTCGGCAAGCCGCACTGATGCAATTTCAGTTGTGGACCAACCACAATCACCGAACGACCAGAGTAATCGACGCGCTTACCCAACAAGTTTTGACGGAAACGACCGCCCTTACCCTTAATCATTTCAGCCAATGACTTCAATGGACGCTTGTTGGCGCCAGTCATTGCCTTACCGCGACGACCGTTATCCAGCAACGAATCGACCGCTTCCTGCAACATCCGCTTTTCATTACGCGTAATGATTTCCGGCGCGCGCAATTCCATCAGGCGCTTCAGACGATTATTACGGTTAATGACGCGACGATACAGGTCGTTCAGATCCGATGTGGCGAAACGACCACCATCCAGCGGTACCAGCGGACGCAATTCCGGCGGCAACACTGGCAACACTTCCATGATCATCCAGTCCGGCTTGATACCCGAACGCTGGAACGCTTCCAGCACTTTTAGACGTTTGGAGTATTTCTTGATTTTGGCTTCCGACTTGGAATCTTTCAAGTCCTGGCGCAAAGTCTCGGCTTCGCGGTCGATATCAATTGCACGCAGCAGTTCACGGATACCTTCGGCACCCATGAATGCGGTGAAATCGTCGCCGTATTCTTCGTATTTGGCTGCGAAGTCGTCTTCCGACATGATCTGGCAACGCTTTAACGGCGTCATGCCTGGATCAGTGATAACGTACGCTTCAAAATACAACACGCGTTCGATGTCCCGCAATGTCATGTCGAGGACCATACCCAGACGTGACGGCAGCGATTTCAGGAACCAGATATGTGCGGTTGGCGATGCCAGTTCAATGTGGCCCATGCGCTCACGACGCACTTTTGCCAGCGTGACTTCAACGCCACACTTTTCGCAGATAACACCGCGATGCTTCAGACGCTTGTACTTGCCGCACAGGCATTCGTAGTCTTTGATCGGGCCAAAAATCTTGGCGCAAAACAGACCGTCGCGCTCAGGCTTGAAGGTACGATAGTTGATGGTTTCTGGCTTTTTTACTTCACCATAAGACCATGAACGGATTTTATCTGGTGACGCAAGACCAATTTTGATCGCGTCGAACTGTTCATTTTGCTGAACTTGCTTGAATAAATCGAGCAGTGCTTTCATGTATCACTCCAGGTTGGCGTGAAAAAACTAAATTCTTTTGTTAGTGCGGTGGGCCGTTCCTCTCATTATTCACAAATAAGGGACAACTTTCACCGACCTTTTAGCTGCTGGCTGAATCAGTTGTGGGACAGTGTCATTTGGCACCTTTCGGAGCCGCATACCCTGTCCCACAATGGACCACAATCGTGGATCAAATCAAACCGATTTAATCGCGATCAAGATCCATATCGATACCGAGCGAACGGATTTCTTTCAACAGCACGTTGAAAGATTCCGGCATACCGGCTTCGATAACATGGTCGCCCTTGACCAGATTTTCATAAACCTTGGTACGACCGTTCACGTCATCTGATTTAACTGTCAGCATTTCTTGCAGTACATACGATGCGCCGTACGCTTCCAGTGCCCACACTTCCATCTCACCGAAGCGCTGACCACCGAATTGCGCTTTACCACCCAACGGTTGCTGCGTAACCAGCGAGTACGGACCGGTGGAACGTGCATGCATCTTGTCATCGACCAGATGGTGCAGTTTCAGGTAATGCATGTAGCCAACCGTGACACTACGCTCAAACGCTTCACCAGTACGACCGTCATACATCGTGACCTGATTCTTCGATGGCGTCATGCCAAGCTGCTTGGCAACTGCATCTGGATAAGCCAGATTCAGCATACGGTTGATTTCGGCTTCGTTCGCACCGTCAAACACCGGCGTTGCGAAAGTCACACCTTTTTTCAGGTTAGCGGCCAAACGCAGGATCTCGTCGTCGCTCATGCTGTCCAGATCTTCAACTTTGCCCGATTCGTTATAAATCGTGTTGAGGAACTGACGCAGCTCGGCAATCGCGGTTTGCGCTTTCAGCATTTCGCCGATACGCAGACCAAGACCCTTAGCGGCCCAACCCAGATGGACTTCCAACACCTGACCGATGTTCATCCGTGATGGAACGCCCAGCGGATTCAATACGATGTCAGCTGGCGTACCATCTGCCATATGTGGCATGTCTTCAATCGGCAGAATGCGTGAAACCACACCCTTATTACCGTGACGACCCGCCATTTTGTCACCAGGTTGCAGACGACGCTTAACAGCCAGATAAACCTTGACCATTTTTTGCACGCCAGGCTGCAGCTCATCGCCTTGTGTCAGCTTCTTACGCTTTTCTTCAAACGCCAGATCAAACTGATGACGTTTTTCAGCGATGGATTCCTTGATGGCTTCCAGAGCGATAGCAGTCGGATCATCCGATGGACGAATATCGAACCAATGGTATTTATCCAGATCGGCCAGGTATTCCTTGGTCAACTTGGCGCCTTTGGCCAACTTCTTCGGACCACCGTTGACGACTTTACCGATCAACATACGTTCCAGACGTTCAAAGGCATCGCCTTCGACAATCCGCAACTGATCGTTCAGGTCGAGACGATAGCGCTTCAGCTCGTCATCAATAATTTGCTGCGCACGTTTGTCGCGCACAATACCTTCGCGTGTAAATACTTGCACGTCGATAACGGTACCGACCATGCCCGATGGCACGCGCAGCGAAGTATCTTTAACGTCTGATGCTTTTTCACCAAAAATCGCACGCAGCAGTTTTTCTTCTGGTGTCAATTGAGTTTCACCCTTAGGCGTCACTTTACCAACCAATGTATCGCCAGCTTCAACTTCTGCACCGATGTACACAATCCCTGCTTCATCAAGACGCGCCAGCTGATTTTCAGCCAGGTTCGAGATGTCGCGGGTGATTTCTTCAGCGCCCAGTTTGGTGTCGCGTGCAACCACCGACAACTCTTCGATATGAATCGAAGTGTAACGATCGTCAGCAACCACTTTTTCGGAGATCAGAATCGAATCTTCGAAGTTGTAGCCGTTCCATGGCATAAACGCCACGAGCATGTTTTGACCCAGAGCCAATTCGCCCAGATCCGTCGATGCACCGTCAGCGATCACGTCCAGCTTGGCGACGCGGTCACCCACTTCAACGATAGGACGTTGGTTGATGTTGGTGTTTTGATTCGAACGGGTGTATTTGATCAGGTTGTAAATATCAACACCGACTTCACCCGCCAACGCTTCTTCATCGTTGACCCGAATCACGACACGACCAGCATCGACGTAATCAACGATACCGCCTCGCAACGCCTGTACCGTAGTGCCGGAGTCAATCGCAACAGTACGTTCAATGCCGGTACCAACCAATGCTGTTTCCGGGCGCAGACAAGGAACTGCCTGACGCTGCATGTTGGCACCCATCAACGCACGGTTTGCATCATCGTGTTCCAGGAACGGAATCAACGAAGCCGCTACCGAAACGACCTGACCAGTCGCCACGTCCATGTATTGAACACGTTCTGGCGATACCAGAATTGTTTCACCCGCTTCACGCGCCGAAACCAATTCATCCGACAACTTGCCCGATTTGTCGATGGTCGCATTCGCCTGGGCGATGATGTAACGACCTTCTTCAATCGCGGACAGGAAATCGACCTGCTCAGTGATTTTGCTATCTACAACCTTGCGGTATGGTGTCTCGAGGAAACCGTACTCATTCAAGCGCGCATACAGCGCCAGCGAGTTGATCAGTCCAATGTTCGGACCTTCCGGTGTCTCAATCGGGCACACACGACCATAGTGGGTTGGATGTACGTCACGGACTTCAAAACCAGCACGTTCACGTGTCAGACCACCGGGTCCAAGTGCCGAAATACGGCGCTTGTGGGTAATTTCCGACAACGGATTGGTTTGATCCATAAACTGCGACAATTGCGACGAACCGAAGAACTCACGAATTGCGGCCGAAATCGGCTTGGAGTTGATCAGATCATGCGGCATCAAATTGTCAGCTTCAGCTTGGCCCAGACGCTCTTTGACTGCGCGCTCAACCCGAACCAGACCAGCACGGAATTGATTTTCTGCCAACTCACCAACACAACGTACGCGACGATTACCCAAATGATCGATGTCATCGACTTCGCCGCGACCATTGCGCAGCTCAACCAAGATCTTAATGACAGCTAATACATCTTCGTTCGACAACGTCATCGCGCCGGTCAGCTCATCGCGACCGATACGACGGTTGAATTTCATACGACCAACAGCCGACAGATCGTAACGATCTTCGTTGTAGAACAGGCCGTTGAACAGCGCTTCAACTGAATCTTCAGTTGGCGGTTCGCCAGGACGCATCATGCGATAAATAGCCACTTTTGCGGCCATTTGATCGTTAGTGTCATCGCTGCGCAATGTTTGCGAGATGTAACCACCTTGATCCAGATCATTGGTGTACAACGTCTGAATTGCAGCGATGTCCGCTTCGCGTAACTTGGCCAGCAACTCTTCTGTCAGCTCGTCGTTTGCGTTGGCGACCACTTCGCCGGTGTCTTCATCGACGATGTTACGTGCCAATACCCGACCCAACAAATAGTCTTCAGGAACCGAAATCGTCTTGATCCCAGCTGCTTCGATGTCGCGAACGTGCTTTGAGTTGATCCGCTTGTCTTTTGCGACCAATGCGTTGCCAGCTTTATCAACGATATCAAAACGTGCGACTTCACCGCGCAAGCGCTCAGCGACGAATTCCATCTCCGCGCCTTCATTGCGCAAAGCGAAATTGTCGAAGACGAAGAAGTTAGCCAGAATCTGCTCAACCGACATGCCGATTGCTTTTAGCAGAATCGTGACAGGCATCTTACGACGACGGTCGACACGGAAGAACAAGATGTCTTTTGGATCGAATTCGAAGTCAAGCCATGAACCGCGGTAAGGAATGATACGTGCAGAAAATAGCAGTTTACCGGACGAGTGGGTTTTGCCGCGGTCATGTTCAAAGAACACGCCGGGGGAACGATGCAACTGCGACACGATAACGCGCTCGGTGCCGTTAATCACAAAAGAACCAGTAGTCGTCATCAAAGGCAGTTCGCCCATGTAGACTTCTTGCTCTTTCATTTCCTTGACGACCGGCTTGGTTGGTGATTCTTTATCAAGAATAACCAGACGCACCTTGGCACGCAGAGGTGACGCGAACGTCAAACCACGCTGTTGACATTCCTTCACGTCGAACGGTGGATCACCGAGGACATACGACAGGAATTCGAGACGCGCAAATCCGTTGTGCGAAACGATAGGGAAAATGGACGAAAAGGCAGATTGCAAGCCTTCGTTTTTGCGTTGAGACGGTACTTTGTCTTGTTGCAAAAAGCCCAGATAGGATTCGAGCTGAGTTGCCAGCAGGAAGGGAACTTGATGAACATTCGCACGTTTCGCAAAAGATTTGCGAATGCGTTTTTTCTCAGTAAATGAGTAATGCATGGACACTCCGTGAGTGACAGGAAGGATAGACAATTCAGGATTCGATAAATTAAATAGCACTATCGGATAGCTAGCGACATCTGCTAGCCACTAAGAGAACCTAAAAAACTTAACAGCTACGAAACCTCAAGTGTCAGCCCTTCGAGCTTGGCTGCAAAAGAACGCTTAACCGGGTCAAGGATCAACCTGGCAGACCGAGTAAAACTTATAACAACAATAAAATCGAAAACGACAAAGGAGCCAAAGCCGAACCCCCACTTTCGGGGGATTCTGCACTTTGACTCCTGCATCTCCTTGGCGGAGATGCACTGTGAAATCAGAATTACTTGATTTCCGCTTTCGCGCCAGCTTCAACCAATTTCTTCTGTGCTGCTTCAGCATCTGCTTTAGAAACAGCTTCTTTAACTGGCTTCGGTGCGCCGTCAACCAGATCTTTAGCTTCTTTCAAGCCAAGACCAGTGATTTCACGAACTGCTTTAATTACGCCAACTTTGTTCGCACCGAATTCAGTCAGGATAACTGTGAACTCAGTTTGCTCTTCAGCAGCAGCAGCGCCGCCGCCAGCAGCGCCACCAGCAACAGCAACAGCTGCAGCTGAAACGCCAAACTTCTCTTCGAATGCCTTAACCAGGTCATTCAATTCCAAAACGGTCAGGGCGCCAACTGCGTCCAGGATTGCGTCTTTGTCAAGTGCCATGTGAAACTCCTAAATTTATTTAATAACAACATCTGATTAGTACTAACGCTGAAAAAAGCGTCGAGAACACTACTTAACTAAGGTTAAGCGGCAACTTCTTCGACTGCAACTTCGCCAGCAACTACGCCGGCGTCGGCTTCTTTTTTCGCTGCTAAAGCAGCCAAACCACGCACAAATCCGGAAATCGGAGCTTGCATCATGCCCACAACCTGGGCCAGCAGAACTTCACGACTAGGGATATTTGCCAACGCTACGACAGCCGCTTTATCAAGCGATTTGCCTGCGAAGTTACCCGCTTTGAGGACCAGTTTGTCGTTGGTTTTTGCAAAGTCAGCAAGGACTTTAGCAGCAGCAACGGCATCGACCGAGATCGAATAGATCAACGGACCGGTCATTTCATTTGCGAGTTCAGCAAAAGCGGTACCTTCAACGGCGCGACGTGCTAATGTATTTTTCAATACACGCAAATACACACCTTGGGTACGCGCATTGGCGCGCAGTTGCGTCAAGTGACTAACCTGGATGCCACGGTATTCGGCCAAGACGATAGTCTGCGCAGCTTTCACTTTTGCAGAAACTTCGGCTACAACGGCCTTTTTGTCATTCAGATTGAGACTCAAGATCAACCTCCATAAATGATGCTCAGTAACAACATAGCCGCAAGTGGCTACTCACCTCACATCGGTTCGAACACGGCGTCCGAAGTTAGGAGTTCAGTACCAGCGCGCTATAAATAACGCAGCAGTGTTGAGACTACAAAACTTGTTCGGGTGCACCATCTGCGCTGGGGTCCAGATAACGTATCGCCATCTGACATTTTAACTTTGTGCATCAGCTTGCATGCACGCCGCCCAACGGTCTTTGATTGTCTACACCGTCATCATCGTTGACAATGACGATCTAGCCCAAAGATTCGCCGGACGCGCCAGCGACCGCATAAATTGCACGGTCACGGCGGCGTCAGGACTTGATTCAGTAATTAAGCAACCAGGCTTGCTTGCTCAACGCGGATACCAGCACCCATCGTTGAAGACAGCGAAACCTTGCGCAGGTAAACACCTTTGCTGGTTGTTGGCTTAGCTTTAGCTAATGCATCGATCAGTGCCAACAGATTCGATTTCAGATCAGCATCGCTGAACGATTTACGACCGATTGTTGCGTGAATGATACCGCCTTTGTCAGTACGGTATTGCACTTGACCAGCTTTTGCATTTTTAACTGCAGTAGCAACGTCAGGAGTAACAGTACCGACTTTCGGGTTAGGCATCAGGCCACGTGGTCCCAGGATCTGACCCAGTGTACCAACGATACGCATGGTATCTGGCGAAGCGATAACGATATCGAAAGGCATGTTACCGGCTTTGATTTGCTCAGCCAGGTCTTCCATACCAACGATATCTGCACCAGCAGCTTTAGCTTGCTCAGCTTTTTCGCCAGAAGCAAAAACAGCTACACGAACGCTTTTACCTGTACCGGCTGGCAATACGACAGAACCACGAACAACTTGATCCGATTTCTTTGCATCAACGCCCAGTTGGACGGACACGTCGATCGACTCATTGAACTTGGCAGTTGCGCATTCTTTGATCAAAACGATGGCGTTATCGAATGGATAAGCCTTAGTAGTGTCAATTTTTGCTTTGATTGCTTTTACGCGTTTAGTTAACTTAGCCATTACAGACCCTCTACCGTGATGCCCATTGAACGAGCGGAGCCGGCGATAGTACGCACGGCAGCTTCCAGATCAGCGCCAGTGAGGTCGGGCTTCTTCTGAGTAGCGATATCTTCAGCTTGTTGACGAGTGATCGAGCCAACCTTGTCGGTATGCGGCTTAGCCGAACCCTTAGTGATACCAGCAGCTTTTTTGATCAAAATAGTTGCAGGAGGCGTCTTCATGATGAACGTGAAGGACTTATCCGCAAATGCTGTGATCACAACTGGAATTGGCAGACCTGGCTCAACACCTTGAGTCTGGGCGTTAAACGCTTTGCAGAACTCCATAATGTTTAGGCCGCGCTGACCCAGTGCTGGACCAATCGGAGGGGACGGGTTTGCTTTACCAGCTGGAACTTGCAGCTTGATAAAACCAATAATTTTCTTTGCCATGATGGCTCCTGCGTTGATTGAGTGTTAGCGCCTTTTCGGCCAGTTTCCTGACCTAATTGGGCTCCTCTCTTACTAATAGCAGCGAATCTGTAAATTCTAAGAACTTACCGCGCTTCGCCTGGCGCGCCTTACAAATTTTTATATCCGGGCCGGCAATACCAGCCGTCCTTAAAGCTCTTTTACGTCAGCCGATGATCACATCGGTCACATTGCACATTTATATTGGGACGCTATCAGACTTTTTCAACCTGACCGAATTCCAGCTCAACCGGTGTAGCGCGACCAAAAATGGTGACCGTCACACGTACGCGTGACTTTTCATAATTGACTTCTTCGACGTTGCCGTTGAAATCAGTGAATGGACCATCTTTAATACGTACCAGTTCGCCAACTTCGTACAATACTTTTGGACGCGGCTTTTCGACACCATCTTGCATTTGCTGCATGATTTTGTCGACTTCGTGCTGCGGAATCGGGGTAGGCTTGTTTGACTTGCCACCGATAAAACCGGTTACTTTATTTGTGTTCTTGACCAAATGCCATGTTTCGTCGGTCATTTCCATTTCAACCAGAACATAGCCTGGGAAAAAACGACGTTCCGTTACTGATTTTTGACCATTCTTAACTTCAATTACTTCTTCTGTCGGCACCAAAATCTGGCCAAACTGGTCTTGCATACCGGCACGTTCAGCACGTTCGGTGAGCGCACGCATCACGCTTTTTTCCATGCCAGAATAGGCGTGCACAACATACCAGCGCTTCTTGCCCATAGGCGCAGACGCCGGTGTCGTTACTTCGACCGGCGTTGCTTGTGCGTCGTCTTGTGTGCTTTCGCTCATTATTATTTCCAACCCAAAATCACGTCGTACAACAGAACCTCAAGGAGCTTATCGGTGCCCCACAGGAAAATTGCCATTACCAACACAAAGACAAATACGATCGCAGTAATCTGCATCGCTTCTTTGCGGGTCGGCCAAACCACCTTTTTAGTTTCGCGGATTGCTTCTTTCGCGAAAGTTAAGAATCCGCGGCCTTGCGTGGAGGTCCATGCCAAGGCAATCGCGACGAGTAAACCGGCGACTAAAACACTTGCACGTACCAAGCTTGGCTTGTCCGACAAAAAATAAAAGCCGACTATGCCGGCGACGACAGCTAATACTGCCAATACTACTTTGAGCTTATCGCCGGATGGGCTGACTGTTTGCACAGGGTGGTTAGACATACTTGGATTTATACTTTCAGTACCCTACACCTGAATCGGTGGCAGGGGCGGAGGGCATCGAACCCCCAACCTCCGGTTTTGGAGACCGGCGCTCTGCCAATTGAGCTACACCCCTAACGCTTAACACTTCAATGAGCTATCTGGCTTGTTAGCTCATCTGACTACACTTAACTAACTTCACTACCTTACAACCACTATTTGCTGAGACATTGACGCCGCAAGACGGATAAATCCAGAGTTGCGGCGCGTCTAACTAACTTATTGTGGATCTGGCAGGATCTTGGCAACAACACCGGCGCCAACTGTACGACCACCTTCACGAATAGCGAAGCGCAAGCCTTCTTCCATCGCGATTGGGTTAATCAACATCACAGTGATGGAGACGTTATCGCCTGGCATGACCATTTCTTTACCTTCTGGCAAAGCGATCGAACCGGTAACGTCTGTAGTACGGAAATAGAACTGTGGACGATAGTTGTTGAAGAACGGAGTATGACGACCGCCTTCATCTTTCGACAACACATAGATCTCACCAGTGAAATGCTTGTGTGGCTTGATCGAACCTGGCTTTGCCAGAACTTGACCGCGCTCTACGTCTTCACGCTTGGTACCGCGCAACAACACACCAACGTTATCGCCAGCTTGACCTTGGTCCAGCAGCTTACGGAACATTTCAACACCAGTACAAGTCGTCTTTTGTGTGTCGCGGATGCCGATGATTTCCAGCTCTTCGCCAACTTTCACAATACCGCGCTCAATACGGCCAGTTACAACAGTACCGCGACCCGAGATCGAGAATACATCTTCCACTGGCAGCAAGAAGGCACCGTCAACTGCGCGCTCCGGGGTTGGAATGTAGCTATCCAACGCATCGGCCAGTTTCATGATCGCTTCTTCGCCCAACGGACCTGTGTCGCCTTCCAGTGCCAGCTTCGCTGAACCCTGGATGATCGGCAGATCGTCGCCTGGGAAATCGTACTTGCTCAATAACTCACGCACTTCCATTTCAACCAGCTCGAGCAACTCAGCGTCGTCGACCATGTCTACTTTGTTCAAAAATACGATCACGTATGGCACACCAACTTGACGCGCCAACAGGATGTGCTCACGCGTTTGTGGCATTGGACCATCAGCAGCCGAACATACCAAAATCGCACCATCCATCTGAGCAGCACCAGTAATCATGTTTTTAACATAATCAGCATGGCCTGGGCAGTCAACGTGCGCGTAATGGCGATTCGCTGTTTCGTATTCTACGTGCGAAGTATTAATAGTAATACCACGTGCGCGCTCTTCAGGAGCCGAGTCAATCGTGCTGAAATCGCGCATGTCGCCGCCGAATTTCTTGGTCAGCACTTTTGAAATTGCTGCAGTCAGGGTGGTTTTACCATGATCAACGTGACCAATCGTACCGACGTTGACGTGCGGCTTGGTCCGCTCAAATTTGCTCTTTGCCATCTTGGAACTCCTAAAGATTTGATGAGGATGTTCAGGCACGCGCCCGACTGCATTATATTGAATACTACGATTGACTAAATCAGAGAACTCAGCGCTGACGTCACACTGATTCGGGCACAGCAAACAAACTGAACAAACTGAATAGCTGGTGCCCTTGACGTGGATCGAACACGTGGCCTCTCCCTTACCAAGGGAGTGCTCTACCACTGAGCTACAAGGGCAATGTTGCTCGTGTGCCGAAGACTCACAGCATCACGCTCAACTTATAAACTTGAAAACATGCTTGCAACTCATGTACTGCCAAGAACGTATAACCAGGCTCTTGTTACTACCTAACTGGAGCGGGTGAAGGGAATCGAACCCTCGTCGTAAGCTTGGAAGGCTTCTGCTCTACCATTGAGCTACACCCGCGAGATCATTTCTTCAACCACAACACTTTTTTGCTTTGCACAACTAAATTTCACTACTTCCGGCAATGGTGGAGGGGGCTGGATTCGAACCAGCGTACTCGCAAGAGGGCAGATTTACAGTCTGCTGCCATTAACCACTCGACCACCCCTCCGCACGGAACCCAAGACTATAGTGAAAGCTCTTGACTTTGTCAACCACTACTGTTGATTCACCATGAAATAGTTTCAAAATAAATCAAACAGCTTTGTCTCTGGAAGCCAAGCCCAACAGTATACAACGAAGATTTTCAAATAGACAAGCGCTACCTCAAAAAATAGTCATATTTTTTACAAATGTGCCATTTAGAAACGGGTTTCCCGTGCTGCGCGTAAAAATCCATCTAAAATAGGCGTGCAATCAAGCAACTCCGGGCCGCCAGCGCGATGGAATTCCGGGTGCCATTGCAACCCCATGACGAAAGGCGCTTTGCGATATCGGATAGCCTCGGTGATGTTATCGACACCGGAAACCGCCTCAACGGAAAGATCGCGCCCTAAATCTTTGACGGCCTGATGATGTATCGAATTCACCACCCATTCTTTGCGCGTTTCGCTATCGGACGCAAACAGGGTTGCTAACGACGACCCCGGAGGAAACTGAATCGCGTGGTGTAGGCGATCATATTCTTCATTAACGTGGACGATAGAAGTTGGTACATCGGTAGCGATGTCTTGATATAGGGTGCCGCCCAAGGCGACGTTAATCAATTGACAGCCCCTGCAAATACCGAGCACAGGCTTCCCGGCCTCAATAAATTCGTGCAACAGTTCAAGTTCGTACATATCGCGTACCCGGTCCCCTCCCCATTCCGGACGCGTAGCCGCTTCGGCATAACTTTGCGGGGAAACGTCCGCACCACCTTGCAATACCAGGCCATCCAGGTGCTTGGCGTAGTCTCGCAAGCGAATGCTGCTCGGGTGGACAAGCCCGTTGGTGTTCACGGTCGGTATCATAAAAACCAGCACATCACGGGACATCACCCATTGCGCAATTGACTCTTCAAGGTATTGCAAAGTGCGTCCGCGCAGCCCTTTCGCACCTTCCTCTGGATGAAAAATACGTGCAGAAACACCTATTTTCAGCGTGCGCTGCATCATGCGACGGCCGGCCTTGTCCGATATCGCCCTAACCCGCGCCGCAATCAACTTCCAGGTCTGCGTCCATGGAGCATCATCCGCGCGCGCGCCAAACGTCCCGCTACCAGTTTGGCCTAAGCTGGTGTAGACCGTTGGTTGTTCTGGTGCTTTCACCGTCTTGATGGTTGGCGCTTCGGGCGGCGGCGTGACCGGTTCGGGAGGCGTACCAGCCGATTCTATAGCTGGTTTGGCAGTTTCTGTTTGAGGTTTAGCAGGCATCGAAGCCGATTCGGGGACCTGTTCGGGAGCCGATTCGGCAGATGCTTTGACCGGCGCATGCGGCGTTGTCACCAACGCATTGGGCGGTAAGGCCTGCTCAACGGGATCTGTAGCAGCGGCATCGGGACTGGTAGAAGGAGGTAATATTGGCTCAGTTTTTTTTATATCGGTCATGATGTGGAAAACTTAAGATGGAATATAAGTAGACTATCGCCATGGCAAAACTATCCGTAGCGGCTAAAATTCGCTGTTCCTCATTTTAAGTTGCGGCTCTACGTTGGTCACTCAGCGTAATATTAATCACGCTGTCATCTGTTCAATTTCTCATAAACTTAAGCACTGCGCAGAAAGTGACAATACAATTTTTCCTGCAAGGATAAAAATAGCTTACTAAAGTATAAGCCTAGTTAGTTTAATTTAGCGTTTTATACGGCATTCAATCTTGGAATCTTGGAGTCTGAGAGTCTTGTAAAAGCAGCAGTCGATTTCGCCCCTATGGAAAAAAGTCTATTACTCAATGCATTAATCTATCTGGCGGCAGCCGTCGCTGCGGTCCCGATCGCCAAACGCCTGGGGCTGGGAGCAGTCCTTGGTTACTTGTTGGCGGGCATGGCAATTGGACCTTGGGGTCTGCGCCTGATCGATGGCGTCGAAGACATCTTGCACTTCTCTGAATTCGGCGTCGTGCTGCTGCTATTCTTGATAGGCCTGGAACTGGAGCCAAAACGTTTGTGGTCATTACGGCGGCAAATTTTTGGCTGGGGCGGCACGCAGGTCGGTGTCGTGACCTTGGCGCTATGTGGTGCCGCTATCGGATTTGGCGTTGATTGGAAAACGGCACTCATTGCCGCCCTCGGACTTTCGTTGTCTTCCACGGCCATCGTGCTGGCCACGCTGGGTGAGCGAAAATTGACAGCAACTGCCGCTGGCTCGGCTGGTTTTGCGATACTGTTATTTCAGGATATTGCGGCGATTCCGATGATTGCGATTGTTCCCTTGTTGGGCGTCGCTGCGGTACAAGGAAGTGATGTCGGATGGCTCGGCGCGGCGAAGGCTGTCGCCGTGATCGCCAGCTTAATTTTTGGCGGCCGTTTTTTAGTCCGACCGCTCATTCGAATGATCGCGAAAACCGGACTACGCGAGATATTTACGGCGTTTGCGCTGCTCTTGGTTATTGCCACAGGCTTGCTGATGGAATGGGTCGGCATGTCGATGGCATTGGGCGCTTTTCTGGCCGGGGTTTTGCTAGCTGACTCGGAGTACCGACATGCGCTGGAGACCGATCTGGAGCCGTTTAAAGGCTTGCTGCTTGGTCTGTTTTTTATTGCCGTTGGCATGTCGGTAGACTTCGGTGTTTTTCTCGCTCAGCCATGGTTGGTGCTCGGTTTGGTGGTCGGTTTTTTACTGATAAAAATAGGCGTGCTCTATATTCTCAGCAAGGTATTCAAAATCGCCCGAGCTCAACAATTTCTGTTTGCCATGTTGCTCTCGCAAGGCGGTGAATTTGCTTTCGTGGTCTTCGGTGCAGCGGCAGCGGCCAAGGTCTTTTCACAGGAAACCTCTTCGATCCTGGTCGTCGTTGTCGCATTATCGATGGTCGCTACACCGTTGTTGCTGATCTTTTATGACAAGGTGATCGTGCCGTATTTCGCAGCGACACGCCAACGGCCCGATGACGTCATCGATGACAACGAAAATCCGGTCATCATTGCCGGTTTTGGGCGCTTTGGACAAATTGTGGGACGTTTGCTGCACGCCAATCGGGTGGGACTAACGGTGCTCGACCACGATCCGGATCAGATCGATCTATTACGCAAATTCGGCTTCAAAGTTTTTTACGGCGACGCAACCCGCATCGATTTGTTACGCACCGCAGGGATTGCCAAAGCACGCTTGCTGGTGGTGGCTATTGATGATATCGACGGCAGTTTACGATTGATCGCGGCAGTACGCCGTGCCTATCCGTTACTACCCATCGCGGCACGCGCCCGCAATATTACCCACTATTACGATTTGATGGACCTTGGCGTCACAGTCATTGAACGTGAGACCTTCGACTCAGCTTTGCAACTTGGTCGGCAGGCGTTGCGAGAACTGGGGTTCGGTGACCTGCGTGCGGAACAAGCCGCAATAAAATTTCGGGCCCACAATTTACAGACCGTGCTCGATATTTATCCGCATCACAAAGACCAGCAACAGACGGTGTCTCTGGCAAAACAAGCCCGCGCAGAACTCGCAGAAATGTTTGCGCACGATCAGATGATTCGCAATAGTGAAATCGCGAACGGCGGCGAAGCGGGCAAGGATCCGGATGCCGACGACGGGCGCGACTGAGGCAATCTGCCAGCAAAGGAACCGGTGAAAGGTCACTTCAAACAAACGCGTTGACCTCGCAAACTCGACATACCCCGCCAGCGCGATTACACTTAATAGCGCCACAGTCTGGCAGCATTAAAAAAGGGTATGCAAAATGATCACCGTCTATCACCATCCACGCTGTCCCTATTCGCGCGAAGCGCTTCAAATGGTCGAGAAATTGTGCGCCCGTAGTGACCTTCTTTTAGAAATCATCCACTATCAGCAGGTTCCGCTCACCATTCCAATGCTGATTAAGTTGCAGAAACAACTTGACCTTCCGATCGTAGGCATGATGCGGACTTATGAAAGTCAGTATTCGAAGATGAAATTATCCAACGCTTCTGATTTTCGATTATTACAAACCTTGATTGAACATCCAAAATTGCTAAAACGCCCAATCGTGGCATATCAGAACTTCGCGGTGATCGCACAGCCTGCCGAATTAATTGAGGTTTTATTTTGCGCCCCGAAAGATCGGGCAGCGAAGACGCAAGAAATTATTGAAAGGCTGACTCCGGTGGAGGCCAGGCCGTGTTGAAATGCGCTAGATTTATGCCTGAACCGAAGGACCCCGGAACGCTGCATTTTCTATAGAAATCGTGCGAGTAAAAACACGACCGTTGAGATCAATATGGTGGAGGCAAATGGCAACGAGAACACCTTGCCGAAGAGTCTGAATCGAACGTCTCCCGGCAAGCGCCCGATACCCATTTTTTCCAACCACGGCAGCGCGCTGGACAACACAATCACTGCAAGAAAAATTACTAACACCCAACGTATCATTGTGCTCTTTCGGTGGAAAAATATTATCTGGTAATGCGAATGATGAAAGTTGTTATCGAAGACGTTTGCGACGAAAAATGAATCCTGTCGGATCGACAATCCGCGCGTCAATAAAATTCGGCCCAAAGGTAAATCCAGCATCACAGACTTGAGGTAATAGTACCGGGAATGCGACAATAATCTACTCACAAACCCGATTAAGCGCATCTCGATTTCGTCCCTTCGACTCGACCTCCATCATAATTTATGGCAACGATCATTGCGTTCAAAACGCGACGGCAAAAGCGCTTGCTTTCCAACGATTAAAACCTTGAATAGCTCCCCCATCTCTGCCGGGGATATTAATTTTTGCACCGCGTTCGCTTGCGGTAAATATTTCAACGGCTCCTCTGGCGAAGTTCGCAATAATAATTCGGCGATGCCTGCGTCGAGCAGGAAAGCAGCCTGACAGGTGTATCCCATCACATCCAGACCACCATGGATGGCAGCGACCGCCATTGCGGTGAAATCGACATGCGCCGTCACATCTTGCAATCCCGGCCAGTAAAACGGATCTGGATGCGCATGGTGCCGGTAGTGACACATCAGCGTTCCCTGATCGCGTTGACCCAAATAATATTCAGAAGCCGGAAAACCATAATCAATCAACAATGCCGCACCGCCGGAACCAGCGCTCAGCATGGCTGCCAATGAGTGCATAAATCCGATTGCGACCGGGTGAACCTCTGTCAGATAACCAATCGCCAAATCGGCAGCGTCCGGGATTTGCGTTATCAAGGCTGGCTGCGCCGGACGATCAACGTAGACAAATTCCTTAAGGTGCCCAAATTGCTCAAATTGCGGCTCTTCGTTGTTCTGCCCTGAATCCGCAGCGACATCCGATTGCGGCGCATTTTTAAGGCCGACCCCCCGTTGTAACCAGCCATGTTCACCCCGTACCACCAACTCAATCGGCATCGCATCCAATACCTCATTACCGATCACGACACCAGAAAAAGACGTCGGCAAACGATCCAGCCATTGCACCTGAGGAAAGCCCTTCAGCTTACGCTCCTGTCGCGCGCGCAACTCGGCTGACAGCTCAACGATATAATACGTCTCGATATAAAAGCCGCTGGATTGTAATTCGGTCAGGATATCCCAGGCCAATTGCCCGGTGCCGGCACCAAATTCGAGTATCTGCGATGCCAGCGGCGCGTCCGTCGCAGTGATCAACTCTGTGGATAATTGTGCAAGCGTTGCGCCAAAAAGCGGCGTAATCTCGGGCGCGGTTGTAAAATCACCGTCTTTACCCAGTTTTGCGGCGCCACCGCTGTAATAACCGAGGTCTGGTGCATATAACACCAACTCCATATAACGAGCGAAGGAAATCCATCCATCGTTATGACAGATTTCGGCGGCGATGAGGCGGTGCAGCAAGCTTGATGCCTGTTGCGCTTCGATAGAAGCTTCGGGTAGTTGCAGTTGCATGGCGATATTGTAGGAGATATCACCGGTTCGATAACAACTTCGGCACAATTTTTAATCCAAATCGTCGGTGTGGCCCCGGGGCCTGAGAATCGGATATGGAAAACCGGCTCAACAGCCGAAGGCAAAGAAAGCGCACTCAACCAGCTTGGATTGAGCGATTTAGCGCAAAAATGACGGCGGTAACAAGATTTTAGTGAATTTTAATTTTTTATAAAGATTTTTTGCATGAGCATTTCCCCCACGCGGCCGCGATCAATCGCCAAAGTTGTACTTGTGACCGGTGCATCGAGTCCATCAGGCATGGTCCTTTCGTGGGCGCTAGCGCAGCAGGAATGGGACCTCGCTCTGCATTATGAGGGCCTGCAACCGCCCGCATCTATGCTGGAACTGGTCAAAGAATGTGAAAAATTGGGACGCCGTGCACAGATTATCTGCGCCGATCTGCAGGATGAAAATCAGGTTAAATCATTGATTTCGCGCGCAATCACTACCCTGGGAACTGTGACGTGTCTGGTGAATAACGCTACCTATGCTGCGATGGATGACGCCGCCGATTTTTCTGCGGCGCAGCTCGAACAGCACATGCGCACGAATGTCGCCCTACCAATAGTGTTGGCGCGGGCACTGCATCAAGCCACCGCCGAAGGGTCGCAGGCTGTCGTTATTAATTTACTGGATCAAAAACTTTTTAATCCCGATCCCGATTTTTTATCTTACACATTATCAAAAGCTGCTCTGCTCAGGGCCACAGAATCACTTGCTCTGGCTTTAGCACCACGGATACGTGTAGTCGGCGTCGCTCCGGCACTTGAATTGCACCGCGCTGCCTCCAATGCTACTTCTAGTGCTGCTTTTAGTGCTGCCTTTAGTCCCACTTTCAGCGCTGCGACCATCGCCGACGACTTTGCCGCGAGCATCTGCTTTATCGCTGGCTCCACCGCCATTACCGGCGCCACATTATTGCTGGACGGTGGCCTGCATTTACGGGCCGCTCCAGGTAATCGGGAGGTCATTGCCCCAATTGCATCAGCGCTATCGGCGCCTTGATTCATCGATAATCAGCCAATCGACCGTCTGTTCAACCGTCTGTTCAACCGTCTGTTCAACCTTTTTACTGACCAAAACCATGCCATCCGCACTTATTCACCCCGATCTTAGCGATTGCCGCCGCCTGTTTTTGCGCAACTACGAGGTGCAGATCAATATCGGCGTCTTTGAATTTGAGAAAAAGGGTGAACAGCGGGCGCTCATCAACGTCGACCTGTTCATCCCTCTGGCACTGTCGACCCCCAATAACGATCAGCTCGATGAGGTCGTCGATTACGACTTTATGCGCAATACGGTCGCTAAACGCATGCAACAGGGCCACATTCATCTTCAAGAAACCTTATGTGATGACCTGGCCAGCGCCTTGCTGGCCCATCCTAAAGTACGCGCAGTGCGCGTTACCACCGAAAAACCGGACGCTTATAATGATTGTGATTCAGTCGGCGTCGAAGTATTTCGGATCAAACCGAGAGCAGCATTGTTGGAGCCAACATGAATTCCGTACTAAAAACCTTTTTCGATCCTAACATGCTCGATCTGACCCCAGCTACTCCGCTTCTTGCCAGCGCCGCCCGCGAAGAACCCGCGCCGCCAAGTGCGAAACAGGTCGAAAAGATCGCCCACGAAAACAATAAACTGCATAAGCGCCTGTGCCGACAAGTGGGGCAAGCCATCGGCGACTTCAACATGATTGAAGACGGCGACAAAATCATGGTCTGCCTGTCAGGCGGCAAAGATAGTTACGCATTATTGGACATTCTGATCACACTGCGCCAACGTGCGCCGATCAATTTCGACATCATTGCGGTGAATCTGGATCAGAAGCAGCCCAACTTTCCTGCGCATATTCTGCCAGACTATCTGACCAATCTTGGCGTGGCGTTCCATATCGAAAATCAAGATACCTATAGTATTGTCAAGCGGCTGATACCGGAAGGTAAAACCACCTGCTCGCTATGCTCACGCCTGCGCCGTGGCATTTTGTACCGGGTCGCCACAGAGTTGGGCGCAACCAAAGTCGCACTCGGCCATCACCGCGACGACATCATGGAAACTTTCTTCCTGAACATGTTTTTTGGTGGCAAGTTGAAAAGTATGCCCGCCAAATTGCAGTCTGACGATGGCAAGCAAATCGTTATACGCCCTTTGGCCTATGTCAAAGAAGCTGATCTCACCCGCTATGCTGAAGTCAAACAATTCCCCATCATTCCCTGCGATCTGTGCGGCAGTCAGGAAAATTTGCAGCGCAAGCAGATCAAAAACATGCTGCGCGAATGGGAAAAGAAGCATCCGGGCCGGGTCGACAACATCTTCTCGTCCCTCTCCACTGTCGCCCCATCACATCTGATGGACCGTAATCTGTTCGACTTCGAGGGACTGACAGCGACAGGAATTGCAGATCCTAATGGTGATATTGCCTTTGATGATGAACCATGTGCCGTGCCGACCAATACCGTCTCGAGCGTCATTCCGTTGCACGTGACTGAGTAACCGAATAAAAAATCCGGTCGTGTATTTTCGGCACCAATTTATGCCATTAAAACAGTGCAAAATAAATGGCTATTCGTTCCCGTTTCCTGGTTAACCCAATCAGCCACGGAGGGCGGATAGATAGCCTCTTCAACGCCATGCAAATTTTCAATGGAAGTTGCGCCATCGGACTATATAATCAAAATTACTGCTGACATTAACCGGCGTCACGGAGCCGGGTCAGAGAAGACGTGAATGTGCTTTACGGGTGCTCATCTCGCTTTATTGATAATCGGAGAAGAAACATATGCCCGCTTCCTACACCCTGAAAAGGGATAGCGATGGTCAGTTTTATTTTGTGTTGTACGCAGCTAACGGAGAAGTCGTTCTCACCAGCGAAACTTACGCAGCAAAAGCATCGGCAGAAAATGGCATCGCCTCAGTACAAACCAACAGCTCCCATGATGACCGGTACAGCCGTAATCAGGCAGCCAACGGCAAGTTTTACTTCAATCTGAAAGCCGCAAACCATCAGGTCATCGGTCACAGTCTGATGTACAGCACTACCGTCGCGCGTGATGTCGCCATCGCAACCGTAAAGAAAAATGGCCCCACCCATGCCGTCGTCAATGAGACGTGACCCGATAAGGGGTTGCAAAGGCAGTAACAATCCACCAGAACGATCTTAGGAATGCGCCAATCACAGAATTCGGTGTAGTGGATTTTTGTGTAAAAAGCCCTATCAAGTTTGCAACCAACTGTAAGGCGTGTCATCCCTTTTAGCGCCACACCGTTCTAGGATGCACAACACCAATCAGGAGCACACATGAAAAATCGTACTATTCAACGTTATGCTCTCATGGCACTCACTGTCGCAGCCACTTTAACGGTTGCCGGATGCGTGGTCGCACCACCTCAACAACGGGCGGTCCAAAACCACATTGTTCAGACGCCGCCAGCCCCCTTATCTGAAGTGATCCCGCCACCACCCTATCCCGATGCCTATTGGATTGGCGGACACTGGAAATGGGAAGGCAATCGCTATGTCTGGAATAACGGACACTGGGAGCAATCGCGTCAGAATCAGGTATTTCAGCATCCTTACTGGAGCAACAATGGGGTTGAGTGGACCTATCACCCAGGACGTTGGGTAACCCTCGTACCGACACAAAACACCTCCGCAATAGTGATCAACGTCGCGCCGCCTGCTCCGAGAATAGAGAACCTGACACCGGCACCTAGTCCGAATCACGTCTGGATCGGCGGCTTCTGGCGCTGGGATAACGGGCAGCATGTGTGGGTCAGCGGGCATTGGGAAGTGCGTCGTGACGGTTATTTCTATGCGCCAGCACATTGGTACCGAAGCGGCAATACCTGGACCTTTTCTGGTGGCTTCTGGCAGCATTACTAACCTTCACCTGCAACGACTCTACGCGCCGTTTCTGGCGCGTTCGAAGCCAGCACCTCCCATCGCGGCACATCCTCGATGGGAATTTGCATTCAGGAAATCTATTTATCCTACTTTAGCGCATGCCCCGTGCTAAAATTTTGCACCTCATCTCCCACAAAGTACCGTCATGAATGTAGTCATACTCGCCGCCGGCATGGGCAAACGCATGCAATCGGCGCTGCCGAAAGTGTTACACCCGCTCGCCGGTAAATCCTTGCTGGCGCATGTCATTGATACCGCGCGCAGCTTATCGCCAACGAGGTTGTGCGTCATTTACGGCCATGGCGGTGATGCGGTCTTGACCCAGTTTACCGCTGCAGATTTGGTGTTCGCGAAACAAGAACCACAACTTGGCACCGGGCACGCCGTCATGCAAGCAGTTCCGCAACTGGACGATAGCGTCCCGACCTTAATTCTGTATGGGGACGTGCCGCTGACCACAAGCGCATCGCTGCAACGTCTGGTGGCGGCTGCTGGCTCAGATAAACTCGGCATACTGACAGTCCAGCTTGACGATCCGACCGGGTACGGCCGCATCGTCCGTGAAAATAGGGAAACGGGCGATATTGTCCGCATTGTCGAACAAAAGGACGCCAACCCCGCCGAACGCGCTATTACTGAATGCAACACCGGAATCATGATCGCACCGACCGCGCTGCTAAAACAATGGCTGGCGGGCTTATCCAACAACAATGCGCAGGGTGAATACTACCTGACCGACATCGTTGCCAGCGCAGTCGCTGGTGGAACCAAAGTCGTGTCGGCACAGCCTGACGCCGTTTGGGAGACCCTGGGTGTCAACAGTAAGGTGCAACTGGCCGAGCTGGAACGCATACACCAACGCAGTATCGCGCACCGGTTGCTAGAACAGGGCGTGACGCTACTCGATCCGGCACGGCTGGACGTGCGCGGCACCCTGATTTGCGGCCGCGACGTCACGATTGACATCGGGTGCATTTTTGAAGGCAACGTCAGGCTGGACGATCGAGTCACTATCGGTGCCCATTGCGTCATCAAAAATGCGCACATTGGTCTCGCCGCTAACATCAAGCCGTTCTGCCACATCGAAGAGGCGACAGTCGGCGCACAGTCGCAAATCGGACCGTATGCACGTTTGCGTCCCGGCACCACATTGGGTGAAGAGGTTCATATTGGCAATTTCGTCGAAGTTAAAAATTGCCAGATCGCCGCGTACAGCAAAGCCAATCATCTGACCTATCTTGGCGATGCCACCATAGGATCACGCGTAAACGTCGGTGCCGGCACCATTACCTGCAACTATGACGGCGTCAATAAATCCCGCACGATGATTGAAGATGACGCCTTTATCGGTAGCGTTAGTCAGCTGGTGGCACCTGTTACGGTTGGCAAAGGCGCGACTATCGGCGCAGGAACGACCCTCACGAGAGATGCGCCGGCGGGCAAGTTGACGGTATCCCGGAGTAAGCAGATAACGGTGGAAGGCTGGGAACGCCCGGTGAAGATAAAAAAATAACAGCACCAATATAAGGCGGCGACAAGGCAGCAACAAGGCTGCCTTTCGCTTCGCGCACCGCCTCAACTTCCCTTCCGTAGCCCATAGCGGGCAAAGCCTCAATACTCAACACCTCAACACCTCAACATTAAACCGCGATGCTAGTCTCAAACTTACTTCGCAAAATCGAAAAATATGTTTTCACATTGCGCACATTTTTTTGGGCCGCAAATAGCCGGTGCGCCAGCGCGTGATAGGCCGCCATATCGGCCACCTGCGCCACCATCACAAAATCCGGCCCTGGCGAGACACGATAGCATTGCAAAACTGACGCCTCTTTGGCGATGAGCGCCTCAAACGCCACCTGATATTCATCGCCCTGATGATCCAGCGTGACTTCCACCAGCGCCGTTAGCCCCGCGCCAACCTTTTCCGGCGCAACAATTGCCACCTGCCGCACAATAACGCCAAGCTCGGTGAGCCGCTTTACCCGACGCAGACAGGTCGGTGCGGAGGCATGAATCGACGCCGCCAGCTGTTGATTGGTTTGTGAAGCGTCTTGTTGCAGCGCGTTTAAAATACGCCGATCAAGTGCATCCAGAAAAATATTCATAGCAAATTTGAAACAAAGCTAAAATTGATATTGAAATATAAGGAAGCAATATTGAAAAATTTGAATTTTTCGTTCATTCGTTAAATATCATGAAATAATACGCCAAAAATTCAAAAATTAAGACAAATTATTTCATCTTCAACGGCTTAGAATACTCGGATTCAAATTCACTTCCGAGGCTACCATGTGCGGTATCGTTGGCGCAGTTGCGCAAAATAATGTCATTCCAATCCTGATCGAAGGATTAAAACGTCTTGAATACCGCGGTTATGACTCTTGTGGCGTCGCGGTACATCTCGACGGAAAACTCCAACGATCACGCAGCACATCCCGCGTCGCCGATCTGGAAAATCAGATTGCACTGTCCGGATTAAACGGTTTCACCGGAATCGCCCATACTCGCTGGGCCACCCACGGCGCACCGGCCACGCACAACGCCCATCCGCATTTTTCCCGCGATCGCATTGCGCTCGTTCACAACGGCATCATTGAAAATCACGATGATCTGCGCGCCGAACTGCAGGCCGTGGGATATGTATTCGAAAGCCAGACCGACACCGAAGTCATCGCCCATTTGGTCGATCACATGTACACCGGCGACCTGTTCGAGACCGTCCAGCTGGCCGTCAAACGTCTCACCGGCGCTTTTGCGATTGCTGTGTTCAGTGTTGATGAGCCACACCGCGTAGTTGCCGCACGTCAAGGTTCACCGCTCATCGTCGGCATCGGCGAAGGACAAAATTTCGTCGCATCGGACGCTATGGCAATCGCCGGCACCACCGATCAAATTGTCTACCTGGAAGAAGGCGACGTGGTTGATCTACAGCTGCAACGCGTCTGGATCGTCGATAGCAATGGCAAGTCAGTCGAGCGCGAAGTCAAAACCGTCCATGCTTACAGCAGCGCGGTCGAATTGGGGCCGTATCAGCACTACATGCAAAAGGAAATTTTTGAGCAGCCACGCGCCATTGCCGACACCCTCGAAGGCGTCACCGGGATCATGCCGGAGCTATTCGGCGACAAAGCATTCAGCACTTTTCAGCAAATTGATTCAGTCCTGATTCTGGCTTGCGGCACCAGCTATTATGCGGGTCTCACTGCCAAATACTGGATCGAATCCGTGGCAAAAATTCCGACCAGTGTCGAAATCGCCAGCGAATATCGTTACCGTGACAGTGTGCCGAATCCCAATACACTAGTCGTTACCATCACTCAAAGCGGCGAAACCGCCGACACGCTCGCTGCCGTCAAACACGCGCGCTCATTAGGTATGCAGCACACGCTCACCATCTGCAACGCCGCCACCAGCGCCATGGTGCGCGAATGTGCGCTGGCTTACATTACCCGCGCTGGCGTCGAAGTCGGCGTCGCCTCGACCAAAGCCTTCACCACGCAACTGGTCGGCCTATTTTTGCTGACGCTGGCATTGGCCCAATCCAAAAATCGCCTCAGCGACGAGCAAGAGCAAGCGCATTTGAAAGCACTACGTCATCTGCCCGCTGCATTGCAAAGCGTCCTAGCGCTGGAACCCCACATCGTCGCATGGGCAGAAGCTTTCGCACGTAAAGAAAACGCCCTATTCCTCGGTCGCGGCATTCACTATCCGATCGCACTCGAAGGCGCCTTAAAACTCAAAGAAATCACCTATATCCATGCAGAAGCTTATGCCGCCGGGGAACTCAAGCATGGTCCGTTAGCGCTAGTCACCGAAGAAATGCCAGTGGTCACAGTCGCACCTAACGACGCCCTGATTGAAAAATTGAAATCCAACATGCAAGAAGTCCGCGCCCGCGGCGGCCAGCTTTACGTCTTCGCCGACGCCGACTCTCGCATCAACCCAAGCGAAGGCGTACACGTCATTCGCCTGCCGGAAAACTACGGTTTGCTGTCGCCGATTTTGCACGTCGTACCGCTGCAATTGCTGGCCTATCACACGGCGCTGGCGCGGGGAACAGATGTTGATAAGCCGCGGAACCTGGCTAAATCGGTGACGGTAGAATAGGAGCGTACGCTGGGCCGTGTTCATCATCGTGGGAATATTGCTTTCCAATAAGACTCGCGTTGATAACGCACCCTGTTTTTGACGTGACTCCCTTATTTTGCAAAGATATAATCCATATTTGCAAAAGACTTAAATTCCAGTGCGTTACCGGATGGATCCAAAAAAAACATGGTTGCCTGTTCGCCGACCTGTCCCTTAAAGCGGATGTAGGGATCAATGATGAATTTTATGCCGGCGGCTCTTAGTTTCTCGGCCAAAGCCTCCCATTCGGGCAACGTCAAAATTACACCGAAATGGCGACACGGGACTGCGTGATCGTCCACCGAACTGCTAGCGCTCGTTCCGGTTTCCTGGGGCGCCAGATGTGCTACCAGTTGATGCCCGTAAAAATTGAAGTCGACCCATTGTTCAGAACTGCGGCCTTCTGCGCAACCTAGAAGATCGCCGTAAAAGCGACGGGCCTCTGCGATATCGTTGACGGGAAAAGCCAAATGAAACAGTGACGTTGTACTCATCTACTTACCTCTTTCCGAAATTAAAGCAATAATGGAATCTTCCCTTCCGCTCAATCAGCATCGCAACGGATCTTGCCAGCAAACGTCAGCCTCTGATGGCACGGGAATTCCTGCAGTCTACATATTCCAATATACGATGTAAAATGATCAATTTAAGTGCTCGTAATTAGAATAATTCATAAGCATTCTTCATAGGCTTAATTCATAAGCTTAATTCATAAGCTCAATTCACAAGCATATTTCATAAATATGATTCGCTATCTCAAAACCTTTATAGTCGCAGCCCGGCTTGAGTCCTTCTCTGGCGCGGGCACGAAACTTGGCCTAACTCAGTCGGCCGTAAGCATGCAGGTTCGCCGTCTTGAAGATGAGTTGAACTGCGAGCTGTTCACCCGAGTGGGGAAATCCGTGTCGCTCAGCGATCATGGCAAGCAATTGTTACGAACGTCCGAAGAAATTGTCCGGTTGTTCGAATCGATGAAGGGGCAGACAGACGTCGCAGCAACCCGCGGAAAAATTGAGATCGGTGCCATTTCGACCGTGCAACTTGGCTTGTTACCTGCAGCGTTGGCCTATTTTCGTCAGGCATTCCCGTTGGTGGAGGTGAATGTCGTTCCCGGCACATCGGTGCAACTAATGTCGCAATTTGATAGTAACGATTTATCACTGGCGGTGATGATCCGTCCTGCCCTGAAGATCAACCGAGGACTGAGATGGACAACCGTCATAAGTGAAACCTATGTGGCAATTGCGCCTCTGACCACGCGCGAAACTAGCATCAAAGTATTACTTTCATCGCATCCCTTTTTGCGCTACAGCCGCCGCTCGTATGGTGGCCAGCTAGTCGATCGGTATTTGAAACGTGCGCGCTTGCATGTCAACGAGACGATGGAACTGGATGAACCTATGGTCATCATGGAGATGGTCAAGAAAGGATTGGGCGTCGCCATCATTCCTTATGAACTGGTATCAGGGACCTCGAACAAAAAATTACGTGTTCTTCCCCTGGAGGATCGTGGTTTTTTGCGCGAAATCGGAATATTGCAAAAAATCACCTCAGCCCCCAACGCCGCCGTTGCCACCTTGATCGAATGTATTGCCAGAGCGGCTTCAGAGAAAGCATCCAGTGCGGCAAAAAATCTCGCAGCTGATTTTGCGCGGGGCACAGGTTGACTGTTGCTTGCAGCGATGCGGTAGGGTTTGAGCGTGCAAATCATGTCCGTGCGGACAAAAAAAAGCTCGCCGAAGCGAGCTTTTTTAACACCGAACTCAGAGTTTAAAACTGATTCATTGTGTTGTCTTTACCGGATGCTTTCAACGCAGCGTCGCCACTGAAATAATCTTTGTGGTCATCGCCGAGGTCTGAACCGGCCATGTTTTGATGCTTGACGCAAGCAACGCCCTGACGGATTTCCTTGCGCTGTACACCGGCAACATAACCTAACATACCCTGGTCACCGAAGTAGTCTTTTGCCAGACTGTCAGTAGACAAGGCAGCGGTGTGATAAGTCGGCAGCGTAATCAGGTGATGGAAAATACCGGCTTCACGTGCTGAGTCAGCCTGGAATGTGCGGATTTTTTCATCTGCAGCAATTGCCAGTTCGGTTGCGTCGTACTCAACACTCATCAAACCAGTGCGATCGTACGCAGAAACGTCTTTACCTTCGCTTTTCATCAAATCGAATATTTGCTGACGGAAGTTCAGGGTCCAGTTAAATGATGGGCTATTGTTATAAACCAGCTTGGCATTCGGGATCACTTTACGGATTGCTTTGACCATGCCGCCGATTTGCGCAATGTGTGGCTTCTCAGTTTCGATCCACAATAAGTCAGCGCCATTTTGGAGTGCTGTGATCGAGTCCAGGACACAACGCTCTTCGCCAGTACCAGCGCGGAATTGGAACAAGTTGCTTGGCAGACGTAAAGGCCGGACCAGTTTGCCATCGCGCTTGATAACAACGTCACCGTTGTTCATGGATTCTGTCGATACTTCTTCAACATCGAGGAACGAGTTGTATTGATCGCCCAGATCGCCCGGCTCACGCGTCACCGCGATTTGCTTTGTTAGGCCCGCACCCAGGGAGTCGGTACGCGCAACGATGATACCGTCGTCTACACCCATCTCCAGGAACGCGTAACGGATGGCACGGATCTTCGCGAGGAAGTCTTCATGCGGAACAGTGACTTTACCGTCTTGGTGGCCGCACTGCTTTTCATCAGAAACCTGATTTTCGATCTGGATACAGCAAGCACCAGCTTCGATGAGCTGCTTCGCCATCAGGTAGGTCGCTTCAGCATTGCCGAAACCGGCATCGATATCCGCAATGATTGGCACTACGTGCGTGATGTGATTGTCGATTTTGTCCTGAATTGCTTGCTTGGCGGCGCCTTCAGCACCATCCAGTTGACGGAATAAACCACCGAGTTCGCGTGCATCAGCCTGGCGCAGGAAAGTGTAAAGCTCTTTGATCAGGGCGGCAACCGCCGTCTTCTCATGCATCGACTGGTCAGGCAATGGACCGAACTCAGAGCGCAGCGCAGCAATCATCCAGCCAGACAGATACAAATAACGACGCTCGGTGCTATTGAAGTGCTTCTTGATGGAAATCATCTTCTGTTGACCGATAAAACCGTGCCAGCAACCCAACGACTGGGTGTACTTTGACGAGTCTGCATCGTACTTTGCCATGTCATCACGCATGATCTTGGCGGTGTATCGGGCGATGTCCAGACCGGTTTTGAATTTGTTCTGGGCGCGCATGCGTGCAGCTGATTCTGGATTGATTGCGTTCCAGGCACTACCTTCTTTGTCTTTAAGACCGGCAATGGCTTTGATATCTTCCTGATATTGGGACATGTAGATTTCCTTAAATAATTAAACAAGATTGAGAAAGCAAATTGGGTGTTCGTGGATCCGTTCGGTATCGTCCGAAAAAACTAAAGCAGAGCTGGAAGAAAAACCGCATGAAAGAATCATAGCTGTTTTTTTACTTCTAGGCTATGTCTTATATAAGACATATGACTTAAATTTATCTGTTTATTTTCAAGTAGTTACGTAGGGTTTTTTGCTATGTGAAATGAATTTTCAGAAAAATGAAATTAAATTCTGATTTTTTATCTTGCGCTCTTACCACGATGTGAAATTGACTTTCCGTATGGTGGGAAAACGGGGTAAATTTAATTTCTTGGCCGAGCGGACCCTGGCTGCTTTAGAGCCGACGGGGTTCTGCTAACGACAATGCATCATTTAGATTGACTAATTTGTATAGACATTATATTTTAATTGACTATACAACTTGTGATTCCACCTCTAACAGTCGGGATAGAACATTGAGGCGCTGATGAAAGGAGCCAGCCAATCTTTAAACGGCTTCTGGCCGTCACTCTTACGCTATTTCACGATTTCGTTATGTCAATTTTGCAATATTAGAAAGTAACCGCCATGAAAACATCATTAACTTTACAGCCAGGAAAAATGTCCCTGGCAGAAATCCGCAGCATCTGGGCCGCATCCGGTTCACTAGCCTTACCGCCATCCGCTTATGCCGCCATTAATGCTTCAGCGGCTACCGTGGCGCGCATCGTCGAGCGTGGGGATGCTGCTTACGGCATTAATACCGGGTTCGGCAAGTTGGCCAAAACCCGCATCCCGGACGAACAGCTGGAGCTACTCCAACGTAATCTGATCCTCTCGCATTCGGTCGGCACCGGCGAACTGATCGAAGATGCCTCCGTCCGGCTGATTCTGGCGATGAAGATTGGTAGCCTGGCGCGTGGCTTCTCCGGCATCAGGGCGCAGGTGATCAATGCCTTGTTGGCGATCTACAACGCCGGCATCATGCCTTGCATTCCAGTGAAAGGCTCGGTCGGTGCATCCGGCGATCTGGCACCGCTTTCGCACATGACGCTGGCGATCCTTGGTGAAGGCCAGGTGCGGGTCGACGGCAAGCTGGTTGACGCCAGGGAGGCATTGGCTAACGCTGGCATTACCCCTGTCGTACTGGCCGCCAAAGAGGGCCTTGCATTGATCAACGGTACCCAGGTCTCGACTGCACTCGCCTTGAACGGCCTGTTCCTGGCGGAGCGCGTGCTTGAAGCCGCCACAGTCACCGGCGCGCTGGCGGTCGATGCAGCGCGGGGCAGCGATGCGCCATTCGATCCACGTGTGCATGAAGTGCGCGGTCAGCCGGGGCAAATCGCCAGCGCCAGGATATATCGGCAACTACTGAGCGGCAGCGCGATCCGGCAATCTCATCTGGTCAACGACGAGCGCGTGCAAGATCCCTACAGTTTGCGCTGCCAGCCGCAGGTGATGGGCGCTTGCGTCGACATCATCAGCAACGCCGCCCGCACCTTGCTGATCGAAGCCAACGCGGTAACTGACAATCCATTGATCTTTGCCGAGCATGACGAGGTGATCTCCGGCGGAAACTTTCACGCTGAGCCAGTGGCTTTCGCGGCCGATACGCTGGCACTGGCGATTGCCGAGATTGGGGCGTTGTCGGAACGCCGCATTGCATTGCTGATTGACTCTTCGCTGTCAGGTCTGCCGCCGTTCCTGGTGGAGTCATCCGGCCTCAATTCCGGTTTCATGATCGCGCATGTGACGGCCGCCGCGCTCGCATCTGAGAACAAATCGTTGGCGCACCCGGCCAGCGTGGATAGTTTGCCGACTTCTGCAAACCAGGAAGACCATGTCAGCATGGCGACTTTTGCTGGCCGTCGGCTGCATGAGATGGCACACAACACGGCTACCATCGTGGCGATTGAATTGCTAGCAGCAGCGCAGGGCATCGATTGCCATCGGCCACTCACCACTTCACCGATGCTGGCACAGGTGCAGCAACGCTTGCGCGAGAAAGTAGCGTTTTACGATAAAGACCGATTCTTCGCACCCGATATCGAAGCAGCCAAACAACTGGTACTGCAAGGCGCGGTTAGTCATAGCTGCCGCGCACTATTCTCCGATTTGTACAGCGACTAATCCAGACCTCATCGTTGCATCACCTCGTCCACCCCGTTTAGTCGCGCATGGTTGGTCCTTGCGCGACTTAACTACGGCACACCTCAAGATATAAATTGTGCGAAAGATGACAGGTCTACGTTACCGCCGCTGAGGATGATCCCAACTCTTTTTCCGGCTATCGGATAAGCCGCATGAAGAGCCGCCGCCGCCGCCAGGCACCCTGTTGGTTCGACCACGATCTTCATCCTTTCAGCAAAAAATTTCATTGTTTCGATAAGTTGCGCATCGGACACCGTCACGATGTCATGCACATGGCGCTGAATCACTGCAAAATTATGGTGTCCGAGATGCGTTACCTTTGCGCCATCAGCAATGGTGTCCGGCACGGAAATATGCACAATTTCCCCTTTACGGAATGATTGCTGCCCATCGTTTCCACGTTCCGGCTCGACCCCGATGACTTCGCAACGTGGACTCAATCCTGATGCGGCAAGCGCCGAACCGGCCAGCAAGCCGCCGCCACCAAGGCACACCAGCAATACATCCAGCTCGCCCACTTCTTCGAACAATTCCATTGCGGCAGTGCCCTGGCCGCAGATAACGTCGGGATGGTCATACGGTGGAATCAACGTCATGTTCTTTTCTTCCGCGAGTTGACGCGCAATGGCTTCGCGGTCTTCTGTATAGCGGTTATAGGTGATCACCTCAGCGCCGTAGCCTTTGGTCGCTTGGATTTTCAGTGCGGGCGCATCTTCCGGCATGATGATCACTGCCCGGATTCCGAGAAGTTTGGCAGCTAAAGCGATGGCCTGGGCGTGGTTGCCGGACGAAAAAGTCAGTACACCGTTGTGGCGCTGCTCTTCCGTAAACTGAGACAAAGCATTGTAGGCACCGCGAAACTTGAACGCGCCTATGCGTTGCAGATTTTCGCACTTAAAAAATAGTTCAGCGCCGGCAATATCATTGGCCGTTTTAGAAGTCATGACCGGCGTACGATGCGCCGCGCCCTTAATTCTTTGTGCGGCCTGTTGTACGTCACCGAAGCTCAGGTTATCGTTATCGTTCATGCTCATATTTATCTCTCAGCTGTTTGGTTGTCTGTGCGTTAATCTGGCGTGACCCAATTCGCAGATCATCAACGAGATCGCTGACCACACCAGATTTTGATATAACGTATAGACAGTTTTGCCCTTGGAATGTTGCCATATGCGGCGCAATTCCGACGACAAAACATGTCACTTCCGGCTGCTGCCTGGGAGTATTTTAAGTCTACTTAAGTGCTACCAGTCCACTACCAGTTTACGCTGCGACGCTGCCAGACAATGTTGGATAATCGATATAACCGTGGCCATCACCGCCATACATCGTCTTCGGATCTGGCTCACTGAGTGGTGCCGAAGTACGCATGCGCTCGACCAGATCCGGATTCGAGATGAACGGCCGACCAAATGCAATCAAATCCGCCTTTCCAGCATCTAACCGATGATCTGCCAAAGCTGCGTCGTAGCCGTTATTTGCCATATACGCGCCATTAAACAAAGCACGTAGTATCTGCAGATCAAAGCCGCCCGCTACCTCACGCTCGCCGCCGGTATCGCCTTCAATGACATGAAGATAAGCAAGCTTGAATGCGTTCAGCTTTTCCACCACGTGCGTAAACAGCGCCTGTGGATTGCTATCCCAAATATCGCCAAACTTGCTTAACGGTGAAATCCTTAAGCCGACCCGATTGCCGCCCCAAACGGCCGTGACGGCTTCCGTCACCTCGACCAGAAGGCGTACGCGGTTTTCGATACTTCCGCCATAGGCATCCGTGCGTTGATTGGTCTTATCGCGCAAGAACTGATCGAGCAAATAACCGTTTGCAGCATGGATTTCGACGCCATCGAAACCAGCAGCCAAAGCATACTTTGCCGCCTGACGATATTGTTCGACAATGCCGGGCATTTCCTCCAGGCGCAAGGCGCGGGGTGTCACCAGCGGGACGAAACCGTCGTTGGTGTAGGCTTGTCCCTCCGGTGTGATCGCTGAAGGTGCTACCGGCAATTCGTTATTGGGTTGAATCGAGGGATGAGAGATACGACCGACGTGCCATAGCTGCAAATAGATCCGACCATCCTTGGCATGCACCGCTTCGGTGATTTTTTTCCAGGCGTCAACTTGTGTCTGGTTATAAATGCCCGGCGTAAAGACATAACCTTTGCCTTGCGGCGAGATTTGCGTAGCCTCGGCGATGATCAAACCCGCACTGGCGCGTTGCGCGTAATACAAGATCGCCATCTCGCTCGGCACGTCGCCCTCAGTGGCGCGGCTGCGTGTCAACGGTGCCATTACGATCCGATTACGCAGAAGATAAGGACCGAGCTGGACGCTTTCGAAGAGGCGTTCGTTATTGGCATTAATAGAATTTGTCTCGGCTGGCATGGGAGCTCCTGAATTAAGAAAAAGCGGTTAAACGGGTAGGGAAAAAATCCCATCCTGGCTAAAAGTTGCGGCTTTGCTAAAAATTTCCAGAACAAACTGGATGCCGCCTACTTTAACTGCTTTTTTACTTCTTCACTCGTTAGCCCGATCCAGGGTGAGGCTGCCATACGTCCCTTAGCTGGCAAGTACTTTGGCCAACTAATTTGGCAACTCACTTGGCAACTCACCCAAGGAAACTTACGAAGTTTCTTCTTTGTCTATTTAAATAAAGTCTTATTTGATCAACTTCCTGTTACGCCTGCGCTGGCATTGCTACTCACCCGCAATCGCCTTCGCAATCACCATCCGCTGAATATCGCTGGTGCCTTCATAAATCTGCGTTACACGCACGTCCCGATAAATCCGTTCGACCGGAAAATCCCGGGTGTAGCCGTAACCACCCAAAGTTTGTAGCGCGGCGCTGCAGACTTTCTCGGCACCCTCGGAGGCGAACAACTTGGCCATTGAAGCTTCTTTCAGACAAGGCAATCCGGCGTCTTTCAGCGCCGCCGCGTGCAATGTGAGCTGGCGCGATGCTTCGATGGTCATCGCCATATCCGCGAGCCGAAATGCCACCGCCTGATGCGTTATCAAAGGCACGCCAAAAGATAGCCGATCCTTCGCATAGGCCAGCGCTGCTTCATATGCAGCACGCGCCATACCGATTGATTGTGCGGCAATCCCGATGCGCCCCGCTTCCAGATTCGACAACGCAATTTTGTAGCCCTGCCCTTCTTCGCCGACTAGCGCTTCGAGTGGTACCCGACAATTTTCAAAGCTGATCTGAGCGGTATCCGACGCATGTTGTCCCAGCTTTTTTTCAATACCGGCAACCCGATATCCGGGTGTGTCGGTCGGAATCAAGAAGCAGGACATGCCTCGTTTCCCTTTTTCAGAATCGGTGACTGCGATCACAATCGCCACATCGGCTTCACGGCCGGTGGTGATGAATTGCTTGACGCCATTGATGACCCAAGCGTCGCCATCACGGCGCGCACTGGTCTTCAATGCTGAGGCATCTGAACCAGCCTGAGGTTCGGTCAGACAAAAGCATCCCAGCAAACGTCCACTGGCGAAGCCCTCCAGATAGCGCGCTTTTTGCGATTCCGAGGCGAATTTCTCAGTGATACCGCAGATCAGTGAATTTTGCACCGAGACGATGGTCGACGTAGCGCCATGTCCGGCCGCGATTTCTTCCAGTACCACCGCCAACGTTACGTAATCCATTCCCGCGCCACCGTATTGTTCGCTAACCGTCACGCCCATGGCACCCAGGCCGCCAAGTGCTTTCAATGCATCACGAGGGAAGAGCGCGTCCGATTCCCACTTTTCGGCAAAGGGGGCTAACTGCTCCTGCGCAAAACTGCGTATGGCTTCGCGGATAATTTGTTGCTCTTCGGTCAAAATCATGTTGTCTCCGATGGTATTTTTATCACTGTGTCGACACCAGAAACAGTGCTTTTTATGTCGACCGTTCATTTAGTCCTGCTATTCATCCAACCAATTCTTTTCCGCCAATCTTAAGCCGCTTTAAACGATATAGGTTTATAGCCGGATAGATCAACCGGCTTATCGAATTGTTCCAGCAATATCGTATTATCTTTCGCGTATTTCACAATAGCGGCGTGCTTGACCGGACCAAAACCACGAATCTCGGAGGGTAATTGGGCCAAGGTGACCGCTGCCAGATGATTGCTCTTGCTGAGTTTGCTGCAGAGCTTTTCAATCATCGAAAAATAGTCAACGATCAAACGCCGCTCATTGGTTCGCTCTTCGGTATAACCGAACGGGTCGAAATGCGTACCGCGTACGCCGCGGCACTTTGCCAAAACCGAAAATGCGGAAAATATCCACGGTCCGAAGCGGCGCTTTTTTGGCCGGCCGGTAGCGGGATCAATGCGCGAAATCAACGGTGGCGACAACCAGACCGAAAGCTTTTTTGCGGTCGAAAACTGCTTTGTCAGCCCCGCCTTGAATTCTGGCGCGGCATACAGCCGCGCCACTTCGTATTCGTCCTTATACGCCATCAAACGGAACGCCTGCTCTGCCACAGCCCTGGCAAAAGCGTCCGATCCGTTCCCCAGACGCTGTTCTGCCTGACGTGCCTGCATGATCAAATTACGATAACGTCGCGCATAATTGCCGCTTTGGTAAGCAACCAGTTCATTCGCAAAGTAATTAACCGAACCTTCGAAATCTTTTGGGCGGCTTGGTGCAACAGCAGCATCAGCGTGATCGAACGCATCAATTTTGATCAGCGTTTCAGGACTGGCGGCGGCAATACGGCCCCAGGCCAGCGCGCTCTTGTTCATACCCACCGCAGCGCCGTTCAGCTCAATCGCCCTAGTCAACGCTTCCAATGACAGCGGTACCAGCCCTGACTGCCACGCATAACCCAGCATTAGCGTATGCGCGGCGACCGTGTCACCAAATAAGGTTTGCGCCAAGGTGCTGGCATTGAAAGTATAAAACTGATCGGTAACGCTCCGGTTGCGCACCCGCTCCAGCATTTCTTCCACTGGCAGACTAGCGTCGCGTTGCGAGACGACATCGGCGGTCTGGGTCTGATCCAGATTGACGATCGCCGCCGTCCGGTCCGCGGCAAAACGCCCGAGATTGTCGGCAGCCGCAGCCACCACCAGATCGGTGCCAATCAGCAAATCAACAGCGCCGGTACCGATGCGCACCGCATTAATATCCTCTGCCATTGCTGCAATGCGCACCTGACTGACCACGGCACCATTTTTTTGCGCCAGCCCGGTAAAGTCGAGCACACTCGCCCCTTTGCCCTCGATGTGAGCGGCGGCACCCAACAATGCGCCCAGCGTTAAAACGCCGGTCCCACCGATACCTGTGACATAGACATTGTAGGGGCCGTTTAGCATAGGCACTTTGACGGCAGGTAACGACAGTAACGTCTGTGCTTCCAGCGATTGCAGGCGTTTGGCATCGGGCTTGCGTAGTTGCACGCCATCGATTTCTACAAAACTTGGGCAGAAACCTTTCACGCAGGAGAAATCTTTGTTACAGGCGCTCTGGTTGATTTCACGCTTGCGGCCAAAATCGGTTTCTAGCGGCTGTACCGCGATACAGTTGGATTGCACCGAGCAATCGCCGCATCCTTCGCAGACGCGTGGATTGATGAACAAGCGCTTGTCTGGATCGGGGAAAGCGCCGCGCTTGCGGCGACGGCGTTTTTCCGAGGCGCAGGTTTGCTCGTAGACGATGGCACTGACGCCAGCAACTTCGCGCAACTTACGCTGTACATCGTCCAACGCATCGCGATGATAGACCTCGACGCCTTTTGCCAAATCCGGATTGCCTTCCCAGCGCTCGGGATCGTCCGAGACAAATGCGATTGTTTCCACGCCTTCCGCCTGTAACTGGCGCGTAATGCGTAACGGGTCCATCTGACCTTCGGCGGTTTGGCCGCCAGTCATTGCCACAGCATCGTTGTACAAAATCTTGTAGGTAATATTGGTTTTTGCGGCAAGTGCAGCCCGGATTGCCAATAAGCCAGAATGTTGGTAAGTGCCGTCGCCCAGATTCTGGAAAACGTGCGTGGTCGCAGAAAACGGTGCCGCGCCAACCCATTGCGCCCCCTCTCCGCCCATCTGGCTAAAGGTAGTGGTCTTTAATTTCGGATCGGATAACGCCATGACATGGCAGCCAATCCCGCCGCCAGAGATCGAACCGTCTGGCGATTTAGTCGAGGTATTGTGGGGACAACCCGAGCAAAAATACGGACGACGAATCGGAATCACCGTGCGCTGTGGCGGCAATAAACGCGCTTCAAGCGCAGCCAGCCTGCCGTGCAGCGCGGGCAACCGGTGGCCGATTCGTGCCACCAATGCCCGTGCCAGCATCAGCGGCGTGAATTCGGATATTTCCGGTAGTAGTAGTTTGCCGAACTGATCCGTCTTGCCCACCACACAGGGACGCTTTCCACCGGTTTCATGAAACAAGGCTTCCTTGATTTGCCCCTCGACGATGGCGCGCTTTTCCTCCACCACAAATATTTCTTCACGGCCTTCAACAAACTCTTTCATGCCGATGGTTTCGAGCGGCCAGCTCATTGCCACCTTATAAATCGCGATACCAAGCGCACTCAGATCAGCGGTTTTCAGGCCGAGATCTTCGACCGCTTGCATCAAATCCTGATGCGCCTTGCCCACGGTCACAATCCCGAGCCAGCCGCCTTGTGCCGACACGATGGTCCGATCAAGCTTATTAGCACGTGCCCATGCCAACGCGGCAGGCAATCGCTCGTTGATCAGTCGTCGTTCCAGTTCGGCGCGCTCGGCTGGCCACGCGATGCGCGGGTCCCAGTTCAAACCGTGCGCCGGCACAATGAAATCTTCCGGTGTCACGTAGCGTGGTAACGGCGGCAATTGCAGTGATCCTGCGGTTTCGATGACCTCGGCAATGGTCTTAAGACATACCCACAAACCCGAAAACCGCGATAACGCAATCCCCGCTAATCCAAATTCGAGAATTTCTGCCAGATTCGATGGCTGCAACACGGGAATCGACGCCGCCGAAAAGATGCCATCGCTCTGGTGCGGATACATGGAAGACTGGGCCGAATGATCATCACCGGACACCGCAAGAACACCGCCCAGCGCTGAAGTTCCCAGCATATTGGCAGAGCGAAAAACGTCTCCGGTACGGTCGACGCCCGGCCCCTTCCCGTACCAGATGCCGAACACACCATCGACTTTAGTGTCGCCGTATGCCTTGTGCATCTGCGCGCCCCATAAAGCGGTCGCGGCCAGGTCTTCATTCAGCCCCGGCTGAAACACAATATCGTGCGCGGCCAGCGCCTTGTAAGCTTTCCAGAGTTGTAGATCGTAGGTCCCGAGCGGAGAACCGCGATACCCCGATACCAGACCGGCGGTGTTCAACCCACGGGCACGATCCAGGGTCCGTTGCATCATCGGCAAACGCACCAATGCCTGCGTCCCGGTGAGATAAATACGGCCGTCTTTGCGCGTATACACGTCTTCAGCCGAATACGTCAGATCAACTTGTGCCATACGATCTCCACTCTTTTTTATAGTTAAAAAAGTATAGGACGCAAGGACTAGCAATTGGGACCAAAAAGGACTACGCTAAAACAGTTTTTTAACGTGTTTCGACTAACAAACTAGCATTTTGTAGTGCATTAAAAATGAAAATAGATAAATTCGACGTCAAAATTCTCAATATTCTGGCAAATGATGGGCGAATCAGCTGGCGCGAGTTGGCCGATACCATCGGCCTGTCGCTGACGCCGACGTTGCGGCGCGTGCGTTTGCTCGAGGAAAGAGGCTATATTCAGGGCTATATTGCGCGCCTCGATGAAGCCAGGCTGGGAGGAGGATTAGTGGTGTTTGTGTCTGTCGCGATGGACAAGCAGGCGCTTGAAGCGTTGACCCATTTTGAGGAACGCATTGCGCAAGTGCCGGAAGTGATGAGTTGCTTCCTGATGACGGGAGATGCAGATTATTTGCTACGCGTGGTGGTCAAGGATTTGCACAATTACCAAGCCTTCCTGACCAATACGCTGACCCGCATTCCGGGGGTGGCGCACATCAAATCCAGTTTTGCGCTGAAAACTGTCCTGATGCGAAATGCGCCGCCGCTTTAAGGTGGCCGCAAACCGAGCGGCCAGGGACTGTTACTTCGATTTTGCAAACAGCGTCAACAAACCGCCGAGAAACAAGCATCCGGCCAGCATATACACGCCGCTGTCGAGCGTGCCGGTGATTCCCTTGACCCAGCCCATTAACGTTGGGCCGACGAACCCCGACAGGTTACCGAAAGAATTAATCAACGCAATGCCAGCTGCCGCTCCCGCTCCACCCAGGTAAGCAGTAGGCAAACTCCAAAAAATCGGCAACACAGTCAAAATTCCCATCGTGGCAATTGCCATGCCGATCAACGCAATCGGTATGTTGGCACTAAACTTTACGCTGATGATAAAGCCGATCGTTCCGATCACAGCCGGGATAAAAATGTGCCAGCGCCGCTCATTACGGCGGTCGGCGCTGCGGGCGATCAATAACATCGGCACTACGCCAGCCGCCCACGGCAATGCGCTCAACAAGCCGATATCGAGCGCATCTTTTACGCCCGCTGCCTTGATGATGGTTGGCAACCAGAAACTGATACCGTACAAAGAGAACACGAACAGAAAGTAAATCAGGCTCAGCAACCAGGTGCGTGCGCTGCCAAAAGCCTTGCCGGTGCCGGAATGTGTCTTGGTTGCTTCTTCTTTTTGCATGATCGCTATTAATTCGCGTTTTTCTGCAGCGCTCAGCCACTTGGCATCAGCGACATTGTCATCCAGATAGCGAAACAGGAAAATCCCCGCAAGCACGGTAGGAAGTCCTTCGATCAGGAACATCCATTGCCAGCCTGCCAACCCCGCCATACCGTTGGTGTCGCGCAAAATCCAGCCGGATAATGGACCACCGATGACCCCGGCCAAAGGCAGCGCCAACAGGAATAGCGACATCGCCCGACCGCGTCGTTCAGACGGATACCAGCGGGTGAGGTAATAAATGATGCCGGGGAAAAAGCCCGCTTCAGCAATGCCCAACAAAAACCGCAAGACATAAAACGACGTCGCGCCCTGAACGAACATCATCGCGGCCGACAAGAAACCCCAGGTGATCAGGATGCGGGTCATCCAGAGGCGCGGGCCGACCTTGTGCATGATGATATTGCTAGGAACTTCAAAGAAAAAATAGCCGATAAAAAATATACCGGCGCCGAGTCCGTAGACCGCGTCCGTGAAGTTCAGATCGCCCAGCATTTGTAGTTTGGCGAAACCGATGTTGACGCGATCCAGATACGACAGGACATAGCAAAGCAACAAAAACGGTATTAGCCTCACGCTTATTTTTTTGAAGATCTTGTCAGTGCTGGTGGTCGCGCTAAAACGCACGCCTTCCGCGGTGGTGTCATTCATTGTGTCTCCGATGTTGTTATCCGGTTAGAACCGGTTTTTAATAGTGTCACTAAGCGATGCCGCGATACTAACGTTAAATCCTGCCGTCAACGTCCTCCCCAACAACCAATTCCAGTACCGCGGTTTATTCTGAAATCCATGCAGCCGATCCAGACCCCTTATCCGAGCATTATTTCAACTCAAATATCTTTCCCGGATTCATCAAATTCAACGGGTCGAGTGCGCGCTTGATCGCGCGCATGACATCTAACGCATCGTCCCCATGCTCGGTCTGCAAAAATCCCATCTTGTGCAGGCCGATACCATGTTCGCCGGTACACGTGCCGCCCACCGCGAGAGCGCGCTCGACGATGTTGGCGTTGATGCGTTCGGCCTCTATCCGCTCTTCAGGCTTATTCGGATCCACCAGAATAATGACGTGGAAATTGCCGTCCCCGACGTGGCCCACAATCGGGCAGGGGAGCGATGACGCTTGCAAGTCCACATCGGTTGCCATCACGCATTCGGCCAAACGTGAAATCGGGACGCAAACGTCGGTCACGACCGCCACACAACCAGGCTTAAGCTGCAACGCGGCGAAGTAAGCGTTATGCCGTGCATTCCACAATTTTTTGCGATCTTCCGGCTGGGTCGCCCATTCAAACTGATGGCCGCCGTGTTCTGCGGCAAGCTGCTGCACGGTCTCGGCTTGCTCCTTGACGCCATTGTCGCTTCCGTGAAATTCGAAAAACAAGGTCGGCAGCTCCACCAGTTCCAGCTTGTCATGTCGGTTGATCGCCTTGATCGACAACGCATCGACAAATTCAACCCGCGCAATCGGCACGCCCATCTGGATCGTTTCAATAACCGTCTGCACCGCATCGCTCAACGTCGGGAAAGCGCACACAGCCGCGGAAATCGCTTCCGGTTGTGGATACACACGTAACGTGATCTCGGTGATGATGCCGAGCGTACCTTCGCTGCCGATATAAATACGGGTCAGATCGTACCCGGCTGAAGACTTTTTCGCCCGGGTTCCGGTGTGAATGATCTTACCTTCGGGCGTGATCACGGTCAGGGCCAACACATTTTCACGCATGGTCTGATAACGCACCGCGTTGGTTCCTGAGGCACGGGTGGCGCACATGCCGCCGATAGAAGCGTCCGCACCCGGATCAATCGGAAAGAATAACCCGCTATGTTTGATTTCTTCGTTCAATTGCTTGCGCAATACGCCTGCCTGCACGGTCACGGTCAAATCTTCCGCATGGATCGCAATTAACGCGTTCATCCCGCTGAGATCAAGACTGATGCCGCCGTGTGGTGCCAATATATGGCCCTCAATGGAAGTGCCCGCACCAAACGGGATCAACGGCACGCGGTGTTCGGCGCATAGGCGCATGACGGCGGCCGCCTCTTCCGTGCTATTCACAAATGCCACGGCATCGGGCGCGATGATCCCGAACGGCGATTCGTCCTTGCCGTGATGTTCGCGTACCGGCAGCGAAAGGGAGAAACGGGTCGCGAGTAAGGCTGACATGGCCTCGCAGAATGCGACGGGAAGAACTCTGGCGTCTAAATTGGTCAGTTTTGGCATTGCAGTCATGAGACATCTCCGGTAAATCGCAGCGCCGAACTCGAACGGTTCTTGGGCGTACTCAATTAAAAAATCAGATTACTGTGGAAACAAGAGCCGGTGGTAATATCGATTGCATATTCTTCGTTCTCGTTTCGAGATGGCTGAACATTCAATTCCCTACCTGAAGCTGCTCCAAGCCCAAAACAGGGCATAGAGAGCGTTGCAAACCCGCGCAGCTTAACAAGATATTAAATTATTAAATCTTAAATATTAATTTATCAAATAACGGGCCATTAACATTATGACGGCTCCGGAGACAACCAGTTGGAAATCAGGCAAATCAAATACTTCCTGGCCGTGGTCGACAGCGGCAGCGTCTCGCGTGCGGCAGGTCGACTATTCGTGGCCCAATCGGCCCTGAGCAAACAGATATCAGATCTGGAAGTCGATCTTGATGTTCAGTTATTGCACCGCACGCGCAGCGGTGTTTTTCCCACTGAAAGCGGCAAGGTGTTTTATGAAAATGGTAAAGCGATCCTGAAACAGATCGGCGATGCCCGCGAAGCGGTGCATTTTTCTAGCGAAGCCATCGTCGGCAACGTCGTCATTGGGGTGCCGCAAAGCGCATCGGCAGCACTCGCGTTGCCCTTGATCAATGCGGTACAGGCGCAATTACCGAATGTTTCTCTGCATATCAACGAAGAACTGACTGGCAATCTGCTGGAACAACTATGGCAGGGACGGGTCGATCTCGCGGTTTTTACGTCAAATATCAAGTTGGAGGGATTTTCTTTCACGCCGATAGCGCACGAGGACTTTTATCTGGTGATGCCCGCCAGGGGCCCGAAGTCCAAAACCTGCGAAGAAGGTGATGTCTCATTGGAAGAGGCGCTTTCCGGACAATTAATGCTGTCTGGATTGCAACACAGTCACTGCATCCGCAGCATCGTTGAAGAGACCGTTCTCAAGCTTGGCATGCAAATGCCATCGTTGTTCGCCGAAATCAACTCCGTGCATATTCTGAAGATTGCCGTCGAAGCGGGCCAGGGTAATACCATCCTGCCTCTGGCACTGGTGCACCAGGAGGTCATGCAAGGACGGCTTAAAGCCAAACGCATTGATCCGAACCAGATATCGCGCACCTTAGGCATTTGCATGTCGAACAAAATCCCGACGACGAATGCGAAACGTGCGGTGTTCAATCTGATAACGCAGTTGGTCGGAACGCTTTCGGAGAGTGGGAAGTGGCCTTCGTTGCGGACTAAGCATTTAACGGATGCGCGACTTTAGCTTCACGGCTGCAGGGCTTCAAGGGGAAATCCACATAAAAAAACCGCCGCTGTTAGCAGCGGCGGCGATATTAATTACAGCGTTTAATTACAGCAAATCATCACAGCAATTAGTCACAACGATTAATATGTGAGCATCAGGTTATCGCTGCTCAAGCCTTCGTCGTCACCTGATCTCCAATTGGAAGCGTGCGTAGCCGTTTTCCCATTGCATTGAAAATCGCATTGACGACCGCTGGCGCTACCGGTGGCACACCCGGCTCACCAACGCCGCTCGCTTTTTCGGTTGAGGCCACAATAACCACCTCAATCTTCGGCATCTCGTTGATGCGCAAGACCTGGTAGTTATGGAAGTTCGATTGCTCAACCACACCATCCTTTAGCGTGATAGCGCCGTGCAGCGCTGCAGCCAGACCAAAACCAATCCCACCTTCCATTTGCGCTTTGATCACATCCGGATTAACGGTGACGCCGCAATCGACCGCGCAGACAATCCGATCGACCTTGAAAGTACCGTCCGCCTTCACCGTAATTTCGGCAACCTGGGCGACGAACGTATTGAAGGATTCGTGCACCGCCAGACCGCGCCCGCGTCGCTCACCTTTGGCACCTGGTGCCAGCGGTTTCGACCATCCGGCCTGACGCGCGGCCAATTGCAATACGCCACTATGGCGCGGATGTTTAGCCAGCATCGCCAGACGAAACGCTAGGGGGTCCTTACCAGCGGCAATCGCCGCTTCATCAATCAAACCCTCGGAAGAAAAAGCGCTGTGCGTGTGACCGACAGAACGGAACCACTGGATCGGCACGCCAACATCCGTCGGCGTGTACAACTCCACCTGAAAGTTCGGCACATCGTAAGGCAAATCAGCCTGCCCTTCGACCGAGGTGGGATCGATACCGTCCTTGATGACCCCCGCAAATGCCGAGCCTTCCATGATTGATTGCCCCGCCATTCTGACGTGCCAGGCCGACAATCGGCCCTGCGCATCCAATGCCAGTCGGGCACGATGCACATTCAACGGACGGTAATAGCCACCGCGCGTATCGTCTTCCCGCATCCAGACCATTTTGACCGGGACTTTGACGCCCTGTTCACGTGCTGCTTTGGCAATCGACACAGCCTCCAGCAGATAGTCACTGTGGGGATTGGCACGTCGTCCAAAACTGCCACCTGCATACAGCTGATTGATCTTGATTTTGTCTGCTGGCATATTCAAAAACTTCGCCATAGAACCTTGATCAATAGTCTGAAATTGTTCGCCGTTCCAGATTTCGCATTGTCCGTCGCCCAACTGGACCAGACAGTTCAACGGTTCCATCGCGGCATGCGCCAAGAACGGGACTTCGTAGTCGGCTTCAATCAGGATCGCCGGTTTGACCAACGCCGCATCGACGTCACCGACCTTACGCGCAATCATACCGGGCTTCTCCAGTGCTGCACGGTACTGCGCAAGGATTTCGGGGGAACCCTTCTTGTAGGCGTGGGTTTCATCCCACTCTACTTCCAGTGCATCGCGGCCCTGACGGGCGGCCCAGGTATTGGTGGCCAGCACCGCAACACCGGCAAAACTGCGTGGCGTGCCCGCGAACTGCACCACTTGCACAACACCGGGAATTGCCTTGGCTTTGGTTGCGTTGACACTTTTGACCGTCGCTCCGAAGCGCACAGGATGTAATGGCACCGCCACTAACATGCCCGGCAACTTGAAATCCTGCGTAAATATCGCTGTGCCGTTGGTCTTGGCAAAGCTATCCAGACGCGGCAATTTCGCATTCCCCACCAGCTTGAAGTCCTTTGGGGCTTTCAATTTGACGTCGGTCGGCACCGGTTGCGTCGCTGCTGCCGCGGCCAGTTCACCAAATGCGGCCTTACGGCCGGTTGCGACGTGATGCACCACGCTTTTGCTGACGGTGATGCTCTCCGGCGCAACTTTCCATTTAACCGCCGCTGCCGCTACCAGCATCGCGCGAGCCGTCGCGCCTGCCTTGCGCATCTGGTCGTATGAATTGGCAATTGAACTGCTGCCTCCGGTTCCCTGAATGCCCCATCCGGTATTCGCATAAAGTTTGACGTCGGCTGGCGCACCCTCAACCCGGACGTGGCTCCAGTCGGCATCCAGTTCCTCGGCAATCAAGGTGGCAAGGCCGGTATACACGCCCTGTCCCATTTCCAGATGTTTAGCCAGGATGGTGACGCTGCCATCGCTGCCGATCTGAACAAAGGCATTCGGCTCAAATGGGGCCGGTGCTCCCAATACGCCGGTGGCGGCCATCAGCGAACCCATTTGCAGACCCAGGACAAGCCCGCCCGAGACTTGCATAAAACGTCGGCGGCTAACTGGGTGACTAACCGGGTGACTAACTTCGTGGCTAACATTGGCGATGCGAAAATTGCCAGCCTCCGGAGAGGTCAACTGGCGCGATGCTGACTGAAAAGCGCGATCAATAGATTTCATGTTGGTCTCCTGTTAGGCCAGCGTTTTAGCGGCTTCGTGAATCGCTGCACGGATGCGCACGTAAGTGGCACAACGACAGATATTGCCGCTCATGGCCTGGTCGATATCAGCATCCGTCGGGCGTTTGTTCTGGCTCAACAGCGAGACCGCAGACATGATCTGGCCGGACTGACAATAGCCGCATTGGACCACGTCAAGTTTACGCCACGCTGCCTGCACTGCTTGGCCGACGTGACCTTCATGACCGGCGTCAACACCTTCAATGGTGGTGATTTTTTTCCCCGCTACGGCTGAGATCGGGGTTACGCAAGAGCGGATTGCCGCGCCGTCCAGATGAACGGTGCAAGCGCCGCAGAGCGACATACCGCAACCGAATTTGGTACCAGTGAGATTGGCAACATCGCGCAACGCCCATAACAAAGGCATGTCGGCAGGCGCATCGATTTGCGTATCCTTACCGTTAATGTTCAGGCTGACCATGGTTCTTCTTTCGTTGAGAAACTGTTAAAAATATATTCGCAGGACTTCCGCCTACATGATTCAGCGAGGTTGTACGGCTCTCGTTATATCCGGCGTTTATCCGGCGTTTAATCCTGCTTTATCTCCGGCGTTATATCCGACGTAATACAAAGCTTTTACCCGCGGCGAATCCAGAGCGCACGTTGTAGCGCCAGTAAAGGTGTATAACGACCTTGAAAGGTTAGTTGGATGGTTAAGCGTGTGCCCTGATCCAATACAGAGCAACGCTACGTCGTGCCATTGCTCGCCAATGACTCAGATTCGGGCTTAGGTCGAAGGCGGCAGGGTTCGAGAGGCTCGGCGCGTCGTGAAATTTGCCGATACATTTGATGGATGTGCTAAAAGTTACTTTTCATCAATCTCGTGAGATTACTCTCATTTCAAGAATTAGATGCAAGTCTGCCAAAAGTGCAGTTTGGCGCGATGGCGCGAAAAACTTTGCATTTCAAATAAACGTGCCGCGTTTGAACAGATCAGACCAATCCGCCATTGGCACGCAAAGTCTGCCCGTTGATCCAGCTGTTCTGACTGGCAAAAAAACTGACCGCTTCAGCGATCTCTTCCGGCGACCCCAAACGTTCCAACGGCGCAGCTTTTGCCATGCGTTCGATCAGTTCCGGAGTTTTGCCATTCAGGAACAATGCGGTCGCCGTAGGTCCGGGCGCAATGGCGTTGACAGTAATCTGCTTACCGCGCAGTTCCTTCGCCATGATGTTCGTCATGACCTCGATAGCCGCCTTGGTCGCGGCATATACAGCATAACCAGGCAGTGCCAGACCGATGACACTGGTGGAAAAGTTCACGATCCGGCCGCCGGTTTGCAGATGATGGGCAGCCGCACGCATGGTGTTAAAGCTCCCTTTCAGGTTGACTGCGATCAGGCGATCAAACGTCGCGTCGTCGGTGTCGGCAAGCATCGGCAGATGTGAGGGCATGATGCCGGCGTTATTAATTAGCACGTCGACCCGTCCAAAAAAGGACAGCGCTTGCTGAAACATCGCCTCCACCGCAACGGGATCGGCAACATCCGCACGCACCGCAATAGCTTGCCCTTCACCCTTCAAGGCGACAATGGCGTCCACCACTTTTTGCGCTTCGGCCGCGTTGCCACTGTAATTGACAATCACCGCGTAACCATCGTTGCTGAGTTTTGCGGCAATGGCGGCACCAATCCCGCGTGATGCGCCGGTGACGATTGCGACTTGTTGGGATGGTTTATCTGCCATGGTGCGTTCCTTGATGGTGGGTTGGGGGCCGCGTAGTCCATGCGAAGGCTTTATACGAAGGCGGCGATGCGGATAGACGGTGCCGCGATGCTCCTGCGATGCTTCTGCAATGTGATTACGATGTCACCATTATGGCAGCCAACTTAATGCGGTGTCGAAGGGTCCGTTTATCAGCATACCCAAAGTATCCGGCACCGAATTACCTGAGGTTTTTTATCCGGGTTTTCCCAGCGCTGCCCTTAGGTCGAAATTTGCCGATTGATCCGGTAAAATCCGCTCTTCGCAGTTATGTAAATGATGCGCCATTTGTTTTTGCGCCAGCGCAGCATCGCCGTTTTCCAGGGCCACCAATACGCTCTCGTGCTCGTCAAAAGAACAGGCATTTTGCCCGGGGGCGTCCACCTTGGCGATCAGCAACGTGGTGCGAGATACCAGCTTGCGCAGCACTTCGACCAGCATCGCATTGTCGGTCAGCTCTGCCAGCTCGAGATGAAATTGCGCAGATAACCGGATCCAGCGCGGACGGTCGCCGCTCAAATAGGCGGCCCGCTCTTCATCGACGCACTTTCTGAGCGCTGCCAACTGCTTGGCGGTCGCGTTGTGAGCGACTTTTTCGAGGGTGGCGTGTTCGATAATATTGCGCAGCTCGAACATATCCTTGGCTTCGGCGCTGGTCGGGCTGGCAATGAAGGCACCGCGATTGGCCTCCAATTCAACCAGTCCCTCGGTCTCCAGACGAATCAGAACTTTTCGCACCGTGTGGCGCGCCGTATCGTAAATCTGACAAAGCACCTGCTCAGTCAATTTGGTGCGCGGCGGCAGCCTATGTTCCATGATGGCATCGTACACATCGTGATACATACGCTCTTCGGCATTAGCGTGCGGCTTGGTAATCGGGGCGGAGGCAAGACGTAGTGGTTTGACTGATTTATTCATATTTATCACATTGGAAACAGACGTATCGATGATGTCTTGCCGATATCGACTATTTAAAAACTCAATCACCTGGTGTTGCGCAGGACCGAATTAGACTATTTTGATGAAAAGATGAAAAACGGTTATTCGACTTGCGATGAGCAAAAAAGTTTACTCAAAGAAATATTGATAGTGTGTGTTTAGATAATTGCTTAACATTAGCAAAAACTCGTCAGTAATACATCGCCAGCAATAAATGCTTTTAAGTCCAACCACCGGATCGACAGCTGACGCAAAGTTACAAGCAACGTTGATTTCGGAAAGAAGTGTAATATAAATGCACATTTCCGGCATGCAAATAATCATGCTCCTCGCGCTACAACAACCCGAGGAGCATGTAATTGGCTAAAGCCAAAGGTTACTTAGGCAATGAGCCTTCTACACCGTTGACAAGCCAGTTAATGCTCATCAGGTCGCCCATTGGCAAGACAGCGCCAGCGGCAACTTTCACAGCACCAGTATTGTCTTTAAGCGGACCGGCAAACGGTATCAATTTACCGTCAACGATGTCTTTTTTCTTCTCATTGAACAGCTTCGATACATCCGCCGGAACCGATGCATTCAAAGGCGACAAAACAACCAGATTTTCTTTGATGCCCCACAGCGTTTGCTCTGGCTTCCAGGTTCCCGCCAACTCGCGTTTGACTTCCTGGATGTAATAGACGCCCCAGTTTTCTGTATTGGCAGTCAAATGAGCTTTAGGACCATATTTAGCCATATCGGTATCCCAGCCGAATGCGTGAACACCTTTTTCTTCGGCAACCTGAACGACGGCTGGCGAATCGGTATTTTGTGCCAGCATGTCCGCACCCTGCGCTACCAATGTTTCCGCAGCCTGACGTTCTTTGCCTGGGTCGTACCAAGTGTTTACCCAGACCACTTTGGTTTTGATCTTAGGATTGACGCTTTGGGCACCCAAAGTGTAAGCATTGATATTGCGCACTACTTCCGGAACCGGGAACGAACCGACGAAACCTAATGTGTTGGTCTTCGTCATTTTTCCAGCGATCATACCGAGCAGGTAAGCGCCTTCATAAAAACGGGTTTGGTACGTGCCGACATTGGCCGCAGTCTTGTAACCTGTAGCATGCATGAAATGGACTTTCGGGAAGGATTTTGCAACCTTCATCGTTGGGTCCATATAACCAAATGAAGTCGTAAAGATCATCTGATTGCCATCAACCGCCAACTGGCGAATCACGCGTTCAGCATCCGCTGTTTCTGGCACATTTTCGACAAAAGTTGTCTTGATTTTGCTGCCAAATTCTTTCTCTAAAGCGCGGCGCCCCTGATCGTGCTGAAAAGTCCAGCCACCGTCACCGACCGGTCCCAGATAAACAAAAGCCACCTTCAGCGGCTCGGCAGCTTGCGCTACAGGAAGTACTCCTAAAATCAGGCCGGTAGCCGCAGCAATAGCAGCTAATGTAGAGCGTAATCGAAACATCGTGAACTCCTTTACGTGAACCGATCATCCGCAGTAAGACTTGCGAAAAAACCGGAAAAAATTGCGCAGGCCAATCTAAAAAAACCTGTCACAAGATCAAATAGCAGCACTGCAGGCAGCCATCAAACCACTGATGACCGCCGACGATCCTGATTTAGAAATGGTATTCGACCCGCACCATCGGTGTTTTCGCCAATGAACCACGCACGTTCGATGGCGTACCGAACTTATTGCGCCAGTATTGATATTCAAAACCAGCGCGCAGGGTATTTTTACCCATACCTAAAGGCGTGCCCAGGTCATACATTACCTGCGCATCAATGTTCAGTTCTGGCGCTGTGCCACCACCGAACTCGTTGGTGCCCTTAGCAGCGATGTAATCCATGTAACCTTCAAAGGCAAAGCCGGTCGAAGCGATAGGAATTCCCCATGCTGCGGTTAACATAGGATGCAAACGGTAGGTATAACGGCTAGAAATGCCAACTGGTTGATTGCTTTCCTGAAGCAGCAGCAAGCTGATATTCAAAAAGCCCGGGACTTCCATCATCACCGTAGGGCCTAAAACCAACATACGTTTTTTGGAAGCGTAACCTGGATCATTCTTGGTGTTCCAGTCAAAACCGGCAGTCACGCCCAAGCTACGAACCGGGCCAAAGGCCAAGTTTGCACCGGTGACCTTAGCCAAATCCAACGTGTTGCGGTAAACGATATAAGCTTCTTGCGCGCCGCTGTCTTTATTATTTGATTCCAGCAAATCCACGTTAAAAAAGTTTGTACCGTATTTGTAGCCACTAGCGTGGGTCAAATTGATGATGTTCTTCGCAATCCCGGTCCCGACGTACGGCTCAGCAAACTGCGTTCCGTAACGATAACCAATCGAGGTATCGCTCCACTCCGCTGCATTGACATGTTGAACACTGGCCAGAGCTGCTGCCACCGTCAACGCGTTGATCGCCAACTTCCCCATTTTTGCTGCTGCTTGCTTTGCCATTTTTTTTCCAAGAGTGTTAATAATACAAAAAAGGAATTAAGGAGCCCCGTTTCTCCCTATTACGATGATTATGTAAAACTTGCCGTATTTAAAAAATTACTATGCCTAAATCTGTTTGTTTTATTCTCAGCAATTCTCGTGCCAATTGTTGACAATTACTAGCCATAGGAGAAATTTATTTATTTGGACTCAGTGCTAATTTTGGGATGACGTCTATCGGTGCGACGCATCAATAAATTGCATTAAATTGGCGCTTTCTCTCCGACAAGCGCACTGTTGCGGTGCAAAAAGCGTAACCCAAAAGGGAGGTTTAGCGAACGGATTGGCGAAATAATGTGGGAATATTTCCTGCAATAAACGATGTTTTTTGTCGACAAAGTATTCGAAATTTGCTTTCACCGTTGGCGCTGGCGTGGGGTAAAGCACATAATCCGATCAGATTGTTTATATGGGTTGCAGGCGGCGTGCCATAAAGAAGCGCTGGCGGAACTGGCACAACAATTGCATTTCCTGTTGATTGATATTGGCTTTTTTATTTACACAGGACTCACACAAGACTGTTCCGGCAACTGGCTGACCAAGCCCGCGGATGAAGCAAATTCGCAAGTAAGGTTAGGCAACAAAATGCCGTAGTGCAATTTTGCGTAAGTGCTATTACCTTTACGGATGCTTCTATGGACCTCCTGCCGGTGTTTGCGGATTTGCCGCCACGCCTTGTCTTGACCGGTATCACCAAACGTTATCCCACGGTAGTCGCCAACGACGACATCGGTCTGAGCGTCAGGCCCGGCGAGATTCATGCCTTGCTCGGCGAGAACGGTGCCGGAAAAAGCACGCTCATGAAAATTGTCTATGGCGTCACCAAGCCCGATGCCGGAAGCATCTTATGGGAAGGACGCTATCTGGACATCGCCAGCCCGTCTCAGGCGAGACGTCTGGGAATCGGTATGGTGTTCCAACATTTTTCGTTATTCGAAACGCTCACCGTTGCGGAAAATATCGCGCTGGCGCTCGATGCCCAAATGGCTCCAGGCATGCTGGCCGCAAGAATTAGCGAAGTATCCGAAAAGTACGGCCTGCCAATCGACCCGCATCGACTGGTGCACAGCATGTCGGTCGGCGAGCGCCAACGGGTCGAGATCGTTCGTTGTCTGCTCCAGGAGCCGAAGCTGTTGATTATGGACGAGCCAACATCCGTCCTGACGCCGCAGGCGGTACTCGTCCTGTTCGCTACCTTGCGGCAGTTGGCCGCTGAAGGCTGCAGCATCCTGTATATCAGCCATAAGCTTGATGAGATTCGGGCTTTATGTGACACCGCCACCGTCTTGCGCGGCGGGCGTGTCAGCGGTACCGCCATCCCGAGGAACGAGACCAACGACAGTCTGGCCCGCATGATGATCGGCGGCGAACTGGCGGAATGCCATCTGACGCCGCAAGCCACCGGTGAAGTCCGGCTGGCGCTGGAACAATTATCGCTAGGCACCATCGATCCATTTGGCACCACGCTAAAGGACATCAGTCTCGCAGTTAAAAGCGGTGAAATTCTGGGAATTGCGGGCGTCTCCGGCAACGGCCAAAAAGAATTGCTGGCAGCACTCTCCGGCGAAGCCCTCAGCCCGCACGGACCGATGATCACACTGATGGGCCAGCAGGTCGGCCAATTGAACCCCGCCCAACGGCGTCGCCTCGGTCTCACATTTGTTCCCGAAGAACGGCTGGGACGCGGCGCAGTCCCCGCCATGACGCTGGCCGAAAATGCCCTGCTGACCGGCGCTCGCCATGGCATGGTCCGCAAGGGCCTGATGCGGCATGCGGCGATTCGTCAGTTTGCCAAAGACGTCATTACCCGCTTCGGTGTCAAATGCGGCGGCGAACAATCTCCCGCTTCCAGTCTGTCGGGCGGCAATCTGCAAAAATTCATCGTTGGCCGTGAAACCATGTTGAATCCCAAAATGATGATCGTCGCCCAACCAACCTGGGGAGTCGATGTCGGCGCAGCGCAATTGATTCGGCAGGCGCTGATCGATCTGCGTTTACAAGGCGTTGCTTTGCTGGTGATTTCCGAAGAACTGGAAGAATTGTTCACCATCAGCGACCGTATTTGCGTGCTCGCCGCAGGGCGCTTATCACCGGCCGTCAGATTGGCCGACACCAGCATCGAGCAAATCGGCAACTGGATGAGCGGCAATTTCGACGACCTGCCACCGGGTTCCGGCGACTCCGCTCACTCCGGTGACCCGGCCGCATCCGTACTTCCACCGCACAATCAGAATAAACAGATCAAACAGGAGAGCCATCTTGCTCAAACTTGAACGCCGCGCGGTTCCATCGCCGATCATGCGCGTCGCCTCACCGCTGATTGCAGCGCTGGCGATGCTGCTTACCGGCATCGTCATCTTTACGATACTGGGCAAAGACCCACAGCAAGCATTTTACGTATTTTTTATCAAGCCACTCTCGACTCTGTACGGCGTCGGCGAACTGCTGCTAAAAGCCACGCCCTTGTTGTTATGTGCGCTCGGCCTGGCCCTCGGGTTTCGCGCCAATGTCTGGAACATTGGTGCCGAAGGCCAACTCACCATGGGCGCGATTGCCGGTGGCGGCGTGGCGCTCTGGCTGGGTGACAGCACCGCAATCTGGGGCCTGCCGCTAATGTTTCTGGCTGGCGCGCTTGGCGGCATGGTGTGGGCAGCGATCCCGGCATTTCTGCGGAATCGATTTAACACCAGCGAAATTCTGGTCACGCTGATGCTGGTCTATATCGCCCAGCTATTATTATCGTATCTGGTGCACGGACCATGGCGCGACCCCCAGGGTTTTAACTTCCCACAATCCAAAACCTTCAGCGACGCCCATCTGGTGCCATTGTTGATCGAAGGTGCACGTACCAATTGGGGCTTTATCCTCGGATTATTGTTGGCCGTTGCGTCCTGGTTGTTTTCCAGCAAAACCTATGCCGGTTACCGCATGCAAGTCGCTGGACTGGCACCCGCGGCCGCCGCGTATGCCGGTTTTTCGAATAAACGTAACGTCTGGACCGCCCTGCTCATCAGCGGTGCGACCGCCGGACTAGCCGGGTTGTGTGAAGTGGCAGGCCCCATCGGCCAGTTACAGTCACAGATATCGCCCGGCTACGGCTTCGCCGCCATCATCGTGGCATGGATCGGGCGCTTGCATCCGGTCGGTATCGTGCTTGGCGCGTTACTCATGTCGTTGTTATACCTCGGGGGTGAATCGGCTCAGATGCAAATGGCACTCCCATCGGCGATCACCGGCTTGTTTCAAGGACTACTCCTGTTTTATTTGCTGGCCGCCGATTTGTTCATTACCTTCAGATTAAAAAATGTCCGCGTTGTCCGCAAATCTGCCGCGCTCGTTATCACCAAGGAAGCAGCATGAATCCCGCCAGCCCCATTCTTCCTATCATCACCAGCACCGTAATTGCGGCCACGCCGTTAATTTATGCCGCCATCGGTGAAACCGTCGTTGAAAAAGCAGGCGTTCTGAATCTCGGTATCGAAGGCATGATGCTGGTCGGTGCCGTCGCCGGTTTCGCCGCGGCATTGACCACCGGCAGCGCGACCGCAGGCTTCGTCGCTGCGGCAGCTGCAGGCGTGCTGATGTCGTTAATTTTTGCCTTTTTAACGCTCAGCATGCAAGCCAATCAAGTCGCCACCGGCCTGGCGCTGACGCTATTCGGGATTGGCCTGTCGGCTTTTCTTGGGCATGATTTAGCCGGTACCCCAATTCAAGGCTTGAGAGGCATCACCATTCCAGTGTTATCCGATCTTCCAGTGCTCGGCCAACTATTATTTCGCTACGACATCATGGTTTATCTGTCCTTAGCCTTGTGCGCCGGTGTCTACTGGTTTCTCACCAAAAGTCACGCCGGTCTGAAAATGCGTGCAGTGGGCGAATCGCCTGCCGTAGCGCACGCCATCGGTCATCCTGTCATCCTGATCCGCTATCTGGCAGTCATGTTCGGCGGCGCCACCGCAGGAATTGCCGGTGCTTATCTCTCGATCGTACAAACCCCAATGTGGGTCGAAGGAATGACTGCCGGCAAAGGCTGGATTGCACTCGCACTGGTCGTGTTCGGAACGTGGAAGCCGCTCCGGGTCGTGTTCGGTGCCTATCTGTTCGGTGGCGTCACCGTCCTGCAACTTTACGCGCAAGGCTTCGGTCTGGGCGTGCCGTCCCAAATCCTATCGATGCTGCCTTACGTCGCAACCATCATCGTATTGGTGATAATCTGCCGCGATCCTAAAACCATTTTGCTCAATCAACCGGTATCGCTCGGTCGGAGTTTCCATCCCGATGCTTGAGAAAGTATAGAAAAATCATTCGCTGCATGGTTCATCGGCTTGGTGAGTCATGCGGGGGCATCTCCTCACGTGCGACTACCGCGCGTAGTGACATCAACCCACACTGCCAGAATCAAAATACTGCCTTTAACGATCATCTGCCAGAACGTATCTACATCCAGCATTGACATGCCGTTATCCAGGCTGGCCATTACCAGAGCGCCGATCAATGCGCCGTAAACGGTTCCCGAACCGCCGCGCATGGAGGTGCCCCCAATAAAACATGCCGCGATTGCATCCAGTTCGCCCATGTTACCGGCCGAAGGTGAACCGGCGGCCAGCCGCGCCGTGTTGACCAGACCGGCCAGCGCGCACATCACGCCCATGATGCCGAAAATCCACATCTTTACCGCTTGTACATTCACGCCCGAAAGCCTGGTCGCTTCCATGTTGCTGCCAACGGAATAGATGCGGCGACCAAATACAGTCTGGCTAGTGACGTAACTAAAAATGCCCAACAATGCCAACAACAGCAACACCGGCACCGGGATGCCGTCATAACTATTGAGCGTGCGAACAAAGGCAAATATCACCGCGCCAATTGCCAGCACCCGTATTCCATCGCGCCAGTAGGGAACGGCCGCCAACGCGTGCCGCGCACGATTGCTGCGTTGACGCCAGCTTAAGAACACCGTCAGGGCGAACAACAACAGGCCCAGTATGACGCCGAGCCTAGGCGACAGATAACCTTGGCCTAGATACACCAGATTGGTCGACACCGGTGCGATGGTCATCCCGCCGGTTACCCCGAGCAGCACGCCACGAAAAGCCAACATGCCGCCGAGGCCGACGATGAACGAGGGGATTCTCATGTAGGCAGTCAGATAGCCATTGAACAGCCCCAGCAATAATCCGCATAGCAGCACTATTGCCAGATTTAATGGCAGCGGCAAATGATAAGTCACGTTAAGGACGGCGGCGATACCGCCCAACAAACCCAGCAGCGAGCCGACCGATAAGTCGATCTCCCCGCCGACGATCACCAACACCATTCCGCATGCGAGAATGCCGGTGATGGACATTTGTCGTAACAGGTTCGAAAGATTGCGCGGCGACAAAAAGCCGCCTTCGGTTTTCCAGAAGAAGAACGCCCAAATAATGGCGATTGCCATCAGCAACGCGAGGATCTTGTAGCGGCTAAAAAACTGTTTGATATTAAGTGATCTCACGCGAGTTCCCGATGGATGTGTTACTGCCTGACAGGTTAATTTTACGTGTCATTGCGCGGTCACAGATTGGCCAGGCGCGGCATCCAGTGCAGCAGCCAGTACGATTTCCTGGGTCAGGTCTTTATTCACAAAGTTACCGCGTAGCTTGCCCTCTCCGATCACCAACACGCGGTCCGATACGCCGAGTACTTCAGCCAGTTCCGAGGACACCATACTGATGGACGCACCTTCCTTAACAAGCGCGAACATCAATTTATAGATTTCATACTTTGCCCCGACATCGACGCCACGGGTCGGCTCGTCCAGAATCAGCACGCGCGGTTTGGTCAACAGCATTTTGGCCAGTACCGCTTTCTGCTGATTGCCACCCGACAAACTGGTGATGGGCAGAAAAGGGCTGGCTGTTTTAAGCTGCATTCGGTCGATTTCCTGATGAATGCAGTGCAGCTCCGCTTCGCTATCGATTTTGGTGTATCGGGCAAACTTCTGCAGGACTGCCAACGTGATATTCTGGCCGACGCTGAGATCGGGCACGATGCCATGATGCTTACGATCTTCCGGCACCATGCATAATCCGGCACGTATCGACTTCAACGGCGAACTGGTATCCGCAGGTTTTCCATCCAGCCAGACGTCGCCGTCATGGCGTCCTGCATAAGCGCCAAACAAAGCAGAAACCAACTCGGTGCGGCCTGCACCAACCAAACCCGCGATCCCCAGTATTTCTCCTTTACGCAGGGTAAACGAGATGTCATCGACGCGCTTTCTCGCCGGATTGTTGAGGTCATAACAGTTGATATGGCGCGCCTCAAACACGACGTTACCAATCGCATGCGGTTCCTTTGGATACATATTCCGCATCTCTCGCCCCACCATTTGCGAGATGATGCGCTCAACGCTCAACTCTTTCATCGGCGTGGTGGCAATGTGCTGACCATCGCGAATCACCGAAACGGTATCGCAGATTGCGGCGACTTCGTCGAGCTTATGTGAGATGTATACGCAGGCTACGCCTTTGGCCTTCAGGTCGCGGATAATATCGAGCAGCACGGCGATTTCAGACGCAGTCAGCGACGACGACGGCTCATCGAGAATTAACAGGCGTGTCTTTTTGTTGAGCGCTTTGGCAATTTCGACCAGTTGCTGATGACCGCCGCCAAAATGCATTATCGGCAGCGCGACATTCATCTCGGGCATCTTTAATTCGCGCATCAGTTCACCCGCGCGATGATACATCGCCGGATAATTCATGCGTCCGCCCGGGAGCGTTATTTCATGCCCCATGAAGATATTTTCAGCGACGGATAATTCCGGCACCAGCATCAGTTCCTGGTGAATAATGGTGATCCCGGCTGCTTCGGTGTCCCGGATGGAGAGCGCTTTTAGTGGCAATCCATCCCATAGAATTTCACCGTCCCAGGTTCCGTGCGGATAGACGCCGGACAATACTTTCATGAGAGTCGATTTACCCGCGCCGTTTTCACCGCAGAGGCCCATACACTCTCCGGCTTTGACTTTGATGTCAATCCCATTGAGCGCGCGAACACCGCCAAACTGCTTGACGATGCCCGTCATTTCGAGCAAATAATCAGACATGCGGCTTCTCGTTAAGATTGCATTTGGAGTGTATTAAAATTTATCAATCATAGGATAAACCGCATACCGGACAGAGCGCCAACGGGCAGCAGTAAACCACACTGCACAGTGCCGCCCGATTTTCTACGCCGGGTTACACTTTGATCGATCTAACCCATGCTTATTTTCCGTCTATCTGCGCCTGAGTATAGAAACCATCCTTCACCAGCAAGCCGACATTGGCCTTGGTTAGGGTGGTTGGTTTCAGCAGTACGGTATCGACTTTTTTAAGACCGTTATCGTATTGTGAGTTGTAAGCTGGCTTTTCATTCCGCACTAGCTGCACGGTCAGTTTGGCCGCTTCGGAGGCAATCAGATTAAGTGGTTTGTAGACGGTCATCACCTGCGTTCCCGCCACCACCCGCTTGATCGCCGCCAGATCCGCATCTTGTCCGGACACCGGCACCTTGCCAGCCAACTTTTGCGCGGCGAGTGCCTGAATGGCACCGCCCGCAGTGCCGTCATTAGAGGCCACGATGGCATCAATTTTATTGTTGTTCGCGGTCAGCGCATTCTCGACAATGGTCAATGCTTCGGTTGGACTCCAGTCCTTGACCCATTGCTGGCCGACTATCTTGATGTCACCTTTATCGATGGACGGTTTAAGAATCTTCATCTGACCTTCGCGCAACATCTTGGCGTTATTATCCGTGGGCGATCCGCCCAGCAAGTAGTAGTTGCCTTTCGGTTGCGCCTTCAATACGCCCGCGGCCTGCATCTCGCCGACTTTTTCGTTATCGAATGAGATGTAGGCATCGACGTCGGCATTCAGAATCAGGCGATCATAAGAAATCACTTTGATGCCAGCCTTTTTGGCTTCGGCTACCGCATTGTTTAATACCGTGGCATTGAATGGCACAATCACGATTGCATCCACACCGCGTGAGATCAGATTTTCGATCTGAGAAATCTGGCGCTCTTCGCTGGCATCGGCGGATTGTACATACACTTTTGCTCCCAACTTCGTCGCCGCGGCAGTAAAGAAGTCACGGTCTCGTGCCCAACGCTCAACCCGCAGATCATCAATTGAAAAGCCAATTTTTGGATTCTTCGCGTCGGCAAAGGCTGCGCCGCTGAGGGAGACCAACACGGTCGCCATCAACAATGATTTCAAACGGGGATTCAAGAAAATAGTCATTACTGCGTCTCCTTCGTTGTTATTTTAGATAAAACAGCCAACAAAGCATGCAAACAGACATGCCACTACACTTCAAACTCAGAACACAGATTTCAACTGTTCGTACACAGCGTTGAATTTTTTTCTGCGCGGTATAAAACGATGATGCCGATCAGGGTCCGGCGTATGAATGGCGATCTTTTGCGGGACCGCGCAAATCTCGCTCAGCGTCGCGGTATCGCCATTCAGGTGCGCGACGCCCAGCCGCGCCAGTCGTGCCGCACCGAGCGCCGGGCCGACTTCACCGCCCTGACGTCGGGTTAACGCTTTGTTGCTGATGTCGGACAGCATCTGAACCCAGAATGCGCTCCGGGAGCCGCCGCCGATGAGCGTGATATCGGTCGGGATCAGTCCGGTCGACTCCAGCGCGTCTATGCCGTCGGCCAATCCAAAGCCAACACCTTCCAGCGTGGCATATGCCAGATCGGCAGGCTTGGTGCTGGCGTTCAATCCGAAGAAAACGCCCTGCGCAGACGGATTGTTATGGGGTGTTCGCTCACCATTTAAATAGGGCAGAAATAACGGTGCGCTGCTATCCACGCTGGCGCTAAGGCTGCGGGCTTCGGCCGCGGCGAGCAATGCTGGCACATCAGCATAACCGGTCAGCTGCACCGTGAAGTCGAGGCACGACGCCGCTGACAACATCACCGACATCAAGTGCCAGGTATTCGGTAACGCATGGCAAAAGCTATGCACGGCACGCTCCGGATTGGCATGAAAGCCGTCACTGGCCGCGAAATAAACGCCCGAGGTGCCCAGCGAGAACATCGCCTGACCTGGCTTGACGACACCGACACCGATTGCCCCTGCTGCGTTGTCCCCAGCGCCCGCGACAATCGGAACTTGCTGCATGCCCCAACGCTGCGCCAATTCTGGCTTCAGCGTTCCGGTAACCTGCGTTCCTTCATATAACTTCGGCATGTGCTTACGCGTGAGGCCGGTCGCGTGCAACATTTCGTCACTCCAGTCACGCCGGCCCACATCCAGCCACATCGTACCTGCGGCGTCTGACATATCACTGGCAAAGTCACCACTCAGTTGATAGCGCAGCCAATCCTTTGGCAGCAACACCATCGCCACCTGTTTGAATATTTCCGGCTCAAACTCGGACATCCACAGCAATTTAGGAGCAGTAAAGCCCGGCATCATCAGATTGCCGGTGATGGTGCGCGAAGCCGGAACCCGCCGTTCCAGTTCAATACACGCTTCAAAAGAACGCCCATCGTTCCATAGAATAGCCGGACGCAAAACGTCGCCATTGGCGTCAAGCACCGTGGCACCATGCATTTGCCCGGTCAGGCCAATCGCCTCAATGGATGCGGCCGGAATACCTTCCGTTGCAGCCGCAAGCAGCAACGCCACCACTGCTCGCTCACAGGCGTCCCACCAGTCGGATGGCGTTTGTTCACGCCACAATGGATGCGGTTGGCTGACCGAAAGCGGCATCGTGATACTGCCGCGCAAATTATCCTGGCGGTCCAGTAGAATCGCCTTTACGCCGGAGGTGCCTAGATCAATTCCTATAAACATATGGTCGCTTGTGGTTATCTGGGGTTACGTGGATGGTTCACTTATGAATAGCACGATTCACCAGATTTTCGAGCATTTCCTGCCGCCCACTAACCGCTTGCGGATTGAGGTTGTTGCTGAAGGCATACTCAGCTACCTCGGACAGGCTGAATTTTCCTGCCAACGCATCACGCCCAAACTGGCCGTCCCATCCGGCATAGCGCTCGGCCTTGAATTTGGCCAGCAGATCGTTTTCGATCATACCTGCTGCGCGTTCCAACGAAAGCGCCAACACGTCCATCGCGCCGACGTGACCGTGAAACAGATCAATTTCATCCTGACTCTGACGTCGCACTTTGGAGTCAAAGTTGAAACCGCCGCTGGTGAATCCGCCAGCCTTCAGGATTTCGTAGGTCGCCAGTGTCAACTCTTCGACACTGTTAGGGAACTGATCGGTATCCCAGCCATTTTGCGGATCGCCGCGATTGGCATCAATGCTGCCGAGTATCCCAAGCGAAGCGGCGGTGGCGATTTCGTGCTGAAAACTATGTCCGGCGAGCGTGGCGTGGTTGGCCTCGATGTTGACCTTGATCTCGTTTTCCAGGCCGTATTGCTTCAAGAAACCATACACGGTGGCGCTGTCGTAGTCGTATTGATGCTTGGTCGGTTCCTGGGGTTTCGGCTCAATCAGAATCAAGCCTTTGAAGCCGATCTTGTATTTGTGGTCGACCACCATCCGCATAAAGCATGCCAATTGTTCACGCTCGCGCCTGAGATCGGTGTTGAGCAAGGTTTCATAACCTTCGCGGCCGCCCCATAGAACATAATTGGCACCCCCAAGACGTTGCGTTGCGTTCATTGCGCTGAACACCTGCGCCGCGGCATAGGCAAACATTTCAGGATTAGGATTACTCGCCGCACCGGCAGAGAAACGTGGATTGCTAAAGCAATTTGCCGTCCCCCACAGCAGCCGAATTCCGGTCTCCGCTTGCTTGCGCTCCAGCACATCCACCATCGCCGCCAGATTGTTACGATACTCAGCCAGGCTCGCGCCTTCGGGCGCGACATCCGTGTCGTGGAAAGTGTAATAGTCGATACCAAGTTTGGAGAAGAATTCAAACGCCGCATCGGCTTTTTTGCGCGCCATCACCAATGGGTCACCGCTCTCCTGCCACGCACGGTTGAACGTGCCTGCGCCAAATACATCCGATCCCGGCCATACAAAAGTATGCCAATAGCAGGCCGCCATGCGCAGATGCTCGCGCATCGATTTGCCGAGGATCAGCTTGTCAGCATCGTAGTGACGAAACGCCAGCGGTGAGATGGATTCGGTTCCCTCAAAACGGATGGGTGCGACATTCGGGAAGTAGGACATGGTGTCTCCTGTCAAAATCTGGTGTAAATGCCAATGGTCGCTAAAAACAAACCGTGGTCGCATACTAACAATGAGATCGGCGTCCCAACATTATGAAATTCACCAACGGTGATTCCGATTCTTTCTATTGCAGTTGCACATAAGCATAGTTAACCAGACGCGCTGCCCCATGCTGCGTACAATTTATACTGTTGGCCCAGATTAACGAAACTTATTAAAAAGACATCTATAAAAGATGTATTACGGCGGACGTATTACGGCGCAAGATGTCGCCACGGTATTCAGCGGCCGGCGGTCCGGCGACCCGGTGCCCCCATAGCCCAATGACGATTGTTGCGTTGCCCATCAGGACCTTGTCTATATGAAGAAATTGCCGACCACGCATCGCATTGCCTTGCTGTTCAATGCCAACAAGATCTATGACCGCGGCATTATTACCGGCATCGGTCATTATTTGAGTAGCACGCGTGCTTCGTGGGATCTGTTTTTGGAGGAGGATTTTCGCTGCCGCCTGTCCGGTATAGAACGCTGGCACGGTGACGGCATCATTGCTGACTTTGACGATCCGGCAGTCTGCGAAGCGCTGGCGAACAGCCCGATTCCAGTCGTTGCCGTCGGTGGTTCATATGATGCGGAGACCGATTACCCGCGCGAAATTCCTTACGTTGCAACTGATAATTTCAAGCTCATCAAGCTGGCCTATGACCATCTGATCGAAGCGGGGCTGACGCGCTTTGCCTGTTTCAGTCTGCCGGAGGCCTCGGTCAATCGTTGGGCGCAGGAACGCGAGATGGCGTTTCAACGGCTGATGCAGCGGGATGGCATGGAAGGGGACAAAAGCTTCATCTATCGCGGCCTTAGCACCAGTGCGCCGGTCTGGAACGCTGCAGTCGAACAACTGATCGCCTGGCTGCACAGTTTGCCCAAACCAATTGGTATTATCGCGGTCAGCGATGCCCGCGCCAGACAACTGCTGCAAGCGTGCCTAAGTGCCGGTATCGCGGTCCCGGAACAGGTGGCGTTAATCGGGATAGACGACGATCCGCTCGGACGTTCACTGACGCGCATAGCGCTGAGCTCAGTGATTCAGGGTTCTGAAGAAATGGGGCGAACCGCCGCACATTTGCTGCATCAGATGCTACACGGCGTGCGTCTCACCGGCACCCGCATTCTGGTGCCGCCGGTCGGCATTAACGTGCTGGCATCCAGCCAACACGAGCCGCTGAGCCATCCGCATGTGATGCAGGCGCTGCACTTCATTCGTCAATATGCTTGTCAGGGAATAAAAACCGAACAGGTTGCCGATTATGTCGGCGTATCGCGCTCGTCTCTGGAAACCTACTTTCGCCGTGAGCTGGGCCGCAGCGTACATGATGAAATTCTGCGCTTTAAACTTGACGCGGCGAAGACCATCCTGGAGCACGAATCCCGCAGCATTGCGGACATCGCCGTCACCTGCGGATTCACGTCAGTTCAATACATGCACGCCGTATTCAAACGCGAACTGGGCTGCACGCCGCGCGAATATCAGGAGCGCGCAGCGCACACTTCTGCAACGGCAGCAGATCAAGCCCAGCATGCGACAAAAGAAATCATTAACCCATGACCGCGACAATGAACCAATTTCCAATTACCAGTACCAAAACCGACAGCGGCGAAACGTTGTACACCTTGCAGAATTCGCACGAGATGCGCGTCGTCATCAGCAATCGCGGTGCGGCGATGATCTCGTGGCACGCTCCTGACCGCTATGATCGTATCGCCGATGTCCTGCTCGGCTATCCAGACACGCAAGGGTATGTCACCAATCCAACCTACTTCGGCGGACTGATCGGACGTTGGGGCAACCGGATTGCCGATGGTCACTTTACGCTGGACGGTGCCGACTTTCTGGTCGATCAGAATAACGGCTCGAATCACCTGCACGGTGGCGACGCGGGCTTCCATCTGGCGATGTGGCAGGCCTATCCGGAAGAGGATGGCTTGCGCTTCACGCTCACGTCGGCAGAAGGCGAAGCAGGCTTTCCTGGGAACCTTCAGGTTGAAGTGCGTTATCAACTCGCCGACAATGGAAGTCTGACAATCGACTATCAGGCGATCACGGACGCGCCGACGCCGATCAATCTGACCTCGCATGCCTACTTCAATCTGAACGGCGGATGCAGCGGTATCGGCGATCATTTGCTATCGATCGATGCCGATCATTTCCTGAAAGTCGATCAAAAATTGATCCCGATAGAACGCGCCGAGGTCGCCGGAAGTACGTTTGACTTCCGTCAATCGGCACCTATCGGCCCGCGATTAAGCTGGCCGGACGCGCAGATAGCAATCGCTGGCGGGTTCGATCATTGCTACTGCCTGCATTGGCGCGAGGGGGTGGAAAAAGGCGCATTACGCGACGTCGCCAGCGTCTATGATCCCGGTTCCGGACGCTCGTTAACGGTCGCCACCACGGAAACCGGACTGCAGTTTTATAGCGGAAATTATCTTGGAGGCGTCAAAGGCCGCGGCCCCAAACCGTATGCAGCACATGACGGTTTTTGCCTGGAAGCGCAAGCGTTCCCCAACCAAATCAACGGCCCCGACGCTGAAGCAGTTATATTGCGACCCGGGCAAACCTATCGGCAAACCACGGTGTATCGTCTGCAAGTTCGGGATTGCGCGATGTGAACGTGATGTAGCCGTGATTTGAGCGTGATGCAAGCGTGACGTGAAGCAAAGTTTAAACACCTTTGAAACTTCGGGGAAACATTGTGGTCTTCTCCCGGTGACAGAAAAAGTGAGCGGTCTGATGGCATCGCGGTAGCGATTTTTTTCGCCACCCGGAATGGAATAATTCCCTATTCTTCTTAACATTTTCAATTCTCTGGCAACCCAGGTTCGTGCTGAACCACACCCGGCGCACCAACCTCAGTCTCTGCTAAGTCTTGATGTTTATCCTTACAACATATCTTGGCAAACGGATCGGTTATCCGGATTTTGCTGCGTGATTTTTTTTGAGGTCTCTATGGAAGAATTAAATCAAAAACTTTTTTTGTTGATCAATGCACCGGCCCATCCCGATCCCACGCTCTTGATATTCGCCAAAATATGCGCTGAACAGCTGATTTGGCTCATCCCGATTGCGGTGCTGCTCGGTTGGCTTTGCGGTCCCGAAAAGACCCGCAAAATTATGCTGCAGGCGGCCGTATCGGCTGTCATTGGCATGTTGCTTAGCCAGATAATTGGTATCCTCTGGCAGCACCCCCGACCATTTATGATTGGACTGGGACACAATTATGTACTGCACACTGCAGATTCTTCGTTTCCGAGCGACCATTTGACATTGCTCTGGTCGGTTGCATTCAGCTTTGTTCTCCATCAACGCGTCCGGGTAATTGGCCTTATGTTTGCTCTTATGGGCGTTCCGGTTGCATGGGCGCGGGTTTACGTCGGCGTGCATTTCCCCTTTGATATGTTGGGAGCCGCAGTGGTTGCCGCCATCAGCGCGGGTCTCGGCTTATGGACGGCAAAGTGGTATGTCGGGCAAACGTTTCGTTGCGCAACGGCAATCCATCGCCGCTTGTTTGCGCCTTTCATTCGTCGAGGCTGGCTGATGAAGTAACGCGAGGGCGAACTGTAACTGGCTTATGATGAGGCAACGAATGACACAGCAACTTGCCACGCAGAGACGGATCAGGAGGAAGCATCATGAGGGTATTGCTGGTTGAGGATGATCGCATGATCGGTGAGGCCGTGAAAATGGCCTTGAAAGACGCCAGCTACGCGGTGGACTGGGCGCATGATGGTGCCGCAGCGCTGGTTGCGACCCAAACTGAGGCCTACGACCTGATGCTGCTTGACCTCGGATTGCCGCACCTGGATGGTCTTGAGGTGCTGCGTCAGTTACGACAGCGGGGTGATGCGTTGCCGGTTCTGATTGTCACCGCGCGCGATGCGGTGGAAGATCGGATACATGGACTGGATCTGGGTGCAGACGATTACGTGCTCAAGCCGTTCGAAATGGGTGAGTTACTGGCGCGTATGCGTGCCCTAATACGTCGGCAGGCAGGCAGCGCGACGCCAATGATGAGCAATGGTGTTTTGAGTCTGGACCCAAGTACCCGAGAGGTGACGGTTGACGGGAACGCCACCCGATTATCGGCACGTGAGTTTTCGCTGCTGCATGCGCTGTTGTTGCGCCCGGGGGCGATTTTATCGCGGCAAGAGCTGGAAAACCGCCTTTACGGGTGGAATGAAGAAGTGGAGAGCAACGCCGTCGAATTTTTGATCCATTCGATTCGTAAAAAATTGGGTGCAACATCGATCAAAAATGTCAGGGGGTTGGGATGGATGGTGTCAAAGCAAAACTAAACCGCTCGTTGCAGTTTCGCTTGTCGCTATGGCTATCACTTACGATTTTGGTGATGGCGATACTGGCCGGCGTGTTTTCATTTATCTCGGCATTCCGCGAAGCCAATGATCTGCAGGACGATCAGTTACGCCAGGTTGCCGCACTGGTCGATAGCCGCGGTCTTCCTCTGGTAACGCCCACTCCTGCCAGCGTGGGACCAATAATGGATGAAGAGTCGCGCGTAATCATCCAGACCTTAAGCGATATCCACACGTATTCGCCGATCCCCGCCGGGCAGCTGGCGTTGCCCTATAACCTGCCGGATGGCATGCAAACGGTCAAGGTGCATCATGTCCCGTGGCGCTTATTCGTGCGCAGCATTAGTTCCGGTCAACGGCTGGCGGTTGGTCAGCAAACTGCTGTGCGGGACGAAATTGCGCGTGACGGCGGGCTGAGAACGGTGATGCCACTGATGGTGCTGATCCCCCTGCTGATCGGGCTGGTGAGCCTGATGGTACGGAGGATGTTGTTACCCGTCGCCAGACTTTCCCACGAAGTCGACCAGCGCGATGAGCAGGACATCAGGCCGCTTGACGACCAACACGTACCGGATGAAATACGGCCATTGATCGCGTCGATCAATCGCTTATTGCGGCGGGTCGCTGTGGCGATGGACGTGCAGCGCCGATTTATTGCTGATGCTGCACATGAGTTGCGCTCGCCTTTGACTGCGCTATCACTGCAGGCAGAAAATCTGGCCGCCACCGGTCTTTCGGACAAATCGCAAGCGCGCCTGATCCCTCTGCGGCAAGGCTTAAAACGTGCCAAAACGTTGCTCGAACAGTTGCTCACCATGGCACGATCTCAAAATACGGGTGGCGCACAAGCCACAACCCTGTCGGTTCCGGTCGTGTTGCGGCATGTGATGGAAGATATGCTGCCGCTGGCTGAGGAGAAAAGGATCGACATCGGCGTGGCTGCGGATACAGGCTCGGATGCCGACGTCAACGTTGTATTGTTTGCACCAGAAGTTGATATCGTTGCTCTCCTGCGTAACTTGCTTGAAAACGCCATACGCTACACACCCGTCGGCGGGACCGTCGATGTTCGGGTACGGGCGCAATCTGGCACGCTTTTGATCGAAGTTGAGGATACCGGTCCAGGTATTCCAGAGGCGGAACGCGAACGCGTCTTTGACCCTTTTTACCGCATCCTCGGCAACGATAGCGAAGGTTCGGGGCTGGGGCTTTCGATCGTCAAATCAATCGTCCTGCGACTGCACGGCACCGTCACCTTACAGCATGCACGGACAGTGGCTCCTTTCGGATTAAAAGCGGTTATCCGGCTGCCAATTTGATCCGTGTACTACACCGGAACGTTGTTACGACCTACTTCGCGTCGTAAAAACATGGCACAATCCATCCATCAATCGCCGCTCGGCACGCCCCTTCTTCGGGTATGTTCGGTATTCATTGCACTATCGAGCATCTATCGCCAGCGCGTGCGAAATTTTTAAATGAGCAATTGACCGAAAGGGAGTCCACTTATGATCATATCTACCGAGCTTGAATACGTAGGATTTTGGGCGCGCGTCTGGGCCAGTTTGATCGACACCGTTTTGATGTTAATCGTCATTCTACCGATCATGTTCGCCATCTATGGGCGCGTACAAATGGCATCCGGCGTGACGTTTACAGGTGCCTCGAATATTCTGATTTCTTATGTTCTGCCGGCCGTCGTGGTGATCGCGTTCTGGACCGCAAGACATGCAACGCCGGGGAAAATGGTGATAGGCGCATCCATCGTCGACGCCAAAACCGGTGCCCCACCGAGCCTCAGGCAACATGTGATTCGCTATCTTGGCTATTATCTTTCGACGATTTTCTTTTGTCTTGGTTTTATCTGGGTTGGCCTGGATAGAAGAAAGCAGGGATGGCACGACAAACTGGCGGGCACAGTGGTTGTTCGTAAAAAGAACAAAGGTACGGAGCCAGTGAATTTTGAGGGTTGATATCGCGGGTTGAACTCGAGGGTTAATATCGACCTATAGGCTTGACCGTTGTACGCGCATCCGCGATGTTCGATCACCCGATTTGTTCACACCATTCACGTAGCTAATTCACGCTCCGGGTGCATCCATGTGATGCCGTCGCCCTCAGCCGCAGGTCAATCATTTATGGAAAAATCACAACTATCGCTACCTTTTCACTATCTGGTGACGCCGGAGCTTGATAATAAAAGTGACGTTACAGGTTTTATGGATCAGCTGGAAAGATCACTCGTTGCCGGTATTCGGCTGGTACAGCTGCGTGGAAAAACGCTCAGTCCGGCTTTGTACAAGAAACTGGCGATCGAAGTGCTGGCGTGTTGTCAGCAATATGACGTTCAACTATTGCTGAATGCAGATCCCGAACTTTTAAACGAAGTTGATGCTCAAGGTGTGCATCTGGACGGGATACGCCTTGCGACCTGCCAGCGTCGACCACTCGACTCCAACAGGCTGATCTCGGCCGCTTGTCATACGCTGGAGCAGTTGAAGAAAGCGGAAGCGCTGGGTGTGGATTTCGTGACTTTATCACCCGTATTACCTACCGCGAGTCATCCAGAAGCAGCACCGTTAGGTTGGCAAAATTTCGCCATCCTTGCGGCGCAAACCAAACTTCCCGTTTATGCACTTGGCGGATTGACCCCGCAATTGCTGGATTACGCGCAAACAAACGGTGCCTATGGGATTGCGGGAATTCGCTCACTCTGGGGTGGAGAAATGTCGCTTTCTGGACAGATCCCCCCCCAAGGCTAAAATTTGAATTTCATTTAGTGGATGATTTCATTGATTAGCGCATAGGTAACTAGCCTCAATCGTTATGGTAATGGCCATCATCATGATCACGGTGGTCGTGATGATCATCGCGATGGTCATCATGGCGATCGTCCTGATGACCGTCACGGCGATGGCTTTCTTGCCACTGACGTTCACGCCACTCGCGCGCGCGCATATTCCGTTCACGCCATTCGGATTCGCGGTCGGGTTCGATATATACCGGACGCGGCTGCACATAGACGGGACGCGGTTCGACGTAGACTGGACGCGGTTGAACATACACCGGCTCGGGAGCCACGTACACGCCCGGCACACCGATATTAATACCCACATCCACATGCGCCATAGCGGGACCTGCTGCCAACAAAATTACCGCGCTTGCGATCAGACCTGCTGCAATACCAAGTTGCTTTTTCATACTGTTCTCCTTCGGCTGGGATCATTTGGACACCGATCCGGCTCGCATGTTGCCCTTATTTGCGCGGATATCCAATGATGTCCCACTGTGACCAAAATAATTCTTCAGATATAACGCTGCGGTGCTTTTTTACATAAAAAAATAGAGAATAAAAAAGACAGGACGCGCCTGTCTTTTCATATTTCACCTTAATTACTTAACGGTCGCTGATGCACCAACACCTGCATTCACACCGCCAGCGTTAGCTTTTGCTTTGGTGTTGAGGGAAGTATGGTGCACTTTCTTCGCCGTTGCCGTAGCGTCGCTCTTTGCGCCCGCTACCTTGGTTTTTGCATTTGCATCCGCGGCTACCACTGCGTTCGGCGTTTTAACATCCGGGTTCGCAGATACCGAAGTTGATGTGGCGGCATTGGCGGCTGCTGTCGGCATTGCGGCTTGCGCAAAAGCAGTTGTAGCGAGCAAGCCAGCGATTAAAACAGCGTGTAATTTATTCATTTTGTGTCCCTTGGTTATCTTGATAACCTCAAGTCAATCTCGAGGAGTTACCGATATTAACGAGCTCGCGAAGATAGCGTTGACGCGCATTACAACCCGTTACATCTATTCCTCAAGTGGATGGCCGATTGCCTGGCACCGGATGCAGGGTGGGGAACGAGATACGCAAGCGTGGTGGCAAACTTATGGGCAGATTTTTTTGACTGCCTTTTGGATGGATATGAGCGCACCCATTTTTACTTCAATTGTTCAGCCACATTCGCCTGCACAAAAAACTCCTGCAAAAACTCCACACATACCCGCACCTTGGCTGAATTGCTCAGACGTGAGGGATACACTGCCCAGATATTGGCTTCCTGTCGACAGTTGGGTAATATTCTGACCAGCTGGCCGCTTTGCAAAAAGCCTTCGATATCCCAGATCGAGCGCAGCACAACTCCCCGTCCGTCAATCGCCCACTGCACCGCGATCTCCCCATGATTGGTGGACAACGGGCCGGTCACCTTGACGGTCTGCTCCTCCCCGCCGACCCGCAATTTCCATACGCCGAAAGGATGATCGCGCTCCTTGATGACAAGGCAGTCATGTTGCGCCAGTTCGCTAAGTGCTTGCGGTTGGCCGCGCCGCGCCAGGTATGCCGGAGAGGCGCATAGCACGCGATGATTCGAAGCTAAGCGCCGGGCAAGTAAATGGGGCGCGATCTCGTCTCCGATGCGGACATCGAGATCGAATCCCTCGCTGGCGACGTCAACCAACCGATCAAACACTTCAAAGCGGACGGTCAACAAGGGATAACGCGCAATCAATGCTGAAATGGCCGGACCCATCACGTTGCGGCCAAAGCCGAAACTGCTGCTGATTCGCAAGGCCCCACGCGGGGCCTCGCGCGTGATTGAGACTTCTTGCATCAAATGATCGATGTCGTCCAAAATCCGTTGCGCCCAGTGATAGACACGCTCGCCTTCCTCCGTAATCACAACGCTACGCGTGGTACGCTGAAACAAGCGAGTAGCCAGCTCTTCTTCCAATATCCGGATACGTTTGCTGATATACGCAGGCGAGCTACCCAGCTCATCCGCCGCTGCGGAGAAGCTTGATTTTCGTACGACGGCTATAAATACGCGCAAGTCCTCAGGCGTTGGAAGTTTATTCACGATGTGTGCACAATGCTTTAACTAAAATCGCAATTATAGTATCAAACGGAATGAATATAATAACCGTCTGCGTCACCGACGCTTTAGGAGATAACCCATGAACACCACATACAAAATCGCCGTACTTGCAGGAGATGGCATCGGTAAAGAAGTCATGCCCGAAGGCCTCCGTGTCGTCAACGCTGCTGCAAAACGTTTCGGCATCACTCTCGAACTGACTGAATTCAACTGGGCCAGCTGCGACTATTACGCGGAAACCGGCAACATGATGCCAGCCGACTGGAAGGCCCAGTTGATGGGAATGGATGCGATCTACTTTGGCGCAGTCGGCTGGCCGGACATTGTGCCGGACCACATCTCATTATGGGGTTCGCTGCTAAAATTCCGGCGCGAGTTCGACCAATACATCAACTTGCGCCCGGCCCAGACATTTGCGGGGGTGCCGAGTCCATTGGCGAATCGCGGTGCTGGCGATATCGACATGATGATCGTGCGCGAAAATACCGAAGGTGAATATTCCTCCGTAGGCGGGATTATGTATGAAGGAACGCCGAATGAAATCGTGATGCAGCAAGCGATATTTTCACGTCGTGGCAGTGATCGCGTGCTTAAATTCGCATTCGAACTGGCAAAAAAACGTGCCCGCAAACACGTCACCGTTGCCACCAAAAGTAACGGCATTTCGATCTCCATGCCGTGGTGGGATACCCGCGCGGCCGAGATGGCAAGCCAATATCCGGATATCAGCTGGGACAAGCAACACATCGATATCCTATGCGCACGCTTTGTCCTGCAGCCGCAACGCTTCGACGTAGTGGTGGCGTCCAATTTATTTGGCGACATCCTGTCAGACCTCGGCCCTGCCTGCACCGGCACCATTGGTCTGGCACCATCGGCAAACATGAATCCCGAGCGCAATTTTCCGTCTCTGTTCGAACCGGTCCACGGTTCGGCACCGGATATCTATGGCAAGAATATCGCCAACCCGATTGCCATGATCTGGTCGGGCGCGATGATGCTCGATTTTCTGGGTGGTGGCGGCAGCGACAGCCAAGGTCGCCAGGCGCATGACGCCATCCTGGCGGCGATCAAATCGGCACTGGCAGCGGGGCCGCATACGGCTGATCTGGGCGGTACCGCCTCCACCACAGCGATGGGTGAAGCCATTGCTCGTCTGGTATCGGAAGCTCCCTGATGTAATGGCGTGCCTCGCTTAAAGCGGGCGTACCTCTGTGCTATATTTTGCGACGGTACCGACTGATCGGCGTCGCAGTCGGTCAGAAGCCAACACCACTCTCAACGTGGCGTTGGCTTTTTTTTGTTCCGGTTTAGGCGCTGGTTGCACTTCTCCTGCACTTCAACTTGTGTTTCCTCCACCTTCACAATAAAATGCGAGAGCCTGAGCGTGGCTTCGTCGTTGGTTTTCTTTGCTGACGAAGCTTCGTCGTCATGATCGAGCGATATTTTTTAGCCCGGTCACATGGGCAGTCGATTCTCTCTCCGTAAGTACCCTATGTCACTTACCCGCTGGCAAAAACGCATTATCTGGACTTGCCTGATAGCCTTGTGGCTAAGCTTGTTCATGCCTGCGATTTCGCAATCGGTGCAGGCGCGCGGGAATGCGCAGATGTTTAACGACTTCTGTACCTCCTCAGGGATGGTGCATCTCGATGCCAACGCCTCGTTACCGACAGGTGGCGATGCTGGAAATCGCGGCGATCATCAGGGACATGGCAATCATGGCGACGCCTGCGGTTATTGCTCACTCATGGCGCATAGCCCGCTTGTCACCAGCTATGTCAATCTGGTGGTCGCATCTGCAGCCGCGATGGCACATGAGCGACCGCTGCTGTACGACTATTCTCCACCTCGCCCCTTTCGCGGGCAAACCAATCCGCTCGATCCTCCTCCGAAACGCCTCTGATTTTTCGTTTATCCAATTGATGACACCGTAGTGTCGCAGCCGCTGCATTTGCGTTCGCGGTGCGTGCGAGCTTGCGCATTTATTTATTCATTCATTTGCTTAGCCACCAGTCGGCTGAGTGAAACCAGGGGAGTTTTATGCTTAATTTGCCTTCGCAAACTAAGGGAATCGTGCGTTCTGAACGGCGTGCAAATGCGCATCGGGCAACACACGCACCACACGCACCACACGCACCACACGCATCATGCAATCAGTCGACGTATTTAAGGGCAGCCTTACTACCGCTGTCTTGTTTCGTCTTACCGATATTTTTTCAAAATGCAGTTGCCGCTGAACCGAGCGATCTGGTTGTACCCGAGGTCGTGGTCACAGGTGCCAGACAAACCCAGGCGTTCGACGTCAATTTGCCAGCCACCAGTGAACGTATCACCGCCCGGCAGTTGGAAAATTTGAACGTAGTGAACACCGAAGATGCCTTGAAATACATGCCGAACATGGCGATTCGCAAGCGCTTCATCGGGGATGAAAACGCGACCATTTCCGTGCGCGGCAATGGCAATTCACAGACCGCGCGCGGCCTCGTGTATGCGGATGGCTTGCTACTGAGTAATTTTCTTGGGAATACGTTCAGCTTCCCTCCGCATTGGTCGATGGTTTTTCCAGAAGATATTGCGCAGGTCGATGTGATGTATGGTCCATTTTCAGCCCTATATCCCGGCAATTCGATGGGTTCGACCGTGGCAATCACGACGAAAATGCCAACCAAATTAGAGGCCCTGGCGAAGGCGCAGGTATTCAGTCAGCAATTTAACCTGTTCGGCATCAATAGTCATTTCGATGGCAATAAAACTACCGCCTCGATAGGTAATAAAGTGGGCAATTTTTCCTTCCTGCTCGGTATTGATCATCTCAGCAACGCCGGGCAACCGTTCGTTTATGGCAACCAGTTGCGATCCACTACCGCGGCCACCAGCGCGGCTATTCCTGTTACCGGCGCTTATCAATATATGAATCCTAACGGCGCACCCGCGACCATTTTTGGGGTGAACTCAGAAGGTGCTGAAAGAGTGGTGCAGGATCAATTCAAGTTCAAAGCCATTCTTGATATAACGCCGACTTTGCAGGCGGGACTCACTTTTGGCTATTGGCATCAGCAGGTGAGCAACAACACGGCGACCTTCCTGCGCGATGCTAACGGCAATCCGGTCTACGCCGGGTTGGTAAATATCGGTGGTTATCAATACACTCTACCAAATGGATTTTTTGCCCCGGCCGCCAGCGAAAGCGAAAATCAACTGCTTGGATTGACGCTTAAAACCCAACATCAAAATGGCTGGAATTATTCAGCAATTGCCTCCTATTTCGACATTTCAAAGAGCATTTTCCGTTCAGCCAATAGTGGGTTACCCAACGATCCCACCGGCGCGGCAACTTTTGGTGATGGTTCCGGCTGGAAGACACTTGACCTGACGATGGACTACAAACCGGTCATCGTCCAGGCCGGGTCCCACTGGCCGACTTTCGGCTATCACTACGACAATTATTTCCTGCAAAACACCACGCGCAATCTGAGCAACTGGCGCAACGATGACGGCGGTGGATTTAATAACGCTTTCGCTGGAAAAACGGAAACTCAGGCACTCTATGCGCAGGACGCGTGGCAGTTATTCTCGCGCTGGAAGTTGACGTATGGATTGCGTTATGAAGATTGGCGCGCTTATGATGGTGTGCGCGCGATAGTCGGTTCTTCGCAGGCTTATAGCAATCGCACGCAATCCAATTGGTCGCCAAAAGCGGCGTTATCGTATCAGGCCACACCCGATCTTACTTTCCGCTTTTCCACCGGCCGCGCTTATCGATTTCCGACCGTCAGCGAACTGTTTCAAGGCAGCCTCACCGGATCGACATTGGTGAGTAATGATCCGAACCTGAAACCGGAAAATGATCTGGCCAAAGAACTCAGTGCGGAATGGGCGCAATCCAACGGACTCCTCCGTATGTCTGTCTTCGAAGACGATGTGAAGAACACGTTGTTCAGTCAAACCAATACAGCGGTGTTTCCGAACGTGACCAATATCCAGAATATTGATCGGGTCCGTTCACGCGGAATTGAGCTTAGTTATTCCGCGGAAAATGTGATGTTGCGTGGGCTTGATCTCAGCGCCAGCGTTGGTTACACCCGATCGATTATCCTGGAAAATAGTAAAAATCCGGCGACTGTCGGGAAGAATTTTTATCGCATTCCGTTGTGGCGGGCGAATCTGGTCGGCACTTATCGCATTGACGAAAAAGCCAGCGCGATGCTGGGCGGGCGCTTTTCCGGGCGGCAGTTCAATACGCTCACCAACACCGACATTAATCCCGATACTTTTGGAGGAACCAGTTCGTTCCTGGTATTCGACACCAAGCTGACGTTCAAGCCGACGAAGCATACCGAAATTGGCCTCGGGGTCGACAATCTGACGGACCGTCGCTATTACGTCTACTACCCGTATCCGGGCAGAACCTTCTACCTGGAGGCAAAGGTCAGTATGTGATGCCTTGCAACGGCTCCGCCGAGTGACGATCCCGGCATTGATATTCTCCTTGAAAACCCTTTCAGTAAGAGCAGCAACCCATGCGAACACCACTACAATTTTCATCCGTCGATCCAGCATTGTCTGCATCGCGCAATTACCGCATTTTATGGCGCTGGCATTTCTACGCCGGATTATTTGTCATGCCATTTCTGATTGCACTGGCCATCACCGGCACAATCTATGTCTTCAAGCCGCAGATAGATGCTGCGCTCTATGCCGACAAACTGTTCGTCGCGGCCAGCACGCAATCGCCGATCAGTTACGACAAGCAATTAACGATTGCTGCCAGCGCTGTGCCCGAGGAGGCGGTCGCCACCTCAATCAGCGTCAGCAACAATCCACAGCGCAGCACCGAAGCGGTGTTCCGCCTGGCGTCCGGCGAGAGCACCAGTGTGTATGTGAATCCGACCACCGGCAAGGTCTTGGGAACGCTCAGCGTAGAACATCGTATTATGAATCAGGTGCGCCAAATTCATCGCGATCTGATGCTGGGAAAATGGGGCGGATGGCTGATGGAACTGGCCGCTTGCTGGACCTTGATCATGCTCGGAACCGGCATCGCTTTGTGGTGGCCGAGAACCGCATTTTCGGTGCGGGGCACCTTGCTTCCCCGCCTTCACTTACGCGGCCGTGCGATATGGCGCGAGTTGCACATGGTGGTAGGATTATGGGTTGCAATCGGTGCCCTGTTCTTCATTTTAACCGGGCTGCCCTGGTCCAGTTTTTGGGGCAAAAATTTTCAGGCTATCGTCACTTGGGCGAGCGTTGACAGTTCAGCAAAAGCGGCTGAACCTGAACATGTGCATGCCGCTGAACCGTCAGCAATCCCGATGAAAATGCGCAATTTGCCTCTGGCCGATATCCCTTGGGCGGTGGGTGCGACAACCGTACCGATGTCGCATCCCCATGTGATGCCACCGCAACGCCTATCCATCGATCAGGTTGCGGCGATCGCGGCACGCAACGGCATGCTGACCTATCAATTGGCATTGCCCACCAAAACAGCGAGCGTTTTTACCGCATCGTATGCGCCGGGCGCGTCAGAATTTTTACGCTCTGATCTTGATCGACAACGAACGCTGCATATTGACCAATACAGCGGGAAAATTTTGAAAGATATGCGTTTTTCAGACTACAACCCTGTGTCTAAAGCGGTCACGCTTGGCGTGGCCTTGCATATGGGCGAATATTTTGGATTAGCAAATCAGCTGATTTGCGCGGCAATATCATTGGCACTTCTCGGCATGGCGATCACAGGCTTTGTGATGTGGTGGAAACGCCGTCCCGCCAGATCGATAGGGGCACCTAAACGGGTGCTGAACCCGCCACCTTCCATCCACCGCTGGAGAGGGTTCCTGGCGGTCATGGGTATTTTATTTCCAATGATGGGGGTTTCGATGCTGCTTGTGTGGCTGGGCGACACGCTGTTTTTCCGGAAAAGAATTTAACATTTTAGTTTTTAAGCTCAATCGCAATTGTTCCTGCCAGCGTTATCAAACAACGATATTCGCTGGTATTGGGCATAGATATGCTACCGCATTATGTCATTGTCGTCGTATTGCAACGACTTCGAAGGAAGCCGGTTTCGTTAACCGACTTACTGCTTGACTAAAAAAAAGGCCACCAATAGACTCGCGGTGTTCTCGGAGCCCCTATGTTTAAAAGTAAAAATAAGATCCTTTTCGGCAGCCTGTTGGCGGCAGCGCGCCTATTTAGCCTGCCAATAACGGCGCATGCCGAGGCCGACTCTGCACCAGCTGCGCTGGAAGCGGAAGAAATCATGGCGCCCGAGAACTGGAACGCGCACTTCCAGTCGACCTACATCTGGCAACGCAAGCCATCGTTCAACGCGCCCTATAGCGGCGCCAATAGTTTGTCGCCCGAGCGTGAAAAGGCTTACTCTCTCACGGCGACCGGCTTTTTTGGTCTTCGCTTATGGGGCGGTGCGGAGCTGTATTTCGATCCGGAGATGGTGCAGGCAGTGCCGCTATCAGGTTTGCATGGTCTGGGAGGGATGACCAACAGCGAACAGCAAAAGACCAGCGGCCCTAACCCGAAATTCTATCGTGCACGTTTGTTCCTCAGGCAAACATTCGACTTTGGTGGCGCACAGGAGGCAGTCGAATCGGGACAAAACCAACTGGCCGGGATGGTCGATAAGCGGAGACTGGTCGTGACGCTGGGCAATGTTAGCGTGACCGATATTTTCGATAACAACGCGTACGCGCATGATGCCCGCACGCAATTTGTGAACTGGTCGTTCTTGACCTATGGTGCCTTCGACTATGCGGGTGATGCGCGTGGTTATACCTGGGGCGGTGCGGCAGAATATTATTACGACGACTGGGCCTTTCGTTACGGTCGATTCATGGTCCCGATTATGTCAAACGGACAGCCACTGGAAACCCGTCTGGCCAAGTACTACGGCGATCAGATTGAAATTGAACACAGCTACAAACTGGGCGCTCAAGAAGGAAAAGTCAAATTCCTGATGTTTCGCAATAAAGAAAATATGGGCAGTTTCCGCGACGCTATCGCCGCCGACAGCGGCGGCGTGCCTTCGGTCGCCAATGTGCGGAAAGACAGCTTCAAAGTGGGCTATGGCGTGAGTCTTGAACATGCGCTGCGTTCTGACATTGGTTTGTTCGCACGGGCTAGCCGCAACGACGGCAAGACCGAAACGTATTCTTTCACCGAAATCGAACGCTCGGTCACCGCCGGGGTTGCGGTCAAAGGCGAACATTGGGGCCGCTCTAGAGACACTGTCGGCGTCGCGGTTGCGCAGAATGGATTGAGCAAAGCCCATCAGGACTATCTGGCGTTGGGCGGCCTCGGCGCTTTTATTGGAGACGGACGGATTAGCTACAAACCGGAAAAAATACTGGAAGCGTATTACAACATCAATCTTTATAAAGAGACTTATTTGATGTTTGACGTTCAGCGTATCGCGAACCCCGCTTATAACGCAGATCGCGGTCCGGTCAATGTCGGCACTGTCCGCCTACACGCTGAGTTTTAGCCAGCGGCAAAATAGCCCGCTTTTGGCTTATTTGTTCTGAAAAAGAAAGCTCCCGTATATTCGGGAGCTTTCTTTCATCAAGACAGGCCAGACGAACAAAGCAGTACTTAGGACATTACTCATGTGATTACCTCGGCGTATTGCTTCGGAGTTACTTCGGAGCAGTCCCCACTAAAGACGCAGCAAAGGTGCCTGAACGCCCGGGTGCAAATGAGGTTTCGGTAAGCGGTTTGACTGGAACCGAGGTCTTCCTGACTTTGGCAACTTGTGCAGCCGTGGCGTTGCCGCCCTGGTTGCCCCAGCTGGTCTGGATAAAGCTGACCACTTGCGCCACCTGCTCGTCGTTCAGCAACTCGGCATACGGTGCCATGGTGAGCGCTGACGGGGCCGTTCTGGTTGCCGGTACCGCCCCTCCAGACAACACAATATTGATCGCAGAAGTGGGGTCACCAGTTTGCAGCACAGCGTTCCCTGCCAACGCCGGAAATGCTTTGCTGTAACCGTTCCCGTCCGAACGATGACAACCGGCGCATCGGTCCAGATAAATCTGCGCTCCGGCTGTGTTCACCACGCCGTTGGATAAAGCCGCGGCAACTTTGTTATCTGGCTTGAATGCTGCCGCCTCGGTATTTTTCGCCGGGAGCGCCTTTAAATACAGCGCGATGCTGTCCAGATCGACATCGGTCATATGCTGCATCGAATGCGCCACCACATCGTTCATGGCACCGAATGATGCGGTGTGATTGTTGCGGCCGGATTTCAGGAAGTCCGCAATATCCGCATTGGTCCAGCGGGCTAATCCGCCCCCGTGTTCATTGCGCAAGGAGGGAACGGTCCAGCCGTCTATCGGTGCACCGCCAGACAAATAATCACGATTACCGACATCGGTCAGTGCCTTTTCCTGAAAGCCCACTCCGCGCGGTGTATGACAAGCACCACAGTGTCCTAGCCCCTCGACCAGATAGGCGCCGCGTAATAACTGAGCGCTGGTGCCGCTGCTATTGCCTGTCGCCAGATAAGGTTCCGGCTTGGGCGCGAAAGCCCAGCGCCAGATCGCCAGCGGAAAGCGCATCGACAACGGCCAGGGAATATCCGCTTCTTTGTTTGGCGTCGGGTCAGCTTGCACGCCCTGCATGAAATACGCATACAGCGCATGCATATCAGACTGGCTCAGACGAGAATAGGATGGATACGGCATCGCGGGATACACCGTGTAGCCTTGTTTCGTCACGCCGGTACGCATTAATTTGTCGAAATCGTCGAAACTCCAGGTGCCGATTCCGGCTTGCTTATCCGGCGTAATGTTGGTCGAATATATCTTGCCTATCGGGGTTCCGATGGCCAGTCCGCCAGCGAAAGGCTTGCCCTTGACCGTGCTGTGACAAGCAATGCAGTCACCGGCTTGTGCCAGATATTCGCCCTGCCTGATCAATTGCTGATCTGCATTTGCCGCCCAGCCGGAGCCAGCGACCAACACCAATCCGAGGGCGGTGACGACCTTGGCCACTACGGGTTTTAATTGAATTGTCAGTTGCATGCTCAAGCCTCAACCAATGGACGCGGGTTTTTCAGATATTGCTCGCGAATTGCTTTAGCCGACCAATAGGTCAGCGCAGTGGCGAGACCGGTTGGGTTATAACCGATACCGACCGGAAACACGCTCGATCCCACCGCAAACACGTTATGCACATCCCAGCTTTGCAGATAGCGGTTCAATGCACTGGTTTTGCGGTCGGTCCCCATCGGGGTACCGCCCGCCCAATGCGTGGTCTGATAATTTCGCAGATCAAGCTTGTCGCCAAAATTTTTCACCGACACGTTCATCGATTTTGGATTCATGGCGCGTGCGACGTTGAGCATTTTGTCAGTCACGTAGCGACTCATCTTGATGTCGTTGTTTTTCCAGTCGAAAGTAAAGCGCAGCAATTTTTGACCGAATTTATCGGTATAGGTCGGGTCAAGATCGACGTAACAATCGCGATACACCATGTTTGCGCCGTGGATATCGAACGAAACGGTGTTGACATAATTGTCTTTAACCGCTTTTTTCCAACCGCTGCCCCAGGCAGGCGTCCCGTGTGGAACGGGAATGCCGGAGATCGGTTTGACGCCCGCCGGGTTACACCAGGCAGGAGAGCCACCGACGAAACCCAATGGGCCGTGGTCGAAATGGTCACCGTTATAGTCATCGACCGCGACGCCGGTCCCGCCCGAGCCAATAAAAGGGTTGGTGTTCTTGTCAAGATCAAAAAACATCTGGACCGTGGACATCATCTGATAGGCAATATTGCGTCCCACGACACCTTCACCGCTGACCGGATCGTAGGGTTTCCCGATCCCGGATAACAGGAATAAATGGGCGTTGTTGTAGGCGAAGGTGGCAGAAATGACCAGATCGGCGGTCTGTTCGACCGTCTTGCCATCGGCGTTGATATAGGTTACCCCGGTGGCGCGGGTTTTGGTGCTATCGAGATTGATACGCAAGACATTGCTGTTCGGCCGCAATTCAAAATTGGCGACCTGACGCAGCGCCGGCATAATGTTGACGTTGGGCGAAGCCTTGGAATAGTTATAGCATGCGAAGCCTGAACAAAAGCCGCAAAAATTACATGGCCCCATCTGACACCCGTACGGATTGGTGTAGGGCTGCGAGGCATTCGCAGATGGCTCAACAAACGGATGCAGGCCCACTTCTTTTGCGGCTTTCTGAAACAGACTGGCGGTGTACGGTACTTTTTGTGGCGGTAACGCGTAATGGTCCGAACGATCCGCTTCAAAGAAATTGCCATCCCCGACCACTTTGCCTTTGACGCTATACGCAATGCCGGAGGTGCCGAAGACTTTTTCTACGAAATCAAAATGCGGTTCCAGTTCAGCATAGGAAACCCCGAAATCCTGAATCGTCATTCCTTCCGGAATAAACTTCTTTCCGTAGCGCTGTTCGTAATGGGTTTTCAGTTGCAGCTCTTCAGGCAACACGCGCCAATGCTGGCCGGACCAATGCAATCCCGCGCCCCCCACACCTTCCCCCGGTTTGAATGCACCAATCTGTCGATAGGGAACCGCCGTGCTGGCGATATTGTGGCGAAACGTAAACGAGCTTTTAGACATATCCTGAAACAACTTGGTCCGCTGCAGATAGGTCAGTTCATCCAGAGTTTTGGGGTACGCGCCATCAGGATAGGTATCGCGATATTCGCCCCGTTCAAGTGCCACAACGGTCAAGCCAGCCTCGGTCAGTTCCTTGGCCATAATCGCGCCGGTCCAACCGAAACCGACAATGACGGCGTCGACATGCTTCATTTTTAAATCGGCCATAAGATTCTGCTTTCGTTAAGCGATTGAGACAGGTGGCAGCGGATATTTTTTGCCGTACTGCAACACCCAGTCCATATAATCTGCGCGTGCGCCAGGGAAACCGATCATCTTCCACGCCGCCATATGTTTGTTTCCACCATGCTTAGGATCGCAAAAATAGCCCTCATGGGTGTTTTGTAGCAATTGCGCGAAGAAAGTCTTGGGCGGCACCTCGCCAATATTCAGCGTGCCTTGCTCCAGTTCACCGATAACGGCATCGCGTTGTGCGGGATCGAGTTGTGGAAACGATTTACCCAATTTTGTTTGCACCGCCTGGTTCAGGCCGACGAGAGCACTGCGATACATTTCACGCGGATTCATATGAAACTGATAACCAAACTGTTCTGCTGACGCGACAAACGGCGCTTGCATGTACCACAACGCACCAAACGCGTAGGGCGTTTTCATCTGCAGATCGATAAACTCGTGGACGCCAGCCTCAAGGGCACCGGGCCCTTCCGCGTCGGCCGGGATCAGACCGTCAACCAGCGCGCCGAGCACCGCCCACTCTTCATCATTGAAATACGTCGGCTTATAGGCGCTCTCTCCGGTCGACACGGCTGAGGCTACGCCAGAGGCACCGCCGACCAGCAGAACAACGGCTGGCGCAGCCGCTACCGCTTTACGCAAGAAGTTACGGCGATGAGGCGAAATGCCGATAATTTTCATGAAGGCTCCTTGAAAGGTGATTTTTTAACACTTGCTGCGGCGCACAATTTATTTCCTTTGTGCACATATTATTCCATTGCAATTATGAATAGTAGTGACTTGATATTTCTGTTGTGAAACTGCATCGTTAAGGCTTTGAAAGGACCAACCGGCTATGAAAGGACCAAAGTGAAAAATGTATGCCGAGGGATTATATTTTGGGACATTATTGCAATGCAGCAAAAAATAACTAAAACTCAATTGCTACTTCGCGCCGCTGGCGTAATTGAAAACGCCGACAATACCCTATCGCATTTCCACAAAAACATAGTTTGCATGCAAAGTAACTATAAAGTAAAGAACTTTTGTAAGCAAAACTAAATTGACGGGAAAAGTTGCATGCTGCACAATCGGCGTATGGATACCGCTACTGAGTTTTCTCGTTTATTGGGACCGTTAAGGCGTGCTGTGATGAAAAAAGCACGCGAGGCCGCATCCCTTCCGGATTTGCCAGACGCGCAAATTTCGCTGCTGCGACTGATCGCAGAATCGGGAGGCGTTACCCCCGGTGAGGCCGCTGCGCGCTTTAGGGTGGCACCCTCCACTATCAGCAATCTGGTCCGATCCTTGCGCAAGGCGGAGCTGGTTGAACGCACCGCTTTGGCGACCGATTTACGGACGGTCAAGCTGACAGCCTCCACCAAGGCGCACGACCTGCTGAACTGCTACGACCGGGTTAGCGCGGCCGCCATCAAACAAGCCTCTAAACAACTAAGCGCGACGCAACAATCGGAACTTCAGCGCGCGATTCCTGTATTACGCGCCTTGTTGGGGGCGTTGGAATGACGACTTACATCGCGTTCAGCGCAAAACGCCGCCTTTGCTAAGTCAGCTAAGGCGGCTATCTAACGAATCCATCATTTCATTGCGTTAATTTTCTAATGCCACTGGCTTGGCCAGCGCTGCTCTCGGAAGAAATTATTGAACAGCACAGCGATGCCCAGCAATAGCATTACGCCGATGAGTACGGGAAAGAGTAAAAATGATGGCGTCGCCGTGCCGCTCAACATGATCACAAGCGGATCGGTCCCCGCCGGTGGATGCACGCTGCGAGTAATCTGCATCAAGCCGATGGCGAGTCCTACGGAAAGAGCCATTTGCCAAATCCCGCTACCCGCCAGCAGAAAGACCGCTAAACCCACAACTGTCGCGATCAGGTGACCGAGTACGAAGTAGCACTCAAGGATTTCTCCTCACAAGATTGCGTCAGCAGCAGGACCACCGGCATTGTGGTCGGGATCGCACGGATACGTAATGTCCCGGACGGGTTTTTATGCGCATCAACCGTCTCCTGGCGCATGGCGGCGTAACTCGACAGCATCTGCTGCGCCCAGCCGACCACGCGCTCTCCTTCAGCGGTCAACCCTTCATAGTTCCTGCCGCGACGTACCTGACTCAGATTCCATTCCTTTTCAAGGTTACGAATAGCGTTAGAAAGCGCTGGCTGTGAGACATGGCACGCTTCTGCGGCCCGCGAGAAATGTCCTATGTCAGCCAATGTGACCAAATATTTGAGCTGTCTTAAAAACATGAAGCAAGTGAAGTAGTGAAAATAGAGAATCGGCTACGGCGACAATACGCAGTGCGCGTTAAAGAAAATTCCACAGGTGCGTTTTGCTACCGAACGAGCAAGCGAAACTATATTACGTTAGTCCCGTGGAAACATAACGCTGATATCAAGGATTTTCCATGACTTGATCGCTGTCACCTTTGCGACCAATCAGCATAAGTCTGGTATGTTTAACTTGTGACTTTGGCATGCCGATCTAAAATACGAGAGTGCACGGCTAAAATAGTTGCCTCGCCTCCATCAACCTTATCCACCCCATTGGAGCATCTCATGCGCCACGCGATGAACGGCCCTATGCGCCGTAAAAGTTGGTTGTTATTACTCCTGATGGGGTTATTAATCGCCCTGATTGCTCCTGCCCCAAGCGCTGCTAATGCTGCGAGCCTGATGCTCGATAAACTGCGCTTACCGCCGGGGTTTCATATCACGGTACTGACTGACGCCGTGCCCAGCGCGCGTGAGATGGCGCTGGGTCGTTATGCGGGCGGGCGCGGCATACTTTACGTCGGCAGTATGTCGGCAGGCGGAAAAGTATACGCGGTGGAATTGGATCAAGGCCACGCGAAGGCGGTGCACACCATTGCAACGGGGTTAGAAATGCCGGTCGGCGTCGCCTATCGTAACGGGCAATTGTATGTGTCGGCAGTGTCCCGCATTCTTCGTCTGGATGACATCGACGACAAATTGTCGAATCCACCCGCTCCCGTCGTCGTAACAGACCGCTTCCCCACCGAAACCCATCATGGCTGGAAATTCATCGCTTTCGGCCCGGATGGCTGGCTCTATGTGCCGGTGGGCGCACCTTGCAATATCTGCAATCCCGATGCCCGCTTTGCGAATATTCAGAGGATGAAACCTGACGGAAGTGCTATCGAAGTGGTGGCCCGAGGCGTGCGCAATTCGGTCGGATTCGATTGGCATCCAACCGATCAATCCTTATGGTTCACCGACAACGGCCGCGACATGATGGGCGACGATATGCCGAGCGACAAACTCAACCATGTGGAAAAAGTAGGTCAACATTTCGGCTATCCCTATTGCCATCAGGGCGATACGCTAGACCCGGAATTAGGCAAAGGCCGCAAGTGCGCTGAATTCGTGCCGCCAGTGATCAAACTGGGGCCGCACGTAGCGTCGCTTGGGATGCGCTTTTACACAGGCAAGCAATTCCCGGCTGACTATAGGAACAATGCATTCATTGCTGAACATGGCTCGTGGAACCGGGGCAAAAAAATCGGATATCGGGTCATGCGCGTGGTTTTCGACAGCCAGGGCCATGCGGTGAAGCAAGAACCGTTCGTTGAAGGATGGTTGCAAACCGACAATAGTGGCAAGGAAGTCGTCTGGGGCCGTCCGGTCGACGTACTGGGCTTGCCGGATGGCTCTCTGCTGATTAGCGACGATCTGGCAGGAGCGATTTATCGGGTCACCTATGATGGCAAAAGCAGCAGTTAAAGCGGGCTTTAAAAGCATCCTCCTCATCCAATCATTAATAAGCCTCGTATAAGGTGTAAGGCTTGGCCGCGCTATGCGACCAACCATCAGCAACACCGTGGAAGCCCTCATTACGACGCGCGACGCGACGTGACATAAACGCAAACGCGAACGCAAACGCAAACGCAACGTCTACCTTTCGATAAGGATGCATCATGCGCTCATTAGATAAAAAAATGGCACTCATCGCTGCCGAAACGTGGCCTGGCCGCAGGATGGTTCTTAAGGTCGGCGTGAGCGCCTTTATCGCCAGTAAATTAATTGGCAAGGCAATGGCAGCCTCCCTTGTTGCGCCCGTCAACAATCAGGAAGTCAGCATCGAATATTTTTCGCCAGCGGGCCAAAGCCTGAGGGTGGCACAAGTGCCAAAACTGGTTAAAAGCGATGCGGAATGGCGGCGCATACTTTCTGCGAGCGCTTATGCAGTCACCCGCAAAGCTGGAACAGAAACCCCCTTTACCGGCGAATATGCAGAATCGCATGCGAATGGCATTTTTCGGTGCATTTGTTGCGATACGGCACTTTACGATTCAAAAACCAAGTTCGAGTCCGGCACCGGCTGGCCGAGTTTCTGGCAACCGATATCGGCGCACAATGTCGTCAAAAGTTCCGATAATAGTCTCGGCATGGAACGCGACGCGATCTCGTGCCGACTCTGCGATGCCCACCTTGGGCACGTGTTCGATGACGGCCCCAAACCAACCGGATTACGCTATTGCATGAACTCAGTGGCGCTGCACTTCGTCGCGCGCAGCTAATCGGCTGCAAAGGTAAAATACATCATCATGAGGAGCATCAAATGAAATCCCCGCGTACATTCTCTTTTAAAACACGTTATACGGCATCGCTGGTAAGCGCTATTTTTACGGTATTGGCAGGGTTCGGCGGCCTCACCGCAATTGCAGCAACAACATCCCTATCGGCCTACGCTGCGGACGCACCGGTCATCATCGCCCCGCCCGCGATCAACAACGTTAAAGTAAAAGGCGCGCCGCAAACCGCCGTATTTGCTGGCGGCTGCTTCTGGGGCGTGCAAGGCGTATTCGAACATGTTCGCGGAGTGCGCAAAGTTGTCTCCGGCTACTCTGGCGGCGAAAAGAACAGTGCCCAATATGAAACCGTCAGCTCGGGCACAACCGGCCACGCTGAATCGGTGCAGATCACCTTCGACCCGGCTGAAGTGTCCTACGGCGAACTGCTGCAGGTGTTCTTCTCTGTGACGCAGGACCCGACCCAATTAAACCGTCAGGGACCTGATAGCGGCAGCCAATACCGTTCCAACATTTTCTATGCCGATGACACGCAAAAAAATATTGCACAGGCATATATTGCGCAATTAACGAAAGCACACGCCTTTCCCGCAAGCATCGTGACCCGTGTTGACCCGCTCAAAGGGTTTTATCCGGCTGAAGCGTATCACCAGGATTTCCTGGCGCACAATCCGACTTATCCCTATATCGTCTATAACGACTTACCCAAAATCGACAACCTGAAACGCGTCTTTCCGAAGCTCTACACTAACGTTGCGGTAGCTAGCGGGTATTGATGCCGAGAGGGCGGGCGGTCAAGCGGCTGCTCTGCCTTTGTTGCCGCCCTGAAGAAGTCCTCAAGCGCAGAAAAACACCATTTCGAGCGCAAAAATTCCTTTCATTTGTAGGTTTGATCCTCCTTGTTTTGCCGCGGCGAAGAGTCCAGAATGCGGTATGGTCATTGTGATTTTGAACATATCTCAAGGAGTCTGCCATGCAACTCAATCCCTACCTCGGCTTCAATGGACAATGTAAAGCCGCATTCACTTTTTATGCCACCTGCCTCGACGGAGAAGTCATCGCCATGATGACCTATGGCGAGACGCCGATGGCTGAACAGACATCGCCTGATTTTCACGACAAAATTATTCACGCCCGCATGATGGTGGGCGACAAGATGTTGATGGGTGCCGATAGCCCACCCGATCATTACGAACCCGCCAAAGGTTTCCACGTTATGTTGGGTATTGACGAACCGGAAGAAGCGGAACGCGTGTTTGCCGCGTTAGCGGAAAACGGCACGATCCAGATGCCGATAGCGGAAACCTTCTGGGCGAAACGTTTCGGCATGCTGGTCGATCAATTCAACATTCCATGGATGATTAACTGTGAAAGAGACCGTAACGATACCTTGGAATAGTTGCTTTCAATGCTGAACGATGCTCCAAAACTTACCACAGCGCGAACCGGGCGTTGATCGAACGGTTCGCGCGATTGCCTCGCATTATTGCCACGCATTATTGCCTCGCATTTTTGCCTCGCATTTTTGCCTCGCAAATTATTATTTAATCAGCAACATCAATCCAAATCAATCCCCATTCCCCGACTCTTAATGACGATGCCGGTGGTCAAAGCCCCCAATTCAAGGGACAATCCACCATCATGCAGCTAACCATGTGGTTTTGATGACAGTTAGCCATCACCGCCACGCAGCGTCACTCTCTGAGTCACTTTTACATCGAATCCGATCATTCCCCTATGCCATTTTCTTCATTAGGTCTGCTGCCCTCACTTTTGCACGCCATTAGCGAATCAGGCTATCTTGAACCCACCGCCATTCAGGCCGCGGCCATCCCTGCCATTCTGCAAGGTCACGATGTAGTTGGATCGGCGCAAACCGGTTCCGGCAAGACTGCCGCCTTTTCATTGCCTTTGTTGCAATTATTAAATACTCCGTCCGTCGAAAAGTCTCGGGATCGGTCCACGCGGGCGCTTGTTCTGGTGCCAACGCGGGAGTTGGCAGCACAAGTGGGCGAGGCACTGCAGCTGCTTGCGCAACACAGTTCGCAGCCGCTCAGGATCATGACCTTGTTCGGCGGCGTATCGATCAATCCGCAAATGATGGCACTGCGCGGTGGGGCAGATATCGTAGTGGCCACACCAGGGCGTTTGTTAGATCTGCTGGACCATAATGCACTCAGCATTTCAGCCGTGTCGATCCTTGTGCTGGACGAGGCGGATCGTCTGCTGGACCTTGGCTTTGCGGATGAAATAGGACGGATTTTGGCGTTGTTGCCCGAACGTCGTCAAAACGTCTTCTTTTCGGCAACATTTCCCCCTGCGGTGGAAGCCCTGTCCAAAAAGATATTGCGCAACCCCAAGCGCATTGCGATCGCGCCAGAACCGGCTTCCCAGCCTGACATCGTTCAGCGCGCTATTGCCGTTGATCCAAAACGGCGGACACAATTACTGGTCCATTTGCTAAAACAAAACAAATGGGAGCGCGTGCTGGCGTTTGTAGCCACCAAATACGCCGCCGATTACGTGACGGAAAAATTGCATCGCTCCGGCATCAAAGCTGCCGCATTCCACGGTGAATTCAGCCAAGGAGCACGTACCCGCATATTGGCAGAATTTAAAGCTGGCGACTTGCAAGTGCTGGTGGCAACCGATGTGGCCGCACGCGGTATCGACATTCCGCAATTGCCGGTCGTGCTGAACTACGACTTACCGCGTTCAGCCGTCGACTACACGCACCGGATCGGCCGCACCGGTCGGGCGGGAGAAACCGGCATCGCTGTCAGCTTCATCAGCGCGGATACTGAAGCGCACTTTCGATTGATAGAAAAGCGTCATGATCTGCGCTGCGCACGCGAAGAAATCGCCGGGTTCGAACCGGTGGAAACCTTGTCTTCCGAGACTTCAAGTGCGATTGCCCGGACGATGAACGCCGATACGCTATCCGAAAACGCCCCGGATAATCCGGCGAATGGCGGCATAAAAGGCAAACGCAAGAGTAAAAAAGACAAACTGCGTGAAGCGGCTGCGCTCAACCAAAAAGAGTGATGGGACGCATTGCGGCATCAACGCTCTCATTTTTTTTCAGTTAAAAGCGACAAGTTCGCTGCGAACGGCTCCTCTCCATGATGACTTTCCTTACGCCAAAGAATCACCTCCGTGCCATGTCGACTGCCCCATCCAAGGCTGTCTCCAGCATTTTAGGACGGTTCAAACACATCATTACCGGCGTGATCATCGTCTCGATGGTGCTGGGTGCAGCAGGTTGCGCGATTACGCCGGTACCGATGTCAGCGCAAACAGCGGCCGCGTTAAAGACTCAGCAACCGATTCGTTTTTTGCTCACCTTTGACGACGGACCGGCCCGGCCCAGGACGGATAACTCGACGCTCTCGATCCTCAATACGCTGGCGCTCAATCCGGTGCAACCCGGTATAAAAGCACTCTTTTTCGTGCAAACCCGCTCATCAGGCGCGGGGGAAACAGCGTTTGGGCGCAGCATCCTGGAACGTGAAGTCGCCGAGGGACATTTGCTGGGATTTCATACTGCCACGCCACGCCACGCGAATCACCGCTTCCTCACTCCGGAAAAACTGGAAGCGTCCCTCAACGACGGCATTGGCGACATTGTTGCCATTCAGGGCAGCGCACCCAAGCTGGTACGGCCACCATTCTGGAACTACGACAAACGCACGTTCGGCGTTTATCAAGAACACGGCATGCATATTTTGCTGACGGATCTCAGCGCGAATGACGGCAAAATCTACGGCTTTAAGGCCAGCTTACGGCGACGCTCGAATATGTTGCATATGCTGACGGACGTACGCGAAAGAATCGCCGCAGGCGAGCTGCCAGCAGTCGATGGCAGCATCCCGGTCGTCGTTACTTTCCACGACATCAATGGCTACACCGCCGACCACATGGCGGAATATCTGCAAATTTTGCTGGATTGCGCCCGCGCCGTAGCGTTGCCAACCGCCCCCAAAGCCTTTTACGACAACAAGGAAGAAGCCGAACGCGCTGCCTTGGGCAGAAGCGTGCTGAGCGGAGACCAAAACACCCACTTACCCGGCTTCTGGAATTTTTTATGGGCCTGGATGTAGTCGCGTGTTGTTACGCAGAAACAACAAAAACTACACACAACAATAGCGCACCTAGCTACAATGGCACAGCTGTCGGCCACCATAAGCAGATCAGAGACCCTCTAAAATCCATTGATTACTGCCGATCGCATCGGTATCGCCGATGTATCCCTGGCTGGCGCATTCAGCCAGCCTTGATGAATTTTAGACGTTTTCGCCCTCTACCAACATGCTACTTATAGGCTGCTAACAGGCTGCAAACAGGCTTCAATGAGATTTCAGTCAGCAGCTTTCAATTATCTTCAGGTATTACTTCAGGTATTACAACAGTCCATAAAGGGGAATGTATGCATCTCAAAAATTGGTTAAAACCGTTGGTTGCGTCAGTGTTCGTACTGGCCTTAATTGGTAATGCAGGCGCAGTTGGGGTACCGGCGGTCGAGGCAAAAAATGGGATGGTCGTGACCTCTCAGCATTTAGCATCACAAGTCGGTGTCGATATTTTGAAAATGGGCGGTAATGCAGTTGATGCGGCGGTCGCGGTTGGTTACGCACAAGCAGTCGTCAATCCGTGCTGCGGCAATATCGGCGGCGGTGGATTCATGACCATTCATCTGGCCGATGGACGTGACACTTTCATTAACTTCCGTGAAAAAGCACCAGCAGCAGCCAGCGCCAATATGTATCTGGATGCAGACGGCAAAGTCATCGGCGACGCCAGTCTGTATGGTTATCTGGCAGTCGGCGTTCCGGGCACTGTGCTGGGACTCGACACTGCACAGCGTAAATACGGCAAATTGACCCGCGCACAGGTGATGCTGCCAGCAATCAAATTAGCCCGTGACGGCTTTATCCTGAATCGCGGCGATACCGACATTCTCGATACGACAATCAAATACTTCAAAAAAGACCCGGAAGCCAGCCGCATTTTCTTGCGCCGCGACGGTTCACCTTTGCAACCGGGCGACCGTCTGGTGCAAAAGGATCTGGCCAAAACGCTTGAGGCTATTTCACGCCGCGGTCCTGACGCTTTCTATAAAGGTGCCATTCCAGAAGCCGTTGAACGTGCTTCGAAGAGCGGCAAAGGAATCATCACTGCGGCCGATTTTGCTGATTACAAGATTACCGAAACTGCGCCTGTGACCTGCGATTATCGCGGTTATGTCTTCGTGTCCGCACCACCACCGAGTTCAGGCGGCGCGACGATGTGTCAGATCCTCAACACGCTTGAAGGCTATGACCTGAAATCGATGGGCTTTAATTCTGCAGCGGCAGTGCATGTCATGACAGAAGCAATGCGCCACGCTTACATGGACCGCAACACATTTTTGGGCGATCCGGAATTTGTGAAAAACCCGCTCGAGCGTCTGTTGAGCAAGCCTTACGCTGCAGCAATCCGCGAAAAAATCAGCGCCGATAAAGCCACCCCATCGGCAGAAGTGCAGCCCGGTATGGCCCCGCACGAAAAGCCTGAGACCACGCACTACTCCATCGTCGATAAGGACGGCAATGCAGTATCAACCACCTACACGATCAATGGTCGCTTTGGTGCGGTCGTGATTGCGCCGGGAACAGGCTTTTTCCTGAATGACGAAATGGATGATTTCACCGTCAAAATCGGTGTAAAAAATCTGTACGGTCTGGTACAAGGTGCCACCAATTCAATTGCACCGGGCAAACGTCCGCTGTCTTCGATGTCACCAACCTTGATCACCAAAGACGGCAAGACCTTCATGGTGCTGGGTTCACCAGGCGGTTCGCGCATTATCACCATTACCCTGGAAACAGCGCTTAATGTGATCGACTTTGGCATGGGTCCGCAAGAAGCAGTTGATGCACCACGCTTCCATCACCAATGGCTGCCGGATGAGGTGTATTACGAAACTCGCGGCATGTCAGCGGATACGTTGAAAATCCTGCGTGGAATGGGCTACAAAATGACGGAACAAACCCCGTGGGGCGCAGCTGAAGTCATCATGATCGGCTTGCCAGGTGCAGCCGGTGTTTCAGCAGCCAGTTCTGGAAATGATGCCGGTGTATCAGGTAAAGTTCTGCCGGGCTTCTTCTACGGTGCCAACGACGGCCGTCGCCCTGCCGGCGCTGCCATGGGCTACTAAGTCCTGTCAGGTCGGATCATCGACCTGAACTGTAATGCACAAAGAGGGAGCGCATGCGCTCCCTCTTTTCGTTTCTATGTTCCATCTTGAAAACATAAAATATCTATTTTTTTCCGATAAAGTTCTTACTCGGTCGCCGGATCAATCGCTGGCAGGAGCTAGCCCATCAATGCGCCCCTCCGCCACTTCCGCCAACATCTGAGATGACATCAATGCGAGACGCAGCAAGCGCTCGGTGGCATTCACATCCAACATCGGTAACGTATCAGTGCCTCTGTCCGCGTTGCTTACCTGCACCAGATCGATGCAGGTTTTGACACCCTGGCAGATATCGATCGTCATGGCATAAAACTGCGCGCTCTGATCATGTTGATGGTGTGAAGGCAGCCATGAAAAGGCTTGATGGGTTGCTTCTGGTGTTGGTATTGGTGTTGATGCGGTAGAGAATGAGGAAGTTGTATTGGCAGGCTTTTTCATGATTGCATCCCCTTTTTAGCGTGGCTAATAAGCCGCGTCATGGACTGAAAACGGCGGAGAGCGGACGTGGTAATACTCGGCATTGTTATTTCCTTCGGATAGTGATTAATCCGCGCCCCGCTGCTAAACGGGGTGGGCGGCAAATGGCAGGGTTAGCAGACCAGTATCCAAAGCAACCGGCAGGCCGAAGCCTCCCCACCATTGCCCCCCAAAAAGGCACAACAATAGTGAACGCACAAAATAATACGGCATTGCGCCGTTTGTGCGCTTTGGATAAGTCTGGCTGCTAAACCCGTTCCCCTCTTTGTCAGGGACGAAATCAGTATAAGGCATCAAAGCAACTTCTGTGAAGCGTTGATTTTCGGCGGAAACTGCACATCTGCATGCCCTGCTTATGTTCTGCTTTTTATGTCCGACTTATGTTCTGTTTCTGCTCTATCACCCAACCTGCAATTTTTTACTACTCCGTATTCAAACATAAGCAATTTACCTAACTGTCAGCGCCAGTACCGTTTATTGCCTTGCTTTTGAGACATAGTCTGTTCTCTCAAATGCCAGCACGGAAATAGGCAAGCACGCTTTTTTTTGCAAACTCCCCCTTCTGACTGAACTCCTGCCATCGACCAATTCACGCCGTTCCCGTGGTGTGGTCGCCGGTAGATAACACCGCATTTTTCTACCCATCATTCGCAGATCAGATCAGATTTGTAACACCGGAGTTGAGGCATGAATAAACAGTTTTATCGTACGCTCTTTAGCCATGCCTCCGGTCAATATATCGCGGTTGCCGAGAACACACGGGGCCGCAGTAAATGCTCGGTGGGCGGCAACGCCCCCGCCGGATTCACTTTCCTGCCGATGCGTTTTGCGCTGTTGGCGGTGTTGGTGGCAGCCACTTTCGGGCGCGTCACGCTGGTACAGGCACAAACCATCGCCTATAAACATGGCGGGCCTGCGCCCATGATCGACAGGGCCGCCAACGGCGTGCCGGTGGTGCAGATCGTCCAGCCAAACGCGACAGGGCTCAGTCATAATCGTTACAGCGCCTTCAACGTCGATAGTAACGGCTTAATTCTCAACAACAGCCCGACCTCGGTCAGCACCACGCTGGGCGGCTACATTCAGGGCAATGCCCAACTCAATACCGGTGCGCAGGTCATCCTCAACGAAACCCTCGGCGTCTCGCCCAGTCACCTTAATGGCTATATTGAGGTGGCCGGACAACGCGCCGACGTCATTGTCGCCAATCCCAACGGCCTGTCCATCAATGGATTTGGCGTGATCAATGGCGGCCATGTCACCTTGACCACCGGGGTGCCGCAATTCGGCGGCGCAGGCAGTCTGGCCGCGTTCCGGGTCACCCGTGGCGCGATTATGGTCGAAGGCGGCGGCATCAACGCCTCGCCCAACGACAGCCTGTCCCTCATTAGCCGTTCACTGATCGCCAACGCCCAGATTCACGCCAGCCGTCTGGGCATTGTCACCGGTGCCAACCGCGTCACGCCCGATATGACCGGCATCGAAATCATCCAGGGCGAAGGCGGTCAACCGACGATAGCGATTGACTCCTCTGCGCTGGGCGGCCTGTACGCCAACAAGATTAAACTGGTCGGCACCGAAGCGGGAGTCGGCGTGCGCACCTATGGCGACATGGCCTCCAACGGCGACTTTAGCCTCGACGTCAATGGTAAAATTACGCTCAACGGTCACACCAATGCGGGTGGACAATTCACCCTGCGCAGCAGCGACGGCCTCGACAATACCGGCACGCTGTATGCGCAGAACGTGGCGCTCGTCAGTGGTGGTCAGATTGGTAATAGTGGCACGATTGCCGCCCACACCGATCTGTCGGTGCACGGCGCACAGATCGCCTCCAGCGGTATCCTGGCCGCCGGCATTGACCGTTCCGGTCAGGCCACCTTCGCTGGCAATTTGCGCTTGCAGGCCGACGGCACGCTGGTCGCCACCGGCCACAACACCGCTGGCGGCAATCTGACCATGACAGCGGCCGACATCGATGTCACCGGTGCCGTTACCAGCGCTAACGGCACTGTTTCCCTCACGGCCACCGCAGGCAATATCGACCACACGGGCGGCACGCTGCAGACCACGGGCCACACCACCCTAAACGCCAGCGGCGCGATCATCAACGATGGCGGTGTCATCAACACGGCGCAGTGGAGCAGCCATTCTGATGCATTATCGAACGTCGGTGGCGCGCTGCTGCAATCCGGTACCGACCCGACCACGATCACCACGGCGAACGCGATCAATAACCATGGCGGCACCCTCGCCACCAATGCCCATCACCTGACGGTGCAAGCAGGCAGCCTGCACAATGAAGGCGGTCACATCACGCAGGCTGGTAACGGCACCTTAAACATTCACACCGGCGCATTTAGCAACGCGGCGGGGACTGTGGTGACGAATGGGGAGCTACTGCTGCATGCGGTGAGTCTGGACAACCGCGATGGCAGCATCGCCGCCAACCGTAGGGCGCTGCTGCAACTGTTTGGCGATATGAACAATGTTCGCGGAAGCGTGCAAGCCGCCCAGGGTTTGACGGCCAGTGCCGCCAACATCGACAACACCGCAGGTCGCATCACCGCATCAGGGACCGATGGCCTGTGGTTGGACGCACGCGGTCTGTTGATCAACATCGCGGGCACGGGCGCGGATGGCGTAGAAGGAGGTGTGATTGGTGGCAATGGCGATGTCATGATTAACGCTGTGAATGCCATCAACAGCGGCAGCATCACGGCTGGGCGTCAGTTAGCCGTCACCATCGGCAATCACCTCAATAACAACGGCGGTCGCCTGGCGGCAGCGGACACCCTGACGGCACACGCGGCTGCGTTAAGCAACGCGCAGGGGACGCTGGATGCAGCAAAAATTGACGCCAGCATTGCGCAACTCAACAATAACAGCGGCAAGATCAACGCCGATCAGTTGCGCCTGCATGCCACCAACTTACAGAATCACCACGGTGAAATCACCCAGTTTGGCCACGACACCAGCGTGATTGATGTTACCGACACGCTGGATAATTCGGCTGGTGGCAATATTCACACCAACAGCACCGATCTGATCCTGACCCCGCAGCACTTCAATAATACCGATGGCATCCTCTCTCACGCTGGCACTGGCAGGTTGACGATCCATCTCGGCGCAGGTGTTCTCGACAACCGGGGTGGCACCCTGGGCAGTAACGGTGCCCTCGACGCCCGTGCCGCGACCATCAATAACCAATCCGGTACGATGTTCGGGGCAGATGCCCTCACCCTCAGCGCCACGCAGGGCGACATCGACAACAGCGGTGGTTCCCTCTCGGGCGACCGGATCGCGCTGCAGGCGACAGGCAATATCAATAACGCCCACGGTAAAATGGCCGCGCTCAGAAATGGCTTTACCGTTCACGCGAACAGCTTCAACAATGCCGCAGGCACCGTACAGAATCTTGGCGCGGCCGCGCTCTCGATGACCCTCCGGCAAGGCTTGTACAATACGGCCGCGCAAGGCATCGGAGGCTTAATTGGGAGCGCCGGTAACCTGCAGATTCACGCCAGCGCAATCGACAATACGGCCGGGACCCTCTACGCACAACAGGATGTGACGGTGCAGGCCGATGGTACGCTCACCAACGCCAGCGGCGTGATCCAGAGTGACGGCGCGATGGCGGTGAGTGCCACCGGCGCGCTGGAGAACCACGCTGGTCGGATCGAAGCCAATGGTCATGACGCAACGCTGACGGTGACCGCGTCCGGCCTGGACAATAGCGGCGGCCGGATCGCCAACAGCGGCAGCGGTGCCACAACGCTCGACGGCGGTGCCGCCATCACCAATACCGCAGGCATGATCGGTGCCAATGGCAAGCTGACGCTGGTCGCGGACCGTCTGACCAACACGCACGGCCAGATCATTGCCGCTGACGATGTAACGCTGGCGATTGCGCAGCACCTCGACAATGATCAGGGGAAATTGTTTGCCGCACGGCATCTGCGCATGCAACAAGCGGCCGCCACGCTCACCAATCGCGCGGGCACGATTGCGTCCTCGGGCGACACCACGATGGCGGTTGCCCGTCTCGACAACAGTGGTGGTCAGATCGGCAACACCGGAGGGGATGGCGGCAACATCGTGCTGACCGCCGGCGCAGACGTCATCAATACCGCAGGCACCATCAGCAGCGATCACAATACGACCATCACCGCCGCTACCCTGATCGGCGACGGTACCATTCTGGCCGGACAAGACGCCACGCTCCATCTGCAGGGCGATTACACCAACACGGTGGGCAATGTCCTCCGCGCCAACCGGGATGTGACGCTCACCACCACCGGCACGCTCACCAATGCCGGTCAGCTCGAAGCGGTGCGCCATCTGCGCTTGTCAGCGGCCAATGTCACGAACCAGTTCGGTGCGTTGATCAATGCCGGTAATGGCAATACTGTCATCAAGGCCACCCGCGCCGTCTATAACCGGGGGCGCATCTACGGCGATGATGTGGTCATTGGGGCCGACACCGTCACCAACGACGGCGTGCTGCACGCCGACGGCACGACCGCCCAGGCCGGTGTCATCGCCGCCCGCCACGACCTCATGATCGGGGCACAGAGCCTCGTTAACCGCGAACACGCAAGCCTGATCAGTCTCAACGACATGGTGCTCGGAGGGGCGCTGGACGCCCAGGAGCAGGTAACGGGCAACGCGGTGTCCATCGTCAATGCCTCAGCCAGCATCGAAGCAGGACAAGATCTCACGCTGCACACGGCGAATCTGACCAACGCAAACCGGCATTTCAGCACCGCGCTGGTGGCGGACCCGACCCGGACCCGGCGCGTCACGCAATACCGTGTCTGGAATGATGACATCTGGTATGACGCCGATCAGGTCAGCTGGGACAATAACGGCGGCATGGTGCTGATCCTGCCCGATGGCAGCCGCTTTGAGAAGTTCTACAAACAGGACTACACGCAAATCGTGCGCACCACCGAAGTGATCTCCAGCGACCCCGGCCAGATCACTTCCGGCGGCAACATGACCTTATCGGGCAACGTCACCAATGACAAAAGCACCTTCATTGCCGGTGGCACCTTAGGCGGCCAGGTCGGTAGCCTCAATAACCTCGGTGCACCGGGCGAAATCGTGACGACCAACCACATGACCGCCCTGCACAATTACTATCACTGGGTGAGCGGCCATCCGCATCAGGATCACTACACCTATGACAACGATGGTGCCGCGTACGACGTCATCTTGCCGTCGCAACACATCGATTTACCGGTCTGGACGGTGCGCGAAGATACCCGCCCGGAGCAGGGCGACAATGGGGCCCTCGGCACCGGCGTCGATAGCAACAGGGTCCCTTCCTCCGATAGCGGCGGGATCGGCAACAATCAGGGAGCCCATCATCTGGCTGGAAACGGCCAGACCGTCGACAATGCAGACGGCTCTGCCGGCAACAACACCGGACTGGCCGGTCACCCGCAAACGGTCGGCCAACTGGGGGTACCGCTGCCCAATCTCACGATTGGCAACAGTCAACTGTTTCCGCTCTCCCCCAACCCCCATTCTCCCTATCTGGTGGAGACTGATCCCAGCTTTACCAATTACCGCCAGTTCCTCTCCAGCGATTATCTGCTGGCACGCCTCGGCATCGATCCGTTGCGGACCCAGAAACGGCTGGGCGACGGCTTTTATGAACAAAAGCTGATCAACGATCAAATCACCCAATTAACCGGCAAGCGCTTTTTAGGCGACTTTGCCAGCAACGAAGCGCAATACCAGGCGCTGATGGAAAGCGGCCTCGCCAGCGCTGCCCAGTGGCAACTGACGCCCGGCACGGCGTTGACGGCGGCGCAAATGGCCGCATTAACCCATGACATGGTGTGGTTAGTATCGCAAGCCGTGACACTCCCCGATGGCAGTACCCAACGCGTCTTCGTCCCCGTCGTGTATCTGGCACGGGGCGAGGCGGGCGATGCTGGCAATACCGCTCCTACCGGATCAGTCATGGCCGGGCGCGATATGGATCTGAACGTTCACGGCACACTCGATAACGGTGGCACCGTGCAGGCCACCAACACCCTGCTGATCCACGCGACCGATCTTCATAACACGGGCGCGATCCGCAGCGATGCCACCACCGGCACCACCGTGCTGGTGGCCGATCACGATCTCCTGAACCACGGCGGCAGCATTGCCGGGCACCGCGTCGGCCTGGTGGCCGGACGCGACATCGTCATCGAGAGTGTCACCAGCACCGCCAGCAGCAAAAATGGTCGCAACGTCGGCCTCAGCCAGCTGGCCCGGGTGGATGCCGATCAGCTCAGCATGCAGAGCGGGCGCGACATTCAACTCACCGCTGCGGCCATTCACACCACCGGGGATGCCGCCTTCGTGGCGGGCCGTGATCTCAGCCTGACCACACGCACCGCCGAGGCCACCTCCAACGTGACCTATGGCGAGCACAACCATCTCAACGAACACCAGACCCAAGTCCAGGGCACCGTGCTGCAGGCCGGTGGCACAGTTACCCTGGCCGCCGGGCAAGATGTGCGTCTCCATGCGGCCGCAGTGCAGGCCGATGCCGCACTGGCGGTGGCCGCAGGGCGCGATGTCAATGTGACCTCTGCCCAACAAACCAGCAGCAAGGACCAGGAAATTACCACCACCACGCACGGCTTGTCAGGGTCGTCACGTTCGCACATGCTCGACTTGCAACAGAACAGTGAGGCCATCGGCAGTCGCCTCACCGGCAACAGCATTGCCATCGTCTCCGGGCGCGACACCACCATCAAGGGTAGCCAGGTCACCGCCCAACAGGCCCTCGCCATCAATGCCGGACGCGACCTGAACATCTTCAGTGCCCGCAATACCAGCGCAGGCAGTTACCAACGCGAAGAAACCCAATCCGGGTTCTCGGGCGGCCTGTTGACGGGGATCAGCTATGGCAACAGCGCACAGGCGCACCGTCAGGGCGGCACCAGCGTGCGCCAGAGCGGCAGCGAGATCAGTGGTGCCAACGTCCATCTGATCAGCGGGCGGGACACCACCGTGCGCGCCAGCGCCATCACCGCAGACCGCGATGTCGGCGTCTTCGCCGGACGCAATATCAACATCGTCACCGCGGCCAATACGGAGACGTCCACCACGGACAGTCACCGCAGTGGCACCAGCGTCGGCCTCATCGGCGGCATGAATGCCCGCTTCACGAACTTCAGCCAGACCGCCGCCGCCCAAGACGGTGGCGGCACCAGCACCACCCACAGTACCAGCCTGCTATCTGCCAACGGCGGCAATCTGACGCTGCAAGCTGGCCTGGATGCGCAATACAAGGGGACCGGCCAAGGCAACGTCACCACCCAGGGCGCTGAATTATTGGCAAAAAACACTCTCACCATCGCCGGCAACGCGGTCGACCTGCAAGCCATCCACGATGCCAGCAGCAGTCACGATCATGCCGAAAGCCACAGCACCACCTTGGGCAGCAGCCTGACCGGCACCCTCGGGGGCGCGCTCACCCGTATTGGCGATAACCTCAGCGCCAGCCAGCACACCGGCAACGACCGGCTCAAAGGGGCGTTACGCTTAAAAGCCAGCTACGACGCCTATCAACTCGCCACCGGTGGATTAACGACTACCACCACCGCTGCCGCGCTCGACCCGAATCCGCAAAACAGCAGCAGCGGCGGCTTCGGGGTCAGCGTCAATCTGGGCAGCAGCCATAGCCAGCAAGACAGCCACAATAGTGCCAGCCAGTCACGCGGCACCACGGTACAAGGGCGCACCATTACTGTCACGGCCCGCGAAGGCGACATCACGATGGAAGGTGCCAAACTGCAAGCCACCGACATCGCGCTCGATGCCGCCCGGAATATCAATCTCATTGCCGCTAAAAACACCGCCGCATTGACCTCCTCCAATAGCGGCTCCAGCGCCGGGATCGGTGCCACCCTGGGTTCGAACGGCGAACAGACGGGCCTGAGTTTCCAGCTTGGCGCCTCGATGTCCAAGGGTCACGCAAGCGGCAGTGAAACGACCTACGACAACATGCAAATCAATGCGACGAACCACCTCAGCATGAAGAGCGGCGGCGACACCACGCTGATCGGCGCGCAGTTGGCAGCCAATCACATCGACGCCGATATCGGTGGCAATCTCACCATCCGCACGCTACAAGACCAGAGTGCGTACGACAGCAAACAAGAAAACGGCGGCTTTAGTCTGAGCCTCTGTATTCCGCCAATTTGTGTTGGCAGCATGCTCACCGGCAGCGTCAATTACGCCAGACAAACGGTCGACCACCACTATCGCAGTGCGCACGGACAAAGTGGCATCGCCGCTGGCACCGGCGGCTTTACGCTCAACGTCAAAGGCAACACCGCGCTCGAAGGCGGCGCCATCACCAGCACCGCCCCAGAGGAAAAAAACACCCTGCGCACCGCCAGCCTCACCAGCCGCGATTTGATCAATCAACAACACATCGCCGCCGACAGCCTCAGTGCCGGTTTCTCCACCAACGGCCTCGCCAGCAACCTCACCGGCAACGTCCTCGGCAACCTCACCGGCGGCGCCGGCATGCCCAAGAGTGGGGACGCCACCAGCCACACCGACAGCGTCATCAGCCCGTCCACAGTCACCATCACCGGCACCGGCGACGCCACCACCGACGCCCACAGCCAGGCCACCGCCGAGACCTTAACGCAGCGCGATGCCGCTACCGCCAACGAGACCCTCAGCAACACCTTAACCCTGCAGCAAGCCCACAATTTACAGGCAGAACAACAACGCGCACAAGACAACCAGCGCGCCGCCGACATCGCCGGCGCAGCCCTCAACGGCATGGTCGGCGACATCGCACAAAAAGCCGGCTACCCCGACGGCTCCCCCCAAAAGATCGCGCTGCACGGTATCGTCGGACTGATCCAGGCAAAGATCGGTGACAGCAGCGCTGCTGGCGGCGTCGCAGCAGGCATGAGTGTTGAAAAGATGTCACCGCTCATTAGCGAATACCTGCTCAATAACGGCTACGACATCAGCAGCAAGGAAGGACTGCAGGCCTACAACGACATGATGGGACTGGGAGCGACGCTGGTCGGTGCGGCTGCAGGCGGATTAGCAGGCGGCGGGATGGATAGCGCTGGCATGGGCGGGATGATGGGGAAGAATGCGGACGCTAATAATCGGCAGTTGCATCAAAGCGAATATGATCTGGCGAAAAAGCATGCCCGGTTAGTCGCAAAGAAACTGGGTATCAGTGAGCAAGATGCCGAAGCCCGCATTGTGGCCGAGATACTGAGCAATTCTGATCAGGAGACGGCGAATGTCGCCGGTGGCAAACATGATTACGAACTACGCAGCATCATCGGTTGCCAGAATCTGAACTGCGAGGGTGACATAGAGGACACGCAATTTGCTAATCACCATTACAACGATGAATTTATCGGACCGAACCAATGGGCGCATGACAACGGACAGGCGCAAGTTGGGACTGGGCTGAGCTATGACGATCTCGTGAAGGGTCATATTAAAAAAGATCCGGTAGGGACGGCATTGGCTGGCGTTGGGATGATCGGACTGGGGCTGATTACTGGTACTGGATTGCCTGCTTTAGGCATGGCTGGTACGGGTGCTGGAATTGGGATGGGCGTTAATGGGACAGCGCAATGGATTATTGGTAATCCGTTTGATGGTTGGAGTTTCGCTTTGGCGGGTGTGACCGGTGGGGGTTCTACCGGAATGGGGTTTATTCCGGCAATGCTTATTAATATAGGCGGTGCGTTGGCTGGCTCCGGGATGCAAGGTCGGAATCCGAATGACCCCATGACCGGCGCTGCTATTGGTACAGCGATCGGCTATCCGATTGGCTCTAAAATCGAAGGCAGTATGAATAACGCACTTAATCCCTGGTATCGTCAGGACTGGAAAGATGTTGGTATGGGTATGTCGGTGTGGGTGCCGAAGAGTTCGATTCCTTCTTGGACGGGAAATGTGGTGGGAAATGCAATGCAAGAGGGAGCGGGGAGTGGAGTACAAAATAATGATGGGAATAAGAAATGAGGTCGAAGACTAAATTTGAGCTATGGCGATGGGCGTATTTTGTCATCGTGTTCTTATTAACTGGGTTCATCGGAATTCTGCTGATCGGTGAATTTTTGGCAATACCATTAATACGCTGGCTATTTCACGACATTCCCTTCCAACTGCCGACCTGGAATCGTATTGGACGCTGCGCATTAGGTATTTTATTTATTGGTTTTTGGGCTGGAACATTAAGCTGGCATGCTGAGAAACGCAGTTGTGGCCGATGAATTTGTTTATCTTCTCTATTCTTTAAATCAAAAAAAGCCGCTTCCATCCCCGCTAATTGGGCGGGGTTGGGTGCGTTTTTTTAGCTGCTAAAGACCAACAATCGGCAGTCGCATCAAAGCGAACGTGATTGGGCCAAACAGAATGCTAAAAAATACAGAGAGCACCTGCAAGAAAAGACCGGTGAAAATATTTTGACAGAAGAAGCTTACCAACGCTTATTGTCAGCGGGCTATGCCATTGTCGATACCGCAGCGGAGAGAGGTGGCAAGAGCGATGAAACCGCCAAGCAATTTATCGCAGAAAACAAAACCAGCACACTATTTAAGGGCACCGCAGCAGAGCGTACTAATCCATTTGCAGGTGGTAATGTAGACGGGTCATGGACACCTGAACAGCAAGCACGGTTTGGTTTAAAAACACCCGCAGAAGTAGCGAGCAAGTTGGTAACAAATGCAAACGACTATCTCGGGAAATCGTGTGGTGATAATTGTGGCGCAAAGTTTGATGCAATTAATGATGCGCTGCTGGCATTAGAAGCTACGAAGCTCTTATATCAAGATGACCTTGGTAGTATTAATTTGATTAACGCACAGATTAATTTGCTTAAGAACGGCATTACCGAAACCGAGTTGGTGCGGGGTGCTGCGCAGTCAATCCCAGAAACCGATAAGGCGATTGCCGCTGCGTTGCTAGGAAGTGGCGTAAAGCCAGCGATCCCCAATAACTTGGTTAGCAGCACTGTAAAAGCGAAACTATTAACAAAACTAGAGCAATCCGGTACGAAACTGACACCTGAAAATGTGGTTGCTATCAAAAAATTAACCGATGGAAGAATTGTATTTTTGGAGCAAGGAAATTCTAAGGGGGGGCTGCAGCATATTATTGAACGACATGCGACAGATTTTGCAAGCAAAGGCATTTCTCAAGCGGATGTGCCTACCGTCGTCATGCAAGCTATAAGCCAAGGAAAATATGTGGGGAAAGCGGGCACTGCGTCCGTATATGAAATTACATATAACGGCATCTCAAAACATATAGCCGTCGGCGTAGCAAATAATGGTTTTATTGTCACCGCTTATCCAGTCACTTCATGGAGGCCATAATGAGGAAACTGACCTTAGTAGCAGAATACTTAACTTCACCAATTTTCGATCACTCTGTAGAGCATATGGGACCTGTGGAGCTTTCAGAACTGGCGTTGAGCATCTCCCTTGTACAAGAGATTGAAGAATGGGATCGTATTTTCCAAGCAACATTGTGCCAAAACTATCCGCCACACTCTAGGTTTAAGATAGAAGAAGAACTACAAATTTTTAATGAAAAAGGTTATCAGATTTCAATAAAACTACAAAAAGAGTTGAAACAAAAATATGAAATTACTTACGTCCCACAGTCATGGTAATTTCTTACCAAAAGTTTCAGAGATTTTGCTGTACTTGCCAACATGGTCGGTGAGTTGGCACAAGGACAGTGGGCCGACGGCTCCCCCCAAAAGATCGCCCTGCACGGTATTGTCGGACTGATCCAGGCAAAGATCGGTGACAGCAGCGCCACTGGCGGCGTCGCAGCAGGCATGAGTGTTGAAAAGATGTCACCGCTCATTAGCGAATATCTGCTCAATAACGGCTACGACATCAGCAGCAAGGAAGGACTGCAGGCCTACAACGACATGATGGGACTGGGAGCGACGCTGGTCGGTGCGGCTGCAGGGGGATTGGCAGGCGGCGGGATGGATAGCGCTGGCATGGGCGGGATGATGGGGAAGAATGCGGACACTAATAATCGGCAAATGCATCCGGCTGAGGTTGACCTGATCAAAAAAAATGCGGAACGATTTGCAAAAGAGTTTTATAAAACAGATAAACCCACGGCAGAACAATTGCAAGGTGCAGTAGCCATGTTAGCCAATACCGCGCAAAATCTGATTGATTACAATCTTGGCTACGACGTGCCTTATTTTAAACAGGCAGAATCTTTTTTACATACGCTGCAATCAGAGTACGCATCCACCGATCCGACACTATCCATCGGGAATGGACAATACCTGTTCTATGCCACCAATGACCAAAAAAATTCACCGTATATCAACAGCGGTTACGTTGATAAAGAAATTGCCGGTGTGATCATTAAAGCGCCGATCAGAAAACCTGAAATACCCGGCGAAAATAATAGCAAACGCGATCCTGCGACCAACTTGCCGTTGGATGAAGAAGGACGCTATGCGCAACAGATTGTAGTCGATGGAAAAATGCATGCGCCGAAATACTTCCCGTGTCCGCGGGCTTCCGCTGGCTGTGGCGGGCAGAATCTGGATATGTCTGACCCGGGGACGGCGGCTTATGTGACGGCGTTGGATAAGAAGATATTTCGTGACATTGGAACTGCGGCAACTATCGCAGGAGTGTTAAATCCTGTAGGAGCCATAGGCACTGCCGCTGCGGCTACCGGAATATTTGCAAGTGCCGGATCAATGTTAGTCGATGATCCATTCACGACGCTTGGGAAGGAGGTCGTTACTCGCGGAGTAGATAAATATCTAACAGAAGTGTTGCAGATATCAGGGGGATCAGCCACCCGAATAATTAACCTCATCGATTTGGCTGGTGGATGGGATGCATTTGTGAATCGTGCTAAAGAGGAGACTAAACCAGAAAAATCGAATAACGGGAGAAAATAATGAGTAAAAAAATGATTTTTCTTCTCAGTATGAGTACGTTGGCTGGATTAAATTCATATTTCAGATTTTGGGGTGAGTGGTTAAATTTTTCAGGTATTTTTGGGATGCAGATATTAATGCTTTGCACTATTCATTCATATTTAAATGGGACAACAATTTACCTTGGTGCTTTTTCACTGAAGCCAAATGCTGAACCTATTGCACGTAAAATATTTTGCGTAACGGCATTAGTCGTTTACTTTTTATTGTTTTTAAAAAAATAAAACTTAATGATGGAAGGCTTGCCTCACCTTGGAAAAAGAAGTGATGACGCATTCAGGGCTATTCACCCGGTTCATAGGACTTCAACGACATGATGAATCTGGGCGCGACGCTGGTCGGTGCGGCCTCTGGGGCGCTGCCGGGATGCCGGGATAGGTGCGAATGTCGGGGTGATTGCGGATGCTAATAATCGGCAGTTGCATGAAGATGGGAAGGCTAAAGAAAAAACGTTAGCGAAGAAACTGGCGGAAAACAGCAACGGGAAATACACCGTCGAGCAAGTAGAGGACGCGATGCGTGCTGGTGGCAATAGTGCGTTGGGAGAAGATGTCACGACCGGTATGGTTGTGGACGGCATCAAAAATCCCGACGGTGTATATGATACTGGCGCGAAGTGGAGGCCAGGCGGAGACTATTTAATAGAGCAAGTGCAAGGTAGCGTTGACCCTGCGTTGGCGGCCTATATCCAGGCGGGTACGGGTGGTGCCAATTCGGCATATAACTGGGATCCGGTAACGCTGGGAGATGTGACGCCTGGCGTACCGTCAAGGGATGATATTTTTTCTATGAACAATCCGTACACACCAAAAATTTCATGCATATCAGCGGACTGCATTCCTCAGGGACGTCCGGGGGCTGGGCCTGATTACATGTCTGTATCGGCTAACTTTTATCTTTTCTCTGGCGGTGGTGCAATTAATTTGCACAACGGCCGGATAGTTGGTCAATGGGGATTAGGGCGATCCTATCCGGGGTATTCAATAAAACCGGGTGGTTCAATTATGTTCGGATACATTATAGGTGGAGCAAATTCAAAATCCACTAACAGTTTTTTACCTGGCGCAGGTGGGCAAGGTTCTGTCATCTTGCCATTTCCGCTGTTCCCTTTAATTGGCGCAGGAGGTGGGATTAATCAAGGTTATGGGGGAGGTACATCTATTGAGTATGGCATTGGAACTCCGGGAGTGGGTGTAACGCCAGTTGGATACGGTTTCGATGTAAATGGTAACCGAGTAACAAAAAATGAATAATAAAAAGCGATATAAAGAATTACTCATAGAGATATGTACCAAAACTCGTGATGAGCGTTATTTGGATGCTTCTAAGAAGGATAGGTTAAGTTATTGGACATTCATTGTTTTAGTTATCGCCATCATTATTTATATGTTTTATTTTAAATAATTTGTTACATGCTCATGCCTTGTTCTGGTCTTTTATTAAATCAAAAAAAGCTGCTCCCAATCCCGTTAATTTGACGGGACGGGACGGGATGAGCGCCGGTGCAGTCCGGCGAAGAAGCGTGACGCACAAAATAGTCTCCCCACACAGCATCCGTATAATGGCGCGATGCACAACCCCCAACGGCAACATCAAAGGCACCCCCCACGCACGCACCGCGTGCGTCTGGATATCCTCTCTCTGGAGGCAAAAACCGCGTCTGGAAAAATCCCCCCGCGTAAGAGCGTGTCTGGAAAATGGATCGCCCGGCAAGCCCCGCCCCGTCTGGGTCGGCGGCGTTTGGCGGTGAATATTGCGTCGGACTGCCCTGATGCTAATAATCGGCAGTTGCATCAAAGTGAAAAAGATTTAATTGCCAAGAAAGCTAACGGAAACAAAGATGAAGAAAAACGTCTCACGCAAGCGGCATGCTATGAAGTGAAGTGTTGGGAGCAATATCCCGAAGGTAGTCAAGAACGTGAGACCAATTATGTTGGTGTCATGGATGCTTATACGTTAAAGGATGAACTGACTTGGATTAAGTTACAACAGACTGAAGGTCAGTTTGGGTATTCAGCGATGGATAGTATTACTGATCGTATGCTTTCTGAAGATATTCCGGTAGCTAAAAATGTCGGAAAAGTTGCGACAGGCGGACTAACTGCCTACGTCGGTGCAACAATTTGTGGAACCACAGGGATTGGCTGTTTGGCAGGCGGAGGATGGATGATTGGGGCGGGAACAAGTACCGCCATTGATGGCGGGACGGGGCTGTATAACCAATATAACGGTAGGGGAACGACCGGTATAGATCCATTAAGGCATGGATTTAATCAAGTATTGCCACAAGGGTGGGGTGATATCGCTTACGACGGAATGAATTTAGTATTTTCAATAGGAGCTTTAAAAGCGCATGTTCCACTTAAAGTTGGTGCTTCAGATGGAATTAATCGAACCAGTTCGTTATTCGGAGTCAAGGTCCCGCGTGTCGGCAACGCTACTTTAAATCCTTTAACGGGGATGCCATTGCCTTATGGAATAACACAAGGAACGCTACTTTTCGGTATTGGCTCAAATGGACTAGAAGTAATAAACCAAATCCATAATTCGAAGGAGTGAAATGAATTGGCAAAGATTGTATGCAACTTTTCAGATAAAAAATATTGGTAGGTTCAATAGCGATCGGTTCGGGAATATGTTGGGGGGGTTGCGATAAATGCATTAAGCCAATTTGTGTTTGGTTTAGATAAATGTAGCGCTTTATATTGGAAAGGTATTCCCTCCTCCATATTGATAACTATAATATCGTTCTTATGCCTGCCAAAGGCTTTGATGAAAACAGGTACGCTTAGCGATGATCCAGAAAAATTTGGACCTTGGTTCAAATAGGTTCTGTCGCGCCGGCGGCGCCGGCATGCCCAAGAGTGGGGACGCCACCAGCCACACCGACAGCGTCATCAGCCCGTCCACAGTTACCATCACCGGCACTGGCGACGCCACCACCCACGCCCACAGCCAGGCCACCGCCGAGACCTTAACGCAGCGCGATGCCGCTACCGCCAACGAGACCCTCAGCAACACCTTAACCCTGCAGCAAGCCCACAATTTACAGGCAGAACAACAACGCGCACAAGACAACCAGCGCGCCGCCGACATCGCCGGCGCAGCCCTCAACGGCATGGTCGGCGACATCGCACAAAAAGCCGGCTACCCCGACGGCTCCCCCCAAAAGATCGCGCTGCACGGTATCGTCGGACTGATCCAGGCAAAGATCGGTGACAGCAGCGCTGCTGGCGGCGTCGCAGCAGGCATGAGTGTTGAAAAGATGTCACCGCTCATTAGCGACTACCTGCTCAATAACGGCTACGACATCAGCAGCAAGGAAGGACTGCAGGCCTACAACGACATGATGGGACTGGGAGCCACGCTGGTCGGTGCGGCTGCAGGCGGATTGGCAGGCGGCGGGATGGATAGCGCTGGCATGGGCGGGATGATGGGGAAGAATGCGGACGCCAACAACCGCGCCCTTCATCCGAAAGAAGCCGAACTCATTAAACAAAACGCACGTCGTTTTGCGAAAGAAAAGTACAAGACAGATGACCCTACGCCAGAGCAAATCCTGGGTGCGTTATCATCGCTGGCAAACACAGCCCAAAATCTAGTTGATTATAATCTCGGCTACGACGTGCCATACTCAGCAAAGGCAGAAGCGTTCTTACATACTTTGCAGTCGGAATATGCCGCGACTAATCCAAGCCTTTCGATCGGTAATGGACAGTTTCTGTTCTATGGGACGAACGATCAAAAAAACTCACCCTATATCAACAGCGGTTACGTGGATAAAGAAATTGCCGGTGTGATTATTAAAGCGCCGATCAGACAACCAAAAATAGCGGGCGCGAATAAGATAAAGCGCGATCCGGCGACAAACTTGCCGCTGGATGACGAAGGTCGCTACGCACAACAAATATCGGTGGATGGAAAAATGCATGTGCCCAAATATTTCCCTTGTCCGACTGCTTCGGCTGGTTGTGGGGGGCAAAATCTGGATATGTCTGATCCGGGGACGGTGGCTTATGCAAAAGCTCTAGATCAAAAAGTATTTGATGATCTTGGGACTGGTTCGACATATGCCGCACTTATTAATCCCATAGGTGCTATAGGATTTATGGCAACTATCGTTGGAGCGGCCTCTTCTGTTGGCTCAGGGTACGTACAAGGTAAACCCATCGGAGGGTTAGCAAATGTAGCCCTCCAACAAACTGCTCAACAATACTTACAGCGGATATATGGATTGGGTGAAGCCGCAGCAAGTAGAGTTGTTTCTTTGGTGGATTTGGGGGGCGGTTGGAAGGCATTGGCAGATAGAGTACAAAAATATCCTAACACGCGAGAAGATAAATAATGAACAGTATACGGTGGATGAAACTGCTCATTAGTTTAGTCGGTATTAGTAGTGTAATTAAGGGAGTTATATTGGCAAGGAGTGATGCGTTCGATAAAACGATTCTTCTGCTCGGTACTGCAATTTGGTTAATTTGGATCATAAGTGCGGTATTTAAAAATTGGGATTTACCGGCACCTTTCGCATATAGAAAAGGAACCAACCAAGTTGGTAGGATTGCGTATTGTATTCTCGTGACCGTTCTATTTTTTTTTGCGATTTTTCTTCAATGAGAATAGCGAAACGTTAAATAAATCATTATGGGTGTCATGATCAAAGCACCGATCATGCGGCAACTTCCGAGAGTCGGCACATCGCTAATAATCGGCAGTTGCATCAAAGTGAACGCGATTGGGCCAAACAGAACGCGAAGAAATATCGTCAGCAAATCCAAGAAAAGTCCGGCGAAAATATTTCAACAGAAGAAGCCTATCAACGCTTACTGTCAGCGGGCTAAGCCATTGTCGATACCGGAGCAGAAAGAGGTGGTAAAAGCGATGGAACCGCTAAGCAATTTATATTAGCTAACAAGACCGGCAATATATTCAACGCCACTGTCATAGAGCGTACCAACCCATTCTTAAATGGAAATACGGACGGTTCGTGGACGCCGAGCAACAAGCCAGATATGGTGCCAGGAATGCGACCGAATGGGCGAACGAAAGGATGGCGAGGTAAAAAAGTGAACTTAAAAATGTCCTTTGAGTTATCGAGATGGCTCCATTTTGTAATTGCATTTTTGATTGGAACAGGATTAATTGTATTGATTGGGCAATTCTTAGCTGGTCCCTTAATAGTCTGGTTATTTCACGATATCCCCTACCAGCTGCCGACCTGGAATCGTATCGGACGCTGCGCATTAGGTATTTTATTTATAGGTTTCTTTGCCGGAACACTCGCCTGGCATGCCGAGAAACGCAGTTCTGGCCGATGAATGTTAATAATCGGCAGTTGCATCAAAGCGAACGTGATTGGGCCAAACAGAACGCGAAGAAATATAGAGAGCATCTGCAAGAAAAGACTGGCGAAAATATTTCGGCAGAAGAGGCTTACCAACGCTTATTGTCAGCGGGTTATGCCATTGTCGATAGCGCAGCGGAGAGAGGTGGCAAGAGCGATGAAACCGCCAAGCAATTTATCGCAGAAAACAAAACCAGCACACTATTTAAGGCCACCGCAGCAGAGCGTACTAATCCATTTTCAGGTGGTAATGTAGACGGGTCATGGACACCTGAACAGCAAGCACGGTTTGGTTTAAAAACACCCGCAGAAGTAGCGAGCAAGTTGGTAACAAATGCAAACGACTATCTCGGGAAATCGTGTAGTGATAATTGTGGCGCAAAGTTTGATGCAATTAATGATGCGCTACTGGCATTAGAAGCTACGAAGCCCTTATATCAAGATGACCTTGGTAGTATTAATTTGATTAACGCACAGATTAATTTGCTTAAGAACGGCATTACCGAAACCGAGTTGGTGCGGGGTGCTGCGCAGTCAATCGCAGAAACCGATAAGGCGATTGCCGCTGCGTTGTTAGGAAGTGGCGTAAAGCCAGCGATCCCCAATAACTTGGTTAGCAGCACTGTAAAAGCGAAACTATTAACAAAACTAGAGCAATCCGGTACGAAACTGACACCTGAAAATGTGGTTGCTATCAAAAAATTAACCGATGGAAGAATTGTATTTTTGGAGCAAGGAAATTCTAAGGGGGGCTGCAGCATATTATTGAACGACATGCGACAGATTTTGCAAGCAAAGGCATTTCTCAAGCGGATGTGCCTACCGTCGTCATGCAAGCTATAAGCCAAGGAAAATATGTGGGGAAAGCGGGCACTACGTCCGTATATGAAATTACATATAACGGCATCTCAAAACATATAGCCGTCGGCGTAGCAAATAATGGTTTTATTGTCACCGCTTATCCAGTCACTTCATGGAGGCCATAATGAGGAAACTGACCTTAGTAGCAGAATACTTAACTTCACCAATTTTCGATCACTCTGTAGAGCATATGGGACCTGTGGAGCTTTCAGAACTTCCGTTGAGCATCTCCCTTGTAAAAGAGATTGAAGAATGGGATCGTATTTTCCAAGCAACATTGTGCCAAAACTATCCGCCACACTCTAGATTTAAGATAGAAGAAGAACTACAAATTTTTAATGAAAAAGGTTATCAGATTTCAATAAAACTACAACAAGAGTTGAAACAAAAATATGAAATTACTTACGTCCCACAGTCATGGTAATTTCTTACCAAAAGTTTCAGAGATTTTGCTGTACTTGCCAACATGGTCGGTGAGTTGGCACAAGGACAGTGGGCCGACGGTTCCCCACAAAAGATCGCCCTGCACGGCATCGTCGGACTGATCCAGGCAAAAATCGGTGACAGCAGCGCCATTGGCGGCGTCGCAGCAGGCATGAGTGTTGAAAAGATGTCACCGCTCATTAGCGAATATCTGCTCAATAACGGCTACGACACCATCAGCAAGGAAGGACTGCAGGCCTACAACGACATGATGGGACTGGGAGCGACGCCGGTCGGTGCGGCTGCAGGCGGATTGGCTGGCGGCGGGATGGATAGCGCTGGCATGGGCGGGATCATGGGGAAGAATGCGGACGCTAATAATCGGCAGTTGCATCCAACAGAAATGGCGCTAATTAAACAAAACGCTCGTCGTTTTGCAAAAGAAATATACGGCACAGACAATCCAACACCGGAGCAAATACAAGGCGCAATGGCAACGCTGGCAAATACTGCGCAAAATTTGCTTGATTACAATCTCGGCTATGACGTCCCTTATTCTGCAAAGGCAGAAGCGTTCTTACATACGTTGCAGTCTGAATATACGTCAACCAATCCAAGCCTGTCTCTCGGTGAAGGGCAATACCTCTTCTATGCAACGAAAGAGCAAAAAAACTCACCCTATATCAATAGTGGTTACGTCGATAAAGAAATCGCTGGTGTGATTATTAAAGCGCCGATCCGGCAATCGGACATACCTGGCACGAATAAGATAAAGCGCGATCCGGCGACCAACTTGCCGCTCGATGACGAAGGTCGCTACGCGCAACAAATTTCGGTTGACGGGGAAACGCATGCGCCGAAATATTTCCCCTGTCCTACTGCTTCGGCTGGTTGTGGTGGGCAGAATCTGGATATGTCTGATCCGGGGACGGTGGCTTATGTGAGGGCGCTGGATAAGAAGATATTTGATGATGTTGGAAAAGGAACAACAGTTGCTTTACTTGTGAGGCCTGTAGGAGGAATAGGCCTTTTTGCGGGAAGTCTTGGGACATTAATGTCTGTAGCGTCAGGTTTTGTTGATGGAACTCTAGTATCAGCGCTAGCAAAAGAGGCAATAGCAAAAACGGCTACAGCGTATTTAAAAAACGTTTATGGATTATCTGAAATTGCTGCAAATAGAATTACAGCCTTGGTTGATCTAAGTGGAGGATGGCAAATATTTATTGATCGTTCTAAGGAAAAATATAATGAGAACTATGAGGAAAAAAATTGAAAAATTCGAAAATAACCAAATTTATTTCTTATATTGTTGTGTCTGCTGCCACAGCTAAATTATTGATATTACTATTTTTAAAAAATCATATCGAATCGATATTTTGGTGCATTGGGGGGGGGTGGGTTATTTGGTTGATTTTTGCTTTTCGATTTGATAAGGATTTACCGGGAGCCGGCCCATGCAACTATAACGATGGAAAAAATCAAGAGGCTCGCTTTATTTACACCGCAACGGTTGTTGTTATATTTTTTTTCGTTGTCATTTTTTCGTGAGTGCGACTAATCGGCAGTTGCATCCGGATGAAAAAAACTTGCCAAGCGACTGGCGGCTACGACGTGCCCTACTCAGCACAGGCGGAAGCGCTCTTACATACTTTGCACGCGGAATATGCCGCGACTAATCCAAGCCGGTCTATCGGCAATGGACAGTTTCTGTTCTATGCGACGAACGATAAAAAAACTCACCCTATATCAACAGCGGTTACGTCGATAAAGAAATTGCCGGTGTGATCATTAAAGCGCCGATCAGAAAACCTGAAATACCCGGCGAAAATAATAGCAAACGCGATCCTGCGACCAACCTGCCGCTGGACGACGAGGGACGCTATGCGCAACAGATTTTAGTCGATGGAAAAATGCATGCGCCCAAATATTTCCCTTGTCCTACTGCTTCGGCTGGTTGTGGTGGGCAGAATCTGGATATGTCTGATCCGGGGACGGTGGCTTATGTCAGGGCGCAGGATAAGAAGATATTTGATGATATTGGAAAAGGAACAACAGTTACTTTACTTTTGAGGCCTGTAGGAGGAATAGACATTTTTGCGGGAAGTCTTGGGGCTGTAAAACCTGCTTGTTTAAGCCATAAGCCGCGCAGTCTGGGATGCCAGGTGATTGTTGTTTGTTCTTGCCCTGGAAATTTATTATATGGGGTGGGTAGCTCGCCTGAATATTATTACTGATGACCAATCATCGTTTCTCTTTTTTGTTATGCCCCATCGGCCGCATGCATATTTTTGTCTTTACAGCATTTCTCTGGTCGTTGAACGCTCCGAAGAATCCAAACAACGAAAGTGAAAAAATGAAAGAGCAACCTCACCCTTCTCATTGGGTACGTTTCGCTGAAATATTTTTTAGTGGAGTGGCGAAAGCAACAATGGCAGTTGTCGCGATCGATGGCATTATTCTTGTTTTATTAAGTGGCGATTTAAGTGGGATTGGTGCACCGACATCCCGTAAGGATTTCTATATTTTTTTATTGATAATACTGGCCGTGGTTCTCTGCGCCATTCTTGTTGTACTGGCGAACCAGCCGTGAATCGGGTGGCTGCTGGACAAGTTATTTCGCAAGGCGAAAATAGTCTTAATTAACTATCACCCTCATTTCATGTGTACCGAATGCATTTGGTAACCGCAGCAAAATCAAAGAACAAATACTGTACATTTCTATGACAAAAGATGGTCAGACAGAAGCGAGTATTCCGGATACGATCAAGAAACTCGCCCGAAGAATGGCATATGCAAGTGTGCAGGAACAACAGCAGACAAGAGACCAATTTTTGAAATAATTTACGGCCCGATGATGCTGCAATGCACCTTATTTGCATAAGGAGATAACGCAAAGACAAAGCATATGGTGCGGCCTTACAAAACGGCAGCGGCGCATTGCAGAAATACAAGCGGTAATGGACGTTAAGAAAATGTCGTTTCTAAGCTGATTGGTAAAAGCATTTGATGATGGATTTACACAAGGATACGGTAGCCAAACCAGTGGCTAGGAATATGCGGAGACTCGAATCGGGAAGAGGCGATAGGTTAAGTACGCATTATTTTAGCCATCGCCAACATTCTTTATTTGTTTTTTGAATACCAGCCTTTTCAGCAAAGAAATTAATTTTGAACATATATCATCTTGGACTCATACACAGTAGTATTCCCGAGACGCCATCGCATTTACTTGTAGCCCACCAGAGCGCAGCGGAAGCGGAAACACCATTTTTCGCTATTTCAATCCACAAGCTTCTCGTGTTGTCGTTTTGTACCCTCGGGCTTTACCCAATTTACTGGTTCTATCGAAACTGGCAACTTGTCAAAGAGCGAGAACAGATCAATGTTTTACCTTTCGCACGGGCGTTCTTCGCTTTTTTCTTTTGCTATCAGATGTTCAAAAAGATCCGCGATTTCAAAATACCGAATGCGAATCGGAGTAACCTACAGGCGGGTCTGTTAGCCGTAGCCTGGATTGTTGCAGCGCTTATTAGTCATTTTTTTGGAGGCTTTTATTTGCTCATTTCATTGAGCGCGCCAATCATCTTTGTGCCTGTGCAAATCCGCGTAAATCAGATTAATGATGCAGTCGCACCAGATCATGACAAGAATAATCGTTTCAGCGCATTAAATTGGCTGACCATCGTCTTAGGCGGTCCCTTGTTGTTATTGACTGTGCTCGGTAGCTTCCTGCCAACCAAATAAATTTACATTTCTCGAAAGTCTGTTAACTAATCTCGGTACCAACGTCAAGCCACTCTTTACTCTACTTCCAAGCTACGCCACCAATCGCTCGCTACTGACGGTATGAATCCGGTAAAATCTATCCTCGCCCAGGGTATTTTTGCTGTGGGTCCCTAATTCCAACAAGTCCTACCGAGACACCACCATGCCAACAGTTCGTTTAGACGGTAGCCTGCTGACCGATTGGGACGCTTTTCATACCGAGTCCCAGAAAATCTTCGGCTTCCCTGACTTTTATGGTCGCAATATGAGTGCCTGGATAGATTGTCTGAGCTATTTGCGCGACGATGAAAGTATGAGCAAATTTCGATTGAAGCCGGATGAAACGTTGATCATCGAAGTACACGATAGCGCGCTGTTGCAGCAACAATCACCGGAGATCGCGGAGGAACTGGCGTTTTGCGTCAGCGCGATTAATGAGCGCTATGACGACTATGGCGAAAAAGCCGCGCTGGTCTTACGTTTGGTATAAGTACTCAGACTGGACGGAGACCTTACGGGCACACACGTTGCGACGATAGATGCACGCTGCTTATTGTTGATTATCTTTGGTACTTATTGGTACTTATTGGTAATCCTTGATAATAATTAATAACCAGCGTACACGCTCCAGTTACACCTTAAATGTCGCCAACTTCTTTGGCACCGCTATGTTCTTAAGCGTCACATACTGCGGCAAGCCGTTGAGGTATTGCGGATAGTCCTCACCTTGAATCAGCGGTAACAGATAACGTTTACATTTCTCGGTGATTCCAAACCCGTCGCGGCTAATAAAGTCTTTGGGCATAAACTTTTCAACGTTTGCCACGTCTTTCAGATCGGCCACGCCAATCCGATATTTGTAGGGAACGTCAGACAGGCGTTGAATCGTCGGCATCACGGCGTTGCGACCTTTTACGGCCAGTTCAACCGCGGCCTGACCGAGTTGATAGGCCTGCTTTACATCGGTCCTGGAGGCGATGTGGCGGGCTGAGCGCTGCAGGTAATCCGCCACTGCCCAGTGAAATTTGTAGCCTAACGCGTCCTTGATGATATTTGCGACGACCGGTGCTGCACCGCCCAACTGGGCGTGACCGAACGCATCGGTGCTGCCTTGTTCTGCGAGAAATCTGCCATCCGCGTAATGGAAACCTTCGGAGACGACGATGGTGCAGTAGCCGAATTTTTTAACGTTTGCGTCGACCCTGGCAAGGAATTTTTTCTGATCGAAGACGACTTCCGGAAATAGAATCACGACCGGAATATTATGATCGATGAGCAACCCGCCTGCGGCCGCAATCCAGCCGGCATGGCGGCCCATCACCTCAAGGACAAAAATTTTGGTGGAGGTTTTTGCCATCGATTTCACATCGAATGAGGCTTCCAGTGTCGACACGGCTACGTACTTGGCGACCGAACCAAAGCCGGGGCAACAGTCGGTGATCGGAAGATCGTTATCGATCGTTTTCGGCACATGGATGGCTTGTACCGGATAGCCCAAAGCTTCAGAAAGCTGTGAAACCTTGAAGCAGGTATCCGCCGAATCGCCGCCGCCGTTATAGAAAAAATAGCCAATGTTATGCGCCTTGAAGACGGCGATCAGTCGTTCGTATTCACGCTTGTTGGCTTCGAGACTTTTCAATTTATAGCGACACGAGCCAAATGCACCTGAGGGCGTAAACCGCAGGGCTGCGATGTCGGCGACAGATTCTTTGGTGGTGTCGATCAGGTCTTCGGTCAGGGCGCCGATGATGCCGTTACGACCAGCATAGACTTTGCCGATGGTGTCTTTGTGCTTGCGCGCCGTTTCAATTAACCCGCAGGCGGAAGCATTGATGACGGCAGTAACGCCACCGGATTGCGCGTAAAAGGCGTTCTTTTTAGCCATGGATTTATTCTCCGAGTTGTCGATGCATTCACCCAAGCAGTATTGCCAGTTGTGCGGCAGATTGCAATCGTTTCCAGTCGGTGCTCGGGCTTGATTTATTAGCGCCGCCCACCAAGGCGGCGCGAACGGGCAAGTCGAACGGGATAGTGCTCACTATTACTATTACTATTACTATTACTATTACTATTACCGTTTCCGTGCGTTAACTTGCCCATTAACTTCTTATTTGGCTTCGTTGGTTTTCATCCACTCGGTTAATGCAACGCGGCCCGTTGTCGAGAAATCTGTAAAGACGCCGTCAATGCCGAGATCGAAATACGCCTTGTATTCCGCTTTAGGGTCGCCGTTATAGGTTTTGGTTAAACGCACTGCCTCATCCCGGAAGGTATATGGGTGAACAAATAAACCAGCCTTATGGGCGTCGGCCACCAGCGTTGTCGGCGCCATGTTGGAAGCCTGATCCAGGGTTTTGACAGCGTTACCGGCAGCATCGACGCCTTGCGGTGGCAGAATATACAGTTTCCACGGACCGATACCATCCGCATAGGTCTTGATTTCTGCCAGACCAGCTGGCGTGACCATGGCAGCAAATGTGTGAGGATCGTTGGCTTGCAGCCACGAGAACGGTTTGGCGGTATCCGGTGAGCCATAAGTCATGGCGCCGGTTTTGAAGTTGGTGCCGTCACCGTCAATTAATTGCACAACCTTGGTTTTCAAACCCATTTTGCGCATCATTTTTAAACTGGCTGGCTCAAACGACTGCACAAAAACCGGTGAGTCCGGCGTGTTCCAACCTTCTTTGATCAGCATTGCCAGCAATTTTTCTTCCAGCGGCACACCTAACTGACGTTGATAAATCGGATTTTTCGTTTCCGGATAAATAAACATTCTGCGCTGAGGATTGGCTGCGATGGTCTCTTTGGTGAGATCAATCACTTCCTGGAACGTGGCCAGCGGATACATCCCGTCATATTGTTTGCTCCGCGTGGCGATCGGCTGTCTGACCCGCAACGTCTTTAATTCGGCGGCGGTAAAATCACTGAAATACCATTCAGGACCGGTCGCCACGCCATCGACCATGCGCGATTTTTTGCGCGAGGCGAATTCGGGATGGTTGGCGACGTCGGTGGTGTCACTTAAAAAGACGTTATGACAGGCAAATAAAACCCCATCGCTGGAAGATTGCAGATCGAGTTCGAGCGCATCGGTCCCGGCGGCAATGGCAGCGCGGTAGCCTGCAATGACTTCTTCGGGATAAAGACCCGGCAATCCTCGATGCCCGACAATCAAAGGCGCGCTGCCATCCAACGTTTTGAGGTGACCGGCATTTCCAGCAGCTTGCAAATTGCCGCTATTGCCTGCGCACCCCGCGATCAAGAGCGTGGCGGTGATGAGGGAAGCGGTAACGGTGAGTGATCGTTTCATAGAGCCTTTGAGATGGGTTTACGGGAGTTACCGGCATCATTTTGGCACGGTTAAAAAATGCCGAAAATTGATAGCTTATTAGATAATGTAGTAAACACTCGCTGGATGACCCCGTGATGACCGGTTTGTGACTCGTGCGTGACTCGTGCGTGACTGGTGGGTGATTAGTTGGTGATTAGTGCGTAACCAGTTCGCGTACTCGGAGTGCCCTACTTTCGACTAACCTACGCCTGACAGAAAGTGCACCGCCGCCCGCGTGCATTGGTTTAAAAATTGCGCTGTCCGCAGCCGTCAGGATAGTGTGGATTTTTTATCAGGCCACCGCGATCTGGGCCAGCCATTCCGTTGGAGAAGCGCCGATGCGCTGACTAAACACGCGGGTAAATGCAGTTGGACTCATATAGCCCACAGCGGGCGCGACCAGTTTCAACGACTGACCGGCCCGCAGCAATACCTGCGCCACGCCAACGCGCCAGTCTGTCAGATAATCCAGCGGTGTCATGCCGACCGTCTCGCGAAAGTGGACTGCGAAACGCGCTCTGGACATACCTGCGGATTCGGCTAATTGCTCCAGCGACCAACTTTGTTCGGGACGCTCATGCATGGCGGTGATGGCTTTGGCCAGGCGCGGATCTCCGAGGCCCGCCAAAATACCCCCACCGACCAACTTGTTACTCATCGCATGGCGCAGTAGCAGGACCATCAAATATTCCGTGAGGCGGTCAATCGCAGCCTGACGGCCGCATTTATCAGAAAACGCCTCCGCAAACAACAACGCCAACATCGGCTTGAGACTGGGTACCGACTCGAGCGGTATCACCATGACTTCCGGTAGCGCCCGCATCACGGGATTTTCCAGGCCGTTGCCGAATTGAATCGTGGCGCATACCATTTCAGTATTGTCGCGTTCCTCTACATGCAGCCGATGCGCACTCGGCCGCGGGAAAAACAACACCGATGGCTCGGTAATAATAATGGGGTCAAGGCGCGGACGGAAAACCGTCAGACGGCCGGTGCTGATGAGATGAATATGCCCGTTGCCCTCGGTCAGATCGGCGTCGGCGCTTCCACATAGTGAACCTATATGAAATACCCGCGCCGAGGGGGCAAATCGTGCAAACAACGGTGATAAGCGATCCATTTAATTTCTCACTTTGATACTAACTGCATTATTTAGAAGACTATTGATGACAAATAGTATCACTTTCAATGGCATGATTCTACTCATGCACTTAGCACTCCAACCGATCAACCGAATTTAACCGCTCTCAACGCTCTCAATAAGAGCAACTGATTTTAACGAATTGACCTTGATTTATCCCACCGGGCAATTTTGCCTGACGGGCGTTGCTCCGACATTGTCTTTAATAATTGCTCTATTGGTTATCGATAAAGCTCCAATGCTCTTGCGCTATTACTGAAAGAAAAAAATGAACATCCAAAAATTTGCTCTTACTGCAGCCTTTGTTGCAACTACTGCCGCTATTGCGGGTTCTGCCTTTGCTGACGCTCGCTATCCGGTTGATGCGCCTTTTGTCTCCACCAAGACTCGCGCAGAAGTCGTGGCGGAACTGACCCAGGCCGGTGACGAGGGGCGTTTGAACTATAGCCATACACTTTATCCAAACACCCCAGCGGTGGCCTCTACCAAAACCCGCGCCGAAGTGATTGCGGAATTGACGCAAGCGGGCGATCAGGGGCGTCTAAACTATAGCCACGCATCATATCCTGTGACATCAGAAGTTGCCTCGACCAAAACCCGTGCGCAAGTGCGCGCTGAATTGGCGGCTGCCAATGTCGATACGGACCAACAATTGACCGGTAGTAATTAAAAGCATCAACCTGAACAAAACCTCGACCTTATGCGTCGACCTAAAGCATCAACCGCTGGCTGAGCGGATGGCCTCAAAAGCCAATTGCGTTGGCGCTACTGGATTGATGATATTAATACGATAAAACGAGGCTGGGTGCGATCTACGCTCCCGGCCTCGTTTCCCGTTCAGATTAACGCTCATCCGGGGCCATTTTTTCAGTTAACAAACACTATTTAAACCGGGTAAGATCATTCTTTGCGGTCGCTTTGCGCATATGGGCCGGAGCGAAACCAGAATAACCACCAGCCGAAAATGGCTAGGGAGAAGCAATATGTCTTTCGATTTTGACCTTTTCGTCATTGGCGCAGGTTCCGGCGGGGTACGCGCGGCACGCTTTGCCGCCGGCTTTGGTGCGCGGGTTGCGGTAGCGGAGAGCCGCTATCTCGGCGGAACTTGTGTCAATGTCGGCTGCGTTCCGAAAAAACTGTTGGTTTACAGCGCGCATTTCAGTGAAGATTTCGACCAGGCAAGCGGTTTTGGCTGGACCACCGAAAAGCCGAAATTCGATTGGGCCACGCTTATTACCAATAAAGATCGTGAAATTCATCGCCTCAATGAGGTGTATCGATCATTATTAGCTAACAGCGGCGTCACCCTGATGGAAGGTCATGCACGTCTGATCGATCCACATACCGTAGAAATCAACGGGCAACAATTCCGCGCCGCCAACATCCTGGTCGCCACTGGCGGCTGGCCACATGTGCCAGAGATACCGGGCAAAGAGCTGGCGATCACTTCAAACGAAGCCTTTTTCCTTAAAGAATTGCCCCGTCGCGTGCTAGTGGTCGGGGGCGGATATATCGCTGTGGAGTTTGCATCCATCTTTCACGGAGTCGGCGCAGAAACTACCCTTGTGTACCGCGGGGAAAAAATATTGCGCGGCTTTGACGAAAGCGTACGGCAACACCTGCACGAAGAGCTGACCAAAAAAGGGCTGACGCTCGAGTACAACGCGGATATTGCGCGCATCGATAAACAGGCGGACGGCAGTCTTCAGGTAACCCTAAAAGATGGCCGGAAAATAGCAACGGATTGCGTATTTTATGCGACAGGACGCCGGCCGATGCTGGATAACCTCGGCCTTGAAAATACCGCGGTGTCCCTGGATGAAAAAGGTTTTATTAAAGTCGATGACGAATACCGTACAACAGAACCATCGATTCTGGCCTTGGGGGATGTGATTGGCCGCGTACAGCTAACCCCGGTGGCATTAGCCGAAGGTATGGCTGTCGCGCGGCGCTTGTTCCGCCCGGAAGAATATCGCCCGGTCGACTACAAAATGATTCCAACGGCCGTTTTCAGTCTGCCCAACATCGGCACGGTGGGATTAAGCGAGGAAGAGGCGCGCAATGCGGGCCATCATGTCGCCATCTTCGAAAGCCGGTTTCGCCCGATGAAACTAAGCTTCAGTGCGTCGGAAGAAAAAACGCTGATGAAATTGATTGTCGACATCGAAACCGACAAAGTTCTCGGCTGCCATATGGTCGGCCCCGAAGCCGGTGAAATCATTCAGGGAATTGCGGTTGCGCTGAAAGCTGGCGCAACCAAACGCATCTTTGACGATACCATCGGCATTCATCCGACATCGGCGGAGGAGTTTGTCACCTTGCGGACGCCATTGCCGGAAAAATAGTCAAATCGCTTAATTGATTGACGATAACGGCAGAGAAAATAAAAAAAGAGACCTGTTCGGGTCTCTTTTTACGTTAGCGTCGTGTTATTGATGCTGCGATGATGGTGCTGCAGCCACCGCCATTAAAAATGCAGTTTAATCACCGCATCAAATGCTTCTTCTGCCGACTGTCCCAATTTCATCAGGTCAGTGATTTCGATTGAATACTCGCCAATAGTTGGTGGCAGGAGGTCGCGATGGGCTTTGAAATAATCGTATTTTTGAGAATCGATGATGTCCTGAATCTTCACGGTCGGTGCACGCGTGCCGCCGACGCTTCGCGTGCGGGTCGCCGCTACTGCCGTTGTACGCGTACCAACACCGGCAATCGCCGCTTTAATTTGATCAAGCGTGTAGACCATGCTGCCATTGCTGCCGACGAATTCTTCACCAACCGGATGCAATAGATGATTGGTGCTGTTAAACGCCATTTTCTTATCTGAACTATTAATAACCTGATAATACGGTCGTTGACCCGTACCAGTTAGTCCGAACTGTACGCGATCGCCATAGGCAACCATTTGTCCTGCAACATCGTTAAGGTAGTCAACTGACAGAGTGTTAATCGTGCCGTCCCAGCGTTTGCTTCTAGTCGTCTTCAAAATACAATATTTCCAATAATGATGGCTAAACCGACACGGCAAACCTGAGGCAAGTAATTTTGCCTCAAATTCGGCGTTATCGGTGCCGGGTGAAATCAAGTCAGCAACTTAAGTAATACCGACATTATCCTCCGACACGATTTATTTCGAGCACACTACTGAAAAATATTTTTTTACACTGCGCATATTTGTCGTTAAGCGTATGCAAAGCCAGGCTTGCATCGGATTCGGCAAGATTTATTGGGGAGGGCAGAAAAATCAACCAAAATCAGGGATCTGGCCTCAGAAATGCAACGAGTTGCAATGCTATTCCACTCATTCCCCTTATTACGCTCAGGAATTACGCGCGGTGACCTATGGAACAATCGTGGTGAACAAATATACGGCGAAAATCACCAGATGAATCGTGCCTTGCATGACGGTTGTGCGTCCGGTCCCTAACGATAACGTAGCAACAATAAAAGACAGCAACAACAATACAGTGGACTTTATGTCAAGTCCAAGCGATAACGACCACCCCGTCGTGAGCGATACAATGGCAACCGCCGGAATGGTCAGTCCGATGCTAGCCAACGCCGATCCCAGTGCCAGATTAAGACTGGTTTGCAAGCGATTGGCGCGCGCTGCACGCACCGCAGCGAGACCTTCCGGCAGCAACACCACGGCAGCAATGATAATGCCGACCAGTGTTTTTGGTGCCCCAGCACTGGCGACGGCCAGCTCCAGCGAAGGTGCCAGCGATTTTGCCAACAAAACGACCGCTCCCAGGCAAACCAGCAGCAGACCACCACTGATCCATGCCGCCTTGTCGGACGGCGGCGCGGCGTGCACTTCCTCGTCGTTGGTCGATTCGTCGGGCAGAAAATAATCACGATGGCGCACCGTCTGCACCAGCACGAAGGTGCCATACAGCACCAAAGAAATGATGGCGATAAAGGCAAGTTGACTGGAGCTGTAAAACGGCCCGACCGCGCTGGACGTGTAATTAGGCAGGACCAACGTCAGAACCGCAATCGCCGCCAGCGTCGCAAGTGAAGCGCTGACGCCCAGCAATCCAAATGTCTGTTCCTTGTGGCGACTGGCGCCCGCCAGCAAACAGATACCCACAATGCCGTTCAGAATAATCATGATGGCAGCAAATACCGTGTCGCGTGCCAAACCCATCGTTTCCTCTCCACCGGCCAACATCAGCGAAACGATCAATGCGACCTCAATCAGCGTCACGGCCAGGGCCAACACTAACGTGCCGTAAGGCTCACCGACCCGATGCGCGACGACCTCGGCGTGATAGACGGCAGCAAGCACGCCACCGAGCAGACCGACCACCAGCAGGAAGGTATAGAAAAGACCCAGATCAAACCGGGTGCCGATTAGCAATAACCAGGCGGCAATCGGCGCAACGATGGTCCAGACGGGAAGCGAGGGAAATTTTTTCATGTTTCTGATTGGACACGAATCGAGGATTTTTGGCAAGCGGCTGCCAGGTTTTCCACGAAAAGGTCCACGTTTAGGGGCGATCACTTGGCCCACTTTCGCCCTGGCGCATCAGTTACGCACAAGTCGAACACTAGACTTTTACTTAAATCGCACGCTACGCAGCGAATTATGGCCCGGATTGCGTGTAACGTTAGCTATCGAAACGAAAAAGGGCTCGAAGCTAAGGAGCGTAATGGAGCAGCTGCGCTTGTCCATCAGAAGAGTCCCTCTGTGATTTCGATAACAGAACATGATAGGTATGCGTGTGGTTGCCAGCGCTGGTCAAAACAACCTGCGTGACATAGACACTGACAGGAATTTTGTCAATTTATGCTCTTGCTCTTATCTAGGGTTAAATAGTCATCCCGATGTCTTCAAGGCGGCATCGACGCTTTGCGAAGCCAGGGTATTACGGGATTATCGATGGCTGAGTACAAAATTCGCCTGAGCATCATGGAAGAGCTGGAGTAGGAACTACGAAATCTTTTTAATGAGCCAATATTGCCTGCCATTTCCTGCAGCGCCTTGACTGCAGGGATATTCCCGTCGTCAGGGAAGATAAGGCTGGCGTTCGGCTCATGCTGCGTGGCGACCTGCCGTCAGAAATAGTTCAGTCTTTTGTCGATCAACTCAAGGAAGTATTAGCGCAAATGAACGTGCAACACTGACGGCCTGGACTGACGCGAATGCATCTGACACCGGTTTTTCTGCGGTCCAAACCAAGCCGGTTCACGTAACGCGGAGGTGATTGATTTTGCGCAAATCCAACAAACTATCATCGGTAGTGTTCTATTCGACATTCAATCATCGTGCCGTCCCACATTATAGCCAGGCAATTTTCCGGGCGCGATGATAAGCGCCCTCTTTGTTCTCTCGCTCTAAACTTATAAATGCCAACTCGTTCCAGCACTGAAGCCTTAGAATATGAAAAAAAATCCACTCTGGCATGGCTGAGTTTTATCGGTAGCATCATCGCGGTGTTGATGAGCATCATGGACATCCAGATTACGAATGCGGCGATAGGCACGATTCAGACAGCAATGAAATTTCCGCTCGAGAAGGGTTCATGGATATCGTCATCTTATTTGATGGCTGAAATTGTCACTTTGCCGCTGTCCGGCTTACTGCTCAAAGCGCTCGGAACCAAGCGATACGCTTTTATTTTTTGTGCGTTGTTCATGCTCAGTTCGCTTCTCTGCGCCCAAGCGTGGAATTTTTCAAGTCTGATCATTTTTCGCGCATTTCAGGGTGCGGCTGGCGGTGCGCTGATGGCCTTTGCCTATAATCTGATTATCATCAAACTACCAGTCCATGAGCACACCAAAGCGAATACGTTGTTTGGCGCGACCGTTGCCTTGGCACCGACACTTGGTCCTGTGCTTGGCGGCGTAATGACAGAGGCATTTGGCTGGCAATCGCTGTTTTATATTAATCTGCCGATTGGCTTGCTTGCTCTCTGTCTAATGATGGTTGGATTGCGGGATGATATTTATCAACGTTGCGTAAAACTGCGAATAGATTTTATTGGTCTGATAACGGTTGTGGTTGGCTTGGGATGCCTTCAGTATGTGCTTGAGGAGGGCCGCAGCAAAGGATGGTTTTCATCGACACCTATCTTTATGCTCTCTATGACGGCGCTGTCTGCACTCAGCCTCTTCGTCGTCAATGAATTACGCGTGCGAGAACCGTTAGTAAATCTTTTTCTTTTAAAAAATCGCCAGTTACTGGTCAGCTGTAGCGCGAATTTACTAGCTGGAGCGGCATTATTCGGCTGCTATTTTCTAATTCCGTACTTCCTGATCACGATTCACTCCTATTCGCCGATTCAAATCAGTCACGTTATTATTTTCGGTGGTGTTGCACAATTGGTCGCACTGAGGTACATGCCGGGGATTTTAACGAACATCAATATTTATGTGCTGATCGCCACAGGCAGTTTTCTCTTCGCGCTCAGCGCTGTTACATGGAGCTTTGCGTCCACTAATTTTCACTACGAATGGATGATCGTCGCCCAAATTTTACGGGGCTTGGGCGGAACGCTGATGCTTACGCCGTTAGGCATATTGGCGACAACCTCGATACAAAAGGACGATGCCGCTTCCGCATCGATTTTGTTTAACGTGTCGCGCACCCTTGGTGGCGCGTTAGGGGTCGCAGTGCTAACCACGCTGGTTAGTACGCAGCAAACACATTATTACGCCAATTTGATGCAGCCATATCAGGGCGAACAGGATACTTTAACGGCACCATTCGCATTGCTTCTGCACCAAAGTTACCAATTTGCGTTTCGCGATACCTTTCAAATCATAGCTGTCTTACTGCTCGCAACCGGATGCACCTTTGTTCTGCTGCGCCTGCATGGGTGCGTGAATTTTCAGAAAAAACGATAGTGCGGGCGGCGGAGTACATAAAGTTTGAGTCGTCACCTTTTACAGCACCTTTTATACGTCACGCCTAACCTGATTCAGCGCTATTTTTTCGATAGAAATCGAGGAACGTCGGTGCGGGTAACGCCTTTGCAAATAGCCATCCTTGCCCGTAATCAACCTTCAGCATTAACAGATAATCTGCCTGCGCCTGCGTCTCGATTCCTTCCGCCACGATTTTCAGGTCGAGCGTTTTAGCCAGATCAATAATATGTGGCGTCACGCTGCTGGTCGGTGAGTCGGTTCCAATCGTATCGATGAACGATTTATCTATTTTTAGTGCATCCAGCGGAAAGCCTTGCAGGTATGCCAAGCTTGAATAACCTGTTCCGAAATCATCGATCGCCACCGTGTAACCCAATTTGCGGGCTTGGGTGATCGTTGCGCGCGCGGCCTTGATGTCCATAAAACCGCGTTCCGTTGCCTCCACCCAGATCTGATGCGGTTGGATTTCGGTATCTCGCAACGCTCTTCCCAAGACGGTCAGAATACGCCCTGTCTTGATGTCTTGCGCACTGAAGTTAATGGAAATGTGCAATCTGCGATCGGCGATGAGAACCTTTTCCATATCATGGACCACAGCTTCGACGACCTGATCCGTGATGGGCAAAATTAAACCGCTCTCTTCTGCCAATGGAATAAAGAGATCGGGGTACATCAAACAGCCTTTTGGCCTACGCCAACGCACCAACGCTTCGGCTCCGATACAAAGGCCGCTTTTGAGTTCCATTATCGGCTGATAGTGAACCACGAACTCGCGTCGTTCAATGCCGATTTTGAGTTCGCCCAGTGGCGACAGTCTTTTACGCGAAAATAGGATGACAGCAGCAACAATCAGGCAGGCGGTGAGGAATCCAAATGGCAGCAGGACCATTTGTTCGCGCCGCAATTGGGCGGCTATATTGCTGCGCGGCTCAATGGCAATGGCAACTAGCCCCGGAGTCCGAAGCACCGCAAAAATATCCCCTCCTTTCTGTACACCTTTACCAGTACGTGCAATCGAATCAACCATCTTCTTATCTGGATTGTGCAACGTCCCGAGCAATTTTCCTGAAGAGGTCAAAACGGCTAAATTGACATCCGGCTCGATCATGATGTCGGCAAATCGACCAGGGGCAATCAGCACCATGTGCGACTTGTAAAACAGGCTGGTCATGTTGCTGTCACCGCCGAATTCGGGGGCGACACCCACGCTCGCCTGAATGCCGTCCGGGAACGTAAAATCTACGGGGTATTTCTTAATAGGGTTAGGATTAGGGCCACCTGCGGTGCATTTCAAAAAACCGTCTTCTATGTAACCGATATCTTCGATGGTCTGCGTTGTGACAGTAATGAGACGCATTAGCTTGATGTGCTCGTCCGAACAGGGCTTGACAGTTAAATGCTCAAATTTATGCAAGGCCCCGGCGGCCCCGGCAAATGTGATGACTGAGCGTTCAAGTGCGCGTTGGGTCAGAATTTCGAGGTGTGCTTTTTCCGCATCAACCGCGAGGGTCCAGGACAGGAAAAAGGTTAATGCAAGCGGACCGACTACACCGACTAATGCCAGTAGCGTCGCGACGATCACGACTTGGATACGGTTCAAATCGCGCTCCTGCCTGCGTTATGATACATCGCGATAACGGCAGTGCTCATGTCCGCCGAATCGGGGCTTTTAATTGTAATGCTTAGAGGATACATGACAACTAGCCCTTATAATGCCGTAGCGCAACTAATTTAAAATATAATATGGTTCTGCCCTTATTGATACGTAGCGATTTTGCTTTTCCATTAAGAAAGCGTATTGCCGACGAATCGCGGAAGGGTTTGTCACCTATTTACTATCGACACGTCAGCCGTCGTTGTGTGGTAACCCGCAATTTCGACTAGTATACGGTCCCAAGCCTAGCTGCGAGCCATACTGTATGACTGATTTGCCAATTTCTTCCCGGAATATAACCGAAGAACCGGACCACGACGCCGAAAATAACCACGACCCCGTCATTCAGGAGCCGCGTTTGTGGCGCGACGTCGGCTGGACCGCGCGCGTTGTCAAAAATGTGGACGACGAGGGATGGGCTGTTGAAATGATTAAAGACGGTGAGCCAGAACCAGCGCTGGTCGGACCGTGGACCATGGGGCGTGACAAGAAGAATCCCAAACCCCTGGATACCAACGCATTTAATACGCTGGTAAAGACCGCTTCGGAAGTTTTGCGGCGGCATGAACAACAATTACACGCCTTACTGCATAAAGAGATCAGCGTGGCTACAGCTTCTGCGGCGGTGAATGTCACCCTTGACGTGATTCCCGATGATGACTTTCCCTACGCCCTGCTGACCGCGTGTGATGAAGACGGTACGCAGTTGGCACAGGTGCAGGTGAGGGCAAACTTCACGCTGAATAAATCCAGTGCGACGGCTTGGGTAGAGGCTGACTTCCGTAAGCCGAATTAACAAAAATGATCTTTAGGGCCGTTGATAGCTGTAATTAAGTTTATCTCCTGACCCGATCGATCCTTGTCTCTTCCTTGCTCTTGCCTTGCTTTTGCCTTGCCTCTACCTTGCTTTAGCCTTGCTGGATGGGTAGCACGCCATCATATATTCAAAAGTTGCTACCTTGACCATCGACTTTACAACTTGGTTTGAGTACACTAATAGACTGCCCGCGAAAAAATAAATGCAATTTAAGCAACTTATCTCCAAAGGTAATCCGCGTAGACATGCAAAGCATTAGCGCGCGATGATGCGGACGTAAAACTAATGGCTCAAATACGGGTCTAAGGATCTATGAAAGACTATTACGCCGTTCTCGGCACCGAAAGTAATGCGTCGATTAGCGCGATAAAAAATGCTTACCGCAAAAAAGCTTCAGAATTTCACCCTGATCGAAATACGTCACCCGACGCACCGGCGCAATTTCGCCAGGTGCAGGAAGCATACGACCTGTTATCAGATGAAGCCAAGCGCCGCGACTACGATGAGAACCGAAGGCGCAGTTTATTAGAAAATCCCATCGAAACGGCGCAACAAATCTGGACCACCTATATAAACAAGGTTTTGCAATGATGCTTTCCTCCTATTTTGAAGACTTGACCAAAGCCTATCAGGCTGAATTGGAAGACTTACGCTCCGACTCTGAGGGGAACGATATTCTCAAGTCGCGACTCAAAGCCAAGCGTTCGCAGTTCGCCCTGATGATGCCGATGATCGACACCGCACCAGAAATGGTCGCAGTCGCGTTTCACGGCGGCGTGAGTTTTCCTAATCCGCATGCAATGGTTCTGTTGTCCACTAATGAGCTGGAAGAATTTCCGGCGTGGGACGAGATTGCTGCCACGGTAGAGTTCTCGCCCTGGGCTGAAGAGCTGGTAGCGATTGCGTTGAAGGAAAGCGGCGGCGAAAGCTTCCTGATTACCACGGTTTGCCTTGAATATCTCTACGAAAAAAGCAACGGCAATTATCACGGTGATTATGCAAATCAAGCCGGTATCGACGAGTCGGACGACAGTGTGGACGAGGTTGAGCGCGATGAAGATCGCGACCAGGATCTTGAAACCGAAGGCGCTGACTGGCTGGCTGAGCAAGGATTTGATCGTCACTAAGGTTGAGGACTTCGTTCGGGACCTGCTGCACACCGTGAGATTGCATCTGCGGTGCGCACCCCCGAAAATTGTCTGCGCTCCCTGGCCGAGCCTTGAGGTGCCAGCTACGCAACGCCCGACTAGTTATTCGATGAGAGATGGCCGCATTGCTGTCGTATTAATGCGGTATTAATGCCGTATTTATGCCGTATTTACGCTGCATTAATGCCGCACCATAACCTGATGAACAAGACCTCTGAGGTCTGATACCAACGCTCAATTGAGTTCTATCCTGATGCGGTAGAGCAAGTAATCCCGCAATCACACTTGCTGCCATTGCTCCTATTTTTGTGTCCTTTTACAAAGAAAACCATGACAAACGCGCTTATCGTTAAAGCAGCCAATCTGATCCGCGAAGGCGATATTGCGGGTGCCGAATTTGCACTGGTTAGTTTGGCTGAGACTGAAGGCGATTACGCCCTGGTCGCTGTGCTGGAGGAAATGCCGCCGAAAGATTTACTTGCCGTCATCCGCGAGTACGATACTTCAAAGGAATCGGTGGTGAATTTGCTGGTAACCCCGGAGCAATTTGCGCGCGCGGTGGTTATCGAAAAACTGTACGCCGATCATACCCACGTTCGTCTGCGCGGCATGATGAATTCCGTGCTGTTCCGCGACGATACGAAAACCAGCGATTTTATCGAAGCAATCGCAGAGCACGAAGGCGGCTACGAAGCGTTTATCGATTACCTGTCGGATCGCGACGACGAAGTCACCCACTTTGCTGCGTTTGACACGTTTAACGTCAATTTTAACGAAGACCGTGACGCCGTTGAAAAATCCGAAGTAGCGGATCGCGACTGGAAAGAACTGACCTGGTTGCTTAAGCATGAGCACGAAGACATTTTTGAACAGGTATGGCCGACGCTCAAGAAACGTAGCATCGAGCGCAAGCGGCGCGAAGCCGAATTAGAGCGTCTCGAACAACTCGAAGCCGCTCTGGAATACGAAGAAGACGCGCCGGTGCCGGTCAAAAAGCCGGTCAAACCACCCATCGCGATCGATCCTTCCGAAGAGTCAGCGCTTTAACGGTGGTGTGGTACGTTGTGATGCCTGCGTTCGCGGTCTTTCAACGCCCCCCCCTTTCGCACTGATTAACTTCAACAACTAAAACGCTTCCGCGCACAAGAAGAATGGGATTTATTTCTTGGTTGCTGCTCGTTATTGCGCTGAACCGGTCCCGGATTGTCTGGCAGACCCTACAGTTATTCGGTAGCGAATAGTCGTCGATCCTTTAGCTTTCTCATTCGCTCGTCACCAACTTATAAATGTCTCGCTATGACCGATCATAATCGTATTATCGCCACCGTCGATAAGCGCCCTTTTTTTGAAAAAGCGCTGAGTTACGGCGTGCAAAAAGACATCATCGATCAGGAGAAATGTCGCACGATCATTGCCGACGGGGCGAAAGGTTCAGTGCAGATAGCCGATTTCTTCGGCTCTAGCCATCTCCATACCGACCTCGACAATGCCCGAAAAAGGATGGTCAATCTGATTAGCCTGTTTCTTGAAGACGCCTGCAACGGCGACCTCGAACCAGCGGCCATATCATTACGCGACAACACATTCCTGTCACATTCACGAGGTGGCAACGAAATGCTGAAGGCGTTGCATGCATTGCCTGACTGCGCGGTGTTTGGCGACGTAAAAAGTCAGGATGTAAAAAGCTTCCAGGATGAGCGAACCTTGGTCAAGCCTTATACATTAGTTGCCTATCGCAAGGAGCGCCAAACCCGCGAAGAAGACGCCAATACTCTGGCAGCGGCCACCTGGTTTGCCAAAAGTATGGCGCTGCCGCGTTCGGCACTGGAATTTACCAGTGCCGAAACGGTGATACGCAGTGCACTGTTGGTACGCGCCGCCGGGGCAGACAGTTTCCCTAACCGAAATGCTTTTGCGACCTTATTGAGCACAATCCGCGCACAGGCCGCTTCCATCGGCAAGCTGAAAATAGCCAAAAAACTCCTCGATGATATACCGGAAGAGTTTATTAAAATTAGCGATAAAGTGCGTAGAGAGATCGAAAAACACGACGCGCCGCTGATTGCCAACAGCGCTATTGCACTCGACGAATTACGTAACACCGTCGAATTGCGTTACTTCGTGCGCGAAAGCGGGATGGACGATGTCGAGGAATTCGATACCTTAATGTCGGAGGAATGGCGCCGGGTCACAGGCGGAAAAGAAGATCCCTTTTCACGTCTTACCGCTTTTTTGTGTATCGCTGCCGAAATTAAGCCTAAAACGATCATTTCAGAAGCGGAAGCAAAATCGATCACGCGCAAGGTACGCCAGCATGGTTTTAATAGCGCAGCAGTGGCCGATTTCATTTCGTCCGCGGCACCATTTGAGATGAAAGAAAATCTGTTATCACTTTGGGAAGAGGAGTTTTTGCCGGAAGCCACCGCGTATCTACTCGATCTCGACGACATCAAATATCTCAGCGCACTAAAATTTCTGAAAGAGAATTGCAACGTCAAGCTGAAGTCAGCGAGCCTGGACAGGAAAAAAGCTGCTTAAAAATCGCCGCCGAGGCCGAGAGACGCTTGCATGGCCGCCGCCTGGCACTTGATCAGCGCGTCGGCGTGGCTTGAACGCCCTGGCACAGAGCTGCCACATCATTTCAACGTCATCGCCAGCGGCACCTCTAGCACCAGATTCGATTCTGCATGGGCCACGCACGGGAGAATGTAGCCGTCGAATTTTTCGTCTGCGCTTAAACCAGGCCATTCGATATCATATCGAATTCGACCGCTCGCCATGCGACAAAGACAGGTGCGACACGTCCCGTTTCTGCATGAGCTGGGGAAGATAATGCCACTCGTTCGGGCGGCCTCCAGCAATGTGATGTCTCTGGTCGATTCAAACGCGAAGCCTTTGGGCTCGACCCTGATCGCAAATGGTTCGCCCAGCGATAGTGCGGGCTGCTTACCGGGCTGACGCATAGGCTTTCAACCGATTCTAAAAATTTTTTGATTCTTTGCCACAGACTCAGCCACCGAACCCTCGCATTCTAATTCGGACCGCCGATGGGCATTTGGTACCACATATCGTTAAGGCTATTTTTTTGATAGTTGCTATACGACAAATAAGTCGAGCCGACTATCATGAAGGTGACGATGCAGCGGAGTAAAGTGACTCTCATATTGGTCCACTTTCTTCATAACAAGGTGTCTCTACAATACACCTTTTTATGCAGAGGTATAGCCGTTCATCCTGTAACTTCTCCTATCTCGTCTGGGACATCCTCGTAGCGTCTGTTTTTTGAGAAATCAGTCCCGAATTTCCTGTCCTGGCGGCGTTTTTCCATTAAAGTAGCGTTCTTCAAACTAGGTGAATTCCTTAAGTATCTGGGATTTGATTAACGGTAAAACGCAACAAAATGCAGCAAGGTGCAACAATGCAAGATTCAGACGGTGAGCCGATTGACCTTCATGCCAAACGACCATGGATCGTATTAAACACGACCTATGACATTGAGGCATGGATAGACAGCTACAATCGCGATCTGCAATACGCTGTAAAAAAATCTAACGCCACCGGCTACGGCATCTGCTTTTTTCTGGAATTGGGCGGTGAGATATTCTTGCACACCACGCAAGAAGGTGATGTGGTGCTGGACGTCACGCCCGATGCTGAGTGGGTTTCCCCTTTGATCACCGCAGCAACGCAGGTGCAGTCGCCAGGCTCACAAATATGGTATTTACCAGGTGACACGCTGACCCAGCTGATACTTGGTCTGAGTAACATGATTGCAGCGACCCGGATTGTTATGGATCATCCGTTCAAAGTCCCCAAATATTAATACCGGGGCATCAGCGTTAAGCCGGTTACACCCAACATAGGCCAGTCCGGCCTGATCCGATTTCAATAATGCGGCGGCCGTTCGTGCGCCGCCTGGCTCTGATCGCCACTCTCTCGCGCGTCCTTGATTAAGCGTGCCAAGGCAGCACAGAGCGTTTCAAGTTGATCAATTTTTTGTTGCTGGCGATAGACTAGCTTATTTAACTCGTCCATCAGATCTTCCTGATGCGCGACTTTTATTTCAATGGCGATGAAGCGCTCTTCCTGCGCTGTTTGGGTTATCTCAAGTGTCATCTCTACTGTTTTCTCTACTGTTTTCTCTACTGTTTTCTCTACTGTTTTCTCTGCGGTTTTCTCTAAATTCACGGGGCAACCTCATCAACATGAGGGCAGGCCAGAGTGTAACGCACCTCAGCGCGCAATTATAAATCCGAGATTTTTTCCAATTGTGCCAATGTATCGGGCGCGCCCATCCTTTTTGCCGCCGCTAGCGGCGTCAGGCCACTTGCATCCCTGGCATCGGGTCTCGCGCCATGCGCTATTAAAAAATCGACGAGCTCCGTACGATTGAACATGGCAGCCATCATTAAGGCGGTCTTGCCATCCGGTGACGCGCCTTCCACATCTGCACCGTTCGCCAATAAAAGCTGGATCATCGGCAAGTCACCCTTGAATGCGGCACCGGCAATCGGGGTCTGACCGTTGTTATTTCGGAGTTCAGGGTCGGCTTTATGCGCTAACAACACGCGCACCGCTTCGATATGGCCGTGATAACTGGCTAACATCAATAAGCTATCGCCTTTGTGATTGCGCAGGTTTGGCGGTAACCCCTGCGCCAATAGGGTGCCAAGTCTGGCAGCATCGCCGCCGCGGGCAAGTTCAAACATTTCGTGCGCAAAATTGAGCGTATCGTCGTCTAACCTGGCATCTGTAGAAGATGCACTCGTGAATCGTTCGTCCATCTGAGACTCCAGTCGCACCGCGCCTGCTGCGCATAACAGTGAATGATGTGTCCTAGAAGGTGCGCAACCCTGCGGTCGCTACACCTGCTATGGAAATAAGCCGCGAAGCTTATTCACTCAATTTTGATCAATTAGTATTAATCACTCAATGCCGCTTTTGCGGCCTCTTCCGGCGTTAAACCATCATAAAACTGATCGGTGAACCATTCCACTTCTTCTTCGATGTGGTCCTGTGCCTGCGCAATGGTTGCCCCTCCTGCGACCAGAAATCCTTCTACTTCGATGCACCAATTAATTAACGCCAACGTTTCTGGATCCAGTTCAATCTTTTTTGCCATCATGGCTCCTTTTTAATAACAACACCTGCGATGCCTCGAATAATGGCGCTGCTGATGGTCTGATCAATGCAGCCGCCGTAGGGCGAGCGCCGCTCGCGTCGTGCGCCTGACTGCGTTCACCTCATAGAACGGTAAGTATGGATTATCCCATCTAGTCACTTTTCTTGCGTCCTTGTATCATCATACTTATACAAGAATATGATGTAGTACTGAAAGGAAAAATTCAATGAAAACGATTCTCGGTGTCCTGAGCGCTCCACGGCAGCATTGGGTAGGCGATGGCTTCCCGGTCCGCTCGCTATTCTCGTTCGATACGCTCGACGGTCATCTCAACCCGTTTCTATTACTAGATTACGCCGGACCTGCAGAATTTGCGCCGACCGAACATCAGCGCGGCGTCGGCCAGCATCCACACCGTGGGTTCGAAACGGTGACAATTGTGTATGACGGCGAGGTCGCACATCGCGATTCCACCGGCAACGGCGGCGTTATCGGCCCTGGTGACGTGCAATGGATGACAGCGGCGGCGGGTATTCTGCATGAGGAATTCCACGCTCCTGCCTATAGCAAAAAGGGCGGCCCGTTTGAGATGGTGCAACTATGGATCAATCTTCCCGCCAAGGACAAAATGGCTCCGCCCGGGTATCAAGGAATCGTCAACAAGGATATACCTGTTGTTAATTTAGCCGATGAGGCCGGTACGATACGCGTGATTGCCGGGAGTTTCGGTGGCGAGCAAGGACCAGCGCATACCTTTACACCAATTAACGTGTGGGACACTCGCCTGAAACAGGGTGCCACCGTTACATTGCCGATACCGACTGGACACGTCGCGGCAGTCGTCGTCTTACACGGCACAATATTGGTCAATGGCCTGGAAGTCGCGCGTGGGGCGCAAGTCGTGTTACTTGATCGAGACGGTGAGACAGTCCTGCTCGAGGCGAACAGCGACGCCACGCTGTTGGTGCTAAGTGGCGCACCACTGGATGAGCCGGTATTCGCTCACGGGCCCTTTGTCATGAACACGCGCGAAGAAATAGTCACGGCGATGCAGGATTTTAATAGCGGACGGTTCGGTGCTATTGCGCCGTAACTATCCTGAGCAATGACGCCGGGCAACTGCCCCGGCAAGCGCGACTTGATCGGAAATACGGTATCCTAAACCCGTATTTCCGATCACAATTAATGCTGACTACCATGCCGACCAAACCACGTGAAGGCGCGCCAACCAACGATGCAGCACCCACGCCGCCAGTACAACCCGATCTGGATGACTGCTGCGCGAGCGGCTGTAACCCGTGTATTTTTGATCTCTACGAGGAAGAGTTAGACCGTTATCGGGCCCGCTTGCAGCTTTGGGAAGCGAACAATGCGGTGATCGCTATTGAAAAGGATATAAGAAAAATCGTAAAATCGCCCAAGGCCAGTTCAAAACAATAGCACCAGGCACCCCTGGTCACGAATATTCTACCTACCAAGAGGAATGTGCGATGCGGATGAGCGACGAGGAATATTTTCGAAGTTGCGTTGCCAAAGAGCGACGTCTGGCGCAGTTGCTGGGCTACGACAACATTGAAGAGTGCTACGAACGGGCCGGTACGCTACTGGTCAACACCGATGCATTGCCACAATGGACCCGTAACTGGAAAGCCTGTGGCCCGCTGATCGCTGCGTACGATATCTCTATTCATTATGGCAAGGACCCCGCGCACGAGCATGGTGATGCGGTCATTTGCGGAGGCATCAACGTACCATTTTCAGACCATCCAACCAAAGATCGCGCCATCATGTTTGCGATAGTCAAAGCGGTTATTGTGTTACTGGAACATGCCAAATGTCATGCGGTTAAATAAATTTCGTATTTTCTTCGCTCGCCGTCTGCTGTGCAGACGGGGTGAGCAATGCCAAAGACTAATGCCTAAGCCGCCAGCACCAGCCGTAAAAGCGTAATCTCGGAAGGAGCCCAAATCCGCTTCGGCGGCCCCCAATATCCAGTCCCGCGACTGGTATACACCCAGAGATTGCGTAGCTTGTTCAAGCCAGCGGTAAATGGTTGCTGAAGGGGAACGAACAAGTTCCACGGAAAAAACTGGCCGCCGTGCGTATGGCCGGACAACTGCAAATCAAACCCGGCATCTGCAGCGGCCATGGCTGAGCGCGGCTGATGCGCAAGCAGTAACCGGAAAGCCACGTCACTCTTTGCGCCGTTCATCGCCAGACGCGGATCGCTGCGATGTGATTCGTCGAAGTGATGCGCACCGAAATCGGTCACTCCGGCCAACAGCAGCGCTTCGCCTTGATGCTTCAACACCACATGTTCATTCATTAATACGGTCAATCCAAGTCGTCTTACTTCTGCGATCCAGGCGTCAGCGTTTGAGTAATATTCATGATTTCCCGTCACAAAATAAACGCCGTGCTGCGCCTTGAGGTCCGCCAAGGGTGCCGTGTGAGGCGCTAGCCGAGCCACACTGCCATCGACCAAATCACCAGTGACTGCTATCACATCGGCGCCCAACGTATTGACGCGACGGACAATCTTGGCCAGATATCCCCGTTTGATCGTCGGACCCACGTGAATATCGCTAATTTGGGCAATCGTAAATCCCTGTAGCCCTGCGGGAAGTTCGCTGATCGGGACGTCGACTCTCACCACTCGGGCTAATCGCCGCGCGTTGAAAAAGCCCAGCAAGGTGCTGGCGCTCGCCAGCAATGGCACGGCAATAGCAGTAATGGTCGTCATCGTCAGGAAACGTCCGGCAGGGACCTCAGACCATCGCGCTATCAGCAGAACGATCTCGCGTAATAACGTCAGCATCAACAGGGAGGAGAACATTCCCATCGCCAGCAGACCTATCCATGCCAGTCGATCAGACAAAGGTTGTCGTTTGATGAACGACGCCAGCAACCCCGCGGGAATCAGCAAAAACGATAGCAGGAGCCAACCGGCACCGAGCCATTTGACCGAGGTCGACACCGGTAGGGCCGGCAAAATCTGCCAACCAATGAATATATGGAGCGCCGCCAATATGAAAAGGATAACAACAATGCTCAACCGTGATCGCATACCTATCCTTCTGGGGGAAAAAAGCGCCGTCAATTACACCGGCGTTCGATGGCCTGACTAATGTTCTGAAATGCTGCACTGACTCTTGAAATGCTGTATTGATTCTTCGCCAGGGTGCAGCTTTCGTGAAGTTGATAAGCGTTGCATACGCCTGTAGCAACTTATATATTGGTGCTGTGAAGGTAGTTTCAATAGACCGTGCTCTAGGCCAACCTTTGTATTTTTAACTAAATTGATGACCGATCTGGTAGCAGAGCAAGCCCGCACCACAGGTTCACAATGTCAAAAAAACTATTTTACCTAGTCAGATGCAACAGTCGTCAACCTTGGGATGACATTGGCTATTGATAAAAACCTCCATCAATAGTATGGTCCGCGCCATTACACCTTATTTGGAGCAGCACAATGAACGAACAACCAGCAACAAATTTTTTCTGGGATGACTGGAAGCAAGAAGCACTGGCAGCCGGAATAGCAGCGCCATTAGCGGCATTAGGCAGCGATGTTTTGCGCTTGCATCGGTTGAATCGGTGGGGAGACGAATTTTTGGGCACATTTGACGATGCACCCAACATGTTAACCATGTGCCTGGAAGAGCCAGCTGAGACTGAATTGATGTTCATTGAAAACCTGAATCCTTACGATACCGCCCTCATCGCGGCCACCAAGATTCGGCTGGGTTTGAAATAAAGTGATCACCGGGCCGCACAACGGTCGGTCCGGCGATCCGGCAATCCAAGGGCTGGCGTGCGGCGTGACCGCAATTCCATGCATCGCCTGGTCTGGATTCAGAAGCCACGCAAATGATACGAAGGCCCACAGAATTGCCCGGTAAATCTGATCCCGGGATTTGGGTTAGACTGAGTGCCTGCTTACCACTACGCTAAGATTAACTGCTAAAAACAATGCCAACTGATCTCTCTTCAGAAATAACCGACGAGCCGATTTCAACGCGTATCCGTACGCGCATTGAGAAAGCTGGCGTCCGTTTCCACGCGAACGATAATATTGCCGCGTTCATCAAGGATGGGGAACTGGAGGCGTTGCAAGCCGAGGTTCAGAGCAAGCTTTCCGGTGTCCTGGAAAGCCTCGTCATCGACATCGAAAGCGACCATAACACGCAAGACACAGCGCGTCGGGTTGCCAAAATGTATATCCAGGAAGTCTTTCGCGGTCGCTATCAAGCGCCGCCGCCCGTCACCGAATTTCCCAACGTCGAACAGTTGAATGAGCTGATGATCGTAGGCCCGATCACCGTGCGCAGCGCTTGTTCCCATCACTTTTGCCCGATTATGGGAAAAGTCTGGATCGGTGTGATGCCTAACGAGCACTCAAATCTGATCGGCTTGTCGAAATATGCGCGGCTGATTGAATGGATTATGGGCCGACCGCAGATACAGGAAGAAGCCGTTTCGCAGGTTGCCCAGCTGCTCATGGAAAAACTCAAACCGGATGGCCTTGCCATCGTGATGGAGGCTGACCATTTTTGTATGAGTTGGCGCGGCGTCAAGGACACCGATGCGAAAATGATCAATAGTGTCATGCGTGGCTCGTTCTTGAGTGACGCCAATCTACGGCGCGAATTTTTAGCGCTGATAACCAAGCGAGGATGACATGCTAGTCCGTTTGATTTACGCCAGTACTGCCAGCGAATTGGTCAACCACGAGATGATTGAGAAAATCCTTGAGGTATCGCGCAAAAATAATCCCATCAATGGGATCACTGGCGTACTTTGTTATGGTGACAACATATTTGTGCAAGCGCTGGAAGGTGGTCGCGAGCAGATCAATAGCCTGTATGGCCGCCTGCAGCAGGACGCGCGTCACACCAAGCTGATTTTGCTGGATTACTCAGAAATCGAAGCGCGCCAATACTCGGGCTGGACCATGAGCAAAATCCGCCTTGATCGTATCAATCTATCGTTACTACTGAAATATTCCGCGACACCGAAGCTCAATCCATACGCCGTTTCCGGCAATACTACGGTGGCATTACTCGAAGAGCTGGCGGCAACGGGCTGTTTTTCATCGCGCGACTAGTCAATTTTTCGTAACCTGCCAGGCTTTCATTTAGCCTACCAGGTCAAGCAGCGCGTCTTCAAGTTTTGCGTGCAAAAAACGATAGCCTAATCCCGTCATCTGCACCGGTATCGCTTTTTGTCCTCCCAATAGCAAATAAGCGCGCTCCGCCAACGCTAGCCGAAGCACAAAAGCTGGCGCGACAAAAAATGCCGGTCGATGAAGGGCGGTAGCGAGTTTTTCGGTAAAAGCACGATTCGTGACGGGTTCGGGCGCGGTCATATTGAACGGGCCACATGCATGAGCGTGGTGCAACAGCACGAGCACCATCGCCACGTAATCGTCAATGTGAATCCAACTCATCCACTGACTTCCATCACCCAGTCGCGCACCCATCCCAAACTTGAACGGCGGCAGCATTTTGGCAAGAATTCCGCCCGTGCGATCCAGCACCAATCCGGTCCGTAACTGACATACCCTAACCCCCATTGCGGCGGCCTTTTGAGCTGTTTCTTCCCACGATGCACATAACGTTGCACCGAAATCGGTTGAAGTCGGGGCCGACTCGTCAACCTCCTTATTCCCGCCATCGCCATAGTAGCCAACCGCTGAACCACTCAGGAGAACAGACGGCTTGTGATTACTGGCTTTGATGCGCCTGACCACATCCTCCGTCAACCTGACGCGGCTACGCCACAGGCACTCTTTGCGCTCTTCAGTCCAACGTTCATCGATAATAGGCTCACCCGCCAAGTTGATAACGGCGTCGAATACCTCGTCGCTGCTCCACTCGTCCAGCGAGCCAAAAGCGCGTACCGCAGCACCGCATTTTTCTTTCACTGTGTCAGGATGGCGACTGAGAACGGTGATGTCGTGATCAGCACTCAGCAACGCTTTACATAACTGCCGCCCAATCAGGCCAGTTCCCCCGGTGATCATAATGCGCATACTGCGATGCTCCTGTCTAAGGGCTTATCAACATATGACTTGGGAAGTTGCGTAGAAAACAGAGTGCGCTGAACGCGTATTCGGTGTCGGCTGCCATGTTTTGGCGGCTTACCTAAAAAGGACTATATCTGCACCCAGGTTTACTTCACCTGTCGCACTGATATCCCAAAATCATACATCAAAAACAACTAATATTAAAAAAATAACTCAATTGCTGATTTCATAAGATGAACGACACTTAAACCAACCTGTCAGAGATAGGCGATCCTTGGTTCCAGGTAACACCTCATGCAACATTTTGGCGGACAAAAACACCACCAGACTACCGGCGATTGGCAAGATATCTCGCGCCGGTTCCCCCTCAAGGTGCAGGCGCAACGCGCCGCCGTATTCCGGTAGCCAATCTTGATTGAGATAGACGACAATTGATACGGCACGGCGATCATCATCGCGAAAACGATCCACGTGCTGCTGATAGAACGCCCCAGGTGGATAAAAAGCAAAGTGCGTTTCGTATTCTTGCAGGCCAAGGAACAGCGCTCGATTCAATTCCTGTCTGAGTTCATCCATGAGACGCAAGTAGAGATCACATTCGGACGACTGACCCGCTTCCAACCATTGAATATGGTCTCCTCGCACGGCATTGCGAACGGCCTGCCCGGCCCCTCGTCCTACTCCTGCAGGAGCCAGCTGGCCATGTTCGAGGCGTGTCAGACATTCGGCAGCAAGCCCGGAAGCTAAATGCGGAGACAAAAAATCAGGTTGATGCGACCAGCCACAAGTGACCAAATCATCGACAATTCGCGCCAGGACAGTAAAAGCTTCGGTATCAGCGATAACTGGAAAAGGCATTTGATCAGCGGTGGGACTTGTCATAGGCAAAAGATTAACGGCGGCTCACTATATGGCGACTGAATGACTCACCGACTTACTCACCGATGTACTCGCCGTTTGACTCACTGAATCACTCACTGAATCGCTCACTAAATTCGCCATATCCACGAAGATAGGCTCTTAAAATCAGTCGCTGACCCGCAACGTCGGTTCGTATTTCAGAGCTAAAGGTAACAGGGATAAAAGAAAAGCGACAGGATAAATCCCAGCCATGGCCAGGGTATACGCCAGTAAGAGTGCTTCGCTGAAAGTAAGTTCGAAAAAAAGCGCAATCTGGTGCGATCCAACCAATCGCGCGAACGCATACGGCGCAAATCACCCCTCAGACCGCGCGCTACTGTGGACGGACGGTTTTAGTGCTCCGCTTCATATTGGGCACGGCGTCGCTCTTCTTCTTCCTCGCGCGCCAGAGCGATTTCACGGACCACAGACCCGACATCCACGACTTTATTATTCGCGGCAATTTTACCCGTTAGTTTAACGTCGGGATTTAATAAGCCTGCCACATAGAGCGCCCAAATTTCCTTGCCGTATTGGGTGCCTTGAAGTTGCGGCGCGAAGCGGCTAAAATAAGTGGCCAGATTATCAACATCCCGTTCCAACATATCAGCTGCGCCGGTATTGCCCGCAGCGTCCACTGCCTGCGGTAAGTCGATAATCACCGGGCCATGCGCATCCACCAGAATATTGTACTCGGACAAGTCGCCATGGACGACACCGGCGCAAAGCATCAACACGACCTCGCGCAGCAATCTCGCATGAAATTCCAATGCCTGCTGCTCGCTCATTTCGATATCGTTGAGGCGAGCTGCAGCGTTTCCCGCCGCATCGGTGACCAACTCCATCAGCAAGACGCCTTCGAAGCAAATAAACGGTTGCGGCACCCGCACGCCCGCAGCCGCAAGGCGATATAACGCGTCAACTTCGGCGTTCTGCCATACTTCTTCCTGCATCTTACGACCGTAGCGGCTACCTTTTTCCATCGCGCGTGCCTGCCGGCTATTTTTGACCTTCCGGCCTTCCTGATAGGACGCGTTCTGACGGAAGCTGCGCTGATTAGCGTCTTTATAAACCTTGGCACAGCGGATTTCTTCACCACAGCGGACAACGTAGACGGTTGCCTCTTTGCCACTCATGAGTTGGCGAATCACCTCGTCTACCAGGCCCTCTTCTACTAACGGTTCGATTCTTTTTGGGGTTTTCATAGATAAATAGGTGACGATTCGAACCGTACATACTAAGGCATAAAGGCAAAGCATGGCGTAAATCGCCCAAATGGTGCTTTTACGACACAACCATTAAGGGATTTTTCTTTACCTGATCAGTTTAGGGAAGCCAACCCGTTGATCAAGCTCATCACGCTCAAAAACAACACTCGGGTGCTGATCGGCCTTGCTGATTAAAAAAGATGCGCTGCTACGCACGGCGAATCATGCTTTGCGCTATGATTACGCCCGTTTTTATATTTTAGGAAGCACCATGTCGAACGCCTGCGGTGTAGATTTCGGCACATCCAATTCCACCGTTGGCTGGAGTCGGCCCGGACAGTCCCCGTTGCTCCAACTTGAAGACGACAAGGTCACGCTGCCTTCAGTGGTTTTCTACAACGCCGAAGATGAGCTATTTAGTTTTGGACGGGCTGCATTAGCTGGTTATCTGACCGGTTATGAAGGGCGCCTGATGCGATCCCTTAAGAGCCTGCTGGGATCGGCCCTGATCGACGGTCAGACCGAGGTCGGTGGACGCGCTTTGCCTTTTCGTACTTTGCTGGAACAGTTCATCAAAGAACTCAAAACACGTTCGGAACGTTCGGCAGGACAAGAATTCGATAGCGTCGTACTCGGGCGCCCGGTATTTTTCGTCGACGATAATCGCGCCGCCGATCAACGTGCTCAAGCCACGCTGGAAGAAGTCGCGCGCGCCGCTGGCTTCAAACATATTGCGTTTCAGTACGAGCCGATTGCCGCGGCGTTCGACTATGAATCGACCATCGACCGCGAAGAACTCGTGTTGATCGCCGATATCGGCGGTGGAACCTCCGACTTTTCGCTGGTGCGTCTGTCACCGGCACGGGCCAAAAAGCAGGATCGCCGCGATGATATTCTGGCAACGGGCGGTGTCCATATCGGGGGCACGGATTTCGATAAATATTTAAGTTTGTCGAGCGTGATGCCGATGCTGGGCCTGGGTAGCCGATTGCTGAATAACAGCGAAGTACCGTCAAGCTACTATTTTAATCTGGCAACATGGCACACGATTAATTTGATCTACACCCGCAGAATGGCCGAGCAGCTCAAAGATGTCGCGCGCGAGGTCCGTGAACGCGACAAATTTGATCGACTGTTAGACCTGGTCGACCAACGCGCCGGACATTGGTTAGCGATGAAGGTGGAAGAAGGCAAAATTGCATTGTCCGACGCTGAAACAGTGGAGTTGACGCTAGACAAATTATCGTCCAACGAGCCCATCGTGCTTACCCGCGGCGCGTTTAATAACAGCATCTCGCATTTGGTGTCATCGATCGAAGAAACCGTGACCAAGCTGCTGCGCGCCGCTGGTGTTAAAGCTGATGCGATCGATACGGTATTTTTTACCGGTGGATCAAGCGGTGTGGGCTTATTGCGCCAGCAAATTGCTGCAGTAGTGCCGACCGCGAAGGCAGTCGAGGGCGACCTGTTCGGCAGTATTGGGGCCGGTCTGGCGTTGGACGCGGTGCGTAAGTTCTCCTAAAAATCGGCTATTTCCGCTGATCATCGCCCAATTCATTCCAACATTCTTAACGCCTCATCGACTGCAGTGCTTAATCTACACCGAGCAATTAACCGGTTTGTTCGTCGATGGGCGCATCCTTTTTTTCTGCCGATCCTTTCGATGCGCTCCTCCTAAAACCGGAAATCCCCGATCGCGGCGCGCCATCAGGCGACCGCAAAAATTTACCGTCCCCAATCAACTGCGCACGATAAATCCCTGTGTGGCCGGAAAATAGATAGCTCACGATGCACGCGACTGCGGCCAACGTGCCAATCTCCGGCCCAAACAATTCAATCGCCATGATGGTCGATGCAATGGGCGTGTTGGCCGCGCCTGCGAATACCGCAACAAAGCCGAGTCCAGCCAGCACCGGCAGCGGCAGGGCTAAAACGTAACTTAATGCGTTACCTAATGTAGCGCCGATAAAGAACAGCGGTGTCACTTCTCCGCCTTTAAAGCCTGATGCCAGTGTCACGATTGTGAACATGAATTTTCCGAAAAAATCGAACGCTGGCAGCGGTTGTGAAAACGATGCGACGATGGTCGGTATCCCCAGGCCCAGGAATTTGTCGGTTGCTAATAACGTTGCCGCAAGCGCCACGATCACGCCGCCCACAAAAGGCCGCAACGGCGCATAGCTGATCCAGCGCTTGAATAATCGCGTCAAGGCGTGGGTTGCGGTAGCAAAGAACATCCCCGCCAATCCAAACACGATGCCTGAAACGATCGTCGCGCCGAGCACCAGCAAACTAAACTGGGGTACAAACGGCACGACGTAATGAGTATGATGTACGCCCAGCAAACCCGGTAACTGATCCGCAATGATCGCGGCAATAAAACACGGCAAAATCGCGTCATAACGCAAGCGCCCAATCGCCAGCACTTCCAATCCGAAGATGGCACCGGCCAGGGGCGTGCCAAAAACCGAAGCAAATCCGGCGCTGATACCCGCCATCAACAAGATGCGTCGATCTTCCTTATCAAGTTTGCAAATGCGCGTCACCACGTCGGCCAACACACCGCCCATCTGCACGGCGGTGCCCTCGCGACCCGCCGAGCCGCCGAACAGATGCGTGAGCACGGTACCGATCAACACCAGCGGCCCCATGCGCTTGGGAACGATCCGCTGCGGGTCGTGGATTTCATCGATTAATAAGTTATTGCCGCCTTCGACAGCTTTGCCAAAGTGGTGATAAAGCAAGCCGACACCCAGACCGGCAACGGGCAGCAGCCATAACAACCAGGGATGGCTAAGGCGCGTGCTGGTGGCCCAGTCGAGCGACACCAGCAGGGCAGACGAGGCGGCCCCAGCCAGCAAGCCGACGATTGAAGACAGCGCAAGCCAGCGGCCTAGGTACAGCAACATCAGACATTGCTCGGGGAGTTTTGAGAGTTTCATCATGTCCAGATTTGAAGGAGACAAACCTGAATCGCGGAAGGCTGCTCAATTGTTAAGCGGATTGAACGCATAAAAGTGTCAACGCGCGCGCCTACAACTTCCCGGTCCAGGAACTTGTAGGCATCATCAGCTACACACTTGTAGCGGTTAGGAATGAGATCCAGGAGGCATGCCATCTCCCGTATGCCTTGTATTCTGCCGCAAACTCCCTGTTGCCGCAAGAACATCGTTATGCTTAATGAAACGCATCACCGAGAAGCGACAAAAGTCGCTCCTGCATTGAAAAGCGGGGCTGAAGGTAACTCCAGCCCCGCTTTCGAATTTAATACTTAAACGCCTCGCATTGATTAGCACGCATCAAACTACGCCATCACGACGCCCACGTCTGGCGCATTATCAGAATTTGTGACGAATGGCAGCACGCACCACCACTTGCTTGTCATCGCCAGAGCTACCGGCTGCGCCTGGGATATAGGCCTGGTCAAGTGAAGATCCGGTAAGATCTCCTCCCACTTTTTGATAAGCGCCTTGCAGGTAAACATCGGTGCGCTTTGAGAAACTGTAATCAGCCATCAGGCCCAACTCGTTCCATTTCGGCTTGGAATTGCCTGCGCTGGTATTGTATTTGGCTTGCGTGTAGGTGTACATTGCACCGACATAAAACGCTGCTGTGAATTGGTATTTGAAATTCAGTTCGTAATTCGTAAATTTGAGCGAGTTCAGCGTGCTGCCGTTGGTTGGCGCAAACGATGCGATGTAAGCATTGCCGCCATCCGGATTGGATAGGTTAGTTCCCGTATAGACGAATCCGAGTGTTGCCGCACCGATGGTGTAATTGACACCCGCGCCGAATATTTTTTGCTTGCTGTTGGTGCCGGTAAAGTTGGCATCTGTCGCGGTCACCGCGCCGCCTGCAGCGCCGGTCGAACCCGGCGAACTCAGATTCATGTAAGCGATACCGGCCGCCCATGGACCGCTGGCGTAGCTTGCACCTAAACTGTAGGTACGATTTTTAGCAGTCTGGCCAGCGGTTTCGCCAAAGCCATACAGGCCTCCGAAGGTAACGCCAGCAAAGGTTGGACTGGTGTACTTGAGAGAATTATTGATACGGAATGAGTTATCCGTGTTGTCATTGTCCAGCGGATGCGATAGCAGATAGCCAGCCCAATTGCCATTCGCGGTCATTGGTCCCAGAAAATCGACGACCGAATCGTATTGACGTCCTAGTGTCACGGTGCCTGCCGTCTTACTTGACAGCCCGACCAGCGCCTGACGACCAAACATCAACCCGCCTTGTCCCAGCTTGCCTGTATCAGCTGCAAAGCCGTTCTCCAATTGAAATAATGCGCTTAACCCACCGCCTAAGTCTTCGTTACCCTTGAAGCCCAATCGACTGCCTTGCGCATAGCCGCTTTCCATTTGAACATCGCTTTTACCGCCGACGTTATTGGTGTAGTTCATACCTAAATCAATTACGCCATAAATGGTGACGTTGGTCTGCGCTTGTGCCATGCCCGCGATACCACCCAACAAACCAGCAGCCAGAATAATTTTCTTCATGTATTGCACTCCTCTAGGATTTTAACGATCTACTTTTCTAAATATCGACTGCCAGCGAACAGTGCGTTACCGCTCCTTGCGCCGGTCAATCAAAAGCAAATGCGAGAATCGCATAAAGGGACATGCGTGAGTAGTCACCAAAACAGCGACCGGAAAATTTGTCGCAATAACCAATGCACCTGTCGGAAAACATCAAATCGCACAATAAAAAAGCCGCAAAAAAACAACAGCTGGCTATCGAATCTGGCCCTCAACATTGATCTTTAACTACTCAAATAATGGATTAAATAAGGCGTGAAATTTTTGCAGAAAAATTGGCCGATGCATTACACGGGCTCAAGCGAGAGCGCCAGCGTTTCCTTGATTTCTTCCATGACGACATAGCTTTTTGACTGCACTGCACCCGGCAATTTCAACAACATATCTCCCAACAAAGTACGATATTGCGCCATCTCATGAATCCGCGCCTTGATCAGATAATCGAAATCTCCGGATACTAAATGGCACTCCAATACCTCCGGTATACGCAACACTTCGCGCCGAAATTGTTCAAAGGCAGACGCTGATTTATGGTTAAGCGTAATCTCTACAAATACCAGTAATTTTGCGCCCACCGCTGCAGGGTTAATACGCGCGTAATAGCCATCGATCACGCCATCGCGCTCCATTCGTTTGACCCGTTCGATACAAGGGGTAATTGAAAGACCAACTTTTTCACCCACTTCCTTCATCGACATGCGGCCATCCTGTTGTAGAAGACGGAGGATGTGCCGATCCAGTTTATCGAGGGAGCGAATAGATTCTTTTTGAGTTCTCATAGTGGGTCAACAGGCTCGGTGACAAATACAAAAATTAAGAATAACTTAATGAACATTTAGGGAAGTTAAAAAAGAGCAGGTTCCAATATCGTGAACACAGCTTTTGCGCAAAAAGTTGTCCTTTTCATCAATCATTAAAACAGCAAAGCTTTAACATCTTTTCAGTATTATTTCTTGAATATTGTCACTTTTATAGTAACAAAAACTGGGGAATTTTAAATAGCATAGCGTTAATTACTATAAATCGATAATGATTCATGTAATTAATTTTATTCGCCGCTTGTTACCCCAGACAAAGGCGTATTTTTGCGAATTTAGGAGAGATGACATGCGGGTGCTTGTTCTGGGCAGTGGAGTGGTCGGCGTGACGACTGCGTATTATTTAGCAAAAGCCGGGCACGAGGTGACCGTGGTGGATCGTTTGCCCGGCCCTGCCGAAGAAACCAGTTTCGCTAATGCCGGTCAGATTTCGCCCGGCTATGCATCACCTTGGGCCGCTCCCGGCATCCCACTCAAAGCACTCAAATGGATGGTGCAAAAACATGCACCGCTCTCCATTACACCGGATGGATCGCTGTTCCAGTTGCGCTGGATGTGGCAAATGCTGCGCAATTGTAATGCCGCCAGCTATGCGATCAACAAAGAGCGCATGGTGCGGCTGGCAGAATATAGCCGCGACTGTTTCAAGGAATTACGGACCGAAACCGGCATCGCCTACGAAGGCCGCCAACTTGGCACCATGCAGGTTTTTCGCACGGAACAACAGTTGGCAGAAGCCGCCAAAGATACCCAGGTGCTGAAAGATAGCGGGGTACCGTTTGAACTGCTGACGGTAGAAGATATGGCGCGGATTGAACCCGCGCTGGCAGCAGTTAAGCATAAACTGCATGGTGGCCTGCGCTTGCCCAACGATGAAACCGGCGATTGCCAATTATTCACAACGCGCCTGGCTAAGATGGCGGAGCGACTTGGGGTGCAATTCCGCTACAACCTGCAGATCGATTCGCTGACATTTTCCAATGGTGCCATTGCCGGGGTCCAGTGCGGGCACGATTATCTGCAAGCTGACAGCTATGTCGTCGCACTGGGCACCTATTCAACCAATTTTCTGCGCTCCATCATCGATATTCCGGTCTATCCACTTAAGGGATATTCGATCACGGTTCCGATCACCGATGTCGATGCCGCCCCGCTCTCGACTATCCTTGATGAAACTTACAAAATCGCTATTACGCGGTTTGACAATCGCATCCGGGTTGGCGGCATGGCAGAAATCGTTGGTTTCAACAAATCATTAAATCCAAAGCGTCGCGCTACATTAGAAATGGTCGTCAACGATTTATTCCCGAATGCAGGCGATACGACACAAGCCAGCTTTTGGGCCGGATTGCGTCCAATGACACCCGACGGCACACCGATAGTCGGTAAAACGCGGATACGCAACCTGTTCTTGAATACCGGTCACGGCACGCTGGGATGGACCATGTCATGTGGCTCGGCGGCACTCCTCGCTGATGTGATGTCGGGCAGACGCCCAGCGATTGCTGCAGAGGATTTGGGTGTTAGCCGGTATGGTCGGGATGGCGGCAGAATGGAAGAAGGCGTTTACGCTTGATCGGGATATTTAATCTCTATAGCGTGTAATTGCTACAGGGGGATTTGACGATTTGTTCTTGGTCGGGCGGTCGCCACTGTTAAAACATGGTGGCCGCTAAGCGGATGTCTAGGCGGCGTTGATTCCCAAAAATCGCTCCCGAATCGGCATAAAGACGTAAAATCATTTATCTTCTCTCCCTCCAGTCGCCTAAAAACTATGGTCACAATACAAACCTCCGCGCAACTTTCCACCTGGATCGACGACCATTTCGACGAAGAGATCAGTTTCCTTCAAACCATCGTACGCATCCCCACTGACACACCACCCGGTAATAATGCGCCGCATGCAGAGGTGGTTGCCGGGCTCATGAACGCAATGGGCTGGGAGGTTGAAAAACATTCGGTGCCAACCGAGACAGTGCAAGCGTACGGCATGGAAAGTATCACCAATCTCATCGTCAGACGTCATTACGGCGCAGATGGACCGACCATCGCACTTAACGCGCACGGCGATGTAGTGCCGCCCGGCGACGGCTGGAGCAAACTTCCCTACGGCGGGGAGATCGACAATGGCCGCATTTTTGGCCGGGCGACGGCCGTGTCGAAGGGCGATTTCGCTACATATATTTTTGCCGTACGCGCACTTGAAGCGTCGGGCATTCCGCTAAAAGGCACGCTGGAGTTGCACTTCACGTACGACGAAGAGTTTGGTGGCTTGCTGGGGCCTGGATGGCTGTTAGAGAATAAACTGACCAAACCGGATTACGTCATCGCCCCGGGATTCAGCTATAACATCGTCACCGCGCACAATGCCTGCCTGCAATTCGAGGTCACCGTACACGGTAAAGCCACCCACGGCTCGGCACCGGAAACCGGCCACGATGCGTTGCAAGCTGCCACAGCCGTTTTACAAGCGATTTATGCCGAGCTGCCTGCATTGAAGAAGATCACCTCGGCGATTCCAGGCATTTCGCACCCCACCATGATAGTTGGCCGCATTGATGGTGGCACCAACACGAACGTGGTTCCGGGAAAAGTGGTTCTTAAAATGGATCGCAGGATGATTCCCGAAGAAGATCCGACGCAGGTTGAAAGCGATGTGCGCGCCATGATCGAAGCGGCGATCGCGGGATTACCAGGCATCAGAGTAGACATCAAGCGTCTGTTGCTGGCACGTGCGCTACGCCCACTTCCCGGCCATGAGAAATTGCTCGATAGCTTGAAAAAAAATGCAGAAACCGTGTTCGGTGAACCGATATCCACCGATGGTTCGGCGCTATATACCGATGCCCGCCTCTATGGAGAACAAGGGATTCCGGTCGTGTTGTATGGTGCTGGCCCGCGTACTTTGGGCGAATCGAACGCCAAGCAGGCGGATGAAAATCTTTCGCTCGATGATTTACGCAAAGCGACCAAAGTAGTATCAATGACGCTATTGGATTTCTTGCGGGCGTAAGCACGGGTAATCAGGCGTAATAAAAAGAGGTAAGCGGCGTTAAATGGGAGGTTGGCGATTACTACTGGCTCGCTAACATCCCTGAAATAATGTCTGCTGGCACTGGCTCGCTAAACAAAAACCCCTGATATTGATCGCATCCGATTTGTCGCAAGAACCTCAATTGTTCCACCTTGGTAACGCCTTCCGCCACCACCGTCAATTGCAGACTGTGCGCCAAGGTCACAATCGCGCGCACAATCGCGCGATCTTCAAGGTTGTTTTCCAGAGACTGCACAAAGGAGCGGTCAATTTTAATCTCACTTAACGGAAAACGACGTAGATAACTCAAGCTGGAATACCCTGTGCCAAAATCGTCAATCGACACATGAATACCCAAACGGGTCAACTCCCGCAATACATCGATGGCGTTCTCCGGATTGCCCATCAATGATCCTTCTGTCAGCTCCAGAATCAAACTCGCCGGCGGTATTGCGTGTCGCTTCAAGACCGCAATCGTACTATCCACCAGATCGCGCTGCAAAAATTGATGCGCCGAAAGATTGATTGCTATAGGAATTATATCCGGCATTAAACCTTTATCCTGCCACTGGCGACTTTGCTGACAGGCCGCTTCCATGACCCAATCGCCAATCGCCACGATTAATCCGCTTTCCTCAGCCAATGGAATAAATCTGGTAGGCGACACCAATCCATATTCGGGGTGCTTCCAGCGTAAAAGTCCCTCCAGGCCAACAATTCTTCCGGACCTGATGTCAACCTTGGGCTGATAAAACATCCGAAATTCGTTTTCCCGCAACGCCGGGCGAAGCCCGCTTTCCAGATTAATCCGATCACGGTTGCGCGCATGCATTTCTGATGTAAAAAAATGATAGTTATTGCGCCCATGTTGCTTGACGTGCGACATCGCGATATCGGACGTGGCCAACAGCGACTCGGCAGTGGTGCCATTATTGGGAAAAAGACTGATGCCGATAGACGCCGTAACGTGGATTTCATGCGAAGGAACGTGCAATGGACGTCCCAATATTTCAATCAAATTTTCCGCAATTCCCGCGGCATCCTCGACCTGACCCACCACAGCCAGCACGACAAAATCGTCCCCACTTAACCGCGCCAGCATATCGCCGGGACGAAGGGTCTGGCGTATGCGCAGCACGAACGCATTAAGAAGTTGGTCTCCGGCCGCCCGTCCGAGCGATTCATTGACGGTTTTCAGACGATCGATATTAATATGCAAGACGGCAAATAAAATCGCTTTACCCTCTGCGGCGTCGATTATCTCCGTGATTTTTTTATTCACCAATGAGCGATTCGGCAAACTGGTTAGCGCGTCGTGTGTGCCGAGGTAGGCAAGTTTGGAATGCACGGTTTTAAGTGATAAACGCAGCGCGTCGGCGTAGCGTCGGCTGCGAATATCGATAAACGACAATAACAATATGAAAGCCAATATCGTCAACGATAATCCGGCCACCGAAAAAGCCAGCCAGTTGTGGTCCATGCCATCGTTAAACGCTGACAATGATGGTGTAGAAAAACGTGACGCGGCCATGTTGGTGAACTGCATCCCCATGATTGCCAGACCCATGATGATGGCGGCCGAAAACCGCGTCAACCTGGTATGCCACGCGTCCCCGCCACGCAGACGAAACGCCAACCATAAGGCCACAATTGCGCCGACTATCGTGACCGCCACTGAAGCCACAAACAGCGCGGGATCGTAACGCAAACCAGGGCCGACTTTGATCGCCGCCATTCCTACGCAATTCATCGCTGAAAGGCCCGCGCCGATAATGATGCCGCCTAACACCAGATTATGCCGATTTCTGCGCGTGCCCTTTACCAGGAACAATGCAAAGCACGACACCACTATCGCAACCAGCCACGAAAGTAAGGTCTCTTTGAAACTATACGAGACCTTGATCGGTAAATAAAACGCCAGCATGCCGATAAAATGCATCGACCAAATCCCGGTGCCCATCGTAATACCGCCACCGATTAACCACGCCAACGCTTGTCCACTGCGAGCACGACTGACCCGCGCGGCAAGCATTAATGCCAGATAAGAAGCCAGTACGGCAACAACGAAAGACAGTAAATAGAGCGCGAGAATGGAATTGTCATTCATTAAATGGATTTACTAGATATAGGTTAAGCCCCTTGATGCACGATTGCACGATGTGTACGACGTTGTACGATGTGGGAGCTAAGCATGGATAGGACAAATATCGACCTATTTTTGTTATCAATTTATCACAACTTCTTCCAATTGCACTTCTCATTTGGTTAACGCTCCGTGCACTATTTCCACGCACGGCAAATATTCTCCGAATACGATAAAATGTTACCGCACCAAGTTTCCCCCAAGCACCCTGCTGATCGAACGTCGTTTTACCATTTGACGTAGTAACGGCTCGCTCGGTGGCTCTTTTTCTCAATTATTCCTTTGCGTTCCACTATGTCGACGTCGCGTCGCGCTGTTACTCGATCATGCCGCCAAAACTCGTATGGTGAAGCCGACGTTTGCTTGAACATTGCACGCGTCTGTTCGGTACAAAAAGGCAAGTCACATTCGGCCCGCAAACTTCGGGAAACATCATCTCGGAATCTTTAAAACATACCAGCTTGGTCGCCGGTTTACTTTCGCTGACGCCGCATTGACGACCACGACCAACGTGCCTGAATCGGCAAGCGTCAATTTTTAGACCGCCATTTTTTTTGGATACTTCAAAGTTATTAATGACAAACAATAGCAACACTGCAGCGCCAGAAAAATTGCTGCCCGGCTGGCTCATCTTGCTAGGCGCGCTAACGGCGATAGGTTCTCTTTCGATTGATATGTACCTGCCAAGTTTCCCTACAATTGCAAAAGATTTTGGCGTCGGGAGCAATCTGGTACAACTCACGCTGGCAAGTTTTTTGGTCGGGCTGGCGGTCGGGCAAATGTTCTACGGGCCGTTGAGCGATCACTTCGGCCGCAAGCCACCGCTCTATTTCGGACTAGGGTTATATACCTTGGCATCGATTGCCTGCCTGTTCGCGCCCAATGTGACGTTGTTAATTTTGTCGCGCTTTATGCAGGGACTCGGCGGCTGCGCAGGAATGGTCATAGGTCGTGCAGTGATTCGGGACCGCATGGGGGCTGCCGGATCGGCCAAGGCATTCTCTTTACTCATGTTGGTGATGGGGATTGCGCCGATTCTGGCACCACTAATCGGCGGGGAAGTGCTTAAACTCTGGGGCTGGCGTGTCATTTTTGGTGGTCTGGCATGTTTTGGTTTAATCTGTCTGATCGCGATTCATACCACCATGCGCGAGACCTTGAATCGCGAAAACACCGCACCATTGCATCTCGGGCGCGTCCTGAAACAATACGGATCGTTAATGATTGACCGGCAGTTTTTATCCTACGCCTTATGCGGTGGGTTATTACAAGCGGGTATGTTTACCTATATTACTGGCGCGCCTTTTGTCCTCATCGAATTGCACGGTATTAAACCGGAAAATTTTGGCTGGGTATTCGGCACCAATGCAATCGGTCTGATTGCTGCTTCCCAGTTAAATGCCAGATTAGTGGGAAAACTGAGTCCCGACACCATTCTGGGGCGGGCGCTGTGGTTGCCTGCCGGATTGACATTAATCATCACCGTACTGGTCGCGGCTGGCGTGGATAGTCTGCCGTTGTTGCTGATCGGCTTCTTTGGATTTCTGGCCTGTTACGGTTTTATCAGTCCGAATGCGTCCGCAATCGCCCTTTCTCAACAAGGCCACCAGGCCGGGACTGCTTCCGCGCTAATGGGCACCGTGCAGTTCTCGCTTGGCATCGTGGCCGGTGTCAGCATGAGCTTGTGGCACGATGGGACGGCATTGCCATTGATGACCGTGATGACGCTATGCGGCCTGTGCGCTTTACTGTTGCATCGTTATATTGCGCGACCGGAACACGATCGCATGCTGTTATTGGAAACCCAGACTTGATTGGCTGTCTGAATTGCGCTCTGTTTTAATTACTCCCTGTATTAATTTCTCTATTTTTTTATTTGCTCTACTTTATTGATTGCTCTATTTTTCGTGCACAGGAACCGCATCGGTTTTTTGCGTAGAATATGGCAACCACGCGCTGCATCCCTATTCATCTTCAACGACCAGTCAGCTGACCGCCATGCAAGCAGGAATGTTTTACGCGTTCGCCTCCTACGTTTTATGGGGCATGTTTCCGCTTTACTTCAAAGCATTGCAAGACATCCCGCCGGTCGATATCGTCATGCATCGCATGCTGTGGTCGTTTCTGTTCCTGGTTGTTGTGCTGGCTTATCGCAAACAATGGGCGTGGATAGGAACGGTTCTGCGCCGACCCTACGTCCTGGCCGGCTTTGCAGCCAGTGCGCTTTTACTAGCCATCAACTGGGTAACCTACGTGTGGGCTTGCAATAACGACCACATCGTCGATGCCAGCCTGGGATATTTCGTCAGTCCTCTGGTGAGCGTTGGGCTGGGCTTTGTATTTTTAGGTGAACGCCCGCGCTTTATACAATGGCTATCCATCCTGATCGCTGCGAGTACAGTGATCTGGCTTACCTGGCAAACGGGCCACCCGCCCTGGATTTCACTGGCGCTCGCCGTGTCTTTCGGTGGTTATGGCTTGTTGCGCAAGACGGCCAGTCTGGGCGCTCTGCCTGGCCTGGCGCTCGAAACCGCGTTAGTATTGCCACTCACGCTGGCGTATCTTGCTCTCAGCACGTTCCATGGTGAAAACAGTTTCATGGCCGCATCAACTACGTCACGTTGGCTATTGGCAGCGGCCGGTCCCATCACCTCGATTCCGCTATTACTGTTTGCCGCAGGCGCGCGGCGCATACCGTTATCGCTGCTTGGTCTCTTGCAATACATTACGCCGACCATCCAGCTGCTATTAGGCGTATGGCTTTATAACGAGCAGCTTGATGGCGCGAAGCTGATTGGATTTACCGTTATCTGGAGTGCGCTCGCTTTATATTCTGCAGAAGGTTTATGGCGTAATTGGCCGAGTATTCGGCGGCAACCGGACCCTGTTATCTAGCCAAACCGGTTAGTGCTAACAGCACGCGGCATAGTTTTGTGCAGACAGTTCGGTTATCCTTATCGTCCCACGCATATTTATCTGCATCATTTTTTTAATATTAACCTGATATCTAGAGGCTGACGCCCGGGTTCGTATTCATTTCCCTCTTTTTCTGACACTTCAACGAGAAGACCATCATGGCCCAATACGTATACACAATGAACAAGGTCGGCAAAATCGTGCCGCCCAAGCGACAGATTCTGAAAGACATTTCCCTATCATTTTTTCCCGGTGCCAAGATCGGCGTGCTGGGTCTGAACGGGTCGGGTAAGTCTACCTTGCTCAAAATCATGGCCGGTATCGATACCGATATTCAGGGCGAAGCCACGCCGATGCCTGGCCTGAATATCGGCTATCTCCCACAAGAACCGCAACTCGATCCGGAACAAACAGTGCGTCAGGCAGTTGAAGGCGGCCTCGGCGAAGCCTTCGAAGCGCGCGCCAAGCTGGACGCAGTGTATGCCGCGTATGCCGAACCGGACGCCGATTTCGATGCGCTTGCGACAGAGCAGGGTCGCCTCGAGGCGATCATCTCCACCTCCGATGGTGGCAATCTGGAGCTGCAACTTGAAATGGCTGCCGACGCCCTGCGGTTGCCGCCATGGGATGCCATCATCGGCGTACTGTCCGGTGGTGAAAAACGCCGCGTTGCCCTATGCCGCTTGCTGCTATCGAAGCCGGACATGTTGCTGCTCGATGAGCCAACCAACCATCTGGATGCGGAATCGGTCGATTGGCTGGAACAATTTCTACAACGCTTCCCCGGTACCGTCGTCGGGATTACCCATGATCGTTACTTCCTCGACAATGCAGCGGAGTGGATTCTGGAACTGGATCGTGGCCACGGTATTCCGTGGAAGGGCAATTACAGTTCGTGGCTGGAACAAAAGGGCGACCGCCTGAAACAGGAAGAAGCCACCGAATCGTCACGCCAGAAGACCATTGCCAAAGAACTTGAATGGGTCCGACAAAATCCAAAAGGGCGTCAGGCAAAAAGCAAGGCACGTCTGGCGCGCTTCAATGAATTGAGTGAGCACGAATACCAGAAGCGCAATGAAACTTCCGAAATTTTCATTCCGGTGGCAGAGCGCCTGGGTAACGAAGTGATCGAATTCAAGAACGTATCGAAATCGTTTGGTGACCGTTTACTGATCGATGATCTGAGCTTTACCGTTCCGGCGGGTGCCATCGTCGGCATCATCGGCCCCAACGGTGCCGGTAAATCAACGCTATTTAAAATGATCACGGGCAAGGAACAGCCGGATAGCGGCGAAGTCGTGATTGGGCAAACAGCGCGGGTCTCGATCGTGGATCAACATCGCGACGCCCTCTCCGACAGCAAAACCGTGTTCGAAGACGTCTCTGGTGGTGCCGACATTCTCACCGTTGGCCGCTTTGAAATGGCATCTCGCGCTTATCTGGGTCGCTTCAACTTCAAAGGCGGCGACCAGCAAAAAATCGTCGGTAACCTGTCCGGTGGTGAACGCGGTCGTTTGCATCTGGCAAAAACCTTGCTGCAAGGCGGCAATGTATTGCTGCTCGATGAACCATCCAACGATCTGGACGTGGAAACCCTGCGTGCGCTGGAAGATGCGTTGCTGGAGTTTGCCGGTAGCGTCATGGTAATCTCGCATGATCGCTGGTTTCTGGATCGGATTGCGACCCATATCCTGGCATTCGAAAGTAACTCTCAAGTTACCTTCTTCGACGGCAACTATCAGGAATATGAGGCCGACAAGCGCAAGCGTTTGGGTGAGGAAGGCGCTAAACCGAAGCGGATTCGCTATAAGCCAGTAACGCGTTAATCTTTTTGCGTGGTTGTAACGGGCGAATACGCACAGCGTTATTCGCCCGTTGTGCATTTGGCGACCTAATTATGCCGTTAGTATTCACTCGAATTCAGGCAAAAATTAATTAAAGTAATCGATCAACGGTTTGATTAAATTCATCGATTATTCAGTCGCACATTCGCAGCATCCATCGTTATCGGCTCGTAGCCAAGACTACTTCTGGCGGTCTGAATAATATGTTGTGATAATGCCTCCGTGAGCGGCGTCTGAATGTTCCAGGCGTGCCATACCAACGGCACATCGATCCCATCTCCGGGCGTCAGGTCCACCAAATCTCCCCTCGCCAGCGCCTTCTCAATTTGTAACGTCGGCAGCATGCCGTAGCCGAAGCCTCTATGCACGAACTTTTCGAACGCGTCGACCGAGGCAATCGAATGATGGGGAAAGCCCGCTTGCCATCCCAAACGCCAGTCCAGAAACCGCGCGTGCAATGCGTCCTTCCGATTGAACACCACTGCCGGTGCCTGCGCCACCGCTGCCGAGGTGAAACCATCGCTGAACCATCGCGCTGCGAATTCTGGCGATGCCGTGCAAATATAACGCTCCACACCGAGCGGCGTCGCGGTGGTTCCGGCCACCGGCGCTATTGAACTGGTAACGCACGCGAAAACGCTGCCTTCGCGCAGCAAGTCCAGAGTATGGTCCTGATCGTCAATCAACACGCTCAGCTGGCATTGGGGAGGATTGAGGACCGGTGCCAATGCGTCGAGCAACCACGTCGCAAGCGTATCCGCATTCACGGCAATCGCAATTTCCGGCAAAGCGCCGGGTTCGCCCGCATCGATTGCCAGCGCTGCTTCCATCAACTTGACTTGTCGGTAATGGGCGATCAGTCGCTGACCTAACGCCGTCGCAAACGGGGGCTGAGCCCGCACGATCAATAACGATCCAGCCAGCTCTTCCATGGTGCGTATACGCTGCGATACGGCGGACTGGCTGATATGCAACGACAGCGCTGCCCTCTCAAAACTGCCCAAGGCGATCACTGCATCGAGTGCTGCCAATCCGCGGTAATCGAAGTTTTTCATAGCGGTCCTTAATATAAGATTCTCTTATCTATCAGTAGATTCATTCATTGTACTTATAATTACGATGACGTTAAGCTCCTTCTATTAAAGCAAGGAGCATTTATGGAAACCGCAGCATTTCTTAAAGGGTTGGGCCTCGGGGGCGGACTGATTATCGCAATTGGTGCTCAAAACGCGTTCATTTTACGACAAGGATTACAACGTCAGTACGTGCTCACATCGGTACTGATTTGCGGCCTGTGTGATTCGTTATTGATCGCGCTGGGCGTCGCTGGGGTCGGCACGCTTATTGCCAATAATCCCGCGTTATTTGCATTTTCGAAATGGGGTGGGGCCGCCTTTCTATGCTGGTGTGGCATTCGCTCTGCCATCGCAGCAATGAAACCCGCAGGGTTATTAACGACCACGGCACCGCTAGCGCCACCGCGCTACGCCGCCGTGATTGCCAGCGCACTCGCGTTTAGCCTGCTCAATCCGCACGCTTATCTTGATACCGTGGTATTGCTCGGGTCGGTCGGCGGTCAAGAAATTGGAATTGGACGGGTGTTGTTTGCTGCCGGTGCGATGCTGGCATCGTTATTGTGGTTTCTGAGCCTCGGATTGGGTGCGCGTTTCGCTGCGCCGATGTTTGCTAAGCCTAATGCATGGCGCATTCTGGACGGCGTGATCGCCTTAGTGATGTGGTCGATTGCCGCTTCATTATTATTATAATAACTGCCACTTCGGCTGCCGCGCTAAAGGTTTGAATGGTTTCGATGGTTTAAGCACATTTTCTAAAATTTGTTAATACAAGTTATGCATGGAACTATGCATAACTTGCATTAGATTTATTCCAGCAGTCTCCCTAAAGTGCGGGTGCAGTAGCGCGTTAATTATCTTAGACAAACTAAAATGGCGCTACTGCAGTTAAACCCCTAAAAAAATGACTAAAATCAGGAGATCTATGGTTTCGCCCTCGCCTCATGTTATTCACGCACGTTTTCAGCCCTATATCCGCCTCGTGTTCAGCGCCCTATTGCTGTCGACGGGATTAACGAATGCTATAGCCCAAACGCCAGACGCGCAAGAAGTCGCGCAGACATTACCGAACGTGGTCATTCTCGCCACTGGCGGAACGATTGCCGGAACCGGTGCTTCCAGCACGACCACGGTCGGATATACGTCGGCCACCGTGGGCGTCGATAAATTGATCGCTGCCGTACCGGAGCTGAAAAAAGTCGCTAATGTTAAGGGCGAACAAGTATTTCAGATTGCCAGCGAAAGCATGACCAATGACCATTGGCTGAAACTCGCCAAGCGCGTCAATATTTTGTTGGCACGCCCGGATGTAGACGGCATCGTGATTACCCATGGTACCGATACCATCGAAGAAACTGCCTACTTTCTCGACTTGACCGTCAAGAGTCGTAAGCCGGTTGTAATCGTCGGCGCAATGCGCCCTTCGACCGCATTGTCCGCGGACGGACCGATCAATTTATACAACGCAGTGTTGCTGGCAGGCAGCAAGGAAGCCATCGGCAAGGGCGTGTTGGTAACACTTAACGATCAGATCAATGCGGCGCGGGAAGTTACTAAAACCAATACATCGACCACCGATACCTTCAAGTCGCCGGAACTCGGAATGCTCGGATATATTCAAGGTAGCAAGCCTTATTTCTATCGCCAGTCGACCCGCAAGAACACGCTTGACACTGAATTTGATATTACCAATCTCGATGTCTTGCCGAAAGTTGACATCGTGTATGGCTACGCGGACATGAACAGTGTCGCGCTCGATGCCCAGGTCGCTGCGGGTGCCAAAGGTATTATCCACGCCGGTGTCGGTGACGGCAGTATCGCAGCACAAATGAAGGAGCCATTGATCGCAGCACGTAAAAAAGGCGTCATCATTGTGCGTGCCAGTCGCGTCGGGCAAGGGATTGTGGCGCGCAATGGCGAAGCGAGCGACGATGCGCTGGATTTCGTTGTCTCTGACACCCTCAACGCACAAAAAGCCCGCATTCTGTTGATGTTGGCGCTGACCAAAACAAACAATACGAAAGAGATTCAGCGGATGTTCTATACCTATTAATGCGACTTGCAGGCTACAACGATAAGCTCGTCGGTTGACGTTAAAAATGGAGGACCAGGAATTATCCGGTCCTCCATTTTTTTTTGCCACAAATCACGTGCTGTTCTTTTTGCAATGACTATCCCAGCGTTGCGTTTACGCAAAAAATCACTGATTAAGCGGTCGTCTCCGGCACAGTGCTTGAAGCTAAAGGTGCCGACGATTGCAGGGTAGGTTGCGGCGTTTTATTTTCACGACGTAATTCTTGCACTGGAAACGGAATGGAAAATCCAATCGCATCCAGTGTCGGCTTTATCTTCTGGCTGATATCCCAACGCACTGCCCAAAAATCGGTCGTCATCGTCCAAAAACGAATTTTAAGCATCACCGCGCTATCGGCGTGATCGCTCACAACCACTAACGGCGCTGGCGTCTGCAGAATCCGAGGGTCAGCATTCAACAAAGCGGTTAACGCACGGATCGCTATCGCTGGATCGTTTTTATAATCAATCCCAATTGGCAAATCCATACGACGCTTATCGTGACGACTGTAATTCGTGATCGCGCTGTTCCACAACTGGTTGTTCGGCACGTACAGGCAAACGCCATCGGCCTTGGTCAGTTTGGTCGCAAAAAGTCCGATTTCATCGACCGAGCCTTCCACGCTACTATTGGCGATATATTCGCCGACCTGAAACGGCCGCAAAAATAACAACATCATCCCGGCCGCGATATTTTGCAGGGTACCTTGTAAAGCAAGTCCAATCGCCAGACTGGCCGCACCCAAAACCGCAATAATACTGGCCGTCTGCACCCCAAACTGACCCAATACCGCGATCATCGTGATCAGACGAATTAACCATAGCAGCACACTGCGTAACACCGGTCGCAAAGTGGCATCGACGTTAGAACGAATCAACAGGCGCTCAAACGTTTTCGATATTTTGGAAGAAAACCACCAACCCAGCATCAATATGACGATCGCCAGCACCGCATTCACCGCGTAATGCAATGAAGACGTCGCCAGAAAGGTCCAAAGCTCACTTAGTTGGTCCAGGGCAAAAGTATTCAAAAATAAACTCCTTTTTTTGACAGATAGGCGTTTAAGCGCTTGCAGTCGTTAATTGTTCGCCAACTATGACATGGCTACGCGTTCCCATAACGCTTAGCCGCGTCGTTAGGCTGAAATAATGGCATTTAGTTGCGCAATCCCGGTCATGAAAAAACCGCCAATATCCGTGACCATCTATCTGGGGCAGAAGCAAGGCGCTAACTTTTGCTACACTATCGACTTACGCACCAGCCACCCCACTTGATTGATCCCATGAGTAAATATTGGAGTCCCATCGTCAGCCGTCTGACACCTTACACGCCCGGCGAGCAACCAAAGATCAATAATCTGATCAAACTGAACACAAACGAAAATCCTTACGGCCCATCGCCGCTGGCCATTGCCGCGATCCAACGCGAAGCCGCCGATACCTTGCGCCTGTATCCGAATCCGGATTCGGAACCTCTCAAGCTTGCCATCGCAGCGCAAAATGCGCAATACGATATCACCCCGGCCCATATTTTCGTCGGCAACGGTTCAGACGAAGTGCTCGCGCATGCATTCCAGGCGCTGCTGCAACACGATGATCCGATTTTATATCCCGACATTACTTACAGCTTTTATCCGACTTATTCGAGCCTGTATCAAGTCGCTTATAAGACAATTCCATTAGCAGAAGACTTTACGATTCAGGTCGATGATTATCTTCATGCTGGCAAAAACGGCGGGATTATTTTCCCTAACCCCAATGCGCCTACCGGTTGTCTGCTGCCCTTGTCGGAGGTCGAGCGCCTGGTCGCTGCACAACCTGACAGCGTCGTGATCGTTGACGAAGCGTATATCGACTTTGGCGGCGACAGCGCGATCCCTCTGGTTGCGCGTTATCCCAACCTGCTGGTGGTGCAAACGCTGTCCAAATCTCGTTCGCTGGCGGGACTGCGGGTGGGCTTTGCCATCGGCCATCCGGACCTTATCGCAGCGCTGGAACGGGTCAAGAATAGTTTCAATTCCTACCCGCTGGACCGGATGGCAATTGCTGGCGCCACCGCTGCGATCCAGGATCAAGCCCATTTCGACCGCACGCGACTGGCTGTTATGGCGACCCGTAAAGTCATGGTTGATGGTCTGAATGCATTAGGATTTGAAGTATTACCGTCTGCCGCGAATTTCGTTTTCACACGTCATCCGCACCACGATGCAGTAACACTTTCTGCGGGTCTGCGGGCCGATGGCGTCATCGTAAGACACTTTACCAGCGCCCGCATTGCACAATTTTTACGCATCACCGTGGGCTCGGACGCCGATTGCGCGGCGCTATTGGACGCACTGCCCAAACATTTGAACGATAAAACAACTATTGGTAAGTTAGCTTAAAAATAGATTTAAAATATCATTCGTCGATTCGAGGGATGATATTTATTTTCGTCGTTGGCTTCGTCCGTTCGTTTCGATTACCAATGCCATTCGCACACCATTCGACATCATTCGGTCAGTTCGGTGAGTTCGGTCGATTTGCGCCCCCTCTTCATCAGCGCAATAGGTACCGGCGCTGCTCAGTTGCTACGCGGTTGCTAAGGTCGCTGCGCCATCCGAAGTCTTCAATTTTTGCCTATTATTCATCAATGTCTCTTCAACTCGCCGTTCCCGTTAGCACCATTAATCGCATGCGCCAGGCGGCGCTGCCGCTCCTGTTCATCCTGCTTGGCTTGGTGTATGCAAGCTGGGCCTCGCGCATACCAGCCGTACGCGATGCCTTGCAACTCGATCCTGCTGAATTGAGTCTGGTTTTGCTCTGTGCCGGAATCGGTGCCGTTGCTTCGTTTCCCCTGGCCGCCTGGATGACGGGCCATTATGGCGCGCGCCATAGCGCCTGGTACGCCGGCATAGGGTTATTGGTCACCATGCCGTGCCTGGCGCTGGCACCTGATATGGCGTGGCTGATGGTGGCCATGACCAGTCTTGGATTATGCTCAGGCTGCTTCGATGTGGCGATCAATGCACTCGGTGCGGCAGCCGAAAAACAGGCTGCGCGCTCAATTATGTCGCTGCTACACGCCTGGTTTTGTGTCGGCACGTTATCTGGCGCACTCATCGGAAGCGCCTTCGCCGGTATCGGCCTGTCACCGCTATCGCATTTCGGCCTGTTGGCGTTGCTCTTCGCCATTCCACTCCGACTTTGCTATCGCGCTTTGCCCAATGACCGTCCCGAGCCAAGCGCCGGAAAAAAATACTTTTCGCTGCCGCATGGGCATTTGATTGTGCTCGGCGTCATCGGATTTTGCGGTGCCATTGTGGAAGGTTCAATCGCCGACTGGAGCGGTGTTTACATGAAGGACTGGTTGCAGGCCACCGATGGTATCGCGCCGCTGGCATTCGCCGCCTTCGCCGCAATGATGCTGGTCACGCGACTAATCGGCGATCGCCTGAAGGAGCACTTCAATGCCCGTAAAGTCGTCACTGCCGGCGCGCTTATCGCGGCTGGCGGCATGTTCGTCGCTCTCATCGCACCGACCGTTTCGCTTTCCATCATCGGCTTTGCGTTGACCGGCGTTGGCGTAGCGACCGTCTTCCCGTTTGTATTTAGCGCCGCGGGCCGGCATGGTTCTACAGCGCTGGCGGGTGTCGCTACTCTCAGTTACGGCGGCGGTTTAATTGGGCCACCCGTGATCGGATTTCTGGCACATGGCTTCGGCCTTCATGCGGCGCTGAGCTTGGTCGGCGTACTGTGTCTGGCGGTTGCACTGTCTGCAAGTCGCGCCCAGTGGCTGGAATAAAAGCGCCATAGGCCCACCTGATAACGATCAGTCGGGGGCTCAGAATCTCTGCTCACATAAAAAATGCCCCGACTGCGATAAAATGGTGTCATCGTGAAATATTTTGCGTTTGTTAATATCGCTTTGGAGCCTGCCATTATGCCTAATTTGTCTGCTCACACTTTTGCTCGCAATTTGACCCTCACGCTCGCTGCGAGTGCCGCGCTGGCAGCCTGTGCTGGTCCAGCACAAGAGCGCAAGATCGCAGATGATCCCCAACTTATGTCATCGCGTTGGGAGCTCACCAACTGGCCGAACCATGTTATCCCGAACGGGGATAACGGCGATCCGGTGATTCTGAATTTTAGTAATGAAAAAGGTGAGGGACGGGTTAGCGGCCGCGCCTGGTGCAACCAGTTCACTGCGCCATTTTCGTTACGCGGCCCGGGCCGGATGACGATCGTCGAAGCCGTCACGACGCGCATGGCGTGCCCGGAACCGGCGATGCACTTCGAAGCAGATTTCCTGGAGAAACTGCAGGCCGTAAATAATTACACGATCACTGGGAAAACGCTGGAACTGGATACGCTGGACGGTAAGGTAATGAAGTTCCGGGCCCGTGAAAAAGTCGGTGCAACGGCGAAAATCAAATTCGTCTACGTGGCCGCCGAAAAGGCCCCCTGCTCCACCGGCGTGATGCAGACAACCTGCTATCAGGTCCGCGAAGATAAAAAAGCGCCGTGGCAACTCTGGTATGGCGATATCCGGGGATTCAAACCCGAACCGGGGGTGCAATATCGCTTGCGCATCCTGGAAGAAGAGGTCCCGCATCCACCTGCCGACGCGAGTGCGGTCAAATGGACACTTGATATCATCGTTGAACAGGAGCTGGTTGAGTATCAGAAATAGTATCGGTGCTGGTCGGTCCGTAGCGGTCGGTGCTAAGTATCGGCACCCATCAGCGATGCCGATTGAATGCTCCTAAAGCGCATTAAGCGCCCGACCTCGCTCCGAAAAATAGCCCGGCAGAATTAAAGCGCTAAACGTCGACGGGCTGCCTGATATTCGCTTTGCAAGCGCTCAACCATTGCGGCGACGGTCGGTACGTCGCTCATTAATCCGACGCCTTGACCTGCGCCCCAGATGTCGCGCCATGCTTTGGCGCCAGACCCGCCTGAACCAAAATTCATTTTGCTCTTGTCTGCCTCGGGAAGATTGTCTGGATCAAGACCGGCATTGATAATGGATTTTTTTAAATAGTTGCCGTGAATCCCGGTAAACAGATTGGTATAAACGATATCGTTAGCGCTCGATTCGACAATCGCCTGACGGTAGGCATCATCGACATTTGCTTCTTTGGTCGCAAGCCAGCGCGAACCGATATAGGCAAGGTCTGCCCCCATTGCCTGAGCGGCCAGGATAGCGTCGCCGGTGGCGATCGCGCCGGACAATGCAATCGTCCCGGAGAAAAACTTACGAACTTCACCCACCAGCGCAAACGGCGACAATGGACCGGCGTGACCGCCCGCCCCGGAAGCCACTAAAATCAGCCCGTCAACCCCAGCTTCCAATGCTTTCTCCGCATGACGAATCGAAATCACATCGTGCAAGACAATGCCGCCGTAACCGTGAATGGCATCCATCATCTCTTTGGGCGGGGCGCGCAGGCTGGAAATGATGATGGGAATACGATGTTTGACGCACATTTCTACGTCGTGGGCCAGACGATCATTTGATTGATGGACAATCTGATTGACGGCAATCGGGCCAACTTTTGCTTCCGGGTGTTGCTCCTGATACGTCGCCAGCTCAATTTTTAGTTGTGTCAACCACACATCAAGCTCCGCTGCAGGGCGCGCGTTAAGCGCCGGAAACGAGCCAACGATACCCGCCTTGCATTGCGCCGCGACCAACGCAGGCCCACTGGCAATGAACATCGGCGAACCGATAACGGGAAGGCTCAGGTTTTGCAACACGGCGGGCAGTGCCATAACGACCTCTTTAAATGGGATCAAAAAATGATTATAAGGTAAATGCCTTCCAAAAAAGTACGATCGTGCTAGATTTTATGCTCTAACCATTGCGTACTTCCGCTGCGCCTTTTCGCGCAACCATCAGGCGAACCGTCGCGCCATCAAAAAGAAGTTATCGGTCATGATAATTGAGATAGCAATAACATTCCAACAACGATCAATATTGTACCCAACCTTATTTTGTGCGGAATCGATTCGATTTGAAAAATAGCCCGTATTTCACGGGCTATTTTCTTTGTTTATTTTTGCACGACGCTACCAGACATCTTTCGGCAGAATATTCCGCAATGCCGGAATACTATCCCGGGTAAATTTGGGCACATCAATGCCACGCTTTTTTTGTTCAAGATAGTCGCGCCACGCCGCATAGGCGTGCTTGCTCAACAAAACAATAGCAACCAGATTGATCAACGCCATCAAGCCCATGCTGGTATCCGCCATATCCCATACCAACGGCAAACTGCCGGTCGCACCAAACATCACCATACCCAATACGCAAACACGGAATATAAACAGCAGCAGCGGATGCTTGCTAATGAACTGCACGTTGCCCTCAGCGTAGGCATAATTCCCCAATACCGATGAATATGCAAAAAAGAAAATCGCAATGGTTAAAAACATGCCACCCCCGGTTCCCAGATGGGCCGTGATTGCCGCATGGGTCAAACTGGCACCCTGAGTTTCACCGCCAGGCACGTACTGGCCGGATAACAAGATGATCAATGCAGTCGCCGTACAAATAATCATTGTGTCCACTACCACGCCCAACATCTGTAACAATCCCTGCGAAACGGGATGCGAGGTCACAGCGGCCGCGGCGGCGTTGGGTGCCGATCCCATGCCCGCTTCGTTAGAAAACAGTCCGCGTTTGATACCGGTCATCATTGCGACGGTGACGGCGTAACCGACAGTTCCACCTACAGCTTGCTCAAGTCCAAAAGCGCTTTTAACAATCAAGCTCAATACGCCTGGCAACGCGGTCACATGCGTCAATAAAACAAATGCTGCCACGCCGAGGTAACCCAGGGCCATGATCGGCACAATTACCGAGGCAAATTTTGCCACCCGTCTGATACCACCGAAAATAACTGGCGCGGTCAGTAGCACCAACGCAATACCAACCCAATGTCGTGGAATATCGAAAGAGATATCCATCGTCTCAGCAATTGACTGCGCCTGGACTGCGTTGAATACAAAGCCAAACGCCAGAATTAACGATAACGCAAACACCATACCGAAGCCGCGCGAGCGCAATCCGATCTGAATGTAATAGCTCGGGCCTCCACGAAAACTGCCATCTTCGTTTCGAATTTTGAAAATCTGCGCCAGCGTGGCCTCAACAAAAGCGGACGACATTCCTAACAACGCGACTACCCACATCCAGAAAATCGCACCGGGGCCACCGACCGTGAGTGCTACCGCAACGCCGACAATATTGCCGGTTCCCACGCGACTGGCAATGCCGGTCGCGAAAGCTTGAAAGCCAGTAATTCCCTGCACCGAAAGCCCCGGCTCGCGCTTGAACACATTCGAACGAAAAATACGCGATTGGATAAAGCCAAAACGGATCGTAAAAAATGCGCCAACACTAAGCAATAAGTAAATGAGGACATAACCCCACAAAATGCCATTGATCCAATTGACGATGGGGTGCAAGAAGTTTTCAAACATTAGCGGGTTGTCTCCGATAAAAAAATTTGATTTCAGACCACGACGACATAATGCCGGCAAGCATGAAGCCACGACAAAATGAACTGCGGTGTAGGTTTTTGGTGGGACGGCAGAAATCGGTTTCTGCACATCTTGATTTTGCGATGCGCCACTTCACCAGAATCGGCCATACGATCTTAGCCGCTAAATTCCGTTTGAACAGGCGTTGTTACTTGATCGACATGATAAAAAATCGATTATCAGAAAAGTCCGATGTGATTCGAGATAAATCTACTTTTTATCTCGTAGTTTTCTTAGAAGAAGTGTGAATTTAATCCGAATTTAACAGCAGCTCGCCATCTACCCGAGCCGCACCCACCCGCACCAATTGGGCGATCAGCCAAGTTGTCAGTTCCGCGTTGGAACGATGTAAATGGCGGGCATTCGTGGACACCATCAATGGCGTCGTTGCGACGATCCGTGCGACCTCTTTCAGGCTCAGTTGCTGGTGCTCCAACAGCGAAAATTTTAGTAAAACCTTCAGCGCATTCTGAGCGTTGCGCACTGGATCAGCAGCAAGATAATCGAGCCGCGAGAAAGCGGTGGCAAGCGCGCCGGTGACATCGGTAAATGGCCGACCATGGCCGGGAATCACCAACGCGACGTCGAGATCGGCAATCATTTCCAAGGTTGCCCGCGCTTCCACAAAACCCGACTCGCCATCCAGTTCGGGAAAAATCACACCGAACCCGTTTTCCCATAGCGCATCTGCAGAAATCAGAATCCGATGCTGCGGGCAATATAAAATCAAAGAATGCGGATCATGCCCAGGCGCGGCGAGTACTTGCCAGTGCATGTCACCGAGTATTATTGCGTCGCCGTCTTGCAAGGTCGCGTCGACATTGAACCGGGCACATTGCTGGCCGGTGGCGACGTAACTTAATCGATCTTGATCCCACGCCTGCACCTTTGACGCTTCGGCGGCCGGAACGAAAGTCCGACAGCCATAGGCATCTTGCAGCACCGCGTTGCCGCCGCAATGATCCGAGTGAATATGGGTATTGATCAACCAGTCGAGCTGACGCCCCGCTAATACCTGAGCGACCAGCGCCAGCGTTTGCGCTGCATGCGTCGCATAGCCGCTATCAACCAGCGCGGTCTGTTGCTGACCGAGAAACAGGATGTTATTGGAGGATAACCAGCCGCGTTGCAGGACATGCATGGTCGAAGGTAACAAACTGCGCAATGCGCCCTTCATCGGCGACCTGCCAACGGCAGCGCACCGATCACACGTGCAACGAACGGGTTCCAATCAACGGGGAAATCCGCTCGTGCAGCATTTTGATCCAACATATGGGCACTACCTTCACATCCAGACATACCGTTCAGCGGGCAGCGACCAATTTAGAAACTTTAAATCGGTCTGACTGCGTTTCACCTCCATGTTCGCCCATGAGTATGGAATCGACAAGGAAATAATGTCGGATGCTGAAATCACTGAAACCACTGAACGCTATCGGATGACCTTTATTGATCCGCCAGATGCCCCGGCACTGTCCTTACCAGCAAGGCGCCGGCAATCAGAAATGCCGCCACGGCGTACATTCCCAGATCGGCACGTTGGGTCAAGACGTTCAACCAGCCCACCATGTAGGGCGAGACAAACCCGGCCAGATTGCCGACCGAGTTAATCCCCGCTATCCCGGCCGCCGCAGAAGCACCGGCGAGAAACGCCGACGGAATGCCCCAAAATAACGAAAGCGCGGACAAAATACCAGCGGTTGCCACAGACAGTGCGCACACCGCCAGCAATGGGTCACCACTGAAGTAAGCGCTTGCGCATAGGCCCAACGCGCCGATCAGTAACGCGCAGGAAAAATGCGCGCGCCGGGTGCGGGACCGATCAGCACTGATCCCCGTGAGGACAATAACCGGTATGGCCACCACGTAAGGAATCGCCGACAGCCAGCCTATCATTGTCACGCTTTGTATTCCGGATGCCTTAATCAACGACGGTAACCAGAAACTTATCGCATACAGCCCCATGATTTGGCAGAAGTACACAAGACAGAGCAGCCAGATATTTTTATCTTTTAAAAACGCACGCGCCGACCCATGGACCGTTTTACCCTGATCCTCGTGGTCAATCGCCTGGACTACCGCTGATTTTTCACCAGCGCTGAGCCATTTCGCTTTCATAGGCGAATCATCCATCAGAAACAATACCGCTATTCCAGCAACTAATGCCGGAATTGCTTCTAAAAGAAAAAGCCATTGCCATGCAGCCATTACCGTTGATTTTTGAAATGCGGTCAAAATCCAACCCGAAAACGGGCCACCGATAATGCCGGCCAGCGGAATCGCGATGTAATACAAGCCTAAGGCAAACCCGCGTTTCTTTGCCGGGAACCAATAAGTCAGATACAGCATAATCCCGGGGGAGAAGCCAGCTTCTGCAATGCCGAGTAAAAACCGAACAGAGTAAAACTGGGTAGGCGTGGATACGAATAAAGTGGCCGCCGATATTAGCGCCCAGGTAATCATGATCCGCGCAATCCAAATGCGGGCGCCGACCCTGTGCAGGGCCAGATTGCTGGGAACTTCAAAAATAAAATAACCAATAAAAAATATACCCGCCCCGAGGCCATAAACGGCGTCGCTAAAATGCAAATCGGTCATCATTTGCAGTTTGGCAAAACCAACGTTGACCCTATCAAGATAGGCGGTCAGGTAGCAGATAATAATAAATGGCATGATCCGCCAGGCGATTTTTTTGTACAACGCGTCGCTTGCGGCAATCGGAATGATGAGATTTTTGGCTGCGGCCGGTGCTTCCGGCGCGATATCGCTGTAATTACGCATTTTTATGTCCCCTGCTCTCTATAGAGAGCTTTTTTATAGTAAAAAACGTCTGGGCGGTTTAGCCCAGAGACGCAGGCCCCTCTCGCTCTGAAGGCGAGTAAGGGCCGAGTGGTGTATTGCTCCTGTTTTGGTTTTGGTTTTGGTTTTGGTTGTGTTTATATTGATATTTATGCAGCAATATCGTCGTGCGGTGCCTGGAGGCCCATTTCCTTGCGGAACATGGCTTCCATTTCACGCCGCACCTGAATCGACTCTTTGCTGCTGTCGATAACGACGTCGCTCCAACGCACGCATTGTCCGGCGCTGATCGGACGCTTCAGCACAATGTTATGGGCGAGACCGATCGGTAATGCGTCATGGTTCAATGAGTCCGCTGCGGACATTAATTTGCCGTAGACCATGTGCCCACCTTCGCCGTCCAGGCGTTCGCCGGCACGCAAGTCGCGTTTGGCGGTCGCAGCGACATCGCCATGAAATTCTTCGGTGCTACCGGTCGCTTCGCCACGGATGGCGATGTTGGCGATGGAAATCCCCAATTCAAGGCCAATCAAATGGTATGGCTTGTACATCGTCGCAAAGCGGCCACTAGAGTCGGTTTTGAGACCGTATTGGGAAAAACATTCACGCACATAGTCGGTTGGCGCTTCGAAGTTGACATACACGCCCCAACGCAAGTCACGGAATACCGGACGGCCGTCACGTTCGAGCGAAGAGACCACTTCCACCGTACCGGAATGCGGCAGAATACCGCCGGCCGACGCGGGACGCAAAATATTCGGTAAGTCATCCACGCCGCAAGGCGGAAAAGCCAGTCCGTCCGAACCTGGTCGTAGTCCTGTCGCATTCGCTACCGCCGCCATTTCGAGCGCAGATTTGGTACCGTCCAAAAATGAATTAAACATCTGCGCGTTGAAATCGCCACCGGCAACCTGTTCTTCACTGAAACCGTAATGACCCCACACGGTATCGGGTGTCGACTGATGATACACAGGCAGATATTTAGTCCCTTTGCCAGCGCAGACAACGTCAAAACCGGCAGTCCGCGCCCAATCCACCATCTCGGCGATCAGGGCTGGCTGATCGCCGTAGGCCATTGAGTAAATAATCCCGGCCTCTTTGGCGCGGCGTGCCAGCAACGGCCCGGCTAAGGCATCGGCCTCCACGTTAACCATGACGATATGCTTGCGATGCTTGCAACAAAGCAATGCATGGCGGATACCCGCCGCAGGACTGCCAGTGGCATCGATAATGATATCGATTTCGTCTTGCGCAATCAGCGCTTCCGCATCATCTTGAACGAAGGTGCTGCCGTTACGCAACGCTTCCGTCCAGGATTTTGCCGCATACATTGGTTCCGGCCAGCCGACTCTTTTTAAGGACTGACAGGCGCGCACTGGCGACAAATCAGCAATCCCCAAAAGATGTACGCCAGGCGTGCGCGGTACTTGCGAGAGATACATCGATCCGAACTTTCCGGCACCGATCAAACCTACCCGCACAGGTTTTCCAGCTTCAGCAAGACCTTTTAATTGTTGAAACAAAGTTGACATGTCTACTCCAGTATTAAAATTTATAGTTGATGTTTATTGATAATATGTACAGATCGCCACGGCTGACGAAAGGCGATACCGTATTCTCGGATTCACACAAAAAGAGTAGCATTCGCATTTTCCCCAGTAAATATTGAATATCACACAATGGATGTGCAAGAAATCGCATGCAAAAATTTGACTGGAACGATTTACAAGGATTTTTAGCGGTGGTCCGTGCAGGACGGCTTACCACTGCGGCCTTGCAGTTGGGCATTGATCATTCAACTTTAAGCAGACGCATCGTCGGGCTGGAGAAGGCACTAGGCGTAGCTTTGTTCGACCGCCGCTCGGCCGGGTATGTGCTGACCACGGAAGGTGAGCGCCTGATTCCGGATGCAGAAGCGGTTGAAAGCCTGGCGATCGGCATCCGATCCCGGTCCGATAATGCGGCGCTAGGGTTGGTAGGTTCAGTGCGGATCGGCACCCCGGAAGGATTTGGGACTTATTTTCTGGCACCAGAAATGGCGCGACTGGCGACCCAGCACCCACAGCTGGAAATTGAGCTTATCGCGAATCCACGCATGTTCAGTCTATCCAAACGCGAGGCGGATATCGCCATCAGCATGACCCGCCCCGACACCGGACGGCTGCACGCACGCAAGCTGGCCGACTATGAGCTGGGCATTTATGCAGCACGTTCCTTTCTGGAGCGGCACCCGCCGATCGACGGCCAATCGTCCCTCGCAGCGCATACGTGGGTAGGCTATGTAGAGGATTTGATGTGGACCCGTGAACTCGATTATTTATCAGATATCCCCGCCGCGCCGCCGCCGCGCATCAGAATTTCGAATGTTATTAGCCAAATGGCGGCAGTGACCGGCGGCGTCGGATTGGGGGTATTGCCCTGCTTTATGGCGCGCAGGGAGCCAGAACTAGTGCGCTTGTTACCGGACCAGATCAAATTATTTCGCGGTTATTGGCTGGTTACCCATGCCGAGGCGCGTGATTCGGTACGTGTCAAAATGGTCGCGGACTACGTCGTTGAGCGGATCAAAGTGGCCGGTGACGCTTTTTGGAAGGATAGCTAATCACCCACGGCACACTTCAGTGCAGGGTAAGGAGAACCAGTCGATCAGCCGCAGTGACTGCTCACGCCGAAGGAGCCGCGACCTGAACAAGCGCAACATCTGCCACTGGTGCGGCAGTCATGGCGATTAATTGCTGCGGCGTCAAATTGAATACGGCGTGCGGATGCCCGGCGGCCGCCCAGACACTATCAAGCGCCAACAAGTCCTGGTCAATCAGCATGATGGTTTTGCCAACGTGACCGATAGGACAGACACCACCAATTGCGTAGCCGATACGCTCCTTTACGAAACGTGCGTCAGCTTTACCAAGCGCACCTACGATCGCTGCCACCTTTGCTTCGTCTACGCGGTTGCTGCCACTCGCAACAACCATTACCGCAGCATCATCGCTAAGCCGCCTGAAAACGATCGACTTTGCAATTTCCGCTACGCTGCAACCCAGACCGGCTGCAGCTTCGGCCGCCGTTTTTCCACTCTCTGGCAACATCACCACCGACTTGTCGTGACCGATTGCTGCCAGCAGGTCGGCTACGCGTTGGGCGGTTTCCGGAAGTATCATTTTTGAGTTCAACCTGAGGCGCTATGATTGTGACCGGCTAACGTCGTTAGCCTCGGCTATGTAATTGTAGTGATCGTGGTAATTTTTTAGTGATTTTGGTAATTAAGCGGCAAGTGCCTTGGTCAGCAGTTCTGCCACTAATTCATTCACGCCACATTCGCGTTCTTGCGCCAGCGTTTTTATCTGCTGCACCAAATCAGCGTTGAGTTTGACCGCAAACGGTACCAGGCCAAGCGATTGGTCCAGGTTACGTTGCTCGCGACGATCTAGCGCAACAGAGGCAGCCTGACCGAATGCGGCTGCGCCAGGTTGCTTCATCTTGCCGGAAAGTTTCATTGCTTGCATCTTTGCCATGCCGGATTTTTTCATTATTTCAATTCCTGATTAAATTATGTTCGTCATTCTACGCAGTCCCGGGACCTAAAGCAGTTCTAATAGCCGAGACTGGCAAAGAGAGTCGTAAATCAGTACCTGGTCAGCCGAAATAAGACAGTAGGTCTGGCCGTTTGGGTTGAATCAATGACTTCTACCTCTCATTGCGACAACTTTATTAATAATTTAATAATTTAATGATTTAGGCTGAGGCCCGCTTCGCTGCAAGCGCGTTTCCTGCCCGGCTTGCGGCCTTGCGTCCGAGGTGCCGGGAAATAAATTGCCCCGCCTCCACCACCGCATCAAGATCAATCCCCGTTTCGATCCCCAAGCCTTGCATCAGATACAACACATCTTCGGTGGCAACGTTCCCGGTTGCGCCTTTGGCGTAAGGGCAACCGCCTAAACCAGCCACGGACGCGTGGTAAATTGAAATGCCGACATCCAGACTGGCATAGATATTCGCCAGCGCCTGACCGTAAGTGTCATGAAAATGTCCGGACAGCCGATCAACCGGAAATTCCTTCACCAATCGTTGCATGACCGCCGTCACTTTATTGGGAGTTGCCACGCCAATCGTATCCGCAATATCAATTTCGTCACAGCCAAGATCGCGCATCCGGTGCAGTACGTCGACCACCGCATCGATACCAACTTCCCCCTGGTAGGGACAGCCGAATACGCAGCTAATACTGCCGCGCAGACGTTTCCCGGCTTGCTTGGCAGTCAGAGCAACCTCGCGGAACCGTTCGATCGATTCGGCAATCGAACAATTGATATTTTTTTGCGAGAAGGCTTCCGATGCCGACCCGAAAATCACCATTTCATCAGCACCCGCTGCCAAGGCAGCTTCGAGGCCCTTCATGTTCGGAACCAGTGCCGAATAAATGACACCGGGTTGACGCACAATCCCGGCCATCACCTCGGTTGAGGTCGCCATTTGGGGCACCCATTTAGGTGATACAAAAGAAGCCGCTTCGATATTAACAAAGCCCGCCGCTGTCAGTTGATTGATCAGGGCAATCTTTACCTCTGCCGGAATGGTTTCTTTTTCATTTTGCAAACCGTCGCGTGGTCCAACCTCGACGATTTTAACTTTGTTTGGGAATGTCATATTGGTATCCTCGCTAGTCTTATGATCGTTGGCCTCCGCGCCGCCTGCGCCACTAAGGCAGTTTTGCGGGAGCTTAGTCTTTGCACTCTTTATTTTTAATATCCGGTAACACGGCTTACGACGCCGGTGACCGCTTCACCGCGTTGTAGCGCACGGATTTTGTCGCTAATCTGCTGGATGGTGTCTTTGTTCACTGATGCCGCTGAAACGTGCGGCGTAATAGTGATGCGCGCGTCCTGCCAGAAAGGATGCGCTGTGGGCAATGGTTCTTGCTCAAAGACATCCAGCGTGGCACCTGCGATCTGGCCCGTTTTTACCAGCGCCAGGAGATCGTCTTCCACCAGATGACCACCACGGGCGACGTTAATCACATACGCGCCCTGAGAACCCTTGACGTGCTGAGCGCCAGTTTGTAATTTTTGCAGATTCTCACGATTCAGGATGCCGGTTGTTTCCGCCGTCAAGGGCAGAATGCAGACCAGCACCCGCGAGGCTCGCAAAAATGCATCCAGGCCATCTTCTCCGGCATAGCAGCGCATGCCGGGCGCATCTTTTTGGCTGCGACTCCAGCCATTCAACGGAAACTCGAAGTGCCTGACCGCATCGGCGATCCGCATGCCGAGCACGCCAAGACCGAGAATCCCCACGCTAAAATCTTGCTTATGATTGCGTGACAGCGGCTGCCATGCCTTTTGGCTGGCCTGCTGTTGATAGTGAGCGAAACGACGGTAGTAACCGAGCAAAGCGTGCGTTACATATTCTGCCATCTGGATCGCCATACCGCCATCATCCACCCGGATCAACGGCACTTCGGCGGGAAGCGCATCCGCTAATTCCAGGATCGCATCGACCCCTGCACCGAGATTGAAAATTCCCTTCAGCGCATGGCGTCCGCGCAGCATCGCGGCTGGCGGTCGCCATACCAAGGCATAATCGGCATGGTCGTTATCACCCTCTTGCCAGAACCGGCACTGCGCTTCCGGCAGCGCATTCGCGACAATGTCCAGCCAACCATCCATACCGCTCGAAGGCGGCGCATAAAATAGGACTTTCATTGCATCCTTCTTAGATATTGGCCTTAAAAGCCAACAATTGCGCCGCTTCTGCGACCTGATCCCCGACCGCGTAGAGTAGCTCTTCCACTAATCCATCGGTTGGCGCAGCAATGGTGTGCTCCATCTTCATTGCCTCCATAATCAGCAACGGTGCGCCTTTTTTGACCTGATCGCCAGGCGCTACCAATACGGCCACAATTTTGCCTGGCATTGGTGCCGTCAAACGGCCGCCTTCCGTTTCGGCTTCACCAGCGTGCGCCAAAGGATCGACATAACCAAGCGTATGCTGACGACCGCCGGTAAATACCTGAAATTGTGCGCCATCCAGAACCACCGTGCCGCGCACTTCGCGCTCTCCAAGGCTGATCACATAATCCGAACCGCTGTTCTGCCGCAGCGTCATCTGCGTGAAATGCTGGCCATGCTCCAACAACCAGCCGCCCGATTGATACAACACTGCGATAGGACTCGACTTGCCATCATCCACAAAGATCAGTTGACGTTGTAACTGACTGTTCAGCCGCCAGCCACTGGTTTTAGTCCAGGGGTTGGCACCGGTATCGGTGGCGTTACGTTCGGCCATCAGCAATGCTGCCGTAGCAAGCGCCAACACCGCGATGTCAACCGGTTGAGAGACTGGAAACAGTGCATCTTGATGGCGTTCAATCAGACCGGTATCGAGATCGGCAGCGGCAAAAGGCTCACTGGCAATCAGTCGCTGCAGAAAATTGATATTGCTAGCCAGACCGACAATCTGATATTGCGCCAGGGCGTTCGCCATACTCGCCAAGGCTTGCTGGCGATCGGCTGCCCAGACTATCAATTTGGCAATCATCGGATCGTAAAATGGCGAGATGGCATCGCCCTCGCGCACCCCGGAATCGATGCGCACAATGGCCTCCTGCGATGCCGCGCTGGTCACCTCAAATTCTCGTGCTGCAGGCATGCGCAAATGACGCAATGTGCCGATAGAAGGCAAAAAACCTTTCTCAGGGTTTTCAGCATAAATCCGCGCTTCTATGGCATGGCCGCGCAAGGTCAGTTGTGCTTGCTTAAGCGGCAGCGGTTCGCCGGAAGCGACCCGCAATTGCCACTCGACCAAATCCAGGCCCGTGATCATTTCGGTGACAGGATGCTCGACCTGCAGACGGGTATTCATCTCCATAAAATAAAACGCACCACCATCGCCGCTGCTATCGACGTTTTCGTAGTCAGCAATAAATTCCACGGTACCGGCACCCACATACCCAACGGCCTGGGCCGCTGCGACAGCCGCATCGCCCATTGCTTTGCGACGCTCTTGCGTCATGCCGGGTGCGGGGGCTTCTTCCAATACTTTTTGATGACGCCGCTGTACCGAGCAATCACGTTCAAACAGATATATGCAATCACCGTGCGTATCGGCAAAGACTTGAATTTCAATATGGCGCGGACGCGTCAAATACTTTTCGACAAGCACCTTGTCGTCACCAAAACTACTGATCGCCTCGCGCTTGCAGGACGCCAATGCGGCCTTGAAATCGGCACTATTCTCAACAATTCGCATGCCCTTACCGCCGCCGCCAGCGCTGGCCTTGAGCAGGACCGGATAACCGATTTTGTCGGCCTGTTGCTGCAACAAATCGGCATCCTGATCATCCCCGTGATAACCGGGAACCAGCGGCACGTCCGCCTTTTCCATCAATGATTTTGCTGCCGATTTTGATCCCATGGCCTTGATTGCACTGGCTGGAGGACCGATAAACACCAGTCCAGCTTCTGCACAAGCCTGCGCAAATTGTGCGTTTTCAGACAAAAACCCGTAACCCGGATGGATCGCCTGCGCGCCCGTGGCCAGGGCGACTGCGATAATTTTATCGCCACGCAGATAACTTTCCTTCGCCGCCGCCGGGCCGATACATACCGCCTCATCGCAAACTGCGACATGTTTAGCACCGGCGTCGGCGTCCGAATACACCGCAACCGTTTTGACGCCCATACGACGTGCAGTAGCAGCAACGCGGCAAGCGATTTCACCGCGATTGGCGATCAAAATTTTTGTAAACATGTCTGCTCCAAGGGTATTTTTGCTTTATTTTGCTTTATTTAGTCGACCAGCCGCATCTGTCTGCTTGTGGCGACAAACACGGGCGGCATGACTGATTTTTTGTGCGATCTCGCGGCAATCAAACTTTTTATTGCGGTTCGGTTTGCGTTACCTCGCAACGCGCATCAATCGCTATCGAACGCGTGTGCATTCCCAACTTTGCCAATAGCGCGCGGTCTTCCTCAACTTCAGGATTGCCGGTGGTGAGCAATTTGTCGCCGTAAAATATCGAATTGGCACCTGCCAGGAAACACAATGACTGAATTGCTTCGCCCATTTGTCTGCGGCCAGCCGATAAACGCACCCGCGCCTTCGGCATCGTGATGCGTGCAACCGCGATGGTGCGCACAAATTCGAGCAGATCCAGCGCCTCGATACCATACAGGGGAGTACCTTCAACTTGCACCAGATTGTTCACAGGAACCGACTCCGGATAAGGTGTCATATTGGCTAACTGCGCCACCAGGCCAGCCCGTTGCAGACGCGATTCGCCCATACCGACAATCCCACCGCAACATACTTTGATACCGACACCGCGCACGCTGTCGATGGTATCCAGACGGTTCTGATAGTCGCGGGTTGTGATGATATCGCCGTACAGTTCTGGCGCGGTATCAAGGTTGTGGTTGTAGTAATCAAGCCCGGCTTGCTTCAAACGTTCGGCCTGGCCTTCACCCAACATACCCAACGTGGCACAAGTTTCGAGCCCGAGGGCTTTGACCCCACGGACCATTTCCTCTACGTGTTCCAGATCGCGATCCTTTGGTTCGCGCCATGCCGCACCCATGCAAAAACGGGTAGCACCGTTAGCTTTGGCTTGACGGGCTGCATCCAGCACGGTATCCAATGGCAAGATTTTTTGAGCGACCACGCCGGTATCGTAGCGTGCCGCTTGTGGACAGTAGCCGCAATCCTCCGGGCAGCCACCAGTCTTGATCGACAATAACGTGGCTAGTTCAACTTCGGTCGGATCAAAATTTTCGCGATGGACTTGTTGCGCGCGGAACATCAGGTCATTGAATGGTAAATTGAATATTTCCAGCACTTCTTCAACCCGCCACGCGGCATCGGCTGCCGGTGCGACTATTTTTTGGGCAATGCCGGACTGAAAATTAATCGGTTGAGAAGTGCCTGCTTGTGAAGCGGTAGGTTGCGAAGACATGATTAGATTTCCTTTGAATTGGAATTTATTAAAAGAGGTGTTCTGGCAGGCCAGCCCGGCAATTGTGAAAATTCAAGATAGGTGGCGGCAGCGGCGGTTAGTTCGGCCGCAGTTAAATTGAGACGCGGTACGCAGCCCAGCAACGGCGCGTCAATCCGCGCCACCAGAGCAGCAACCGTGGCATCACCGTTAAGCATGTCTTGATCTACGGTATTGATGACCCACCCGGCCAGCTGCAAGCCGCGTGCGGCGATCGCCTCGACCGTTAGCAGCGCATGGCTGATGCAGCCCAGCCGCAAGCCGACCACCAACACGACCGGCAAGCACAACTGTTCTGCCAGATCGGCGGTATCAACGGTGGCATCCAGCGGTACCCGAAAGCCACCGACACCCTCGACCACCACGGCGTCGGCCAACGCCGTTATCTGTTGATAACAATCCAGAATATGCGGCAATGCAATGATGCGATCTTCCAGTGCCGCAGCGATATGCGGCGCGGTTGGCGCGGTGAATAAATACGGCGTTGCCAGCGCGGTTGGCAATGTGACGCTGGCTTGCGCTGCTAGCGCATCGGCGTCGTCGTTGTGCCAGACGCCGTCGCGCAGTTCTGCACCCGCAGCCACGGGTTTCATGCCAGCGGTACGCAGACCGGTTTTGGTCAGCGCGTGCAATAAACTCGCGGCGACGAGTGTTTTACCGATTTCGGTATCGGTGCCTGCGACAAAATAGGCGCATTTGAGACTATTCGACGCTTTGACGATGGCGCTATGCATTCATTTCTCCGCCGATCACACTGTTAAATACGGAAGCTGTGCGCGTCGCCAGCAAATCACATTCTTCCTCGTCGAGGATGTAAGGCGGCATCAGGTAAACGGTGGTACCAATCGGCCTTAACAGTAATTCGCTTTCCAGCGCCTTGCTGAAAAAACGCCGTGAAAAAGTTGAAGCGGCGGCCGGATCTTCGATGTGTGCATCAAACGCCCAGATCATTCCGCGCTGACGGAAATGACGCACGCGGGGGTGGGCGGCCAATGGTTGCAAGGCGGCAGTGATCCGCTCTGCCTTTATGCGATTGGCGTTGAGCACATCATCTTGCTCAAAAATTTCCAGCGTGGCCAAGGCGGCACGACAAGCTAACGGATTACCGGTATAAGAATGCGAATGCAGAAAACCGCGGGTAACGTCGGCATCGTAAAACCCCTGATAAATGGCATCCGTGGTCATCACCAATGAGAGCGGCAGATAACCACCGCTGATCCCTTTGGACAAGCAGACGAAATCGGGCCAGACCCGCGTAGGCGCTGAAGGGTCTGAGCCTTTCGCCGAGGATTGTTCGGAAGCAAAAAATGTTCCGGTGCGACCACATCCCACGGCGATTTCATCAAAGATCAAATGCACCTGATAACGGTCGCATAATGCGCGTACTTCGGCCAGATACGCCGGATCGTGCATCGCCATTCCGGTCGCACACTGCACCAACGGCTCAATGATCAGCGCCGCTATGTGCGTTCCACGCTGCTGCAACAATAACTCTAGCGAATGCGCAGCGCGGCGCGCCACATCAGCCGCGGTTTCACCCTCTTGCGCAGCACGTGCATCCGGCGACATGACAACATGGGCCTGACGTAACATCGGTCCGTAAGCATCGCGAAACAGCGGCACATCGGTCACCGCCAACGCGCCAATGGTTTCGCCGTGATAGCTGCCTTTAAGGCACACGAACTCTTGTTTGGCGCTATGCCCGGCATTGCGCCAGGAATGAAAACTCATCTTCAAAGCGATTTCCACCGCCGAAGCACCATCAGATGCATAGAAACAATGGCCTAAAACATGGCCGGTGCGTTCCGCCAACTTTTCTGATAACCGAATGACCGGTTCATGGGTGAAACCTGCCAGCATGGCATGTTCCAGTTTATCCAGCTGATCTTTTAACGCCGCATTAATCCGCGGATTGGCATGGCCGAATAGATTCACCCACCATGAACTGATGGCGTCCAGATAACGTTTGCCGTCGGCGTCATAAAGCCATGCACCACGCCCGTGGCTGACGGGAATCAGCGGCACCGTTTCGTGATGCTGCATTTGGGTGCAGGGGTGCCAGACGCTTTTCAGGCTGCGGTTTACCCAGTCGGATTGTGTATTTTCTTTCAACTATACTTCCTTCAAATCGTCAACGCCGGCAGAAAAAGTCGCTTCAGCTTCAGCGTGCACCGGACATTTTTTAGCCGCTATGTGTAAAGCATCAATCAATTGATCCACTTGTGCTGTTGTGTGAGCGGCCGAAAGAGAGATACGCAACCGCGCTGTTCCTTTCGGTACCGTTGGGGGCCGAATCGCAGGCACCCAGATGTTCTGCTCAAACAATGCTGCCATCAAATCCAGAGCGAGCTGATTATCGCCGACAACCAAGGCCTGGATGGCACTTTCAGACGGCAGCAAAGGCCAGGGCAAATCAGCAACGCCAGCGCGCAACTGTTTGGCTAACTGCTGCAAATGCTGTTGTCGCCAGTCCTCTGTTTCCAGTAAATTCAAAGTGGCTAGCAGCGCACAGGCCAATATCGGTGGACTAGCCGTGGTGAATACATACGTCCGCGCTCGCTGCAATAGCCATTCGATCAATGTGGCATCGCCCGCAACAAATGCGCCCGAAACGCCCGCGGCCTTGCCCAGCGTTCCCATGTAAAGCGCGCGCGATGAGGCCAATCCGAAATGGGCCAGACTGCCACGGCCTTGCGGCCCAAGCACGCCAAAACCATGGGCATCGTCGACCAATAACCAGGCATCGTATTTTTCGCACAGCGCCAACAGCGCCGGTAACGGTGCGATATCACCGTCCATGCTGAACACGCCATCCGTCACAATCAATTTGCGCGGGCTGGTGCTTTTGGCGAGCTGCTGCTCGACGCGTGCGATGTCGCTATGTGGATAGACGCGGAATTCAGCGCCGGACAGACGCGCACCATCAATCAGGCAAGCATGGTTCAGGCGGTCGGAAAGTACCAGATCGCCGGGCCCGACCAAGGCCGGGATGATCCCCATGTTCGCCATGTAGCCGTTGGAGAAATGCAACGCGCGCGGCATACCGACAAACGCCGCGAGCGCAATTTCCAGTTCCTCACATACGCTACTATGACCGCTAATCAGCGCCGACGATGCAGCGCCGACGCCAAAGCGTGCGAGGCCGTCATGCACTGCGGCGATCAGCGCGGGATGATTCGCCAGGCCGAGATAATCGTTGTTGCTAAATGCCAGCATTTCTTCGCCGTCGATCGTCAGCAGCGGACCTTGTGGCCCATCCACGACACGGCGTCGACGCAGCAACTTTTGGTCTTGCAATAGTATCAACTGGGCGCTTATTTCATCCAGCAAATCAGGTTTAGCCCCAACGGCTGCAGGCAGAGCGGCAAACATACTATTAGAAACGCTATCAGACATGCTATTAGACATGCACGGCATCCTCCAACCGGGAGGTTGTCAGCGCAGCGGCATAACTTAACGGCAATGCGTTGAGGCTGCGATACACCGCATTATGTCCCCACGATGGCGTATCACCGGCCAGTTGCAAACCCGGCAATCGCTGCATGACACTACGCAAGGCAATTTCCGCCTCCATGTAAGTCAACGTCGCGCCGATACAAACGTGCGGCCCAAAACCGAACGACAAATGCGTTCCTTGATTGCGGGTGATGTCCAAAGCGTCCGGTGTGGTGAATTTGGCGGGATCGCGGTTGGCAGAGCCAATCAATGGAATCACCAGATCGCCTTTTTTCATGCGCTGCCCGTGTAATTCCACATCGACTTTCAGGCGCCGACCGGTGTATTGCACCGGGCTGTCAAAGCGGAGCAGCTCCTTCAACGCCGACGGCAACAGCGCCGTATTTTGCTGCAACATTTGCCATTGCTCTGGATGTTGCAATAGTGCCAAAACGCCATTCCCGAGCAAATTGCGGGTCGTTTCGTGACCGGCAAACAGCAGCGTGCAACACTGTGCCAACAATTCTTTGGTGGTGATAATGCCACCGCTAGCTTCCGCCAGCGTCAATTGGCTAATCAGATCCTCACCAGGATGCGAGCGCCGTTGCGGCAAGATTGCACGAAAATAGTCGTTCATCGCAATCAAACTGATTTGCGCCCGACGAGCGATCTCCATCGTAGGCGTCGGGCTGCCGATGAAGTCGGCGATATCATCCGACCAGGCGACAAATTCAGCCCGATCATCGCCGTCGATGCCCAACATTGCCGCAATCACCAGTGCGGGCAATGGGCGAGCAAAATCACGCATAAAATCGAAACTGGCTGCAGTGGTCGTCATTACGCCCTCCAGCAAGCCGTCCACCAGGGTTTGAATGCGCGGTGCTAGCGCTTGCAGTGCCGCCGGTTTAAAACCCACGTTCATGACCTGACGCAGTCGGGTGTGTTGCGGCGGATCAACGAACAATAATGAGCGTGAAAAAATACGTTTGAATTCGCGCAGTTCCGCCAATGCTTCCGGACCGCTGGTATTCGCCCAACCACCGGCGCGCCGCACCGAGAACCGCGGATCGCGCAAAACGCTGGCGACATCCGCGTATTCCGTCACCAGCCATGCTCCGCCGCAGAACTCTTCATTCCAGTGCAGCGGCCCAGCCTGACGCAGCGCCTCATAAGTCGGGTAAGGATTATTTAAAAAACCATTGTTTATCATGTGTTAACTTTTAAAATCGGACTCGGATTTTGCGTAAGCCCTACAAATCTGACTAACCTGCGCCAGTCATCACTACCAGAGACCACCGACGAACCAGAATTGTATAGGGTTCGATGTATCGGCATCACTTCGATCTTCAAATTCGCCCTGTATTCAGCCTTTTTTTGACAACTATAATCGGCTTAATTATTAATTCAACCATGATGGTTTGCGCTTTTCCAAAAAAGCACGAACCCCTTCACGCCCCTGTTCGGAGGCGCGGCTACGGGCGATACCCTCGACCGTCGCGGCAATCAGTTCAGCGCTTAAAGGTTGTCCGGCCACATCGCGTACCAGGCGTTTGGCGTCTTTGACGGCAGCCGGACTCGCGGCCAGCAAGGATTTCAGCAGCGCGCTAACCGTCTCATCTAACGCATCGATCCCCACGGCTTCATGGACCAGGCCTATACGCTGGGCTGTCTCCGCCGAAAAGCGTTCAGCCGTAATGAAATAGCGACGCGCTGCCGATTGGCCAATCGCCTTGATGACATAAGGAGAAATAGTCGCAGGGATCAAGCCGATCCGCACTTCGGACAGGCAAAAATGCGCGGTATCCACCGCCACCACGATATCGCAGGCGGCAACCAAACCCAGTCCACCCGCGTAGCAATCCCCCTGCACCCGGGCGATCACCGGTTTTGGGCAATCATAAATTGCCTGAAGCATTTCCGCCAACTGCCCCGCATCCTCACGGTTCTGTTCCGGGGTGTAATCTGCCATGGCTTTCATCCAGTTCAGATCGGCACCCGCACAAAAGGAGACGCCGTTAGCCGTCAATACAATCGCGCGCACCTCCGCTATTGCACCAAGTTCAGTGAAGGCACGGGTAATCTCGGCGATCGTTTCCTGATTAAAGGCGTTACGAACCTCGGGGCGATTTAATGTGATGGTGGCAACCGGGGCGCTACCGTTATTGCTGGTGTTGCTGGTGTTGCGCTCAACGATCAGGGTTTGGTACGTCGTCATTTAGTTTCCAGTTCCATTGTTTGTTTCTTCCCGCACTCTATAGATCAAATCCAGTTCCGGGCAGGCGTAACCCATTCCCGTTAAGGCGGCACTCAGCTGACCGCGATGGTGCGTGCCGTGATTGAATACATGCCCCAACGAGGGCGCAAATGGCGTGACCGTTTTTTCACCCGAAGGCCTGAGGTACGTCAACTGTGTGTCGAACCGTTGTGCCTCCAGGCCAGAGATAAAGCCCTGCCATCGCGCCACGTTCGTGCGCCACGTTCGTGCGCAACGCACCATCAAGCGCTGGCCGGTCGTGCTCGACCTCTGCATTCAACGCCAGTGTCAGCGGTTCTGACTCCGTGAACCGCGCATACCAATGTAATTCGGCAACCAGCATGTGATTCAGGGTGCCATGGATTGAATCAAAAAACAGACCGCGATCCTGGCGATAATCTTCCTCGCTGATCGTCGCGATCTGGTCCAGTATTTTTTCTGTGGCCCAAAGATGGTAGCGGGCCAACATGGCAAAATAGTGTTGCATAGTGTTTCGACTTTCGTAGCGTCAGCCTGAACAGTTAGGAGCGAATTCACTTTACATTCGGAACACACCGAACTTCGTCTCCGCAATCGGCGCATTCAGTGCCGCGCTCAAACCCAGGCCCAATACCATACGCGTATCCGCCGGATCAATGACACCATCGTCCCATAAACGCGCCGAGGCGTAATACGGATGTCCCTGATGCTCATACTGATCGCGTATCGGCGCTTTGAAAGAAGCCTCTTCCTCTTCAGACCAATTCCCGCCCTTGGCTTCAATACCGTCGCGTTTAATTGTTGCCAGCACGCCAGCAGCCTGATCGCCGCCCATGACCGAAATCCGCGCATTCGGCCACATCCATAAGAAGCGCGGGGAGAATGCGCGACCACACATGCCGTAATTCCCGGCCCCAAAACTGCCGCCAATAATCACCGTCAGCTTCGGCACTGCGGTCGTCGCGACCGCGGTCACCATCTTGGCACCGTTGCGCGCAATGCCTTCGTTTTCATACTTTCGACCGACCATAAAGCCAGTGATATTCTGTAAAAACACGAGCGGGATTTTGCGCTGTGAACAGAGCTCAATAAAGTGCGTGCCTTTTAATGCACTTTCCGAAAACAGGATACCGTTATTAGCGATAATACCCACCGGCATGCCATAGATATGCGCGAAACCGCAAATCAGCGTGGTCCCGTAACGCGCCTTGAATTCATCAAAATCGCTGCCATCCACCACGCGTGCAATCACCTCGCGCACATCAAATGGCTTGCGGGTATCCATCGGAATCACGCCGTATAACTCATGCGCTGGATATTTCGGCTCGACCACGGCACGTAATACCGGACCGTCAGGTTTTTTGCGATTAAGATTCGACACGATCGTGCGTGCCAACGCCAACGCGTGCAGGTCATTCTGCGCCAGATGGTCAACCACGCCGGATAAGCGCGTATGTACGTCGGCTCCACCCAGATCTTCAGCACTGACCACCTCGCCGGTTGCAGCCTTCACCAAAGGAGGGCCAGCTAAAAAGATGGTTCCCTGATTCTTGACGATGATGGACTCATCGCTCATGGCGGGAACATATGCACCGCCAGCGGTACAGGACCCCATGACAACCGCGATTTGTGGAATGCCTTTGGCGGACAAGTGCGCCTGATTAAAAAAGATACGACCGAAGTGATCGCGATCTGGAAAGACATCGTCCTGGTTCGGCAAATTGGCACCGCCGCTATCCACCAGATAAATACACGGCAAATTATTTTGCTCGGCGATTTCTTGTGCGCGCAAATGTTTTTTAACCGTGAGCGGATAGTAGGTGCCGCCTTTAACTGTCGCATCGTTACAGACAATCACGCATTCCTGTCCCGCGACGCGGCCAATACCGGTAATCACACCCGCTGCTGGCGCAGCATCACTGCCATCTTTGTCGATATAAACGTGATATGCCGCCAGTTGAGAAAACTCCATAAACGGTGTTCCCGGATCAAGTAGCATCTGTACCCGATCACGGGGCAACAGTTTACCGCGCGCCACGTGCTTGTCACGCGCCGCATCACCGCCGCCTTCTGAAATTTGCGCTATTTTTTGGCGCAAGTCGTCGACCAGCAAATTAAGCGCACTGACGTTTTGCTGGAAATCTTCACTGCGGGTATTGAGTTTGCTTTCTAACTGTGGCATTTCTACGTCCTTTGATGTGTTGAGAACTTACGCAAAATTGCCCCAGCGAGGTAGTACTTTCCTACTCAGGTCTGGAATGTCGTTTATGCGCTACTACGCTGCGAGTCAGCCTTCAGGCGGTGTCGACCTCGCTGATGTTGAGCGCTTCTTTCATCGCATCACGGATCTTGAATTTTTGTATTTTGCCTGTCACGGTCATAGGAAACCCGTCAACAAAGCGGATATAGCGCGGCACTTTATAGTAAGCAATCTGACCGTTACAAAATTCCCGCAGACCTTCTTCGTCGACGCTTTGACCGGGCCGTAAAATCACCCAGGCGCACAGCTCCTCGCCATATTTTGCATCCGGTACGCCAACAACCTGCACATCTTGTACCGCCGGATGGCGATATAAAAATTCTTCGATTTCACGTGGGTAAATGTTTTCGCCGCCGCGGATCACCATGTCCTTGATCCGCCCCACGATGTTGACATAGCCTTCGCTGTCCATCGTGGCTAAATCGCCGGTATGCATCCATCCATCGGCATCAATCGCCTCCTGCGTCTTTGGCAGATCATCCCAATATCCCTGCATGACCACGTAACCACGGGTACACAACTCGCCGGTGACACCAATCGGTACGATCTCACCAGATTCCGGATCCACCATTTTGACTTCAAGATGCGGATGTACCTGACCGACCGTCGAGACCCGTTTTTCCTGAGGCGAATCGGTCAGACTCTGGCAACTCACGGGACTGGTTTCCGTCATCCCGTACGCAATCGTCACTTGCTCCATGTGCATGTCGCGCACCACCCGCTTCATAATCTCGGTAGGGCAAGGCGAACCGGCCATGATCCCGGTGCGCAAGGTCGACAAATCGAATTCGGCAAAACGGGGATGGTCAAGCTCGGCGATAAACATTGTCGGCACACCGTGTAAGCCGGTGCAGCGCTCATTCTGCACGGCCTCAAGCACCGACAATGCATCGAACCCGTCATTCGGATAGACGATGGTTGCCCCATGTGTCAGACAGGCCAGGTTGCCCAATACCATACCGAAACAGTGATACAGCGGGACGGGAATACATAAGCGATCCTGCGCCGTCAGTCGCATCGCTTCGCCAATGAAGAAACCGTTATTCAAAATATTCCGATGGGTAAGCGTGGCCCCTTTGGGGAACCCCGTCGTGCCGCTGGTAAATTGGATATTAATGGCATCGGTGGCTTTCAGAGTCGCACCGATCAAAGCGAGTTGCGGATCAGCGCTATCGCCGCTTGCAATCAGGTCGGAAAAACGCAGCATTCCCGGCAACTCATCGGTCCCAAGGTGCACCACTGTTCTCAAGGTCGGAAGCCGTGCGGCTTGCAATTGCCCGGCAACGCAATGGGCTAACTCAGGTGCCAGGGTCCGCAGCATGTCGAGATAATCGCTGGTCTTAAAGCTGGTCATGGTGACGATCGCTTTGCAACCGACTTTGTTGAGCGCGTATTCCAGCTCACTGACCCGATACGCCGGATTGATATTGACCAAAATAACGCCGACACGGGCCGTCGCCAGTTGCATCAATAGCCACTCGGTATTGTTATGCGACCAGATTCCGACACGGTCGCCGCGCTCCAAACCAATCCGCAGCAACGCGCTTGCCAGTCGCTGCGATTCCACCTGCAATTGACGGTACGTCAAACGTACCTTTTGATGGCAAGCCACCAGCGCTTCGTTGTCGGGAACAGTCTCCACCATCGCATCAAAGAAAACTGCAAGAGTCTCTTCGATCAACGGAATATCCTGACTGCCGCGGGACACGCTCATTGTGAAGTTATGGCAAGCGTCCATTCCACTATTCACGGATTGCGTAAGGGGAATTGACATTGAAACATTGGCTAAAGTATCGTTTTTTGAGTTCATGATCACTTGTCTCCTATCCTGGTCCCTCGAATTTGGTCGCCATGCGCTCTTGAGATGGCAGCCCAAACGGTATCTTGCAGTCGCATCGAATATTATTTGGCGTTTATCTTATTTATTATTTTCTGGAAAAACACCATCCACATAAAACCAGTGCAGCCCGCTTTGTCGATGCTGATCTACTGATGCACATTCTTCCATCTCTCTTACAAACTGACTGACTTCGTGCAAGCGCTGCGCACGCCCAGCCAATTTGTAACGGGCTAAAAATTCCACCGTTGCATGGTTACCCTCGGTGGTATGCTTTCGAATCTCCAGACCTAACCACTTCACCCCGTCATCGCCGCTGGTGATGCTGACCGACGCTGGCCGCGTGCTGCGGTGCCAGGTGGCGGATAAGTATGCATCATCACGCAATGTGTAAGCGGTGTAACGCGAGCGCATCAATTCCTGCGCCGTCTGCGGTATCGCCTGGTGCGCAAGGAAGCGGCCGCAACAAACCACAAATTGACCGCCGCCGCACGGACAAGATGTTGGGCTAACTGACTTATTCATCGCACTGTTCATGTTGGATGTGCACTTTACGAACTTATATTTTTCCCGACTTCAACATCGCCTCAATCTGATCGAAGCGGTCGAATCCCCAAAACGATTCGCCATCCACGATGACAAACGGAGAACCAAATACGCCCTTTGCCATGGCCAGATCTATTTCGGCCTTTAGCTGATTTTTTATCGACAATGTATTTACGCCTTCTGCCATGCCTTCGGTATCAAAACCATTTTTTCGGGCGATATCAAGTACATTTAATGGCTCAGCGATATTGATGCCATGAACGAACATACCCTGGTAAATCAGTTTGGCAAATTTGATCGACTGATCTGCGCCGTATTTGCTTTGCAGCCACAACATCGCACGAGCGGCAACCTGAGTTGGAAGCGGAAACGCGGGAGGCCGGTTGTAAGGAATGTCATGAAAACGTGCGCTACGCTCAAAATCGTGCAGCGAGTACTTTCCCTTCATTGGCGCTTCCGTCAGCGGAACGCCACCGGTGGACTTGAACACTGCGCCAAGCAGGATGGGATGCCACTCGACATCGCGCCCGTATTTAGCAGCCAGTTCATCGATACGTTCGGCGGCAAAATAACCGTAAGGGGAAGAAAAATCAAAATAAAAGTCGATTGCGGCACTCATCTAAAATCCTTTTTTCGAATTGATCTGGCAACTGAATTCCACAAAACTGGCCAGGTGCGAAAGGCTACGCTGCGCGCAACGTAGCCCGGCCATTGTTACAGCAATTCAACTGCCAGAGCAGTTCCTTCGCCGCCACCGATACATAGCGAAGCCACGCCGCGCTTGCCGCCGGTCGCTTTTAGTGCGCCCAGTAGCGTAACGATAATACGGGCACCAGACGCACCGATTGGATGGCCCAACGCACAGGCACCGCCATGGACATTCACTTTGTCATGCGGAATATTGTGCTCTTTCATGGCGGCCATTGGCACCACGGCAAACGCTTCATTGATTTCAAACAGATCGACATCAGCGCTGGTCCAACCGATTTTCTTGTACAACTTTTCAATCGCTCCAACCGGCGCAGTGGTAAACCAATCCGGTTCTTGCGAATGGCTGGCATGACCCACGATTCTGGCGATAGGGGTACAACCTAGCTTCCTGGCGGTCGATTCCAGCATCAACACCAAAGCGGCGGCGCCATCATTAATCGAGGATGACGATGCAGCAGTAATGGTGCCGTCTTTTTTGAACGCCGCACGCAGCGATGGAATTTTTTCGACTTTGGCTTTGGTCGGACCTTCATCCTTGTCGATCACGACTTCGCCTGCGCGGCTAGTGACTGTTACCGGTGCGATTTCCCACTTGAACAGTCCATCGGCTGCCGCTGCCTGCGCACGCTTGACCGAGCTGATCGCAAAGTTATCTTGCTCCTCGCGTGTGAACTTGTATTTTGCGGCGCACTCTTCACCGAATGTACCCATAGAGCGACCGCCGCCATTTTCACTTCGGGAATACGCATCTTCCAGACCATCCAGCATCATATGATCCAGAATGGCACCATGGCCGATCCGATATCCACCGCGGGCTTTTGGGACTAAATACGGTGCGTTCGTCATCGATTCCATACCACCGGCGACGACGACTTCGTGCGTTCCCGCCAGCAATGCGTCGTGCGCAAACATGGTTGCCTGCATCGCTGATCCGCAGACTTTCGAGATCGTTGATGCATTGGTCGACATTGGCAAGCCAGCCTTGATGGTAGCTTGCCGCGCTGGTGCCTGTCCCTGACCGGCCTGCAATACATTACCAAATACCACACTATCAATTTGCTCTGGTTTTAATCCAGCGCGTTCGACTGCAGCTTTGATGGCTACTGCGCCCAAATCAGTGGCGGTCAATGAGGCAAAGTCCCCTTGAAATGCGCCCATTGGGGTACGCGCTACGCCGACAATAACAATTGAGTCACTCATATTTTTTCTCCAGATAAAGACGGTCTGTGCCGTCAGGTTGATCTTACTTTTGCAGTTATTCCAGTAAACTCAAGCTTTGCCAAACCCCATTTTCCATCCTACTTTCTTGCCTTATGAGCAAATCCGATCACGACGGAACAGGGGCCATTTGCGAAAGCTCACTCCTCCCCAGACTGCCTGTGCGCAAAGTCGTGCGCTAACCGGAAGGCCGTTGCCGTTGATTTTGCATTGCCAAAACGACACTCTTGCGGGTAAGGAAAAACATCGTCGAAATGGCCTTCAAGTATGTGCTGTTTGCGCTGCTGCCAATACTCTTGGGTGAATAAATCTGCATGATGTTTCAAAAAATATTTTCTTACACTCGGGTTTCCCAAAAGAAAAACCCCGAATTGCTCAGGGAATACGTCATTTTTTGCAACCGAATACCATGGTTCGGCAGACATTTCCTCTTCTTCGTTACGTGGTTGTGGAATCGTGCGAAAGTTGCAATCGGTAATATATTCAATTTCGTCGTAGTCATAAAATACGACCCGGTTGTGACGCGTGACGCCAAAGTTTTTGTACAGCATGTCGCCGGGAAAAATATTCGCTGCCACCAGTTCTTTAATCGCATTGCCGTACTCAACGATGCCATGCTCAATTGCGGCCTGATCGGCGTTGGCCTGGGCGCTGGTCAGGTAGATATTCAACGGCACCATGCGCCGTTCAATGTACAGATGCTTGATGATAATTTCATCACCATCTTCCTCCACCACGGAGGGCGCTACCATTTTTAATTCAGCCAATAATTCATCGGCAAACCGTGACCGGGGAAACGCGACGCTTGAATATTCCAGCGTGTCAGCCATCCGGCCCACCCGATCGTGATTTTTTACCAGCAGGTATTTTTCTTTGACCAGTGCATTCGTGGTCTCTTTTGGCGCAGGGAAATAATCCTTAATCACCTTGAAGACATACGGAAACGACGGCAACGCAAACACCACCATGACCAATCCCCGTATCCCGGGCGCAATTTCAAAATGATCCGATGAGTGCTTTAAATGGCGCAAAAAATCCCGATAAAACAAGGCCTTACCAAGTTTTTGCAAACCAAGAATCGTATAAATTTCACTCCGCGGCTTTTCCGGCATCAGGGTCCGTAAAAACTGCACATACGCCGATGGCACTTCCATATCGACCATGAAGTACGCGCGGGTAAACGAGAACAAAACCGCCAGCACTTTGCGCTCGAACAACACCGCGTCCAGCACCAGGGCATTTTCATGGTTATGCAAGATGGGAATCACGAACGGATATTCATTGCTACCGTTGATGATTTTTCCCACCATGTACGCGCCTTTGTTGCGATAGAAAAGCGTGGATAACACGTGGATCTGATGATTGGGCTCAAGCGCTTCAGCCACAAAGATTTGCTGGATGCGTTCTTCAGCCAGGGACACGTCGCGGTCCAGGTCTGCGAACGGTCGTTGCAACCGGAAATTGGTGATGATGCATTTCAGGGTGAAATGCAGGCCGTCCAGCATCGGGTAATACACCCGGAAAGTAGGCGTGGTCTCGTCAGTATCCAGATACTCCGTGGAGACCGCAGGACGAACAAAAATGAAGTCGTTATGAAAATACGCCCGATGTAAAATCTTGCAAAAGACCGAATTAAAAAACGTTTCGGCCAGTTCCGGTTGCTTGTGGTCGATCAATAAGCCGATGTAATGTAACTTGACCTCACGCCAGACCTCATCGGTCAGATCGGCGTTATCGTACTCATCTTCCAGCAATCGCACGCACTCACCCACGCGTGTATCGTAAAAGGCTATTCGTTCACGGGCTTCAGCCTGTGCGGTTTTCCAGTCGGCGCATTCAAAATGGCGCTTCGCCGAATGCGTCGCCTCGCGAAATAAACGGTAATGCTTGTCAAAGCCATCCAATATCGTCCGCGCTGTATCGAAAGCGATCTGCGAGGATAATAACTTCGGAAAGGCCGGGGACATGATCATAACGAAAATTGCGTTTTCCAGCTGGCCAGCGTTTCCAGGCTGACCCCGATGCCTCCACACACCACAATCAGCGGCCGCTTGAACTTCTCAAGCGCTGGCAAGCGTTGATAGGCGACTGCCAACGCTGCGCCGCATGCCGGTTCGACCAGGGTCCGCATATCATCGGCAAATGAGAGGCAGGCTGCGACTGCCTGCGCATCGCTTATTTTGACGCTCAGCACCGTGTGTTGGCGGGTCCAGTTAAACGCGGCAGCTGCAACGCGGGTCGCATTTAACGAAGTTGCAATGGAAGTCACAGCGGGCAGCGATACCAACTCGCCGGCACCCACTGCAGCATGCAACGAGGCCGCGCCTTCTGTTTCGACGGCAATTAACGGCACCTGTTTCATGCCGTTACGGTGCATCCCTTGCAGGATGCCGGACATAAGGCCACCACCACCAACGGCACAAATCACCACATCAAAATCGACACCTAGCACCCTAGCCTGCGCCGCGGCTTCGTCGATCAGGGTGGCATTCCCGTCCCAGATATCCGGATGGTCGAAAGGAGGAATATAGATCACACCGGCTTGCTCGCACATCTGCAGCGCGGCTTGGTTGGCCTCATGCCATGCGCTACCGTGCACAACTACCTCGGCACCGATGGCACGGATGCGTTTAATTACCGCAGCAGAAGTGGTTTCCGGGACGACGACGGTCGTTCTGACGCCTAAAGCTGCACCGGCGAATGCCGCTGCAAAACCCGCATTACCACCGGACGGGCAGACCAGTTGGGTCGCCCCGCTCGCCACCGCGCGCTGGCATAACAAGCCAATCCCGCGCAATTTGAACGAACCGGAAGGTTGCGTGTTTTCCATCTTCAACCAAATCTGTTTCCCGAGGGCGACAGAAAGTTGGGGATGGGCCAATAATGCTGTTTGAATGTGCAGAGAAGTCATGAGCGAATACGAGAACCGTGTACGTTGTTATATTAAAGCCAGAAGTTGGCATGACAAGGACAATGCGGCATCGGAGGATTCAATGATGCCGCTACCCTCAATGAATTCTTCACCATTCAAAATTGCATCAAGACGTTTCAGCGAATAATTCGCGTCCGATGAGCATACGACGAATTTCGCTGGTGCCAGCACCGATTTCGTATAATTTTGCATCGCGCCAAAGACGACCGACTGGATATTCGTTGATATAACCATTGCCTCCCAGCGCCTGTATCGCTTCGCCCGCCATCCAGGTGGCCTTTTCGGCCGAATATAAAATCGCCCCGGCTGCATCCTTTCGTAAAGCACGCGCAGCTTCCGGCGTTTTGGCACGGTCGCAGGCCTGACCGACCGCATACACATAGGCTTTGCAGGCCATCATGGTGGAATACATATCAGCGAGTTTGCCCTGCATCAGCTGAAATTCGCCGATTGCGTGCCCGAACTGCTTACGGTCATGCACGTAGGGCACCACCACATCCAGACAGGCTTGCATGATACCGAGTGGGCCGCCTGACAGGACCGTCCGTTCAAAATCAAGTCCTGACATCAATACATTGACGCCTTTACCGACGCTGCCGAGCACATTTTCAACAGGAATTTCACAATCCTGAAACACCAGCTCACCGGTATGCGATCCACGCATGCCGAGCTTATCGAGTTTTTGAGCGACGCTGAAGCCTTTATAGGTCTTTTCCACCAGAAAGGCTGTCATACCGCGGGCGCCTGCGGCCAGATCAGTCTTGGCATACACCACCAGCACGTCCGCATCAGGGCCATTCGTGATCCACATCTTGGTGCCGTTTAGCACCCAGCGGTCACCTTTCAGGTCGGCGCGCAACTTCATGCTTACCACGTCAGAACCGGCGTTCGGCTCCGACATCGCGAGCGCACCGACGTGATCGCCGGAGATCAACTTAGGCAGATATTTAGCTTTTTGCTCTGCGCTGCCGTTGCGACTGATTTGATTGACGCACAAATTGGAATGCGCGCCATAGGAAAGTCCGACTGACGCAGAGGCCCGAGAAATTTCCTCCAAGGCAATGATGTGCGCCAGATAACCCATTCCGATACCGCCGTAGGTTTCGTCGGCGGTAATGCCGAGAAGACCCAGATCGCCCATTTTTTTCCACAAATCCATCGGAAATTGATCGGTTCGGTCTATTTCTGCAGCGCGAGGAGCGATTTCTGCCGCCGCAAATTGTTGGATCGATTCGCGCAATGCTGCGATATCTTCACCATGATCAAAGTTCAGCCCGTTTAGATGCACCATCTTGTCTCCTCCGTTGTGGCAATTGAGCGAATACAAATTACGCATTGCAATTGCAGATTTATGGTCCAAAATTACTATTCGAATTCTATGCTTGAAACGCCATTCAGATACCTTGCTCAGGAACGGCTTTTTGCCTACTAAACTGGTCGGTTTTCAATAATCTGATGCATTCAAGTTCGTGCACCGAAATCTCTGCCAACGTGACTTCAATGTCCTCGCGCTGCTGCTCCAGCATTTCTCGATGACGCGCCAATACCGCCTGAAAGCGCTCAAGTTGGCTGGCGGTGTCTTTTGGCGAATCGTACATATCCACCAGGCTCTTAATTTCCAGCAAGGTCAAACCCAGCCGCTTTCCGCGCAACGTCAACTTTAAACGGGTGCGCTCACGCGCGGCATAAACCCGATTACGACCGCCCGCACCTTCGCGCGCAGGACTGAGCAACCCCTGGTCTTCATAGAACCGGATAGCCCTTGGGGTGATATCAAATTCGTGCGCAAGTTCGGTAATCGTATAAGTGGGCATAAGCGGAGACGGTGTAAAGGTTTCAAGGCTGAGTGGCATGCAGCAGGAGAAACAAGTTTAAATGACGCAGAGCTGAATGCGCTAAGTTATCCGCAGTTAACGTTAACGTCAATCAAATTTTTATCTATTTGGTTCAAATTTTGGTCGATGCAACCTTTGTGATGGATCGAATTTTGATATCAACTAAAAGAGTTAATGTTGAACAATAAACATATGGAATTACGTCAGGAGTAAAAATCTTATCTTTTCACTTTCCGGATCCGCAGCTCGCCATTCAACCGTTAGGCAACTGGAATTGTCGACCTCTTCATGCAATCCCCAAGCGTTGCGATCGACATTCTCATCAGAGATTGTGAATGTTCAAAATGTTAACTTTGATCCAGGAGAAGGAAAAAACCTGCTGACATCGGCAAAAGACATTATCTATTGGCGTAAATACATTGAAGATGACGCGGAAACCTGCGATCGGCATTCGGAAGATGCAATTAATAGACAGCAAACACTTTTCGATGAAAATGGTATCTCTTACGACCTTGGAAATAACAGTGAAGAGAGTAGCGATAGCGAAATCGACGTAAATTCAACTGTTTATTACTATAAACGACGTAAGCTGGACTATTCGTTGATCCCCTTATATACCCATGACTCAAACGAGGGTTTTAACCATCGCTTCAGGTATGACGGTGATCGTGGCCGTATCAGCAATCCTGAATGCATCGGTGAACTGGCAGACGTTATCGAATCACTCCCTTCAGCGCGGGGAGCCACGCTATATCGCGGTGGGTCAGGTTCCCGTGGAACATCGGGTGCGCATTTCAGGACAGGAGCTATTAAAATTGGCGATCACCTCGTCAATACTGAGTTCACGTCCTTTACCGAAAATCCTTATATTGTTAAACGCTTCTTCGGTAATAATCCCGCAGGCGCACCGGGGAAATTTGAACTCGACAACACCTCGGTAGTTTTCATATTAGAAGACCATGAGGACGCCCGCGCTATAGGGCCGCTCTCGGCAACGCCAGAGGAAGCGGAGTCTCTGTATAACCCGGGACATAATTTTATAGTGACGGATATTCAGGAACTAACAGTCGATGGACACCCTCTGGTTCAGGTGCGACTTAGTGAAAGTATGGGCGACGCGTTATCTGCGAATACATTTGATTTACGTACCGGCGACCGATTTGACCGGGGCACCATGACGAAAAGAATTGGAGAAGAATATACGGAAAGATTTTTTGAACATTATCCTGCGCCAATCACATCAGGTGATGTCAATCAAAAATCTGTAAGCTCCACAGGATCAGCTCCTGAGGAAGCCGCCCACTCACATGACGCTTACACTTCTGAATTGGACGGTGCCAGTGGAGCACAAGAAAATACCTCTGACCAAATACCTAATGCCCGCCCTACCAAACCCAAGCTGATTGGGGGCGGAGCGGGGGCGAGCAGCGTTCAATCCAGCGTATGTGCACCCGTCTCGGATAAAGTGCCGGATAATCAACATCATGAGCAAGGTGGAAATTCGCCCGGCCTAACAACCTCATCAAACAAGCCAGATGATCATAAACTACAAATATTCAAACAAAAGATAGAAACAGCGCCTGATTTATTACAAGAGCAATTAAATAAGATTGCAGAAGTAAACTCAAAACGTCAACGCATCTTATCGGTTGGTAATGAGCGCTATCAAAAAATGCATAATGAACTGCGGGAACCCCTCGCTGCTGCCAGGGCCTTGAAAGAAAGTGACGCAGCTTTAAATCAGTTTGAGCAAGAAAGCAAAGATCGCCTGCTGGCCGATATCCAATTCAGCCTTCGGCATGGCACGATCCTTAAGGATGAGACGCCAGACCGTTCCGCACTGCTGCTCGCCCCGCATGTGATCGGCGCGCTGCACGGTCTGCGACCTGGACAAGGCGTTGTGCTGCGCGACAATCAGGACAGATTTTGGCGTTATGTGGATGAAAATATAGGAGGAACTCCCCTTTTCTCCCGGAAAATATGCGTCACCACGCCCCCCGGCGATATTATCGTCATGCTACCCCGGGCGCGTAAATTAACGGATCATAGCGTCGCGGTAAGGAGGCTTGACGTCGCGCTTTCAGAAGAAAGTATTCCTGAACCAAAACCGCATACACATGGCCGTTTTTTTGTCTGTGTCGCGCCGGACGTCGGCAAAAAGGAAAAATGGGCGGAAATTCCTCGTGGCGAATACCGCCAAGGTGAGATGCAGGAGCAGTTATTTCAGGCGCTCACCGCTGGTTTCAACATGTCAAACCAGAATAAAGATTTCCGCCGCGCATCTCTCCTGGATCCTCAGACTTTGCGCGATAGCGCCGAAAAAGCTTTCACTCTCGGCCTGACGGGAGCTAATCAGATTGCAAACCAGTATGCGCGACATCAACAGTACGCGCTCTATTTAGACGCGAGCGATGCGTTATGGCAGGCGCTCGAAGCTAACGCGGAAACCAAACTTAACAGTATTTATATTCTTGATACTGTCTATCGAAACGTCCTGGATAAAATGGCGGAAGCGCCGGATCAATTGGCTCTACTATTAACGGAAGACCGAAACAAGGGATATAACATCAACCGAAAATTATCCGAATTAGCATGGGAATTTCACACAGTGCGCTCTGCTTCACCTTATCCGCTTGACCCGGAAATGGACCGCTTTTTATCGGATTATTTGACGGTACTATTCGATTTACGTGACGCTGGCTTCCTGTCGAATAAAGCGCTATTCGAAAGTTTGTCTCGAGGAAATACGGCATCACTCTTGCAAACGCTCAAAGACGTATCGTGTTCGCCTAGGTTAGCTCAACTGCAGCGCGAGGTACAAGCCCAGCGAATCGATCACGCTCCGCCATCATGTTCAACCTTCAATGCGACATTACTGACCAGGAAAATAAAGGCGTTGGCAGGAACCCCGCTACTGACTCCGGAAGAGGCCACGCGTCGCTACGAAAATGCGAAACCGAAAGACCCGAGAAAAGACCCTGGATATACGCAACATCTGGCAGCGCGTGAACAACAAATTCGGAACCGAGGTTTTAACAAAGAGGTAGCGCGAAATAAGATGGCGCTGGATGACGTGATGCTTGAGCTTCAGTTTAATGCGGATAAAACATCAATCGGCATACTCGAATATCAACTAGAAAAAGCACAATCAGCACTCACTCAGGCCGTGAAGAAAAATAAGGCTGAACTTGAGCAGACCAATGCCCTTACGGAGGACGCTGATGAAGATTTTCTGAAACTGCGCTCTTCGCCAACCCTTTATGGTCCCATGCATTATTCTGCTACCTACCTCTCTCCGATTTTGAGCGATCCGGAAGCAGCGTCACGCGATATTCAGGAACACATTCGAAAAAAGAACAATGTCCGTCGACCATCTTTGATGAGCATTCCTACGGTCAGCGCACTTGACCAGCCACAACCTGATACCCACGCCGCGCCCCTCGACGACTTGGAACAAAGTAAAAATAGAGTACAGGGCAGCGTCAGTTTAAGCAGCTTACCTTCAATCGAGAGCCTTGCCCTTGCGGCCTGTCCTGAGCATCATCTGCAGGCTACGCAAAATCAGCCGTCGAAAGCTCTCAGCCTGAGCAGCTTACGGTCCGAGCCTGACCTTGTTGTCCGATCAGGATCGACTCCCGAGGAAAATTTGCGAACCACTCATCAACCGCGTCACGCTCTGAGCATGAGCAGCCTGCCTTCAGCGCAGAACCTGGCCGATCGAGCAGGATCAACTCCCGAAGAGATTTTGCCAGCGACGCATCAAACTCGTCATGCTCTGAGCATGAGCAGCTTAGTTTCAACCCCGAATCTGGTGGCTCATACGGCAGCGAGTCCCAACGAGAACTTGCAAGCGACTCATCAACCGCATCACGTTGTCAGCATTAACAGGCTACCGTCAATGCCGAGCCTATCGCCGCCGATGTCGACGCAGATTCGTGACGGTACGGGGAAAAATCACATCGACAGTGCTGCCAGCATGCGCCGCCTCGCTTCAGAAAATCGCTTGGACGACACATCACATGCGCGAATCTCTTCAGTCAGCAGAGAGACCTTTTTACCGCGCCCGGGACATATGCAAACCCTTAGCCGCATGCTTTCGAACAGCCGATTGAATCGAACAAAGCTTGCAAATTTGCCTAATATGTCACTCCCTGAAGGAACGATAGCGTTGCCGCTCAATGCAACAATCGATGGCAGTACTGTCTCTATACCAGCGCAGGTCAATTGGGGGGACTTGGTTGACCAGAAGATAACTGTACGTGTGAGGGTTGGCGCAAATCACCCTATTTTGATTAACCAGGCTAAAAATCTACCTCTCGCAAGTATAGCGCCGGAGCCAAATTTCCCAGATCCGAACACAAAGATTGCCCGTGCGCCATCGTTGCCAACGCTAATTGAAATATCCAGCACGGATTCCCGGGGCATTGGCCTGACGTTCGCTCATCGCAACGTTCAGCAAAGCGCGTTTTTTGTGGCCAATCGAGCAGGCGGAGTGATCAAAATCCGGATGGACGATCATTCTGAATTGGGCGAGCTGACTATCGATCCACATCCACTAAAAATACGTGACACCAGACAAGAAACTGGTCTAGAAAACCCGTAACAAAACTTCTCCGCACCCACTGATAAATTAATAGTTATTGTTTATCGATGGTTGTTACAACCTACGACGCCAGTAAATCGTCAGCCAATTTGACAAATGCGCGGACCTGTTTCTACAATGCGAAGCATGTTATAAAACCAAAGAGGACAGCTCCATCGAACACTCCGCCATTGCCACATCCCCGGTCCTGCAAATTGATGGCCTATCCTTCCGTTACCCGGATCGCGCCGTCTTTACTGATTGGTCCGGATCTATTCCTTCTGGCGTGACACTCATACGTGGAGGCGAAGGCTCAGGCAAGACTACTCTGCTGCGTTTAATGGCGGGCGATCTGGTGCCCGATCAAGGACTATTGCAGATAAACGATATTCGCCTGGACGATCAACCTGTCAGCTATCAGCGCCAGGCGTTCCGGGTCGATGTGCAGTCGGAAGCGTTCGATCAACTGACGCCGACGGCCTATTTCGCTTCGTTACACGAGCGTTACCCCGCTTTTGATGAGGTCCTGCTGGCCGAACTGATCGAAGGTTTATCGCTGATGCCGCATCTGGATAAAAATCTTTACATGCTGTCCACCGGATCAAAGCGCAAAGTATGGCTTGCTGCGGCCTTTGCTGCGGGTGCAACCGTGACGCTGTTGGACGATCCTTTTGCGGCGCTCGATAAGGGTTCCATACGTTTCGTAATGCGCTTTCTGGACAAGATGGCGAATCACTCTACGCGTGCCTGGATCATATCCCATTACGAAACGCCTTGCACCGCGCCGCTCGCCGCCGTTATCGATTTGGGCGGAGAATAAATCTTGAAGCCACGCTTGCAGGTATGCCGAGACCAGCAACCTCCTAAGACGCAACAATCAGGAGGTAATGCGCAAAAACCGTGGACCATCCAACACAACGTTATCTTCCGTGGCAGAATTAAGCCAATTGATTTTTTCAGAGAAAATTAAATGGTTGCATTCGGCAAGCCCGGGCAGCACCATTTCGATCTAACATTTCCGATTGTGTCGTGTCCCGCATTCGATTTCGCGCATCAACCCGCCAGCTCATCTGCTCAACCCTTATGGATGCCTTAAATGAATGCCCTTGAAGCCCAGCTTGATTACGCTTTTGCAGATAATTTGCCCGAGGTTGGCAGCACGCTAGAGGTCGCCCCCGGCGTACGTTGGTTACGCATGGCGTTACCGTTTGCACTTAACCATATTAATTTATGGCTTCTGGAAGACAGCATCGAAACACCCCACGGCACCCAACATGGCTGGACCATCATCGATTGCGGCATCTCCAACGATGCGACCCGAAGCGCATGGGAAAGTATTTTCGCGACACAATTAAATGGCTTACCTGTACTCCGCGTTCTGGTAACGCATTGCCATCCTGATCATGTAGGTTCGGCGGACTGGCTCTGCCAGCGCTGGCAAGCACCTTTATGGATGAGTTCTGGTGAGTATTTTTCGGCGCGCATGATGTCAGCTGCGTTGCCGGGCTCCGATGGGAGTGCGATGTTGCCGCATTTTGAGATGCACGGAATGCGCGACCCGGAAGTCATTGCGAAAGTAGGGCAACGTAAATCCTATTATCCGGACATGGTCCCCGCGGTTCCTCACGCCTATCATCGATTACATGATCAGCAACTGTTTCGCATCGGCGCGCATGAATGGCGGGTGATCACCGGCTTTGGTCATGCGCCCGAGCATGTGGCGCTGTATTGCGCAGATCTGAACGTACTGATAGCGGGCGATATGGTGTTGCCGCGGATCTCGACCAATGTCTCGGTATTTGCGATCGAGCCAGAGTCTAATCCGGTCCGGCAATATCTCGAATCACTTGAAAAATACCGCGATCTCCCGGCCACAACTCTGGTGTTGCCGTCTCACGGCAAACCGTTCCGTGGCTTACAGACGCGCATTGATCAGCTCAATGCGCACCACCATGACCGACTGGCTGAAGTAGTGGAGGCATGCGCCACTCCACAGTCTGCCAGCGATATTGTGCCGATCATGTTTCCCCGCGCTCTAGACGCGCATCAAATGACGTTCGCACTGGGTGAAGCGCTGGCGCATCTGCATAAATTATGGTTTGACGGCGTGCTTACGCGGCGTATGGATGCCGACAATATCTATCGCTTTCAGACGCATTGACGCATCCGGCGCGTTGTTTATTCTGGCGCGCTCACCCCTCCCATAGATAGGATCGCCATGATCGCCGCAACGCCAGTTCCGCCCTATTATGCCGTTATCTTTACCAGTTTGAAAACCGCCAATGATCAGGGTTACGACGCCATGTCGGATCGTATGGTGGCTTTGGCGCAGCAGCAACCCGGCTTTCTCGGCATTGAATCTGCGCGAGAATCGGTTGGCATCACCGTTTCCTACTGGACCTCGCTCGAAGCGATCCGGGCCTGGAAAGCGCATGCAGATCATTTGATCGCGCAACATTCAGGTCGCGCTGAATGGTATTCCCACTATAAAACCCGGATAGCCAGGGTTGAACGCGATTATGACTTCGAATCTGCCTGACTCACAGCGCAGAGAACCAAAACTTTTGGGGTCCCTTACCTTTAGGCTGCCTCCACTCCTGCATAAAAAGAAGGTGCCGAGATAAGCCAAAGCCGTATCTTCATCACGCTGGCGTGGATTTGGGATGCGAGGTATGAGAGAATAAGGAAAAATTTCCATGCGGAAATCTTTCCTTATTAATTTTGCTTATTAATTTTGCTTATTGATTCGCTCATTGATTTCGTTTGCTCACCTCGCTTGCCAGGCACGCGCTGGTCAGGGCGGAAAAGGCTCACCGCGGTCCGTTGCTTAATTGGCCTTTCCGCTTATTTAGTTTGCTCAAGCTATTTCGCACATTACTCACGCTCACCTGCAAGCACGACCACCTCACCCTATATTAATCGTTTCGGGCCAGGGCATCCGTAGTCGGCAATCGCGGATGTCACGACCATTCGAGCGACGAATCCCGGCGTCGCCTTTTCCGCACTCCCCAAACAAAATTACAGCGGCCATAACAGTCAATTTTATCAATGCAGCTGCGTATTTTACGTGTCTCTGCGAATGGCGCAGTGCTGTTCCCGATGCCCGACACCCCATTCCCGTTCTTCGCCCTTCCACACAATCGATCTCAAACTTATCGGGTAATTGAGACGCCGTACTATCTTCACAGGAGAAGTTTCATGAGTTTGTTTCGCACCAAGAATCTGGATCAAATGATTCTCGATAGTCAGAACAACACCAGCGGCCTCAAACGCACACTGGGGCCACTCGATCTAACCTTGCTCGGCATCGGTGCGATCGTCGGTACCGGTATTTTCGTCCTGACCGGGACCGGTGCCCTGCTCGCTGGGCCTGGCTTATCGCTGTCCTTCATCCTCGCCGCTGTGGCATGCGGGTTCGCGGCATTGTGTTACGCCGAGTTTTCTTCAACCGTGCCGGTTTCCGGTTCGATTTACACCTACAGCTACGCCACCATGGGAGAACTGGTCGCATGGATGATCGGCTGGGATCTATTGCTGGAATACGGGCTGGCGTCCTCTGCAGTCTCGGTTGGCTGGTCAGGTTACTTTCAGTCGTTGCTGTCGGGTTTTGGCATTCATATACCAGCCCTGTTGAGCGCGGCACCCGGCTCGTTGCCCGGGGTTGAAACCTGGTTCAATCTGCCTGCCTTCATCATTTTGCTGGTGGTCACCGCACTGCTATCAATTGGCGTACGCGAATCAGCACGCGCCAATAACATCATGGTGTTTATCAAGTTGGCGGTGGTGGTGTTGTTCATCGTCGTCGGTGCGAACCACGTCCAACCGGCTAACTGGAAGCCGTTTTTACCCTTTGGTTATCAGGGCGTGTTTAACGCGGCAGCGATTGTGTTTTTTGCATTTATCGGCTTTGACGCCGTAACCTCGGCGGCGGAGGAGGTGAAGCGTCCTGCCCGCGATTTGCCCATTGGCATCATCGCTTCGCTCACGGTCTGCACAATCCTGTACGTCGTCGTCGCCAGCATTATGACCGGCATCGTTCCGTACGAAAAATTTCTCGGCGTTGATCACCCGGTTTCACTGGCCTTGCAATATGCCGGTGAAAACTGGGTTGCCGGCTTTGTCGATTTAGGCGCGATTATTGGAATGACAACCGTGATTTTAGTGATGACTTATGGTCAAACACGGATTCTCTTTGCGATGTCACGAGATGGACTGTTACCCAAAAAACTATCCGAGGTGCATCCACGGTTTGCGACACCGTTTTTTACCACCTGGTTAGTCGGCGTTGTGTTTGCGCTCATCGCGGCGGTTGTGCCTTTAGGCGTCCTGGCGGAGTTAATTAATATCGGGACATTGATGGCATTTTCGTTGATTTCAGCGGCGGTCCTGATCTTCCGCAGAACCCGGCCAGATATCAAACGTCCTTTCCGTTGCCCCGGCGTCCCGTTCGTGCCGCTCGCCGCGATCTTTTTCTGCGTATTTTTGATGCTGCATTTGCAGGCAGTGACGTGGATGGCTTTCGGCTGCTGGCTGTTGATCGGTTTGGCGGTGTATTTCGGTTATGCGCGCAAGCACTCATTGTTGCATCCGAAATAAACGTTGCTTATTCTGGCCTCTCCTTTCGATAGGAGTGGCTGAAATAAAAAAGGGTGTCCGATACTTGCGGTATCGGACACCCTTTCTTTTTTTGCACGGATACAGAAATAAAGCGGGTACTTACACTCTTGATTTACTCCCCGCTGCCTAGACTTTGCGTGCCTTGTGCGGTGCCTTGGCAAATACCGCATCGTATAACCAGTCTGGCAGAACACGCAATAATTTTGCCACAAACCCCATCTGCCATGGAATGACCTGATAACTGCTTCCACTGGTAATTGCAGCGCTGGCCTGGGCTGCAAACTCCGGAGCTGGCATTAAAAATGGCATCCGATATTGATTGACCTGCGTCATCGGCGTATCGATATAACCCGGCACCAACGTCACGACCTTGATACCGCTGGCACGCAATTCAACGCGCAACGATTCACAATAATGCATGACCGCTGCTTTCGAGCCGCTATAGGCACCCGCCCCCGGCAAGCCGCGGATACCGGCAACGCTACCGATGCCTACCAACCGGCAGTCACGCTGCCCGGCTAACGCCTGTTGCTTCATGGTCGCGATAAATGGGCTGAAGGTTGCGACGGTGGCCAACATGTTGGTGGCGAACACGGACTCGAACACTTTTTGGTCCTCTGCGAATTCGGTCAATGTGCCTTGCGAAATCCCTGCGCTGGCAATCACTACATCGATCCCATTGCCCTCGGCGATAAAATCGGCCGCAGCGATACGCAAGGCCTCGTGGTCATTCACATCCAGTACATATAAATGATGGCGTTCAGGATGTGGCAAACGATCTCGCACTAGTTGCAAGGGCTGGCGGCGACGGCCCACCAATCCTACCGTAGCGCCCTGTGCCGCATATTGTAAGGCCAGCGCCGCACCGATACCGCTTGACGCGCCGGTGATAAATACACGTTGCATAAAATATCCTAAGAGGTGTCCTAAAAAAAATCCGCCCTCTACCGATATGGAAAGGGCGGACTATTTACAACTTATTTAAGACTGGGTGGCGATCCTGTCAGCAGGCCCAAACACCGCTTTAATGCGATTGGCACTTGGGGACCGTCGCCGGGTTACTAATGATATCTATCGGTTAACCCATGGAAGACGTAAGCAGATATCGCCGGATTTATTTTTTTGCCTGTGCCGGAGGAGCAGGTGTTTTATTTTTTTCCGCAGTCGCTTTGGCAATCAGGGAATCCACCACCTGCAAGGTTGCAGCAAACAATACTGGCTCTGAGACATTGCCCATCGCGGTCCCGACTATGGATGGCGCAGTCAGGAAGCGACCATCAATCGCAATCATCGGCACGCCATCGATTTTATAGGCGTTTTGCAGTTGCGTTGCGCGCATCGCCTTGGATTGAACGCCAAACGAGTTATACACCTCAGTAAACTTGGCTTTGTTCAAGCCTTGCTTGACCGCGAAATCAAGAATCGTTGCATCGGTATCCAGGCGCTGGTGCTGAACATGAATCGCATCAAATACCTTTTTATGCATTCCAGGGACCTGGCCCATTACTTCCAGCGTGTAATACAGTTTTTGTTGCGGTAAAAAACGTGGATCAAAAGAAATAGGCACCCGTTTGAAATCGATCTTGTCTCCTTGCTTGGCGACCCATTGTTCCAGTTCCGGCTCCAGCGCGAAACAATGCGGGCAGCTGTACCAGAAGAATTCGGTCACTTCAATTTTTTTGCCTGAATCGGTAGGCTGCGCGGTGTCTAAGATTTTGTAATCTGTGCCAGCGACCGGAGCCGCAGGCGAAGCGCTCGCCGATGCGGCGACGAAACCAAGAGTAAGACTAAGGCCGACGATGGCGACTGCACGTTGCAAAAAACGCATAGAAATTCCTTATTCGAATGATAGACAGTGCGCAATTTCCAGTGTCAGAAATTGCGCTGAAAAATTATATTGCAAACATTCTGATCTCGACATCCCTCCTCTCGTTTTAATCACCAAAGGTGAGGAGGATGTCGGTCCGAACGTCTGCTTTATTTTGCCGAACGCACTACAGCGGTACTAATGCCACTATCAGACAACTTACTACGCATACGGTTCATTGTATCGAGGCTACTAAATGAACCAATGCGCACCCGATATAAAGAGCCATTGTCGGACGGTCGTTCGCTGACCCGCGCTTCGAAACCCTGCAAAGCTAATCGGGCGCGTGCACTTTCCGCTTCTGCCTGTTCGCGGAAGGCACCTATTTGCAGGTAGTAAATCCAGTGATCATCCGCATTGTCGGTCTTGGCGGTCGCAATGTCGGAAGCGGCTTTTTTGGCTTTATCCGAAGTCGTCTTATCAATGATCGGAGCTTTGGCTTCCTGCTGCTTTTCCTGAATCTTTTGACCGATCAGATCCGGGGCCGTCGGCGGGACTACTACCGGATTAACGGTACGATCCGGGATCGCCAGCGGGGCCGAAGTAGCAGGAGTTGCAGGAGTCGCTGCGATCGCGGGAGTGGAGGCCTGACCACGGTTACCGTAAAGCGGTTTGTTGGGATCGGACAGTTGCTCCGGTGCAGTGATGATGTCCGAAGGCTTATCTACCTTAGGGGCTTTGTTTGTGAATGGGGTTGGCGTTTTGGTAATCATGATCGCGACAACCACCGCAATCGCCAAACCAACAATCAGGCCGAGAATCACACCGACCAATGTACCGCCAGCTTGCTTTTTTTTGCGTTTGTTAATTTTGCTCATACTTCCACGTCCCTCGTTACATGAGATTTGATGCGATTAGATGTGCTTTTAAATTCAATCCGCATCTGTCTTAGATCCAGCAATTCACCGCGATCGAAAACAGACTAACACCGAATACCGTCTTAGCTTTCCGCAACAATCTCGACCGGATCGCGCAACATGCGATTCGGTGCTGAAATACCAATCAATGCCATCCCGTTGCGCAGCACCTGACGCGTTGCCACCATCAACGCCAGACGCGCCAACTTGAGCGCAGCGTCGTCAACCAGTACACGTTCAGCATTGTAATAGCTATGGAGTTCACCGGCCAGATCCCGCAAATAGAACGCGACCTGATGCGGGCCCAGCTCTTCCAACGCGTGCTCCAGCATATCCGGGTAGGCAGCAAGCTTTGCCATCAATGAGGCTTCGCGGGGTGCCGTCAGTAAACTCAGATCAACTCCACCCAACGTCGACTCATCGCCGTCCCATTGTGCCAGCACCGAACAGATCCGCGCATGCGCCATTTGTACGTAATACACGGGATTTTCGTCGGATTGCGACAACGCCAGGTCAACATCGAATACGAATTCAGTATCCGCCTTGCGGGAAATCAGGAAGAACCGCACGGCATCGCGACCACGCGTCAAATCGCGGGAACCGTCCGGTGCCACCGCATCGCCAGATGACCACTCGATCAGGTCGCGCACCGTGACGTAAGAACCGGCGCGCTTGGAAATTTTCACTTCCTCGCCGTTTTTCATGACGGTGACCATTTTATGCAGAACGTAATCCGGATAACCCTGTGGAATGCCCGCATTAACCGCTTGCAAGCCAGCGCGGACACGGGCGATCGTGCCGTGATGATCGCTGCCCTGAACGTTGATCACCTTACCGAAGCCGCGTTGCCACTTGACAATATGGTAGGCCACGTCCGGTACGAAATAGGTATACGTACCATCCGATTTCTTCATCACCCGATCTTTGTCATCACCGTAGTCGGTGGTGCGCAACCATAGGGCGCCATCCAGTTCGTAGGTTTTTCCGGCTGCGATCAGGGTCTCGACAGCATTGTTTACCTTGCCGTCTTTATACAGCGACGATTCAAGGTAATAGTTGTCAAACTTCACGCCAAACGCCTGCAAATCCAGATCCTGCTCGCGGCGCAGATAAGTCACGGCGAACTTGCGGATCGATTCAATATCGTTCAGATCGCCGCTGGCCGTAACCGGCTCGCCGTCACTCGCTTCGACGGTCTTCTTCGCAAGAAAATCGCGTGCAATATCTGCAATATAATCACCGTTATAGGCCGACTCGGGCCAATCGGTGTCGCCGGGTTTCAGGTCTTTAGCGCGGGCTTGAACTGAGGTGGCTAATGTTGCAATCTGCACACCAGCGTCGTTGTAATAAAACTCACGCGTGACGTCGTAACCTTGCGTCTGAAACAACGATGACATGGCGTCACCCAGCGCGCCCTGGCGTCCATGACCGACGTGCAACGGCCCCGTTGGATTTGCGGAAACAAATTCAACCAATACTTTTTTACCTTCGCCGACGTTACTTTTGCCGAACGCATTTCCCTGTTGCAATACTAGTTTGACCACTTCCTGCCTGGCAGCGGCCGTCAGGCGTAAATTGATAAAGCCGGGGCCCGCGATGTCTGCGGATGCAATCACGGCAACATGGGAAGGATTAGCCATCACGGCAGCAACCAGCGTTTGCGCCAGTTCACGCGGATTTTTTTTCAGCGCCTTCGCCAGTTGCATAGCAATGTTACAAGCGATGTCGCCATGTGCCGGGTCACGCGGACGCTCTAACGTGACAGTTGGGTGTAGGTCCGTGCCAACAATAATCGGCTGCAGTGCGGTGGTGAAGAGGTCGATAATCTGTTGTTTTTGTTGCGCAAGCATGGAATTTCCGTTCAGTGGATCGGTTAGCCGACCGAAATGATGGGATTAATGTCCCGAATTAATTTGCGTTAATTCAGCATCTAAGTCGACCGATTATACCGGCTAAGCGGCCAATTTCCGCTTCGCTACAATTGAGAACCTCATCAAACAAACACCTTGGGGCTAAATTCGACGCGATCTGCACGCATTAAAAACTGCTGATAAGATGGCAACCTGCCAGAAAATTCTGGCGATTAGCGGTCCTGTTGGGGACCGCAGGACCTTTATGATTCGCAATTATGTCCGTGCCAACCCTAATGATGGTCCTCGCGATTCCCGTGCTCTGCAGCCGCCGATCTGATATCTATTTGCCTCACCCTAACAGGAGTTTGTATGTCCGATTCAACCGCACGCGTTACCGACCACCCCATCGATCCGCAATTTATCAATCGCTGGTCACCACGTGCTTATACCAATGATGAAATCTCGGAACAAGAGCTTTTCAGCATTCTGGAAGCAGCTCGCTGGGCGCCGTCATCCTACAATTCTCAACCATGGCGCTTCGTATTTGCACGTCGCGGCACACCCCATTGGGATAAATTGCTAGGACTGTTGAACGACTTTAACCGCAGTTGGGCTGAAAAGTCTTCCGCGTTGGTGATAGTTTTATCAAAAACAACGTTCGCAGCACCGGGATCGACGGAAGAAAAGCCAGCGCCAACCCATTCGTTCGACGCCGGATCAGCCTGGGGCTATTTGGCATTGCAAGCGAGTCTGTCGGGCTGGCATGCACACGGCATGGCCGGTTTCGACAAGGAAAAAACACGGGTTGAACTAGCGATACCTGAAAATATTGCTATCGAAGCAGCGATTGCTATTGGCAAAATCGGTGACAAAGCCATGCTGCCAGCCGGTTTGCAAGAAAAAGAAGCACCGAGTCCGCGCTTGCCGCTGACAGCATTAGTGTCGGAAGGCACGTTCAAAGCCTAACTCGACTTAGAGTGAAGGGGCAAGTGGGAGGCTTCATCGGTCCCCTGTTGCCCTTCACTTGGTAGTGTACGCACCGCAGGAGCGGCTTGCATTCTGCGGCGTTAATACCGTCGCTGATTCACCATCACAATCCCCAACAGCACTAATATCGCCCCGATCGCAAACGGCAAACCCACCGGATCGTTGAGCAATAACACGCCAAAACCAACCCCAAATAGCGGGGTCAAAAACGAAAAGACCGATAAGCGGGAGGCCAGATAGCGCCGCAACATCCAGAACCATGTCAAAAAAGTGGCGAAAGCAATCACAACCGTCTGAAACAATAAGCTTGACCAGGTGACGGCGGTCATGGTCCCGATCGATGCCTGACCGGTCGCTAGAGCAAACCCTAGTAGTAATCCAGTCGCTATGACGAGTTGATACAACAAGGTCTTGCTGGCTGGAGCGGTCGACAGACAAGTGGTTTTGATCACAATAATGGTTGCTCCCCAAAACAGCGCCGCCGCCAGCCCCAGCGCATCACCCAGCAGGCTCGCCCATGTTGCCTCGCCGTCAAAAAATCCAGCCGCTAACGCAACCACGATGCCGACGAAAGCCGTTAGCACACCACACCATTGCATTCTCCCCAGGCCTTCCCCCGGCACCAGCCAATGCAGCGCCAGCACTGTAAAAATGGGCGCGCTGTATAGAAATACCGACATGTGTGACGCCGTCGTGTAATTCAGGCCGATCGAGACGCAGAGAAACTCACCGGCGAATAACGCCCCGGCTACCAAGCCGGGCCAAAAAGTCCCGTCACGCAGAGAAAACCCCTCGCCGCGCCAAAGCATGAAAAAACACACCAGCAATGCCGCACCGCCCGAACGCAACGCAATCTGCAACGTCGACGGCATCACAGGTAAAGCCAGTTTGACGGCCACCTGCTGAAAACCCCAGCACACACACAATAAGAGCATCAGACTGATGGCGAGGCCATCCAGGGGTTTGTGTTGCGTGGACATGGTTCTGCTTCCTGCTATTCAATTGGTTTTAACGCACACGGCAAATTGCATGGCGAATGTGGCGAATGGTAACGGCAACAGATTCTACGCCACGACCATTTATTGCTCTCGAACAATTGCGACATGAACCATCCTGATGTTCACATTCCTGACATAAACCGCAGGTAAACTATAAAAAATTCAGTGGCCGCCAAGCTGAACTGTGTAATGAGCGCCTTAATAGCTATAGCCGGAGTTAACCATTAATAGCACCACATCCGCGACAAAACGACGCAAGATCTTGTTGTTAAGTGTTTCAGCGGGCGCTGGACACACGCGCGCAGCGGAAGCGTTAAAAGCTTATGCGACAGGATATCCCGACATCGACATCGTGCATTGGGATGCGATGGCATATGTTTCTGCCGGTTTCCGCGCAATTTACACCGACTTTTACCTCCATCTTGTCAATCGCCATCCCACGGTGTGGGGTTACGTCTATCAAAAAAGCGACTGTGCACATCCCGATGCGACGATGCAGAAGCTGCGCCGAATGATGGAGCGTGTCAGCACCCGAAAATTACGCGCTGCCGTCAACCATTACGCGCCCGATGCCATTATTTGCACACATTTTCTACCAGCCGAGATGCTCTCGCGAGAAATCAGCAATCAGCGTCTCGCCTGTCCGGTATGGGTGCAGGTGACAGACTTTGACCTTCACAGCATGTGGTTGCAACCGCAGATGAAAGGCTATTTTGCCGCCAGCGAAGAAATCGCCTTCCGCATGCGCGCCAAAGCGATTCCCGCCACCTCGATCTATGTCACCGGCATTCCTGTGATGCCAGCCTTCTCACAAGAATTGCGTCGTGCGACATGCGCGGCCAGGTTCGGATTGGATCCGCTGCGTCCGATTGTTCTTCTGATGTCAGGCGGCGCAGGCATTGGCGAGCTCGATAAAACGGTAGAAAGTTTATTGGCCATCAAAGGTAACGGTTTAGAGAGAGATTTTCAGCTCGTAGCGTTGGCTGGCAAAAATATAGAGTTGTTGAACAGTCTTCAACAAATTGCCGCCCGGCATCCCCAGCGTCTGAAGGCTTGCGGATTTTCACATGAGGTTGAAAAGTTGATGGCCTGCGCCGATCTGGTCATTACCAAGCCCGGCGGTCTGACGACTTCCGAATGCCTTGCCATCGGGGTGCCGATGATTATCCATTCGCCGATACCGGGACAGGAGGAACGCAACGCTGATTATTTGCTGGAACAAGGCGCGGCGTTGAAAGCCGTTGACTTGACCGCGCTCAGTTATCGTCTGCAAATGTTGCTACAGCAACCGCATTTGTTAGCGCAACTACGCCAACGATGTCACGCACTAGGCCGTCCGCACGCCGGTCTGGCGGTGTTGAGTATCGTTTTCAGCCACCTTGACCGGCAGCAAGGCGCGCCCGTGCTGCCAACATTTACCCTACTCCCGCCCGTTCAAACATCCTGCCTGCAGGCACATTGACCATGCCCTTGACACAATTTCGTCGCCTGATGGGCATGCTCGTATGGACCACGCTGATGGCGTATTTTTTTGCCAATGTAGAAATACAGATAGAAGGTGGCGCGGGATGGGCTGCCAATTTGCCCACCTGGCGCATCGAGCATCACTGGCTACTCGACATCTTTTGGGGCGGTCGCGCCATGACCGGCTACCATGCCTGGATATTCCCCTTCATCGCATTGATGTTTCATTATCCGATCTGGTTCAATGGACGTTGGGACTGGCGCGCAGAAGCGCGCATCCTGGCTTGCGTCATGTTGTTCTGGATTAGCGAAGACTGGCTCTGGTTCCTGATTAATCCCGCGTTTGGTCTCGGTCGCTTCAATCCGGCGGACGTGCCGTGGCACAAACACTGGCTGGGGCCGGTGCCGGTTGATTATTGGGTATTTTCTTCGGTGGCAGTCGTACTGCTATGGTTGGCGGAGCGCAAGGGCGGCAAAAAAAATGCCGCTTCCGGTTCTACGCAGGCCATTGCCAAAGCGACAGGCCTGCGTATTTCCGAACCTTTTTAAGCTATCGGCAGGCGTTCAGGCGGCGTCAGATAAGCAGCCGTAGCGCCCGGAGTTTTCTGGCTATTTTTAATTTCCATACGTGCAATCGATTGTAAATGCACTTCATCGGGACCGTCTGCGTAACGCAGCGCGCGTCCCCAGGTCCAATGGTCGGCCAGCGGCGTGTCAGGGCTGATGCCCATCGCACCGAAAGTTTGCATGGCACGATCACACACCGTCGTGTGCACGGTGGGCACCAGCGCCTTAATCATCGAAATTTCCTTGCGGGCCGCCTTGGCGCCCACGCTATCAATCATCCATGCTGTTTTCAACACCAGCAAACGGGCTTGATCGATCTCAATGCGCGAACGCGCAATCCACTCAGAAACGATGCCGTGCTGATGTAAAAACTTCCCAAAAGTCTTGCGCTCCTGCGCACGCTCGATCATTAACTCCAACGCCAGCTCCGCCGCGCCGATGGAGCGCATGCAGTGATGAATCCGGCCTGGCCCCAACCGTGCCTGCGCCAGCGCAAAACCACTGCCCTCCTCACCCAGCAAATTGCTGACAGGAATACGCACATTTCGGAAGACAATCTCGCAATGTCCCTCCGGCGCATGATGATTCATGATGTCAATGTTACGCATGATCTCAACCCCGGCAGTCTCCCGGGGAATCAGAACCATGCTCTGCTGGTGATGCGGGTCAGCTTCAGGATCAGTCTTGCCCATCAGAATGAAAATGGTGCAAGTCGGATGCGCCGCATTGGTGATGAACCATTTACGACCATTGATCACGTAATCGTCACCGTCGCGTTGAATGGTGGTGGTGACGTTGGTGGCATCGGACGATCCAACCTCCGGCTCGGTCATGGCAAAAGCCGATCGGATTTTGCCATGCAGCAACGGCAATAACCATTGCTCGCGTTGCGCAGGATTAGCAAACATGTGCAGCAATTCCATGTTGCCGGTATCCGGCGCACTGCAATTGAACACTTCCGAGGCCCAACTGATGCGGCCCATGATTTCTGCGAGTGGGGCGTATTCGATATTACTCAAGCCAGTACCCGGCTCTCCATCTTGCAGATGGGGCAAAAACAAATTCCACAAGCCTTCCGATTGCGCCTGCGCTTTCAGCTCTTCCATGAACGAAACCGGAAAGATACCGGCGTGGACTTCCTCGTTGTACTGGCGCACACGCGGCAGGATATGCTGATCCATAAAATGCCGCACCCGCGTGCGCAGGTCTTCCACTTTCGCTGTGTATCCGAAATCCATGATCGCGTTTCCTCTTCAATATATAAGTGATATTCGCGCACTGGGCCCGTTCGAGGGTAAAGTGCGCCGGGTGCCTGTTTACAAGGTAAAGCCACCATCGACGACAATACATTCCCCGGTCGTGTAGCTGGCGGCGTCGGAAACCAGATAGAGCACGGTGCCGGCCATTTCGCGCGGTTCAGCATGGCGTCTCATCGGCACGCGCGCCATAAAGGAATCGTAAATGTCCTTATGCTCGAACAGGGCGCCGGCAAACTTGGTTTTGGTAAAACCGGGCAGCAGCGCATTGACCCGAATTCCGAGTGGCGCGCATTCCTTGGCAAATGCCTGGGTCATATTGACGACCGCGGCCTTGGTAATCGAGTAAATCCCTTGCATATCGCCGGGCTGCAGAGCGTTGATTGACGCGGTATTCACAATCGCACCGCCGCCGTTTTCGCGCATCAACTTGCCGGCCCCGACCGACATGAAAAAATAACCTCGGATATTGACGTCGACGGTCTTGTTGTATGCGGCCAGATCGGTGTCCAGAATGTGACCGAAATAGGGATTGGTCGCCGCATTATTGATCAAAATATCCAGTTTTCCATGGGTCGTTTTGATATGAGAAAACACCTTTTCGATATCTTCAAGCGAACCGACATGGCAGGCAAAGGCTTCCGCGCTACCGCCGCGTGCAATGATGGCGTCCGCCACCAGCTGACAGCCGTCCAGCTTCCGGCTAGAGACAATCACGTGAGCACCTTGCTCAGCCAGCAGCAGGGCAATTTCTTCTCCAATACCGCGGCTTGCACCGGTAACGAGGGCGATCTTTCCCGTCAAATCGAATAGCTTGGTGCTCAATTGTCTTCCTCCAGAAGTTTGCTTTATTTATCGATGCTTTCTTGTTACATCAACGTACATCAACGGTCGTTGATCAGCCCTCTTTTTCAATCAACTCAACTGCCAGCTGCGCCATTTGACCGACCATACTGCCAACTTGTACCGCTTTATCACTGGAAGCATTGCCGTCCAATCCGCGTTTTCGCACTCCCTGAACAATCGCTGCCAGTCGGAAGAAACTAAAGATCAGATAGAAATGCCAGTGTTCGATCGCATCGATGCCGCGTAACTGGCAATAGTGTGCAACCAGCGCCGCTTCGGTCGGGACACCCAATTCCTCGCGATTTTTATTCGCCAGTCCGGATATATGACCGCCGGAGGGTAAACGCAAACACATGCAGAAATAGGCCAGATCGGCCAGCGGATGGCCGAGCGTGGATAATTCCCAGTCAAGCACCGCCAAAACGCGGGGTTCAGTGGGATGAAAGATCAGATTGTCGAGACGATAATCTCCATGCACCATGCCAATCTGGCCGTCATCAGCTGGCATATTGGCTGGCAACCAGGCGATCAGCGTCTCCATTGCATCAATCGTCTCAGTTTCTGCAGAGCGATATTGTTTGGTCCACAGGCCGACCTGACGCTCGTAGTAATTACCGGAACGACCGTAATCGGCCAAACCGGCGGTGTGAATGTTGACATCATGCAGCGCTGCCAACACGCGTATCAGTTCGCTGTAATGAGGCGCGCGTTGTTCGCGTGGCAGCTCTGATAAAGCAGGGTCCCAGAAAATGTTTCCCTGCTCAAAACTCATGACATAGAACATGCTGCCGATCACCTCGCGGTCATCGCACAGATGATAAGCATGCGCTACCGGCACATCGGTGTCTTTCAGCGCGACGAGTACCCGAAATTCTCGATCCACCGCGTGCGCACCTTTAAGCAAAGCACCGGGCGGCTGACGGCGCAAGACATAATTACCGTTCCGGGCTTTCAATAGAAAGGTCGGATTGGACTGGCCACCGGCAAATTTTTCCGCCGTCAGGGGGCCCTGAAAACCGTCAATCCGGGTCTCCAGATAAGCCGCAAGCCTGGCGGTATCGAGACTGTTCACATCGGTTGTCATTGAAATGATTTCCTTTTTTATCCGTAAGTGATCGCACTCAGGCGATCTGGCTGATCGAGATGAGGAATATTATTAAAACTCGCCAGTTTGATGGCTTGCTGATTGAAATAATAATGAGAAAAGCTGGTGTTTCTGACCTGCAAATTTAGTTCGATGGCGATATTGGCGGGCGCTTCCAGCACCTGCCTGCCGATCATACCGCTCGGTCCGCCGGAACTGACCACCAGAATACGCTGCCCACCACATTGCTGAATAAAAAGCAGGGCATCCCTGACCCGCTGAGCGAAGGCATTCCAGCTTTCCGGTAATGGTCCACTCAGCTGGTTCGCTGCCCAGAGCTGCAGTACCTGCTTTAATCCTACATAAAAATCATGCTTGTCGCCTGACGTCAGTCGCTTCAAGTCCGCATGCTCTTCGCCGACAGCGTTAAACAACGCATAAAAATCGTATTCGTTTAATCCCGGATGTTCACTGAACACGGGAATCTGACCGTTTCCATGAAAAATGCCCTCGGCTGTCTGGCGGTGACGCAACTGCGTTCCCACTATCACACGGTCGAACTGGATGTCACGCTCCGCAAAGTACTGCCCCAGCCATTTTGATTGCTGATGCCCCAGCGGCGAAAGTCGATCATAGTTATCCGTCCCGAAGGATGCCTGCCCGTGTCGCACCAGATAGAACTCAGCCATGTCTTTCTCGCGTCTCATTATTTATTTCACCAAATAATATCAAGCAAACTCATATTTTTATTATTTATAATAATGATACGTCACTATAATCATTGATTATAGTTCCTGCCAGAATAGGATGTGCGATGCGTTTGAATCAAGTTGATCTCAATCTGTTTGTAGTGTTTGAAGCGATCTATGCCAAGCGCAATCTCACTCGGGCTGCGGAAGTACTGTGCATCTCCCAGCCTGCGGTGAGCAACGCCTTGTTGCGTATGCGCAAGACCTTCAACGATCAGCTATTTGTCAGTACGCCGCAAGGGATGGTGCCGACCCCGGTGGCTGAGAACATCGTGGGGCGCGTGGGTGAGGCCTTACAGTTACTCAATGCCAGTGTGCAGGAAGCCGAACTGTTTTTGCCCGGGAGCGCCCAGAAGATCTTTCGGGTCAGTATGAACGACTTGACCGAAACCCTGCTGCTGCCGACATTAGGCGATTTGTTACAACGAGAAGCGCCCGGCATTCGCATTGAGAGTTACTTTAGCAATCGCCGCGATGTTTCCCGCGAGCTGGCAACCGGGGCGCTTGATCTGGCAATCGATGTCCCCCTCCTGATTGACGACACGCAATTGCGCCATGGTCCGATGATGCGGGAGCGTTATGTCTGCATGCTACGCAAGGGCCATCCTCTGGCCGACCAGCCATTGACGCTGGACAGCTATCTCGCATTGGGGCATATCCATATTTCGAGCCGCCGGGAGGGCCTCGGTTTCGTCGATACGGCGCTCAGCAAGCTTGGCTTGTCGCGAAAAATTCAAATGCGCGTGCAACATTATATGGTCGCGCCCCCGATCGCCATGCGCACCGATCTGGCACTGACAGCACCGGTGGGGCTGGTGCAGAGCCATGACGCCATCCAATTAGAGTTACCGTTTACGCTCCCTGCTCTGGAATCACATCTATACTGGCACCGCAGCGCCGATCAGGATCAGGCGAACGCCTGGCTACGCAGCAAACTCCTGCAAATGATGGGCGCGTAAATTAGTTGGGTGATTAAGGTTCGGCTTACCCAGACAACGCAGACACGCAGACAACGCAAATAATGCACGTACTAGCGCTCTGCGGGCTACACCTCGCGATGCTTCTGGACCACGGTTTTCAACATGGTTTGGAACAAATTTTCGATGAAATCCGGGTCAACGCCTGAATCGGTGGCTAGCTTGCGCACTTTTTCAATTTGCAAACGTTCACGATCCGGATCTCTTGCCTCGAGACCTGTCTGTTTTTTCAACACGCCGACTTGCGCGGTAAGGCCAAATCGCTGACCTAGCAGCTTTACCAACTGCGCATCGACAATATCAATTTGATCACGTAACTGTAATAATTCGGGATTTACAATGCTGTCTGACATGGGAACTTTCATCTGATTGGTGCGCAGTGCACTATGTTGACTTCGACAACTCAATTTAACCCATCGTTGTCAGCGAGTTCGCGGATGATGCGGATCATTTCAATATCGGCTTGCAAATAGGCGGCCCGACGATAGCCATCGACCATTTCTTCTTCGGCACTCAAAACGGCACCGCTGACGTCATCGGCATACGAAAAACGCACAAACAGCGCATGCGGTTGCGGCTGTTCGATAGTCATCGTCAGACTTGAGCCTAACAACTCTCCTTGCGGTGGAACCTGATAACGAACCTGTAACTGCGGCAAATAGGTCACGCTATCTCGAATAACAAGTTTTCCGTATTGCAACTCTCTCGACAAACCATCCATCGATTTTTCCAAAATCTGACAGCCGTCCAGATGTGGAACAAACAACATCTGTTGTTCAGCGCGCAGCACCAGCCCACGCCAAAGCTGCTCAGAGCTCAATGGTTTGATCAACGGATTGAGAGGATCGTTAATTTCGATCAAATGGGTAAATTTCATAAAGACTCGGTAAATGTGGCTGCCTGAAGGCGATAACCGAATTCTCCCACACTATGCGCGGCAGTTCACCCGCAGCAACAGCATTGGTGGTCCAGACTGTTAAAATAGCCCGCTTTGCTCCTTTTCGGTTCCAGCATGTCGTCTACTCCCAATTTCGGTCTCAACGCTCCCCAACGGGAAGCCGTCAAATACATGGACGGCCCATGCCTGGTGCTGGCCGGCGCAGGTTCGGGAAAGACACGCGTGATCACCCAGAAGATTGCCCATCTGATTGAAGACTGCGGCTACGAGCCGCGCCATATCGCGGCGCTGACATTTACTAACAAGGCCGCCACCGAAATGCAGGAGCGGATTGCCAAGTTATTAAAAGAGCCGAAGCAAGCTAAACACATTACCGTGAGCACGTTTCACTCGCTGGGCGTTAAGATATTACGCCAGGAGGCCCGTGAATTAGGGCTAAAAGATCGCTTCTCGATCATGGATAGCGACGATTGTTTTTCAATTGTGCAAGATTTGGCGATCACCACGGATAAACAATTGATCCGCCGGATTCAAACCGCGATGTCATTGTGGAAAAATGGCTTGATCGATCCGGAACAGGCGCTTCAACAAGCCGTGACCGAAGATGAAGCACAGGCCGCACGCATCTATTTGAGTTATGTAGCAACCTTAAAGGCGTATCAGGCCGTAGATTTCGATGACTTGATTCGCTTCCCGGTAGAGTTATTTCGTACCAATGAAGTCGTGCGCGACAAGTGGCAGCGGCGCCTCCGCTATTTGCTGGTGGATGAATATCAGGACACCAACACTTGTCAGTATGAACTGGTCAAATTATTGGTCACCGGTGTCGGCAAAAAACCCATGTTCACGGCAGTGGGCGATGACGATCAGGCAATTTACGCCTGGCGCGGCGCGACGATTGAAAATCTGAAAACCCTGCAAGTCGATTTCCCGGATTTAAAAGTCATCAAGCTGGAACAAAATTACCGCTCTTCCACGCGGATTTTGCAAGCGGCGAATGCCGTGATCGGCAACAATCCCAAGATGTTCGAAAAATCGCTCTGGTCGGATCACGGTCTCGGCGATCCAATCAAAGTCATGGGAATGGAAGACGACGAGAAGGAAGCTGAGCAAGTTGCCATTATGTTATCGGCACATCGCTTCGAGCGGCGCGCCAAGTTTGCCGATTACGCGATTCTATATCGCGGCAATCATCAGGCCCGGATTTTTGAAAAAGCCTTGCGACGTGAGCGGATTCCGTATGTGATGTCAGGCGGCCAGAGTTTTTTTGACAAGGCCGAGATCAAGGATATCATCAGTTATTTGCGCCTGATCGCCAACGAAGACGACGATCCGGCGTTTATTCGCGCGATTACCACGCCCAAACGCGGCGTAGGTCAGGCGACGCTGGAAATCCTGGGGACGGTTGCCGGCCAATGGCAATGTTCGCTGTTTGAGGCCGTTTTCAAAGGCGGCATTGACGCCAAGCTCTCCGACCGGCAGCTTTACCCGCTACGTCAGTTTGGTAACTTCATCAATCAACTTGAGGCGCGTGCCAGTCGCATCGGACCGGCAGGCAGTGGTGAAAATGCCGCCGCCGTGCTCGACGACATGATGAAGGAAATCAATTACGAATCCTATCTTTACGACAGTTTCGATGATCGCCAGGCCCAAAGCAAATGGCAAAACGTTCTCGATTTCACCAACTGGCTAAAGGAAAAAGGCACCGGGGGCAAAGATGGCAGCGGCGAAGAAAAGAATTTGCTTGAATTGACCCAGATGGTCGCGTTGATGTCGATGCTGGATGGCCGCGACGAAGAACCGGATGCAGTAAGGATGTCCACTTTGCACGCCTCCAAGGGACTGGAATATCCGCATGTGTTCCTGATCGGCGTGGAAGAAGGCATCTTGCCCCACAAAGGCGATCCCGACGCGCCGGTTGAGGTGATCGCAGCGCGGATCGAAGAGGAACGTCGTCTGATGTATGTGGGAATCACCCGCGCCCAACGCAGTCTCCATGTCAGCTGGTGTAAAAAACGCAAGCGTGCCGGCGAAAGCGTGCATTGCGATATGTCGCGTTTTATTAAAGAAATGAAGCTCGACGAAGGCGACGCCGTGCCGACCGAAGATGAAGTGATCACCCCGCAAAACCGGTTGGCAAATTTAAAAGCGTTATTGCAAAAGCCGCGCGTAGCGTGAGATGATGGGATCAGCCTGCCGACCATCTGTCGCGTATCGATAGGCAGAGGCAGATCCTGAAGATGCCGCGTAACTGGGTTAATGCCAGCAAGACGTTTATAACCAAGCAACATTTCAGCAAAAAGAGAAATCATCATGAGCATCGACAACCTCAAAGAATCATTGCAAAAATTGCACGCAACGCTGGAAAGCGGCGCACCTGTCGATCCTGAAATCAAAGCGCTGCTACAAACTCTGGACGCCGATATACAAAAAGTATTGGCCAACAACGCCGATGCGACATTGGCACCACCGGCTGAAGAAGCCAGCAGCGATCTGGTCAATCAGGCCCAGAAAATCTCTGCACGTCTGGCTGTCCGTCATCCACATCTGGAGCCGGTCTTCCGCGACATCGCCGATATGTTGACCAAAATGGGGATTTAAGGAGTGCAGCTGAGGGGATTTCTTCGTCCAGACGGATTATCGCCTCACCTCACCTCGCCTGTTTAGTGCCTTGCGCACAACAGAAGAAACCTGACAGAAGCAATATTGTCTGTGACGCCAATATCTGCCTCACGTTGCGGCCTTGTTAAGGATTGATAGAAAACCTGCTCGAACAGCCGCACGCGTTTATCTCCCTTTTTTCCAGCACCTCGTTGCATACCTCCACGGGTTCGCCCTGTCGGGTGCAAATTGGTGCATCACTTTTTTAACGGATTACCATGTGGTTTAAAAATCTACAAATTTATCGCATTCCCGCACCTTGGGCGATCTCGTCCGATCAGCTGGAAGCTTTTTTATCCAAACAGGCATTTGCCGAATGCAGCAGTCTGGAAATGCAAAGTCAGGGCTGGGTATCCCCACGCGACAACGGCATGCTGGTCCACGTCGTCAATCGCCAGATTATTCTGGCGCTCGGCACAGAGAAAAAACTGTTACCTGCAACAGTCATCAACCAGGTCGCCAAAGCACGCGCCGCTGAAATCGAAGAGCAACAAGGTTTTGCGCCGGGACGCAAACAACTCAAAGACTTGAAGGAACAGGTCACCGATGAACTGCTGCCACGTGCGTTCAGCATTCGTCGGACCACTTGGGTGTGGATCGATCCGGTAAACGGTTGGCTGGTGGTCGATGCATCGAGCCCGGCTAAAGCAGAAGAAGTCTTGAAGCTTCTACTCGGCTCTGTAGATAAATTGCAGGTTTCCGGACTCCGCACCGTCCACTCGGCACTTACCTCGATGACTGATTGGCTGGTCGCGGATGAAGCGCCAAGCGGATTTACAGTCGATCAGGACACCGAGTTGCGCGCTAACGGTGAAGGCAAAGCCACCGTGCGCTACGTCCGTCACACGCTGGAAGCGGATGACGTAAGGCGCCACATCGCCGCAGGCAAACAATGTACGCGCCTGGCGATGACTTGGGCTGACCGAATTTCATTCGTACTGACCGAAGGGCTCGCGGTTAAACGCGTAGCGCCGCTTGACGTGATCAAGGAAGAAAATGACGTTACCAGCAGCAACGATGACGAACGTTTCGACTCCGATCTGGCGTTAATGACCGGTGAGTTGAATAAACTTCTTAATGATCTGGTATTTTCTTTGGGTGGTGAACCGACAGCCTGACCGTTACCTGGAGCCCTAAGCTTAGGCTGGTGTTTAACGTAACTAAACTAAGCCACAGCCGCATCGATGGACCCTACGTCGTCGATGCCGCATCCTTTATTTTGCATCTGGTTGCTGGTCACGACCCGGTTGCGCCCTGCCGACTTAGCGGCGTACAACGCGTTATCGGCGCGCTGAAAAGCCGATGCCACCGTTTCTCCAGCACGAAAATCAGTCACGCCAATAGAGGCCGTAACGACAATACCTACACCGAATTGATGCCAGTTAAAGATCGCCGTCATAGCGCAAATACGTTCGAGCGCGATCAATCCCTCAGCGATGGTCGTCCCGGTCAGAACCAATACAAATTCATCTCCCCCATAGCGGGCGAAATGGTCGCTGAGACGCATTTGGTCGCGTACGATCTGCACGAAGGCTTTTAATACCTCGTCGCCCACGGGGTGGCCGAATCGATCATTCACCGTTTTAAAACCGTCCAGGTCCAAAATGGCGATGCAAAATGATTCGCCACCGCGTTGAAATCGCTTCTGTTCAGAATCCAGGATTTCACCCAGTGACCGCCGATTTTCCGTATTCGTCAATTCGTCCCGAGTTGCCAATTCTTGCACACGCTCCATGGCTAACAACAAGGCACTGTTTTCTTTCGACATGCGCCGACCCAAGCGGGTTAAATAATCGGCGATAAATACGCATCGTCCTAATGTCAGCGTGAACGATAAATACATCAGCATCACCCCGCGCGAATCTCCAACTGGCAGACTGAGCCGGGCACCTGTCAGATAGAACACCACTGCGAGGCCCATGGCACCGATCAGCCAGCTAACGATATAGCGACGGGTCGAAAGCGTCGCGACCCCAAACGCGTACACGGTAAAAAGGTTGATCAAAAACAGATACCCCACCTCGGGTGCCAGGATGACAAAACTCAGTTGTCCAAAGGTTGACACCAACACCTGGGCCAGGGTCATGCTGGGATCTTTTAACCTGCTGTTGTATCCTGCGCGAATAAGAAAATAAAACCCGCCGTTAATCACGATTGCCATCACGGCGTACATCATCGTGACCGACATCGGCAGCACATTATTGCGGGCAAAAAGAGACAGTAGCAAGGTGTCCAGCGCGTAGCTCAACGTTACCCAATACAGCATGCGGCAGGTAATGCTATTAATACGAGTGAGTTGTACGAGTTCCATAACTGCCGATCGGTTTGGCGCTTCGTGTGCTACGGCGGATGCAATTTAAGCACCTCTGCTATCAATAACGACGTTGTCGACAACAGCGAAAACAGCGAAAACCCCGATAGGAAAGGCCAGATTCCGACAATAGCGCGATGTTGCGATGCAGGCAAGCCAACTGATAACGTAACGGGGAATTAAGAGAAAATAGGATTTCCAATTGGAAACAATCGAACGAAATCACTTGAAAACGACCAAACGTAGGTCGTTTACCCAATGTCATTCAGGCCGAAGTTCATAACGCGGCAGGTCTTGCATCGATTAATCATTAGACGAAAAAAGACGCACCTAGGTGCGTCTTTTCGTGATCTTGGCGGAGCGGACGGGACTCGAACCCGCGACCCCCGGCGTGACAGGCCGGTATTCTAACCAACTGAACTACCACTCCTTGTATTACATACTATTTACGACTATTCGGCTAAGTGGTGGGTGCTGAGAGGCTCGAACTCCCGACCTACGCCTTGTAAGGGCGCCGCTCTACCAACTGAGCTAAGCACCCAATATGCTTGTTCAGCCGAACTTCCGTGGCGTTTGTCACAACGCCAGAGAGGCCGAATTATACATTAGATTTTTTATCCGTCCAGAGTTTCCTGCAAATTTATTAAAATAACTTTTGAACGAGCGCCAGAACCGGGATTGAACGGAGAATTAACTGACTTTTACCCTCCAGCATCCGCCCCGAACGCAATAAAAAATCAACGTATATCGGACTTCACTTGCCCGCGCGGGCAATACCTTAACCCGATATCGGGCCAAGACTTCGCGGGCGATCCCATAAACCCATCGGCAGAATACCGGGTATTCCCACCTGAACGACGTGGGAAGCAGTCTGGGTGGTTATACTTCGGGTTGGCAACTATTTTTTTCAGGACTCATTATCTCTACTTTATTTCGCCGCATTCTTCATGCAATACTTTTCGAAATCGGTGCTCTGGTCATTCTGGTTCCCCTCATGTCCTACGGACTAGGATTGGAATTGTTTCATTTCGGGGCGCTAGCGTTGATCCTCGCAATGTGCGCGATGGCGTGCAATATGCTCTACAACCACGGTTTTGAATGGTTTGAGGCGCGTTATGGATGGATGCGAACCATCCCCGTCCGTATCGGTCATACACTTGGGTTTGAACTGTGCTTTATGGCCGTGGCACTTCCTATCACCGCCTGGTGGATGAACATCAGCGTGGTACAAGCTTTCATGCTCGATTTGGTGTTTTCCGTATTCTTCATGCTGTATGCATTTTGCTTTAACTGGATCTATGACATCGCGCGCCGCCGTCTGAACAGGCGAACCGAATAAAACCACCCTTCTGGTAAACTTTATTAAATGCTAACAAAGCGCTAATATTCAGGTGTGATCTTTTGTTCGAACATTTCGATCTCGAGGTGACCTATGGAACGCAAGATGTCAGCTTTTACGCTGTGCCTGCTGGCCCTGATTTCGGTGGGACTAACTGGCTGCGTCGGTGGACTGATTGACCATCTTAGTAATAACGCTCAGCCCATCCATCCGACACCTGCAGTCACTGCAAACACCACCACCCTTGACGGCTACAAACGCAATCTCGCCCAACGGATCGTCGCAGTCAATTCAACCAAGGTATACATCGGCCGCCCGCAGGCATTGCTGCGAGCGGTGATTGTTCTGAAATTTTATATCGATGCGGACGGTCAGTTACTACGCACGCAAATTCTACGCACGAATCAAGATCGCGTGGCAGAAACAGTCGCCGTGTTATCGGTAAAAAATGCTGCGCCGTTTCCTAAGCCAGAAAGTTACCTGTTGCGCAAAGGCGAGATCGAGATTTCAGAAAGTTGGCTGTTCAACAACGACGGTCGCTTTCAGTTGCGCACCTTGGCTGACGCGCAAATGGGCGAATAATCTACCGCTGGCAGGTGATAAGACATCGCGCAGTCGACACAAAATCCGTATCACACGTGCGTAACGCCGACCTGCGCTCAAAGGACTTGGCTTGCGTCTGCGGTACATCTCGCCTACCATCGAACCTTATAGCAAAGCTTCCAAACTACGCTGACATATTAATACCGCAACGTTTTTGGACTAGCAACTTCATTCGCTTATTTAAAGAGAAATCATCATGGATGTTAAACCGCCAATCACCCTTTCAAGCTTCGATATGGAGCGGATTGAGCAATTGCTGGAATCCAGCACTTACCGCAATGCGCCGGCTGTCGACTCGTTGAATGAGACGTTACTGCGCGCTCAGGTCGTCCGCCCTGAAGATATACCGGCAGACGTCGTCACAATGAACTCGGCCGTGCGCTTTATGGACGATAAGACCAATACAGAACACATATTAAAATTAGTCTATCCACATCAGGCGACCACGCCCGACGCTGTTTCTATTTTGGCGCCGGTTGGGAGTGCCTTACTCGGCTTATCTGTTGGGCAATCCGTCGCCTGGCAAGGCCCGGTCGGACGCGAGTGTCAGTTGCACGTGCTGGAAGTCACGTATCAGCCCGAAGCCAACGGCCAGTACAACCTTTAAAATACAACGTTAACATCGGATGGCCTGTTTTCGGCGCGCCCATTGCAGTGATGGCCCGCGCGAATTAATGCGCCTCCCGAAGCGCCAACCATTAATACCAACACCAATTTTTACTTCACAATTCTAAGGCTATCATGTCAACCGCAGATTACCAGCGCCCGCCCAAGCTTTACCGTTACTCCGAACGCCAATGGCTCGAACGTGCCTTGACGCTGGGAGAGTTTCGCCTGCGCCCCCCTGTTGAAAGTTTGCAAATAAATCATTTGCATAATCCTTCTCGTACCTCGCCCCAGATGCTCACATTAAGTTTGAGTTGCGCTGCCGACGATGCGCTCTTTGGCGAGTTTGCCAACAGTGATTGCTGCCTTGTGATCAATGATCCGGAAAATTTCGGCGAGCGCATCCATCGGGCGGCGCAACGCCTGCTGCCAAGTTGGACCGGCATTGACGGCGCGATTTCTTATGGCCAGCCGAATCCGCTCGGTGCAGCTTTCACGAAAAATCAACGCAATTCCGTACAAAAGGAATGGATGTTTGCCTGGCGCCCCACCCAGCCAACAATGTCGTTGCGCCCTATCGTCATACAAATTGGCAATATCGAGGCTATTGCGGAGCTCCAATCCAAGAAGAACTAACGATCACCCGGGCTTTTATTTTCATGCGGAAAAAGCATCTTCGATCTATCTGCCGTGCAAATAACGTTGCGCAGAATGATCATTAATGACGTTCTAATTATCTTCCCGTGAGAAATTAAACTAAAATCTTCCTTGCCAAATAAATATTGCAACCAATTAGCATTGAAGCAATCCAACTTGGCGTTGGAAATGATTAAAAGACAATAATCTGAACACAAACGCCAGATTCACAGGCGCTATTCGTTATACTGGTATTTTATTAGCAAGGAGCCAATGATGCAAAAATCGAGCTTTAAGACTACTCGCGGCGATATCCGGTCGTTAGTAAAAGATGCACAGGATCTATTCCACGAGGCAGCAGCAAACACCGGCGACACAGCAGAGTTGCTGCGCGACAAGGGACTCGAACTTCTCGATTTAGCGGTCGCCAAAGCGCAAGATGTACAAACTGCGGCACTTGAGACCGGAAAAGAAATAGCAGCCACAACGGACGACTATGTCCAAAAAAATCCTTGGGGTGCGGTGGTCGTGTCGGCCACTATGGGTCTTTTACTTGGCCTGATTATCTCCCGTAAATAACCGCAACTTAACCGTCAGGCGAGCATGGACAACTCAACATCCAGGCATTCCGATGCCAAGCAATCCGCTCCCCATCAACCGGGACTGATATCAAGTACGGTGGGTATCGCCAAAAACATGTTCGCGCTGGTCATCAGCCGGATAGAACTCGCTGCGTTGGAGTTTTCTGAAATTGGCACGCATATCGTCAAGCTCATGCTGGTGTTTTCACTCGGCATTTTGGCATTGTTATTTGCCCTGGCATTTTGGAGCGGACTGGTCGTCGTCCTCGCCTGGGACGCATTAGGTTGGAAGATATTGCTGATATTGGCTGCACTTTTCAGCGTAATCGCTCTCGCAATGGGACTTTACGTCCGTAACATTTTGCGACAAGGCCGCATCGGCCTTCCGCAAACCATGCATGAATTGCGACAGGACCGGGACGCGCTACTTTGATACGGTACTCACTAAACAGGGCCTGATATGCAATCTGAATCCCATGCCGAACGCAAGCACTCCTTGGCTGAACGCAAGCTACAACTACTGCGTGAGGGCGAAATGTTTCGCGCCGAAATACTCCTCTGTCGCGACGGTGTGAGGTCGCACATGCCAGGGGGAACCTTCTCGAAAGGGTTATTAGGGCGCGTGGCCGGAACGGCGTACGCATTGCTGGCAAAGCAGCCTGGCCTGTTTTCAGTCTCTCGCCTGCAATCGCTGGCTCCGCTTCTGGTCACCGGCGTCACCATATTGTCAAAACGTCCGATCCGCAAATCCTTGTTCTTTGGTGGCATCCTGATTGCCGCTGCAAGCACCGCTGCTTACTTCAGCACGCGCAATAAAAAAGTCTCAGACATCGACTAGTCGCCACCTCATTAAGCGATGGTGCTGTATCATTTAAGAAACATCGCTTAATTAATGAGGGAAAAATGAATAAATTCAAACTCGGCGCAGCAGCATTGGCGGTGACATTAGCTACTGCAGGATGCGCTAACATGTCCGATACAGATCGCGGCACGGCAACCGGTGCTGGCGTAGGTGCAGGTATCGGCGCGTTACTGGGCGCAGTATCCGGTCCGGGCGGCGCGGGTCGCGCACTCGGCGGCGCTGCAATCGGCGGCGCCATTGGCGCGGTCGCTGGCAACATCTGGTCGAACAAGATGGAAAAGCAAAAACAGGCTATGCAACAAGCCACCCAAGGTACTGGCGTGCAGGTTAGCCAAACTGCGGACAACCGTTTAAAACTCGCCATTCCAAGCGATGTTTCGTTCGATACCGGCCGTGCCGATATCAAACCAAACTTCCGTCCGATCCTGGAACGCTTTGCTTCGACCTTAGCTGACAATAATGCCACCACGGTCACGATCATCGGCCACACCGACAATACCGGCAGCGATGCAATCAATGACCCTCTGTCGTTACAACGTGCAGCTAGCACGCGTAACTTCCTGACAGCGCGCGGAATTTCGCCGAATCGCTTCGGCATCGAAGGCCGCGGTTCGCACGAACCGGTCGCCGCAAACGACACCAGTTACAACCGCGCCCAAAATCGCCGCGTTGAAATTTACGTCGCTGAAGCGCAACAACCGCCACCGCGTTAATAGCGACGCTTCAAGACCGGCATATCAGCGCCGGTGCGTTGCACAACAAAAAGCCGACTCATTGAGTCGGCTTTTTAATGCGATGTCATAGCATCCAGACTATTACTTTGCTGGCGCCGCAACTGCAGGAATCGCTGAAGCAGAGGCGGAGGCTGCTGCTGCAGCCGGAGCGGCGGCTCCCGAAGCGGCGGCTGCCGAAGCGGCGGCTGCCGGAACAGCGGCGCTGGCGCTGGCTGCAGCGGGCGCGGGAACGACTGGGTCCTTGAATTTACCACCGGCTGCATTCGCCATAAAGACGACCGCACGGGCAACTTCAACATCATCAAGATCAGGATTACCACCTTTAGCTGGCATTGCGCGCAAACCGTGAAGCGCATAACCGATTACTTTATCCTCGCCATCGGCCAGACGCGGTCCCCATGCACCAGCATCACCGAATTTTGGCGCACCAGCGGCACCAGTCGCATGACAGGCCGAACAGGTTGATTTGTACACTTCTTCGCCGGTCAAAAATACCCGTGGCGCGTTCACGTCTTTAAATGTAAAGCCTTCGTCAGCCACCGGCTTCAGTCGGGTGGCGATCGCTTCCGGGGTTTGGCCTTCAGAGCCAGCACCGGTTTTTTGCGCATTGGTGACAAACTGCACCAGCAACACGATACAAATGATAGGGACTAAAAAGCCCGCCAGAATAGCGACTACTAACTGTTTTGGCGTCTTGATTGCGGATTGTTCTTCGTTGTGTGCGTCGCTCATGTTTCCCTCAGTACAATTTTCAAAAACCGGTGGGCAAATACAGACGCGCGTAAAAAAACGACAAAACAACGCACGGTCCCTCGCCAAACCCTTGATTATAGTCGTAATAATCACACTTTGGGACGATAAAGCACCGCAATTCGTGGACTTGCACACAGAAAAACGGTATCCTTCGTACCTCTCATATGCGGCTGTAGCTCAGTGGATAGAGTATTGGCCTCCGAAGCCAAGGGTCGCTGGTTCGATTCCAGCCAGCCGCACCAGTAAAGAGTATATAAATCAAAGAGTTACATGCTTAGGCTTGTGGCTCTTTTTTGTTTTCTAACAGCTGCATCGCTTCATGTAACCGCTGTGTAACCCGATTTGTAAAATCAGCCCACCAAACTTGCCGTTACTTCAAGTTAATAGCTTTAACTATGCGTCCCAGCTGTTCTTCAACCTGCGTTAAATCTACACCATCATCAGGACCCGGACCTGAATATACATTGCGTGCTAAGCCGTGTAATTCCAGCCCTATCCACAGCAGAGCGGCAATCTGAAAGATTTTCAAGATACGGTCGGGATTTCGCAATAAAACATTCATTAATTTCTTCATATATTCCCTGAGTGAATTATTTTTATGCAGTGTGACATTGCCTATCTAATTTGCCATCATTTAAATAAAGTTTGCAATACCGTGGATACCTGGGTGGATACCAACTTTCCTATACACCCATTCCGGTGCGTACCAAGTGCTGCGTAACCGGGATTTGCTGTTTTCTCGCTGTTATTTCATTGTTCTCAGGCGCTCTGTCTGTTATTTACCTGTTACCAGACATATGCGTCGCTGGGTTTGGTTTGCACCTGTTACCTCGCGTTGAGGTGCGAACCTTGGTGCGAACCAACGAAGTGCACACCAGCCTTGTCCTCGCTTTGCATTGCGCGTTGCGGGTGCGTGCTTGGCTGCAGACTAGCGCGAGGCAGACCAAATGTTTCTCGATACAGTAATTCCGGTATCGGCCCCAGTGCGCACCTATTCGCAGAAAAGTGCGCCGTTATTCGGCTTTATAGTTGAGAAATTTCAGCGGGTTTTCCTCGGTATTTACCTATGAAACGATAGTTCTGCAGGCGTTTAAAAACGTTCGGCTTTATGCGGCGGTATGTGCGCAGTTAGTGCGAGGTTATTTCCCCTCATACCGTGGTAACCGGCTGTTTGGTAACTACTATTTCCATGGCTACAAGACTGGCTACCTGCTGGTGGCTACCATTGCCTGACCTGCCGTCGGTCCAACTTTGCCAATTCTTTTTAACTTTGCCACCCGCTTATAAACAGAAACCTGAGCCGCCAGGGGAAGCGCCTTAAACGCTTGATGAACCTCCCAAAGCATATTGGCAACGATTCTTATCTCCCTGTTTCGCTCACTGCACCGCTTCCGGATTGCGGCCTCAGAGAGGCCGAACTCTCGGCCCAGAGCACGGCATGACTCAAAATTAAGCAAACGCAGGGTTATTTCATGCCACTGGTCTGCGGTAAGTAATGAAGTGCGGCCCATGGTCTGCCCAATCTGACGGTCTGAGATATTGTGATTGCCCTCGCGCGCGTGCGCGTATTGGTCTGGAAACTCCCATTGTGCTGACCGGCGGACGATAAATGTCAGCCAAATTGCTTTGGTCTATTTCGGGTCGTCAGCATCGCATCACAGGTATGCTGCCGTGTCTCTCGATTGTTTCCAGCGCGACACGGACCGAAGCAATTATCGAAGGCTTGCAGGATGCCTTGACCGTCTGCTTGATGAACTCCCCGCGCGATTCGTCCCAATAAACGGCTGCCTTGTCATCGTCACGCTCTCGCACATAGTCGCCTTCTGCTGTATCGGTTGGCTGTGGCTCCGGTGCTACGGTCGCGTTCCTGTTCATGGTCGCTGAATGCAGTTCGATTACTGGTGAAATTGGCTGCGCTGAAATGCCGAACCCTACACAGGATAGGGTTTGCTCTTTTTCTGGTGCCGCAACATCATCAAACCCTATAGGCTTCTTCTTACCAAACCCTATAGGCTTTTCTGGCTTACATGGCTTGGTCATGATTCCTGCGAATGTGCCTTTTACTTTCGGCTTCGGCATATCTAAACCCATCGCCAGCAATAGCCGCTCAGGATTGTGTAGATGCGCTTCTAGTAATACGCGCAGCAAGGTGCTATTTAGCCCGCTATTCGCTTTCAGCACATCGAACGCTGAATCTATCGCTTGTCGCTGTATCGCCGGACTCAGCCGCTTTTGTGATGCTTGCCGTGTCAAGCCATGCCGCTGCCCTACTTGCGCGTGAAAGTTAGCTTGCATGTCTAGCAGCTTGGCCCGGCCTCCCATCAAATCACTACCAACCATCCTTCCATGGACCAATGGCAGCAGCAGCACATGGCAGTGTGGCGCAGCTTCGTCGTTGTGAATGATGGCACTGATAACTGGCGCTTCAAAGTATCGCTCTATCCATCGAGTCGCATCAACAAAAAATCGCAGGTGGTCTATTGACGATTCAGGCGGCAAGCTGATAATTATTTCCAGCCCGCGTACAGCGTCCTTACGAAGTGCCTTGACGCCTGAATTGTCGAGTAGTCCCTGTGCCAGTGCTGCCACGCCTGATGCGGATTCAGGCCCGCTCAACACGATATTGGCGCATGTCCGGGCGGGGTCTATGTGGCTGTCAGAACCTGCTCCCAACTCGGCCACTATCTCACGGTGGTTATGCCTGGCGGCGACCTGAATAATGGCCTTCCCAGTCAGCTTTTTGATTCGCAAAAATTGGGCGTGTGTCATACGCCACCCCACGCGGTCACGCAAAGCACCTGCACCAGGAAACCTAGTTCAAGCAATACCAGCGCCATTACGCTACTGATTAAATCCAGCTTGGTATGGCTCATATATCGCCCCACAATCCACCTTGGCGCGGGTCATGGCTTTTGAATTGCTTGCGGCAGGTATTCAGACGGGCTGCGTCGGCCTTGCATTTATCCGATTGCTTGCGACGTGCAGCGCGTGCGGCGTTTACTTTATCAATCCAATGACGTGCGCCGGTTTCGAATGCCTGGGCAATTGCCGTTTGCGAAAGCCAGTAGGTGGTAATGGAAGCAATGCGGCCATCGCTGGTGCCGGTCACAATATCGCGCCGGTCAATATTCCAGCAATAGTCACGTTCCAGATAATGGATTACAGCACTAAGGCGTGTAGTGCTTTGCTTGAAAACCGATTCCATTCCGGTGAGATGGGAAGACTCCAACAAGCAAGCCAATACGGCGGCCGTTACTGTGTTTTTTCGATTCGGCAAACTTCCCGGCAAGTTATAGTCACGCTCATCAGGGGCGCTCTCATTACTATTGGTGATGGGGGCGTTTGTCATATGGACGCCTCGCTTAATAGCGCGATTGAATCGGCGGGCCATACAAGGCGTCGATTTGGCAGCTTGACGGGACGCAGGCAGTAATAGGCACCTGTTTCGCAGAAACGTTTACGGATAGACTGCGCTTTAAGGTGGAGTTCTGCGGCTAGTTGTTCAGTGGTCATAAGTAACTTCCAAGTTATGCGAATCAATGTAATTCGCTCTGGAAGTCACTTTATTTTTAGAACTATCCTCCCTCGCAACCCTACCGGTATCCCGCTTTTACAGGGATGGTTTGGCAGAGGGAGGGTTACACCTCCCCTATATCACCGCTGTCGCGCAGGCGTTGCCAACTTGTCGCGTAAACTTTCTGGCTCACAAATGTTTTGAGATAGCCCTTCACATCCCGCTCCATCATAGATATACGTACGGCTTTTTTTGTTCCAGACTTACCGGATGGCGGTTTCGGCAATTTCATAGCGGAAAGTCCAAGAAACTTAATTTCGGCCAAGATGGCAGCATTCTGCGCTGCTGCTCTTTGTAGCGGTCTTATAATTAGATTAGGCGGCACCAAATTACTTGCGGACACTGCTTGTGGCACTGCCGATGCTGGGTGACTGGAAAAACCAGCCAAATGCTCCCCCGCCATAATTAGCGCAGTTAAATTTGATTGATTAACCAAAGCGCCATCAGGATTTTGAGTCGGTGCATAAGTAAGTGGGTTGTATAGTGGCAATTTATTAGTTGCAACTAGTGAGTCAATATTTCGCTGTATTTCAGATGCAGTAATAGCTCGTATAGCGGCTACAGGAGTAAATACTCCGGCGTCGGCCTCAAGATAGCGCAGTTTCATTATGGCTAAAGCCTCTAAATTCGGAGCTTCTTCCCCCCACTGCTCGTAAGCCAAGAACTCAGCTGCCGCTCCTAAAGGCACGAAAGCATTGCCCGTTATAGCAACATCATGACCGCCTAAATTGGACGATACTGCGCCCTTGTTCGGAAAATTCTTTATAGACAATTCCGGCGAAGTAGCTGAAGGCGTTATCGAACATATTTTTTCTTCTGTCCTTGTTGCGCCGTCTGAAAATGGCGGCAACTTCCAAAGCTTTTGGAGTTCGCTCAATTCGGCCGTCAATGCACTTATCTCTTTTTCCTTTCTATACAACTCGCTCGGAATACCATTATGATTTGTGAGCTCATATGCTGTAATTCTTTGTTCTATCGCGCTTATACTCGCCCCAAGATTGAACCAATATGAATGCTCCAGTTCATTTTCTGGTGAGTGCGCATCATCCCAAGCAACAGCTGCTTGGCGGCGTTGGTCCGAGCTAAGCTCCTCCCATTCCCCACCCCCAAACGGATACCGTAAAAAAGCCCGGCGAACTCTCCCGCGCAGGTTATAAGGCAGTCCATCTAGCGGCGTTTCTAAATAGTTACCAAGGGCAATAACAAGTGTTCCACTTTTATACTTTTCTTCTGTTTGGGCAATTGACAAGGAAGACGCTGCGTTCTGCATCTCGGCAATTTCGCTCAACCAATCAGTATTAATTTTACAAAGAAGGTTATTGTCATAGGTCTTGCACCACACGAGAAAATCAGCGGGGCGGACCTTAGAGGGCGGATTCATTCGAGCATTCCAAAGCTTTAAAATCCGTCGAGCATCATGGAATGCATCTTCATTTCCCATATGGAAACAATTATCAAGGCCCATCCCGCCGTTCGGAATTTCGGTGCAATCCTGAGCCGGTTGAATACCGCAAACCAGTAAAGCGGCCTCTATCGGCGTCCAAGTCTCATGCGCAATGTATTTTGAAAGTGTTGTGAGATTTTGTGCTGTCTCGCTAAATCCTTCACCGAAAAGCTGTGCCGGAAGCCGCTGCAATATAGGTTCGGTGGGGAGTGCTGGCACAAATATGGATTCGTTATTCCCAAGCAGGGCACTGAGCGAAGTTTTTACTTTCTCGGCATCGCTCCGGGACATATACCACTTATCTAAATTGTCCGTTATGTCCCACCCATGCTCCGGCGGCAGTCCATTTCGCGAGCTAAAAACTTTGAGTTCCCCGAGCTCTATCATTTTCAAGATATGCGGTCGAACGCCCGGCAGGTGTTCGGATGGTTGCCCTATTTTATTTAGTGTCGTTTGAATTGTCCGACTCATAGAGTCATCGTCTGCATATTTTGTCCACCTTTGGCTAAAGTTTTCTGTTTGCAATTCAGAAATTTCCACGGCCAAATCTTCTACTACTACGCGGTCATCTTCTTGCTCATTACCGATAGGCGGCCAAAATCTACAATCTATTTTTGGCTCACTTTCACTAAGCCATTTATTGAGGCCATCCCAATAAACTTCCTCGTAAAAAAAACGTACTATGCTTTTCGGACCGAATCTGTACTTTTGCTTCCGACCTGGCTCGTAGGCGTCAATCAATCCTTGTTGCACTACACTCTTTAATTTTTCGGTAATTTCGCTTATACGCTCACCGCCCACATCACTTATATAAAAAGCAGCTTCATCTAGCCGATAACGTCCTAACTTGCGCCGCTCGACAGCTAATTTTTTCTCATTCTCGGTTGAAACAGTGTCAGAAATATTGGTCGGGTAGAAATGCGCCTGAGTGCGGTCAAAAAGATTGCTCATGTTCATGCTGCGCTCCTTCAAGCGCCTTCATTTAAATGGGGCACCAGTCGGACCGGCGAAGGTTTCCGGTTTTTCGTCCGCTAAAACTGAGACTGGCGCTTTAAACTGTTTGTTTATTATCAGGCGGCGGTAACGACCCGTAAGCCGGGGACCACTGGAACAAAGTGTATCTCGGCTTGTTCTAATATCCATGCTTCTATTTTGAAGTGCCACATGCGCAGTAAATCCAGCGGACGGCGGCGGTAATGTTTTTCAGCTAATGCGCTCGGCTTATGACCTTGAATCTGTGCAACAACTCCGGTCGGCACCTCCACCCATTCGGAAAGTGTACCGAACGAACGGCGCAAGCCATGCAATGAGACGTGTGGTAAGCCTGCAATTTGTAACGCTTGGGTATGGGCTATGCGTGGTTCTGTAATGTGCCCACTGGCTGCCGTAGGGCTATTGAAGACCCATTCAGTGCGGCGCGGCAATGCAGTCAGCAAATGGGATAAATAAGGCGTTAATGGAATTGTCCGCAAGCCGTCTACCTTGTCACGAATAGTAATGCTGTTCCACTTGAAATCTACATCGTCCCATTTCATTATTTCCAGTTCCCCCCGACGCGCACCCGTTATCAATAAGGCTTGCAGGTAGGCGCTGATAACAGGGCTTCCGATGTTACGCACGGCGGCAAACCAATCGGGCAGCTGCTCCCGTTGCAGGCAGTCGCCCTCTTTTGTCTTGCTGCCGGGAACTATGTCTTTTACTTCTTCCGTAACGCAGCAGTCAGCATGTACCGCATATTGAAACTCTGGATGCTTTGCGCACCACCGAATAAAGGTTCGGAACTTCCGAAAGGAATTATGTGCAAATGTAGGGCGGGTTTGGCATTCATGTGCAAGCCACTCCAGCACCACGGGCGCGGTAATTTCATGTAACGGCCTGGCCAGCAGCGCAGCAAGTGGCGCGGCTTTCGCTATCTTCTCGCCTATTTTGCACCTCTCGCCACCGGCATTCGCTGCAATGATATGGTCCGTGCGGTGTTGTGCTCCCCATTTTGGGTGCGGTGCGGTCATGTAAGTATCCCAAGCGGCTCGCCCAATTAATTCGCGCTTAGCCTGCGCAATTACCTCTAGGCTTAGTTGGGTGGCTTTTTGGGTTTCCGTTGCCTTTCGAACCGATTGCGCTGCGGCCAGTCCGTCAGCTTTCACATGACGCGGGTCTAGACCGTTGTCGATGATTACTTTCAGGCGTCGGGCTTCTGCTTGTGCCGCGTCAATTGTCCAAGTTGCCGGTGAGCCGATAGTAATGCGCATCGCTTGACCGTTTAATTTGGCTTGGAACATGTACGCTTTGGCACCGTTAGCCGTTACTCGCAGTCCCAAACCCGGTGCAGACGTATCCCACAAGAAAGTTTGACCCTTGCCAGATTCACATTTAAATTCAGCAATTCGACCAGCCGTAAAATTTACCTTTGCCATCGCTCAAACGCTCCCATGCACTCCATGTAACCGCCATGTAACCCAATTTGGAGTATATCAAGCAATATCAATCAACACAATTCATAACGTTAATTTTATAAGTGATTGATTTTTAAGGAAATACCATATTTTATGATTGTCAATCAACGCCCATAAATCAAGTATTTCATGGCCTCCGAAGCCAAGGGTCGCTGGTTCGATTCCAGCCAGCCGCACCATTAAAGAGTATATATATCAAAGAGTTACATGCTTCTGCTTGTGGCTCTTTTTTGTTTATGGACCTGCTTCCACGCTCCATGTAGGGCCTGTGTAGATTTGTGGGAACGTGCAGGATTCCGTCGTTCGCACTTGGCCTTGCGCGTTGTGGTGCGAATTAATAACATGCGAACCTGTAATTCGGACGTGCTACCAGCGAATTTGACGAACTTCGTCATTCGTCATTTTGTTCGTCAAATTCGCATCATTCGGTTGGGTGCTGATCCGGTTAGCTGATTAGCGCCAATTTCATCGTTCGTGCGTTGGAATGTAAGCCCCTAGAGTTAGTAGTGAAAACGGCAAGATATCACGTAGATCGCTTTGTCCTCCGGGAGGGAAACAAGACGATGCTCTCTAATAATTCTTCTGGACCTGTAGCCTGTCAAGTTACCCTTGAGTGGTTCTGATTTTTCTGTGCCGGTGAAGGGATTGCGCAAGCACTCTTCGATGAGACCATTGATTTCATCAACGATTTTTGGGTCTTCTTTTTGCCAGGATAGATACTGGTCCGACGCGTTGTCGGTCCATGCAATTGCGACGAACTTAGCTTGTTTTTTATTAAAGTACCAGGCCAGAACGGCCAAATTACGGGATGAGGAATTTTGACCTGAATACGTCATTTGGTGCTCACTTTCCCTTCAAGTCTCCTCGCAGGCATAGCAATCCCCAGCCGGGCAAGTGGCTGTTTTCACAGTTCTTATGTGCCGATCCTTGACCAAGACTTCACAGAAGTTACCTTGATGACCTATACTCCGTTTGTCCCCCCACAAAGGGGAACGGGTTTTGCAGCCTGAGATCACAAAAGCGCACAAACGGCGCAATGCCGTCTTTTTACGTGTGGCTGTCTTCGTACGCTCTCAATGGGCGGCGGTGTCGGGGAAGCTTTCGGGCTTGCTGGATTTCTTTTGTGTACCAGTCTGCAAACCTTGTCATTTGCCGCCCTCCCCATTTTGCAGTGGGATGCGGCTCAACCACACAAGAGAAAACACAATGTCTAATAGCATCTCAATGTCACCCTGCCGACTAAAAATCTCCCGGCGCTCGGTTAGTCACCCTACCCGGGGAGCAAAATCATGAGCAAGCCGACACCGGAATCGTCCCCAGAAGCACTTCACCAGGCTTTCACATGGCTGCCTTCTACCCATAAAAACGATGAGGCTGCGGAGTTTTATGCGCTGACCAAGGATATCTCCCAAGGCTTACAAACCTGCGTTGATTTGGCGCATTTCAGTACGATGGATCGAGACAGCGATACGACGCCGGTGCTGGACGTTGAGGGCACTGACCGCTTGCTGCGACTGACGATCACAACATTGAAGATGCTGGCGCAGGTTGCCGCTGCGAAGATTGACCATCTTGATGGCGCTGGCAGCAAAGGTGGTTGAATGGCGGCATGATAAGGTCAGCCTAAGCTGACAACAACGGGACAATGAAGGCCATCGTAAAAATGGCGAAGAATCAAAACCCGTTGCCAATATAAGGGGGGCCTCAAGCGTAAGCTTAATAGACTGGTCTCACCAACGCACGGTAACTTTCTCGTGCGTTGGAACGCCCTCCTCGCCTACTTACAGACGTTTACTTTTTACGACGCCTTCGCATCGATATGCTTGTCAATCCAATTGAGCAACCAATCAGCGATCTGCAGATTATTGCGGTCCTGCATCAACATATGCGTGTTGCCGTGGATGCCTAGATCAGGGAGAACCACCAGTTGTGCATGGCCGCCAGCGGCGTTGGCCGCTTCTACAAAAGCACGGCAAAGCTTGAGCCGTGGTGACCAGCGCGGCGATGTGTCGACGTTATCACCGAACAAGACCAAAGTTGGCATCTTCGTATACGGTGTGAGGTCACCGCCCGGCGCCGGGCACGCCGCCGGTTCAATGGCAACGATGCCTCTGATATCGCGCGTGTTAATGGCCGCTGCCTGGAAGGGGTAGATACCGGATTGCGAATGGCTTATCAACACTGTGCCGCCAAGTTTGATCGCTAACTCAGAGAGCGCGGGAACGGTTGGATTTGGGGTCGGCAACGCGGCGCTCCAGTCTGGCACCATCTGTTTCCAGAACTCGGCAAGCGCCTCCATCGGGAACTGAACGCCGGGCCATACCTTCTGATATTCGGGTCCAAAACGGAAAATGGTCCAGGCGTCTTCACGACCGGCGGCGAATATGGAGGGGAGTTGGGACGGCGCAGTTTTGCCGAGTTTGACGCTGTTGATGGTGCTGATATCGCTTGCCGAGCGGCCGCGTTCGGCTTGATCGATCACGTAGGTTGAATAACCTTTGCGCACGAAATATTCATCCCAGCCAATCCGTCCGTCCGGCGTGGACTCCCAGGTCTTACCGGTCAGACAGCAGCCATGGATCAATGTCAACGACAGCGGTTTAGCTTTCACTGGCACCTGATAATGCACGTACATTTGGTCAACGGTGACCGTTCCGGAGGCGGCGTAGTTGGGCAGCGTCGACAGGGTATCGGAAAAAATATCGTGACCACCCACGAAGAAACTCCCTTGGCGGGAAATCATCATCGGGCGGGCGATCAATGCGGCTTGCTGAGTCGTGACGCTGGATGTTTGCTGCGCCGATACCGGAGCAGCAAACGCTAATGTCAGCGCGAGTGTAACGCCGCAAATAGCGGCGAATTTAGCGTTAATGGGGTTCGTATTTTGGGGCATGAGGTCTCGTTGTAGTCGTTATAATTAATATTATGATATTTTATTATGCAATTACTGCATTAATAAAAATACCATAATATCAATAAGTCTACCCACGACCCAAATAATTAACGCGAAACCTAAAAGTGGCGGATGCCGTGCAATCTTTTAGTACGCGCTCAATGAAAAAGGACGCAGTCCTGTCGGTCGTGGTTAATGCGAGCCCGCTGACGGCATTACTTTAGCCCAGGGAAAAGCGACGTCATGCTTCTTCTCGAACGCCACTATCGCAGGCAGCAATTGCATGGTCGCGCCGACCATGTCCAATCCATCCACGATCATTTTTTTATGGCGATCGGCTAAAGAAAAACGGAAACTTTGTGTGACGTTACCCACCGTCATTTTTTCCAGATCGACCGACAACTGTCTTTGCCCCGCTGCGTTGTCTGCAAGCAGTAAGGCGATCTGCTCTTGCGGCAACACGATCAGTAACAGGCGATTGTTAAGCGCGTTGCCGAAAAATATTTCACCAAAGCTTGGCGCGATCACTGCTTCGATCCCTAGTTGCTGCAAGCCCCAAACCGCATGCTCGCGACTGGAACCGCAACCAAAATTAGGTCCGCTGATGAGAAATTTGCAGTCTTTGAAATCTGTTTGATTGAGCACAAAACCGGGCTTCAACTGACCGTCCGGGGTAAATCTCAAATCATAGAGCACGCCATGACTCAATCCGGCCTTATCGATGATCCGCAGGAATTGCTTGGGCATGATTTGATCGGTGTCCAGATTGTCGATCAGCAGCGGCGCGGCTATACCGTCAATACGCGTATTTTTAAGCATCATTTTTCTCCACGTTATTTGCCAGACGGCGAACATCGGTAATGCAGCCTGCCAGTGCCGCCGCAGCGGCCATTGCCGGGCTCATCAAGTGGGTTCTGCCGTCCCTGCCCTGACGGCCTTCGAAATTTCGGTTAGTGGTCGATGCGCAGCGTTCTCCGGGATTGAGCACATCGTCGTTCATCGCCAGGCACATCGAGCATCCGGGTTGACGCCATTCAAATCCGGCATTGATAAATATGTTCGACAAGCCCTCCTCCTCGGCACGGCGGCGCACAGCGCCTGAACCAGGGACCACCATTCCGCGCACCGATGGCGCGATATGTTTGCCTTCGACAATCGCGGCGGCAATGCGCAGATCTTCGATGCGGCCGTTGGTGCAAGATCCGATAAATACCCGATCTATCGGCAAGCCCAAAATCGATGATCCGCCCGCGAGACCCATATAGTGCAAGGCTTGCGCGACCGCGTCGCTTTGCGTATCGGGGGCGCTATGATCGGAAGACGGCATTGGTATACGCCCTGTCACGGAGATGGCCTGATCCGGGCTGGTGCCCCATGTGACATAGGGAGAAACTTCTTTGGCTAAAAAATCATACTGGAGATCAAACGCTGCATCGTCGTCAGAATACAGTTCGCGCCAATCATCAGCAGCCTGTGCGAATTTTGCATCATCCAGATTGGTAGCGTGTGCCTTGATGTAATTCAGCGTGGTGGCATCGGGCTTTATCAATGCTGCCCGGGCACCCGCTTCAACCGCCATATTGCACAACGTCATTCGCGCTTCTGCTGATAGGGTGCCGATGGTCGAACCACAAAATTCGACTGCATAACCACGCGCGCCTTGCGCACCGATGCGGCTGATAATCAACAAGATCAGATCCTTGACCGAAGTGCCAACCGGCAGTTCACCATCCACCTGAATACGCATATCCTGCGCAAGTCGGTAGACCAGTGTCTGCGTCGCCAGGACGTGTTCTACTTCCGACGTGCCAACGCCAAATCCGAGCGCACCCAGGGCACCATACGTGGTTGTATGACTATCGCCACATAGAACCACCATGCCGGGACGTATCCAACCATGTTCCGGTGCGATGATATGTTCGATGCCTTGATCCACGTCGTTAGTATCAAACAACGCGATACCGAAATCGGTGCAATTACGCTTCAAGTTGGTCGCCTGCAACGCAGAGGCCGGATCGAAGATGACCCGATTGGCATTCGCGACCTGATGCGTAGGAATAATGTGAGAAACCACCGCGAGCTGTTGCCGAGGACGGAGGACAGTGCGACCTTTTTCACGCAGACCGCTAAATGCTTGCGGACTCGTGTATTCGTTCATGATGTGCAGATCGGCGTACAACAATACATGTTGTTCGTCGAGTGTAGAGACGGTATGCGAATCCACCATTTTTCTGTATAGCGTGCGGCCTGACATATTATTCCCCTTAGTAATGCGTTTTTTATTTGGCAAAAAATGGCAACACTTCTGCCAACAAAGCTTCTGGAGCGTCTTCGGGAATGTAATGCCCGCAGTCAAGCGCCCTGCCGCTTACCTTATTGGCCAACAGTTGCCATTCAGCCAAGGGGTCAAAGCATTTTTCAATGACACCATTGCCACCCCAGAGCGCCAGCATTTCGCACTGGATCTTTCGACCGGCCGCCAGATCGCTGCGTTCATGGTCGAGATCAATTCCGGCACTGGCGCGATAATCCTCGCAAATCCCGTGTATCGTTAATGGATCGCGCAGGCAGCGCAGGTATTCCGCATAGGCCTCCGGTGTGAACGGTGCCATGCCGGAACTGCGGCCACCGATGGTATGTTTGAGATACTCTTCCGGATGCGAATTAATCAGCAACTCCGGAAAAGGTGCTGGTCGGATTAGAAAAAACCAGTGGTAGTAAGCGGTAGCGAATTCCAGCGTGGTTTTTTCATACATTGCCAGAGTCGGCGCAACGTCCAGCACAACCAGCTTGCGGATAACTTCCGGATGATCCAGCGCCATGCGGTATGCCACGCGCCCTCCACGATCATGTCCCATCAGCAAGAATTCCTTAAATCCCAAGGTCGCCATGAGATCAACCTGGTCCTGCCCCATGGTGCGCTTGGAGTAGTTGCTGTGATCCGGCAACCCGACCGGTTTTCCGCTGTCACCATAACCGCGCAGATCAGCGGCGATCACGGTGTAACGTTCTGCCAGTTGTTGCGCAACCTTGTGCCAGATAACGTGCGTCTGCGGATGCCCGTGCAGCAATAGCAATGCGGGGCCCGTCCCACGGCGGATAAAGTGAATATGGGTACCGTTGACGTCGGCGACGTGGGGCGTGAATCCTGAAAACATCATTTTCTCCCGTTATTTAAATCTATTGTATCGCCGCGTAGATTGCTTATAATTCACTCCTATTTAGTCTATTATTTCTTTTAAGTTACTAATGAATTCCCTCTCTGATCTCGCATTTTTTACGGTTCTGGTCAAGCAAGGCAGCCTTGCGGCGGTCGCGCGCGAATTGGGCGTGACGCCGCCAGCGGTCACTAAAAGACTCGCCAAACTTGAGCAACGGCTCGGTATCCGGTTGTTAAACCGCACTACCCGGACCATGAGCGTGACGCATGAAGGGGAAATTTACCTGGCCGAAGCTGCGAGAATTCTGGCGGAAATCGATGAATTGGAGCGTTTGGTAAGCCGTAGCAGAGCCGTTCCTAAAGGACTTTTGCGTGTCAACGCAACCTTCGGCTTTGGCCGCAAGTATGTTGCTCCCGCAGTCTCCGCCTTCATCAAACGCTATCCGGAGGTTGAGGTCCAGTTGCAACTATCGGACCGGCCATTGAACCTTGCCGATCAGGCCTTTGACATCGGTATCCGCATCGGAGAAATGCCGGACGCACGCATCATTGCACGCAAAATCGCCTCCAATCGAAGACTTTTGTGCGCCTCCCCAACCTATCTGAAAGAGCAACACGCGCCGACTATCCCGCGCGATCTGCAAAAGCATCAATGTATCGTTCTACGGGAAAATGAGGCTGCATACGGCACCTGGCACCTGAGCCGTGGAAAGGCGCAGGAAACCATTAAAGTACGCGGTGCCTTAAGCACAAACGACGGCGAAATTGCATTGGAATGGGCGCTGTTGGGACACGGAATCTTGATGCGCTCAGAATGGGATCTCGCGCCCTATTTTCGCTCCGGACGTTTGTCCCAGGTGCTAGAAGAATGGAACTTACCTTCCTCCGACATCTTTGCGGTCTATCCCGAGCGTTTAAACTTATCGGCGAAAGCGACCGCCTTTGTGGACTTTGTCTCTGATCGATTTGTGCAGCATCTGCGAAAATCTGGTGATACAAAAGATATTTGGTGAAATCGATAGCGCCTTCGACAGCGCCTTAATGCGGAACCGCAAGCTGATGCCAGGTTCTGAAAGGCAGCATGGGGGTTAAAGCTAGCGGTACAATTTTTTGTCTTCCATCGATACCCTGCAGTACCAGGCTGCGCTTGCCATTGGGCAGCCTCACGGCGGTGGGTGACGCCGCTGACGGTGGCACGCGGATAGACATCAGATCGGGCCGCGAGGCTAAAAAGACAGGATTTGGCGCGGCGCTGCCGGTCATGAAATCGATTAACATTAGCTGTGAAGAGGGTACCTTTTCCGCTCCCGCAGGCATTCCCGGCGTGTAAGTCAATATGACTATTAAGCCATTAATCATTTGCAGTTTTCCGACCACGCGCTCGCCGAGGTCAGGCAGGTCAACATACCAGCCGCGCCGATTATTCCAATTAACCGGATTTTTGCTGATGATCCGACCGCCGGTGATGGGTGAAAGCGTTTGTTGCTGCAATTGATAGCGGCCCTCGATGGTTGAGGCTCTGTCCGCTGTATCGGCTTGCTCCCATATTGCGGTGATGGTCTGAAATTGCGTGTCGAAAGGATCGTCGACTTCGAACAGTTTTCCAGTACCAAACATGATCATGCGCCCGCCGTTAGGGTGGCGTGCCACCACCGGTTGCGCCACAATCGGCTGCGGCTTTCCGTCGGGATCGGTCGCCACATACAATGGTCGACCGTGATACGCGACACCCCATGCCTTTGCATTAGTACTTTCCAAATCAAATTTCCAGATATTCCCGCGCAAATCACCAGCGTATGCGGCGATAACTTCTCTATGCGAATTAAACTGCAAGGCAGGCGTCGACAGACCGTTTGGTCCCTGCAATCCACCCTGTTCGGTCTGGATTTTTCTAATCAGGGAACCGTCGGTAATATTCACCAGATAGAGCACTGCTTTTTTATTTTTGCTGTCGTAACCATTGCCATATAACGCCGCCCATTGGCCACTGCGTAAGCGCACGACCGCTGCCTCGCCCAGGACATGTCCCATATCATGATCAATAATTCCGCCGGAGACTACGTCGGACCGTTCCCACATGACGCTTTTTGCACTCAACAATGCCGGGGCGCTAACGTCTAGCGCAAAGACGCTTCTTGCGCCAGCGCCCGTTGTACCAAGAACGATTGTTTTCCATACTGGCGTTGATGCGGTTTCTCGCGAAAAGTAGGCGTCCCCTTCGGTCAATTGACCATCTACAAAATAGCGATGTTTTAGCACGTAGTCCGGATGGCTGAGAGCGCTCAGGTAAGGAAATAAGGCGTGCGGAACATAGGCGAATCTCTCAGCGCCGGTGACAGCATCGAAACCGTGCAACATGCCATCATTTGCGCCGACATACAACATCGCTTTGCGAGAATGTTTGCGCATTTGAAAATCCCGATAAACGATTCCTCCGCCCTGTACTTTCGGTAACGCTGTGTAACCAAAATCAGCATTTTTTACATAGATTGGCACGGAGTTGACGATATCACCCAAGCTGCTTGAGCGATTACGGAAATTGCCAATCTTCTGCGCTGCCTCTAACGTGGAATCGCCTTGCAAGTAAGACAGCACATTGATCGATCCTAATTCTCTTTTTTGCGGTTCGGAAAGCTGCGACCATTGGAAGTCAATAGCATTATCCGTCTCTGAATTCCAGGACGTAATATTGCGTGCTTGCCACGCAGGTATTTGTCGTTCTGCGTCCCATACAACGGCACCGATACTCCCGTCCGCGTTGACGCGAAAAGCTTTTAGTTGACCAGCCCAATCCTTGGTTGTAAAACCGGCCCGGTAGGCGATGGATGTGCCATCGAGGGCAGGGGAGCTATAAATCAAATTAGAAAATCCTTCGGAAGGAAACAGGGGAAATTGCGATATACGCGCTAGCGCTGGCGTCAATAACGTCATTAACGCCATTAACGCCGTGAATGTCATTAAGGCCGCTAACTTCAACGTGATCAACCTGCCAAAATCAATTTTTTTCATCGCACGAGCCTTGTAGCCTGAAATTTTTATCACAGCCGTATATAACTTTGCAGTATTACCGCCACATTACTGTTAGCACCAGCGCCACGCGCCGTAATTCGATACGCTAGAAGCCGGTCTGCAGGGTTCAGCTGAAATTCATCATCACCGACTAACGCCATTTTTTCGATCATGCAGCGCGGTGATTCGGACACGCTATCGATCGGGCCATTGTTAGCAATAAATCGCGGAGGAAGGGCGATAGAGACCGCGTTATCACGCCAGTTCTGTGCGATTTCCCAATGATTTTTCTCTTGATTGTTTTCATCCATCACGGGACCCATAGCCAGTTGGGGAGGAAAATCTGCCGGGGATTTGGAAAGTTTTCCAACCAACATCTCGCAATAGCGAAGCCCTTGCTCGGCTCCCTCAAATGCGCGTTGCCGACTGCGCAAATTTCCTGCAATTTTTTCCTCAAGTGACACGTTACGCATCGCTGCAAGTCCGATCATTGTCATGACTAGAAGAAAAATAAGCGTCATCGGTAGTGCTAGTCCACCGTGCAGGCACCCGATTTTCTTTGCCTCCATGATTCGGCACATACGTCTGGTTATCATCGCAATATCGTCCAATTTTAGGGCGTGAATAACATCGTGAAGCAGCGCACGTCGTGGTCGGTTACGGGATTTAACGCAGCGCTACGGCATTGCGTGTTTTTGATTGTGCTTTTGCTTTCATTCGGAGCGGCACCGGTACGGATTGCCGACTCTCTGAAATAGACCATGATGACGAAACCAGTCAGCGGGCTACCCGATATTTCTCCCCAGCCGCCTGTCATGGCGTGACGAAGTGCTATGCGCCATTCATGGATATCAATGGCTGCGATTTCCGCATGCGTACAGACGAATGCAATGGCGCATGTCGGGGTTTCTGGCCGGCCGCTGTGAAGCGGAGGATAGTGCTGTGGAGCGGGACTGTAAAATCCTTCGCGCGCACCGCGAAGATTGCTCCGTACGCGTTCCGCAAGATGATGACTATATGTGAAAGCTTTCGCACGGTAATGGGCGACTTTTTGGTGGCGCAACGCGGTCATTTGCAGCCCTGCCAGGCCCAACAAGGAGAACGCGGTGATGACCAGGGCGATCAACACTTCGATGAGCCCGGCGCCGCGCTGCTTATACAAAGTCAACCGCACCTGACCGGTTTAAAACCGATGAGCCGGATTGCTCAACAGTCGATTCGATCAGTCTAAGAACGCTTTTAACCTGATTAAAAAAATTCGACGCAATACATGTGGCCATTATTTGAACTCATAGAATCACTTGCTCAAAAGTATAGCCATCACAACGCGTTTAACCAATAGGAAAAAGTCTTAAATAAAATACTCATTTGCGTAAATTATTTAAGAAATGGTCCCGAACGATATCAAATAAATGCTGATTTTTTTCTGACGATCAGCATTCCCAGGTCTTCAGAAATTCCGCTATGTGCAGCCAGAGTGCATGTGCTTAGCCAATAGCCGCGGGCCGCAGCGGGAAAGTAATGTACACTTTTAAGCCGCTATTTTTCGATGGCGCTGAAAGCACAATCGATGCGTGATGCGCAGCAGCGATGTCGCGCACGATCGATAATCCTAATCCCGCCCCGCTCGGATTCAATTGCTGTGCCGAGGGCGCTCGATAGAACGCTGAAAAAACCCGTTCACGATCAGCTTCGGGAATCCCACTACCGCTGTCTTCTATTTCAAACACCCCACGTTGCGTCTGGCCATCACGCCGTACGCGCAATATAATTTTTCCGTTTGACGGCGTATAGCGAATTGCGTTATCCAGCAGGTTCGACATTAGCTCATGCAACATCAATGGGTTGCCAGTGATAAAAACATTTTCTTCTGCATCAAACGACAAATCGAGTTGCTTCTTGACCGCTTGCGGAGCCAACTCCAACCCGACCTGACGCGTTGCGGCGGTGAGTGACAGCGCCACCATGCCGCCTTCGGCAACGCCATGCTCAGCGCGTGCCAACGTCAGAAGCCGATTCGCCAGATGGACCGTGGCGTCGGTGGTCGATGCCATACTGCGCACAATTTCCCGTATCGCCTCGATATCCAGCGGTGATTGGGGATCTTGCGGATCGCGCTTCAGTTCTCGCAATGCGAGTTCGGCCTGAGTCTTCAAAACGGTGAGCGGCGTGCGCAGTTGGTGCGATGCGTCGGCGATGAACCGGCGCTGCCCGGTAATCAAGGTCTGCAAGCGTCCCATGTAGCCATTCATCGCTGCAATCAGGGGCCGCATTTCGATATGCACCTGATCGGCGTCGAAATTTGTCAGGTCGGTAGGGCCACGGGCTTCTACTGCTGTCTTCAATTGCATCAACGGGCGCAATACTATTCGCACCGCGAACCACACCAGTAGTGCGGCGACCATCACTAATAAGCCCTGCCGCCACAGAGTACCGAACAAAATTTGACGCGTCATTGCACTGCGTGCGTCCATGGTTTCCCCGACCTGGATCAATGCAATGCCGCGCATGGAATCGTCATACACGGGTTGATAGAGGGCAGCAATCCGGACCGGTTCGCCGCGGTAGGTCGAATGATAAAAACGCACCAGCGCAGGATAGATTTCTGAACGCGGGGTATGAGCAGGGATGGCTGGAAGATCGTCGTACCCAGAAATAAATTCGCCTTTGGTACCGGTGACTTTGTAATAGATCCGCCCCAAAGTGTCGGTCTCAAAACTATCGAGCGCGACGTATGGCACATCGGCCACGACCTTACCATCAACGATTGACACGCGTTCTGCCAATGCGCGCGTCGAGGCCAGCAACGCTCGGTCGTAGGCCAGGTCTGCCACGTCCAGGGCGTTGCGGTACACAGACAGTGAATCTAGCGCTACTAACAGTAACAGCGGAATAAGCAGCCATCGCAACAATTGACTACGCAAGGTGCCGAGTGAGGTTCCAGCATTTTTTCCGCACTCTTTTATCAACCCGTCTTTGCTGCGCGATACGGGCACGGAGGAGGGCAGTTGGTGGCGCATTAGGCTGCTTGTGCCTGCAACAAATATCCCAGGCCGCGCAGGGTTGTTATGGCGACTTGACCATTTTGATCGCTTGCCAGTTTTTTGCGCAGTCGATGAATATAGATTTCTATCGCATCCGGATTAGCATCATCGGCAAGCGAAAACACTTCATCGAAGAGTTTTTCTTTCGAAACGACCCGGCCGGCACGGGTCATCAATACTTCCAGCACCGCGTGTTCGCGTGGCGTTAATGCCAAAAGACCATCTCCATAACTAAACATGCGTGAGACTGTGTCGAACTGCAGAGCGCCGCAACTATATGTCAGCCCCTCGTTGCCCTGAGCGCGCCTTAACAAGGCTTTTGCACGCGCCTCCAGCTCCTCAAGTTCAAACGGTTTTGCCAGGTAGTCGTCCGCGCCCAGGTTCAATCCCTGTACCCGATCCGGAACACCGCCGCGTGCGGTGAGAATCAACACCGGTACCTTACTGCCGCGCGCGCGCAAACGCTTGAGGACTTCCAGCCCATCCATCTTTGGCAAACTTAAATCCAGAATCACCAACGCGTATTGCTGGGTATGCAACAACGAATCGGCATCGGCCCCGTTCGTCGCACATTCGACCGTCCAATGCGCATCTCGCAGCGCCTTTGAAAGCCAACGTGATAACTCAACGTGATCTTCAATTAATAAAATCCGCATAATCATTGGGAGCCGGTTGAATAGGTCGCCAATATTTACATAGAACGATCGGTTTTGCAAAACGCCAGTCAATGTAGATAACAAATACTCAAAAATAGCCGATTTCCGTAAGTGAATTAGTACTAACCGCTATTGCGCTGCATAGTTTTGAGGCATAAAAGTACAACATTTTTTGTTCGCTCCCAAACTGAAAGGAAACTGAAAGATTCGACCAGCTATGATGCGATTAATTAAAAAACCCCTTGTTCCATTTTTAGTCTATTCGTCTATTAGTATTCGATAAGGCTGATTGTTTTTGCAGCCGTTTGCTGGGTAAACAGAAGAAATGCGATAACAACAATAGATTGTGGGTGGAGACAATGACATTTCGAGAAACTTTGATTTACGTGAGCGCCGCTTGCATGCTAGTCACCGCAAGCGCTGCGTGGGCGGGCAGCCGCACTCCGATAACGGCCCTCAGTGTGCCGGAGTGTCTGGCTCCGGCCAAGCCGGGCGGTGGTATGGATTTGACCTGCAAGCTCATTCAAAAGGGCATGCTGCTTCCCACTACGCTCACCGTCAGCCAGAAAAACGCTGTTCCACCGATTGCCATACGTACCACTTATCTACCGGGGGGAATAGGGGCGGTCGCCTGGAATGCCATCGTGACGCAACGGAGTGGAGAAGCACAAACGCTGGTGGCTTTTTCTGGTGGTTCACTGATGAATCTCGCGCAGGGAAAATACGGCCGCGCCAGTCCGGCCAACGTGCGCTGGGTCGCTGCGGTCGGTGCCGATTACGGCATGATCGCGGTACGAAGCGACTCACCTTTTAAGAACCTGCGCGACCTGATGCAAGCCTTGAAAGACAATCCGTCCAAGGTCACCATCGGCGCGGCTGGCACGGTCGGCAGTCAAGACTGGCTCAAGATATCGCTGCTCGCCAGGAAGCGTCACATCGATCCCAAAACCTTGCGCTTTGTCGCACTCGAAGGCGGTGGTGAATCATTTACCGCATTGCGTGCCGGTCATGTGCAGGCAGTATCGGGCGATGCCTCGGAAGCGATGTTACACGCAGCAGATAACGAGATTCGTATTCTGGCGGTGCTATCCGACAATCGCCTACCCGGGGCACTGGCGAACGTACCCACCGCACGGGAGCAGGGTATCGATGTGAGTTGGCCGATCATCCGCGGCGTTTACATGGGACCGCATGTGTCTGATGCCGATTACCACCGCTGGATCAACGTTTTCGACCAAATGATGGCCACTCCTGAGTTCGATCGTTTGCGCACAGAGGGTGGACTTTTCCCATTTTCCCTGACGGGCAAAGCGCTGACCGAGTATGTCAAAAAAACGGTTTATCAATATGGACAACAGGCGAACGCGATGGGACTGGTGCGGTAAACCTGGCGTGGTCGGGTATGTATCGCCATTGCGTAAAGATCACGAGTCATAACGTAAAAAAATAATCACACAAGTTAGAACGTAACACCCACACACCAATAGAAAAATCAGGAGACAACATCTATGTTTACACCGAAAAAATCTTTGACACTTATGGCAGCTGCATTAGCGCTGACGACCACCGGCAGCGCATGGGCACAAGTTCCGAGTGGTTATCCGGCGGACTATAACAGGATCATTGAAGGTGCAAAAAAAGAGGGCAAGGTGGTTATTTACAGTGCCACGGACTCCAAAGCTGCCGAGCCATTAATCAAAGATTTTAGCGCTCTTTATCCGGGCGTAAAAGTTGAGTTTAACGATATGAACTCAACGGAAGTGTATAACCGTTTTATCTCCGAAGCTGCCGCTGGCGGGACCACCGCCGACGTATTGTGGTCGTCGTCAATGGATCTGCAAGTTAAATTGGTGACAGAGGGTTATGGCGCCGTGTATAAATCGCCGGAAGCCGGTGCGATTCCCGCTTGGGCAAGCTATAAGGATACGGCCTACGGTACAACCTATGAACCGATTGCCATCGTCTATAACAAGCGTTTGGTCCCGGCCGATGAAGTTCCCACTACGCACGCGGCTTTCACCAGACTGCTGACCACGAAAGCAGACAAATACCGAAATAAAGTGACCACCTACGATATTGAAAAATCAGGTGTGGGCTTCTCGTTCATTACGCAAGATGCGCAAGACAATCCGCAGTTTTGGGAACTTGCCACGGCGCTCGGAAATGTTGCAGTACGGGTGCAGTCATCCACCGGCACCATGCTGGAGCGCATTTCATCCGGGGAAAATCTGATCGGCTACAACGTGCTTGGATCGTATGCGCTCAGCCGCGCCAAAAAAGATCCCTCGTTGGGAGTGGCATTTACCACCGACTATAATCTGGTGATGTCGCGGGTCGCGTTTATCAACAAATCGGCAAAAAATAGCAACGCGGCCAAGTTGTGGCTCGATTATCTGCTATCCAAACGCGGCCAGACTATCGTTGCCAATGAAGCGCAGCTATTCGCTATCCGCGCCGATGTCACCGGAACCTCAACACTATCAGAGTTGACCAAGCAACTTGGCACAGCGTTGAAGCCGATCCCGGTGAGTCCGGTGCTGCTGGCTTATCTGGATCAAACCAAACGTCTGGCTTTTCTGAAGCAATGGAAAGCGGCGGCAGGCAAAAAATAATCTGTGGGACGTGGCTGTCGATGTTGTGCGTCGGCGCTGTTTATCAGCGCCAACAATTTCAACAAATGATGCATCTCTCCTGACGAAGCCGCTTACCCGGCTCCGTCGGCGCAACCCAGCCTACGCGCATCTTTCTACCTGATCTCTGGCAATCGACACTCTGTCGTGACCTCTCACAAGGCGCACGGCGGCGGGTCGTTCTACGTCCAGATTTTGAGATCAGGTGCCGTTCAAGTAATTTTTATCTGCATTCTGATCTGGACAATTACCCACTATGCATACTCTTTCCTCTCCACAGCCATCGGTGCGCAGCAACTGGGCCGCATGGCTTTTTCGCCTGAACTGGCCACGCGGACTGGTGGTGACGCTGACCGCACTGGCCGTGTTCGTGCCACTGTCGCTGATCTTCTATCAAAGCTTTTTATCGGCACCTTTTTTTGCCCCAGTAAAAGAATTAAGTCTGGAGCCGTATCGTTTTATTTTTGACGATCCTGATTTCCGTCAGGCGTTTGCAAACGGAATGATGCTGGCCGCAGGCCTGGCGTTGATTGCCGTTCCGTTAGGCGGCATGTTGGCATTCTTGATGGTCCGCACTGATCTTCCTGGTCGTAGCTGGATCGCACCGTTGTTGCTTGTCCCTATTTTTGTATCGCCGATGGTCATCGGTTTCGGTTATGTCGTATCAATGGGACCTGTCGGGTTCTATACCGTCTGGGTCAAGAGTCTGCTTAGTATGGTTGGATTTGATGGCGATCCCTGGAATGTCTACGCGTTTCCCAGCATCATCATCATTGCAGGCCTTACCCACGTGCCACACGTTTATCTTTACGCTTCCGCAGCGCTGAGAAGCCTTGGTGCCGATGTGGAGGAGGCCGCTCGCGTGGCGGGTGCATCGCCGCTGCAGGTCGCCCTCAACGTTTCGCTCCCGATGATCATGCCAGCATTGGCATATGCCGGCGTGCTGGTATTTTTTCTCGGCTTTGAGGTCTTTGGTCTGGTACTGGTGCTGGGCGACCCGGAAGGTCATCTGGTTCTACCTACCTATCTATACAAACTCACCAATAAACTTGGAACCCCTTCCTATCATTTAATGGCAGCGGTGGCTGTATGTCTGGTGGCGGTGACGTTCCCGCTGGTAATGATGCAGCGCTGGTTGCTGCGCTCGGCAAATAAATATGTCTCGATCAAAGGCAAGGGCGCGCGCCAAAAAGCACTACCGCTTGGAAACTGGAAATGGCCTGCGTTTGGACTTATTGCGATGTGGATCATCTTCACCATCGTTATACCGCTGTCGGGAATCGCCTTGCGTGCATTTGTGTCGCATTGGGGTTACGGCGTCTCGCTGGTTGACGCCTTCACCGTGCAACATTTTATCGATGTTTTCGATCAACCATCGTTAATGCGCGGAATTTTGAACACTGTCCTGATTGGTGTCATCGGCGGCGGTATTACGGTGGCATGTTATTGCTGCATTGCGTTGGCAATGCATCGCAAGCCCGATGGCATTACGCGCTTCCTTGATTACAGTGTGTTGGTGCCACGTGCAGTGCCTGGCTTGTTGGCAGGACTGGCGTTCTTGTGGGTATTTTTGTTCGTGCCTTCAGCCTTGAACGATGTTTTTAAAAATTACGACAATTTCTTCGCCAACTGGATGGTAAGCAGCGTCATTCCAATCATGCGGGAATTGCGTTCGACCATATTTTCTGTGTGGCTGGCCTATTCCGTTGTGTGGCTGGCTTATGGTATGCGCCTGATCACCACAGCGCTGCTGCAAGTCGGACCGGAATTGGAAGAAGCGGCCCGCGCAGTCGGCGCACGGCGCGGTCAGGTCACCCGCCATATCACGTTGCCATTGGTGCGGTATGGCTTGCTCGGTGCTTGGCTGATGGTGTTCCTGATTTTTGAACGCGAGTATTCAACCGCCGTGTATCTGCTCTCACCGGGCACTGAAGTCATCGGTGCCTTGATCGTCTCGTTATGGGCTTCTGGCTCGGTCGATCTGGTGGCAACACTCTCATTTATTAATATCTTTTTAGTGGCCATTGGCCTCGGTATCGCGCTGCGCTTCGGCGTCAAGTTGCACGATTAAACCCTCCATACAGGAATAGCATCATGAGCGAATTAAGCGTCAGCAATCTTTATCTGGACTATGGCACCGGTGCCGGTGCCAATCAGATTTTAAAAGGAGTTTCGATGGAATTACAACGCGGCGAGGTGGTTGCGTTGTTAGGTCCATCGGGTAGCGGTAAAACCACGTTATTGCGCGCCGTGGCTGGACTTGAATCACCCAAAGCCGGTGAGATTCAGATTGGTGAACGGACCGTTTTTAACGGCAATGGCAAACTGGAAATCCCCGCCGAAGAGCGCAATCTCGGTCTGGTATTTCAATCGTATGCGTTGTGGCCGCACAAAACCGTATTCAACAACGTTGCCTACGGTCTGCAATTGCGGAAAATGGGAAAAAGCGAGATTGCCGAGCGCGTGAATAGCACCTTGACGCAGCTTGGTTTAGGCCACCTGGGAGAACGCTTTCCGCATCAACTTTCTGGCGGACAGCAGCAGCGGGTGGCGATTGCCCGAGCACTGGTATACAACCCGCCGGTCATTTTGCTCGACGAACCGCTGTCCAATCTGGATGCCAAATTGCGTGAAGAAGCGCGTGCGTTTTTACGTGAACTGATTGTCCGCCTGGGACTTTCGGCGCTGATGGTCACCCACGACCAGGCCGAAGCGATGGCGATTTCGGATCGTATCCTGCTGCTCAACAACGGCAAGATTGAACAGCAAGGTACACCGCAAAGTATGTATCAAACCCCGGACACGCTGTTTGTTGCGGAATTCATGGGTAGCAATAATCGGCTACCAGCCAAAGTCCTGCGGCGCGAGGGAGATCTGGCCTTGCTGGAAGTGGAAGGGGGCACCGTGACAGCCACCGCGCGTGGCGGCAACGCCGGCAATGAGGCGATCGGCATTATTCGCCTGGAGCAAGTCCGGATCTCCAGCGAGCCGGTAGACAACGCTATCAAACTTCCGTTGTTCACCTGCATGTATCTCGGTGACCGTTGGGAGTGCCTGTTCAAGAATGGCGATGCGGTAGACACCATCGGGCTGCGGGCGTATGCCAGCCACCGTTTGACTCCGGGGGAGTATTGGCTGCAGCTGCCGCAAGAGGCGCTTTGGGCGTTCTGATGCCGCGCACATAGAGGTAGGAGCCTTAAGCCCTGGTCTTTTCACCTCACCTCACATTTTTTCCTTGAAGTCGACGCTTGAGGACGCTTCTCAATGCCGTGTTTTGTAGTTCCAACGCTGTCCCATGATTGCCACCGCAGATGGCAAGAAATTTTATTAAACCACTAGAGGAAGATGAAATGAAAAGAAAGTTATTTGCTGCAGTTGTGTTGAATACCTGTGCTGTCGCTGCTTACGCGCAGAGCAACGTGACCGTGTACGGCCTGATCGATACTGGCGTGGAATATACCAATAATGCCAATGCAAAAAAGGACGGTGTCGTGCGCCTGAGCTCTGGCGCAATGAACACCTCGCGCTTCGGATTTCGTGGCGCTGAAGATCTTGGCGGCGGTCTGAAAGCCATTTTCCAGCTAGAAAGCGGCTTTAAAGTTGATACCGGTGAATTCGATAGTGCGGGGGTGCTATTCGGTCGGCAAGCCAACGTTGGTCTGGAAGGTCCATTTGGCCGAATTGTGGCCGGGCGCTCTTACACCACCACCTACGATTTTATTTTGCCGTTTGATTTAATGGGATATTCCGGCCAATATTCTTGGGTAACTTCCGGCAATGCGACCGGTGGACGCAAGGACGGCATGATTACCAATGCACCGAATATCATCAAATACCAGGGTACCTTCGGTGGCGTAAAATTGGGCGCAACTTACGGCTTCGGAGAGGTCGCAGGGAACACGAGCGATAGCGCTAAATATGCGCTTGGCGCTGGCTATGTGATTGGCCCGGTCAGTCTGGCAGCTGCCTTTGATCGCTCGAATGGCGCGGCCGTTCCAGCCTTCAGAAATGACTATGACAAAGCCACAAGCATCCACCTGGCCGGTTTATATCAGATGAGTGAAAATTGGAAATTCAACCTTGGCTATCGGAACTATAAAAAAACACTCGCTAGCCACGCCGCGGATTTGCGTAGCGACATGTTTTGGGGCGGTGCCAGCTATCGCGTGACACCGCTATGGACGCTGATTGGACAGGTCTACTATCAAGACATCAAAAATGTGCCGAATGGCAAGGATGCCGATCCGATTATGGTTTCGGCGCGCGCTAAATATGCATTGTCCAAACGGACGGATTTGTACCTGAGCGCGGCATACGCCAAAGCCAAAAATAATCAACTGGTCGGGGTTTCACGTGATGACACCGGTTTTGGCAATAGCCAGACGGGCGTCATTGGTGGTATTCAGCACCGCTTTTAAGCCCCATCAGTGACCTGAAGTCACCTTGATAGCGGTCCGTACAAAAACGAGAGAGGAGCATAAGCTCCTCTCTCGTGAACGCAATGAAAGGGTATCCGCAGGGAAGGGTACCAATAACGTCAAATCGATTCGAAAACCCCTGCAACCCGATTCTTTTGTACTTTATCCCAGCCGAATACTTTTCCGTTCATCGCAACATAGACGCCATGCGGCAAAAACTGTGCAACGCCACAAGCGAATCCCAGATTAAACAATGCATCTGAATTGGCGATTTCGTACGGGATCATCGCGCCCGTTACCACTATCGCTTTAGCAAGATTAGCCGCGCCCAACACCGCCGCAGTATCCTGCATGGTATCGGTGCCGTGAATAATCACTATCGCCTCTTCCTCTGCGCTGGTGCAGGACGCCAACACGCGGCGGCGGTCGATGTCTTGCATGTCGAGTGAATCCAGCAGTGGTAACTCCTCGAGTTCCAATGCGGCAGTGATGCGCGCGCGCGCGATCGCCTCAGGTAAATGGCTGGCAGCAAAAATCAATTTGCCAGCGATTTCATCATAATGCTTATCAAATGTGCCGCCAGTGGCGATGATGCGGAGTGCCATACGAATTAATTTCCTTTTTTTGGTGGCCGAACAGGTTGATTAGGTTGATTAGGTTGATTAGGTTCAGTATGGTTGTGATCAGAATGCACTTCACGCCGACCGGCTCGCCGTCCACCGCGCCGCGAAAACAAATAAATCAAACACAGAAGTATGAGCCCGCCGAGGCCCATTCCCCACGGCAACAACCCTATTATCGGTGAAGCGGGACCACCCTGGCGCTGTATTTTTACCTGGTCGGGAGTAACCGATGCCGCATCGGGATTGCCGTATTGCTTCAGAACGTAATTGCTTAATGAGGCAATCTGGACGTCACTCAGATGCGGAGCAAATCCCGGCATGAAAGCCTCATCGCTCTTACCATGGCGATCGATACCATTAAGGATCACCATCAATAGATTACTCGGATCATGCGCGCCCACCACCGTATTGTGAAACAAAGACGGATAGTAACCACCTACTACTCCGGAACCGCTGGCGGAGTGGCAGGTTGCACAATTACCGCTAAACAGCTCTGCTCCGCCGGAAGCGATAACGCTATTCGATACCGGCGCAACACCACGTAAGGCAGCATCGTCCTGGGATGCCGTCCCCCAAGCGTAACGCGGCTTCAGATCGCCTTCATTATGGATGGCCGGTACGCTACGCAAATAGGTCACAATCGACTTCACATCCGCATCGGTCAGATATTGCAGACTATGCTCGATCGCCTCCGCCATGCCACCACCAGCGGAGGCTTTATCCGGTACCACGCCGGTCTGCAGATATTGGACCAGCTCTCCATCTTTCCAGCCGCCAACCCCACTGATCGCGTCGGGGGTAATGTTATAGGCCGTCCAGCCCCCCAGCTGCGCGCCGCTAAAGGCCAGCTTTTTATCGATACCCATAGTAAGATTGCGCGGGGTATGGCACTCCTGGCAGTGCGCTAATCCCTCGACTAAATAGGCGCCGCGATTCCATTCGACGCTTTGAGTGGAATCCGGTTGCCACCGTCCTGGCGTGAAATTAAATAAATTCCAACCAGCCAGCAAGATGCGCTGGTTGAGGGGGAACGGCAACGCATTGGCGGGCGTCTTTTGGTTGATTGCTGGCAAACTGAACAGGTATGCCTTGATCGCCAGCACATCATCGCGTGACAGTTTGGTAAACGCGGTGTAGGGGAAGGCCGGGTATAAGTGTTCGCCCTGTTTGCCGATGCCGAGATGCAAGGCACGGATGAAGTCTTCATCGGTCCAGGTGCCAATGCCGGTCTCTTTATCAGGCGTGATGTTGGGTCCATAAATGGTCCCAAACGGCGTCGCCAGCGGGTAGCCGCCGGCAAACGGCTTGGCCTTGTCGACGGTATGGCAGGCGATACAATCAGCGGCCAAAGTCAGGTATTCGCCACGCTTGATCTGATCGGCACTGGTGCCCGCGACATTTACCTTCGCAGGGTCTGATACAACGACATCGGACGCGACCTGCGGCACCGCTACCACTGTCGCGGCAGTGGCGCAGGCGCTGGCGGAGAGTAAAACGATGGCGAGGACGGCCACCGATAGCGGAGATAACAACGATTTGAAATAAGGAGCGGTCTTCATAGCACTGTCCTCAAGGTGTCGGCAATGCGCAACGATAGCGCGGCTAACGTCAACGTGCAATTGACGGTCCCTGCGACTGGCATTACGGCGCTGCTGGCGATGAATAAATTTTCGTGATCGTGCGAACGGCAATGGGCGTCAACCACCGAGTCGCGCGGATCGCCACCCATAATCGTTGCACCCATGATGTGATTATTTGGGGCGAAATCATCTTCGAATTTGACTTCGGTGCCACCAAACATCGCGGCGATACTGGCATAGGTTTCGTGGGTCAGGACCGCACTTCTTTTTACATAATCATCGATTGCATAGGTAATCTCTGGCTGCGGAATTCCCAGTGCATCGCGTTTTTCTGTGCTGGCACGGATGCGATTGTCCGGATTTGGCAAAATATCGTGAAAGCTGTTGAGATTAACGGTTCGTGCCGCCCGCCGGCGAATTTCTGCGTCCAGCTTGGTGCCGACCAATCCTTGTTGCAACGCCGCCAGGGCTGCATGATTAGTCTGTGCCATGTTGTTGAGATGAAGTTTTTTACCGGCATATTCGGACCGGAAAGCGCCATCCCGCATATCTACAATTGACGTCATCTCAATCGGTCCACGTCCTGGCCACATATCTTCATTGGCAAGAAACGTGACGCCGGTGCCAGGGTGGTCCATCAGGTTGCGACCGACCTGATCGGAACTGTTTCCAATCCCGTTCGGATGCTTGTCATCGGTAGAGATCAGCATGAGCTTCGGAATTTCGATCCCGTTTGCTGCCAGCACAAAATATTTTCCGGTTACCCGGAAGGTGCTGCCGTCGGGGTCTTTGTAATGCACCGCAGTGACACGATCCTTGCTATCGACTTCGATGCGATAAACCACAGCGTTAGGCAGGACTCTGGCACCGGCTTGCTCGGCTTTCTCGACGTGAATAATGCCGCCGTACATCGCGGCAATCGGGCAAATTGGCATGCAATTATTATTGCCGCAACAATTCGGACGGGCATCGTATGCGCGGCTGTTACGCGCCACCGGCTCGGACACCACTTTATGGCCATTGGCATTCACCACGGCGCTGAAGCGCTGATCGTTCCAGGATAAGGGCAAATGGTCCATCGGATAGGGTTGTTTGCGCGGCGAACCCAAATCGGTCCCATCATTGGGACCGGAAACACCCAACTCGACCTCCGCACGATAATAATAAGGCTCCAGTTCGTCATAACTGATCGGCCAGTTGCGGCCCACGCCATATAAATCTTTTATCTTGAAATCGTTAGGCAGAAACCGCCACGCCGCAGCTGCCCAATGCCAGGTGGTGCCGCCGACAGCGCGGATATATTGTGAATTGTATTTATGCTCACCCTTAAGAATCAAGTAATTGTTTTCTGGCGAATATTCCGGGTGCGGTGCATATTTGGTGGACGGATACGGCGATATAAAATCGTCTTTGCTGGCCGTATTGCGATAGTTTTCCACAATCCGCCAGCGCTCCAGGCGCGGCCCGGCTTCCAGCACTAGCACCGAGATACCAGCCTTCGCCAGTTGGTGCGCGACGAGCGCACCAGCAACGCCGGAACCCACAACCACCACATCTGCAGACAGGTTATCAGCCATCGTCAAACCCTCGCTTTCAAGACTGCAGGTTGCGTCGTCCAATAACCGGGTGCCGCGCGACAATACGTCGGTACTACCACGGCATCGCGCACCGCATCAAACATCAGAGCTTGATTAAAGGCAATCACTTTGGCCTGCGGGCCGCTGCCGACGACACCCAGATACCAGGCGCCGACAATTTGATGTAACACTTTCGTCAGGTCGGCATTGGTGGCAACTGCCGCAACCAACGCATCGACATCTTTGACCTGCTGCGTCTGCACAAATTGCCATAAGTCAGCGGACTGCTTTTCGAACTCAATCACTTGCGCACTGAGCGCGGCATAAAGCCGGGCGCTCATCGTCGCATTACGTTGTATGTTGGAAGTCAGTAATGTAGATAAGGCAAGAAAATCGGCCTGCTGCTGCCTTTTCGGATCTGGCGTTTTGGTGATAGTCGTCGTCGTGGCCTGGGCCAGGGCTGGTTGTAACCAACGCGGCATACTCAACACAGCAACGCCGGCTCCTGCAAGCAATAGCAGATCGCGACGGTTCAGGCGGTATGACGGCGGTGATGATGCAACGGCGGCTAAGGGAATTATGTCAGTGCCGGGGGTTGCGCCAGAGTCGCAAGAGCGGCTAAGCTGGAGGGATTGATCGGCGTCTTGATGATTGTCCCGTTCCGTTGGATTACCCGATGTTTGCCCTGAGGATGGGGCGGATCGTTGAACCGGCGGACGATCGGGTTGGTTTTGGGCTGGCGTACCGTTTGGGCTCGATCGTTGATCGATGGATTGATGCGGACGTGGCGTCATGTGGCGAGTCCTTTCTGCCTTGTGGGTGATTTGATTATACTGATGGAAGCTTTTTAATTGCCGGCCCTTTTGCTAAAATTTTTAGAAGACATTCCCAATACATTTCCTTTTGACTTTCAGTAATGCAATTTAGTTCATGAAACCTATTGCTCCCGGCACTGTCATTTTTCACCGCTATCGTGGTTATGGCGTCATCGTCACGGTTAATTTGTTAACTGGATGGATATCTGCGCGCTTTGGCAGTGAAATCCGCACGCTTGACCTGAACTTGTCATCCGACGAAATACAGCATGCGGATGGCGAACCGATATTATTCCGTCATGCCCCGCCGGATCGCATGCCGCATGCGCGCCTGATGGCAATGCTGCGCGAGTTGCACAAAGCAGGCTATCAACGTTTATATTTATACAGTTGGCCTAAGCCCTCGGGGATGCATTGGCGCTGGCATTTGTTTTGTGGTCGACACGATTGGCTGGAGCGGCCTCGACGCGAAGGCTGGTACGGCTCGGGTGCCGATTACAACTTCAATCCGATTCTGGGCTGGGGCGACAATCCTGGTGCCTCAGCCAGCGAGCTAGCCAGCGCGCTGGCCCAATTCGATCCTCAGGGTTTTGCGCAAGCGTTGGGAGAAGACGAAGAACACACACTTTGGTTTGCCAACATCTGTGAAGCTTTATTGCCGGATTATGCGTTTAGTCTTGCGTGGGATGTCAATGGCGCAGGAGGCCACGCAGCCAAGGCTGCGCGTATGCCCGGCAGCCTTCCTGTGATACCTGTTCGGAGCGGCGTGCCGGAGTATAGCGGGCCACCTTTACCGTGGCCGCCAGGGTGGGCGCGCTTGTGGCACGGCGCCAATTCCCCATACCATCAAACGATACTGTCACGCTAATTTACATCGGCGTTATCCGAGATATTTATCTTCTTTTGTCTTCTTTTACCGCCGCTTTATTGACACTTATTGACACTTATTGAGACTTAATGACGCTTAGGGTCGCTTGATCCCATCTGTGCGCATTTTTCAGACTTTTTAGAACCTTAAGACATCTCGCGGTTATCCATTACCAAAGGGACGTTTCGTCAACGCATCCGGGTTCAATACATTTTTTGGCGTTCCGTTAGCGAAGTCCACCACATTCTGGAAGGCGGTGCGGAAATACAATTCGTAGCCATCTTTTTCTACATAACCCAAATGCGGCGTCGCCACGACGTTGTCCATTTTTAACAAGGGGTTATCCGGCTTCAACGGTTCGGACTCGAACACATCCAGCGCCGCGCAACCGGGACGGCCTTCCCGCAATCCGTGTAACAGCGCATCGGCCGCTACCAGTTCGGCCCGACTGGTGTTAACAAAGATGGCGGTCGGTTTCATCCTGGCTAAATCTTCCGCTGTAACTATTTCTCTGGTCGCATCATTTAAGCGTAAGTGAAGCGACAAAACATCGGCTTCAGCAAAAAACTGCTCCTTGGAGGACGCTGCCAGATAGCCATCTTCCACTGCTGCGGCACGACTGGCGTCCCGACCCCAGATTATCACCCGCATGCCGAACGCTTTGCCGTACCCCGCTACCATGCGACCAATTTTTCCGTAACCCCACACGCCCAAAGTTCGCCCTTTTAAGGCCACACCCAGACCGTTGTATTGCGGTTCGGAGGATGCCATCTGCCACAGTCCTTGTTGTAAATTATGCACGTATTGTGGTATCCGACGAGCCGCCGCCATGATCAGTGCCCACGTTAGCTCGGCGGGTGCCGTTGGGTCACCCGAACCCTCCACGATGACAATGCCATTGGCTGTGGCTGCCTCAACGTCGATGTGACCACTTACTTTCCCCGTCTGAGAAATCAACTTTAAATGCGGCAGCTTCTGCAGCAGTGCCTTGGAAAACACCGTGCGTTCACGGATTAACACCAACGCATCAAAGCTCGCCAGGCGAAGCGCTAGCTGTCCGCTTCCGCGCGCCGAATTGGCAAATACCTTCACTTCGTGGCCTTGCAATAATGCAAAGCTATCAAGTTGTCTGACCGCATCCTGATAGTCATCAAGTATGGCAATTTTCATATTATTACCCATGAGTAAAGATTCGAGAGGAGCGAAATACGCTATCTCGTAATAAAGCAACGGCATACGGAAACCCGGAAATACCTTACTACATTGGTTGGTCATTTTTACTACAATTGGAGTGTACAATCAATGTCATCTTGCCAGTAATTGCCGACGTGCACCGTAAAAAAATAACATAAACATATCGGTATTTGGATGTAAGAGGATATCAAATGGCGGCCGCGCCAATCTGAACGGCGATATATAGCACGAAAAAATTATTGACTTAAATTTCACCCATCAAGTGAAATGGGCGAAACCGACGATCAAAGTATTCTTTTTGTTTCAAATGATGGCAGTCAACTTTGCAAGAACGCGCCGGAGTACGTATTTACTGCTCGGCGAAGATTAGTCGATGATCTGCCACGGCACACCAAATTTTTCCATATCGGAGGTAACTTTTATGAATCACCCTCATAGCGCTGAAATCTTACGTGCTTTATCCGTCAATCCGCCGGTCTATGTTAAACAACAAAAACTGATCGCCTGGGTTAGCGAGATCGCAGCATTGACGCGACCGGATGCAATCCACTGGTGCGATGGTTCGGAGGCAGAATACGACCATCTATGTGCTGAAATGGTTGCAGGCGGCACCATGAAAAAGCTGAGTCAGGCCAAACGGCCAAATAGCTATCTGGCCTGCTCCGATCCGTCAGACGTCGCGCGCGTGGAAGATCGCACATTTATCTGCTCCGCAAAGAAAGAAGATGCCGGACCGACCAATAACTGGACCGATCCGGCCGAGATGCGCATTACCATGGCAGGCCTGTTCGATGGCTGTATGCAAGGTCGTACCATGTACGTAGTGCCATTCTCAATGGGTCCACTAGGCTCTGATATCGCGCATATCGGCGTTGAGCTGTCGGACTCGCCTTACGTCGCCGCCAATATGCGCATCATGACTCGCATGGGCAAAGCGGTGTACGAGGTGCTGGGCACTGATGGCGACTTCGTCCCTTGCGTCCACTCGGTGGGCGCGCCCTTAGCAGCGGGTCAGAAGGACGTCGCATGGCCTTGTAATCCCACCAAATACATCGTTCATTACCCTGAAACGCACGAAATCTGGTCGTTTGGTTCCGGCTATGGCGGCAACGCTTTACTCGGCAAAAAATGTTTTGCTTTGCGCATCGCCTCGACCATGGGTCGCGAGGATGGCTGGCTGGCAGAACACATGCTGATCCTGGGCGTTGAGTCACCGGCAGGTAAAAAGCACTACGTCGCTGCCGCATTTCCGTCGGCCTGCGGCAAAACCAACTTCGCCATGCTGATCCCGCCGGTCGGCTTCGAAGGCTGGAAAGTCACGACCATCGGCGACGATATCGCCTGGATCAAACCCGGTGCGGATGGTCGTTTGTACGCGATCAATCCCGAAGCCGGTTATTTTGGCGTGGCTCCCGGCACTAACGAAAAAACCAATTTCAATTGCATGGCGTCAATGCGTGACAATACTATTTTCACCAATGTCGCCTTGACGGACGATGGTGATGTCTGGTGGGAAGGGCTGACCAAAGAAGCGCCTTCGCATCTTATCGACTGGCAAGGCAAAGACTGGACCCCAGCTAGCGCAAAAGAGACTGGTGCCAAAGCCGCTCATCCGAACGCGCGATTCACCGTCGCCGCGACACAAAATCCGGTCATCGACTCTGCCTGGGATGATCCCGCCGGTGTGCCGATTTCTGCATTCATCTTCGGCGGTCGTCGCTCCACGACTGTACCGCTCGTTACAGAGGCGCGGAATTGGGTCGAAGGCGTGTATATGGCAGCGACCATGGGCTCGGAGACTACCGCCGCTGCAGTCGGCCAACAAGGCGTCGTACGGCGTGATCCGTTTGCAATGTTGCCGTTCATCGGCTACAACATGAGCGATTATTTCCAGCATTGGCTGAATATGGGCCGCAAAATCGCCGCTTCGCCAGCAGAAATTCCAAAGATATTCTGCGTCAACTGGTTCAGAACAGATGACGAAGGCAAATTTGTCTGGCCTGGTTTTGGCGATAACATGCGGGTTTTGAAATGGATGCTGGATCGCCTCGACAATACCGCTGGTGGCGTGGAGCACTTATTCGGCACGACACCACGATTCAGTGATCTGCGATGGGATGGGCTGGAGTTTAGCGAGCAGCAATTTGACCGCATCACATCGATCGACAAAGCTGCGTGGGAAGCCGAAACCGCTCTGCATAGTGAGTTGTTTGAGAAACTCCACTATCACCTGCCAAAGGAGTTGGAAGAGGTCAAAGCGGCGCTGGGAAAACGCCTTACCAACTGAATAAGCCAAGGCTCAGCATCCCTACTGTAATGGGCGAAATGCGGAGCTGGATTCAATCAGTTGCTGAAATGTAGTTTAGAGAGCGCAATCGCCGTCGGATTGCGCTTTTTGTTTTCTGTCGCTTAGTATTTGTTTATTAGTCTATCGTTGCACCTGCGCACGTACTCTGCACAGCAACCATAATGACAAAAAAAACCCACGAGCGCTGTGCGCCGGTGGGTAGAAATCTGCCCGGGGAGGGCAGAGGAGACATTCGGTGTAGCAAACCTCACGCAATCGCACGCAATATTACGTGGCGGCGATTAAATCATCGATTGCGGCGGCGGTGAAATACGTGCAGCTAATCTTTGCAAAGGGGAATACAACAAGTACATGATGGGAAATGCAATTGGCCACAACGTGAGCCAATTTTCGATCCAGGTACTAAAAAAATGGCCTTCAACACCAAACCACATCAATCGCATCAGCGCAGTCATCAAACCAATAAAAACGCCAGATAAGATAAACGAGGGCAACATCGACGCCAGACTGCGAGACTTAAATCGCGAATTGCGCTTCGAAGCGCGCGCTAAATGATTTGAATCTGAATTTGAATAGTTAGAACGAAGCACATGCCCTCCTATCTAGTTGCTGCTGGCCAACAAACGAAGCTCAGCGGCCAGACTCGGTTGGCTGCCAGCCTGATCATTCGCCATCCGACGGGCAATTTTGCGGCCAGCTATCTTATTATCTGCAATTCGACGTTCCAACGATTTTCTTGGATTGATCATCAATAACCCCGCCCGAAAAATGCCACGTAACAATGGCTTGAAGATTATGCCCACTACGATTACCGCACATAGACCAATCAGCGGCATGACCGCAGCGCCAGCGATCTCCCGGGTAGCTTGCATTGACGGGGAAGCCAACAGTGCGGCGGACGAAATTGAGGTGAAAAATGACATGGTAGGGCGTTCTAATGATATTGATCTTGTGCAATGCAGTATATTATGTGCGACGCCTGCGATCCAATGGTGATTTTGGATACCTGATATGTCGGTTACGAATACCTTGAAGAAAGCGTTTTCCTCATAGGTGCATTTAAAGACTTTGAAAACACGTTTTTGTTGCTTATGCTATCTTTATTGCGATGCAACATTTTAGTTGTCGGAAATAAATTACCTTGGCCTCTTTGCGTAACAGTTATACACTCGATGAATAATATTGATGCTCTATAAAGTACCGACAACCAGACACAATTTGTCTACTGTTAATTGCCCGGATATTACTGCCCCCTATAACTCACCATGATCCCAACATGAGCTTTCTCACGCTTGATTTAAATTTACTGCGGGTCTTCGACGCAATAATGACCGAGCAAAATCTCACTCGGGCCGCCAGTCGTCTGGCAATGACGCAGCCAGCAGTTTCAAACGCATTGAAACGGTTGCGTTACTCGCTCAATGACGAATTGCTGATTCGCACTGCCCATGGAGTCAAACCGACGCAATACGCGGAAGAGTTATGGCCATCAGTGCGACGTGCGTTGACCGATCTGGAAACCGCGATCACACCAGAAACATTCGATGTTTCGCGGGCACACACGACCTTTCAAATGGCAATGGCCGATGCCACGGCGGCATTGTGGCTACCGTCGCTGGTGCGCACCATCGAACGCGAGGCGCCGCAACTAAATATCAGAATGGTGCCATTGACCACCCGCGATCCACGCCAGATGTTGCTACGTGGAGATGTCGATCTGGCGGTGGGCTTTTTCCCCGGTGTTACGGCGCAGTTGGCTGGCAGCCAGACCACTTCAGCGTCCCCGGTGCACCATGAGCGCCTCTATACCGGCGAATACGTCTGTGTGATGCGTAAAGATCATCCTTTGACCCAAACACCACTCACTCTGGACGGCTATTGCGAGGCCCATCACTTGCTCGTCAGCTTTTCGGGGCGCGCGCACGGTTTGATCGAGGAGATTCTTTTAGGGCTGAATCGCAAGCGCAGAATTTTGCTCACCGTAAATCAATTTTTCACGGCCGGTCGGGTCGTCGCCAGTTCAGATTTGATTACTGTATTGCCGCGCCATTTGATTGGCGCCACCGGTATGACGGATGTATTGGTAGCGCGCGAACTCCCTTTCGCCACGCCGGCAGTAGACGTCGATATGCTGTGGCACGAGCGCGACGTGCGCAACCCTGCCCATAAATGGCTGCGTGCCCATCTTGCTGCGACCGCTCACGCCAAATTCACGCAAGAAATTGTCGAGAAAAAATAGATATCTGCCCAGCGTTGCATGTCGATATTGCGTCGATATTGCGTCGATACCGCGCAGCTTGATACAAATGAGGTGAATATGTCAGTTTTAGATCATGTCTCGATAGCGGTGTTGGACTTCGCTACTGCGCGACCTTTTTACGACGCTGTCATGACAGCCCTGGAAGTCAAAAAAGTATACGATCTCGACGATGCCCTGGGTTATGGAACACGCTGCAATGCGGACGAAGATTTCCATACCTGTATCGCCGTATATCTTTCTCCTGACGCAAACACCAATGACAAACGACATTGGTGCTTTAAGGCAAAGTCGCGCCAGCAGGTTCGCGAATTTTTCGACGCTGGTTTAATGCATGGCGGCCTTGACGATGGTGCCCCGGGCCTGCGCGCGCATTACCACGCCCATTACTACGGCGCATTCCTCATCGATCCATCAGGCAATCGCGTCGAAGCAGTATGTCATCGCGCAGAGTAAAGCGTTCAATTGAATCAGCGCGCTGAACCGGTCGGGCCGCATTCGCCATTGCGCATGCGGCCCGCACCAAAAATCTTGCTCCTATTGGCTTTTACGCGATCCGAAAAACCGCAATCAGCAGGTTATTGCATGATTACGTTATTGCTTCATTGCTGGCGTTGAAACTCGGCCAGCTGATGGTATTGCTGGGTTAACTGCTGTGGAATCGCCGCAAAAATAGGCCACAATTTTTTATAAATCGCCACGTTCTGCGGGTTCGGCTGATGATGATGTGTCGATCCCACCATTTCTCCAATTGCGTCCAGTGAGGATATACGACCTAGCGCGTATAAGCCCAACACCGCAGCACCCAGGCAGGAAGACTCGACGCTTTCGGGCACCACCACTTCCCGATCAAAAATATCCGCCATCATTTGTCGCCATAATGCAGAACGCGCAAAGCCGCCGGTCGCCATCATGCGCCTGGTCGGCCCAATCAATTCCTCAACCGCTGGCAATATGCTATACAGACTGAAGATAACGCCTTCCAGTGCAGCCCTGATCATCTGTGGCTTCCCGTGGTGCAAAGCCAACCCAAAGAACGAACCGCGGGCGTCGGCATTCCATAACGGTGCGCGCTCGCCTGCCAGATACGGATGAAATAATAAGCCGTTGGCCCCCGCGCTCACCTGTTGCGCAATGTCCATCAATGCATCGTAAGGATCGCGTTCACTGCGCAAGGCTTCGGCTGCCTCTTCGGTGGCCAGCTCGTCACGCACCCATCGCAAAATACTGCCACCATTGTTGATCGGGCCACCAACGACCCAATGATTTTCGGTTAATGCATAACAAAAAGTGCGTCCTGCAGGGTCCGTCACGGGATGGTCAACCACCGTGCGCATTGCGCCGGAGGTGCCGATCGTCACCGCGACCTGTCCGGGCGCAATCGCATTCACGCCCAGATTGGATAACACACCGTCATTCGCCCCGACGATAAACGGCGTTGTGATCGTTAAGCCTAGCTGCCGGGCCAGCGCTGGGGATAACTCTCCCAATTGATGGGTCGTCGGGACCAGCTCCGATAGTTGCGCTCGGTCGACGCCGATCAGCGCGAGCGCTGCGCCATCCCAGTCCATCTCACATAGGTTGAACATACCGGTAGCTGATGCAATGGAATGATCGACTACCCATTGTCCGAACATCCGATGCAACACAAATTCTTTGATCCCGACGAAGCGCGCACTACGCGAAAAAATGTCTGGTTGATCATGCCGCAACCACATCAATTTGCACAGCGGCGACATCGGATGAATCGGTGTTCCGGTACGCAAATAGATCGCGTGACCATCCATCTCATCACGAATTTTATTGGCCCATGCGCCAGCACGATTATCGGCCCATGTAATGCTATTGGTCAGAGGCTGATCATTTTCATCGATAGCGATCACACTATGCATCGCAGCGCTGAAAGACACCAAAATAATGTGCTCTGCACACATGTTGTCGCTAGCTGAGGCTTGCTTCACGACCTCCGCAATCGTCGTTAACACCGCAGCATAGATTTGCGCGGGATCTTGCTCCGCCATGTCCGCGGTCGCCGACAATAACGGATATTCCACTGCGCTCTGGCTCACTACCTGACCGGTAATTGTGAACAGCACGGCTTTGGTGCTCGTCGTTCCAATATCAACGCCGAGCATATATTCGTTGCGCTTGCCCGCAGTGATATCACCAATATTGCGCTGCAATATCACGCGATTATTCTGCAATGTTTGAACTAACATTTAACTTCCTCGCAAATTATTTTTTTCAACTCGCGTACGCCTAAACCAGCCTTAAGGTCAGTCGCTCGCGTCTTACTGACATGAATGCGCGACTGGCATTATTTTCACATAATCTCATACTGTTGTAGCGCTCCAAACGAAAAAAGAAAAATCTGGCACAACATCTGGAACTAACCTCACGATGGTAGCGCTATCAACGCACGGCGTATCTTGGACGTGCGAACATTTTCTGTCAAATAATAGGAAAAAATAATTTTATTTAAAGAGTGTCAATTTAGCTTTACAGAAGGCAGCTTTGGCATAAATTATGACCATGCGCATGTCGTTGCAATATTTCACCAGGAACATTTTGCACTTGGTAAACTCTCATCATTGCTAATTCGCCAGCTATAGGCATGTCGCAATATGCCTGGCGAGAAAATAGAACGTAGAATCTTCCTTAAAGCGGGTAAGATCGGCCATTAAGTATAAAAGTTTTATTGGCACGAGCCGGTAAAATCACAAAAGCAGAGTCCCATAAATGGCAAAACCAGCAACTCGGATGCCACGCGCATTCGAAAAAAATACACTATTGAACACACCGCAAACACCTAAACAGGATCAGGCTGTGGTGGCCACAAAAATCCCACCGGCACGTCGCGGGCGCGCTACGGGCAGAGTCACGATTACGGATGTGGCTAAAGCCGCCAACGTAAGTCCCATGACAGTCTCACGGTCGCTCAAATCGCCCGAATCAGTACAGCAGAATTTGCGCGACCGCATTACGGCAGTCGTCCAAAAACTGGGATATGTCCCCAATCAGGCTGCCAGCACCCTCGCATCTTCCAAATCGCAGGTTATCGGCGTTATCGTTCCGTCGCTGACCAACGCCGTTTTCATCGATACGCTCTCTGGAATACGCGATTGTCTGGGAGCAGCCGGATATCAATTCCTGATCGGTGAAAGCGGCTACTCTCCAGCGAAAGAACGCGAACTGATAGCGACTTATATGGCGCATGCGCCGGACGGTTTTTTGCTCACGGGTATCGAACAACAGGAAGCATCACGGGTACTTCTGGCATCGAATCATATTCCGGCAGTCCGGATGTACGATCTCAGCAAAAACGTCAATGATCTGACCGTCGGCTTCTCGCAAAAAAAAGCTGGCTATAGTGTCGCCCGTCATCTTATTGAACGCGGCTACCGACGTCCCGCATTCATGGCGGCCCAACTCGATCCGAGAACGATGAAACGGCGGGAAGGCTTTAGAAAAGGTTTGAAGGAAGCCGGACTGAATCCAAATCTCGAAATTCTGTTGCCGGTCCCGACCACGATTGAACTTGGCGCCCAGTTATTCACCAAAATACTCGAGCAGAGGCCCGATTGCGACGCGGTCTTCTGTTGTAACGACGACTTGGCGCTCGGCGTACTATTCGAATGCCAACGACGTGGCATTCAGGTCCCGACCCAAATGGCGATCATTGGTTTTAATGACTTGCCATGGGCGGCGCAGTCAATTCCAGCAATCACCACGATCATTACGCCGCGTTATGACATTGGTTACGTCGCCGCGGAACTATTGCTCAAAACGCTCAAAGGCAAGCCAATAGACAAGGCCCGAGTCGATTTGGGCTTTGAACTAGCCATCCGGGGAAGCACCTGAAGCAGAATAGTGTCCCTAACTGTTTCACGGCGAAAACAGTATCCGGAGCGGAACGCTTAGGTGAACAGGAACAAGCCGTTAACAGTCCGAGAGCCACCAACAGTTCAGGACTGCCGCAAAGTCGTCCCGGCAAGGCGTGCCGACGAAAACAGTACGACGAAGTAAGGCCCAGAAAACACCACGCCGTTATAGCAGTTCGATGCTAAACCAACAGTCCAGGACTGCCGCAAAGTCGTCCCAGCAAGGCGTGCCGACAAAAACAGTAGGACGAAGTAAGGCCCAGAAAACACCACGCCGTTATAGCAGTTCGATGCTAAACCAACAGTTCAGGACTGCCGCAAAGTCGTCCCAGCAAGGCGTGCCGACGAAAACAGTACGACGAAGTAAGGCCCAGAAAACACCACGCCGTTATAGCAGTTCGATGCTAAACCAACGGTCCAGAACTGCCGCAGCGTCGTCCCAGCAAGGCGTGCCGACGAAAACAGTACGACGAAGTAAGGCCCAGAAAACGACACGCCGTTATAGCAGTTCGATGCTAAACCAACAGTTCAGGACTGCCGCAAAGTCGTCCCAAAAAGGCGTTCTGACGAAGACAGCACGACGAAGTAAGGCCCAGAAAACACCACGCCGTTAGCAGGCCGAGACCAACCAACGGTTCAGGACTGCCGCAAAGTCGTCCCAAAAAGGCGTTCTGACGAAGACAGCACGACGAAGTAAGGCCCAGAAAACACCACGCCGTTATAGCAGTTTGATGCTAAGCCAACAGTCCAGAACTGCCGCAAAGTCGTCCCAGCAAGGCGTTCTGACGAATACAGCACGACGAAGTAAGGCCCAGAAAACACCACGCCGTTAGCAGGCCGAGACCAACCAACGGTTCAGGACTGCCGCAAAGTCGTCCCAGCAAGGCGTGCCGACGAAGACAGTACGACGAAGTAAGGCCCAGAAAACACCACGCCGTTAGCAGGCCGAGACCAACCAACGGTTCAGGAATGCCGCAAAGTCGTCCCAGCAAGGCGTGCCGACGAAGACAGTACGACGAAGTAAGGCCCAGAAAACACCACGCCGTTAGCAGGCCGAGACCAACCAACGGTTCAGGACTGCCGCAAAGTCGTCCCAGCAAGGCGTGCCGACGAAGACAGTACGCTAGTACGGCTAGGAAAGCACAACGCAGCTGGGGCGACTTTGCGACAGTCCCATCTCACCGAATAGGGAGGCGGGTGGTATGCTTTACCTCTTCCATCACCGCATAGGTGTGAGTCTCGCGCACGCCTTTTAGCTGCAACAGAGATTTCCCCAAAAATTCACGATAGGCATTCATGTCTTTTACGCGGGCCTTGACCAGATAGTCGAAGCCGCCTGCGACCATGTGACATTCCAGCACCTCGGGGATGACCTGAACGCTTTTGCTGAAGGCGTCAAACACTTCCGGGGTTGTCCGGTCCAACACCACCTCAATGAACACTAACAATGCGACGTCCAGCAACTGAGGATTGAGTTGGGCGGTGTAATGCATGATGTAACCGGCATCCTGCAATTTACGCACACGTTCCAGACAGGCTGCTGGCGATAAGTTGACCCGCCCCGACAAGTCCACATTGCTGATCCGGCCATCATTTTGCAATTCGGATAGAATTTTCTTGCTTATTTTATCTAGCATTTTGCTTGTTTCCGGAAGAATTTTATTCGGTTAAATTTTCGCATTAATAACAAAATTTTGATAGTCACCTGTATTACCAGAATAAATCCACCGTGATGCCGCCTACAATCATTCGATCGAGCAGCCCGACGCAATATTGAGCAATATGAAGCAATATTCAGCAATTCTACCTGTTCCCCTTCGTTTTATTGTGTTTTTACCTATTTTGAGACAACTACCATGCCGACGCAATCCACGTTGACTTCTTCTTCGGGCACCATTCCCTTTACGGCATTTCAGGCTGAAGTGATCCGGCACCCGTCTCCTTTACGCGCCGCCATTACCGCTGCGTATCGCAGGGACGAATCGCTCGCAGTCCAGTGGTTGTTGGGGCAAGTTGAAGATAGCGCGAACGCAAGCGTTGCGAGTGGTCATCTGGCACGCAAATTGGTGCAATCAGTGCGTGATAAACGCACCCGGGCATCTGGGGTGGATGCATTAATGCACGAGTTTTCGTTGTCGTCGGAAGAAGGCGTGGCACTGATGTGCCTGGCCGAAGCGCTATTGCGGATTCCCGATCATCAAACTGCCGATCGACTGATCGCGGATAAAATCAGTAAAGGCGACTGGCGCCGTCATCTGGGTGAATCGCCATCAATGTTTGTCAACGCCGCAACCTGGGGCCTGCTGATTACCGGCAAATTGGTCAGTACCAATAGCGAACGCGGACTAGGTTCCGCCCTTACCAAGCTTATCAGCAAAGGCGGCGAACCATTGATCCGCAAAGGCGTTGATGTCGCAATGCGCATGTTGGGTAATCAATTCGTGACTGGACAAACCATCGCCGAAGCACTCGTCAATAGTCGCGAAAATGAAAAGCGTGGTTATCGCTATTCTTACGATATGTTGGGAGAGGCAGCATTGACCGAAGAGGACGCTGCGGCGTATTACGTGTCTTATGAAACGGCGATTCATGCCATCGGACGTGCTTCTGCTGGTAGGGGAATTAAGAATGGCCCGGGCATTTCCGTAAAATTGTCAGCGTTACATCCACGTTATTCCCGTGCGCAAAAACATCGCACACTAACGGAATTGCTGCCGCGCCTGAAACAGTTACTTTTACTGGCGAAACAATACGACATCGGTTTGAATATCGACGCTGAAGAAGCCGATCGCCTTGAATTATCTCTCGACTTAATGGAGGCGCTAGCCTTCGATCCCGATCTTGCTGGCTTTGAGGGCATCGGGTATGTTGTGCAAGGCTACCAAAAACGCTGCCCGTTCGTGATTGATTATCTGGCTGATCTTGCCCGCCGAAGCGGCCAAAAATTCATGGTCCGATTGGTGAAAGGCGCGTATTGGGACGCTGAAATAAAACGCGCCCAAGTGGACGGCATGCCCGGCTATCCGGTGTACACCCGCAAGGTTTATACGGATGTTTCCTATCTTGCCTGCGCACAACAATTACTTGCTGCAACTGATGTCCTTTATCCGCAATTTGCCACGCATAACGCGCGCACTTTGGCGACAATCTATTCATGGGCCGAAGAAAAGGGCATCACCGATTATGAGTTTCAATGCCTGCACGGTATGGGAGAGACACTCTACGATCAAGTGGTCGGCAAAGACAATCTCAACAAACCGTGTCGGATCTACGCGCCGGTCGGATCACATCAGACGTTACTCGCGTATCTAGTACGTCGACTGCTCGAAAATGGTGCCAACTCGTCCTTTGTCAATCAAATCGTAGATGAAAATGTTTCCATCGATATGCTGATTGCCGATCCGCTGGATGAGGCCCGTAAATTAGGCGGGGAACCGCATGCAAACATCGTGTTGCCCCGCGCACTGTATGGTGCGGAGAGAAAAAATTCGTTTGGCGTCGATCTGAGTAATGAGAATGTTTTGCGTGATATCGATACGGTATTCCAGCAATTTCGCGACAAGCAATGGAAAGCCATGCCGCTGTTAGCCACCGGGCATTCTGATGCTTGCGCTGTCGCCGAAAATATTTTAAATCCTGCCGACCACCGCGATATAGTCGGCACAGTCGTCGAAGCCAGTGCCGTCGATGTTGAAGCGGCACTGCATGCGGCAAATGCCTACGTCATGGACTGGCAAACAACGATGCCTGCTGATCGTGCTGAAGTCTTAATGCGCGCAGCCGATCTGTTTGAAGAAAATCAGTTTGAATTAATTGCATTGGCTATACGCGAGGCGGGAAAGTCCTTGCCAAACGGAATTGCTGAAGTACGCGAAGCGGTCGATTTTTTGCGTTATTACGCCGCACAAGTTCGTCATACGCAAAACGCGATGGCGCTCGGCCCGGTAGTATGTATTAGTCCATGGAACTTCCCGTTGGCCATTTTTGTGGGCGAAATCAGTGCCTCACTGGCGGCAGGAAACGTGGTGCTCGCTAAACCGGCTGAGCAAACGCCATTGATCGCTAATCGCGCCGTACAACTCCTGCATCAAGCCGGAATTCCACGTGCAGCACTGCAATTGTTACCCGGTCGCGGTGATACGGTGGGTGCCAGATTGACAGCTGACGCGCGTGTCAAAGGCGTGATTTTTACCGGCTCGACCGAAGTCGCGCAATTAATTAACCGTACGCTTGCCGATCGATCGGTCAACGAAGAAATCGATCTGCCTTTCATCGCTGAAACAGGCGGTCAAAATGCGCTGATCGTTGATTCCAGCGCGCTTCCCGAGCAAGTGGTAGTGGATGTACTGAGTTCTGCCTTCGATAGTGCCGGACAACGTTGCTCAGCCTTACGGGTCCTTTGCCTCCAAAACGACATAGCAGACCGTACCATCCATATGTTGAAGGGTGCGATGCAGGAACTCAGCATTGGTAATCCTGATCGCCTGATTACCGACATCGGCCCGGTGATTGATGCGGAGGCGCAAGAACAATTGCTCGCGCATATTGCTCGAATGAAAATCACTGCCAAAGATTTTTTCCAGTTACCGCTTTCTGCAGAACATAGCCATGGCACCTTTGTACCACCCACGATGATTGAAATAGGGTCATTTGGCGAGTTGCAACGCGAGGTTTTCGGGCCGGTATTGCATGTATTGCGTTATGCGCGGGAACAATTGCCGGAACTAATTGATGCGATTAATGCGAGCGGCTACGGACTGACGCTTGGGGTGCATTCGCGCATTGATGAAACAATCGATTTTATTTCACGCCGTGCGCATGTCGGCAATATTTATGTGAATCGGAATATTGTCGGTGCAGTGGTCGGCGTTCAACCATTTGGCGGCGAAGGTAAATCCGGCACCGGTCCCAAGGCTGGCGGTCCGCTGTATCTGAAGCGTCTACAACGCAACGCCACCGCCAATTTAGGCGCGCATACCATTCATGAAGCCAACGCCATTGTTCAGGAAGGAACCTCCGCGTTACAGGCTTTATTAGGCTGGGCGAAAACCCACGGCCATCAACGCATCGCTACGCTGGGTCAGGAATATATTCACCATAGCTGGCTTGGGACGTCCATGATTTTGCCTGGTCCGACGGGTGAACGGAATACACTTTCGTTCGCCCCCCGCGGCGCAATTTTGTGTAGTGCGCAAACAGTTCCAGTGTTGCTGAATCAACTCGCTGCAGTACTGGCAACCGGCAACACCCCAGTCGTGGAAGCCGCATCGTCGGCTTTGATACCGAGCGGTTTGCCAAAAGCGGTGCAGGATACTATTCGCACCATTAACACAATTAGCAATGCCTCTGACAAGGATGCCATTGCGTTGCATTTCGCTCTGGTCGACAGCGCTGACCTCGCGCGCGTGCATCCGCTACTGGCTGCGCGCGACGGCGCTCTGGTGCCGGTGTTGGAAACATCGGAATATGCGCCAATCCCACTGTGGAGATTAGTCGCCGAGCGTGCTTTGTGTGTCAATACAACCGCAGCGGGAGGTAACGCGAGTTTGATGATGTTAGAGGCTTAAGCCGTTAAATGCGTGCTGCTCGATTCAGACCCGGGCCCATCCTTCGCATAACGTCATCAGGGAACGTTAGCGCATGGATTCAACACGTAGAGTCATCGCCTGAAGTCTTCCTTCATACGATGACTTTTTTTTATTTCCGAATGAAACTCGTGATCTTGGGCCACCGATATTTATAATCAATATTTACGTCCAGTCATTCAGGAGTTGAGATCGACATCCACCATCGTTATTTCTCCTGTTCGAGACAAACGCGGCTACCGGTTTTTCAATCTCTGGTTACGTGTTATTGTCGAAGCGTAAGCGATTTAGGTGACGGGTTTTTGTCCGAACAGGATTTTGACGCGACGATATTTGCGGTAAACATTGCTTTTCCTTGGCCTGTTTATCTGTTTAAATAGACCGGGTAACGAATCAAAACAGTAAAAATTATTACGAATACTTTTTGTTGCCAACACCACGAGAGTGCAGAGCAGGTAGCCCATTATCTTAAAATGGTTAAATTTGAGAATGCGCAATTCCACGTAATGACCTATTGCGACGCTAGCCGATCGGTGTTGACCGTAGCCACGTACTTATCCTTTTGAAATTTGCGGCATGTCTAACCCCATATGTTTAACCCCATATCGATATGACTACTACCGGATTTCGCGTGTTAAAAATTTTCTACTGGTGTATTGGAAGCCTGTTCATTATTTTAGGGCTGTGCGTGATATTTTTGCTCGTCTTCGACTGGAATCTGGCCCGACCCTGGTTGAACCAACGCGTTAGCGCCGCCGCCGGTCGCCCCTTTGCCATTCGCGGCAATTTATCACTAGACTGGTTCAATCCGCACGCGGAAGAAAACGGTTGGCATAAATGGATACCCTGGCCGCAGCTAACCGCTCGCGATGTGGTGCTGGATAATCCAACCTGGGCCAAAACCGGTCAACATATGGTGGAAGTCAATCAGGTGACATTCACTTTGCGACCGCTACCTCTACTAGAAAAAAACATCACCATCCCATCGCTGCAACTTGATCGACCAGTTGTCATGCTGGAACGGTCAACAGACGGCAAGAATAACTGGACCTTCCCTTCCAGCGGACCAAGTCAGTGGAACCTGAACTTACAAAAACTAATTTTGACGCAAGGCACGATACGTTTACTTGATCCGATAAAAAAAATTGATATCGATGCCAATATCGCCACTCTGGCGCAAATCACAAAAGAAGGTTATGGCATTGGCTGGAGCATCAAGGGCAGTTTCAACAAAGCGCCGGTATCCGGCAGCGGCAAAGCCGGCGCAGTATTAAGCCTGACCGACGTAAACACACCGTATCCGCTTGAGGCTGGGGTAAAGGTCGGAAAAACCGCGATAGATGTTAAGGGCAGCTTAACCAAGCCGAGCAATCTAGCAGCACTCGACTTGCGCTTGAAGCTATCCGCCACCAGTATGGCAGACTTATATCCACTGACCGGTATCGCATTGCCGGCTACACCACCGTTTTCTACCGAAGGTCGATTGATCGGCAAACTACAATCCAGCGGCGCGGATTGGCGCTATGAGAATTTTAGCGGCACGGTCGGTGCAAGCGACTTGTCAGGAACGATCGATTATCTCGCCAAGGATCCGCGCCCTTTGCTAAAGGGCACTTTGGTATCAAACCAGTTGAGACTGGTTGATTTGGGACCGCTGATCGGAGCAGATTCCAACGCCAGTAAAGCCAGAAGAGGCGTGGCACCCACGCAACCAGCCAATAAAGCACTACCTACAGAGGGATTCGATACATCGCGTTGGGGGAGCATTGACGCCGATATTAAATTTACCGGAAAAAAAATTATCCGATCTGAAGAATTACCGATTCAAAATCTCAACGCCAACATCCATCTTAACGACCGGCATTTATCTTTAACTCCGTTAAATTTTGGCATTGCCGGCGGAAATCTGACTTCCACCATCAAACTGGACGGCAGCGTTAAGCCCATGAAGGCGAACGTCATGCTGTCGGCGCGCCACCTTAAAATTAATCGCTTGTTTCCAACCCTCGAATCCGCTCGGGCGAGTTTGGGAGAAGTTAACGGCGATGCGGCCTTGTTAGGTGCTGGCAACTCCGTGGCAACGTTACTGGGTACCGCCAACGGCGAGGTCAAAATGTTGGTGAATCAAGGAACCCTGAGCAAATTTATACTGGAGGCGGCGGGTCTGAATGTCGGCAACGTCGTTTTGACTAAGCTTTTTGGCGATAAGCAGGTCAAGCTGAATTGCCTGGCTAGCGATTTTGTAGTTGCCAATGGCTTAATGCAGACGCGAACGTTCCTGCTGGATACGGATGATGCGATCATCACCGTTAGCGGTCGGATTAACCTCGCAACTGAAGTTATGGCGCTGAATGTGAAGCCGAAAAGTAAGGGGTTGCGGATAATCTCCTTTAGATCGCCCCTATACGTCGCTGGGACGTTCAAAAACCCCGACGTAGGGGTTGATAAGGGTGTTCTGGCTTTAAAGGCTGGCAGTGCGATAGCGCTTGGTGTCTTGTTCCCGGTGGCCGCTATTTTACCGCTGGTAAATATAGGTTCTACGCAACAGACGGATTGCGCGGACCTGCTCGCGGAAGTCAAACTGAAAGCGGTAGTCCCGCCATCCCGCTAGACTTCCGAAAAGGAATGTAGCGGCTCGGAAGTGGTCAATTGAATGACGCCGCTGTCAAAACCCCGTCAGTACGTCAATCCACCGCTTACATCCCTTCGGGACCAGGTGATGACACACGCCGTCACCTCTTTCATTTAATAGCAAATTGCTAGCGGCTCGACGTAACCCTATCCTGAGAGCGTTCACTCTTGTTTTAGGTGAACTTCACTCTAATTTTCATCGAAAAAGGCCACCTTCCCTCTTTCTTTTTACCCGTTATATAACCGATCGACCGCTCGTTAATTCCGTGACGTGCACCCACTATCAGCTGGCCTCCATCCTGTTTCGACGCGCTCTTTCCGCCTCAATAACGTGTTTAGACACCAATATAACTTTTCACCAATCAAAAAATTGTGGATAACCATGTGGATAACATAGTTGTTTATTGGGGATATCTCCCGTTTTTTTGAGCATCTATTTTTTATTCAGCTCCTATCCAATGCTTATACATTGTTTACTTAAACATTATTCATTTCTCAAATGCCTGTTTACAAACAAATAAACCGCGTTATCCACAGAATTTGCTGTCGTTAACTATTACTACTATTTATATCTATAAATCGTTAACTAAAACAGAAAAACCGGCAATTTTTGAGCTAAAGAGAGTAAATATTCACGCTTTCATCACAAAAATTGGCTATGCGGACGAGAACTCGCTCTCTTTTAGTGATTCCGAGTTAAACGCACAGGCAAACTAAAACGCCTGCAGTCAAAAATTACGCAGCAATTTTGTTTTGAACGACCTGTACTCCATAGTTTTACAACAGAGAAGTCGTTTTATTTGGTTACAAGGTGCGTATAGCGACAGACGAATATTAAAAAGTTGCTCCACCTAAAGCTATCTGATGGTTATTCTTCCTGGATAAGATGCAAAAAAGATATCTTTGTGGATAAGTCTGTGGGTAAAGTAGTGGTAACTTGTGGAAAACACGTCTTTATTGCGTCTCGTATTTGTTATTCACCAGATGTGCATAGCGCGTACAGCGCTTACCGGCCTGTTATCCCGCTTCCAGCATCTTGTTTACAAAAGAGATTTTCGACTTATCCACAGAAATAGCTGTCGTTTACTATCATTACTATTTATATATATAAACAAGTAAACATTAAAAGGAACGGAAGGAAAGAAGATGCTTCAACGAAAACCAAGCTGCTGGTAGTTCAAAATCAACCGAAAAAACAACTAATAGGTAATACAGGTCAGAACCTCTTGAAACCAAAAATAACGATTTTCAATAAGTGCTTTTTAGCCTGTGGATAAGCCTTTGGATATCACCCCCTATAAATTGTGTACAACTCGTCTATTTTTTTCTTTCGTACACTTATCCCCTACTTGTGATGAATCAATACATTCGTAAATAATGGTTTATACTTTTACTAAGTCATTGTTTTTAAAGGATTATATAGTGTTATGCACAGAAAAGCAGGGTGTTAACTACTACTACTATTTATATATATAAATCTTTGAATTAAAAACATAAGAAGAAAAATAAGAAAAGCGACTATTTTAAGCATTCAAAATAGCCAAAATGAACACTTGCTCTGCCTTTCAGAATGCGTTGGTGTGTAACTGAAAATGAACGATTCGTGAGAAAAGACGGCAATACTCTTTCTTTTCCGTCTGGGTAAGCTCCCAGTAAGCAACAACGTGGATAAATACAGGGTTATGCACAAAATTTTCTAACGTTAGTCGCTTCATCATTCCTCTGAGCAAATCCAAATCGCAAAAATTTGGTCCAGTCAGTTGCTATCTACAAATTTTTTAAGAAACGTTGCGTTAAAAGTAGTTCTTTGAGGAATAAAAATGGAAGTAGCGGGTAAGTACGATTACATTATTGTGGGTGCCGGAACTGCCGGTTGTGTATTAGCCAACCGATTGACGCGCAATCCCGATGTCACGGTTCTATTGATTGAAGCTGGCGCGAAGGACGACTACATTTGGATTCATATTCCGGTCGGATACCTGTATTGCATTAATAATCCCCGCACAGACTGGCTCTACCGGACCGAAGCCGACGTTGGATTGAATAATCGTAGTTTGATTTATCCACGTGGCAAGGTTTTGGGTGGATCATCTTCAATCAACGGAATGATTTATATGCGTGGCCAGGCGCGTGACTATGAACAATGGGCAACGCTGGTTGGCGATGAATCCTGGCGATGGGAAAATGTTTTGCCTATGTTCAAGAAAAGTGAAGATCACTATAGTGGAGCGAATGCTTTCCACGGCGTAGGCGGTGAGTGGCGAGTGGAAAAGCAGCGCTTATCCTGGAAGATTTTAGATGCGTTCCGGGATGCAGCAGCGGAGAGCGGAATTCCTAAAGTGGATGATTTCAACCAGGGTGATAACGAAGGTGTCGGTTATTTTGACGTCAATCAGAAACGTGGCGTTCGCTGGAATGCATCGAAGGCATTTTTACGAACGGCAGCAGCGCGTGGAAATCTGGAAATCATGACTGGTTGTCATGTAAAGCGGCTTCAACTCGAGACTGGCGAAGATGGGCTGCAATGTACAGGTGTGGAATTTCTGGGTGGGGGCAAGGAATGGTCGGCTGAAGCAGCGAAAGAAGTCTTATTGTGCGCTGGAGCCGTTGGCTCGCCACATATTTTACAGTTTTCAGGCATCGGACCCGCAGCATTGTTGCAGCAAAATCACATACCGGTTTTCCATGATTTAGCCGGCGTTGGAGAGAATTTACAGGATCATCTGCAAATTCGTATGGGATTTAAAGTCTCTGGCGTGAAAACGTTAAATATAATGGCGAATAATTGGGTGGGGAAAATGAAGATTGGACTCGAATATATGGTTTCACGCAGTGGCCCGATGTCAATGGCCCCGTCGCAACTGGGAGCCTTCGCAAAATCTGATGCGCTCCAGGAAACTGCTAATCTTGAGTATCACGTGCAGCCGCTATCGCTGGAAAAGTTTGGTGATCCCCTGCATAATTTTCCCGCTTTTACCGCTAGTGTCTGTAATTTACGCCCAACCTCACGGGGGCATATTCGGGTAGCATCTGCTGACCCAATGACGGCACCCAAAATTACCTTAAATTACCTGGCAACCGAAGACGATCGTAAAGTAGCTGCCGCCTCAGTGATGTTGACCCGGAGAATCGCTGCTGCTCCGGCGTTACAAAAATACGCGCCAAAAGAATTTATGCCAGGCCCGGATTTTCAAACAGAGGAAGAACTTATCAAGGCTGCTGGGAAGGTCGGAACTACAATTTTTCATCCCGTCGGGACTTGTAAGATGGGAAGGATAACAGACAAATTAGCAGTTGTTGATAGTAAATTACGCGTAATTGGCGTAAAAAGACTTCGGGTTGCGGATGCCTCCATTATGCCGACTATTACCTCTGGGAATACTAATTCACCGACCATTATGATTGCAGAAATGGCGGCTAAGTTTATTTTGGCGAAAGTTTCTTAACGAACACTGGCGACGAATTGATGCCGATTTATTAGATAAAATTACAATAAAATGTTGTTGTTTTGAGTTTAGTATTTATACGTATTGCCGAGCCTTGCTGCACTCTATACTATCCGTCAATCAAGATACGGTTGCTATCAAACAAAATAAAGAAATTGGCGCTGTCAGGTACCGTGGCGCCGAGAAAACCTAAGGAGACCGGATGAGCGACATCATCTTAGAAACGAAAAGCCTGACGAAGGAATTTAAAGGCTTTACGGCGGTAAATAACGTTAATTTACAAGTTGAGCGTGGACATATCCATGCCCTGATCGGTCCTAATGGCGCGGGCAAGACGACCTGTTTTAACCTGCTAACCAAATTTTTGGTCCCGACTTCCGGGCAAATTTTATTCAATAATCGCGATATTACCTCTTCTGCACCGGCACAAATTGCGCGGCAAGGGATCATTCGTTCTTTTCAAATTTCGGCGGTTTTCCCCCATTTATCGGTGATGGAAAATGTTCGCATAGGCTTGCAGCGGTCCTTAGGTACTTCTTTTCACTTTTGGAAAAGCAGCACTACTCTCTCGCAGTTAAGAGATCGTGCAATGGAGCTCCTGGCAGAAGTCGACCTGACTGAATTTGCGGACACCCTGACGGTTGATCTTCCTTACGGACGCAAGCGAGCATTGGAGATTGCGACCACTTTAAGTATGAACCCAGAATTGATGCTGCTGGATGAACCGACGCAGGGAATGGGGCATGAAGACGTTGATCGTGTCACCGCGTTGATAAAAAAAGTGTCGGTAGGCAGAACCATCCTGATGGTGGAACACAACATGGGTGTAGTTTCCGGCATTTGCGACAAGATCAGCGTCTTGCAACGCGGCGCGATATTAGCAGAAGGAGACTACAAGGCGGTGTCGACTAACCCTCAGGTGATGGAAGCCTATATGGGAACAGAAGCGGGAACAGAAGCCGGAACAGAAGCTAGACCATTAGAAGGAGCGCATTGATGCCGACCGTTATGTCGCAGCCAAAGTCTGAAAGTGTGCCGACGAAGTTGGCTGACTCGGGAAAGCCGCCGGCTCTCAGCATTACCAATTTACAAGCCTGGTACGGTGAATCGCATATCCTGCACAACGTAAATTTGTCCGTGAATGCGGGTGAAGTGGTGACGTTGCTGGGCCGCAATGGCGCAGGACGCACGACCACGATGCGCGCGATCATGGGGCTTACCGGAACGCGCAAGGGATCGATTAAGGTTAATGGCGTTGAAACGATTGGACTCGCTACCCATAAAATCGCGCATCTCGGATTGGGTTATTGCCCGGAAGAACGCGGTATATTTTCATCGCTTTCGACAGAAGAAAACCTTTTGTTACCGCCGTCTGTATCGAAGACTGACAAAGGAATGTCGATAGCCGAAATTTACGAGATGTTTCCTAATCTGGAAGAACGTAAACACAGCCAGGGGACACGCTTGTCGGGCGGTGAACAACAGATGTTGGCGGTTGCACGGATTTTGCGCACAGGCGCGCGCTTATTACTGCTTGATGAGATTTCGGAAGGCCTAGCGCCAGTGATTGTTCAGACCCTTGCACGTATGATTTTGCTGCTAAAAGAAAAGGGCTACACCATCATTATGGTGGAGCAGAATTTTCGATTTGCAGCACCGTTAGCCGATCGGTTTTACGTGATGGAACATGGACAGATAGTAGAGACTTTCGCAGCCTCTCAATTACAAGAAAAAATGCCGGTGTTGAACACATTATTAGGCGTATAGAAAATTTCCAGAAATACAGAAATTCCGTAAAAAAATACAAAATTTTAACAAAATTTAATTACATAAGCAGATCGCTCTACAAGGGTGATTGATAAGTAAAAATGGAGAACACATTGAACATCAAATTGAAAGTAATATCCCTGGCAGTATTCACCACTGTAGCCTGTGGCCTCGCTGGATCGGCAGTCGCACAAATATCCGGGGATACCGTCAAGATCGGTTTTATCACCGATATGTCGAGCGTGTATTCGGACATTGATGGTCCTGGAGGCGCCGAAGCAATCAGAATGGCAATCGCTGATATGGGCGGAGCCATTAACGGGAAAAAAATTGAATTACTGGTGGCCGATCATCAAAATAAAGCGGATATAGCATCCAGCAAAGCACGTGAATGGTTTGATCAGCAAGGGTTGGATATGTTGATTGGCGGCACCAACTCGGGTACCGCATTAGCGATGGCTAAAATCGCGGCTGAAAAGAAGAAGCCGTTTTTTGAAATTGGTGCCGGAAGTACCCGTTTGACGAACGAAGAGTGCACGCCTTATACCGTGCATTACGCCTATGATACCTATGCGCTGGCGAATGGTACAGGTTCAGCGGTGGTTAAGCAGGGGGGTAAAAGCTGGTACTTTTTAACCGCCGATTATGCGTTTGGAAATTCGTTGGAAAAAGACACCACAGCGGTGGTGAAAGCTTCTGGCGGAACCGTGTTGGGTGCAGTAAAGCATCCTCTTAATGCTTCCGATTTTTCTTCGTTTTTGTTGCAGGCACAGGCATCCAAAGCGCAAATTATCGGCTTGGCGAATGCAGGTGGCGATATGATTAATTCGGTTAAAGCCGCCAATGAATTTGGGATCACCAAGACGGCGAAATTGGCAGGTTTGTTAGTGTTTATTAATGACATTCACTCGCTGACATTGAAGCAGACGCAAGGCATGTATTTGACTGATAGTTGGTATTGGGATCAGAACGATGAGTCACGGGCCTGGGCCAAGCGTTATTTCTCAAAAATGAAAAAAGAGCCATCGAGTTTGCAGGCAGCTGATTATTCAGCCGCCATGCAATATCTCACTGCGGTGAAAGCAAGCGGCACCGACGACGGCGAAAAAGTCATGACGCAATTGCGCAAGACCAAATTCAATGACATGTACACGAAAGCTGCTTACCTACGTCCTGATGGACGGGTGGTGCATGACATGACGCTGTATCAGGTTAAAACGCCAGCTGAGTCAAAATATCCATGGGATTACCTCAATAAAATTCAAACAATTCCAGCGGAAAAAGCTTTTATGTCCAAAGCCGATTCTAAATGCGCAATCTGGAAATAAGCGCGATAAAAAGCAATTTGTTGCTGACATTCGTTGCCACTTAGTTGCAACTTAGCTGCGACTTGAATCACAACACAGCCTGTCACTCACGGTGCATCATTCATCTTACGCAAAACGCGTTTTGAAGTATGCGCCGGGGTGCTTTTTTAATGATTCATCACTGTTCCAACTCTGTCCAATTTTTTTGCAATCACATCGGTATGAGGCGCTTGTCAAACAAGCGCTTCGGTCCGGATGAATCGGTAAATTGCCAATGTAGTGGCGCGGATTCATTTGTGAAATCGACAGGATCGAATTGGCGCGTGATTTTATGATGACATTGCCATGGAATTGTTCGGCATCCCTCTGCAAGCCCTGATGAGCCAGTTATTGCTAGGCTTGGTCAATGGTTCGTTTTATGCCATGTTATCGCTAGGCCTTGCGGTAATTTTTGGTTTACTTAATGTAATTAATTTTGCGCATGGTGCGCTGTATATGATGGGCGCGTTTCTGGCGTGGATCGGATTGTCGTATTTCAATCTGAATTATTGGGAAATGCTCTTTCTCGCGCCGTTGATTGTGGGCGTATTTGGCATCATCATCGAAAAAACCATGCTGCGCTGGCTGTACAAACTCGATCATCTTTACGGTTTGTTACTGACCTTTGGTATCACGCTAATGGTAGAGGGTATTTTCCGCTCATTTTATGGCGTTTCCGGGCAACCTTATTCGGTGCCGGATTTGTTGAGCGGGGCAACCGACATCGGTTTTATGGTCTTGCCGAATTATCGTGCGTGGGTTGTGTTTGCATCGCTGGTGGTCTGTTTTGCAACCTGGTTTGTCATCGAGAAAACCAAGCTTGGCGCTTATTTGCGTGCAGGTACTGAAAATCCCAAACTGGTGGAAGCTTTCGGTATCAATGTACCGTTGATGGTGACATTGACGTATGGTTTCGGCGGCGCATTAGCGGCCTTTGCCGGTGTGCTGGCGGCCCCGGTCATTCAGGTCTCTCCACTGATGGGTTCCAATCTGATTATCGTCGTGTTCGCGGTTGTGGTGATCGGGGGAATGGGTTCCATTATGGGCTCTATCGTCACGGGATTGGCGTTAGGAGTAATCGAAGGATTGACACGGGTCTTTTATCCCGAAGCCTCGGCCACCGTCGTTTTCATTGTGATGGCGATCGTGTTAATGATTCGGCCCGCCGGTTTGTTCGGTAAAGAAAAATAGAAAAGTGAGCTATTCAGTGAAATATTCAACTAGAGATCCAGCGAAATGCCAGATGCGCTACATCGAAGAAGTCACCAACGAAGCTAATTGGATGCAAGGGCGGTCAGCATGAATAAAAAGATTTTATACGCGGTAATATTGATCGCAGCGCTGGCTGCACCGTTCGGTATTTATCCCGTATTTCTAATGAAAGTATTGTGCTTTGCATTGTTTGCGTGCGCTTTCAATTTGTTGATCGGTTTTACCGGACTGCTCTCTTTCGGTCATGCGGCGTTCTTTGGCGGTGCCGGTTATGTTGCCGGTTATGCCTTAACCAAATTGGGCTTACCGACAGAGATAGGGCTCATTCTTGGAACGTTAGCAGGTGCGTTGATCGGGCTGGTGATGGGAAGCCTGGCGATCCGGCGACAAGGTATTTATTTCACGATGATTACCCTGGCGCTGGCGCAGATGGCGTATTTCGTCTGCCTGCAAGCGCCGTTCACCGGTGGTGAAGATGGCTTGCAGGGTGTCCCGCGCGGCAAGCTTTTCGGAATGATCAGTCTTGATAGCGACCTGACCTTGTATTACGTTGTCCTGGCGATTGCCGTCTTTGGATTTGCGTTGATTGTGCGGACGATAAATTCGCCATTCGGGCAGGTACTGAAAGCCATCAAGGAAAACGAGCCGCGCGCAATTTCGCTAGGATACGATGTCAACCGCTACAAATTGCTGGCGTTTGTTTTGTCGGCTGGCCTGACTGGTCTTGCGGGTGCGACCAAAACGCTGGTATTGGGCTTCGAGACGCTGACTGACGCGCATTGGACCATGTCTGGCCTTGTGATATTGATGACGCTGGTTGGTGGGCTTGGCACGCTGACAGGACCCATCGTTGGTGCCGTGATTATTATTGTTCTGGAAAATAAGCTGGGTGATATTGGTAGTTGGTTAGCGACCGTGACCCACGTGGAGTGGTTTAATGGTTTGGGTGAATCGGTGACGATCGTTACCGGCTTCATATTTATAGTGTGCGTGTTGGCGTTCCGGCGTGGCATTGTGGGTGAAATCGGCGCATTATTCAAACGACGCGTAACGTAGAATCAGCTAGTTGCAGGTCAATTCCCTAGCTAAAAATTTGAATTAAATAAAAGCCCTTACAAGTATTTTGTACGGGCTTTTTTTAATGATCAAAATCTGGCGTTTTCGTTCTTTCTAAATGGGTATTTATATTTTGTTTGTATTTGCTATGGCGCTATCGCGGGGCGTCGCAAAGGGCGCTTTTCCGAACTGTTTTATTACATCCACTTCAATCCCGAGACAGGCTTTCACTGTCTCAGGTGTCATGGTAATTGCTGGAGTATCTTGTGCCAGCAGGGTGCCGTCGGCTAACCATGCGATTTGATCGGCGTAGCGTGCGGCCAGGTTGGGGTCGTGCATGATCGCGAGAACGCCGATATTCCAATCTGTTGCGAGCCGTCGCAAAGTGATCAGCATTGAATGCTGATGGGCCAGATCCAGCGCCGCAGTTGGCTCATCCAACAACAGATAGCGCGGCGTTGGGTGGATGGAGTGAGAGTGATCCGGCCGTAATTGGGCCAGCACACGGGCAAACTGTACTCTGGCCAGTTCACCGCCAGATAAAGTGGTGACATCGCGTTCAGCCAACGCGGTTGCGTCAGCCAGGTCCATGGCTTCTGATACGATTTTTCGGTTTGCTATAGTGTCCCCGCCGCCATGGGGATAACGGCCGAGCATCACGATTTCTTTGCCTCTAAAAGGAAACGAGAATTGGACACTTTGCGGCAGCACCGCGCGCGCTAAAGCTAAGGTTCGCGGGGCCAGCGTGGCGAGTGCGATATTGTTGATCGTGATGTCGCCTGTGAGTCGCGTGCCAGTGTGCTCTGAGGCGGCCTGAAATTCCCCTGACAGCGCTTTCAGCAAGGTACTTTTCCCCGCACCATTGCGGCCTAATAGCGCGACAAGCTGGCCGGGCTGAATATGCAAGGTGAGGTCACGCAAGATGGTTTGTTTCCCCCTGCATAGCGTTAATTGATTGGCGAGTAGCATGGTGCTGGCTGTCCTTATTTATAGATTAGAGAGCGGCGGTTACAATCCTAGCTGGCCGCGCCGTCGCCACAGTAGCGCCAGAAAGAACGGGCCGCCCAATAGTGCGGTCAAAATTCCCAGCGGCATTTCTGCAGGAGCGACGATAGTGCGCGCTACGCAATCGGCCACTAGCGTGAGGATGGCACCGAACAGAATGGCACCGGGGAGAACGATCCGTTGATCCGGCCCGCAGGCAAGGCGTATGCAGTGCGGCGCGACGAGTCCAATGAACCCGATGGTGCCAGTGCAGGCCACCAGCGCACCGACGCAGAGCGCACTGGCGACTAATACCGTGCGTTTTATGACGAGAACCGATACGCCTAAATGTTGGGCTTCTGCTTCGCCTAACAGCATGACGTTAAGTGCTGCGGCGTGACGTCCTAAGACAGCCATACACAGGAAAACAACCGGCGCGGCGATGGTTAAGAGAGACCATTGCGCTCCTGCCAGACTCCCCAGATTCCAGAAGGTGAGCGTACGCAGTTGGTTATCACTGGCGATATAAGTAAGCAGACCGATTCCGGCCCCGGTCACCGCATTGATTGCGATGCCAGCCAACAGCAGCAACGGCAGGGCCAGGCGGCCGCGACTGGCGGCAATTTTGTAGACCATCGTGGCCACCAGTAATGCGCCCGCAAAAGCGGCCAGCATGGGTGCGTACATACCGCTAAATTGCAACGCTGCCGGCCAGAATGCGGAGCCTAATACGATGACCAGCGCTGCACCAAGTGCCGCACCGCTTGATACGCCGATCAAGCCAGGGTCGGCAAGCGGATTACGAAATAACGCCTGCATTGAACTGCCCGCCGCACCGAAGCCACAACCAACTAAAATCGCAAGGAAGACACGCGGCAGGCGAATATTCACAAGCACTGCGCGTGCTTGCATTTCATTGAGATTCAGATCAGCTTCAGACCAGAGCAACCTTGGAATCTGTAAAAGATCGATGCGATAAGCACCCAACGCTGCGCACAGAAGGGTGGTAACACATAGCAGCAGCACCAAGCCGATCAGGACCAGTCGGTGCCGCGATTGAGACGATACAAGCGGTTGTATAGCGCCGCTATCGACATAAGAAAGGGATGAGGACATAGGACTTTGAGAAAGTAAAGGTTGATGCGATAAAACAGATTTCTTCGTCCTTGTGAATGTCTGCATGCGAATGTTTGCTTGATTAAGCCAGGGTCGAACCACACGCGTGCTTGTTGAATTTGGTGGGCGTTTAATTAGCGCGCATCAGACCAGCTGTGCCGAGAGCTTGATTAACGCTTCCGGCATGCGCGGTCCGAACCCAAGCAAAAACAACGAATCCATGTTCCCGACCACACGCCGGTTCCTGGCTGCCGGGGTCAGCGCCAGACCTGGTGTCTCGATCAGCCTGGAAGTGCCGCCAATAGCCTCTAAACCCTCGCTGGTGATGATTAATATATCGGGTGAGGCCATGGCAGCACTTTCGGCCGTAAGCGGCTTGTAGCCTCTGTATCCGCCAGCGCTGTCTTCGCCCCCGAGTGCATTGGTCGCACCCGCGTAGCGAATCATGGCGTCGGCGGCCGTATCGCGTCCGGCTACCATCGCCTGGGTGCCGCTATGACTAAGGACGAACATCACGCGCGGCGGTGTCTTGCCGGCTTGCCGATGCCGTTTGACCGTTTCCAGGGCCACCTGCCATTCGCTGTTAAAGCGCTGCAATAAGCTAACGCCCCGAGCTGATAAATTGAGCGCAAGAGCGGTTCCCCGAATGCGATCGCGGACGACCTGAATATCGTGATGATCCCCCAGTTTGATGACTTTTACGCCAGCGGCAGCAATTTGCGCCAGGGCCACGGGCGGTCCGGCCTCGGCTGAGGTTAACAGCAGATCCGGATGCAGCGACAGGACGCCTTCGGCAGAGAGTGCTCTTTGATAGCCAATCTTTGCCAGTAATTGCGCGGCAGGTGGATAGGTACTGGTAGTATCGGCACCAACTAGCATAGCTTGCGCATTCAGTGCATAAACGATCTCCGTAATTGCTCCGCCGGCGACAGCAACGCGGAGGGGACTGGCGGCTGCGGCTGGGCGGCTTTTCTGTGCATCGGCGTTGTGCGAAGGAACGGCAAGAAGGGGAATCAGCGCGGCACTGGCACGCATTAATCCGCCCAGGCCGACCAAGCCGTTGATGCCGTTGATGCCGCTGATGCCGCTGATGCCGCCCAGGATGACGCGGCGGCGGCCTATGCTGCAAGCACTATTCATACCGCACCCGACATTGCAGGCAGTTGCATTGCCGCTTCACGCCACGCCGGTAATTCAGCTTGTCCTGGCTTACGGACACCGAACAGCATAGCGATAGTCTGGCCGTTGCCATCAAATAATTCCAGCGAAGTGACCGCACCGTCGCTGGTTGGTTTGGTAACAACCCAGCTACTAGCGATGCGCTCCTCAAGCAGATGCAGATTAAAGGCTGGATCGAGAACATTGATCCATGCGCCCATTACTTTAACGTTTGCAATTGGGCCGGAATGGATTTGAATCATGCCGTTATTGCCGACGAAAATCATGATAGGCAACGTGCTTGCTGCGGCGATGTTCAATAGGTTTTTCAATGCGTCATTGTTGACCTGCCGCACATATTGCGGCGCGGCCAAACGTAACGCTTGTGTGCGGCTAACGCCGAAATTATGCAGAAGTCCAAAAAATTGGTGCGTGTCCGTGAGGCCGCTCCATGCTTGCTGAAATCCGTCTACATCAATGGCAGCGTCGCTTGTTTCTGCGACCGGCGGGAGCGCTGGCGTAACAATGATACCCGGTTGCTGGTCAGGATCGCGCCAGCGGGTAATAAGTTGATCGAAGGCTTCATGGTCACTGTGCTCGCGCATAAATATTTTATGGACCGCGCTTCCGTGCTGATCAAAAAACTGTAAGCTTTTTTGCGTGCCACGCGGCGTTTCTTCGCTCACTGCACACCCGAAAAACCATTGCCTATAAAAAATGCGCAAATCGATTTCGTCGCCCAACGCAAGGCCGACATGTCCGTTGTGCGACATGTTTTTATAGACGCCTTCTTTTTCATGCACCGCGCTGTCATTTCTGGTGAGTGCCATGACGGAGCCTAGTTGCGGAATTTCTTCAAACAGCTTTACGAAATCTGGGATGAGGCGAATCGCTTCGAATCCGACACACGCTGCCAGTGCTTCTCCTTCGGATACGCCGACCGCTGTTGCGGCATCCCGATTACGTAATTTTTGTTGTGCTTTGGCCTTTAGAAAACGCGTCCGTAAGAGCAGTTGTTGCGTTTGCTGTGATGGGATTAATGCGCTTGATCTGATCGATGCGGGCATAGTGATTCTCCAGTTTAGTATTGCAATTTAAGACCGATATTGAAGGTGCGTCCGGGCGCGGTATAGGCGTCTTTCACAGTGGAGTTCTGAGCTAATCCACGCACGTCCGACCAGTTCCAATATTTGTTGTCGAATAAATTGCTCACTCCGGCATATAGCGTGGCGAATTTCGTGAAGTTGAACCCCGCCCGCAAATCCGCGATGGTGGCCGAAGGCGGCGCGAAATAAGTTGCTGTAGAAATATCACTACGACGCTTGCCTGCCTGATAACTAATGTCAGCCTGAGCAAACCAACGTTCGCTCGGTTCGTAACGTAACCCAAGTACCGCCATGAAGGGGTTGACCGTGTCGAGCGGCTTGCTTTGACCATCGGACTCGGTTGAACCTTTGGTGTAGGCCATCCCGGTTTTTATCCCGATGCCGTTGGAAAATTGCCAGTCGAGGCGCGCTTCCAAACCGCTGATCCGGGCTTGGCCGTAATTAATATATTGGTAAATATAAGGATTTACATAAGGACGGCCGCTCCCACTAATGATTTCCTGAGAGATAAAGTTCTTGTAGCGACCGGTAAATGCCGCGGTGCTGTAGCGCAGCACGCTGTTTCCATCGGTATTTATTTTGCCGCGTAGACCCACCTCGATGGTGTTGCTGGTCTCAGGTTTTAAATCTGGATTGCCAATTGTGGCGTACCCGAACATCGGATTGCCGAAACTGTTATTGACCTGATCCGGGGTTGGAGTGCGGAAGCCGCGCGCATATTGAATATAGGGAACAAGCGCGGGGTTGATCGCGAGCATTAGAGCCAACCTTGGTGAGACCGCCTGGCCGCTGGAGGAAGTAGCCTGTCCGGTGTATGCGGGATTATTCTTTTGTGGCGATAGCCGGTACGAATCGAAGCGTACTCCAGGCACCAACGTCAATTTACCTTGAGGTGTCAGCGCGATTTCATCTTGCAGGAAAGCGCCGAACAATGTGTAGTCCGTATCCGGGAAAGCTTTATTGGGGAAAGGAGACTCACCAACGCCCGGAACGGTGCCGTTACGCACACCGCTGATACGCGCTGTGCTGGTGTCGAAACCGTATATGAGTTTGTGCTGCAACGAACCCGTGCCGAAAGTGCTTTCCGCTTGCGCAGAGCCGCCGAGCGTGTTCTCTTCGTAAATGTTGTCTCGCGTTCGGTCTGCAGCAGGTCGTCGTTGTTCATACGAGTTTTGATGGTTATTAGCGTCCTGATAATAAAGTTTCACGTGGGCGTTTTGAAATAACCAGCTGCCATTCGCTTTGGTGTCGCTGAAATCGTAATCAAGGCTGTACCGATTGCGCTCCACACTGTCGTTAGCCCTCAGCGCCAGCGTCGAGGGCGTGATGGCTGACAAGACATCCGACGTGGTTTTGCCTTCGTGATGGAGGAGAGTGAGTGTCAATTTGTCGCGCGGGGTTGCAGCGAAAACCACCTTACCAAGTAACGAATTGCTGTCGCTGTTCTGCGGATTGGCGGCATCCCGATTTGGGCCGACGATATTGCGTTGGCCCTGATTTTTTACTTCATGGCCTTGACGCGTGTTAGCTATCAGCATGGCCTGAAAGCGCTCATCGCCTAAGGCTGCGACTGCGGTGGTGGAAATACTGCCATCCATCGAATCGTACGAAGGCTTGATCGAAAAATAGGTCGGTTTGCGGAAGATATCGAGAAAATCGCCGGGATCCTTGGTGATGAAATTCACGGCACCGGTCAGGCCGTCACTGCCATACATGGATGAGGCTGGACCGCGCAATATTTCCACCCGTTTATATAGATCCATATCGCCATAATCACCACGTCCCGCTTCCAGTGGCCCAAACGAAAATGCGCTGGGGAGTCGAATACCATCTTCCATCAGTAAGATGCGGTTGCCTTCCAGCCCGCGAATGTTGACGCCCTCGTTACCGCCGCGTCCGCCCGCTGCCGCAGCGGTGGCGGGGCGATAGGGCCCGCGTCTGACGGTGACGCCGGGTTCGTAGCGCAGCAAATCCTTGATGTCTTTGACCTGTTGCTCCTCAATCGTAGCGGCTTTAATCACGGAGATACTACTTGGCGTACGGGAGACCGGCGTTTCAGAGCGCGTGGCTGTAACCGATATTTCTTCTAAGGCACGATCAGAGGCGGAGTTTGAGGCCGTTAGAGTGGAGGCAATGATAGGGCTGGTTTGTAATGACTGCGCTGAAGCTGGCAATGAAGAGATGGCTACGATGAAGGCGAGAAAACGTGTAGCGGCAGCAAGCTCCGATAACGGAAGCTGGGATGCGGAGGAAAACATACGTACTCCAAGGTCAATAAAAAATTATTGGCTGGCGACGGTATGTTGCGGCTGGCTTAAACAAGGTGGGAGATTGAAACTTGCCGCACGCGTAGCAGCAAGAACATCGAAAAAGTATTATAGATGAGAATCATTCTTATTGGCAAGGATTGAATGACGAATCCTTGCAAATTGGGCCGTCGCTAGTCGGGTAATGACAAAGGACGATTTCTCTAACATTCGGCGATACAAACATTTGGCAAAACATTAGAAGGATCGAAAGTTCATCCTTCTGCATCGGTTGGGCATCGAGTGCGATTTATGACGGGTTTTAGGCCCTGGTGTAGGTAGCCCCCGATTTTTCTATTTTTCCGTTTTTCTGTCTCCGCATTATTCATGGCGTCGAGGTTATTTAAGGCAGCGATTACGAAGCGGTTTTAAAGTACGGCATTGTTTCACGTGGAACAACGGGACTTTCTCTTGTAACTAAGTTTGTTCTTTCAATTGTTTCACGTGGAACCGTCGGCAAAAAATGGCTTGGAATTAAGTTTGTTACTTCTTTTAAACCGAAGTGTGGAATAAGCTCTAGTGCCATGTGAACGCCAGGCCATTACTTCACCTTTACCACAGCCAGCGCAACAAGTCGGCATTCGGCACGAAATGGATTTATAATCACGCCTCTGTTCACCCTCTCATCGAGGCGCTCCATGCTCTTTCCTACAAATTTTGATGTAATCGTTGTCGGTGGCGGCCATGCCGGTACCGAAGCCGCCTTGGCCTCTGCACGCATGGGCCAAAAAACTCTACTGCTAACGCATAACATCGAGACTTTAGGTCAGATGTCATGTAATCCTTCCATTGGAGGAATTGGGAAAGGGCATCTGGTAAAAGAGGTGGATGCAATGGGTGGCGCGATGGCGATCGCTACCGATGAAGCAGGGATTCAGTTTAGGATTTTAAATTCCTCTAAAGGTCCGGCGGTACGCGCTACTCGGGCGCAAGCAGACCGAATCTTATACAAGCAGGCGATCCGCTCACGGCTCGAAAATCAGCCGAATCTTTGGTTGTTTCAGCAGGCTGTCGATGATCTTATCGTGGAGGGCGATCGCGTCATTGGTGCGGTGACCCAAGTCGGCATACGCTTTCTGAGCCGGGCTGTGGTCCTCACAACAGGAACATTTCTTGATGGAAAAATTCACGTCGGTTTAAATAACTATGCGGCGGGGAGGGCGGGGGATCCTCCTGCTATTTCCCTATCCGCACGCTTGAAAGAGTTAAAGCTCCCGCAAGGTCGACTGAAAACCGGTACGCCGCCAAGGATTGACGGCCGCACCATTGATTTTTCGGTGATGCAACCGCAGCCCGGTGATCTGGACCCGGTTCCGGTATTTTCGGTGATGGGGAACGCAGCAATGCACCCGGCGCAGATGCCTTGCTGGATTACCCATACGAACTTGCAGACCCACGACATTATCCGTGCGGGGCTTGATCGCAGCCCGATGTATACCGGCGTGATTGAAGGTGTCGGTCCGCGTTATTGCCCATCGATTGAAGATAAAATTCACCGGTTCGCTGGCAAAGACTCGCATCAGATATTTCTTGAACCCGAAGGCTTGACGACTAACGAGTATTATCCAAACGGAATTTCTACAAGTTTGCCGTTTGATGTACAGCTAGCTCTGGTGCAATCAATGAAGGGGTTGGAAAACGCCCACATTTTGCGCCCAGGTTATGCCATCGAGTATGACTATTTTGACCCACGGGGCCTGAAGGCTTCGTTGGAGACAAAACTGATCAACGGCCTGTACTTCGCCGGTCAAATCAACGGCACTACCGGTTACGAAGAAGCCGCAGCACAAGGCATGCTGGCGGGCCTGAATGCGGCCTTGCAGACACAAGAACGCGATGCATGGACTCCACGCCGGGATGAGGCGTATCTGGGCGTGCTCGTCGATGATCTGATTACGCAGGGCGTTCTGGAACCGTATCGCATGTTCACCAGTCGTGCCGAGTATCGCCTGAGTCTGCGCGAAGATAACGCCGATTTACGCTTGACCGAAATCGGCCGTCTGCTTGGCTGCGTTGGCGATGCGCAGTGGGAACAGTTCGAGAAAAAACGTGAGGCGGTCGCCCTCGAAATGGAGCGCCTGCGTTCCACGTGGGTGAATCCGAGGATCTTATCCGATGCGGAGGCTGAGCGAGTTATCGGCGTAGCAATTCAACGTGAGTACGCGTTGTCCGATTTGCTACGACGTCCAAATGTCACTTATGATGCTCTGATGACATTAAAGGGCATTGATGGGCAGGATCTTAGCGGCCCGGGGGTTGTCGATGGTACGGTCAAAGAACAGCTAGAAATTCAGCTCAAATATGCAGGATACATCGATCGCCAGGCGCGTGAAGTCGAGCGGCACGAACATAGCGAGAACTTGAAGTTTCCCGCCGATTTCGACTACATGCAAGTGCAGTCGTTGTCGATGGAAGTGCGGCAAAAGCTGCATCAGCATCGTCCGGAAACGTTTGGTCAGGCGTCGCGAATTGCCGGTGTCACTCCTGCCGCGCTGTCCTTATTACTGGTCCACGTAAAAAAGGGCAGCATGAAAAAAGTCGACAAACTTATTGATAGCAGCGATCAGGCGGCTTAACTTGCGATGCGTCTGCTAATTCAGACGCGTCCTTGCTGCACCATGCCACCACCGTCACACCTTTGCCGAGATACTGAAAGAATGCCACGATGAGTCAAGTAGACACCAACCCCGACGGCTTGCTTGCCACCACTTTACGAGAGGGAGCGGGCACCTTGGGTATCGTGCTCAATGACCTCCAGCAAGCGCAATTGTTGACCTACCTGACGATGCTTTCAAAGTGGAATAAAACCTATAACCTGACGTCGATAAGAGACCCCGAGCAAATGATGACGCATCATTTGCTAGATTCATTGGCAGTGGTCCCCGCATTTTCTGGTGCCGAAAACGTGCTGGACGTCGGCGCAGGTGGCGGACTTCCGGGAATGATATTAGCTATTTGGGCTTTAACATCCCAGCCGACTATGCGCGTGTCGATGATCGATACCGTACACAAAAAAACCGCCTTTTTGACCCAGGTGAAAGCCGAAATGGGGCTGAAAAATGTTCGTGTGTACACGGCCAGGGTAGAGGAGCTTGAAGTACCGCATAAATTCGACGTCATCACATCGCGTGCTTTTGCCGACCTAGCGGATTTCATTAACTGGTCGGCCCATTTATTAGCGGATGATGGCCAGTTTATTGCCTTGAAAGGTCTACAACCTGACGCTGAACTGGAACGGCTACCAGCCGGTTGGGAAGTCTCTGAGATACGTCCGATCGCCGTTCCCGGACTTGATGCTGAACGCCATCTGATTTTTATAAAAAGAGCCGGGCAATGAGAAGGATTGTTATTTTTTTAACATCTCTTGTGTTGTTGGCAATGCTATCCCCTTCGATAACGCTAGCGCAGGACGTAATTGCGGTGCCCTCAATTGACGTCAATCGTTATGCGGGAAAATGGTATGAGATCGCCCGCTTTCCGAATCGCTTTCAAAAATCCTGTGCGGGTAATGTGACTGCTGAATATCGTGCGCGGCCGGATGGCAAAATCGACGTGACCAATCGCTGTAAAAAAAACGACGGCTCGATGGATGAGGTAGTCGGCATCGCGCGCGTGGCTGCTGGCAGCGGACCAACAGGCGAATTAGGTAGCGCTACCAATTCGAGGTTAAAAGTGCGCTTCGCACCGGCCTGGCTGTCCTGGCTGCCGTTTGTATGGGGCGATTATTGGGTGATTGATCTGGCGCCTGACTATTCTTATGCTGTGGTGGGTACGCCGGCGCGCGATTATTTATGGGTCCTCTCACGGTCACCGGTCTTGCCCGAACCAAGCTATCAATCTGCGCTGGCAAGGATTGCAGCACAAGGATTCGATGTGAACAAACTGGTCAAAACCAGACAAGATTGAGCCTGCTATGAACGCTTATTTTTTTGCGCTTGGTATTTCTGACGCGTGGCATTTGATCGCTGCGATGACGGTATTTTTGATGTTGCCCGGACCAGGTACGTTTTGCATTTTGACGAGCGCAAGCAAGCACGGCCTGCGAGGTGGATTTGCTGCCGTAGCAGGGGTGATGATGGGCGACGCGGTATTGATGTTCATGGCCGCGGCTGGCGTGGCGGCATTGTTGCATGCGAACCTGATTTTATTCAAAGGTGTGCAATACCTTGGAGCGCTGTATCTGGCTTATCTCGGTTTCACATTATTAAAGGCAAAAGCAAAGAGCGACAACGCCCCGGAAAGCAAGATTTCGAATAACGCAGTGTCGCCGTCAAAAATAGTAAACTGGCGTCGCGGATTTTTCGTGACCCTGATCAATCCAAAAGCGATTATTTTCTATATGGCTTTTTTTCCGTTGTTTATTGACCCGGTCATGCAGCGCGGTAGTATCAATTTTTTGACGATGGCCGCAATCATCTCCAGTTGCACCTTGATTTACGGTAGTCTACTTGTGCTGGTCGGAAATGCGGTGGCTAAACGTTTGACGCGTAACCGCCTGGTGACGACGCTCGCCTCTAAAGCAGCAGGAATATTTTTGATCGGCTTTGGGATCAAGCTGACGACAAATTAAAGAAACAGGTTGGACAGACGCCAAATTGCTTCAGGACCGCCGTAACCAGAGCCGTAGTGCTTCTCTGATATAAACTGCGTTCAGTCAAATTCAGAGGGCTGTTTCCCGAAACAATTTTGCGTACGCCCGAATACACTAATACATTATAAAAAATCACCCTATGGCAAAAATTTTCTGCGTCGCGAATCAAAAAGGCGGAGTCGGCAAGACCACCACAGCTGTGAATCTCGCCGCTGGTCTGGCACAACTGAATCAGCGTGTTTTGTTGGCTGATCTCGATCCGCAAGGTAACGCGACGATGGGAGCCGGTATCAACAAAGGTACACTCAAGGGATCGATTTACGAGGTATTGCTCGGAATGGCCGATATCAAAAGCGTCCGGGTTGTTTCAGAAACGGGCAATTTTGATGTGCTGCCGGCGAATCGTGAACTGGCTGGCGCGGAAGTTGAAATGGTCGACCTCGAGAACCGTGAAAAACGTCTTAAGGATGCGATCGCCGGTATCGCTGATGAGTATGATTTCATTTTAATCGACTGTCCGCCGGCGTTATCGTTGCTGACGCTGAACGGTCTGTGTGCAGCGAACGGTGTCATCATTCCGATGCAGTGCGAATACTATGCGCTTGAAGGTTTGTCGGATCTGGTGAACACGATCAAGAAAGTGCATGCCAATTTGAATACCGATTTGAAAATAATCGGATTGTTGCGGGTGATGTTTGATCCGCGTATGACGTTGTCGCAGCAGGTCTCGGCGGAGCTTGAGCAACACTTCGGCGATAAAGTATTTAAAACGGTGATTCCGCGTAACGTGCGTTTGGCTGAAGCGCCATCGTACGGCATGCCCGGTGTTTGCTTTGATCCCGCCTCCAAAGGTGCGCAGGCCTATATTGCGTTTGGTGCCGAGATGGTTGAGCGCATCAAAACAATGTGATTGGCAAGGTGAAAAAATGGTTACGAAAAAGTCAAAAGGTTTAGGTCGCGGTCTGGATGCGTTGTTAGGCGGCTCCACTGATATCACGGAAGCGGTGCCGACCATTGCGGGAGCACCATCGGTGCTGCCGGTTCTGGTGATGCAGGCCGGTAAATATCAGCCGCGGACACGCATGGATGAGGGCGCGCTGACTGAGTTGGCAGCGTCGATCAGAGAACAAGGACTGCTTCAGCCGATTCTGGTGCGGCCGATTGCTTTACGCAATGGTGCCCAGCACTATGAAATTATCGCGGGCGAGCGGCGTTTTCGGGCAGCGCAAATCGCCGGTTTGACCGAGGTACCGGTATTGGTCAAGGATGTAGATGATCAGACCACTGCGGCCATGGCACTGATTGAAAACATTCAAAGGGAAGATTTAAATCCGCTGGAAGAAGCGCAGGGGATACACCGGCTGATTACGGACTTCGACTTCACTCACGAAAAAGCGGCGCTATCGGTTGGTCGATCACGCAGCGCGGTGTCCAATCTGTTGCGTTTGCTTAATCTCGCCAAGCCAGTACAAACCATGCTCATGGCGGGAGACATTGACATGGGCCATGCCCGCGCACTGCTAGCCGTGGATGCCGCTACGCAGATAACACTGGCCAATCAGGTGGTTGCGAAGCGGATGTCGGTACGAGATGCCGAGAAACTGGTTACGCGCACGACTGCTGAGCAAAACGCGATCGCACGGCCCCTCGGCAAAGGCAAGGAAAAATCGCGCGATATTGCGCGACTCGAAGAAGAGCTGTCGGATCTGCTGGCAACGCTGGTCACTATCAAGACCGGAGCCAAAAATCGCGGCCAGTTGATTATCGACTTTTCTGATCTTGATACGCTGGATGGATTGATTGCCCGCTTACGAGGTCCGGAATAAAACGCGGTTTGTTTTGGTCATTTTTGTGTTTGTGGTCATTTTCCCCTTATTATTGCGAATTCAAGTCTTGATGTGAAGCGTTTCCGATGATGCCAATACCGTCTGCAGCCGTCGCAACCAACACAGTTGTTGCATCGACGATACTTATTTTGCCCGGTTTGGGAAATTCGGGAGAAGGTCATTGGCAAACTTACTGGGAGCAGACGCTGCCAACGGCGCGCCGGGTGCAGCAGGAAGATTGGGATGCGCCATCGCGCCAGGATTGGGTTGAGGCGCTGGAAGCTGCAATCCTGAGGACCACGGGTCCGATTGTTTTTGCCGCACATAGCTTGGGATGCGCGTTAGTCGCGTGGTGGGCGCAAGAGCATGGTCACCGTCAAGGTCAAGACCAAGACTCTGCACTGACGGGTAATGTCGTTGGCGCGCTGCTGGTCGCGCCGCCGGACGTCGAGCGCGTCGATTTCCCTGCGGCTGTGCGCGGTTTTGGGCCGATGCCCCGGATTGCGTTGCCATTCGCCAGTATCGTGGTGGCCTCAGAGAATGATCCGTGGAATGCATTATCCACATCACAAAGTTTTGCGGCAGATTGGCAATCCGAGTTTCACAATATTGGTGCGTTGGGTCACCTGAATGCGGCCAGCGGCTTAGGTGATTGGCAACAAGGACGACAGTGGCTGGCACAGTTGAGTGAAATAAAAACTGTTGTATAGAATCATATAAGCTCATGATTCTTTTGCAAAAGTTTGACGAAAACAACACGCTGATCGTATAATCCGCGGGTTTCTAAAATTGCCGTAAGCGCACCTTTCTGACGCACGGTATCGCACAAGTTAGGATCGGTATGCTGCGTATTGTGCTCCTGCAATTTATTGTCACCGTGTTTGTGGCCGGTGTGGCAGGGTTATTGGGCGGTATGGCGGGATTTATTTCTGCGCTGCTCGGCGGATTATGTTGTGCAATACCAAATGGCTTGTTTGCATTACGCCTTTTTTTCAGCGCGAGGAAACCTGGCGGCGCTGATCCGATATCTTTTTTTATCGGTGAATTTATCAAAATTGCTACGACGGTTGCGCTCTTGGGCGCAGTTGTATGGTTGTACCACGGTGTGAATTGGCTGGCCTTTGTCGTCAGCTTTATCGTGGTGCTGAAAAGTTACTTTATCTTACTATTTAGACGCCAATCATGACTGCAGCTGTACTCGACGCACCTCTTACCCCCTCCGAATATATTGTCCATCACCTTGGGCATCTTGCAACCGGTCACCAATCGAAGATTGTGGACTTTTCGATTATCAATATCGATACCGTTTTTTGGTCCGTTTTTGCCGGCGTGGTGGGCTGCCTGCTGATGTTTCTGGCAGCACGTAACGCGACCGCCGGTATTCCTGGACGTTTTCAGGCTTTTGTCGAGATGATGGTTGAGATGGTTGAGAACCAGTCAAAAGAAATCGTGCATGGCGACCGCAGTTTTATCGCGCCACTCGCATTGACCGTATTCGTCTGGGTTGCCTTGATGAACTCGCTGGATTTCTTGCCGGTTGATATGTTCTCCAGCTTCTTTAAGCTGGTTGGCCTGGACGGCATCATTTCCCATCATCGCGCTGTACCTACCGCCGATTTGAACGGCACCATGGGTATCGCCTTGGGCGTTTTGGTTCTGATGCTGTATTACAGTGTCAAAATCAAGGGCGTTGGCGGCTTTATTCATGAGTTGCTGGCTGCACCGTTCGGTATCTGGCTTGCCCCATTTAACCTGTTGTTGAACCTGATTGAATTCGCTGCAAAAACCGTATCTCTGGGGATGCGACTGTTCGGCAATATGTATGCTGGCGAATTGTTGTTCCTGTTGATTGCATTGCTGGGTTCTGCGGCGACCACTTTTGGTTTCGTCGGACACGTGATTGCCGGTTCGATCTGGGCGATCTTCCATATCTTGATCGTGCTGTTGCAAGCATTCATTTTTATGATGCTCACGCTGGTCTACATCGGCCAGGCGCACGAAAAACATTAAGATTTGAGGTTGTAAAGCCGCCATGAGCGCTTCGGCACATTGCTGAGCGCCCAGAGCGGGCTCATATCGGCTGGTAGGTTTTTTTAGTTTTTATTTTTTTGATTTGCCTTTTGTATTAACTTTAACTTTGAAGGAATTGTCATGACGGATCTCTCTTTTGTTGCTTTGGCTTGTGGTTTGATTATTGGTTTGGGCGCAATCGGTGCTTGTATCGGTATCGCTATCATGGGCGGTAAATACCTTGAGGCATCCGCACGCCAACCAGAACTGATGAACACTTTGCAAACTAAAATGTTCTTGCTGGCTGGTTTGATCGACGCTGCGTTCCTGATCGGTGTTGGTATCGCTATGTTGTTCGCTTTCGCAAATCCATTCGTACCTAAGTAATTCGGCCACCATAGCCGATTCTCATTTTGCTGAAATTATTTCAGCACACGTTATTCTGAGAAGGAAATTACCGTGAACTTAAATGCAACATTGTTTGCGCAGTTCGTGGTCTTCTTTATCCTCGCCGGCTTCACGATGAAATTCGTGTGGCCGCCGTTGATGAAAGCGCTTGATGAGCGCACCAAGAAGATTGCGGACGGCCTCGCAGCCGCCGATCGCGGCAAGGCAGATCTGGCAGCCGCTGAAAAGCGGGTACAAGCAGAACTGGCCACTGCGCGTGACGAAGGTCAGAAGCGTATTGGCGAAGCCGAAAAACGTGCTCAGATGATCATCGATGACGCCAAAAAAACGGCTTCAGAAGAAGCGGCTCGCATTGTTATCAATGCTAAAGCAGATGCAGATCAGCAAGTAACCAAAGCGCGCGAAGGTTTGCGCAATGAAGTTGCTACTCTGGCTGTTAAAGGCGCAGAACAGATCCTGAAACGCGAAGTCAATGCAGCGGCACATGCCGACTTGTTGAATCAACTGAAAACAGAGCTGTAATCATGGCTGAAATCGCAACGATTGCCCGCCCTTACGCAGATGCGCTGTTCCGTGTAGCCAAATCGCAAGATTTGGTTGCGTGGTCTGGCTTGATCATTGAGATGGCGCAAGTTGCCGCGCATCCGGATGTTCAGGCCCTGGCGCGTAATCCTGCGGTGACACATCAGCAAGTTACTGACATCTTTCTAGCGTTGTTGAAGTCACCACTGACTGCCGAAGCCAAAAACTTCGTCACCACATTGGTTGCCAACGGTCGTTTGATAGCATTGCCAGAAATCGCTGAGCAATTCCACGTGCTGAAGAATGCCGAGGAAGGTGCCGCCGATGTTGAAATCACCAGTGCTTTTGAACTGTCTGCAGCACAAGTGCAAGAACTGCTGGTCACGTTGGAAAAGAAATTCGGTCGCAAACTCAACCCTGCTGTCACAGTCGACAGTACGCTAATTGGTGGAGTGCGCGTGGTGGTTGGCGATGAAGTGCTGGACACATCGGTACGCGCGAGGCTGCAACAGTTACATGTCGCGATAGCGGCATAAGACATTGCGGTAACAACCGCGACAGCTAAACTACAGCAACTGCACAGCTAAACATTAGCGCGTGCATCCATTGCGTCGAACTGAGTGGCCCGAGTCCTTAGCGTAAGCCAAAGAGAAAAATTTTAGGAGTTAGTATGCAACTCAACGCGTCTGAAATCAGCGAACTGATCAAGAGCCGGATTCAAGGCCTTGGCGATACCGCTGAGATTCGAAATCAAGGCACGGTTATTTCCGTGTCCGACGGTATCTGCCGTATCCATGGTCTGTCTGACGTGATGCAAGGTGAGATGCTGGAATTCCCAGGCAATACATTTGGTCTGGCATTGAATCTGGAACGCGACTCTGTCGGCGCCGTTATTCTGGGCGACTTCGAGCACATTTCGGAAGGCGACATCGTTAAATGTACTGGTCGTATTCTGGAAGTCCCGATCGGTCCTGAACTGCGTGGTCGTGTTGTCAATGCGCTGGGTCAGCCAATTGACGGCAAAGGTCCTGTCAATGCAAAATTGACAGCGCCAATCGAAAAAATTGCGCCAGGCGTTATTGCCCGTCAATCTGTTTCCGAGCCGATGCAAACCGGTATCAAGTCAATTGATTCGATGGTCCCGATTGGTCGCGGTCAACGCGAACTGATCATTGGTGATCGTCAAACTGGTAAGACAGCCGTCGCGATTGATGCCATCATCAATCAAAAGGGTCAAAACGTTACATGTATCTATGTTGCGATTGGTCAAAAAGCATCTTCGATCAAAAACATCGTACGTTCGCTGGAAGCGCACGGCGCGATGGAATACACGATTGTTGTCGCAGCCTCAGCTTCTGAGTCAGCGGCGATGCAATTCGTATCGCCTTACTCTGGCTGCGCCATGGGTGAATACTTCCGTGACCGCGGTGAAGATGCATTGATCGTTTATGACGATTTGTCCAAACAGGCTGTTGCGTACCGTCAGGTATCGTTGCTGCTGCGTCGTCCACCAGGTCGTGAAGCGTATCCTGGCGATGTGTTCTACCTCCACAGCCGTTTGCTAGAGCGCGCAGCACGCGTGAACCCAGCCTACGTCGAGGCTTTCACCAAAGGTGAAGTCAAGGGTAAGACCGGTTCATTGACGGCGTTGCCGATCATTGAAACACAAGCTGGTGACGTTTCTGCTTTCGTGCCAACCAACGTTATTTCGATCACTGACGGCCAGATTTTCCTGGAAACGTCACTGTTCAACGCCGGTATCCGTCCTGCGATTAACGCTGGTATTTCGGTATCGCGCGTTGGTGGTGCTGCTCAGACTAAAGTTATCAAGAACCTGTCCGGTGGTATTCGTACCGATCTGGCGCAGTATCGTGAGTTGGCTGCGTTTGCGCAGTTTGCTTCTGATCTTGATGCGGCAACCCGCAAGCAACTTGATCGCGGCGCACGTGTGACTGAACTGTTGAAGCAAGCACAATACTCACCATTGCCGATTTCGCTGATGGCAGTGACGTTGTTCGCGGTCAACAAAGGTTTCCTGGATGATGTTGAAGTGAAGAAATTGCTGGCATTCGAAGCAGCTCTGCATGACTTCATGAAAACCAGCCACGCGCCATTATTGCAAAAGATCGAAGAAACCAAGCAACTCGACAAAGATGCTGAAGCTGCGTTGTCTGCTGCAGTTGCTGATTTCAAAAAATCCGACGCGTATTAATTCTCTGGGGCTATAAGGAGTAATAACTCATGGCTACAGGCAAAGAGATACGCGGCAAGATCAAGAGCGTAGAAAATACGAAGAAGATCACCAAGGCGATGGAAATGGTCGCGGCGTCCAAAATGCGTAAAGCGCAGGAACGGATGCTCGCGGCGCGTCCCTATAGTGAAAAGATTCGTCATATTGCTTCTAACTTGTCGCAAGCGAATCCGGAATACACGCATCCGTTCATGACCAGGCAGGACAATGCCAAGACGGTTGGTTTTATCGTTGTCACAACCGATAAAGGTTTGTGCGGCGGGATGAATACCAACTCGTTGCGTCTGGTCACTGCCAAAATGCGTGAACTGGAATCAGCGGGTAATAAGATTCAAGCAGTCGCAATCGGTAATAAAGGCCTGGGTTTCCTGAACCGGGTTGGCGCAAAAGTCGTATCGCATGTTGTGCAACTGGGTGATACCCCACATCTGGACAAGTTGATTGGCCCGGTCAAGGTATTGCTTGATGCATACGAAGAAGGTCGTCTGGACGCGGTGTACCTGGTGTACACCAAATTCATTAACACGATGAGACAAGAACCGCGACTGGAGCAATTGCTGCCCCTGTCGAACGAACGTCTCGCGGCCGACAATGATGGTGCCCACGCGTGGGATTACATCTATGAACCGGACGTACAAAGTGTGATTGACGATTTACTGCTGCGCTATGTTGAAACGCTGATTTACCAGGCGGTTGCGGAAAACATGGCATCTGAACAATCAGCGCGGATGGTCGCAATGAAGTCGGCAAGCGACAATGCCGGTAACGTGATTGGTGAGTTGAAGTTGATTTACAACAAGACTCGGCAGGCTGCGATTACTAAGGAATTGTCGGAAATCGTTTCCGGTGCGGCGGCAGTTTAGTCGCACGGTTAATGATTTTAAGGGCTCCTCAAAAAGCCGTAGTGAACGGGCCAAAGTTCGAGTAGGCGAGGTTGCAAGTCCGGAAGCCGCAATGGGCACGGTGAGCGTCGCAGGTTCTATATTGGTTCGTGTAACAGGTTTTTCGAGGTCGCCGCACGCAACGACCATAACGCGCAAGCGTTCAACTGAATTTAATTTTATATATTGAAGGAACGAAAATGGCTGATGGCAAAATCGTTCAGTGTATCGGCGCTGTTGTGGACGTTGAATTTCCACGTGACGCGATGCCTAAGATTTACGATGCCTTGAAGATGGAAGGCTCGGAACTGACGCTTGAAGTACAACAGCAACTAGGCGACGGTATCGTTCGTACTATTGCTTTGGGTACTTCAGACGGTCTGCGCCGTGGCATGATGATCAAGAATACTGGTAAGCCAATCATGGTTCCTACCGGTAAAGCAACACTTGGTCGCATCATGGACGTACTAGGTAATCCTATTGATGAATGCGGTCCGGTAAGCCACGCGACTACTGCTTCTATTCACCGTAAAGCCCCTGCGTATGACGATTTGTCGCCATCGCAAGAGCTGTTGGAAACAGGTATCAAGGTTATTGACCTGGTTTGCCCGTTTGCCAAGGGTGGTAAAGTTGGTCTGTTCGGTGGTGCTGGTGTTGGTAAAACCGTCAACATGATGGAACTGATTAACAACATCGCTAAAGCGCACAGTGGTTTGTCCGTATTCGCCGGTGTTGGTGAGCGTACTCGTGAAGGTAACGACTTTTATCACGAAATGGCTGACGCTAAAGTGGTCGATCTGGAAAATCCGGAGAACTCCAAAGTTGCGATGGTTTACGGTCAGATGAATGAGCCGCCAGGTAACCGTTTGCGCGTTGCGTTGACCGGTCTGACGATCGCTGAAGGCTTCCGTGACGAAGGTAAAGACGTGTTGTTCTTCGTCGATAACATCTATCGTTACACATTGGCCGGTACTGAAGTATCTGCGTTGCTGGGTCGTATGCCTTCTGCTGTGGGTTATCAACCTACGCTGGCTGAAGAAATGGGCCGTTTGCAAGAGCGTATTACGTCGACTAAAACTGGTTCGATCACATCAATTCAAGCGGTTTATGTTCCTGCCGATGACTTGACCGATCCATCACCAGCTACGACCTTTGCTCACTTGGATTCCACCGTCGTGTTGTCGCGTGACATCGCTTCGTTAGGTATTTATCCAGCGGTTGATCCGTTGGATTCTACTTCGCGCCAGTTGGATCCGCTCGTCGTTGGTCAGGAACACTACGATACAGCGCGTGCTGTTCAAGGTATTCTGCAACGCTACAAGGAATTGCGCGACATTATTGCGATTCTGGGTATGGATGAGTTGGCACCGGAAGACAAGCTGTTGGTAGCGCGTGCACGTAAAATGCAACGTTTCCTATCCCAGCCGTTCCACGTTGCTGAAGTATTTACCGGTGCACCAGGTAAATACGTTTCGCTGAAAGATACGATCAAAGGCTTCAAAATGATCGCTAGCGGCGAACTCGATCACCTGCCGGAACAAGCGTTCTACATGGTTGGTACAATCGAAGAAGCAATCGAGAAAGCCAAGAAAATCAACTAATCCTTGGGAATGTCGGCTGCGTTAGTCGTCCAGGGTCTGACCTCTAAGGTCAGTGCCTGGGTAGCGTGACCTGCAAGACATTCGTAATGGCAGTTTGATTGAATGGATAAATTAGGACTTACGTAGAGTGTTTTCAGCAACCGGCTTGTCAGCCTTGCCGATGACGACTGTACGTTAGCAAGGCTGGGAAAGCTTAACGCCGCTGGGGCGATTTTGCGTAAGTCCTATAATTAAGGGTCTAACATGGCAAACACTATTCACGTTGACGTGGTTTCGGCGGAAGAGCTAATCTTTTCCGGTGAGGCTGAATTCGTCGCGTTGCCGGGTGAGTCAGGCGAGTTGGGGATTTATCCTCGTCACACGCCGCTGATCACGCGCATCAAGCCTGGTGCTGTACGCATCAAGGTGCCAGGTCAGGCGGAAGACGAATTCGTTTTTGTTGCTGGTGGCTTACTGGAAGTGCAGCCGGACACCGTCACCATTCTGGCCGACACTGCGATTCGCGGTGCAGATTTGGATGAAGCGAAAGCAACCGAAGCCAAACGTCTGGCCGAAGAAGCGTTGACCAATCAGGAATCGAAGATCGATTATGCAAAAGCGCAGTCAGAATTAACGACAGCAATTGCACAGTTGGCAGCGATCCACAGATTGCGTTCAAAAGGCCGTTAATTCAGCAATCGGGCAAGAATTTGTCCGAATTGCACGAATGGCAACAAACAAGCAGCTTCGGCTGCTTTTTTGTTGTCCGCGCTTTGCTCACATCTTGGCGTTCGGGATACGCCATTCGGTCGTGGCAACGGAAATACATCTTTTGTATGCGTATAAAGATTTTGCAGACTCAAGTACTATGGGAGAAGGAGCATGGTGTTTTGGCTCGTATGGCACAGTTGATATTACGCGCAATGCTGGACTGGTCCGTGTGCACTCAGTCGAAAAGTGACTTTTACGAATCAAAAATCCGCCTCAACCTGAACAGGAAACCCTCATGACAGCTGCATCCGCAAATCCGGCGCTATCTTCCGCACCTGTTATTGCCATCGTTGGTTTATCCAACCGTCCCGACCGACCGAGTTATGGCGTCGCGCGCTATATGCAGGAACATGGTTACCGTATCATTCCGGTTAACCCCATGTATGTAGGCACTCACATACTTGGAGAGCATTGCTACAAGGATCTTTACGATGCTGCACGTGCGCTTGCCGCTGAGAGTGTAAAAATCGACATCGTAGATTGTTTTCGGAAAACTGACGATATTCCACCTGTCGTGGGCGAGGCAATCATGATCGGCGCCAGCGCGGTCTGGATGCAGCTTGATATCGTAAATCAGGACGCTGCTGACAAGGCGATCAAATCCGGTTTAACTGTGGTGATGGACCGCTGTATCAAGATTGAGCATGCTTTGGGTAATCTGCATGGCATATTGTAGTATTCGAAAAAGTCTAAAAGATACCTGATAAAGGAACCTCCCATGTCCGCTCAGAGTGAGTTTCGCGCCAGTAAAAAGATCAAGATTAAGGACGCGGATGCCGATAACAAACCGTTATCTAGTGGTGACAAGGAAAAAGATAAACTCAAAGTAATCAGCCTGGCGACGGAAATCGGTCTGCAACAAGATTTACTCTATGCTGGTCAGCATCACAAATTGTTAGTGGTGCTGCAGGGCATCGATACCAGCGGAAAGGATGGAGCGGTCAAGGGTGTCTTTAGCGGTGTGAACCCACAAGGAATCAATATCGTTGGCTTCAAAGCACCGAGCACGATCGAGAAAGCCCATGATTATCTTTGGCGCATTCATCAGCAAGTGCCGCAAGCGGGCGAAATGGCGGTGTTCAACCGCAGTCACTATGAGGATGTTCTGGTGACCCGCGTTCATGACTGGATTGATGACGCCGAATGTCAGCGGCGCTACGCCCAGATTCGGGATTTCGAACGGATGTTGGCTGAAACCGGCACGACCATTTTAAAATTTTTGCTGCATATCTCGAAGGGCGAGCAAGCCATCCGTTTGCAAGAGCGGATTGATGATCCGGAAAAAAACTGGAAATTTGACCCGCAAGACATAGAAGAGCGAAAAAGCTGGGATGCCTATCAGGATCTGTTTTCGAGCGCGATTCAGGCAACTGACGCCGATCACGCGCCGTGGTACGTCATACCGGCAAATTCCAAGACCCACCGTAATTTGGCAATAGCGAGTGTTGTGCTCGAGACGTTACAAACACTGAAGCTCAAACCGCCGGCGGCTAATCCGGCTTTGGCTAAGATCAAAATAGTGTAAATAGCTGGTTCGAGGAGAGTCCGGATGCGACGATGGTTACCCGAATTAATAGCGCTGCCACTATTGCCCTGGTTAATTATCCAGGGGCGGCGTACGCGAAACAACACGCCGCGCTTGCCTGAGGCGTTAGGCCAGGCTAGCGGAGTGGCACAGCCACCGATATTGTCAGGCCAGCAGTCGGAATTGAATCCGCCCGCTTTGCAGTTGTTGTCGCTTGGTGAATCACCGGTCGCTGGCGTCGGCGTTGCCACCCACTACGAGGCGATAACCGGCCAGTTTGCCGCCGCGTTGGCAATCCGGTTGGCGCGTCCGGTCGCATGGCAGGCGATGGGGCAGAACGGGGCGACTTTGTCTAGCGCGATTAAAACCGTGTTACCGCTTATCACGGACAAGTCCGCGTTGCAGCACGTTGACGTTGTGCTGATTGCATTTGGAGTGAATGACAGCACGGCATTCCGATCGCGTCGGCGTTACGGGGCCGAACTGAAGCATCTTTTGCTGAAAATCCAGCTGCATTTATCGCCGCGACTGATCGTTGTCGCTGGCGTTCCTCCGCTGCATCTGTTTCCGGCATTACCGCAACCGTTACGCTTTGTGCTGGGCCTCAAAGCGCAGGAACTGGATGAGGCCACTGAGCAGGTGGTGAGCGACTTATCGTCGCAAATGCCCGTAACGCGCGTGCCCACGTTACAGAATTTGACTGATCCGGTGTTGATGGCAGCCGACGGATATCATCCGTCGGCTATCGGCGCCGCGACATGGGGACGAGAGTTGGCGGCCGCAGTAGCTCCGCGTCTGGAATATCGTAGCAGGTCATCCGAAGCTACATCACAGGCAGAGTAAGTCGGTCCGCTAGTTAAAAAAGAGTGTTTAATCCTAATTTATTTTAGCCAATGATTTGTTATCGCATCGTATTCACCGGTGGCCTTCAATTGATGCATCCAGGTGTCCACGAACTCCTTGAAGGGCACGTCCCCACGCGGTAGCATGAAGGCTTTTTCGGCGAACTGAAGCGGTTTCTCCGGATTGATTGCACATAGTTCAGGATGCAATTTTGACTGCCATAGCGTTTCGCTGGCATCGGTGACCATGAGGTCGGCTTTTCCTGCGACGATCTGGTCAAAAATAGTCACGTTGTCGGGATACGCAATTAACTGGGCTTGCTTGAAGTGCGTCTTCGCGAAGCGTTCGTTGGTCCCCCCGGGATTGACGATAGCGCGGGTGCCAGAAACGTCAATTGCAGCGAGTGATTGAAATTTGGCGACATCACCGCAGCGTGCGATGGCCGATTTGCCGTCCACCATGTGAGAGACAGAAAACGAGACTTTCTTCTGGCGGTCAAACGTAACGGACACGCCGCCCATCGCGATATCGCATTTTTCCAAAAAGTCGTTAGTCAGGGTTGACCACGTGGTCTTGACGAACTGTGCCTGAACACCGATGGTCTTGGCTAATGATTGTGCCAGATCAACATCGATGCCTTCAAAGCTTTGGTCGGCTTTGTAAAACGTGAATGGTTTGTAGTCGCCAGTCATGCAGACACGCAGTTTGCCTGTCTGCAAAATTTGATCGAGACGGGATGATGCGGTTTCTGGTCCCGCCCATACGAATGAGGACAACGCGAGGCTGGCACCGGTAGTTAGGGTCGCGAATGCATAAAAAAGCGTTTTTTTCACAAAATCTCCAAAGTGTTTAATTTTTGTTTTGCGCTTATTTGCCGAACAAGTTGCGAAATAAGCCGGGAGGCAAAGCTGGCTTCAAACCAACCAAATTTCTGTTTATATTTTAGCGCGATGCGTGCTGACAGTATTACATTTTGTGCATGACACGCATCACGCCGTATAGCGATACGACAAAGCACGCCTCATCAAATAAGCTATATAAATAAGCTATATGAACAAGCTATATGAACAAGCTATGAAGAAAACGGGCTGGTCAGACTCTTTACCTTATGTCGTGGTACCGTTATTCTTTTGCGCTGTTGCTATCGTGATGGTTAATTTTGCGGCCGACAACGCGTCGGCATTTCCTGACAGGAGTTCATTATGTTGCAATTGAAAGACCCTACTTTATTTCGCCAGCAAGGTTATATCAACGGAATCTGGTCCGATGCGGATAACGGAGAGACATTCCCCGTCACCAACCCCGCCAACGGCGAGACGATCGGCACCGTGCCGATGATGGGGGCGGCTGAAACCAGACGTGCGATTGTGGCCGCGAACGATGCCTGGAAGGCATGGCGGAGCAAAACGGCCAAAGAGCGCAGCGTTGTTCTACGTAAATGGAACGATCTAATGCTGGCCAACGCCGATGATCTGGCCTTAATCATGACCACCGAACAAGGCAAACCGCTGGCCGAAGCCAAGGGTGAAATCACGTACGCTGCCTCGTTCATCGAATGGTTTGCCGAGGAAGGCAAACGTGCCGGTGGCGATACCATCCCGTCGACCTCGCCCAACAATCGCATCGTCGTGATCAAAGAGCCAATTGGCGTCTGCGCCGCGATTACGCCATGGAATTTTCCCGCGGCGATGATTACGCGCAAAGTCGGCCCGGCCCTTGCGGCAGGCTGTCCGATGGTGCTAAAGCCGGCAGAGTCGACCCCATTCTCGGCACTGGCGCTGGCCGTATTGGCCGAACGTGCCGGTGTTCCTGCAGGAATATTTAGCGTTGTCACTGGCGCTGCCCGTGTCATCGGTGCAGAAATGACCAGTAACCCGATTGTGCGTAAGCTGACGTTCACCGGATCGACCGGCGTGGGCCGTCTGTTGATGGAGCAATGTGCACCTACCATCAAAAAGCTCTCGCTGGAATTGGGCGGGAATGCCCCGTTCATCGTCTTTGATGACGCCGACCTGGACGCCGCCGTCGAAGGGGCCATGGCGTCCAAATATCGGAATGCCGGGCAAACCTGCGTCTGTGCCAACCGTCTATACGTGCAGGCTGGCGTGTACGACGCGTTTGCCCAAAAACTGGTGGCTGCCGTGGCGAAACTGAAGGTCGGCGACGGCCAGCAAGAGGGCGTCACGCAGGGACCGCTGATTGATCAAAAAGCGGTGCAAAAAGTCGAGCAGCACATCGCCGATGCATTAAGCAAAGGCGCGCGCATCCTCGCGGGCGGCAAGCGTCATGCGTTGGGACATAGTTTTTTTGAGCCGACGATTTTGGCCGATGTCACTTCCGATATGGTGGTGGCGCGTGAAGAAACCTTTGGCCCGATGGCACCGTTGTTCCGCTTTACAACCGACGACGAAGTCGTCGCAATGGCCAACGATACAGAATTCGGACTGGCGAGCTATTTTTATTCACGCGATATCGGGCGTATCTGGCGCGTGGCAGAAGCGTTGGAGAGCGGGATCGTCGGTATTAACACGGGCCTGATTTCTACTGAAGTCGCGCCATTTGGCGGCGTGAAGCAATCCGGTCTGGGCCGCGAAGGGTCCAAATATGGAATTGAAGATTATCAGGTGATTAAATATCTATGCATGGGCGGCATATAACTTTATAAAAGTTACCGCCGTCAGAACAGCAGGCTGAAATAACGCAAACCATAGGAAACAGGACCGATTTTTCGGTCCTGTTTTTTTGCCGGATTTTAGCGATTACGGAATAGCATCCGGTCGGCGCGTGACCGGTTCTTCCTGTGCTCAGCAGAAAACATTTCGCATTGTTATAATCGCGTCTTGCACTGTTTTCCTACTGTGCCTCTGGTGGTCGTGATGGTTGTTTCCGGTTGCGTTACTCACTATTGTTGACCCCGTTTCCAGATTGATCCTCACATGATGTCCTTGCCTTTATTTGCCCTGGCCGTTGCCGCTTTTGGTATCGGTACCACTGAGTTCGTCATCATGGGCTTGTTGCCTAATGTGGCGCAGGATCTGGGAGTGTCGATTCCGGCCGCCGGGATGCTGGTCACGGGCTACGCGCTTGGCGTTACCATTGGCGCGCCCATTATCGCCATTGTTACCGCTAACATGCCGCGTCGTACCGCGTTGTTAAGTCTCATGGGATTGTTCATCGTCGGTAATATATTGTGCGCACTGTCACCTAATTACACGGTGCTAATGGTGGCGCGGGTGGTCACAGCGTTTTGTCATGGCGCCTTTTTCGGCATCGGCTCCGTCGTGGCGGCCGGTTTGGTAGCGCCGAATCGGCGGGCGCAGGCGATTGCCTTAATGTTTGCGGGGCTGACTCTGGCAAACGTATTGGGTGTGCCTTTCGGTACTGCTTTGGGCCAGCTACTGGGCTGGCGGTCGACGTTCTGGGCGGTAACGGTCATTGGTGTGTTAGCCGTCATGGCGCTGGCGGCCTGGCTCCCAAAACAGATCGTGATGCAAAAAAGTAGTTTGCTCCAGGAGTTTCGTGTCCTCGCTGACCGTCAGGTCCTGATGGTACTGGCCATCAGCGCGCTGGCTTCGGCTAGTTTATTTTCAGTGTTTACGTACATCACGCCAATCTTAGAAGACGTTACCGGCTTAACCCCGCATGCGGTAACGCTGGTGTTACTGATCTTCGGCGTCGGCCTGACTGTCGGCAGTGCGCTTGGCGGAAAACTGGCAGATTGGCGGCTATTACCGTCGCTTATTGCCTTTTTAGTAGCGCTAGCCGTTGTGCTGACGGTGTTTTCGGTCACCATGCATACGCCGGTTGCCGCAGTTGCGACGATTTTTGTGTGGGGTGTACTGGCATTTGCTATCGTGCCACCGTTGCAGGTTTTGGTCGTAGATCGCGCTATCGAAGCGCCGAATCTGGCTGCCACCTTGAATCAGGGCGCCTTCAATCTTGGCAACGCAACAGGGGCCTGGTTTGGGGGCCTTGCGATTGGAGCCGGTTTTCAATTAACTGTTTTGCCGTTCGTTGGCGTATTGATGGTCCTTCTGGCGCTGGGTCTGACCATTTGGTCGGCGTCTATGGGACGAAGCAGCTTAGCGTTAACTGCGGGTGATTAACCAGCGCAAATAGACGTTTTCCGCTGTCTTTCTTTACCTCGCTGCACGCAAGTATTCTTTAATAAATATTTCCACAGAGAACTAAAACGCGTTAAGCTTATCCAAAATGAGAACCTGATTATTGGATCGACCATCAGGTTAAGCCCGGTTTTGGGGCAATAATGTGGAAGCGTTATTCAACCTTCCGCGCTTACCATCTCCCAGCCAACAATATAATGGAGAGTGCGGAATGGGCGAATGTGCCGACGATTGCGTCTCGTTGCAAAGCAAAGCAGCAGCTTTTCAAGCTGAAATCCTGCTCAAGGTATCAAGAACGTTTGCACTAACCATTCCACAATTGCCTCCGGATTTATGCCGTGCCGTGTCAAATGCGTACTTGTTATGCCGCATTGCCGATACCATCGAAGACGAGCCGGCGCTCACAGTTGCGCAAAAATACCATTACGAAGCAGCCTTTGTCGACGTCGTGACCGGTCAGCGCGATGCAGGTGCATTCGCAAATGAAGTGGCACCTTTGCTTTCCGCGCAAACGCTGGACGCCGAGCGCGACCTGCTAAAGCAACTGCCGCTTGTACTTCACATTACGGCTACCTTGAGACCGGCCCAACGAGCTGCGATAGTACGGTGCTTAAAGGTAATGTCACGCGGTATGGTCGAGTTTCAACGGAATGCCAGCCTGAACGGGCTCGCTACCCTGCACGATCTCGATTGTTACTGCTATTGCGTGGCGGGCGTGGTGGGAGAAATGTTGACTGCTTTGATCATCGATTTCGCGCCAGACATGGTATCTCAGCGCAAACTGATGTTACCGATGTCCGTATCGTTCGGTCACGGACTCCAGATTACCAATATTCTCAAGGATCAGTGGGAGGATCGTGAGCGCGACATCTGCTGGTTACCGCAGGATATGTTGGCGGCCCAAGGAGTGCATCCGGCAACCCTGAGTCCCGGTGGACAAAGTGCGAACTACGCCATGGTTATGACCGAATTGATCGGGATCGCCCATGCGCATCTTTGCCAGGCGCTGGAATTTGCGCTACAGATTCCCGCGAAACATGCCGGCATTCGTCGCTTCATACTCTGGGCTACCGGTTTAGCGCTATTGACGTTGCGAAATCTGCACGAGAGACCTCACTTTTCCTACGGTACGGAGGTGAAGGTTTCGCGTAAAGAAGTGGCTCGCATCATTAAATTTACGACGCTTTTCGAAAAAAATGATCTTGGTTTGCGCCGCCTGTTTGCTGTCGCCACGCGTAAGCTTCCCTTTACCCCGTTAACCGCAGAGTGGTGCGCGCCATATCGTCCTGCTTTTCCATGGCCAAAAAGAGCCATTCCTTACCTGAGCGATATCGGTCAATGTGAAGGTTGATGGGACCAAAGAGCAAATTCCGTAAACTGCGCCCGGGAATCGTGATTGAGCGCACAAACTTAGCCGACTGAGTGAACGAGAGCGCCTCATGAATGCTGTCAATAATCATGCGATTGTTATCGGAGGCGGCTTCGCGGGATTGACTGTCGCGCGTGTGCTGGCTGACCATTTCACCCATGTAACAGTCCTTGAGCGTGATTTTTTTGACGGTGAGGCGCGTGGCAATAAGGGAGCGCCACAGGCGCATCACGCGCATGGTTTGACTAACAAGGGAGCGCGGGCACTGGAAGGGCTTTTCCCTGGTTTAAGGGCAGAGCTGGCTCTAGCAGGCTCGCCTGTTTTTGATCATGGGGAAGGCGTCAGTACCTGGCTACCATGCGGACCGATACCGACGTCAACATCAGGGATCGACATACAAGCGTTTACGAGGCATCTGCTAGATTCATGCCTGCGTCGTCGGGCGCTTGAAATATCTGGTGTAAATATATGCGATGGACTTGAGGTCACAGGGCTTCAAATGGATTCCACGGGGCGCCAGGTGGTGGGTGTTCTTCAGCGGGGGCGTACCAGATTTTCGGCGATAAGCCATGAACAGTCCAGGCTTATGCGAGCGGATTTTGTGGTCGACGCCTCTGGTCGGTTTTCTGCGATGCCCGCATGGCTCGTGGAAATTGGCTTCCCTGCTGTTCAAGAGAGTGTGGTGGATCCAAAAATTACTTATTCGAGTTGTACATTTAAAGGACCACCGAAGACATGGCGCGCGCTTTATCAATGGGCTGATCCACCCGACTCGCCACGTGGAGCTTATGCTTTATATACCGAGTCGCATGAATGGCTGATCACTTTGTACGGCGCTGCAGGCGATATGCCTCCGACCCGGGAAGCGGGTTACCGCGCATTTTCTGCAAGCCTGCGCAATCCCGTTCTAGACCAGTTGTTGGCAGAATCGGCAATGACTTCGGCCATTCATCGCTACGTGCGGACCGAAAACCGTTTGCGGGCTTTTCACCTTATGCCAGCGTGGCCGGACGGGCTGGTTGTTTTGGGAGATGCGTTCTGTGCCTTCAATCCCAAATACGGGCAGGGCCTGACGTTAGCGGTATTGGAAGCGATCAAGTTAGGTGAACTTCTCAGCCAACACGGTAATGCAACCATGCGTCCTGGCCTCGCAAAAAAATTCCAAAAGCATCTATCAACATTGGTCGTCTGGCCATGGCGGCTGGCCACCGGTGAGGATTTGCTATGGGAGGCAAAGATCCGGGGCGAAAAAGGTCCATTGCTGGCGCGCTCGTTCCATTGGTATAAAGCGCTGCTTTATCATGCGGTGGTGAAGGACGAAAAGCTGTACGGGGTTTTCCTAAGCGTTTTTCATATGATGCGTATGCCTGCCTATCTATTTCGCCCTTTCGTCATCTTGCGGATCGCTGCGGTATGTTTGCTCGCGTCCGCATTTATTAAACGCCGCAGCACCAAGTACTAGTTAGCCACCGGCGCATCCCATGTTAAACAAATTGAAATGCGGCCTGAAATCCGCTGTCGATTATCTGATCAGCGTGCAAAGTCCGGCAGGCGAATGGGAGGGAGAGGTTTATTGGTGCCCCGTGCCGACGGCACAAGTAGTTTTTACCTACATCATTATCGGCCGACCCATACCCTTGGAAGAGGTAGATGCAATACTGCATCATTTTAAAGAAACGCAGCGATCTGACGGTGGATGGGGTTTGCATCCTGAGTCCCCGTCTTATCGCTACGTTACGACACTGGTCTACGTGGCAGCGCGTTTGCTTGGTATGTCTGCTGATGTTGTTATGTTGCAGCGCGCTCGTAGCTGGTTGACCGTCAACTCCGGGGGAGTTGATAGCGTGCCTACCTTCGGCAAGGTCTGGTTGGCGATGTTGGGGTTGTATGATTGGCAATTTGTAAATGTGTATGGACTTGAATTCTTTCTAGTCCCTCAATGGATCTTTTTCTCACCGGAGCGGTTTTCTCATGTTTCTCGCTCTATATTCCGTAGCCTTGCTTATCTGAAAAGCATACGATTAAAACATGATTTAGGTTTATTGGGACAGCAACTTAAGCATGAGCTGTACGGGTCTGCGACCACGGCAGCAGATGTTCGCCAACGCCATCGGGGACGCCATACCATTGCGGAAACCGACGTGTTTTGCGCACCCGGTCGCGGATCTCGTATGGTCTATGATCTGTTCCGCTGGGGTGAGACATTACGGGCGCATGTTCCCGGTGCGGAAAAATTGCGCGAGAAGTGTCGGAGGCTTTGTCTGGAGCGGATTCGCGTCGAACAACGTTGCAGCGAATTCCAAGGGGTAGCGATATTAAGCAGTCTGCCAAATATTTTGATCATGTGGCAGGCAAATGACGCAGACCCTGAGATGCATCGCAGTATCGAGGCCCTTTCATCCTACCGTTGGAATGATGCTAGCGAAGGCGCCCGATATGCGCTAGTGCGCTCGGTGACATGGGATACCGCGTTCACGCTCCAGGCGCTTGCGAGAGCCTTCGCGACTGCTGATGTTGCACCGACATCGTTACGCGCTGGCTATCAGCGTCTTCTCGACATGCAGGCAAATGAAGAACTGACTGCGGATGCGCGTGCCGCGCGCGATATAAATCTGGGGGGGTGGTGTTTTGGTGACGAAACAAACGGATGGACTGCTTCCGATTGCACTGCAGAGTCGATCATTGCGTTACTCGACTGCCATCGCATCCCTAATCTTGTTTTCCAGGATAATCTTATCTCCAAAGTGAGACTAAGGACCGCGATTGATTTCCTTCTAAGCAGGCAAAATATAGATGGCGGCTTTGGTAGCTTTGAACGCCGGCGCGGATGGAAAATCCTGGCTAACATTAATCCGTCTGAAATATACGGCCCATGCCTCTATGAGGCGTCTTACATCGAATGCAGTGCGTCCGCATTACGTGCCCTGTGCGCTTGCGCTACGCATCACCCTGATATCGCGGCTGAAACCGTTGCTACGGCCATAGCCAGCACAACCGAATTTCTATTGAGACAACAACGACCGGACGGGACCTGGTTCGCTAGTTGGGGAGTCAATTTGATTTATGCGGCCTGGCTTGCGGTTGAAGCATTGCGAGCAGCTCAGATACCTGGCGGACATCCGGGACTACGGCTAACGGCGCAATGGCTCAGGTCGATCCAACGCTCCGATGGCGGTTGGGGCGAGCATTTTAGTGGGTGCCATACCGGTTCCTATGTGCCACATACCAATAGTCTGGTGAGTAGTACCGCCTGGGCCAGCCTGGCTCTGATGGCATTCGAAGCGCAGCCGTCAGAGGCGACAGAGCGTGGTATCGAGTGGCTATTAGCACATCAGAATACCGATGGTAGCTGGCGGCGTGACGCGGTGAATGGTGTGTTTTTACTCACTTCAATGCTGGACTATCGACTGTACAACGCCTATTTTCCTATTCTGGCATTAAGCAGAGCGGCTGCCATCTCAGCCCGCGATGACAACAAACCTAAACGTGTATAACCTAAAAAACGACTTAGAAACTCCAGCATCAATGCCGCAGGTTCTCATTAGAATGAGATAATGCCGCATCCCAAAAGCTTCAGGTTGCCTTCGATGCCTCAATTTGCTCCTCTAAAAAACGATACGTTCCTTCGGGCCTTGTTACGCCAACCAACAGACTACACGCCGTTGTGGTTGATGCGTCAGGCTGGTCGCTATTTGCCCGAATACCGTGCGACGCGCGCGCGCGCCGGGTCTTTCCTCGGCCTGGCGAAGAACCCGGACTATGCGACCGAAGTCACAATGCAGCCCTTGGACCGATTTCCGCTAGATGCTGCGATCCTTTTTTCGGATATTTTGACTGTTCCGGATGCGATGGGTCTGGGCCTGTTCTTTGCCGATGGCGAAGGGCCAAAGTTCGCACGTCCGCTACGCGACGAAAAAGCGATCATGGCATTGTCGGCACCAGAGTTAGGCAGCCTCGATTACGTTTTTAATGCCGTGACGCAAATCCGGACCGAATTAAACGGCAAGGTCCCTCTGATCGGGTTTTCCGGCAGCCCCTGGACGCTTGCTTGCTATATGGTGGAGGGCGGTGGTTCGGACGATTTTCGCACGGTTAAAACGATGCTATACAACCGTCCCGACCTGATGCACCACATACTGGGTATTAACGCCGCTGCAGTCGCAACGTATTTAAATGCACAAATCGATGCCGGCGCACAAGCTGTGATGATTTTTGATACGTGGGGTGGCGCGCTGGCAGACGGTGCTTACCAGGAGTTTTCGTTAAATTATATGCGCCAGGTCATGCGTCAGCTAAAGCGGGAAAAGGACGGCGTGCCGATTCCGGCAATCGTCTTTACCAAGGGCGGCGGTTTATGGCTTGAGCAAATCGCCGATATTGGTGCGGACGCGGTAGGACTCGACTGGACGGTGAATTTGGCTGAAGCGCGCACGCGCGTGGGTGACAAAGTGGCGCTTCAAGGCAATCTTGATCCAGTCGTGCTGTTCGCTAACCCGGAACAAATTCGTGCTGAAGTCGGCCGTCTGTTGTCGGTTTATGGCCCCCCGACTGCCGGGCACGGGCATGTGTTCAATCTCGGTCACGGAATTTCCCAGTTCACGCCGCCTGAATCGGTCGCAGTGATGGTCGAAGCGGTTCACGAGCTGAGCCGCAAGATGCGCTGACCGATGTGGTCAATCTCCTCGAATCCCATGAATCCCCACAGACGATAATCGGTTGCCTGCCTGTCCGAAAAACGGTCATCTTCTCAAGAAACGTGGAGATTGCGATTGATCTGAGTTTTGGACGTGGTTCGTTCTGGGGAGGGGCGGCGATCTTGGCCTCCGCTTTGGGTTTCACTACCGCTAATCCTTGTTGTCCCGACTTGGAATCCCACCCCGTTGCTCCACCTCGGTGTTCCGCCTTGGTGCTCCATCTTGGTGCTCCACCTTAGTGCTTTTATCGGTAAAAACGGTCCGCCTTATCACAAATTTCGTATCGTATTGCATTAGTTATGCACATTAATTTTTTGTTGCAATGCAGTAATTTTTCATAACGAAATTCCAAAATTGTTACATTTCGAAATTTGTAAGTCATTGAATTATAAGTATTTTTTTTCGGCAATTACTTTGGGCTATTTGTGCGAAATGGCTTGAGATAAGGCGTCAGGGCCTTTTATTGAAGGGTTACCCACAAAGTTATCCACAGGCGGTGCACGGAATTAAAAAAGTGCTTATGAAACCGGTACTTATCCCATTTCTTCATGTTTTGGATGAGGTAAATACTCAGGATTCAAAAAAGTGATGAGCATTCGAGATAATTGCAAGCGTTGTAATTTTTTTAGCGACGGGATAACGATATGCGTTATTTTTGCTTGCAATATTTCTTCAGTTCTGTTCGTTTTTGGGGCGAAAAAATAAACTTGTGCACAAAATGGCGAATCGGTTTAACCATCAAAAAAAAATAAAAAAATATTTTTACCGATTTTTGTGTTTTGTAAGTCTTTGATTTGTAAGGGAATATTTAATGCACCCAGTTTGGGCATTTCATTGAGTGCCGCCTACGCAGTGCGTCTGCAGCTGTCAAGTCGATGTTATCCACAAAGTTATCCACAGAAGCTGTGGATAGATTCAAAAGCGCTTATGAAACCGGCAGTTAGCTTCTTTCCTCAGGATTTACATTAACTTCGTGGAACAATGCATTCTTCAGGTGGTCGTTGACACCCCCCTTGACAGTAGTTTTGACTATCGTTGGCAGCCTGCCGACGATACCGATCTGTGTCCGCAAGTAGGGCAGCTCGTGCAACTTTCTTTCGGTCGGCGGGAGGTAGTCGGAATGGTCGTGGGGACCACAGCGTGTAGTCAGGTTCCGGCGGAAAAATTAAAAGATGTGCAGGCGGTACGATCCCAGCTGCCGCCATTGTCATCGCAATGGCTGGCCTTATGCAGGTTCGCGGCGGACTATTATCAACGGCCTTTGGGAGAGGTCGCGCTGCCGGGTTTACCGAAAAATTTGCGGACCTTGACGACCGTTGCGCTCGATCGTGGCTTGAAGAAACTGCAACAGGCCGATGACGGACATGACGCTACGCCAGCTGATGTCCCGCCGTTGAACGCCGCGCAACAATGCGCAGCCGATGCGATCGCCAACGCGCAAGGATTTGCGCCTACGTTGTTGTATGGAGTCACAGGCAGCGGCAAAACGGAAGTGTATTTACAGGCGGCTGAAAAAATACTCGCCCATAATAGTGGTGAGAGTAACCCCGCGCAGATTTTGATTCTGGTACCCGAAATTAATTTGACGCCGCAGCTGGAGGGCAATATTCGCGCGCGTTTCCCCGGCGTCATGGTGGCAACTTTGCATAGCGGTCTCGCGGAAGGTGAGCGCATGCGTCATTGGCTTGCTGTGCATCTGGGGCAGGCGCGGATTGTCCTCGGAACCCGACTGGCAGTGTTGGCGTCCATACCGCATTTGCGCCTTATTGTCATCGATGAGGAGCATGATCCATCCTACAAACAGCAAGAAGGTCTGCGTTATTCTGCGCGTGATCTCGCTGTGTGGCGCGCACGCCAGTTAAACATTCCTATCGTTCTTGGTTCCGCCACGCCGTCCCTCGAAAGCTGGCACCATGCCCAGACGGGGCGCTATCGCAAGCTGGAATTGCGCGAGCGGGCGGTTAAAAATGCTGTGTTACCAGCGGTCAAGTTGGTCAATATGGAACACGACAAGCCAATTGAAGGGCTAACTTCCTCGCTCATCAGCGCAGTAAAGCTTCGCCTGCAACGCGGCGAGCAATCGTTGTTATTCCTTAACCGGCGCGGTTATGCCCCGGTTATTGCTTGTGACGCCTGTGGCTGGGTCAGTAACTGCACCCGTTGTACCGCATTCATGGTGTTGCATAAGCCCGAACATCGACTGCGCTGCCATCATTGCAGCCTGGAAATGCGCATTCCAAAATCCTGTCCGACTTGCGGCAATGTTGATCTCCAACCGTTGGGTCGCGGAACCCAGCGCCTGGAAGAGGGCCTGCAGGCGATGTTTCCCGAAGCCCGGGTATTGCGGATCGATGCGGACTCAACGCGTCGTAAAGGCAGCGCTCAGGCTGCGTTTGATAGCGTGCATCGAGGGGAAGTCGATATATTGATCGGCACGCAAATGGTTGCCAAGGGCCATGATTTCAAAAATCTGACGCTGGTCGGAATTCTCAATCCCGATACAGCGCTGTTTTCGCATGACTATCGCGCCAGCGAGCGACTGTTTGCGCAACTGATGCAGGTCGCGGGACGTGCTGGCCGGGCCGCGCAAAAAGACGGCGGCAGCGTGAGCGAGGTGCTGATTCAGACGCGCTATCCGCAGCATCCTTTGTATTCTGCTGTGATCGCACATGATTATGATCATTTTGCCAGCGCGCTGCTGGCCGAACGTCAGCAAGCCCACCTGCCACCGTACATATATCAGGCACTGTTGCGCGCCGAAGCAACGGAATTGGAAACTGCGATCGCATTCTTGCAAGAGGCAGCGACCTGCCTCGAACATGGTGGTATTACGATGAATGATCCGATTCCGATGACCATGACGCGGGTGGCCAACGTGGACCGAGCACAGCTTCTGATTGAATGCCCGTCGCGACCCGGATTACAAGCTTTCCTTACCGATTGGATCGTCATCCTGCGCACCATCAAGACGCGCGCCAAATGGTCACTGGAAGTTGATCCCGTCGATATTTGATGTATCAGTCAACCCACCAGAAATCTTCACGTATTTTGAAAAGAGAAGACGTTCAAGTTGCGGACTTCTGTCGTCTTCCATAGTCGTTTTCTGCACTAAAAAACGCGTACTGTGCCGTAAAAATTTACGTGGTGCGTTGTTGTCTCTCTCTGTTTGTCGCGTTTTGTTATCAAAACGAGTGGGAATTTTCTTAAAATTGCCACTTCAACCATCAAAATAAGAATTGTTACCCTCATTTCGGGAAATTTCTCATATCTACGCAGCGCATCTATAGCTAATCTAAGTCCTAGCAAATCATTATCAAACTGCACATATAGTTATCTGTTTGAAATTAATTTCAACATCGAAGTGATTTCCGATTCTCAATGTTTTGATTTAGGGGATGGCATGCGAAAGACCCGACACCGACAACGACAGATAATTTTGGCCGACGTCCGTCCCGTTGTTATTGCTGGCGTGCGAGGTTACATTGATCGTTGCGCAGATCTTTCCGTCGCTGCGGTTGCCACCTCGACCGATGAAATTCTCGCGCTGTTAAGAGAGACTGACTGTGATATTTTGATCACTGATTTCGCGATGCCAATGCGGTTGATGAATGACGGGTTGACGTTACTTTCTTATATCAGACGTAATTATCCCCAGATTTGTTTAATCGTTCTCACGATGAACATGATGCCAGCGGTACTGTATCAAATTATAAAAAGCGGTGCAGATGCTGTGGTGCATATGAACGATGAAATTTCAGACATTCGCTCAGCAATCGAAAGTGCCTCAAGGAACACCCGTTTCATCGGAAAATCAGTACGCAATATTTTACGGTCAGGGCCTGTCGGGCATATGCCCACCAAACGCGAAACAGAAGTGTTAAGGATGTATGCCGACGGCCATACAATGCAGGAAATAGCCTTTCGGCTGAATAAAAGTATTAAGACAATCGCATTACAAAAGACTTCTGCGATGCGAAAAGTGGGGTTGCGAAATGACGTCGAACTGGGACGTTACTCACGCGGGACGGTAGGAGAGGAAGAAGCCAACTACATCAAAATTACTTGATTCCTTGTTGTTTATGAATGCTGAAATGGAAATTTGACGAAATTGCTGCTAGCTAAAAAAGTACGTAAATTTATTGTTGAATGTAGCGAGTGCCAGTCGGGGAATGCCTTTCGATCGCCAGGCGCAACGTAAATTGATTCTCAATATCGCCGAAATCGCTATACTTGGAAGCATCACCGAACAATCATCGTATCAGGCAGCCAGGAATTAGAATTAAATGAATAGCAATAAGCAAGAGCCCGTAGCAAGTAGTCAGCCACAAGCCAAGCACGAAATACGGCCCGGTCAATCCATTGAGCTGTTAAAAGAGCTGCATATCCTGACGCGCGACGGCAAATTGAATCAGGACAGTCGCCGCAAACTCAAGCAGGTGTATCACCTCTATCAGTTTATTGAGCCTTTATTGCTTGAAATCCAACGCGAGTACAAAAGCGTCCAGCTGGTCGATCACGGCGCTGGTAAATCCTATCTGGGATTTATTTTGTATGACTTGTTTTTCAAGTCGCTCACGGACGACTCGCATATTTACGGTATCGAAACACGCGAAGATCTTGTCACGAAATCGCAAGCTTTGGCGCACAAACTGGCGTTTCCCGGGATGTCGTTTCTCAACCTGTCTGTGGCTGATTCGAGCGAATCTGCTTTGCTACCTGCCAGGGTAGACGTCGTGACCGCGTTACACGCGTGTAATACGGCCACTGATGACGCAGTACAATTCGGTTTAAAAAAGAAGGCCCGGTTCATGGTGCTGGTCCCCTGCTGTCAGGCAGAAGTGGCGTCGGTCTTAAAGAAAAATAAAGGTAAATCTATTGGCAAAGAAGCACTGACAGAAATCTGGCGGCACCCGCTGCACACCCGTGAGTTTGGTAGTCAGGTGACCAACGTGTTACGGTGTCTTCAACTGGAAGCGCATGGCTATCAGGTCAATGTGACGGAGTTAGTCGGTTGGGAGCACTCCATGAAAAATGAATTAATTATCGCCACCTATAAAGACCTGCCGCGCGCCCGTCCCACTCAGCGGTTACAAGAAGTCCTGCAGACGCTTGGCCTGGAGGAAATGCAGGAACGATTTTTTACACTTCCTGTCGGACAGAAGGAAGGCTAACCGAAACACAGATAAGGCAAATTAAAAGTCGACACGCCGGTAATCGTTGTCAATTTTCAATTCAACATCCTGTTTGACGGGTACGTTACTGATCACATGTTCAGGATGCAATCCTCGTAGTAAAAACGCAGTACAGTTTTTTTGGAAAAGTGGTGCGTTCCATCGCACCATTTATTTAAGGAGAGTGAAATGTCGAAAACGAGTGGTTCACATGCAGTGAAAGAGTTTACTAAAGCCCCGCTGACCGAGGAGGGCCTGACCGAGACGGTACAGAAAATTAATGCCGGTACCGACGAGTTCAGCCTTTTAAGCCACCCGGGACGCGTAGCCTTGGCGCAGAAGGTGACCGAGCAATGGGAACAGGATTTTGTCGCCGGTTTTCACATTTCCGACGATCTTTCAAAAGCCGGTGAAGAATATGCCGCGATCGAGCAGGGTGATAAATATCCAAGCCTTTCAGACTCGGTACGCGAGGCAGTCCTTCGTCGCTTCGACGACCGCCATGGAGACGGCGGTCCTCGCAGCTGGCAATTGGACGGGTCATAGACCGGTAATCGTCTGGACTAAAATCCAACTAGTCGCATGAGAAGTTTAAAGCGAATAGTTGGGTAGCGGTATAGCCTCAAATTCGCGAGATGGCCCGGGACCGGACATAATAAGATTAAGCAGGCTTAGTCATGCGCACTTTAGTCCCCCGACACGCGATCAATCCCCAATTGCGGAATGGCTCTATTTGCAAGAAGCGGGGCGTGCGTCTGGATCATCGCATCGAAAATTGACGGCGGAACAGCCTGTTAGCAGGGAAAACACGATCAAAATAGCAAATGCTGCTTTCATATCCGTTTTTCCCTATATTGGTAATTGAAGCTGAAATTAGTCCAATCGTCGACATTGACGCATTTCACATTTGAATAACGCCTGCTGCCCATTTTGACAGGAAGTTTGGTAAGTCTCAACACCGGTGGTCTTGGCGATCAATTTGGCGCCGGACGTTGGTTCGCAGCCGCTCTGACGTGCCAACCGTTCCACTTGTGCTGTCAGTTCGCCCGAATTGACAGAGGTGGCTTGACTCGAACGGTCTGGTAACGGCATCGTTACGATTTCTTCCGAAGGGCTGAGTGAATCCTTGATTGAGACCGGTGCTTCGTTCGCCATGTTGCCTAATTCTGCTCTTATGTTGGCGACAATATTACGCGTTTGGTCCGGCCCGGACATCAAATTTTTCGACCGGCGACTGCGTACTTCGATCACGTACGATGGAACATTGCGCCCCGCCGGTGAAATGATGACGCTAATGGCTTCTGTGCCGGTCATTAATCCGGCGCTACTTTCGGCACGAATGCGGCCTTGGGCTTTGTTTTCATCCAATATGGTGAGGTTGCGTGTGACACTACGGATCGCTGCGGTCCACACGTCGTCATAAGAGCGCGCCTGCGCGGTAAATCTCAAACCGCTGTCGTTAGACTGGGATTGCCAATCGTCGCCGCTCGCGCAACTGGCAAGGAGAAACACCGCGATACAAGCCGCAAAACCAGCTGCAAAAATTTTTTTCATTTTTCTGCCTTAGATTAATAAGTCGTTTATTTCCGCATCCGTTTGGCAGTTTTAGATAGCTCAGACCAACCGTCTGCCCACGCGCTTTAAACTGTTCACCAAGACCACAGGATAACATCGTGCGTCAAAACGACTAATAAATGCCGTTCAAAACGTGATGATAGATTTGCCACCTTATGCATTAAGCAAGGGAATTTGAGTATTTGGAAAAGCGCAAAGTCTCGTAAGTGCGTCTTAGAAACTCAGGTTATACACTAACAACTGCTGTTTGTAGGCTACGACGCCGACGGCAAGGGCCGATTAAATGTTGATCTGCCGGAAAGGTATATTGTTGTGGCATTATTACCTAAGACGGCGTCCTTGCAGCTAGCGCAAGAGGCTAAATATGGCGAACATGCCGCTTAACATCCACTTTGGCACGAAATAAGGCGCCCACCACGTTACGTATCTGCGCGTTTATTCTGGTTTATCGATGCACCCTGATAAGGAAACGCACAATTCCATGGCCGCCAAATTGAACCTTCGATTGTCGCGCTGGATGGGGCTATTGTTTTTTATCTCCGGTGCGGCGGCTCTGGTGTATCAGGTGCTTTTTGCTAAGGAACTAACGCTGGTGTTCGGCAGCACTGCGGCGGCGACATTGACAGTGTTGGCGACTTTTCTGGGGGGAATGGCAATTGGTTCGCTGATCGGAGCGGCGCTGGCTGCCCGGGTAACGCGGCCCGTGCTGGTTTATGCCTTGGTGGAATTATCCATTGGCGCTTACTGTGTTGCTACGCCAACCCTGTTTTCGTTAATTCAGTGGGTGTACGTTGGTTTGGCGACCAACTTGTCGCCGGAGGCATCAGGTTTGCTAGTGTTACGAGTAGCGTTGGGAGCGGGAGTATTACTGGTTCCCACGGTGCTGATGGGTATCACGCTGCCGTTACTAGCGCAGGCTTTGAATCCGCTTGGTGACGGTTTGGGAAAGGCAGTGGCGTGGTTGTATGCGTGCAATACAACCGGCGCAGCGCTGGGTGCGCTGATCACCAGTTATGCTGTGATTCCCCTTTTTGGTGTGCGCGCGACCACGATCATCGCAGCCATCCTGAATCTCATCGTGGCGTTAGCTGCACTTCATCTCGCAAAAATGCTGCGTGTCGTAGGGCTTGCCGTGCGGACCGCCCCTGCCATGGACGGCTCCACCTTGCATCCACAAGCGCAGGTCCGCAGTGACGTTACCAGCGCTCGTCAAGGGGTGCTACTCGGTGCTTTAGTCGCGCTGGGCCTGGGCGGGTTCCTATCTCTTGGACTTGAGGTGGTGTATGTCCACTTGCTATCGATCGTAGCCGGTAACAGCGTGTATGCATTTGGCTTGATGCTGGCAACCTTTCTTATCGGATTAGCCATCGGTGGCGAATGTGGTCGCCGATTGCTCGAGCGCTCCGATACCGACCGCCCCGCATGGCTTGCGATCACGCAGATTGCATTAGCGCTGACAGTGGGTTTGGGAGCCTGGGGCTGGGACATGATCCCGGTTTGGTTGATTCACTTTGGCCAGATTCCGGCCCTGGCGTCCTTTGAATCGCGCGAGGTGGTCCGGGGAGTGGTATGCGCGCTAGTCATGATTCCCCCCACCGTGTGCATCGGCGCAAGCTATACCCTGGCGATGGATCTTGCGACCTCATCGACCTCTTCACGCCGCGGCATCACCATGCTGGGACTGAGTGCGGCGCTCAATACGTTTGGCAATATTGCTGGTGTTTTGCTATTCGGATTTGTTTTGTTGCCGTGGATGGGCGGGTTAGCGGCCAGTAAGATAGTGGCCGTGGGTGCGCTCCTCGTTGCCGCGGTAGTGACCGCATCCGTAAGCGTAAACAAGACCCGTTGGGGCTTGGGAGCGGCGCTGGCAGCCGGGGTCGGCTTAGTCCTGGTCAGCCCGGTTCGACTCGATTTCGACACTTTAAGCAAAGGTGCCAGCGTCTACTTCACTGCCCAAAACTGGGGAACAGTCATTGATCATGCCGAGAGCATCGATGGTGGATTAACGATCGTGACGCGCCATTCGAATAACGCCAGCGATGGGGACACCATCACCACCTTGTTGACCAATGGAAAATTCCAGGGAAACGATGCAAAGAAAGGCGAAGTACAGGCCCAGATTGGCTTTGCCGCCTTACCTTTATTGCATCAAAATCTGCGCGCCAATGCTTTGGTGATCGGCTACGGTACCGGTGCCACGAGTCGCGTGTTACATGATGCCGGTTTTTTGCACATAGACATCGCAGAACTAAGCAAAGATGTCGTCGCGCTGGCAGACCGTTACTTTTTCAGTATCAACGATGGCGTGTCGCACTTGCCGAGGGTGCAGACGCACATTACCGACGGGCGCAATCTGTTGCTGCTGACACCTCGCAGATATGATGTCATCAGCATTGAAATAACGTCGATCTGGTTCGCTGGAGCGGCTTCGCTCTACAACCGCGAGTTTTATCAACTAGCGCGCTCACGCTTGCGTCCTGAGGGCGTTTTGCAGCAATGGGTCCAGTTGCATCACATGGCTTCGACCGACCTGTTAACCATTATCGCCACACTGCGCGCTGAATTTTCTTATGTGTCGTTATATGTGGTGGGGGGACAGGGAATTTTAATAGCGACCAACGATGGCGCCCGCGCCCAAGCGTCGTCGTCAATGACAGCGGCACTCGATGCTTCACCCCAGCTGCGCTCAGTACGTGAATTGGCGGGACGCGGTTTTGCCAGTATCGCGGGCGACCTTTTACTATCGCCAACAATGGTTGATGCGCTACTCAACCGTGTTAGCGGACCGCGGGGCCAGTGGATATCCACCGATAACAATTTAAAGCTGGAATACAACACTCCTAAGGCTAACGCCAACTCGCCCGATCGGTCGTTTCAATCAAATTTGAAACTGTTAAATTCAATTGCAGAGCAGTGAGCGTTTTCATTCGTCTGTGGTGCGCCTAAAGTTTATTTCACCGTCGCCGGTCCTGTTTTCAAATAGCGCTGTACCGGATCATTTCCCGAGCAAACGCCATTGATGTTCATTTTCTGCGATTCACATTTCTCATATCGATAAGATGCTCCCATAAACTGGGAATTTTATTTTGAATACTGAGAATTTTGATCAATGATTACTGTATGAACCAAGCCGCCTTCCCTGATCGTGATACTAAGTCTTCCCCGTCGCCGCTAAAAGCAACGGCGACCAGCGAGCGTCCATTGATGGTGCTATCTGTCATTGCGCGGCACGGAAAACCGATGACCGTCAAGCAATTGAAGGAAGCGACGAAATTACCGCAGAGCACCTTGTACCGCATTTTGCTTCCCCTGAAAAAATGGGGGTTGGTACAAGAGCAAGATAATCTTTACGCTCCCGGCCCTCTCAGCGTGCAACTCGCATGGGGTTTTGATCACACCTCTTATCTCGTCACCAATGCGCGTACCGAGATGGAAAAATTGATGAAGCAGTGCGGCGAAAGCGTAGGACTGATGGTAGCGGTGAATAATCAAGTCATGTGCCTTGATATGGTGGAGAGCCTGCAATCCTTGCGTTGTTCGTTTTCAAAGGGACGTTCTCAGCCCCTGTTACGTGGCGCCTCAGCCAAAGCGTTGTTGGCTAATTTGCCGCAGTCGCTGGTAGATGAAGTTATTGGCGCGCAATTATCTCAACAGCCGAAAGAAGAGCGTCGGCTTCGAGAGGAATTAGCAACCATTCGCACGCAAGGTTATGCGGTGAGTGAAGGCGAGGTCGATATGGGGGTATGGGGTGTCAGCGTACCCATTTTCAGCAAGTCGAATCACATGGTTGGCGCAATCACGTTGATGTCGCCTGCCGTGCGCGCTGAGGATCAGCAACAAAAATTGATTGGCTTGACGGTCAAGACCGCGATCGCGATCAGCGAGCGCTTGAAGTTGTATTGATGGGTATTTCTTAAGGGGAAAAAATGCATTATCGTCGCTTTATTATCGCACTCCTGTGCGCGGTCAGTTTTATCGTACCAACGCTGGCCAGCGCGCAATCGCCTGCTGTTATTCGGGTTGTCACCGATTCCACCTTTCCTCCTTTTGAGTTTTTCAAGGATGGAAAAAGGACCGGATTCGATATCGAATTAATAGAGACACTGGCCAAGATCATGGGTAAAAAAGTCGAATGGACGGATATCGACTTCAAAGGTTTGATTCCGGGACTCATTTCCAAGCGTTTCGACGTTGCTGCCTCGGCTATTTATATTACGGATGAACGGCGCAAGGTGGTCGATCTGACCGATCCATACTATCCGGGAGGATTGGTTATGGTGGTCAAAAGCGGCGACAACAGCATTCTTAAACCAGACGATCTGAAAGGCAAGCGAGTCGCAGTTCAGGTCGGTACCAAATCGGTGAACTACCTTAAGGAATATTATCCACAGGCGCAGCGCGTCGAAGTTGAAAAAAATCAGGAGATGTTCAACCTGGTTGAAATTGGCCGTGCTGATGCAGCGGTCACCGGAAAACCGGCCGCATTGGAATATGTCAAAGTGCGTCCGAGTTTGAAGGTCATCGATAAACAAGTCAGCGTCGAATTATACGGCTTTGCGGTTCGTAAGGATTTGCCAGAACTGACGCTGGCATTGAACGCCGCCCTTAAAAAATCGAAGCTTGACGGTAGTTATGACAAATTAGTCAAAAAATGGCTGACAGCGCCATCGCAACAATAGCGATTAGCCACAACAAAAATATTACAAAATAGATTCTGGACAGGAGAAATAAAATTGAGCCTCGATTTTTTACCAGTATTGAGCGGCTGGACTGATTTGGCGCATGGCGCATTGGTCACCGTCGAAATTACGGCGGTGTCATTGCTGATGGGTTGCGTGCTTGGATTGCTGGTTGGCATGGGGCGACTTGATCGGACCAAGCGGCTACGCTATGGGTTATGCACAACCTATGTCACCGTCATTCGCGGCACGCCGTTACTGGTTCAACTGTTTCTCTTGTTCTTTGGTCTACCCGAACTGAACATTCTGCTGCCAGCGTTTGCGTGCGGTATTTTAGGTTTGGGAATTTATTCCGGCGCTTATATCTCGGAAATTGTACGCGGCGCGATTCAATCGATTGAAAAAGGTCAAATGGAAGCGGCGCGCTCACTCGGCATGTCTTCTTCCACGGCCATGCGCACCATTATTTTGCCGCAAGCGGTTGTGCGCATGATTCCTCCTTTGGGAAACGAATTCATCGCACTGATCAAAAACTCGGCGCTGGTATCGCTTTTGACCATTGCCGATTTGATGCATGAAGGACAAAAAATTATCAGCGTGTCCTATCGTTCGCTGGAAGTGTATCTGGCGATCGCATTGGTCTATCTGGTTCTTACCAGCATCACCAGCATGGCGTTACAAAAAATTGAGCGCCACTTACGCGCCGGAGGAGCAGTGCAATGAAATCCATCATCAAACTAAACGGTCTGGGAAAATCATTCTCGGGCAATCGCATTTTGCATGGCATTGATCTCGAAGTTAATCCCTCTCAGGTGATCGTTATCATTGGGCCAAGCGGTTCAGGAAAAAGCACGTTACTGCGCTGTTGTAATGGGCTGGAAGTGGCGGAAGAAGGGAATATTGAAATCTGCGGCAAAAAGCTGTTAACCGATGGTCACATGCTCTCCGACTCGGATCTGAACCACCTGCGCGAGCAGGTCGGGATGGTGTTTCAGTCGTTTAATCTGTTTCCGCATTTATCCGTGTTGGGAAACGTCACGGTCGGCCCGCGCAAAATCCAGGGAATGGACAAACACAGCGCCGAAACGTTAGCACGTGAATTATTAGCAAAAGTTGGTCTTGCGCATAAAGCTGATGCAATGCCCGCGACCTTGTCTGGCGGTCAGAAACAACGCGTCGCGATAGCCCGTGCACTGGCGATGAAGCCGCAGGTAATGCTGTTCGACGAACCCACATCCGCGCTCGATCCTGAATTGGTTGGAGAAGTGTTGCAAGTGATGAAGGCGCTCGCCAATGAAGGCATGACGATGCTGGTGGTCACGCACGAAATGGGGTTTGCACGCGAGGTTGCGGATGTTGTTGTCGTGATGGATCACGGAAGGGTTGTGGAGTCGGGACCACCCGACCAAATTTTTGTGAATCCGCGCGAAGAACGCACCCGTAGTTTCTTGCAGGCGGTTCTGTCACGCAATCAGCAAAGTCAGGCTGCATGATGGATCTCTCGATGTGGGCTGGCCGACAAGATATCGATAGCGCTGGTGATACGCGTCGTTTGCATCAAATCGTGTTGCCATTCGATGACGCATCGCGTGACGCTCCTACGATCATTGGGTTTGCCTGCGATGAAGGCGTGCGGCGCAATCATGGACGCGTCGGCGCAGCAAAAGCGCCGGATGCGATTCGACGTATGCTGGCTAATCTGCCAGCACATTCGATTGCGCGATTGTTTGATGCCGGAAACGTCGATTGCCCTGACGGAGAACTCGAGCAAGCACAACAGCGCCTGGCTGAGCGCGTGCAGCAGGTTTTGTCGCAGGATGGCTTTCCCGTGGTCTTGGGCGGTGGCCACGAGGTTGCGTACGGGACCTTTCTTGGCCTCGCCGCGCATCTTGACCAGGCACTGGTGTCAGGGCGATTGTTGATTGTGAATTTTGACGCCCATTTCGATTTGCGCGAAGCTGAACAAGGCAGCTCCGGTACGCCATTCTTGCAGATCGCTGAGTGGTGCCGCCAGGCTGGGGTCGAATTTCATTATCTTTGTTATGGCATCAGTCGGCTAGGCAACACGCCCGCATTGTTTGCGCGGGCTGAAGAACTGGGAGTGCAGTTCAAGCTGGATAGTGAAATGGCTTTTGGCAATATAGCCGAATTTGAAAGCGATCTTATTGCGCTACTTGCATCAGTGACGCATGTTTACCTGACCATCGATTTAGACGTCCTGCCGGCCGAAAAAGCACCCGGCGTTTCCGCTCCTGCAGCGTATGGCATGCCATTAGAAAAGGTGGAGTACCTTATTCAGGTCATCAAAGGTTCCGGAAAAATTATTGCAGCCGATATCGCCGAATGCAATCCAACCCATGATCGGGACGGCCTCACCGCAAAGGTTGCGGCACGCCTGGTGCATACCCTGCTTCAAAGCGATTGAGTGCAGTATCGTGGATAGCGAGAATGTGTTTAGAAAGTATGTTTAAAGTATATTTACGCGCCCTGACGGCGGGAACCAAGGTGAATTAGAATTGCTGATCGTGATTCCGAAAAAAGCCCAGTTGGTGATGCCATGGAAGAACGGTGGTGGCATGACACGAGAGATATTCCGTAGCCTACCCGGTAGTAATCTCGATACCTTCGAATGGCGTATTAGTGTGGCGACAGTCGGTGTCGCGGGCAGGTTTTCAACTTTCCCTGACGTGGATCGATCACTTGCGCTGATTGATGGAGAGTTACAACTGGGTTATCAATCCGAACATTTCACGCTCACGCCAACCGCGCCGATTTTTGAATTTGCTGGTGAAGAGACGGTAAATTCGTCATTAATACGCGGGCCGGTGACCGACTTTAACGTAATGACGCGGCGGCACTGTTGCAAACATAAATTGGCTCGCGCTGTTGTTTCTGGCAGCTTACGCATTCCCGCTTTGGCGCATAGTCATACCAGCGTTCTCTATGTGGTCCGAGGTGACTTGACTATCCTGTCTTCGGACGTAGAAACTGCGTTGGCGCCAGGCGACGCGATTTTGCTGAGCGGTGCCGATCAGGCAGTAACGGTGCATGCGCCCGATGCAGAAATTATGGTGGTTAATGTGGGGAAAGCGCCAGTTTGACAGGGTTAAACTTCACCGCCATTTCGCTCTTGTCGGCTTTCATAGCGGCACCGTTTCTGGTCCTTATTTTCCAATACAAAACCGAGAAAAAATCACCCCCAACAAATCATCCGGCGTAAAAGCCCCGGTGATACTGTTTAATTTGTCTTGCGCCAAACGCAGTTCTTCCGCAAATAAATCCAGCGATTGATCGCTGACAGCGTTGTCCAGGGTCGCGTGTTCGGATGCAAACTTTAAATGTTCGCGAGCGGCTTTGAGGGCGATCAGATGGCGTTCGCGTGCCAGGTAGCGTGACTCGCCCGTTTGTTGCCAGCCAGCGATGCGTAGCAGTTCCGTGCGCAGCAAATCCATACCCAGATTATCTGTCGCCGAAAGGTAGATGTGCGTTGTATCGCCCATCAGATCGACCGTGGGGCGATGTCCCGATTCGTCGATTTTGTTCCAGATGCGAATGACTGGGACGGTTTGAGGAAAGCGAGCGACAATTCTTTCGTCTGCCAGCGCCGGACCGTGATTGGCATCGAGCATGTGCAGAATCACATCGGCTTTGGCAACAGCTGCCCAGGTGCGTTCGATACCGATGCGCTCGACTTCATCGTTGGCTTCATCGGCATCACGGATCCCGGCGGTATCGATGATATTGAGCGGAATTCCCTCCAGCTGAATGGTTTCGGTCACCTTGTCACGTGTCGTCCCGGCGATCGGTGTGACGATTGCCACGTCGGACCCGGCCAGCGCGTTAAGGAGGGATGACTTACCGACGTTGGGCTGACCGGCCAGTACAATATTCAAGCCGTCCCGTAGCAACGCGCCTTGCGCAGCCTGACTGAAAACCAGATCGAGCGTGGTACGAATACTTTCCAGCTGACCGCGGGCATTGGATTTTTCCAGGAAATCGATTTCCTCTTCCGGAAAATCGAGCGTTGCCTCAACCAGCATGCGCAAGTTGATGACCTGTTCCACCAGACTATGAATGACTTTAGAAAACGCGCCCGAGAGCGATTCGGATGCCGATTTCGCCGCCGCCTCCGTGGATGCCTCGATCAGGTCGGCTACAGCCTCTGCCTGCGCTAAGTCGAGTTTATCGTTTAGAAAAGCGCGTTGGGTAAATTCTCCCGGTTCCGCCAGTCGCAGCCCGATCTCTTGCCCCGCTTCCAGGCAACGAGCCAGTAACATTTGCATCACTACCGGACCGCCGTGCCCTTGTAATTCCAGCACGTCTTCGCCCGTATAGGAATGTGGCCCCTTGAAATAGAGTGCCAGACCCTGATCAATGATGCCGCCTTCGGCATTCTTGAAAGGTAAATAAGTTGCGTGGCGTGGCGTCAGTTTTGTCTCGTCAAGACCGCAGACAGATGCAATGACAATGCCTAATTGTTTGCCGGATATTCGGACGACGCCGATACCTCCGCGTCCAGGCGCAGTAGCGATTGCCGCTATGGGGGAAGAGTTAAGTGCCATGACTTGATTGTACGTATGATATTTAGTTGATAGTGTGTCGCGGCAACAAAAAAGCCCATGAATAGCTATACATGGGCTTTTTTACGACAGTCTGCATTAACGCTGTTGCTTAACTTCCGCTTAGCCCTTGCTTTCCATGTTTTTGGTAATCACCCATTGCTGTGCTATCGACAGCACATTGTTGGTGATCCAATACAGGACCAGACCCGAAGGGAAGAAGAAGAACATGACCGAGAAAATCAATGGCATGAACATCATTACCTTAGCTTGCATTGGATCAGGCGGTTTCGGATTGAGCTTGGTCTGGATGAACATCGAAATGGCCATCACTACCGGCAAAATGTAAAACGGATCCGGTGCCGCCAAATCATGAATCCAGCCAAGCCATGGCGCGTTACGCATTTCCACACTGGCTAACAACACCCAATACAGCGAAATGAATACCGGAATCTGAATCACGATAGGAAGGCAGCCGCCGAGTGGATTGATCTTCTCGGTTTTGTACAACTGCATCATTTCCTGATTCATTTTTTGCGGCTCGCCTTTATGGCGTTCACGGATCGCGGTCATCTTCGGCGTGACTTTTTTCATTTTAGCCATGCTGCGATAGCTTGCTGCCGACAATGGGAAGAACAGCAGCTTGATCATGATCGTCAACGCGATAATGGTCCAGCCCCAGTTGCCAAGCACTTTATGAATCTTTGTCATCAACCAGAAAATTGGCTTAGCGATGATCGTCAGCCAGCCATAGTCTTTTACCAGCTCTAAACCGGGTGCGGTGGCTTCCAGAACTGCAGACTCTTCCGGGCCGGAGAACAAGCGTGAATCCATCGTCACGCTAGCGCCAGGAGCGATCGTGCCCAGTGGCAGCACGTTACCGATAGCGTACAGGTTGGTCGCGACTTTTTTGGTGAAGATTTCGCGTGGTGCATTTTCTGGCGGAATGAATGCCGAGACAAAATAGTGTTGCATGATCGCGAACCAGCCATCGTTAGACTTGTTGGCGTGGTCTGCTTTGTTGCTTTCTATTTTATCGAACGTAAACTTCTGGAATTTATTCGCTTCAGTGAACACTGCAGCACCGGTAAAGGTGTTGACGAAACGTTGTTCACCTTCAGGTTTGTTACCGTCACGGACCAGTTGCAAATATAACGAAGGCGTGATTGGCGTGCTGCCTTCATTCGTGACGGTATGTTTCACATCAATGGCGTAATCACCGCGTTTGAATGTGAACGTTTTCGTCAGCTTGACGCCACCCTGTGTCGACTCCAGTACCAGTTGTACCTGATTACCGTTATCTAACGACCGTGCACCGGGCAAAGCAACGAAAGTCGATTTGTGGTTCGGGAAGTTGCCACCGATCAAGCCGGTATCAGCCAGATAAGTACGGGTCGGACTAGAGTCGAACAGCACAAGATTCTTGGTCGGATCGACTGTGTCGCGTTGTTTGAGCAATTCCAGACGCTTCAACTGACCGCCTATGGTGTCAATTTCTGCTTTGACGACATCGGTGGTGATGGTGATCGTTTCGCCTTTTGAAGCAGTCGCTGTGTCGGGCACCGCGCTGGCAGGTGCAGCGGTTCCGGCAGCGCCGGCCGTTTGCGGCACGTCACTGCCGGCTGCGCCAGGAGCGGTTACGCCTGCAGCAGGCGCAGCACCGGCAGCGCCAACAGCAGGTGCCGTCGGAGTCGCATTCGGAAAAAACATTGACGCGTTGCCGTTATGACGTTGCCAGTTATCCCAAAGGAACAGCAGCGACAGGGAAAATACAACCCACAGGACGGTACGTTTGATATCCATAAGAGTAGTTCTCTAAGATTCAGGAGTGGCTGCAACCGCATGATCGTTCAGCGGAAGTTGCAGAGGGTTTGGCAGAGGATGCAGGGGATGCAGACGAGGAGGGCGGTACCGGATCGAGACCGCCAGCATGCCATGGATGACATTTTCCAAGGCGACAGGCAGCCAAAATGCTGCCCTTAAAGGCACCATGTGTACTGATTGCTTCAGCAGCATAGTCGGAACAGCTCGGATAGAAACGACAATTCTGGCCCAAAAATGGACTGACTCCCAATTTGTAGCATCGCAACAGGAACAGTAAAGTCGCTTTCATGATTGCTTTCCGCATCTCTCGGCATCTTATTTTGGTGCATTTTTGATACTTAAGATGCGCATCGCGTGCCCATCTTTTATCGTCTATTGGCCGTCGCCCATGTTACTAAGCGCTTGCCGCAATAGATTGCGAGGCGAATAATTTAATTAATTCGCTTCGTAATTCCCGTTTAAGACTTGCGGTCGTGGCGGGACCTGCCTTGGTGTTTACCGGTTTGGATAAACGCACAATGCAGTCAATGGGGGGCAAAGACGTCTGGCGAAACAATTCGCGCGTAACCCGTTTTACGGTGTTACGCGTGACAGCCCTCGGTGCCAGTCGTTTTGCTGCAACAACGCCTAATCGCGCCTTAGCATCAGGCAACGGATTAACGCGAGTATACAAAACGAAATGGGCAGTCCGATAGACTGGGCGCAAACGAAAAACGGATGAAAATTCATCCGTTTTAACGATGCGTCGGTCACGGGGAAAGCTCAGTATAGAACTCGGTGAAGAGGTCTCTGAACGGTCGCCTGTCACGCAAGCTGCGCCAAGAATACGGCTTAAGCTGCTAGACGTTTACGGCCTTTGGCGCGACGTGCATTCAGCACAGCGCGGCCACCACGGGTTGCCATACGTGCGCGGAAGCCGTGGGTACGTTTACGACGTACGACGGAAGGTTGATAAGTACGTTTCATTATGGTCTCGCTAATCAGCAGAAATAAAAATCGGATCTTTACACTTTGCGCGTTGCCGGCTGTTCGAGCTGGTCCGAACCGAATTACTGTGTCGCATTACTAGGTTAACGCAGTGTCGGAGCAGTCATTTCGAGCAGTTAAGTTTGCAATCTCGCAATTCAACGTGCGGTGAACCTTGGATTAGAACGCATTTTCTGCTTGTTTGTCAATCACTTAGCGTATTTTTGATGTGCGCCCCTGCGAATGGTTAAGTCTGAAAGTAAACGCCGTGCCTGTGGATAACTTTCGTCAGCAGGGGTAGAATAGCGTCTTATTGTGGCATGCGCTCTCCCTATTGACGATAACCTCGGGTCCCTTTGAGAGTCCCTATGTGGCCCGGTCATGGTTGCGTCGTACGATCCAAAGCAGGCACCAAAATGTCTGGCACGGAGCGCAATGATCTTTCTTCCACATTCTTTCACTTAGACGATTAATGGAAAATTTCTGGCAAAGTTGCTCCGCTCAGTTGGAGCAGGAGTTGACGCCTCAACAATTTAGCGCGTGGATTAAACCACTATCCCCGATTGACTATGAAGACGGACGGTTGCGGATTGCTGCCCCAAACCGGTTCAAACTGGATTGGGTTAAAACGCAGTTTGCAAGCCGCATCACGACACTCGCATCGGAATTTTGGGAAGCGCCAGTTGACGTTCAGTTCATGCTGGACCCGCGCACCAATGTTGCACGAAAACCAAGTGTTTCAACGCTACCAGTCGCGTTGGACGGCGCGCACCCGAACTCCTCTCCGGTATTCCCGCATGGTGGCAGCAGTAATCACTTTGATCGCATGCCTGAAGCGCAAGCTGAATCAAGCGCGGTGATAGCGCGGCGTGACCAGTCACGTATCAATACAGAGCTAAGTTTTGACAGTTTCGTTACCGGTAAAGCAAATCAACTTGCGCGTGCTGCTGCCATCCAGGTGGCTAATAATCCTGGCGTTTCTTATAACCCATTATTTTTATATGGCGGCGTTGGCCTTGGCAAAACGCATCTGATCCATGCGATCGGGAACCAGCTTCTGGCTGATAATCCATCCTCAAAAATTCGCTATATTCATGCTGAGCAATACGTTCGCGACGTAGTGACCGCTTACCAACGTAAGGGATTTGACGATTTCAAGCGCTACTATCATTCGCTTGACTTATTGTTAATAGATGATATTCAATTCTTCGGCGGGAAGAGTCGCACACAGGAGGAATTCTTCTACGCGTTCGAAGCACTGATTGCCGCAAAGAAACAAATTATTATCACCAGTGATACTTATCCGAAAGAAATCACTGGCATGGATGATCGCTTGATTTCGCGCTTTGATTCGGGTTTAACGGTCGCTATTGAGCCTCCGGAATTAGAAATGCGCGTCGCCATTTTGCTGAAAAAAGCAGCATCCGAAGGCGTCACGTTCTCGGATGACGTGGCCTTTTTTGTTGCAAAACATTTACGTTCGAATGTCCGTGAATTGGAAGGTGCGTTGCGCAAGATTTTGGCGTACTCACGTTTTCATGGCAAAGACATCACAATCGATATTGTTAAAGATGCGTTGAAAGATTTGCTTTCCGTGCAAAACCGACAGATTTCTGTCGAAAATATTCAAAAGACGGTCGCGGACTTCTTCAATATCAAAGTCGCCGACATGTACTCAAAAAAGCGGCCCGCCAATATTGCGCGTCCGCGTCAAATTGCCATGTATCTGGCAAAAGAACTCACCCAAAAAAGTTTGCCTGAGATTGGCGAATTGTTCGGGGGACGTGACCATACAACGGTGTTACACGCAGTACGTAAGATCGCCGGTGACCGGACCAAGAATCCAGAATGTAATCACGAACTGCACGTTTTAGAGCAAACACTAAAAGGTTAAATCTGCCGGCACGTTTCATTCAGCGCGCCTTGTGAAGAATGCTTCTCTGCCTGTGGATAACATTTGACGCCACGCTAACCTTGACAGCAAAAGTGTGGTTTTCTTGTCGTAAAAATGTTGTTCGAATCACGTATAAAAAATGCCGAGTCGCGGCCGGAAGAAATGGGAGTGATTCTGGTTTCGCTATGGAAACACAAGATGCGGCCTCCCACGGCCTTATAATGCATAGGTGAGTGATACTTTTATTGCTTAGGTCATTCATAAGCCCTCGAATTAAGTTACATTGTAAGGTTGGTTGAAGGCCACTTAGAATGGCTAAAATAAGCGATATTTGTTGAATTTTAGATAATAAGGATATAGCTATGCAATTGGTCAAAACTAACCGAGATACCCTTCTCCGGCCACTGCAGATCGTGAGCGGTATTGTCGAGCGTCGGCACACATTGCCGATTCTGGCCAATATCCTCATTCGCAAGGACGGCGAAAAAGTCTCTTTTCTGTCTACCGACATTGAAGTGCAAATTACGACCAATGCCAATGTAGGCACTGGCGCGGAAGTTGTTGCAACCACAGTTGCCGCACGAAAACTTCTGGATATCCTGCGCGCGTTGCCAGAATCGGGTGAAGTCTCGCTAACATTGAGCAACAAACGGATGACGGTGCAATCTGGCAAGTCCCGTTTTGCCCTGCAAACCTTAGCAGCGGAAGAGTTCCCGACTGTCGCTCAGGCTGAGCATTTCAATGCCACCGTCACGCTGCCGCAAAAGACTTTGAAGCATTTGTTTAACATGGTCCATTTTTCGATGGCCCAACAGGACATCCGCTACTACCTTAATGGCTTGTTGTTGGTATTGGACGGCAGTAATGTTATCGCCGTCGCTACTGATGGTCATCGTCTGGCTTTTTGCCAGGTCGCTACCGAGCAAGAATTTGCGCGCCAGGAAGTCATCATTCCACGCAAGACCATCATCGAACTGCAACGCTTGCTGGACGAAACCGATGAGCCGGTGCAATTAGAGATCGCCAATAATCAGGTCAAACTTTCGTTTGCTGATATTGAGCTGATTTCCAAACTGGTTGAAGGCAAGTTCCCTGATTACACCCGCGTCGTGCCAAAAGGTTATAAGAACGATTTCACCATTGGCCGGGATCGCCTGTTGCGCTCGCTACAACGCGCAGCGATCATGACCAGTGACAAGTTCAAGGGCGTGCGCTGGGTCGTTACACCGGGTAGCCTAAAAATTAGCTCGACCAATGCCGATCAGGAAGAAGCGATCGAAGAGCTTGAAATCGACTACGGCGGAGACAGCGTGGACATTGGTTTCAATGTCACTTATTTGCTCGATGTATTGAATAATCTAAAGGGCGAGAACGTCAATATTGCCCTTGGTGACGCCAATTCATCAGCATTGATTACCGTCCCGGAGAATGTCGATTTTAAATATGTCGTTATGCCGATGCGGATATAAGGCTCTGAAAAATATTCTAGCGTCATGCTACATGACATCATGTGAAATGATGCTACATCAGGTCATATCAAGTCAAAAAAATCGTCAAAGTAATGCCATCGTGACGTGGGGGCTTCGGCCCCTTCGCCACATTTAAGAAATCTGCAGGTTGCGGATTTCCGCTTGGATTCACGTTTTTGTAGAAGTTTATTCAGAAGGTAGCCATGTCATCAATCCCTCAAGACAACACCACTCAGCCAGCGCCAGAAGCGTACGGCGCGTCCTCAATTCAGATCCTCGAAGGTCTGGAAGCAGTACGAAAACGTCCGGGGATGTACATCGGCGACACTTCAGATGGCACCGGTTTGCATCATCTGGTTTTCGAAGTTCTGGATAACTCGATTGATGAATCTCTGGCTGGTCATTGCACCGAAATCAACGTCACGATTCACTCCGACAATTCCATTTCGGTTACTGACAACGGCCGTGGTGTGCCAACCGGTATTAAGTTCGATGACAAGCACGAGCCTAAACGCAGCGCCGCAGAAATCGTCATGACCGAACTGCACGCCGGTGGCAAGTTTGACCAGAATTCCTATAAAGTTTCTGGTGGCTTGCATGGCGTCGGCGTCTCTTGCGTCAACGGCTTATCGAAGTTATTGAAGCTCACGATTCGTCGCGATGGCAAAGTCCATTACATGGAGTTTGTTCGGGGTGTGCCGCAAAATCGGGAAATCGAAACCATCAATGGCATGGTCGTGTCTCCGATCAAAGTTATCGGCGACACCGACAAACGCGGCACCGAAGTGCACTTCTGGGCCGATGAAGAAATTTTTACGCACGTCGAATTTCATTATGAAATTCTGGCAAAGCGCATCCGTGAATTATCGTTCCTGAACAACGGCGTACGGATCAAATTGACCGACCAGCGCACCGGCAAGGAAGAAATGTTCGCCTTCGAAGGCGGCACGCGTGGATTTGTCGAATACATCAACAAAAATAAAAGCGTATTGCACCCAACGATTTTTCAGGCAACCGGTGAAAAGGAAGGCGTTACAGTCGACGTCTCCATGCAATGGAATGATGCTTATAACGAACAAGTACTTTGTTTCACCAATAATATTCCGCAACGTGATGGCGGGACGCATCTGACCGGCTTGCGCGCAGCCATGACGCGGGTGTTGAACAAATACATCGAAGAACACGATTTCGCCAAACGCGCCAAAGTGGAAACAAGTGGCGACGATATGCGCGAAGGCCTGACCTGCGTTCTATCGGTCAAGGTACCGGAGCCTAAATTCAGCTCGCAAACCAAGGATAAACTGGTTTCCAGTGAAGTCCGGTTACCAGTCGAAGAAATCGTCGCCAGAACCCTCAGCGACTATTTGCAGGAAAAGCCAAACGACGCAAAAATTATTTGCGGCAAAATTGTTGAAGCCGCACGCGCGCGCGATGCTGCCCGTAAAGCGCGTGAATTGACGCGTCGCAAAGGCGTGATGGACGGCCTTGGCCTGTCCTCAAAGCTGGCCGACTGCCAGGAAAAAGACCCCGCATTGTGCGAACTTTACATCGTCGAGGGTGACTCCGCGGGCGGTTCAGCCAAGCAAGGCCGCGATCGCAAATTTCAAGCGATTCTGCCACTGCGCGGTAAAGTATTGAACGTCGAAAAAGCACGCTTCGAAAAAATGCTCTCATCAGAACAGATCACCACCCTGATCGCGACGCTGGGAACGAGTATCGGACCGGACGAATTTAACGCCGACAAACTGCGCTATCACCGCATCATCATCATGACCGATGCGGACGTTGATGGCGCCCACATTCGCACGCTGCTGCTGACACTATTCTATCGTCAGATGCCGCAGCTGGTTGAGCGCGGTCACATCTACATCGCGCAACCACCGCTATATAAAGTCAAGCACGGCAAGGACGAACGTTATCTGAAAGATGACGTGGAAGAGGTTCAGTACATGATGCAGGTTGCCCTAAACGACGCCTCGCTCATCCCTAGCACCGGAACCGACCCGATCAGCGGCCCAGCCCTGACCGAATTGGTCCGCCAGTACAACACCGCCAACGCCATCATCACACGTCTGACGCGTGCGATTGACGGCGCGGCGCTCACCGCCATCATGACCGGCGTTACGCTTTTGCTCGACAATGCAGAGAATGCCGAACGATCCGCACAAGCCCTGACCAAAGAAATCGGCGATCCTGCCGTGACGGTCGTCGTCAGATCCGACGAGCTAACCGAAAAACATCAACTGCGTATTCAGCGGATGTACCACGGTAATATCAAAGCCAGCATCATCGACAGTGACTTTGTCGCCAGCTCAGACTACAAAGTCCTCTGCAACGCGGCCGCCACATTCAAAGGTCTTATCGGCGCAGGCGCAATGGTCCGACGCGGCACCGGCGAAAAAGTCAAAGAATTCGCCATCACCGATTTCCATCAAGCCATGGCCTGGCTGCGCGACGAAGCCGAACGCGGCGTCAGCAAACAGCGCTACAAAGGATTGGGAGAAATGAACCCAAGCCAGCTATGGGAAACCACCATGGACCCAACCGTGCGCCGCTTGCTAAAAGTCCAGATCGACGACGCGATTGCAGCCGATCAGATCTTTATGACGCTGATGGGTGATGACGTGGAACCACGTCGTGCGTTCATTGAGTTGAATGCTTTGCAGGCTGGGAATATTGACGTTTGATGTTGTTGTAGCTGTACCGATTGGTTGGCAGTTTGGGACGGATAAAACTGGCAAAGATGGGGAAAACAACTCGTAGACAACGCCGTTGATGGTTAGCGGATCTGTCCGGCGGGTTGACATCTGTGATTACTCGCTCCACTTTTTCAGAAGCTCGTGCGTCCGTTAGCGATGTACGAGCTTTTTGCTTCTGGCTTCAACTGGACGCCTGATTGAGCTTAGACGGTATATTGTTAATCAGGCTCCGATACTTTCCACTTTATCGCCAGTCGGAGCGCGTTTTTCCGATGTCTAAAGCGATACGAATCGTTTTCTAAAGTCCTGCTGAATACCTTCACTTCACGACCTTCCTCCGCCCCCTACACGTTGAATAAAAAGCTAATGACGCGACATATATTGCGACACCGGAGGAAACTGTATGCCGCTGTGACGATGCTCATGGCTGCGGGCGATAGTTGTGTGTAGTGAGGGGGGGCACGGGCCTTTTACCTTCGATCGATGGACATTCGACTGTGGGATTGCCTTATTACCACCTGACAACTAAATAAGAATAAAATAGGTGATCAAAAAAACATACCCCCATCGATGAACGTATCAAAGCGCAAGAAGAAAAACTCAAAAAAATCAACGCATTGAAACAGAAAGAGGAAACTGCGAATCCTGCAGCAGATACGGCTCTGAAAGTTGATATAGCCGATCATTAACGTCGATGATTACACTCAAAAAGCTGGAGTCCCCGGTGCAATGGAGCGTTTAACGGAGGATTCCCATAGACGTTCCATTGCGACTCGAGCCCCAATCTTTAAGAAAAGCAAGGGCCTTAATTGAATCGAACAACCAAATGGCTGAAGTTGCCCTTATTAATTCTCATCATAGGAATATTCTTTACGCTTTATGTATTTTCTGAGGTGAGGAAAACGGAACAGGAATTGCTTGAGAACGAGTTCACACAACAAGCCAGCTCCCTGGCCAGCATTCTTCAACAGGGGGTCGACCGCAACGTCCAGATTCTGGAATCCTTTGCGGCGCTGTATACCAGCATCGATCCGATCAACCGCAACGAATTTCACCACTTCGTCACTGAATTGCTGCCGAACCATGGAGACATCCAAGCTTTGGAGTGGATTCCTCGCGTCTCCGGCAGCCAACGTGTCGCCTATGAACATAGTGCCAGACAGATATTTCCAGATTTTCGCTTCACTGAAAAGCAGGCCAGCGGGCGAACAGTGACTGCTGCGGACCGAGCGGAGTATTTCCCGGTCTATTTTGTCGAACCTGTACAAGGCAATGAAGCGGCCCTAGGCTATGACTTGGCCTCGAATCCCAGTCGTCTGGCTGCTCTCGAGTCCTCCAGAGATTCAGGCGAGATGAAGGCTACGGTACCCATTGTCTTAATACAGGGAGATGGTTTCCAGCGTGGTTTTCTGATGCTTTATCCGGTCTATGGCGTCGGAGGAGTTCCGACGTCCCCGGCAACGAGAAGGACGGCATTGCGGGGCTATGTTTTGGGCGTATTTCGTATCGACAACATGATAGATTACGTCCTCCGCAATATTCCGACTGCAGAAATGGCCATTACGGTACGCGATTCCTCCGTCAAGTCAACCGAAGGCATACTCTATAGCCGCCCGCATACGACCCACGGAGGCAACGCTGAACAAGTCCTCCATGATGGGTATCACTTCGCCCAGCCATTGAGTGTGCCGGGCCAGAACTGGCTAGTCCACGTGGAATCGACCAGCGCCTTCGAAACCGTTCATAAGGTTAGGCAGGCGTGGTGGGCACTGGCGTGTGGCCTCCTGTTTACCATTTTTGTCGCGAGTTACGTGCAAACATTGAAGATGCGCGCCAGGAAACATCTGGAACATATAGCGAACTTGGCTGAATCCGCCCATCACCTGAAACTGGAAATCACTGAGCGAAAGGAAGCGGAGGAAAAAATCTGGAATTTGGCCTATTTTGACGTGCTCACAAAACTGCCTAATCGCCGACTAGCGATGGACCGACTTGGTCAGGCTTTAACCACCAGCAACCGCTCTACGAAATATGGCGTGCTATTGATGCTTGATCTCGACGATTTCAAGACTGTCAACGACACGCATGGTCACGATGTCGGAGATCAACTACTGATTGAAGTGGGGCTTCGAATCGTCTCCTCATTGCGATTGGAAGATACCGTCTCCCGTTTTGGCGGGGATGAATACCTGGTGATAATTGAGGGGCTGGCAACGGATAAAACAATAGCCGCCAGCCTTGTTGAGACGATAGCCGACAAAATTAAAATTGCGCTCAACCAGCCTTACACGTTAAATCACGTTGAGTACACGCGCACAGTCACCACCAGCATCGGTGCCGTACTTTTCAGGAACAATGCGGATACCATCGATGTGTTGCTCAAGCATGCCGATACCGCGTTGTATCAAGCTAAAGCTGCGGGGCGGAATACCATTACGTTTTTCAATCCAGCCATGCAAGCTGCTCTTGAATCGCGTTTAAGGATGGAGAACGCGCTAGGTAAGGGATTGCAAAATGGCGAATTTCAGCTGTTCTATCAACCCCAAGTTGATCAACAAGGATGTTTAATCGGAGCGGAAGCTCTGTTGCGCTGGTTCACGCCAGAGAAAAAAATCGTCTCACCTGCTCATTTTATACAACTAGCCGAAGACACCGGCCTTATCCTCCCATTGGGACTGTGGGTCATGCAGACCGCCTGTACACAACTCAGAACTTGGTCGGAAAATCCGAGCACGAGCAATTTGCATATTTCGATTAACGTTAGTGCACGCCAGTTTCACCAGCCGAATTTCGTAGAACAGGTTTTTGATACGCTGAAATTTTCAGGGGCTAACCCAAAACTGCTAAGACTAGAGTTGACAGAAAGCATTGTGCTGGAGAAAATTAACGATGTCATTACCCGGATGCATCAGATCAGAGCGCTTGGCGTCACCTTTTCTCTGGACGACTTCGGCACCGGCTTTTCCTCGCTGTCGTATCTGAAGCGATTACCGCTGAACGAAGTGAAGATCGATCAATCATTCGTCCGCGATATAACCAGCGACCCTAGCGATGCCGCCATTGTGTGCGCTATTATTGCCATGAATAAATCGCTCGGGATTCAGGTGATTGCAGAAGGCGTCGAAACCGAGGCGCAACTGCATTTCCTGCTAGAAAACGGATGCACAAATTTCCAAGGTTATCTATTCGGCAAGCCAGTTGCCATTGAGGAGTGGTCCGACTTGTATCAGTGTGCCGTGAACGGGCCAAGTAACAGTTTTTCCGCCATTTTTTCACGGTACTTTGAGAAAATTTCTCAATCCGGAACGGAAGATAATGATGATTAACGCACCGTATGACACACAATGACTTCCCCCGTCTCGGGTCTAACGACGTCCGTGACCAAAAGCAAGGTCAGCCACCATTGAGAAGAATTGCGCTAAGGTAGAATTGTCGGAAATCAACAAAGTGGCAACACGATACCCGGATGATGGAGCTACAACTGCTTGAAGAGCTGCAACATAATAATTCCGATGCAGGTGCATCATCCTATAGGTCAGTCGTCTTCTTTTCTTTTTAAAAGCGCGTGCACGCGGTTAGCGGCCACGGTTTTTCTATTCAGACCAGACTTGTTTAAGTCGCTGCCAATGCGTTATGAATGGCTGAAATGCAAGGCGTTTGCGGTCACTCGTTTTCACTAGCGCTATCAGGGTGGATGGTAGCGGACCTTCTATCCAATTGGTCGCTAGACCAGTGCTAAGCGACGCCGCCGTTTGTCCAATGTACGCCGCACGCGACGAAACGCGAACATTTACAGCCAATTTGCGCCGGTCTTTCGCTGTCCACGTTTGGTTTTCAGGAACCTCGCAAGTTGATGTCCTACCTTCCCGATCTCTCCATACACACTGACGAGGGAGTGGCATTCGCGACTGAGCTGCTAGAAACTTTACGGCTAACCTACATTATCGGCCTTAATGAAGGAGCCGGCAACTTTGCGCCGCAGCCGCACTTGATACCAACTAGATCCCGTCAACGCGTATCATCGTGGCTAAACTTGTAAAGCAACCGGGGCAGTCGGGCTCGATTCTTTCAACTCAGTCACGAATGGCACATCCGGTTTCATGAAGAAAGTCAGCAGTACCCCGCATACCATTACAACGATAGACAGCTGGAAGGTCAAATCCCAATTACCCAGGCGATCGACCAGGTAGCCGGCGATAACCGGGCTGATGATGGCCGCAGTCACGCCATTGCCACTCATGATGCCACTGGCCGTGCCCGAGCGGTCGTAGGCCACATCCATCGGAATCGCCCACATCGGACCGACGTTCATTTCATTGAAGAACATTGCCGCAGCGAGAAAGATGAGCGAATACACCGGATCGTGCATCAGCAGAACCGGTAGCAGCGATAAGGCAGTCATACTCATGCAGAACGCCACCAGATAGCTGCGCGCCAGTTTCAGATTGCCAGTGCGGCGCAGCAGTCGGTCACTCAGCATTCCGCCGGCCAGGTCGCCAAATACGCCGGCGACGAACACGCCCGAGGTGAACACGACAGCTTCTTTGATGTTCAGATGAAAGGTATGCATGAAATACAGCGGCATCCAACCTAGCATCAACCAGAGAATCCAGTTGTAACAGAAATAAACACCCGAGACCGGCAGCAAGCGGCGATACAGACGTAGCCAGGTTCCGGGTACTTGTACCGGACGAATTCGGGGAGGCGGTAGGCTACTGATTTCGGCAGCCATGATGCGCGGGTGATCCGCCGGCATTTCGGTATACGTGACCGCCCACAGTACCAGCCAGCCAAAACTCAGCGCACCCAATAGATAAAACGAAAAGCGCCAGTCAAACGCAGTCATCATGGATAACACCAGTATCGGTGCCACGGCGTTGCCGAGACGAGCCGCAGAGTGTGTAATCCCTTGCGCAAAGCCGCGTCTGTCCTTGGGCACCCACGATGCCATCGCGCTGGTCGCCGCGGGAAAAGTGGCACCCTCACCCAAGCCCAGCAGCAAGCGTGCCGCCACCAGTGAGACGAAGCCGCCGGCCAGGCCGGTGAGCACGGTTGCTGCCGCCCAAATGAAGGAGCAGAAGATGAGCGTGCGCTTGGCGCCGAAGCGATCGCTGATCCAACCGCCAATAAACTGGAACACCACGTACGGGTAAGCGAAAGCCGAGAAAATAAAGCCCAGTTCGGTGTTGTTCAGCCCAAGTTCGGACTTGAACTGGCTTGCGGCAGTGCTCACGTTGACCCGATCGATGTAGGTGATGAAATACATCAGGCACAACATTAGAAGCACGGTGGTGGTTGCCTTGAGGCGGAATCTTTTCATATTGTCTCCCTATTTTTTATCGTTATTACTTGGTCAGGCCCGATGTGAAAGCGGTCACAGCATCCCTGAAGCGGACGCTGCCATATACTTTTTCGATCAGATCTTCATCATCGAGATTTTGCTCAACGACGATCCGACGCAGACTTTCTTTCACCGCTTCTTGGGTTACGGGCGAGAGCGCGATCAACCGCTGCGCCAACGCATGGGCTGCCTGATCCAGCGCGGCCTGTGCGCATATTTCGTAGGCATAGCCGCACGCAAACGCTTCCGGCGCTGCAATGTAGTCGGCAAGCATCAACATCTTCTTAACCCTGGGTACGCCGAATGCCGCTAGCAGGCGTGCGATGTTGCGCGACGATAGGGTATTGGAGAGTGTCTTGGCAATTGGGGCGCCGAAGCGCGAAGCATCGCTGCAGAGTCGGAAATCGCATGCCGTCGCCAGCGCCAGGCCGCCGCCCACAGCCCATCCGTCAATAACGGCAATGGTCGGGACTGCAATCCGTTCAACCGCGTTAATGACACGCTCGACCAAATCTTCGTAGGCTACCCCATCGCGTCCATTGCGGAAATCCTTGAAGTACGCGATGTCCGTGCCCGAGATGAACGACTTGCCGCCGGCGCCACGAAACAGAATGCAGCGCACGGCTGGATTCTGCCCGCATTGTGCGATTAGCGTCAGCAGTGATTCATACATGGGAATGGTCATCGCATTGTGGCGTTCGGGGCGGTCAATGACGATCTCGGCCGCGCCCGACGAATGCACGGTCAGTCTGACTGATTCGTTCATGGAGAGACCCCGTTGATTTCGGCAAAAATCTCTTCGTTGTGCTCGCCTAATAGCGGCGGGTGACGGCGCACCGTCTGTGGCGTACCCAGCATCTTGACCGCAAAGCCGATGTTTTTGACCTTGCCTTCGTTGGGGTGGTCGATTTCCATGCACATCTGGCGATGCTTGGCGTGCTCGCTTTCGAATGCCTCTGGATACGTCAGGATCGGCCCGGCCGGAATGCCATCGGCGAGCATGGCATCGACCCACGCGTCACTGTCCCGCTTGGCAAACTCCTGCTCCAACGCTTCGATCAGCGCCTCGCGATTTTTCAGACGCAGCGATACGCTTGCATAGTCAGGGTGCCTGATAAGCTCCGGGCGTTGCAGCAGATTGCACAACTTGGTCCACAGTTTCTGATTGGTCGCACCCATCACAAAGTAGCCGTCGCGTGCTTTGACGGCCTGATATGGCGCGCTCATTTTATTGCTGGTGCCAAGCGGCGCGGGCGGCACGCCGGTGCCCCAGTATTCCGACATATCCCAAATCGAAAAGGCCATCACAGAATCGAACAGTGAGGCGTCGATGTGCTGTCCTTCCCCCGATTTTTGGGCGCCGATGTAGGCAGAAAGCAAGCCGTACACCGCGAACAGCGCGCAGCCGATGTCGGCGACCGGCACGCCAGCCTTAACTGGCTTTTCACCCTTATAGCCGGTTACGCTCATGACGCCGGACATCGCTTGCGCCATCAGATCGAAGCCCGGCCGCGAGGCCCAGGGTCCGCTTTGGCCGAAGCCGGAAATACTGGCGTACACGATCTTCGGATTAATTTTCTTGATGGTCTCGTAGTCAATTTTCAAACGTTGCACGACACCTGGGCGATAGTTTTCCACGATCACGTCGGCGGTTTTAACCAGTTTGTAGAAGAACTCGCGTCCCTCCTCGCTCTTGAGGTCTAGCGTCAGGGAGCGCTTGTTGCGGTTCATGTTCAGGAATCCCATGCTGTCGGGTCCCTTCATCTTGAAGCCCATTGCACCGCGGGTCTGGTCGCCTTCTGGGGGTTCCACCTTGATCACGTCAGCGCCCAGGTCTGCCAGCAGCATGCAGGCGAACGGCCCTGCCATGACCTGACTGACGTCCAGTACGCGGATACCCTGCAGCGGTAGGTGTTTAGATTGTGTCATGTGATCTCCGGATAGTTATTATCCCGAGTATCGTCCGCTGATCCGCCTGCCGCAATGACGGAGGGATCATACCTGGCATCGCGCCCTGCGAAACCGGGAGGGTGCGCGCTTATGTCATTTTGCGAAGTAGTTCGGCCACGACGTTATGCAAGGTTTGTTGTTGAGCATGACCTTCCACGCACGAAAGGACGTAGCTACGTTGATGCCAGTCGCCGCTTAGCTCGGCTGCAACCAGCGATTCTTCGGGATGAAAACTGCGCAGGACCTCGGGCGGCATGAGGCCGACGCCCAGACCGTTGCGGACCAGGGCTAGCATGGTGTCGAAACCGCTGACGGTAAAATTGTTGGGGAACAGTCGTCCGCGACTGCGGTACGCGTGCTGCACCGCAGCCAGGACCGCAGAGCCCTTGCCAAGGCTGACGACGGGAAGATCGAGAAAGTCGTCGATCCCGAGCTGGCCGTCGGGAAACTTGAAATACGCGCGGCTGTAGACCAGCACCAGCCGGTCTTCATGGTAGGGCAACTTCGGCAGGTCTAAAAAGCCGCTCCGCTTCTCATAGATGCCTATGTCGATTACTTTGTCGCGTAGCAGTTGTTGCACAATCTTGCTATTCTCCTCAACGATTTTCAGGGAGATCGCGGGGAACTTGCGCTGGATCGTTGAAATTTCGCGGGCGAGGAACTGGATGATGACTGCTTTGGGCGAACCGATGATAATGCGGCCGTCGAGGCCATTGTTGAGTGCCTTGGCGTCGCCTTCGAGGCGGTCGATGAGGTTATCGATCTGCCGTATGTATTGCAGCAGTTTGATACCGGACTCAGTAATCTCGACGCCGTGAGGCACCCGATTGAACAGTTTGGCGCCGAGTTGCTGTTCCAGGTCCGATACGCGCCGGGACGCAGCCGCCACTGCCAGACTAAGTTTGTCCGATGCGCGGGAAATGCTGCCCTCTTCTGCGATGGCCAACACTAGTCTGACCGTCTTTGTGTCGAATTTCACGGCGCCTCCTGTCTTTAAATTGATGTATCGCCTTTTGAACTTTGCAGTTTAAACAAATTCAATGGGACTTCTTGCAATACCTGGTGGGGCGTGAGCGGCTTGAATAATTTGACCTAGGGATCAAAAAGTTTGCTAGGGTCGCACGCTAATCCTCCCTGAGAAGCCAGATAGGCATTTTTTAGTGATCAAATTACGTGCGTTGCTATTCTATAATGTTTTTGCGCACGGTCTTCACAACCTTGGATTCCAGAGCACATCTCACCAGCTTAACGTCGATAGCGCAAAGCGTCGACGATCAGCGCAAATGCGCGGTAACAGTTGTCGGTACGCCAATTTTCTGATCAGATAGCCGCTAAAGACGCCTGATGAATTTTATCGGGCGTCTTGTATTATTAGGTTTGATTCGGCCGCTCCCTGTTATAAATACGCGCGGATTGTTCAACTAACAATGGTCGGTTTGCGACAGGCCTGGTGGGTGAATTGCTCAAATGACGCTCAGCCAGGCACAGCTCGACAAATTAACCGCACCGGAAGGGGACCTTCATTTACCGGGTACACTAACCAATATTCTGCGCCGGAAACTGCGCGACGTTAATGGAGACCACCCAATGAGCAGCGTAAATTCGTTCACCCCACCCAAGGTCTGGTCCTGGGATCAAGAAAGCGGCGGCAAGTTTGCCAGCATCAACCGGCCAGTTGCCGGTCCCACGCATGATAAGGATCTGCCGGTGGGGCAACACCCGTTGCAGCTTTATTCGCTCGCCACACCCAATGGCGTCAAGGTGACGATCATGCTTGAAGAGTTGCTGGCGTTGGGCCACAGCGGTGCCGAGTACGACGCGTGGCTGATTCGTATCAACGATGGCGATCAGTTCGGGAGTGGATTTGTTGGGGCCAACCCCAATTCGAAGATCCCGGCGCTGGTGGATCTTAGTGGCGAAACACCGGTGCGCGTGTTCGAGTCCGGCGCTATTCTGCAATATCTGGCTGAGAAGTTTGGAGCCTTCCTGCCCGACAGTGGCGCGGCGCGTGCCGAATGCTTGTCCTGGCTATTCTGGCAGATGGGCAGTGCGCCTTTTTTGGGCGGAGGCTTTGGCCATTTCTATGCCTATGCACCGGAGAAGTTCGAGTACCCAATCAACCGCTACGCGATGGAGGTCAAGCGCCAGCTTGATGTGTTGGACCGCCAGCTATCAGAGCACCACTTCGTTGCGGGCGACGACTATACTATCGCTGATATGGCGGTATGGCCCTGGTACGGCGCGCTGGTCAAAGGCCAGCTTTACGAGGCAGGGGAGTTCCTCAGCGTGCATGAGTACAAGCATGTGTTGCGCTGGGCCGACGAGATTGCTTTGCGTCCAGCCGTGGTGCGCGGACGCCAGGTTAACCGTGCATGGGGCGAACCATCCGGCCAATTGCTTGAGCGTCACGACGCTAGCGATTTCGACTTAAAGACGCAAGACAAGCTGGCCTCTTCCTCCTAGGGTAAGTCACGCTGGTTTTGTACGGCTTTCAAATGCAGGTGCTAAGAACCACTGAACCAGTTATACCCCTGATCTTCCCAATACCCACCGGGATTTTCATTGGTGACGAAGATCGCTGCAATGTGCTTGGGATTCTTAAAGCCGAGCTTGGTCGGCACCCGTAGTTTCAACGGATAGCCATACTCGGTTGGTAACGGCGAAGTGCCGAAATCTAATGCCAGCAGAGTTTGCGGATGCAGCGCGGTTGCCATATCGATGCTGGAGTAGTAGCGGTCAGCGCATTTGAAGCCGACATACTTTGCCGTCGTATCAGCGCCGATATGCGCCAGGAAAGTGCGAAACGGCACGCCTCCCCACTGACCGATGGCGCTCCATCCCTCGATGCAGATATGGCGCGTGATCTGTGATGCCTGTGGCAAGGCCCTTAATTGCGCCAGGGTCCAGCTACGCTTATCACGCACCAACCCTGAGACTTCCAGTGTATAGGTCGCACCGTCGATTTCCGGTGCCGATTCTGCGTCATAAAAGGCGTTGAATGGAAATGGTTTGGTGATCATGCTGGCCGGATAGGTCGGCGCCAGATGATTGGGGCGAAATATCAAGCTTTGCACACGATCATTCCAGCGTGACATTGCCCACAATACCTTGTCGACCTGATCACCGTCCTGCAGATTGCAGCCGCTCAGCAGCGACAACGCACCCAATGACAGCCCCGAGCGCAGGAACAGACGGCGCTGCAGTTGCACAAGTTCTGGTTGTAGTTCACTGTTTTTCGGCGTTGGGGGTTTCTTCTCGCTCATACTTGCTGCTCCTGCTTTGTCAGTTTCTTACCCGCATCGCGGGGGGCCCGTCCGGTCAGCATCGGCAACAGCGTGCTCGGCACGATCAGCACTAATGCCAGATGGATCACCACGAAGGCGACGATACCGGCCATTGCTACAAAGTGCACGCGGCGCGCAACGTCGTAGCCGCCAAACAGGTCGACCAGACTATCCAGCTGCACCGGTTTCCAGATCGACAGACCGGACGCTACCACCAGCCCACAAAGCAACAAGACGACGATGTACATCAGGCGTTGCACGGCGTTATAGATGCCCGGCGTGTGCGCCAGCTTAAAAGTGAAAGCATCTTTCACATCACGCAGCAGAGAGCGCAAACGCAGCGGCAGAAAATGGCGGCGGAAATGGCCAGCCAGAAGGCCGTAGCCAATATAGATCAAGCCATTCACAACCAAGAGCCACATAGCCGCTAGATGCCAGGCGATTGCGCCGCCCAGCCAGCCGCCGAGCGTGGCCCAATGCGGAAAATCGAAACTGAATAGCGGCGAGGCGTTGTAGATCGCCCAGCCGCTCATTACCATGCAGACGATTGCGAAGGCGTTGATCCAATGCGCTACGCGCACCAGCAACGGATGAATGATGCGGTGAGGTTTATCGGCAGTCGCCATGAATACACCTTAGTTAGAATCGTTGCGGGCAACCTGGCTTCTCGGCTACCCGCTATAAAGCATTACATCGGCGGTACTACGCCGTTGATGCCAACCAGGGCACGACCCACCACCTCGCTGCCATCGGGGGCTTTAGTGACCACGAACACGCCATGGGCGCCAGCGACCAGCAAGCTGCGGTCAGCTTTGTTGAGGCTAACGATAGGGACATCGGCCGGCACCACAATTTTCTTTTCGCCATCTGGATATTTAACGGTGATGGTGCGGCCACTGGTGACGACCACGTCGCCGACAGTACCGTTGGTCATGGTGCTTTTCTTACCCAGATCCCAGGCGTAATGACCTTCGCCCGACTTCATGCCGGCCGGGAACACGGTTACTTCCAGCGCTTTGAGGGTGCCATCAGGCAGTGGAATGGCGGCGCTGCCGATGAAACTGTCTGACTTGATATCCGTAATGGCGGCATGGCTGACCGACATCACCGCCAGGTCAGGCGACAGTTTCAAGGTCAGTTTCTTGCCAGCTTTGGTCTTGACTTCGAGAGTGTCGGCGGTGACTTTTTCGATTGTCGCGCGAACCCGCATTGGTGCGGTCGGAGCGGCAGTCTGGGCGATGGCAACGCTGCCATAGGCGAGGAGAGTCGATGCGGCCAGAGCGGGAACCAGCCGACGTAAGAATTGTGCAGTTGTCATGGAAGTTGTCTAAGTGGTTGCAGGGAACTCTATAGTAGGCGTGCTCGCGTGTCTTATCGGTGACAGTTGAATGACAATATTGTCATTATTCCCGACGCGGGAATTGATAGAATGTGCCATCACCATCAAGGAATGAGCATGTCTATCCTCGTCATCGAAGACGACCCAAAAACCGGGGCATATCTCAAGAAAGGTCTGCGCGAATCAGGTTATGCGGTCGATCTGGTTCGCAACGGCAGCGACGGTTTGCACATGGCGCTGGAGAATTCCTACGACTTGGTAGTGCTGGACGTCATGTTACCCGGCACCGACGGCTGGACGATCATGAGTGCGATCCGCGCCCGCCGCGATCTGCCGGTCATTTTCCTGACCGCGCGCGACCATGTGAATGACCGCATACACGGTCTAGAGCTAGGTGCCGACGATTATCTGGTCAAGCCGTTTTCGTTTACTGAATTGCTGCTGCGGATTCGCACACTGCTGCGCCGCGGCGTAATGCGGGAGGTGCATGCGCTGGATTTCTTTCAAGTGGCCGATCTGCAGCTTGATCTGTTGCGCCGAAAAGTCACGCGTCAGGGCATCGATATCGTCCTCACCAACAAGGAATTCTTATTACTGCATCTGCTGGTTAAACGTCAGGATGAAGCCTTGTCGCGCACCATCATCGCTTCCGAAGTCTGGGACATGAATTTCGACAGCGACACCAATGTGGTTGACGTCGCCATCAAGCGCTTGCGCGCAAAAATTGACAATCCTTTTGAACAAAAACTGATCCACACGGTGCGTAGTATCGGTTATATGTTTTCTGAAAATCCATGAATCTCTGGCGTACCCGCTCACTGACTGTACGCGTCTCCTTTCTGTTCGCGCTGATTGCCTGCGCCATCGTTACCAGTCTCGGTATGTACTTGTACACGTCGACCCGGCAGGCGCTGGAATCCCGTGCCGATTATTCGCTGATCGGCAGGGTCGCGCATTTCCGCACGCTGCTGCACGATCTCTACAACGTCAAGCAGATGGAAAATCGGCCGACATTATTTGAGTCCATGCTGGGCAGCGAGCAAGATGTACTGATGTTCGCTTACCCGGGGCAGGCACCGTTCATACGCGTCAATCCGGATAATATGACGCCACCACCGATGATGCCGGTGGGGTTGAATCAGCCCTTAACGTTGGCGACATTGCAAAGAGGAGAGCGCGCCGATGGTGTGCGTGTGCGCTGGATCTCGGCCGAGGCACAAGTGGGGAGTGATGGCTCCAAAGTAGTGATCGTGGGGGCCCATGTGATGACGCAGGAATCGCAACTTCTATCCAAATATTATTGGCAAGTGATCGGTGCCGCTGCAATATCGGTGCTGCTGGCAGCGCTGCTCGGTTTTCTGATACTGAAGCGCGGCTTCCGACCGTTGATTGCGATGGCCGAGCGCGCCGCCGAAGTCAGTCCGACCAATATCGCGATACGCCTGCGCGAAGAAGACGCGCCGCAAGAATTGCGGCGGCTCGCGGCATCTTTCAATGCCATGCTGGACCGACTCTCTGACGGCTATGAACACCTGTCGCAGTTTTCTGCCGACCTCGCGCACGAGATCCGTACCCCCATCGGTGCCATGATGGGACAAACTCAGGTAACGCTGAACAAGGTACGCAATGCCGGTGAATATCAGCAGGTGTTGGAATCCAATCTGGAAGAACTTGAACGCCTCAGCCGTATCGTGGAAGACATCCTGTTCCTGGCGCATGCCGACCATGCAGGTCTCTCGGTCGAAAAAACGCCGTTGGTGCTGGCCGTTGAGTTGCACAAGATCGCCGAGTATTTTGAAGGTATGGCCGAAGAGCGCGACATCAAGCTGGTGGTAGATGCCAGCGGCGAGCTGCAAGTCAATTCGGTGATGTGGCGTCGCGCCGTCAGCAATCTGGCGGTGAACGCAGTGCGCTATGCGCTGCCTGGAAGCACTGTACGATTAAGCGGCAAGCCACAGGCGCAGGGCACCTGTATTGAAGTGGAAAATCAGGGCGATCCGATCCCGCAAGAGCAACTCGACCGCTTGTTCGACCGCTTCTACCGCGGCGATAAGTCGCGCAGTGAATTCACGGAATCAAATGGTTTGGGGTTGGCAATAGTGCGGGCCATCATGTTGGTGCACGGCGGCAGCGCCGAAGTAAGTTGTTCCGCGGCGGGACTGGTCCGGTTCAGCCTGTATTTCCCACAGACGCCCCAGGAATTAAAAGCACTAACCTAAGAAAGTAGCCCGCGCAATTGTAGAGTGTGCAATTCTCTGCCGCGGGCATTTGTTGCGTGGATAGGTCGCCAACTGTGTGCCGGATATCAGGACAGCGCTACGTTAAGAGAGTCCTAACGCGACTATCTGGTTACTCTGAAATCTCTGCCTCAACGAGTGTCGCAAGTTGGGCGAGCGACTCTTGCCATCCGAGATAGCACATCTCAAGCGGAATGGCGTCCGGCAACCCCTCTTGTACAATACTGATCTCGGTTCCACACAGCACTTGCTTCAGGCTCACCACAGTTTGCATTTCTCCGGGAAGGTTCGGATCATCGAATTTGTCGGTGTAATGGATTTTTTCAAACGGCACCAATTCACGATACTCTCCGCTGAATGAATGGCCTTGGCCGGTCGCAAAATTTGTAAACGACATCTTATAAACGCCGCCAACTTTTGCATCCATATGATGAACCTTGCAGATGAAACCGTATGGGGGAAGCCACTTGGTCATTGCATCAGCGTTCAAAAATGCTTGATAGATGCGTTCCGGACTTGAACGGAGCACCCGGTGAAGTCGGATAGTACCTCTGGTTGGCATGATCATTTCCTTTCGATTCGCAGTCGGGTAGACCTCATATCTGAGTTCGATGCTAAGTTAAGCAATTAATGATTCCGGTAAGTAAGTTAAGAGCCGGTTTACTTTAGGCTCGATCAAAAAGCGAAAGCTCGTATAGATAATAATAGTCTCGCGCCTGATCGAGTCAAGCGTCACGCAAGCGTTGATGAGGGACGTGAGGCCTAACATCGTGCTTATGGTGCGAAAGGAATGCCTTCGGACGAAGTCCATTCCATTTTGTCGAGGTCTAGTGTCAGCATTAAATATAAATGGCCGCTGGGGCAAACTCAGATAATAGAGGGTACTAGTTCGCTGAGGTGATCGCCACTGCTGTAAATCGATACTGACCGAATATTTTTTGCGCTTGCGGGCTTAAAAGAAACAGGGCAAACCGATACGCAGCGTCATGAGATTTCGGCGCCCGCGTTACAACGGATAAGCCGTAATCAACCGTGACGGACAGTGCTGCCGGTAACTCTACAGAGGTGAAATCGGGATCTGGTGTGGTTTGACGCGAACTACAATACCCCAGGAAAATATCCACTTTCTTTTGCGCGAAGAAATATTTCACGGCATCCTGTCCTTTAGGGACAGGCGGATTGTTTGTACCGCCGACCAGCTGCTGCGCCTTCTTTTCCAGAATGGCTTGTGCGCCGGGACGCCCTTTTTCCGCCTTCGCAAACATCATCCAGGCATAATCGCCTCCGGGATCGGCCTTCGGTGTCGAGGTGCCCAACCCGACGCGCGTATCCAGCAACCGGTCCAACAAATTTTCCGTGGTCAGCTTGAACTCCGGCAGCGCTGTCGCGCACAGCCTGTTGCGCACGACAACAACAGGCTGCGTGGCAAATCCATCGTCCGCAAGTTTCTGTGGATGCGCCATATTGGCAGATACAAAAATATCCGCTGGCTCGCCATTCTCGATGCGCTTCAACAACAAGCCAGCAGGACCAAACACCGTTTCGATTTTCTGCCCTGTCTGCTGAGAGTAGAGTTTGGCGACCGCAGTCATGGCACCCGTCAAGCTCCCGGCAGCAAACACACTCACCGGCGCTTGTGCTTCCGATGCAGCATTTGCAACGCCCGCGTATAGGGCGAAAGGGATAATCACGTATCTTGCAAGCGAGGTGAAATGGTTCAATTGGTTTTTCTTTCAATAGAATGGATTTGCATCACTCCGTCGCCACGTTTGCCAATATCGGCAACAATATGCGGCCACGACGGCATGTGAAAGACCGGGTTGGAAAAGGCGTTGCCTGGTCAAAACTGGTTCTGCTGCGATCGGAAAGACGCCTGATTACACCTGAAGGGGAAACTAGATAAATCAAATGAACGTAGATTAGCATGGGCGATTCTTAACGGGTTTAATGTGGCAACTTGTCTCCTCTTCAGCCCGTAGCGCCGTTCTCCCTGCTTCGTTCCAGCTCCTCGTTTTTGATCTGTAGCCCCGTCACGATGCTAGTGTGCCCTGTGCGCTCGCGGAGCGTGGCCTCGCGACAATGCTCTTTACCGCTGCCCGATCTCTTTATCGCACACGATTGTTTCTAATTTAGAAATGGTGCATTGATTTATTAGGTATTTATCATTGCCTAGGCAAGTATTAAAATAGCTTCATTGGGTAGCCACTTCTACCTTAGTTACAAATCAGTAACCCACTAGAAAGAAAAAAATGAACACCAAACATTTGATCGCTGTTGCAGCCTTAGTAGCCGTTAGTGCTTCTGCCTTTGCCGGCGGCCTGACCAAGATCACTCTTCTGGGCGATCCAGTAGCGGACTCCGCAGCTACCCGCGTCATCGTGATCAAACCTGACACAAAATACGTCAATGTCACTGGTGGTGAGACGGTAAAATTTGTGGTGGGTGATAAATCGTTCGCATGGAATTTTGATGGCTCGTCGGATATTTCTTCGTTCGACCTGAACCGCACAACTTCTGTGCTTAACCATAAAGTGGTCGCTTATGTAGCGCCTAATCCGCTGTACATGGAATGATGATGCTGGACATGGTTGGGAGCGCCGAAGGATTTATTTATCGACACTTCCGGCCCTTGTCTCACTAGCGGTTTTCCTTGTCATGGCAAGCTTCTATAGCGCAGGTGCGCACCGTTAAAGTTGCAATCCCTCAAGACTTCGCTTTCTTCGTCAATTTCAATTTGCTGGAACTGTTAAGGGCGCTCGCCGGATTAATAAGCGCCTTAAAGGCGGATTCGTCAATTTCCTCTCCATCGTGGATGTCGATCGCGCGGTGGTCGTTTCCGTCGAGGCTTGCGTTGAACAGACCCATTAGATCCTCTAGAGATGCGCCCTTGGCGAAGGTCAGTTTCACGACATTCTTGTAGGCTTCGCAATTTGTCAACCAAGGAAAAAATAAGGAAAGTGCTCCCCAAGGATCGCCTAGGGCGAAATTATCTGTCTAATTAGACATTTTCGAGAATTAATAAAGCTAGTGGGGATAAATACTTCAAGCCTTCCCAAAACACCCCATGATGCTCTATACTCATGTTTCCCCAGAGAAAGAGGGGGCCGGGCTTTGCAACCCGCATTATCCAGAGCGTACAGCCGCCACAACATCGGTTTGTGCGAATACATTTGCCGCGCCCTAATTAGGCGACGCCGTAGGCAGGCTATATCCTGCCAGTATTAACTCCATTTAAGGATAATCAAAACATGCATTGCATTGCCACGCCAATCAACCCTCTTATACAAATAGCCCGAAGTTTTACATGTGCAGCGGCAATCTCCTACGCCACTGACGAAAACACAGCCCACGATTTAGAATCACGACGTGCAGATGTGTCCGGCGCTGTCTCCCTTTTGATCAGGGAGATGCAATCATGAACAAGCCGAATGATCTAACATTTCCAGTTGCATCAACATCCGAGTCAATCCACGAAGCATTCTCATGGTTGCCGCCTCACCAAAGAACAGATCCGCACGCACAATTTGTTGCGCAAACCAAGGACATTTGTTTAGGTGTTCAGACCTGCATTGATCTGGCCCATTTCAGTATGATGGACAGAGAGAGCGAAGACAGCGATACCATACCCGTGCTGAATATCGAAGACACCGAACGCTTGTTACGGCTGGCCTCTACGTCCTCAAAGCTGCTGGCGGACGTTGCATCAGCTGAGATTGATCGAATGGATCAGGGCACGGATGATACCCATTCAAGTGCTGATGCCGTTGATCCTCACCCTTATGCAGCCAATAAAGAAATCAACCCCAAAAGCAAATCGACCCAGAAATAGACGGATCGGATTGTCGAAATAAAGGCTGTTTCTGCACTCGCGTGAATGGATGTTTTGTCTGAAAGATGACTCCCTGCTGGCCCATTAGTGGCCAGCCTTTTCGCGTTTGGCCACTTTTATTCAGGCGGCTAGATATCGAAGAATATCTTGTTATAGCCTGATTTTTCTGGCGTGTTGTATATGATAAATATCTCACCCAGAAGCGTGATGGCATTTTTGCCGCTGAGTCCCGTCACCAAACCCGAGGTGTTAACTTTGAGCGTTTTATCGGTAATGGCATCATATGAAGTCTGAGGGCGACTTGTCGCACCTTATTCCGATTGTAAGAGACGATGATTTTGGCAAAGAATGCGGGAATAGTTCCATTCTCCGCAGAGGCGCATTCTTTGATAATTACCTCGGACAACTAACGCTATTCCTTATGGATAGCGATGCCCCACCAATCAACTTTAGCGCAAAACATCAGGAGAATTTTTTCGGTTATGTACAGAGTTTTCGTTATTCGATACAGAACCTTCTTTGAGTGGGGGGAGTGAGTACGGCTATTCGGAGCGAGGCAAAACGTTATGTGGGTTTACCCCGTTCCATGATTTCAGCGAAAAAAAAGCGCTCCGCAGAGCACTTTTTGATATTGGTATTGCGTTAAGGAATCGCGGGTTTGCCCGATTTAGCGTGAGTTTGGCGGACAGCAACGACCTTACAAAAAGCAACTTCCAAGCACTTAAGAGACCGAGAAAACTGATCCCCTAACGCACAGAAATGACCATTACCCCGCCTTAACACTCCCCACGACCTGATTATGCTGAGGTGCAAGGCGCAGCGCGTAATACAGGATCGTCAAAAGTACCAGCCATAATGGACCGATGATGAGTGCAACGCGGGTGTCTGGGAAATAGGCCATCAAGCCGATTACCAGCGCCAAAAATGCTAGTGCGATCCATGAGCCGTAGGGCCAGAAAGGCATTTTGAAAGCGAGCGCTTTTCGTTCGGATGAGGAGAGGGATTTGCGGAAGCGTAGTTGTGTGACCAGAATCACGCCCCATGTCCAAATTGCGCCAAACGTCGAGATCGAGGTGACCCACATGAACACTTTTTCCGGCACCAGATAATTCAACAATACGCCGAACAACAGGGCGATCACCGATGTTAAAACGGCCCAACGTGGCACGCCGTTGGCGGAGGTGGTTGCAAAAGCGCGTGGTGCATGGCCTTGTTGGGCAAGGTTAAACAACATGCGGCCGGTGCTGAAAATGCCGCCATTACAGGACGATAGTGCAGCGGTGAGCACGACAAAGTTGATGATGCCCGCGGCCGTTTTGATGCCAAGGCGCTCAAAGGTCATGACGAACGGACTGCCTTGTACGCCAATTTCATTCCATGGATAGATCGATAAAATGACGAACAAAGCGCCGACGTAAAAAATCATGATGCGCCAGAACACCGAGTTGATGGCGTCGGGAATCGATTTTTTCGGGTTGGCTGCTTCGCCCGCTGTCAGTCCAATCATTTCTACGCCCAGATAGGCAAACATGACCATCTGGAATGACATGAGCACGCCCTGTACGCCGTGCGGTAAAAATCCACCGTGACTCCACAGGTTCGAAATGCCGAGCGCAACACCATGGTTGCCCAGACCAAAAACGATCATGCCAAGGCCACCGATGATCATGAGTACGATGGTGACCACCTTTATTAATGCGAACCAGAATTCAAACTCGCCGTAGGCCTTCACCGCCAGCAGGTTGACGGAGCCCATCGCCGCAAGGGCGGCCAGCGCCCAAATCCAGCGCGGCACGTCGGGGAACCAGATACCCATGTAAATGCCGACTGCGGTAATTTCGGCGATGCAGGTAACCAGCCATAGAAACCAATAGTTCCAGCCAGTCAGGTAGCCAGCCAGTGGGCCCAGATAGTCTTTGGCATAGCGGCTGAACGATCCGGCGACGGGGTTGTGAACCGACATTTCACCGAGTGCCCGCATAATCAGGAAGATGACCATACCGCCGATGATGTAGGCCAGCATGATGCCCGGCCCGGCCATTTTGATGGCGTTGGCGGAGCCTAAGAACAGTCCGACGCCGATTGCGGCACCCAGTGCCATGAGCCGAATCTGGCGCTCGCCCAAGCCGCGATGCAGGCCCTGGTCGTTTTTTTTCATTATTGATCTCCTGTTTTTTTTGACGTATGGCGAATCGGATTGCCAACTTTTGGAACGGCAATCTGAAGAAGCCTTGTCCCGGTGATGCTTTCACCTTTTGACTGCATGCAGTGCATAAGGCGATTTAGGTTTGGGAGGCATCCTTTTAAGATGCCGTAATGCTATTTACGTAAAGACAAGGTCCGCTGCGTTCGATCCATGCGGTCCGTGTTTACTGCTACAAAAGGATTCTTTCCTTGAATATGGCGCTATGCTAACGCTCACTTGGCAGGATTTGTAACCAAAAAACAGTTGAAATTCAGAAATTAATGACGGTTGGATAAATGTATCGGGCGCGTTGTGAGGAAGAGGAGCGAAATCGCTTGATGAGTCACGATTGAGGAATTTAAAAGCGTCAAGTCTGGTCGAAGAAACGGGCGAACATTTCGATAGGGCTTTTTAATCGGCTAAAAATTTGTTGGTTACAGCTGGACTCGGTCGAGTGGAACTAATGGCGTGGCTGATCGCCAGAACAAGAGGGCGGAAGCCTTCATTTTTTTATCGATGGTCAAAAGAAGGAGAACCGCGTGTTTTCAGGAGCCGAAGCAAATCCCAATGCATGGACGATTTCGGAGCTGATCGCAATCTGTCTGTGCGCGTCGCTCTACTTTTCGAGTTTGCTCTATTCAATCTGGAAAGCGTGCCGATCCCGTAAAGGGCGCTGGTATTGGATTGGCTGTGCGGGGCTGATTATTGTCGGCACCGCAGGCATGGTCTTTGCGGTTCCAGACTCTCCCTCAAGCGGGGAGATGCCGCGACAATTTGGACTTGGCGCAAGCCTGATGATATTGGGATTGCTTGGGGTCGCCTTAGCTGTCATCCGGCATGTGTTGCGCCGGATTTTTGGTCGCCTTCGTCCGACGACGATTCCCTGAAAGTCCGTGATATTACGGATGAACACTGCATTCACATAGCTTGATTCGCCAGAACGTGTCGTCGGTATTTAAAGCAGATGATTGTTGAACGCGGCTGATGCAGTTACGCATTGACCGCGTTATCAGACAATATTAAAAGCGATGCACTATACCGAGAGCGATGGCAACTTGACGGTTAGATGAAGACGGCGTTCCCTGAAATCCGTCGCCGATGGTGGCCGTGGCGTTGATGATATTACCCGCGCCATTCGAACCAAGTGTTTTGCCACCAGCTTGTTGATAGGTTTGGATTGCATACAGACCGGTGCGCTTGGACAGATTGTAATATTCACTGAGCGTAAACTGATGATAGGTCGCTGCATTCTGAATGCCATTGGCCTGGGTCGCTTTGGTGTAGCTATAACCGACCGCCAGATCCCACGGTGCGGTAATGCGGTAGTGCAATACCGAGCCTAGCGTGTTGAATATCGCGGTTCCGGTAAATTTCGAGTTTGCACCCGGAATGTACTGGACGTTCGAACCGATCACAGAAATATCCAACGCCGGCGTGAAGTTATAGCCTCCGCCGAGTGTTGCGCGCTGTTGCGCGGCATCCGTTTGATAGCCATTGGTGACGGCAGAAACCAGCGGCTGACCGGCGGAGTTTGTCGATGAATCGGTTCCCCAAGCGCCACCACCAGGGGTCGAGTTATTGACGCGCTGAACGGCACCGGTCATACCGAATGGGCCATTTTTATATTGTAATGCAAGGCTCCAGGTAGACCCTTGCTTGACACTACCGGCAACTTCGCCCAGCGAGTAAGACCCGGCCGCAGTAAAGTTGCTTAAGGTCGGTGAGGTGTACAGCAACGTGTTGTTGGAGCGAAGAACGGTGTCTAATCCATCCAGATCGCCCGGATGCGCGCCTAACGCGCCGCTTAACCAGGTGGTTGGGCTATACGGTGCCAGTTGCAGATAATAGGCCGTGTATTGGCGACCGGCCGTGAGCGTGCCGTAGGTCGGATCGGAGATACCAACAAAGGCTTGACGTCCAAACATGACGCCTGCATATTGCGCAGCGCCGGTGTCGATGCTATAACCAATCTCTAGTTGGAAAATTGCTTTGGTGCCACCGCCGATGTCTTCTGTACCTTTGAAGCCGAGGCGACTCCCTGCCCAGATTCCTGATGACTCTTTGATGCTCGAAAGTCCACCACTGTTGCTGCCGAGCGTGCTTTGATTATTTTGGTACACGATCGCAGAATCTGCGACGCCGTAAATTGTCACGCTGCTATCGGCGAAGGCTTGCGTTACTGCGAACGTCAACCCTGCTAATACCAATTTTTGTAGCGTTTTGCTCTGCAACATCTGTTTCTCCCTGAAACTTTGTAAATTGTTATTTGTTATTTGTTATTTGCGCTATTTTTACTGCATCAAAACATTGCATTTGCAGATGACTGCGCATGCAAATCTAAAATTTATTCGTTTTAGGCTTGGCGCTGGCGATGAAATACTCTGGGCGCATTTTGCGTGTCATTTCAAGCAATGGCAGGACATGATCAAGATGATCGCGCATGGCTGCCACCGCATTGGCCGGATTGCCAGCAGCGATCGCAGCAACGACTTCACTATGTTCGATCAATACGCCGTCCATACGGCCTTGCAGAGGCAAAGTCAGTTGGCGATAGCGGTCAATCTGCGTCTTGGCTTGCAGTATCAACGGCCACACCCCGGGAAATCCCGACAGTTCTGACAACATCTCGTGAAAAGCCTCGTCGGTTTGGTGAAAACCAGCCTTGTCGCCAGCATGAATACAGGCGCTTTGTGCCGCCAGAATGGCCTGCAAACGGGCCACCCCTTCAGGGGTTGCGCGTTGGGCTGCTTTTTCGATGATCGCCAGTTCCAGCGCGGAGCGGACCAGCATCGCCTCCTCCAGACTATCTAGCGGGATACGTGCCACAAAAGTGCCCACGCGCGGGACCACTTCAATCAGGCCTTCTTCCGCTAATCTCTGCACGGCTTCATGCACCGGTGTGCGACTAATCCCCAGCTCTTCGGCGATGTCGCGTTCCACCAGACGCGCTCCCGGTACTAACGTCATGTCGATGATGCGCTGGCGCAGGAAGCGGTAAACGCGCCGCGCTGCACTTATTGGCGTCTCGTCGACTGGCTGCTGATCAATATGTAATGCACTCATAGTTGGATTCGCTTAATAATCATAGGGCTTACGCAAATCCCGGGTATCGCTGGATGCTCTGGCCGCATATATTCACGGTCGCAGAGATAACAATGGGTTGCCGGGGCGGTGCGCGCAGGTCCTTAATAAAATGGAAATGGGGTGTATAGGGCAGTTTATGCATCAGCAGGGTACGCTGATGCGCAAATCTACCAGCTTGGCACCATTTCCAATAGCTTAATCGCTTGTGAGCTCAGATCGTGATCAGGAATTGAGCATTGCCTTTGCACCAATCGGCGCGCTGGTGCCGCCGATAAAGCGCTCACGCACTGCCAATGCCACGACTACGGCGGCGACCAGATCAAATACCGCCAATAACACGAAAAGTGGGGCGTACCCGACCTGCGTCACCAGAATGCCGAACACCAATGTGAATAATGTCGCTCCCAGATAGCCTGACATGCCTGCCATGCCGGTCGCGGTTGCGACTTCGTTTTTGCCAAATACATCGGAGGTGATGGCATACAGCGCACCGGACAAGGTTTGGTGTGCGAAGCCGCCCACACATAGCAAAGCTATCGCAACGTAAGGACTGGCAACCAACCCGATGCAGCCTGGGCCGATCATGCAAAGGCAACCGACGGCAACCACCATTTTGCGAGAAGTAAACAGCGAGACGCCAGCGTATTTATGAAAGAACGGACTGAGGTAACCACCGAGAACGCAACCGATGTCTGCGGCGAGGAATGGTAGCCATGCGAACATGGCAATTTCCTTTAAGTTCATGTGATGCACGGTGACCATGTATAAAGGAATCCATGCATTAAAAGTCTGCCACGCCGGTTCCGACAGAAAGCGCGGAACAGCAATTGCCCAGAAGTTACGATTACGGGCAATTTCTGACCAGCTGGCTTTTTTTGTCTCGCTACTAGTGTATTTTGCTTCTTGTCCGCTCAAGATGAAATTACGCTCGTCATCGCTCAGGTGAGGCTGATTTTTTGGATGCTTGTAGAGCCACATCCATAAGCAACTCCATACGATTCCCAGGCCACCGACGATGATAAAGGCCCATTTCCAGTTGCCGTGCAACAGCGCCCAGACCACCAGCGGCGGTGCGCATAAAGCGCCAACCGAGGAACCAATATTAAACCAGCCGATTGCAATCGAGCGCTCCTTTGCGGGAAACCATTCGGTCGTAGCCTTGACGCCCGCGGGAATGCCAGCGGCTTCAGCCAGGCCGAGACATCCGCGCAGGAATGCCAGGCTTTGCCAGCCGGTTGCCAGCGCGGCGGAGGCGCAGGCGATTGACCAGGCGAGCGCAAATACCGCAAATCCGATTTTGGTGCCAACGGTGTCCAGAACATAACCCGCAATCGGCTGCATCAAGGCATAACAAATTTGCCATGCCACGACCACATACGAATATTGTTGGGTCGTAAAATCCAATTCTTTCATCATGGTCGGTGCAGCGACCGAAAGCGTATTGCGCGCCAGATAATTGACGATCAGTCCGGCCGTAACCATACCGACCATCCACCAGCGCATGCCCCTAATTTTGTTCATTTTGTCTCCATCTGTTTTTGTTCTGCGGTTCCAACCGGAAAGCAGTTTTCGGATTGTCAGGCGTGCCGTCAATCTCTTCTTTTTTTGAAATTACTGAATTACTAGTTACCAAACTACCAAACTACCAAACTACCAAACTACCAAACTACCAAACTACCAAACTACTAAATTGCGTTGATGGTCGATCGGATACCATCGCGCTCAATGGCAACGATGGCACCCAGCACTGCGTCAGACAAACCGGCAATCTGATTCAAGTCCGAACCCCATAAACTGCTATTGGCGAGCCACTGGCTGACCAGTTCTTCTATTTCGCCTTGTCCTGATTGAACGCGTAACCAGGCTGCCTGAAACCATGCCAGCGTAGCGGCGTCGTCGGACAGGGTTATCACATCGCCGCGGTAAAGCAGCAGGGTTGAAGCCAGCGCCAGGATCAGGCGTTTTGGCAGCTTTCCAGTCAAGGTGTGAAAACCGGTTAATTGCGGCATCACGCGGGCTGCAAACTTGGGCCAGCTATTGAGCGCAATGGCTTCCAGCCGATGATGAATCGTGGGATTGCGAAAGCGCCGTAAAACGTCATCTGCAAACTGCGTCAATTCGTCCAAAGGCATGGGCAGTGCAGGAATGATTTCCTGCTCTAGCGCAGCGATCAGGAAGCCACCGATATCGGGATCATTGACCGCTTCGGAAACCGACGTTAAACCGGCCAACAGAGCGACCGGGACCAGCGTGGTGTGTCCGCCGTTGAGGATGCCAACCTTAATTTGTTTGTAGGGAGCGATGTCATCAACCAGCTTGATGTTCAAACCGGCATCCGCCAGGCGCAATTCGTCTGCCAGCCAGGATGGGCCTTGAATAACTAATACGTAATAATATTCAGCGACGACAAAAAATTGGTCTTTATAACCAAGTTCTGCCTCAATATCGGCCATTTGATTTTCGGGAAATCCACTGACAATGCGATCGACCAGTGTCGAGCAAAAAGTGTTGGCTTGCTCCAGCCAATCAATGAAGCGCTCACCGAGTTGCCAAAGCGTGGCAAAGTGTAGAACGGCAGCTTTCAGCGCTGGACCGTTATGGTCGATCAATTCGCAGGGCAAGAACACCCAGCCTTTATCCTGCGCGCCATCGAAATGCAGGAATCGTTCATACAGCAGACGGGTCAGTTTGGCAGGAAACGAAAGGGGTGGCGCATCAGCATAGGCGTCCGTATCGTTGGTGACGATGCCAGCTTCAGTGGTGTTAGACACGACGAATCGCGTATCCGGGTTACGCGCCAATGCCAGGTAATCGGCGAACATGGTGACCGCATTGATTTCGCGCTGGACGCAGCTGATTTTTCGGTACTGTTTGACCGCTTCACCGTTTTCATCCAGGCCTTGAATCAAGGTCGTGAATAGTCCATCCTGCACATCCAGCAATGGCTTCACAGTATGGCCACGCGGGCGCACCACCACCACGCCAGCGTTCAATCCGACGCGCTCATTGAGCAAATCAATTTGCCAGTCGATATAGGCGCGCAGGAAGTTTCCTTCGCCGAATTGAATAAATTTAATGGGCAAAGAAAACGCTGTAGTGCGGTGGAGAGGAAGCAGGGGCAGCATAAAAACCTTAAAGCGAAATGTCGCGTTTCCAGAAAATGAAATCGTATTGCTGCAAGCGATCGGCTTTCGCCTTATATTGACCGCCAGCAACCGCTACCACCATATCGAGTAGCTGATTCGCAATGTCCGGTACGGGTGCGCCGTTGATAACGGGGCCGCAATCAAAATCGATCAAGTCGGATAATTTGTTGGCGACCCGGCTGTTACTCGAAATTTTGAGTACCGGCACGATTGGGTTACCGGTAGGAGTGCCCAGACCGGTGGAAAACAGCACCACATTCGCGCCCGAAGCGACGATGCCGGTAACCGACTCGACGTCGCCGCCGGGCGTGCACAGCAGCGCCAAACCAGGCTTATCCGTTTGCTCGCCATAATCCAGCACCGAAACGATCGGCGAGGTGCCACCTTTTTTTGCCGCGCCTGCTGACTTCATCGCGTCGGTAATCAGGCCATCGCGGATGTTGCCGGGGCTCGGATTATCGGCAAAGTGCGCGCCCACTGCTTCGGCCCGTGCTTCAAAGTCACGCATCAGGCCAAGAAAACGACGTTTGTCGTCATCGCTTTCACAGCGCTCGATCAAGCTGGCTTCTACACCACATAACTCTGGAAATTCAGCCAGTATCGACGAGCCGCCTAATGCTACAACCATATCCGAGACCTGACCCATGACAGGATTCGCAGAAATGCCGGAGAAGCCATCCGATCCACCGCATTTAACGCCGATCTTCAGATGCGACAGCGGCATCGGTTGGCGCACCACATTGTTCGCCACTTTAAGGTGGCTCAGCGTGTCCTGGAGGACGGCTTTCATCATGGCCTGCTCGCTATCCCATGCTTGCTGTTCATAGATAAGGCATGGCTTGTCGAAGTGCGGATTTTGCAGCGCCAATGCATCCTGAAACATTTTGATCTGGGCGTTCTGACAGCCCAGACTAAATACCGTAATTCCCGCCACGTTCGGATGGTCTGCATACGCCGCCAAAATTTTGCACAATGAGCGTGCATCCGCGCGGGTTCCGCCGCAACCGCCGGCGTGGGTGATAATGCGCACGCCGTCCAGGTTCGGAAATGGTCGCACTACCGGTTTGGGCGCTTCCATATCCTCGCCCAACAATGACAGCGTGAACGCCGCCAGATCGTTACTGCTATAACCCAGCGGACCTTCAAGCGCATTGCGCAGATGTTCGACGTTGCGGTTTTCGCAAAAAACCAACGGGAAAATCAACCAGTAATTGGCGGTGCCGACACGGCCATCGGCGCGCACGACACCGGGAAAGGTCAGCCCATCAAAGCGGCTGACTTCAGGTGCGCTCCATTGGTAAGGGTTGCTGGCCGTCAGTTCGACTTGCGCCGCGTAATGTTCCAGATTGTCGGTTGTCACCGCTTCGCCCCGCCGAATTGGCTGCGTGGCCTTGCCCACCGGAACGCCATATAGCTGCAACAATTCGCCCACGGCAAAGGCCTGACGCGCAAACTTATGTTTACCTTTGACCGCCGTGCAGATAACGATCGACGCATCCTCCCACACCACAATTTCGCCCGGCACAAGATCGGTCAATGCGACCAGCATGTCGTCGTCGGGATGAATGCAGAGTATTTTTTGCGAATTGGGCATACGGCTTCCTGTGGTTGTTTTTGCCGATGATTAAAGCTTGAAATAATTCTTTGCGTTTTCGTAGCAAATGCCACGAACGATCTGACTCAACGCTGCGATGTCGGCGGGATATTCGCCGCCCTCAACCCACAGGCCAAGCTGGCGGCACAACAAGCGACGGAAGTAATCGTGGCGTGGATAGGACGCAAAGCTGCGGGAATCCGTAACCATGCCAACGAAGGTGCCTAAAACACCGTGGTTTGCCAGACAAATCATTTGCTGCAGATTGCCTTCTTTGTGATCGTTGAACCACCAGGCCGGGCCAAACTGGATCTTGCCGACGACGCGACCATCTTGAAAATTACCGATCATGCTCGACAGCACTTCGTTCATGTTCGGATTCATGCAGAACAACATCGTGCGCGGCAATTCATCGGTTGCGTCGAGCGAATCGAGCAGACCGGCCAGACCAGCGCTGATCGTCATATCCGAGAGGGAGTCGTAACCGGTATCGGTACCCAGACGGGCTTGCATGCGGCTATTGTTGTTACGCTGCGCACCGATGTGCAGACACATGGCCCAATCGAATTTCGCATAGACCTTGCCGATGTCGGCGAGAAGTCCGCGCAGGTATTGGCCCATCTCAGCTTCACTCAGCAGAGCGCCACCCAGGCGTTTTGCGAATAGCGCTTCCAACTGTTGCGGTGTCGCAGCAATCAGCGGCAGCGTCGTATCAATTGCGTGATCAGAGATGCGTCCGCCGCGTTCGTGGAAATACGCCACGCGCACCGCCAACGCTTCCATCATCGACGCGAACGAAGTGATCGAAATCCCAGAGACTGTGGATAAGCGCGCAAGATATTCCACGAAATCGTCGCGGTTGATACGCATCGCCCGGTCGGGACGGTACGCTGGCAACACGCGGCAGGTTAAGGCGGAGGCCGCGATTTCATCATGTTGCAGCAGGTCGTCAGCAGGATCATCGGTAGTACAGGCGATCTCGACACCGGCTTGTTCCAGGAACGACCAGGTATCCATCGTGGCCAGTTTGGCATTGGCAGCTTCCCATATTGCGCCTGCATTGGCTGCGTTGATGGTTAGCTCAATACCGAACAGACGGCGTAATTCCAGATGGCTCCATTGATAAATCGGGTTGCCGATCGCCAATGGCAATATGCTGCAGAAGGCCCGAAACTTCGCTTCGTCTTCCTGATCACCAGTAATGTAATCTTCGGTGATGCCTGAAGCGCGCATCAGTCGCCATTTGTAATGGTCGCCACTGAGCCAGAGCTCAGTCAGATTACGGAACACCTTGCGCTCGACGATTTCTCCTTGTTGCAAATGGGAGTGATAGTCAATGATGGGCAGATTTGCTGCTATATCATGATAAAGCTGGCGGGCGATATCGGTGTTAAGTAAAAAGTCGTGGTCCATAAATGTCGTCATTTGCAGTGGTCTCCGCGCCGCGAACGACCGCGCCGCGACTGGCTGCGTGGGCATTCTGTTAAGTTGAGTTTTGATCTTAAGCAGATCACTTATTCTGATATATCAGAAGATTATGCGTAATATATTAGAAAGGCAAGCGCAAATCATCGAATTGCGGAAAATTGCCAGAAATTTGTATAAATTTTGATACGGGAGCGGCATTGTTCCTCTCGGTCCCGATGGCGCTTTAGTTCTCTGCCAGTGATTTTGTATGAGTCTGCCTGCCTATCGGTGACAGTTAAAACGTCAATGTTGCTTCGGAAACGGTAGTTGCAACGGCGATAACAATAGCCTCGTTAATAATCGTTTATCTAACGATAAACTTCCGATCCGAGGGTAAGTATGCGCAACCGGCGCACAAGTTCCGGCGTACCACGCGCTTGACGCTACCGGCAAACTCACTGAATGGAGCTGCTTTCATGGATGGTAAAAATCAACAGTCGACATTAGTTTGTCCGGCCACGCCAATGCTTGCGCGTCCGGCGGTCATTACAGTCATGTGGTCGTCGCGAACGGCTTCGTTTTCGTGTCCGGCCAATTGCCGATCACGGCGCTCGGTGAAAAGCTGATCGATGCTTCTTTCGAGGTCCAGGCCTGGCAGGTTCTGAAGAATGTGGAGCAGGCATTGCTTGCAGCTGGCACGGGCATAGAGCAACTCGTCCAGGTGCGAATTTATCTCGACGACATTGCGCACTGGCCGGCGTTCAATGATATCTACGCGCAGTGGGCGGGTAGCGCCCGGCCTGCGCGAGCAATCGTGCCAACCGGCCCGCTGCACTTTGGCTTAAAGATTGAGATTGAGGTGACAGCGCTTTCCGTAGCAACGGCGACTTAATGCATGAAGTAACGGCTTAATGACAAATTAAACCGGTGTGTATGATTGTCTGGCTGGAAAGTATTGGATCACATTATTGGCCTACATTATTCGACTACATTATTCGACTACATACAGGCGCGCACAAGCGTGGAATAATAGGCGCGGCAAAATTGTTCCGCCGATACTGACCAGACCATGACAAAAAAAACCACCGAAATAATCAGCTCCGGTCTTGCCCGTACCACGACGATCAATGACGTTGCGCGAGAAGCGCAGGTCGGCAAGACCAGCGTGTCACGTTACCTCAATGGCGAAATGGATGCGTTGTCGGAAGAGTTGCGCAAGCGGATTGCACGCGCCATTCACAAGCTCGACTTCCGTCCCAACCAGATGGCACGCGGGTTAAAGCGCGGTCGCACCCGTTTGGTAGGAATGGTCGTCGCCGATATCACCAATCCCTATTCGGTCGAAGTGATGCGTGGCGTTGAGGCGGCCTGCCAGCAGCACGGGTATATGCTGATGTTATGCAATTCTGCTAACGAACTGAAGCTGGAGCAGCGTTATTTAGAGTTGTTGACCAACTATCGGGTAGACGGATTGGTGGTGAATCCGATAGCGTTGCCAGAGGAAGATCTGGCATTAATCACCCGTACCGGCGTGCCGGTGGTGTTGATTGATCGCCGTGCCAGCCGCATCAAATGCGATATGGTCGGGCTGGATAACGATCAGGCCGCCACGCTGGCAACCCAACATTTATTGGATCAGGGTTATACCGCGATTCATTTTTTAACCGAGCCGATTGGTCTTATCAGCAGCCGCCAGGAACGTCAACACGCGATGCGAATGCTGGTGGAGGCAAGCGCCGGGAAATGTAGCAGTGTGACCTCGGAAGTCGATTTGCGTCAGGCGGAGTCGCTCGACGCGGCCTTGCGCCTGTGTCTGGCAACCTCGGTCACGCAGCGTACTGCCATTTTGGCGAGTAACGGGCGCATGCTGTTGCGGGTAGCGCTCGCTTTACGCGAATTGGGTGCAGAATGGCCGAAAGATCTCGGCTTACTCGGTTTCGACGATCCTGAATGGGCTGGCCTGGCGGGCGCGGATATTTCCAGCATTCGCCAGCCGACGTTTGATATTGGCCACGCCGCTGTCGAGTTTTTGATCCAGCGCATCGAGGGCGCCACCACCGCGGCGCGGGTGCTTAGCTTCCCGGGTGAGTTAAAGATTCGAGGGTCATCGCTGAACCCCATATCACGAAAAAAACCTTGACGAGGCCGTTTTTACGGATTATCTTGGAATCGGTTCCAAGCATTTTATTGATGTTTGCCTGTTTCTTTGTGGTAAAAATTTCAAAGATGCTAATTTTTTACACAATAAATGGAATCGGTTCCAACGCGTTTATGGAATAGATTGAACGAAACGTTAGCGTAAGATATCAGGGCAAAAGAATAATAAAGTGTTATCTGCTGCAGCGCGCCGACAGTGCCGCGAGCAAATCAGGAGACAGGTTTGTCATTACCAAAAATTGTTATTGTTGCTTCTTCTTATGGCGCGGATGTCGTCATCAAGCAAGGCCACTCTGCGCTCGTTCCACTAGTCGCCGCTGCCGGTGCCGATGCCCTTGAGGTGCGGCGCGAGCTAATGCATGACCCTCTCTCGTACAGTATTGAAGCATTACAGGCGTTATCGAGATTGCTGGACGATCAACACCTGAGCGCCGTGTATTCTGCTCCAGAACCCCTGTTCCTTGAAGATGGCGCCCTCAATCTGGTCGCGCTTTCGGCATTGCTGCGCGAAGCCGAAGCGTTGGGTGCATGGTCTCTTAAACTGCAACTCGGTCATTACGCCGGCTCTTGCGACGTTCACGCCTTGCGCGCAGCTTTAGCCAGCAGTAACGTGGCATTAGTGGTGGAAAATGGACAACTGCCAACAGGCGGATGCATCGTAGAATTTAGCGATTTCTTTGCGATTTGCCGCGCGGAAAATCTACCGGTCGGTATGACTTTCGATATTGGTAACTGGGTATGGGCCGGCCAAGATCCATTGCAAGCGGCGCAACAGTTGGCACCGTATGTGCAGTACATTCATTTAAAAGGCGTGGCAGGCGTTGGAGCGCGACGTTTTGCAGCGGCCCCGAATGCAGAAACGTTGGCCTATTGGCACAGCTGTTTGGCGATATTACCGGCAAGCGTGCCACGCGGCATTGAGTATCCGCTTCCCGAGGCTGGTATTGGCCCCGACGCCAGGCAGCATGTCCTGCAATTACGCACCGCGTGAAACTAAAATCGTTAGTAAATTAATGATAAGCCCCATTGGAGACCAGTATGCAAGCACTTGATGTAATCACCTACGGCGAAGCCATGGCGCTCTTTGTCGCCACCGAACCCGGCGATCTGGGTGATGTTACGTCATTCGTCAAACGCGCCGCTGGCGCGGAGCTGAACGTCGCCATCGGATTAGCTCGCTTAGGCTTTAAAGTCGGCTGGGCCAGTCGGGTTGGCGCGGATTCTTTCGGGCGCTTTGTATTGAAGACGCTAAAGGACGAAAACATCGACATCGGCGCTGTCACCGTTGATGACCGTTATCGCACCGGCTTTCAACTCAAATCGCGCAGCGATGATGGTAGCGATCCGCAAATTGAATATTTCCGCAAAGGGTCAGCGGCGAGTCATCTTTCACTTGCCGATTATCAGCCTGAATACTTCGGTGCTGCACGCCACCTGCATCTATCCGGCGTGGCCCCGGCGATCTCCGAAACCTCGTTTGCATTGGCGTTGCATATCGCTCAGGAAATGCGCGCAGCCGGAAAAAGCATCAGCTTCGATCCGAATTTGCGGCCGACGTTGTGGGCCTCACGTGGCGTGATGATAGAACGCTTGAATATGTTGGCCGCCTACGCCGACTGGATCATGCCGGGACTCGAAGAAGGGCGTATCTTGACTGGTTTGCAAACGCCCCGCGAAATCGCTGATTTTTATCTGGCGGGCGGTGCCAAAGGCGTGGTGATCAAGCTCGGTGAAAAAGGCGCTTATGTGCGCACCGCAGAGCGTGAAATAACCGTCGACGCGTTACCGGTTGCCAACGTCGTCGACACGGTAGGCGCGGGCGACGGCTTTGCGGTTGGTGTTATCAGTGCGTTGCTCGAAGGGCGCGATCTTGCATTTGCAGTCGAACGCGGAAACCGGATCGGCGGTATGGCGATTCAGGTAATCGGCGATAGCGAAGGGTTGCCAACGCGAGCGCGTCTGGATCAGGAAGAATTGAAAAAGTAAGAAGCAATTTAAGCAATTTAAGTAAACCATATAGATATGCATACCTCTCAACAAGCAGGCAAAATTAAAGAGAAAATCATGGAGACTAAAACATTAGCAGTCCGGCGTTGGTGGTACATCATGCCGATTATATTTATCACTTACAGCCTGGCGTACCTGGATCGGGCCAATTACGGTTTCGCCGCTGCGGCTGGAATAAATACCGATCTCGGTGTCTCGCATGGCACTTCATCGTTGATCGGTGCATTGTTCTTTCTGGGCTATTTCTTTTTCCAGATTCCCGGTGCCATGTACGCCCAGCGCGGCAGCGTCAAGAAACTGATTTTCTGGAGCCTGATTCTGTGGGGCGCGTGCGCTGCGTTGACCGGAATGGTCAGCAACATTCCGATGTTGATGGTGATCCGCTTCACACTCGGCGTGGTTGAGGCTGCGGTAATGCCAGCGATGCTGATCTATATCTGCAACTGGTTTACCAAAACCGAGCGTTCGCGTGCCAACACATTTTTGATCCTCGGGAACCCCGTCACGGTGTTGTGGATGTCGGTCTTGTCCGGCTATCTGGTTAACAGTTTTGGCTGGCGTCACATGATGATCGCCGAAGGAATTCCGGCAGTCATATGGGCGGTGATCTGGTGGTTCGTGGTGCAGGATAAACCAGCCGAATCAACCTGGTTGTCCCCGCAAGAGAAGGCTGATATCAAGGCCGCGCTCGATCTGGAACAGGCAACAATGAAGCCAGTCCGCAACTATGGTGAGGCCTTCAAGTCGCCAGCAGTGATGAAGCTTTGTGCGCAATATTTTTGCTGGAGCATCGGCGTATACGGCTTCGTTTTGTGGTTGCCCTCCATCTTGAAAAATGCGTCCTCAATCAGTATGGTCGAAACCGGCTGGTTATCAGCCGTGCCTTACCTGGCTGCGATCATCGCGATGTTGCTGTCATCATGGGCATCGGATAAATTACAGAATCGCAAGCTGTTTGTATGGCCTGCATTGCTGTTAGCCGCGTGCGCCTTCCTGGCTTCATTCCTGATCGGCACAGGGCATTTCTGGTGGTCTTACACTTTGCTGGTGATTGCCGGCGCTGCCATGTACGCGCCATACGGACCATTCTTTGCCATTGTTCCTGAACTACTGCCAAAGAACGTTGCTGGTGGCGCGATGGCGTTGATCAACAGCATGGGCGCGCTGGGTTCCTTTCTGGGCTCGTATGTGGTCGGCTATCTTAATGGTGCAACGGGCAGCCCGTTAGCTTCCTATCTGTTCATGGCTGGTGGTTTGCTGATGTCGGTGTTCCTGATGCTGTGGGTAAAGCCGCCGGTCGAGGTTGCGGCACCACGTCATTTGCAACCAGCAGCGCGCTAATATACAAAGAAGAAGACTATGCAACCGACTATCGTACTTTACAAAAAAGTGCCGGAAGATGTGCTGGCAATGTTGCAAGCACGTTTTTCGGTGGTGCAATTCGACGGCGTTAATGGCGACAATCGCGCTGCTTTTGTCGCGGCGTTGGCAAATGCCGAAGGGTTGATTGGTGCGAGCTTGAAAATCGATGCTGGCATCCTTGACGCAGCACCGCATTTAAAAGCCATCTCAACAATCTCGGTCGGCACCGACCAATTCGACGTAGACGATCTGACGCGGCGCGAGATTGTCTTGCTGAACACGCCCGACGTGCTCACCCAAACCACCGCCGACACCGGCTTCGCACTGATTCTTGCCACTGCACGCCGGGTGGTTGAACTGGCGGACTACGTGCGCGCCGGTCAGTGGACCGGCAGTATCGGTGAGGCATGTTTTGGCACCGACGTACAGGGAAAAACGTTGGGAATTATTGGCATGGGCCGCATCGGTGGTGCTATCGCGCGGCGTGCAGCGTGTGGTTTTGGAATGCGCGTGTTGTACACCAACCGGACACCTAACGTTGCCGCTGAACAAGCCTACGGCGCACAATTTACAGCGCTCGATGCCTTGCTTAGGACGAGTGACTTCGTTTGTATCACGGTGCCGTTAACGCCCCAGACCGAAGGTATGATTGGAGCAAGAGAACTGGCAAAGATGCCGCCCCGCGCCATTCTGGTCAATATTTCGCGTGGTACCATTATTGACGAATCGGCCCTGATCACGGCGCTGGAAAATGGGCAGCTTCGCGGTGCAGGTCTTGATGTTTTTGAGCGTGAGCCTTTATCCCCGGATTCGCCCTTGTTACGCATGAAAAATGTCGTTGCGCTGCCGCATATCGGGTCTGCTACCCATGAAACCCGCCATGCAATGGCAGTCTGCGCGGCGCAAAATTTGATTGATGCAATGGAGGGAGAATCTTCAGGGAATATGGTTAATCCGAAACGCTGAATCTTCCATGTAAAAATAAAAAATGGCGCCCATCACGTTGAGGAGGGCGCCATTTTTTTGATCTGTTCGGGTGACTTCCGAACCGCTTCGACAATTTCGCCACGCTTAACCACACCCGTCGCGGGTGCTGTTTAGCATGGCGCCTAAATTGTCTACAATGCGCTCAACGATGAGCTGTTAACCGCAGGCCTTGCCATGGTCAGCATGATAGCCCTTGGCTTTTGCATCCGCCTCTGACATGTATGCGCCAGCTTTCGTCGTGCCGTAGTACTTCGTGTTTTGGCAGTGATATACCTTGCTGCTGGTATTGGCCCACACTAAACCTGGACCGCCGCCCGCTGCGGGAGCCGCGCCTTTAGCGGGACTAGACATTCCCTTGGAAGCAGTGGCTGGGGCGGCGGCAGGAGCAGCAGGAGCAGCAGTTGCGGCAGTTGCCGCCGCTGGCGTTGCTGTTTTGGTGGCATACCAATCTTTCACCCCTTTATGACCGGAACAGGCCCCGCTTTTGGTTGCACCTGAATAATAAGTACCGTCTTTACACAAGCCGGTGCTGCCTGCGGGGGCACCGGCAGGCACCTGGGCGAAGCTTGCGGCCGAGGTTAACAAAGCCAATGCCATCGTTGCAGAGAATAGTAACGCTTTCATTTGAAGTCCTATGAAGTAAGAAATAGTTGAAATGTCATTTTTTTGTACCACCACTTTTGCCTGAAACGGCTTGGGTTTTGTTACTTATTTTGCCGGAGGGGGTTGTGGCGTGGTTGTCTGGGTTTTTTGTTCCGCGGCTTTTTTATTCGCCATGTGGTGTCCCACAGCACAACCTCCAGCTGCGCCAAGCAACGCATGGTGCCCGGCGACATGTCCGGCAACCCCACCTACCGCCGCACCCTTCAGGCAGCCTTTGGCGCTGGCAAATCCGGATGCGCCAGAGAAGGCGACTGCACAAACCAACGCTACAATGATTTTTGATCGCATGATGTTTCCTTTTCAAATGAGATGTACCAGCACAGCACTACAGAAACGCGTCTGCAAACAAACCGGTTGACCTGAAAAACTGAGACAGTCAAAAACGCGTGTTTGTACGGCAATACTTTATTGAGAAACCCGGCTTCAGGTAGTAAAAAACGGCATCACTTCGGCCATCAAAGCCTCCGGCGCTTCCTCTGGAATATAGTGGCCGCAGTCGAGTGCTTTCGCTGTAACGCTTTTGGCCAGATGCTGCCATTCGCGCAACGGATCGAAACACTTTTCGATCACGCCGTGCTTGCCCCACAGCACTAACGTGTCGCATTGAATTTTTCTGCCGTCGGCGAGATCCTTGCGTTCGTGTTCAAGATCGATACTCGCGCTGGCGCGATAATCCTCGCAAATACCGTGAACCGTAGCGGGGTCACTCAGGCAGCGCAGATATTCGGCATAGGCCTCGGTAGTAAAGGGTCCCAGGCCAGCGCTGCGCCCGCCGATGGTATGTTCCAGATAGGCTTCGGGATTCGCACTGAGCAGGGTTTCTGGAAAGGGCGCGGGTCTGATCAAAAAGAACCAATGATAGTAAGCGCTAGCAAACGCCATCGTGGTTTTTTCGTACATTGCTAACGTCGGCGCAATGTCCAGCAAAACCAATTTAAGAATCGCATCAGGATGGTCCAGCGCCATGCGGTATGCGGTGCGTCCGCCACGGTCATGGCCCATGAGTAAAAATTGCTTAAAACCCAATGTTTCCATCAAGTCGATCTGATCCTGCCCCATCGTACGTTTGGCGTAATTGCTATGATCGGCGAGTCCCACCGGCTTGCCACTGTCGCCATAACCACGCAAATCGGCAGCAATCACGGTGAAATGTTGGGCCAATTCCTCTGCCACCTTATGCCAGATCACGTGCGTTTGCGGATGCCCGTGTAATAGCAGCAAAGCTGGTCCGTTGCCGCTGCGGACATAGTTAATGTGCGTGCCGTTGACTTCGGCAGCGTGTTTTTCGAATCCTGAAAACATGGTTGGTCTCCTTTATAAGGATGTTGATTGTAGTGTGGTTTTGTTATTAATTTTTTAAAGCAATTAGTCCCCCGTGATTAAAACAGACGAGCGGGGGGAAGCCTTTTGGACGCATTCCACACCTGGCAGAATGACTTCATGATAATGTGCCTCTGAGAAAGAGGAAGCCGGGGTTAGTCGCCTGACGAATCCAGACGCACAGACGGTGCAAAGCCGTTGCTGTTTTCGTGCGCAGTTGTCGTCGTCTTCTTGTAACGCTAACCAAGAAAGTTACAAATGCCTTCCCACGTTCAAGCAAGGATCGTCGCAAACATCAACATCGTCGCAAACATCAACATCGTCGACAACCTCGCACTCCTCCATAGCCGTACCTCTGCAATCCTCGCTGCCCTGTCAATGACGTTTGATAGCGAGCAGGACGGACTTCCCCAATCAACTGTGCAAGAAGTCCTGAAGGAAGCCCAAGCCCTCCTGAAAAATGCGCAAGAGGAAGTGAGGGCACTGGATGTGTATGCTGTCGTTTAAGTGAACTTCGTGGAGCGCTATCGTACGATGGCGCTAATCTGACCAAACCGGGTGGATTTCTCCTTTGCGCTCACATGCCCCAGCTTAAACTTGCAACTTGATAAGCTGCCACCTATACTCGGCGGGTAGCAATAGCTTTAGGTGTTTTACGCGCAGTCGCGCGTAAAATTAAACGGGAAGTCGGTGCGTGCTCAGGCATTATTCCGACGCTGCCCCCGCAACGGTAAGCGAGTCAACAGTTTGCAGTACGCCACTGTGCAATGCATGGGAAGGCGCGAACTGTGAGGTCTGCCAGCAGATTTCATCTCGTCAGCCCGGATACCGGCCTAAAGTGTTATGCAGTTTGTGTCGCGGCGGGCGATTCAGATGGATTGCCTTGCCTTCTGTGCACCCGTCTTCCGTCTTGTATCACTCCCTCTTTTTTGCTGTCACGCTTTCTGCATTCTTGCTACATCTTTATGCCTTCCTGGTCGCACTCCGTTATTTTGTGGGGAGCACGCCAGTCATATCGTTGTAAGTTACAAAAGGAAGATCGTACATGTCAACGTCCTCAACTGGTCTTATTGATCACATCCCCGCCGTCGTACCCGTAGCCACCTGGAAACAGCGTGTTATCCCTGCAATGCTTAGCGCCGTCGTCGGGCTGCTGCTGGTCTATGCGATGGGTTTTTCGCACAATATGACCTTGCATAATGCGGCGCATGACGGTCGCCATTCAGCGGGCTTTCCATGTCATTGAACGGCGCAACAGCCGATAGTTTTTTAGCAATTAAACCCGGTTTCAGACGCTTCGTCTCGTCCGTGCTGTTGGCCGGATTATGTGCAGGATTGCTGCTGACAGCCGTGCAAAAAATACAAGCAACGCCGATCATCGCGCGAGCTGAAGTCTATGAGGAAGCCGCAGCAAAAGTAGCCCAAACCGCGTTGGAGAAGCCTACCACTGCGGCAATGGACATGCATGCGCGCACATTGATGGCAGACGCGCATCAGCATGAAGCAGTGGAATGGGAGCCAACCAATGGCGTCGAAAGGTCGCTGTACACCGTCATGGCAAATGTGACGATGGCAGTGGGTTTTGCGCTGCTGCTAGGCGCCGCTATTTTGTTGCGTGGTGGCATCAGTGGCTGGCGTGAGGGTTTGTTGTGGGGTATCGCCGGTTACGTCGTCGTTTTTGTAGCGCCTTCGCTTGGGCTCGCGCCGGAAGTGCCGGGAACGCAGGCGGCACCTCTTTTGGACCGTCAATTGTGGTGGACTGCGACCGCGACCCTGACCGCTATTTCTTTGGCATTGCTAGTTTTTGGCCGTCATTGGTCATTAAAACTGCTGGCCGTGGTGTTGCTTTTGGCACCGCATCTGGCCGGCGCACCAGAGCCGCAGATACACGGCGGCGCAGCGCCAGCGGAATTAGTAAGGGCTTTTATCTACGCCACCGCGATTGCAAACGGCATTTTTTGGCTTGGACTTGGCGGGGCTTTCGGCTTTTTTTACAAGCAATTAACCGACTCCAAAGGCTAAATTGAACCGAAAAAAAGCGACGGGCGAGATCATGTAATACGTAATATTACGTAATGTTTTGGGTGCTGTAACGTCCTTACAAGGACGATGAGCAGCGGAAGAAATTATGTTGATTGATTGCCATTATTCAGTCTGCAATATTAATTTCTCCTTCGTAAGCATCATCATAGACCCTCTTTGAGATAACCGCATTAGCAGTTGTAATACCCTGAAAAAAGCTTATGAGAACCCATTCCCGACACATTTTTATGTGTACCGGCCCGCGTTGTACCGAAGACGGTGTGCGTGCTGAAGCGATGTTCGGCATTCTTGGCGCGGCCATCGATGCGCGGCCTGAATTACGTGTCAAGCGCACCCGCACGCACTGCATGGTCGCTTGCAAAAATCAAGGACCGCTGGCGCTGGTATATCCGGAAGGTATCTGGTATCGCTGCGAAGACGCGGACGCTATCGAGCGCATCGTTACCGAGCATCTGGAACACGGACGCGAAGTGACCGATCTTGTGTTTCATCGACTTGGTAGCGGCGACGTGTCACCGGAGGACAACATCGATGTCTGATGCCCGCCTGCATGCACGCAGTTCAGGCATCGCCTTACTGACACACACTGCCAATGATTTGACGGTCTTGCAAAGTGCCATCGCCCAGTTACCCCAGGATTTCCCGCTGGTGACTGGTATTAATCTGCAGACCTTGGAAGACCGGCAGTTATCGGATCTGTTAGACAGTGAACTGGCCGGGGCGCGGATTATTATTTTGCGGGTGCTAGGGCGCTTGGGTGGAGTACCGGGTTTTAACGACTTGTTGCGCTATGCCCGTGAGCATGGCTGTTACCTGATCGCCATCAGTGGCACCGGGGAACCTGATCCTGAACTGGCTGCCGTCTCAACCGTCTCCTCGCACGTCGCTGAGCAAGCGTTGTCTTATTTTCACGCCGGTGGCAGCGTCAACCTGGCGCAATTGCTGCGGTATCTGGCCGATCATCTGATGTTAACCGGGTTTGGTTATTTGCCAGCACGGCCATTGCCAGAGCACGGTATCTATCATCCCGATCTGGCAGAGGGCGCGACGACGGCAGATTGGTTAGCCACGCATACGGCGCAACACAAACGCGACCGGCCTAGCGTTGGAATCGTGTTCTATCGCGCCCATTGGATGAGCGGCAATACCCGGTTTATCGATGCCATGATTGATGCGTTGGAGCAACGCGGCATGAATGTCCTGCCGGTGTTTACTTCTTCCTTACGTAGCGGCGGCAGCGGCAGTGAAGGTTCGGCTAACACCGCGACGATTCCGACCGCGCTGCGTTATTTTATAAACAGTGAAAAGAGTGAAAACTGCGACGATCGTCATCAAAAGCCGGTGCTGATTGATGTGCTGATTAATACCACCGCCTTCGCGATGGGAGAAATTACGCCGGGCGGTCCGACGCCTGCCGGTTGGTCGGTATCGGTGCTGGAACAATTGAATGTCCCCGTATTGCAAGCTATTACCAGTGGCATGACGCAAGATCAGTGGCAACAGTCTGCCCGTGGTATGAACCCGCTAGACGCCGCGATGAACGTGGTGTTGCCTGAGTTTGATGGTCGCATTATCACGGTGCCGGTATCGTTTAAAACCAAATCCGCCAACGCTGCCGGTCAGATGATGGAATATGCGCCGGTATTGGATCGCGTGGCGCGTGTGGCGGGGTTGGCCCAGCGCTTTGCGCGTCTGAAGCGGACCCCAAATACCGATAAACGTGTGGCCTTTATTTTCACCAACGCCAATAGTAAAGCGGCGCAAATCGGTAATGCGGTGGGCCTTGATGCGCCCGCATCGTTGATGTCGATCCTGCGCGCCATGCAGGCTCAAGGCTATCAGACAGGCGAAGCATTGCCGGACAGCGGCACCGCCTTGATTCACGCGTTGATCGATCGCTGTGCCTATGACAATACCTATCTGACAGAACAGCAGTTGCTGAATGCCGTGGGGCGCGTACCCGCAGCACAATATGCAGAATGGCTGGCCGATTTGCCGCAAGAAATGCAGGCGCGCATGGTGGATCAATGGGGCGCGGCCCCCGGTGCAGCGTACGTGCATGACGATCACGTAGTGCTTGCAGGAATCGAGCTCGGCAATACATTTGTCGCACTCCAGCCGCCGCGTGGTTATGGCATGGACCCGGATGCGATCTACCATCAACCGGACTTGCCGCCGACCCATCATTATTATGCGCTGTATCGCTGGTTACGTGATACCTGGCGCGCCGATGCGATCGTTCACGTGGGCAAACATGGCACCTTAGAATGGTTGCCTGGAAAAGGGGTCGGCCTGTCGCAGAATTGTTTCCCTGATGCGCTGCTGGCGGATATGCCGCTGTTTTACCCATTCATCATCAACGACCCCGGCGAGGGCGCGCAAGCCAAACGTCGTGCGCACGCGGTGGTTGTCGATCACCTGACGCCACCAATGACCACCGCCGATACCTACGGCGCACTGGCTCAGCTAACCCAACTGGTGGATGAGTATTATCAGGTTGAAGTCCTTGACCCGTCAAAGCTGCCGCTTCTGCAGCAGCAAATATGGGAACTGGTGAAACAGACCAATCTGGATACCGATTTGCAAGCCAGATTGTTGCATCACGATCATGACCACGACCACGATCATGCTGCCCACGGTCACCATCATGATCATGATGAAGAACACGATCATCCCCACGTTCACGGCGAAGGGCTTCCCGCCGCGCTCAGCACTCTGGACGGCGCCGGTGTGGCGCATCTTATCGAAGATCTGGACGGCTATCTGTGCGAACTCGGTGCAGCTCAAATCCGCGATGGCTTACATATTCTGGGTGAGCGGCCTGCCGATAATCAACTGGTAGATATGCTGATTTCGCTGGTGCGATTGCCCAATCAGGACGTGCCAGGCTTACAGGAAGAAATCGCCACCCTGTTTGGCCTCAGCATGGACATGTTGCTCGACAATAAAGGTCGCCGCCTGAATGCCGATCCGGCGCTGGGCCGTCTGGCCCAGTGCGCCATTATGACGCGTGCTGATGCGCTGGACGCGATTGATGTCTTATGCCGAAAACTATTTGCGGCGCTACAAGAAAAAGATTTTTCCATCAGCGCCATCGACGCCGTATTAACAACCCAATTTGGCAACATTGGCGGTACCGAAGCCGTCGGTCAACCGTTATTGCAGCCTACGTTGAGCGCTGGAGCGCGGCCTTTTAGCGTGCTATCTCAGGCGAAAAAATTTCAGATAAAAAGTAGCATTGCGCGTCCGCTAAAAAGCGCAGGATCTGATGCGGCACCGCAAGCGGCATCCAATCCGGCAGCTGCAGCAATATTTCCACCGTCATCGGCTGTGCGTTTCAGTGCACTGCGGCGCGTGATCGATTTCGCCTGTACGACGCTGGCGCCGAATCTGGCGCGTGCCACGGATGAAATTGATAACCTGCTTAACGGATTGAACGGCGGTTATATCCCCGCGGGTCCGAGCGGATCGCCGACGCGGGGCATGGCGCATATCTTGCCAACCGGCCGAAATTTTTATTCGGTCGATCCTCGCAGCGTTCCCTCGCAATCGGCGTGGCGCGTGGGCCAACAACTTGCCAACGAGGTGCTGGCACGACACCTGCGTGAGGCTGGGGAATATCCTGAAAGCGTTGCGATCAGCATCTGGGGCACCAGTGCAATGCGTACCCACGGTGATGATGTTGCACAGATTTTGGCTTTGCTCGGGGTGCGCCCGGTATGGCGTGCTGAAAATCGGCAAGTTACCGGCGTTGAGGTGATTCCGCTAGATCAGCTAAAACGTCCTCGGATTGACGTTACAACGCGTATCAGCGGTTTTTTTCGGGATGCATTTCCACAACTAATTACGCTGATTGATGACGCTGTCAGCGCGGTTCTGTTATTAGATGAACCGCTGACGCAAAACTTTGTCCGCAAACATTATCTCGTCGAGCTTGATAGCTGGCTTGGAAAAGGACTGGAACAAGCCGAAGCCAAACGGCGTGCGACTTATCGCATTTTTGGAGCGAAGCCGGGCAGCTATGGTGCCGGTATCTTGCAATTGATACAGGAAAAAAACTGGCAAGCCGACGCCGATTTTGCTGAAGCTTATGTGAATTGGGGCGGCTACGCCTATGGGCGCGACGCCCAGGGCGTGGATGAGCGGGATGCGTTTCGCGTGCGCTTGGCAGGCGTGCAGGTCGCGTTACACAATCAGGATAATCGCGAACACGATATTTTTGATAGCGACGATTACCTGCAATTTCACGGCGGTATGATTGCCACTATTCGCGCTCTCACCGGCACGCAACCCAAGCATTATTTCGGCGACAGCCACGACCCGGCGCGGGCGCAGGTGCGCGATCTGAAAGAAGAAACGCTGCGCGTCTTCCGTTCGCGGGTAGTAAATCCAAAATGGCTCACCAGCATCCAGCGCCATGGTTATAAAGGCGGTCTCGAATTGACCGCCACCGTTGATTATTTGTTCGGCTATGATGCCACCGCGCAGGTGATGGACGACTGGATGTATGAAGAGGTCGCCAGCACGTACGGCTTCGACCCGACCATGCAAAAATTTCTGCAAGAGGCAAACCCGTGGGCGCAAAATGCGATCGCAGAACGGCTGTTGGAAGCAGCCAGTCGCGGTATGTGGGCGGCACCGAAACCCGAAACGCTGGATGCGTTGCGTGAATTATTTCTACGTAGCGAAACCTTGCTTGAAGCGCGGGGCGAAACGCCGCGCGCCGTCGCGTCGGCTGCCGCATACCATGGACAACCATAGACACGCATGAAATTAACCCATTTTCCTTTCTCCGCCATTGTCGAGCAGCCGCAGTTAAAGACTGCGCTGCTGCTGTGCGCGATTGATCCTACCTTAGGCGGCGTGTTGATTCGCGGCGACAAAGGCACCGCCAAAAGTACCGCGGCCCGTGCTTTGCCTGCGATTCTGCCGACGATCGAGCGGAGCGTCGGGTGTGCCTTTAATTGTCGCCCCGACGAACCGTGTGAATTGTGCGACGCCTGCCTTGATGCAGCGCGCACTGTCATCGCGGCTAGTGTCCCTTTTGTGACGCTGCCGCTTGGAGCGACGGAAGATCGGGTACTCGGAACGCTAGACTTGCAACGCGCTTTGAAAGGCGAAGCACGACCCTTTCAACCCGGATTGCTGGCGTCTGCGCATCGCGGGATTCTGTATATCGATGAGGTCAATTTGCTGGCCGACCATTTGGTCGATGTTCTGCTGGACGTGGCGGCGATGGGCGTCAATTCGGTCCAACGTGAGGGCCTATCCGTCACCCATCCGGCGCGTCTGACGCTAATCGGCACCATGAATCTGGAAGAGGGCGACCTGCGGCCCCAATTGTTGGATCGTTTTGGTCTTATGGTGGAGGTGGTCGCGCCACGCGACAAGACCATTCGGGCAGAAGTGGTGCGCCGTCGGATTCGGTATGAGGCTGATCCTGTCACTTATGTCGCGCTCTGGTCAGAGCAACAAGCGGCATTGCTGGCCCAGCTGTCAGCCGCTCAAAAATTGCTCCCCACGATCCTGTTGAGCGACGCTTTGCTGGACCTGATCAGCCATCTTTGCTGCGAGTTTGAGGTAGCCAGCTTACGCGCCGACATCGTAATGCACAAGGCCGCCCGCGCACTGGCTGCGCTGGAAGGCCGCGCCAGTGTGACCCCGGATGACATTCGCCAAGCGGCGCAACTGGTATTGCCACATCGCCGTCGGCGCAAGCCCTTTGAGCAACCGGGCCTCGATCAGGATAAGCTCGATGAATTGATGCAGCAAGGGCCGCTGCCCCCAGCTCTAGAGAGCCCACCAACGGATGGACCTGCAGACGGCGCTTCAAAGTCACAGGATGGGGCTGCCGACGATCCAAGTAACGACAATGCCAACGACCACGCCAACGACAAGGCAGCAGGGGAAACTGAGCAACAACCGCAGATTTTCTCGATTGCCGCGGCGGCTAATGCGCGTCAACTAGCGGTCGCCGAGATAGAACCGCACGGCGTTGCAATAATGGCCGGTCGTCGCAGCGATGCACAAGACGCCGCGCACGGGCGAATCGTCCGCACTGTGCCCGACGCCCAGCCGCGTAGTCTGGCGATTGGGGCAACGTTGCGAACGGCTGCGATGAGAAATCCGACCGATTTTCAGGTAACGAGCGAAGATGTGCAAGGGCAGGTGCGGGTTGGCAAAACTGCCAATCTGATTCTGTTCGTGGTCGATGCTTCTGGTTCAATGGCGGCGCAGCGCCGCATGGAGGCGGTCAAGGGAGCCGTATTGTCCTTACTCACCGACGCGTATCAACGACGCGATGAAGTCGCAGTGATCGCGTTTGGCGGTCAGGTGGCACAGGTGGTATTGGCACCGACGCGCGGGGTGGATCTGGCAGAAAAAAGTTTGCGCGAACTAGCCACCGGCGGTCGCACGCCTTTGCCGCATGCTTTGCAGTTAACCTGCGAGTTACTGCAACGACGCGCACAACAAAGTACCAGTGCAACGCCATTGCTGGTCATTCTCAGTGACGGTAAAGCCAACGTTGCGTTGACTCCAGCTGGCGATGCATGGCGCGAAACCCTTGACCTCGCAGCACAGTTGGCGGCGAGCGGAACGGCGGCGCTGGTGCTGGACACGGAAGACGGCTATTTACGGTTGGGAAGAGCAGCGCAGTTGGCGCAGGCGCTGGGGGCAGAATGTCTGACGCTGGAACAACTGAGCGCTGACAATCTGGCCCTTACCATACGGGCGCGCATGCAGTAGCGAGGAGCACTCTACCAACAACTACTTGGGTTGTTTGTTCAAACGATTTATTTTGCAAGACCATGAATGTATTGAAAGATTTATTATGATTATCTGTATCGGTGCCGGTCCCGGCGACATTGGTTACCTCACACAGCGCGGCGCGGAACTGATTCGCGCTGCGGACGTGGTTGCGGGATTTGACGCGGTCGTCAATGTTATCCAGAGTATCATTCCCGCGACTGCCGAAGTCGTATTGATGAACTATCGTGACCAGGTGGCACAACTTGATCTGGTCGCTAAAGCCCATCATGAAGGCAAGCGCTGCGTAGTGGTATTTATGGGGGACATTCACTTCAGTGGTTTTCAATATCTGGAGCGGGTGGAGCGGGCTTGCGGTCATCCGGTGGAGACGTTGCCGGGCATCTCATCGGCGCAGATTCTGGCATCGCGTGCCAAAGTGTGTTTTGATGAAACCACCTTTATTACCTTCCATCGGCGCGGTGATCTGACGCCGTTCAAACGGCATCTGGTGCATGTGCTGCAAGACGCCCGCAATGCGATCGTCATTCCGTGCCCCTGGGATGCGGCCCGTTCATTTATGCCGCCGCATATCGCCACCTATTTGCTGGAGCAAGGGATCGATCCGCAACACCCCACCGAAGTATGGGAAAACCTGACGAGAGCCGAGGCAGAATGGCATGGCACCCTGGCGGAATGCGCACACAAGACCTTCAGCGACATGAGCATTATGCTGATACGAACTCTGGACCCCATGGATAGCCAGATCGAAGCGGCACCGGAGGTCAAATGACACAGGCGCGTTCTGTCTCTGCAGATTCACCTGCATCCTCCGCAAATAGCTTCGGCATCGTCATTGCCGGACATGGCAGCCGCGATCCTGATGCTGTGCAGGAATTCGAGCGTCTGGTTGCCCTGATCCGTGCGCGTGCACCGCAACACGTCATATCGCATGGCTATCTGGAGTTTTCCAGTCCGACTATCAGCGAAGCCGTAAGCGCCAATCTGGCGTTAGGCTCAACGCAGATTGCGGTGGTACCTGCCGTGTTGCTCGCCGCCCGGCACGCCAAAAATGACATGCCGGCCGAAGTATTGACGATGGCGCGTGATTATCCCGCTATCGACTTCCATTTCGGTGCGCCGATGAATTTGCATCCGCAACTGCTGCAATTAGCGCAGGAACGGATCATCGCCGCCGAAGCGACGTCCGCCCAAACCATCCGACGCGCTGACACCTGCCTGGTATTGGTAGGACGTGGTACGACCGATCCCGATGCCAATAGTGAGGTCTCAAAGTTAGCGCGGATGCTGGAAGAGGGCATGGGTTTCGGCAGTGCTGTGGTGTGTTATTCCGGCACCGCAAAGCCGCTGGTTGCGGACGGTTTACGTGCGGCAGCTCAGTTAGGCTTCGCCCGAATTGTGGTGCTGCCGTTCTTCTTGTTTGATGGCGTTCTGGTGAAGCGCATTTATGCCGCCGCAGACGACCTGCAGCAGAGCGAGCCAGATCTGGAAATATTGAAAGCTGGCTATCTCGGCGCACACGAGCATGTGGCCGATGTCATCATCGAACGTGCACGCGAGGCGGTTGCGGGGCGCGCCGACATGAACTGCAGCCTGTGCAAATACCGGGTGCAGATCGTCGGCTTCGAAGAACAAGTGGGTGAGCCGCAACGGGCGCATCACCTGCCGGTGCGTGGCTTGCTCGGAAAAAATACGCAGGTTGTGGACAGCCCGCCACCGGTGGCAATGCCGTACGTACCGCATCCAATCGAAGCCGAAAGTTTTCGCATCATCGCTGCCGGACGCGACTGGTCGCAGTTTCCTGTCGCGCATTTGACGGTGCTACAGCGTCTGGTGCATACCAGCGGCGATTTCAATGCGGTGGACGACATCTTTTTATCGCCAGGTGCGGTGGAAACCGGCATCCGTGCGCTGTTGCGCTGCAAACAAATTGTGACCGACGTCACCATGGTGCAAACCGGATTGAAACGCGCTTTACTGGAGCAACTGGGAATTGAAACCTGGTGTGGCGTGCATGATCGGGAAACCCATTTGATGTCCGCAGCGCAAGGCATCACGCGCTCGGCCGCTGGCATGCGGCGCGCGTTTGAAAAATTTGGCAACGATATCGTCCTCGCCATCGGCGATGCGCCCACCGCGATTATGGAAGTGACGCGCCTGATTCGCGAGCATGGCTGGCGCCCGCAATTGGTAATTGGATTGCCGGTAGGATTTGTCGGCACGCGGGAAAGCAAAGACGATTTGCGGCGCTGTCTGCAAGTGCCACGGATTACCAATAGCGGTACACGCGGCGGATCGCCATGGGCTGCAAGCGTCGTCAATGGTCTGATGATTGATGCGCAAAATCAGTTGGCAGGATATGTGCCCGACTGATGTCACATCGCGATCGACGGTTGAACTTGACGCTGATCGCGCCGAGTTAGATCTCTGCGTGCTGGCGCCGAATGGGCTACGGCGTGGACGTACGACCGGCAGTTGTGCAACGGCGGCCGTAACGGCAGCGTTGCGACTTTTGCTGCGCGGTGAAGAGGTACAAGAGGTTGAAGTGTTGTTGCCGGACGGGAAGCATTTTTTGATGGTACCGATCATCCGGGTTTTTTGGCTGAAATCGGCGCAACAAATTACCGTGCGCGCAGAAGTATTGAAGGATGGCGGCGACGATCCGGACAGCACGCACGGTGCGACGATCTTTGCTGAGGTGCGAAAGAATGCGATAGGGGAAGTGCGGTTTTTTGCCGGTGAGGGGGTCGGCACTGCAACCCAGCCGGGTTTGCGCGTGGCTGTGGGTGAACCAGCCATCAATCCGGTACCACGCACGATGATGCGGCAAGCGGTGGCACTGCAATTGCGCGGATTTGCAACGACTGCTGGATTTGACCTCACCATCGGCTGCGAAAACGGACTTGAAATTGCCCGTAAAACCTTCAATCCGCGCTTGGGAATTATCGGTGGAATCTCGATTTTGGGGACTTCCGGGATTGTGGAGCCGATGTCGATGGCGTCCTGGATTGCATCGATTGAAGTGTATGTGCGGGTAGCACTTGCTGGCGATGCCGACAGCGTTGCATTTCTGCCCGGAAAAATCGGACGCGAGTTCGCAAAAGATGTGCTAGGTTTGCCAGAAAAGCGAGCGGTGCAGATTGCCAACTTTCTGGGCGATTCGCTGGATTTTACCCAAACCGCACTGGAAGAAGAGGGACGTCGGCTGGCGGTGTTATGGCTAGCGGGACATCCGGGCAAGCTGGCGAAAGTGCTGGACGGTGTTTGGGATACGCATTCCAGCAAAAGCAATATGGCCATGGGCGTGGTAGCACGGGTCGCTGCAGAGCGCGGCTACCCCGCTGCTTTGGTAGCGGAACTGGCACACGCCAACACAGTAGAGGCAGCAATGGAACGATTGAAAGCTGCGTCGAATAGTGGTGACGCGCAAGCGTTGTGGATCGATATCGAGCAACGGATTGCCGCCTGCGCGCAAGCGCGAGTGCCAGCGGTGGATCGGGTCGAAGTCCGCTTATTTGATTTACATGGAAATGCATTGGGACAGCGGGATGACTGAATCCGGGATTCACGCTTCCAGCTTGAGTGCAGCAAGATTGACTGAATTAAAGGTGACTGAAATTAATAAAGAACTTAGCCCAGGGACGTTTTGGGGCGTCGGCGTTGGGCCGGGACCGTCGGGTTATCTGCCATTGGCGGCGCTGGAAGTATTACAAAAGGCAGATTTGGTCTATGCTCCGCGCGCACGCAGTGCCGATACATCGGTAGCGCTGCAATGTTTGGCCGGGATTGATCTGGGACTGGAGCCGGGTACGCCGCGCTTGCGAGAAATCGAATTTAATATGGACCCGGATCGAAATGTATTGAGTGAGCATTATGCGCAACTGGCGGACGCGATTGCCGTGGAACTGCGGGCCGGTCGCAATGTGGCGTATCTGACCATCGGGGACACCATGACTTATTCGACTTACGGTTATGTGCTGGCCGCGTTGCTGACGCGAATTCCGGATTTGACGCATCGCACTTTCCCGGGCATCACCAGTTATGCCGCTGCTGCTGCGGCGCTCGACTGGCCGTTAGGCGAAGGTAAGGAGCGAACCCTCATTTTGCCGTGTCCGGAAGATGCCGCAGCCTTGCGTCACGAAATCGATACCCATGATGTCGTGGTGCTGATGAAAGTCGGCGCACGTCTACCGTGGGTGTTGGCGTTGCTTCGTGAAATGGGCATCGCTGAACATTGCGCTTTTGCGCGGCGTATAGGTCTCTCGGGCGAGTTGCTGGCGTCCGGCCTGAACACGCTGTCGGCGACCGAGGCGATGGGATATCTGGCGACTTTATTGATACGCAAAACACCACGACAGAATAGATAGCATGGAGAATATTTAGTATGAAAGTTTATTTTATCGGTGCTGGCCCGGGCGCACCCGATTTGATCACATTACGCGGTGCCAACCTGTTGGGGAAAGTCGGGATGGTGCTGTATGCAGGATCGCTGGTCCCAACCGCCATGCTGCAACATTGTCGTGCTGACGCCGAATTGTTTGACACCGCGACGCTGGATCTTGAGCAGCAGCAGGCCTGCTATCAGCGTGCGCAGGAAAATAATTGCGATGTGGCGCGTTTGCACTCGGGCGATCCGGCGATTTATGGCGCGACCGCAGAACAGATGCGGCGGCTCGAAGCGCTCGGTATCGAATATGAAATCGTGCCCGGTGTGTCTTCATTCACGGCAGCGGCGGCGATGGTGAAAGCGGAGCTTACCAAGCCTGAAGTATCGCAAACCGTGATTCTGACGCGGGTATCGGGGCGCGCTTCAGCGGTGCCGGAGGCAGAAGCGATTGCTAAGCTGGCAGAGCATCAGGCCACGATGTGTATATTTTTGTCAGGTCCCCATCTGAAAAAAATTGTCACCGATTTACGCTTGCATTATCCTGCCGACACACCAGTCAAATTGGTCTATCGCGCAACCTGGCCAGAACAGAAAATCTACGAGGGAACACTTGCCACTGTGCTGGCAGAGACCAAACGTGGAAGCTGGAACTTGACCACGATGATGTTGGTAGGCGCGGCTTTGGATCATGGCGAGCAGGTTGAATCGAGTTTGTATTCGAAGGAATTTACCCATCTTTTCCGGGTAGTGAAAAAGGAAAAAAAGAAGACTGAAAAGAAGGTTGAAAAGACGGCTAAAACTCTGGTTGAAACTAAGGTCACCGTTGAATAAGCTTGTCGATCATGGCTTAGGTATCTGGCCGGTACGCGCAGAGGCCGGACCACTGGCGGGGCTATTGCAGTCTCATCTCGGCGGTACTTGTTATCAGCCCTGGATGATGAACACGGAGAGTCAACCAATCGGTCAGAAAGCCAGGTTCGCAGCGCATTATCGCCAGCATCGACAATGGCTGATTCTAGGCGCGACAGGAATCGCTGTGAGGTTCCTGGACGGATTACCGCAAGACAAGTTAAGCGACCCTGCGGTCGTTGTCGTGGATGAGGCCGGACGATTCGCAATATCGTTGTTGGCCGGTCATGAAGGCGGAGCTAATCAACTCGCTTATCAGGTCGCAGCCGTGATCGGCGCGGTGCCTGTCATTACGACCGCAACGGAGGCGATCAAGCCGCTTGTGGTCGGCATCGGCTGTCGCAAAGGTGTCTCGGTGGAACAGATATCCGATGCCATATTAGCCGCATTGGGGGAACGAAATCTGACCGAAGTAAGAGAAATTGCGACCGTAGATCTGAAAGCGAATGAACTGGGGTTGCTGGCATTTTGTCAGCAGCACGCGTTGCCATTGCGAATATTTTCGCATGCCACCGTTGCAGCCAGAGCCTGGCGCGGCGCGGTTACGCAACCTTCAGCGTGGGTGCAGCAAAATGTCGGCCTGGATGGTGTGTGCGAGCCTTGCGCGCTGATTGCCGCGCCACGCGGTGTGTTGATAGTGCAGAAGACGGCGCTCAATGGCGTGGCGGTAGCGGTAGTACAAGACCTATTAATAGAGATAAAAAAAAGCGAAAGTGCAGGATTAGAAATATGACGGGTGTATTGAATTTGGTATCGGTTGGACCGGGCTTTGCCGATCTGATCATTCCGCGGGCCGAAGCGGCGCTGCGTGAAAGTAGCGTCATCGTTGCCTATGAGTTGTATTTGCGCTGGATCGCTCCGTGGATCGTGGGTAAGGAAATTCACACGCCACCGCTGACCCAGGAACGTGAGCGGGCATTGCTGGCAATCGAAAAGGCGCGTACGGGTGCGACGGTGGCATTGATTTCCAGTGGCGATATTGGGATTTATGCGATGGCCGCGCTGGCCTATGATGAAATCCGTGAAGACGATACTTTTATCGTCAACGTCATTCCCGGTGTGACCTCTGCTAACGCCTGTGCATCATTATTAGGTTCGCCGCTTTCTCATGATTTTGCGACGTTAAGTTTGTCGGACCTGCTGTGTCCTTGGGATTGGATCGAGCAGCGCGCAAGCCACATCGCGCAGGCCGATCTGGCGTGTGTGTTGTATAACGTGCAAAGTGCAGGGCGGCAGGAAGGGGTTTATCGCATCCTTCACCTGATGCTGGAACATAAGTCGCCGTCAACGCTATGCGGGGTAGTGAAAAATGCTTATCGACCGGGACAGGAAGTCGCCATTTATTCGCTCGAGGAGTTGTTGACCTTAAAGTTCGACATGTTGACGACGATCGTGATCGGTAATCGATTTACCCAGCGCAAGCGCGGGCAAATATTTACTCCGCGCGGATATAACGACTGGCATGCACCGGAAACCGAGAGCGTTAAGGATAGCGCCCATGATGGCAAGGTAGATTTCCCTGCGGAGGCGACGTGGGTGTTTTCCGGCACCAGCGACGGCAACGCGTTGGCAGGTCTGTTGGCGACTGATGGCAAACCAGTGGTGGTTTCTGCTGCGACTGAATACGGCGGCGAGATTGCGCTGCAAGATTGTCCCGGATTGACGGTCTGGGCCGGCCGGCAAGGCGTGGAAGCGCGGCGGCAAGCGCTGATTAAGAGTCGCGCCAGGGTGTTGGTGGATGCAACCCATCCGTATGCCAATCTAATCTCCGAGCAGTTGATGCGTCTGTCGCAAGAACTGGGGATTCCTTATCTGCGGTATGAGCGTCCGGGAAGTGCAGCAATTTCAGAGACAGCTACGCTGTGTGCAACGATGGCTGAGGCAGTCGAGCGCGCCATGAAAATTGGCAAGAGGATTTTTCTGGCGACTGGCTCCAAAGATCTGAGCAGCTTTTTACAAGCGCCGGGAGCGCAGCAACTGCAATGGTTTGCCCGTGTCACACCGGAACCGGAAACAATCCAGCGGGCGGTAGATTTCGGCTTGCCGCGCGCCCACATCTGTGCGATGCAAGGGCCATTTTCGCAAGATTTCAATCAGGCCTTGTGGCGTGACTGGGGCATCGATTGTATCGTCACCAAAGAGTCGGGGGAAGCGGGTGGCTATCAGGCCAAGGTGGACGCCGCAGCTGCGCTGGGTATTCCGTTGCTGGTGGTGAAGCGTCCGCAGATGTCTTATCCAGTCGTGGCGACGACCTTCGAAGCAGTACGAGCGCAGCTTCAGCGCTGGGATTTGCAATGATTAGTCTTCATGCAAACGCACCCAGGCACGCCATAAGGAAGCCGTGATGCAGACACCGATCCCTGTCACCATTGTCACCGGCTTTCTAGGCTCTGGAAAAACCACGTTATTGAGTGGCCTGGTGAAGCGTCGTCAACGTCGTCGACTGGCCCTGCTAATTAACGAATTCGGTGAGATGGCGGTGGATGGGGCCTTGATACGCGACGTTGCCGATGACGGTGCTGATGCCCATATCCGCATTCATGACTTTGCACACGGCTTGATCGCCTATGGCAACGACGCGCAATTCATTCCCGCGATGTTGAAGATCGCCGAGCGCCGCGCCAGCGTGGATCATGTGCTCATCGAAACTTCCGGTCTGGCATTACCGACGGCTGTAATGGCGTTGTTGCAAGGGCCGGAACTGGTGGCGGCATTTGTGCTGGATGCGACGTTGGCAGTAGTTGACACGCCGTTATTACTGGATGATGCGTTTGAACATGGGGCAGATCAGAAAGCTTCCACCACAATCGGTGCGCCACACAGCGATCCATCCATTGAATCAGCCACGGCGTCGATTGCGAAGCTGTTCGATCAGCAGCTGGCTTACGCTGATGTGGTGGTGCTGAACAAAATCGACGGATTAGACGAGAGCGCCTTATTGGTGGCAGAAAACCGCGTACGCGCCCGTGCACCTAATGTGCGGTTTCTAGAGCTCGCTTTCAACGCCCAACTCGACGTTCGACTCGCGTTAGGTTTGCGCTTGCATCAAGCCAAAGAATTGGCGCATAGCCACACCTACACACCAGTTGATCGTTTAACTGGGGTGGATGGCGCTGTTTTGCCCTATCAGAATACGCTCAACGGGCACGTGCATTCTGGTATGGCGGCACATAGTCACGGGCTAGCTACGCACAAGCATTTTCACGAGCAAGATCCGGGCTGGATGTCGTTCACGCTGCGCAGTGCGTCCGAGCAGTCGGTCGATCAGTTGAAGTCGGCGGTAATCACGGTGTCACGTATTGCGCCGGTGTTGCGCTGCAAAGGTTTTATTCGGAGCAATCAAATTGGTCGCGCTTTGCTAGTGCAAGGCGTGCGCACCCGGGTCAGCATTACGGAAATGGCAGATGTCGGTGCAGATATCGACAACGGAAACGTTTTACGCTCTGCGCCGCAATCCGAATTGGTATTCATCGGCTATCACTTGCGTCGCTCACAGGTTGCGACAATGTTGTCGGAGCTGACCGGCACCATTTGGAAATAATATTATTAGCGGCATAAAACCCCAGCATCAAACCATTGCATCAAACATGGACGAAGAAAATATGAAGACGGATGAAGAATCACATAAACGCATGACGCAGCGGCATAAAGAGGGCTTTGAGAAAAAGAAAGCCGCCGCCCAAAAAGAAAAAGGTCTGTTAATCGTCAACACCGGCACCGGCAAGGGAAAATCCACTGCCGCTTTCGGCATGGGTATGCGCATCCTGGGTCACGGTATGAAGCTGGGTGTGGTGCAATTTATCAAAGGCGCACTGGAAAGCGCCGAGCGCACTATTTTGGGTGGACATGAACACTGCGATTTCCATGTGGTCGGACACGGCTATACGTGGGATACACAAGATCGTGATGCTGACATGAAAACCGCGGCGGTCGGTTGGGCCGAAGCGGTGCGGATGATACAAGATCCCTCGTATGACATGGTGATTCTGGATGAACTGAATATTGTGCTGCGCTATCAGTATCTGGAACTGGCCGAAGTGCTGGAAGTATTTGCCGGGCGGCGCGAGATGTTGCACATTGTCGTCACCGGACGACATGCGTCGGATGCGTTGATTGAGGCTGCCGATCTGGTAACAGAATTCCGTCCCGTAAAACATCCGTATCAGACGCAGGGAATCAAGGCGCAAAAAGGGGTGGAGTTTTAATATGTTGGAATCGGAAGCTGGCGATCTGAGCGCATCCCCTCGCGTACCCGCGTTATTTATCAGCGCCCCTGCTTCGCATCACGGCAAAACCACCGTGACCGCGGCGCTGGCCCGGTATCACGCGGCACGTGGTTTACGCGTGCGCGTGTTTAAGACCGGTCCGGACTTTCTTGACCCGATGTTACTGTCGCATGCGTCCGGAGGCGTGCATCCTGCCTATCAGCTTGATCTCTGGCTCGCAGGTGCGCAAGCTTGCCAGCAGATGGTCTGTGACGCCGCCCAAGACGCTGATCTGATACTGATTGAGGGTGTGATGGGTTTGTTCGATGGTCAGCCCAGCAGCGCGGATTTAGCCGTTCTGCTTGGCGTCCCGGTATTGGCGGTGATCGACGCCAGCGGCATGGCCCAGACCTTTGGTGCGGTGGCGTATGGGTTGGCGAACTTTCGACGCGATGTGCCGTTTGCTGGCGTGCTGGCAAATTCCGTCGCCAGTGCGCGCCATGCCGAGATGTTGCAGGAGGGGTTGCGGCCGGATCTGAAATTACATTATTTCGGCGCTTTGATGCGGGCGAATAGCGCAGCGCTACCGGAGCGGCATCTGGGATTGGTGCAAGCCGCTGAAGTAGCTGATCTGGACGCCCGACTTGATCACGTAGCAACGGCGATAGGACAAACCAGACTGGCGCAATTGCCGCCCGCGGTCACATTCCGGCGACCTGACGCTGATCTGCCTTGTCTGCCCTATCTGCGATCCATGCCTGCCTTATTGTCGGGCGTACGCATCGGTATTGCGCGTGATGCTGCATTTTCTTTCCTCTATCCGGCCAATCTGGATTGTCTGCGTGCGATGGGGGCAATGTTGTACTTTTTCTCACCGCTGGTCGATAAAGAGTTACCTGATATAGATAGCCTCTATTTCCCCGGCGGCTATCCGGAACTTCATCTGCAAACACTGCAGGACAACCAGTCCATGAAGGTGGCGCTCAGAAAACATGCAAGCGCTAAGCCGATCTTTGCGGAATGTGGTGGCATGTTGTATTTGCTGGAATCGCTGACTGATAAAGCCGGGCAGCGGGGCGAGATGAGTGGTTGTTTAGCGGGACACGCTGTAATGCAGGGACGGCTGCAAGGGTTGGGATATCAGTCCGCACCAATGCCGGGCGGCGTATTGCGCGCACATACCTTCCATCATTCATTGATTGAGACGACGATGACGCCGTTTGCCAGCGGCGAACGGCTCCACAACACATCCGCTGGCGAAAAAATATTTCAGCAGGCCCGCACCATCGCCAGTTATTTACATTGTTATTTCCCGTCCAACCCTGCTGCAGCCGCGCAGCTTTTTTTGCCATAAATGTCTATGAACCGATTTGATGATGCTGAAATTGCAGCGGTCTATAAAGTAATTGCAGAGCGGCGCGACATGCGCCACTTCTTGCCTGATCCGCTCGATCCAGCCCTGCTCGAACGTGTATTGCAGGCCGCGCACATGGCGCCCAGCGTTGGCTTCATGCAGCCGTGGCGTTTTATTCGCATCACCGATACCGATTTGCGATTAAAGATGCACGCTTTGGTGGAAGAGGAACGCGTCAACACCGCACAGGCTTTGGGCGAGCGCGAAGATGCATTTATGCGGCTAAAGGTTGAGGGTATCCGCGACTGCGGCGAATTGTTGGTCGTGGCATTAATGGATCGGCGCGATGCGCATATATTCGGCCGTCGGACGTTGCCTGAAATGGACCTTTGCTCCGTCGCTTGTGCAATCCAGAATATGTGGCTGGCGGCGCGGGCAGAAGGTATTGGCATGGGCTGGGTGTCACTGTTTGACCCGCTGGCGCTAAGTCAGTTATTGCGTATTCCCGCAGATGCCAAGCCGCTAGCAATATTGTGTCTCGGAAAGGTTGAGGCTTTCTATCCACGGCCGATGTTGGAACTGGAAGGATGGGCCAAGCGGCAAAGTTTGCACGATCTGGTGTCTGAAAATACCTGGTGCGATGGAAATTCCGCTGTCATCAATCAACCAATCGAGGGAAAGCGCGATGCATAAGCAGGAAAAAGCGTACGAAACTGCGCAGCAAACATCGAAGACCGGAATCGTGCGCACGTTGGTGTTAGGTGGCGCGCGTTCGGGCAAAAGCACTTATGCAGAAAAGCTCGCCGAAGCCACAGAACGCGAAGTGATTTACATCGCGACCGCTGCTGCGGGGGATAGCCATACTGACAGTGAAATGCAGGCGCGGATCGCTTTACATAAAGCACAGCGCCCCGCGCAATGGCGCACTGTTGAGCAACCACTGATGCTGGGCGCAGCAATTGTCGAATGGAGCGCGCCTGATCGTGTGCTGTTAATTGATTGCCTCACCGTATGGTGTTCGAATCTGCTCTTTTCGGAAGAAAAAAACTATCCGGAAATTGGGCCGATTGTACCACCTGAGCTGTTTTATCAACAGCGGGTCGCTTTTTTGCAGGCACTCGCCGCAGCCAGCGGCGACGTGATATTGGTGTCAAACGAGGTCGGCATGGGAATCGTGCCGCAGGGTGCGATATCGCGCTGGTTTGTCGACGAGGCTGGGCGCCTGAATCAGGCTGTCGCGGCCAGCTGTGAACGCGCGGTGTTTATCGCCGCCGGTTTGCCGTTGATGTTAAAAAACACCATATGTTGAGCGGACTCTCGCTCCCTGCATTGGCCTTGCTGGCGATAGCTGGGGTTATTCTGGATATGCTTTTGGGGGAAACCCGCCGCTGGCATCCGCTGGTGGGGTTTGGGCGGTTTGCTAGCCGCCTGGAACGGCAGTTCAATCCTCTCACGCCGACGCGCCCTGGCTTAACGACCGATTCTTCCCGCTGCCTCTTATACGGCGCATTGGCGTGGACGTTGGCGGTTATCCCCATCGTGTTGCTAACGATATGGATGTTACATCTTCTGCCGATAGCCGGTGCCCTCATGATGCATGCCGTTCTTCTGTATCTCTGTATCGGTTTGCGCAGCTTGCGTGATCATACAATTCCCATTGCGCAGGCATTAGCTGTGGATGATCTGGTCATCGCCCGCAGTTTGACATCGCGCATTGTTAGTCGTGATACCAGCCAGGCCCAGCCTGCGGATTTATCCAAGGCGGCGGTAGAGTCGTTATTGGAAAACGGCAACGATGCGGTGTTCGGTACTATATTCTGGTTTGTCGTCGCTGGTGGACCGGGCGCTGTTTTATTTCGGCTGGTCAATACACTGGATGCCATGTGGGGCTACCGCACTCCGCGCTATAACCTGTTCGGACGGGTTGCCGCGCGGATTGATGACGGATTAAACTGGGTACCGGCCAGACTCACCGCTGTATCGTACGCATTGTTGGGGCGGACCAGTTTGGCATTGCAGTGCTGGCGTACGCAGGCACCTGCATGGCCGAGCCCCAACGCCGGTCCCGTGATGGCGACCGGTGCCGGCGCACTTGGTTTGCGGCTGGGTGGTGCAGCGACTTATGATGGCGTGCTGGAAGATCGACCACCGCTTGGTAGCGGCACTGAAGCCGGTGGCGCGGATATTCAACGCGCATGGCAACTGGTGCTGCGGACTACCATTCTCTGGTTGGTTTTATTGTCTGCGAGCGCTATTACTTTCTTTTTTATGTTTGATATGAGGGCATGATCATGCGGCCAAAATATGCTTGATCATGGCGGCAACCTGCACGCGGCTATCGCCAGTTTCGGCCAATCCCGTAGTGAATGGATTGATCTCTCTACCGGCATCAATCCGCATCCCTATCCGGTTCCCGCGCTTGCAGCGGACGCGTGGCATCGCCTGCCGGAGGCGCATCCGGCACTGGCGACCGCCGCAGCGCGGTATTACGGTGCGCCCTGCATGTTGCCAGTGTCTGGCTCGCAGGCGGCGATTCAGGCGTTGCCTTGTCTGCGTCCGACCTCGCGAGTCGCGGTTGCCGCTCCTGCGTATGCCGAGCACGCGCATTGCTGGTCGCGTGCCGGGCATGCTGTGCGGGAGGTCGCTTACGACGCATTAGCACTGGCGGTGGCTGATTGTGATGTCATGGTGGTCTGTAATCCGAACAATCCGACCGGTGCCACGGTGGCCCCGGCGCTGTTGCTGGAATGGGCAGAACAGCTTGCAGCACGCGGTGGCTGGCTAATTGTTGACGAGGCCTTTGCTGACACGACACCGGCGCTCAGCGTGGCAGCATGGTCGGATCGACCGGGGTTGATCGTACTGCGTTCGGTGGGAAAATTTTTTGGTCTGGCCGGGCTGCGATTGGGCTTCGTGGCGGCACAGAAAACACTGTTGTCGACTTTAGCCGAGCTATTGGGGCCGTGGTCAGTCAGCGGCCCAGCGCAAGCGATTGGTTACGCAGCATTGTCAGACACGCGATGGCAGCAGCAGATGCGAGCACAGTTGTCGACGGATGGGCGGCGGCTGCATGCGCTGTTGGCGTTCAACGGGATTGATAGCAGCGGCAGCGCTTTATACCAATGGTGGCCAGAACTGCGGGCGCAAGCATTTCATCAACACATGGCGGCGCGGGCAATATGGGTTCGCTTGTTTACGCGTGGAGCAGGTGGAATCCGACTGGGCTTGCCGCCCGACGAAGCCGGATGGGACCGTCTGCAACTGGCACTAGCCGAGTGGTTGCCCGCAGCGGCTGCAGGAAACGCATTCCCTTGATAGTAATACGACCCAAAACTGAACACTAAGTTGAACCAAAAAATGACATTCCCGTATAAAACCTTGATGATCCAGGGCACTACCTCAGACGCTGGCAAAACTACTCTGGTCGCCGCGTTGTGCCGTTTGCTGGCGCGTCGCGGAGTAAAAGTAGTCCCTTTTAAACCGCAAAATATGGCACTGAATAGCGCGGTCACAGTCGACGGCGGAGAAATCGGGCGCGGTCAGGCGTTGCAGGCGCTGGCGGCAGGGCTGTTGCCCCACACAGACATGAATCCGATTTTATTAAAGCCTTCCAGCGACATCGGTGCGCAGGTGATTGTTCACGGTCACGTGCGCGCCGACATGAACGCCCGCGATTATCACCACTATAAAACCACTGCGATGGCCGCTGTGCTGGAGTCCTACCAACGCCTTACAGACCAGTACGACGCCATTATCGTGGAAGGTGCCGGTAGTCCGGCGGAGATCAATTTGCGGGCGCGGGATATTGCCAATATGGGATTCGCCGAGGCGGTCGATTGCCCGGTAGTCTTGATTGCCGACATAGACCGGGGTGGGGTTTTCGCCCACATTACAGGCACGCTCGATTGTTTGTCGGAGACCGAACGCGCGCGGGTGATCGGTTTTGTCATCAATCGTTTTCGTGGTGATATCAGTTTATTGCAAGGCGGTCTGGATTGGCTTGAAGAACGGACCGGCAAGCCGGTGCTGGCGGTGCTTCCCTATTTGCACGGCCTGACACTGGACGCCGAAGATGCGATTCAATCCGAACAACACGGCAGCGGCTTATTTCGAGTGATCGTGCCCTTATTGCCGCGTATCAGTAATCACACCGACTTCGATGCCCTGCGCGCACATCCGCAAGTCGATCTGCGTTTTATCGCTGCGGGTCAGCCGCATCCTCCGGCAGATCTGGTTATCTTGCCGGGGAGTAAAAATACCCGTGGTGATCTGGCATGGCTGAAGGAACAGGGATGGCCGGAGACGCTGCAGCGCCACCTGCGCTACGGGGGCAAAGTGATCGGTATTTGCGGTGGCTTTCAGATGTTGGGCAAGCGGGTCATCGATGCGCATGGCGTGGAGGGCTTGGCGGGCGCCACTGAAGGTCTCGGCTTGCTGGACCTTGAGACAGAAATGACCCAGGATAAGCAACTGAGTCAGGTGGCGGGACGGTGTGCATTTGCCGACGCCAGCGTAAGCGGTTATGAAATCCATATGGGCATGTCAAGCGGCCCTGCGCTAGTCAGGCCGGCGTTTTTTATTGACGGATCGACTGCAGGGACTGCCTCCTGCGCTGTCGCCGAAGGCGCGCGCTCCGAAGACGAACAGGTGCTCGGCACTTACTTGCATGGTATCTTTGATACGCCAGAGGCCTTGCGAAGTTTGTTGGCCTGGGCAGGGCTGGCGGATGCGGTCCCTGTCGATTTAAGGGCGTTGCGCGAAGCCAGTATTGATCGCATCGCCGACGCAACACTCCCATTATTGCAGGCGCTTGAAAAATTATCCTGATCGACATAGGGAAGGCGCATTAAACGGTCATGCGCGCAGCCGCTATATTTGTTCGAAAAATTGCGTCCGACCACCACCACCCCAATAAAGCGCTTATGTTCACCATTTTTAAAACTGTACTTAGCAAAGTCGACCGCCCTCTTCGGATAAAGATTTTTGGTATCTATGGCTTCTTGCTTGCGTTCAATATACTTGCTTGGGGTTGGGCAATCGTGGCTTTTAAAGGTCACCCCGTGTTGCTTGGTAGCGCGTTTCTCGCCTATAGTTTCGGCCTGCGTCATGCGGTGGATGCCGATCATATCGCCGCCATCGATAACGTTACGCGAAAATTAATGCAGGAGGGACAGCGTCCGGTGGCCGTTGGTTTCTTTTTTTCGTTAGGCCATTCAACCGTCGTCTTACTGGCATCGATAGCCATTGCAGCGACCGCTTCGGCGTTGACCGGGCAACTGGATGAATTCAAAGTAATCGGAAGCATCATCGGTACGCTTATTTCTGCATTTTTCCTGATCATCATCGGCGTTATCAATCTGATGGTATTCCGCTCAATTTATAAAGTTTTTCAGAGACTACGCAACGGAGGTGAATACGTCGAAGAAGAGTTGGATCTTTTGCTCAATAGCAGAGGCTTTCTCGCAAAGATATTTCGACCGATGTTCGCGATGATATCCCGCAGCTGGCATATGTATCCGCTCGGATTTTTGTTCGGACTGGGATTTGACACGGCAACGGAAGTTGGCCTGCTAGGCATCGCCGCCACGCAAGCTTCAAATGGCATTCCAATTTGGTCGATTTTAATTTTCCCGGTATTGTTTGCTGCCGGTATGTCACTGGTTGACACGCTCGACAGCACGCTGATGCTGGGGATTTACGGCTGGGCCTTTGTCAAGCCCATCCGAAAACTCTATTACAACATGACCATCACCTTGGTCTCAGTGATTGTTGCGCTCGCGATTGGCGGATTGGAAGTGTTGGGACTTATCAGGGAGAAAATGGTCCTTGAGGGAAAATTTTGGGACCTTATTGATACATTAACCGGGAATTTCGGGAACCTTGGCTACGCGATTATTGCCTTTTTTATTTTTAGCTGGATGGCCTCCGTTGCCTTCTACCGGTGGCGCGGTTACGACGAACTCAACCCCAAACTCAATTCCAGACAACCTTCGTGACCACGGTGATCAAAAAAGACTGGAGCGCTGGATACGGATACGAAAATAAATCAGTATCTCAGCTGCGAAAAATTTTCGTTTGCTACGTCATCTCTACACGAATTTAACGGTGTACTCTTACTCATCGCGTGCCAGCATTGACTCTCAGCGGTTGACCTGAGAAAGCTCGTCCAGATCGACAATGCGATCACAAAGCGCGAGGCGGGAGGTGCATGCGAAATGACGATGGCGGTTATTTTATTCAACTTCAGATTGTTCATCGGACGGTTCTCTGTCGCTGCGTCGAGTCCAGCAGTCGGCTCGTCCAAGAAAGAACAATTTTTGAGCTGTTATACAGCAGGCGTGCAATGGCAATGCACATTCTTTCCCCGCCCGAAAGATTGTCTTCATTCTGAGACATCCGATAATGCAGGCCCTCGGATTTAAGCAGCGATAAAGTCGCTCAGGCAGGCAATCTCTAAAACCAGTTTCAATCGCGATTCATCCACGCAATCAACCGCATCGGCAATATTGTCCTTCAGCGTCCCGCAGATCGCTTGGGCGTTTTGCCTTACCCCTCCTATGAGCTGGTGGTAGGCGCTGGCATCAAAGTTAGCCAAGCGCCAAAAAGGATATTACGGAATCTCCACCGGATTATCGGCATCAAAGAATTACTTTATCCCGGATATTCGGAAGCATGCCGATGGAAACTGCCGCGGGTCCGGCTAGCAATCACTCTTTCTCAACTTATGAATAGCATCTTTGTCGACAAGCACTTGTCTGGCGAAGTCTTTAACTTCGTGCGTAATATAAAAGTGCGTAATATAAAAATATGAAGGAAAAATCGCTACAGGTTAAAAAATGAAGAATTGTCCGAGAATATTCTCTAAAAAATTAAGCTGATTTCATTCTTTGGTACGTACATTTTTGATCGAAATAGGTTACTCGCTTAAGAAATATCTGCATCAAAAAAAGAAAAAACTGTATTGATAATTAGTAATGTCTGTAAGTAATAGAGCGTAATCCCATAGGAATGGAAATCGAATTTCCGGAGAATAGACTTATTTAAAGGAGAGCGAGCTATGACAACTATCAAGACAGGTTTGCGTATTGCGGTCCTGCCATTGTGGTTGGCCATTTCTATGACTACCGCTCACGGGCAGCAAGCCAAGGTAACAGAGAATACGGCCGCCGTAAATACGGTCGCCGCGCAACCAGGTCCGGTACACGCGGTATTGAGCGCGCACATTGTGCGGACAAAGGACGGCAAGGAATTACTGTCGGAGGATTCACGCAAGGCGCTGCCCGGTGACGTCATTGAATATCGCGTCATATACCGAAATACGGGTAAGCAAGCCGTCGCCAGCGTGGAGGCAATGTTGCCCCTGCCGGAAGGAGCGACTTATCAGTCGGGCAGCGCGCGCCCGAATGTATTTATGGCACGTATCGGCAAGCAAAAAGAGTTTTTTCCAACGCCGATAAAACACCAGGTGATGGAGGAAGGGCAATCTAAAGAGGTCGATGTACCTTCGTCCGAATATCGCGAACTACGCTGGAATCTGGGCGAATTGACGGCGGGCGAGAGCAAAACTGTCAGTGCTCGCATCGTGGTTCCGGGCAATGTTGCCAGTGCGCTTCCTGCTAAGCCTGTGCCGTAACGCTAGCGAGAAATTAATTTTAGACCGAAAGGGCGTGGGAGATTGTATCGCGTTGCTTTCGTATGAAATTCTGGCAAATCTTTTGACGATACATGGATATTCTGTGAGCTTATGATGATTGAGTCTGCGTTATCCGGTCAATGATCATCATGCTTTCGGCTGCGTTTTGATGGTTTGAGTGATCGGCAGCTTGCTGTCAGCGTGTTACGTGATGTCGTTTAGCTTAGGGTGTTAGTTACGCCATGCAACTGGTATGGCATTGCCAAGCAATACGTCCGCAACAACCGGAAAGCTTTGCCTTTCGCTCCGATCTGATCGGAGCGCCGAAGTCAGATGGTGTGCGCAGCGGTCTCGATACAAACGACTAGCAGGACGATCCCGGATAAGTGCTGCGAAAGGGTTGGCGGTGATATCAGGTGCGCGTCGAAAAGCGAACTTCGATTTTTTGATCATCGGGTGCTCTGCGTAATCGCTTGGATTGAATCCGAAGAGCTCCGCTCTTTCGGTGCCCAGGTCTTGGGCGGTTTGCCATCTTTGAACACCCTGATTGAAAGCATATTTCGAGCGCCGTCGTGCTCCCAGGTCGCGGAGAAAACCGCAACGTGGCACGTACTCTCATATTTTAGAGTTTGAATCAATTTTTGAATTTGAATCAGTGCCATCGTGCGATGAATCTATCGAGAAGATTGCCACCGATACGTCGCTGGATGGAATGATGCAATGAACGCTAGCAGGATAAGAATTGTTAGAAATCAGGCGTGTGCAATTCCTGGCTATGGATGTATCCGTGCATAGGGTCGGCTGTGCAAGCACGGCGGCGTATATAAGCAGGTGTAAATGCGGGCGAACGTGATGATGTTCATTACAGGCTGAGCTGCACTTTTTTTGTAATAATTTAATAAATGGGAATGTAGAAATGCTTTTAATTAATAGAGCTCTTGATGGTAGGAAGTTCAGCCGCATGCAATGTGCAGTCGCCTGGACCATGACGGCAGTTTTGTTGAGTAGTGTCGTCGCACCCGTATTGGCCGAGACCACCTCGCGCCAACTGGCCGGCGGAACTGAACTTGGCACCAAGGCAACTGCCAGATATACCCTGCCATCAGGTGGGTCGGGGACCGCCGTGTCAAATATGGTGAAGACCACCATTCAGAATGTATTCAGCCTGGCGCTGGACGGTAACACCGTTGTGAGTAGCGGACTTTTCCATAACAGTATAAAAAATACCGGTAACGTTGCCATCGAAAAAGTGACGGTAACGGCGACTGATTTTGTGAATGCCTCTGCATATGTCGTGACGATCGCCGGGCAAGACACTACCCTCTCGGCCGCATCGCCATCTGTCAATGTGACGCTACCTGCCGGCGGACTGAAGTCCGGCGAAGAATTGCCATTCGACGCGAAGATGGTGCAAGGAGTCGCGGGCAAGGTGTCCGGTATTACGCTTCTGGTAGCAGGGCCAGAGAACGCATCTGCCAGTCTCAAGCAGCAATATGATGCGACCGTCGAGCACTTCCGCATTAATCCGGTCAACACCTCAATCGATCTTGTTAGGGGTGGAGAAGCAGATACTGTTGGTTATAATTTCGACGTAAAAATGTCCGATCAAGAGGCCATCATGGGGATGAGCATCGATCTCGGCCCTGACGATACAACTGGCCTCGGCATCGAAGCTGATCGTCTGATCTTACATTACGCCAGCAATGTGCCGACCCGACTGAAGCCGGGCGAGGAGCTTGCCTGGGGTGATAATTATTTCGCAAAGTTAACAAAAACAGGAAATAAACTGTTTCTGGCCGTTCGATTTCCTGCAGGTTCGGTGGTGGATAAAGCGCTTCTAAACCTGAATATTCTGGCAAAAAATGGTACTCCTGTCGGTGTTAAAAGCTTCCAGATTCAGACCGGTAAAATTAATGATATCAACGACACTTCATTTGGCGCTAATTCTGAAAAGACCCAACCGATAAAAGTCAATATTACCGGCGAGGTGAAGCGCGAGGTCGGTCTGGCGTGGCCAGAAGGCGTCGACGGAAAAACGAACATCGTCCCTGGGCAGATTGCCAGTCTACCGATGATCATCGAAAATACGGGCGAAAACGATGACACTTTTGTGATGGACCAAGTGAGCAGCGGAGCGTCGTTGCCGGTTGGTACCGAATTTTCATGGGATGGTACGACTGACGATGCGGGCAAGCCAACCGTTACCCTTGCTGCGAAGAAAAAGCAGCTGATCACGTTGCAGGTCAAGTTGCCGCCGCTGGTTGCGAAAGAACAGCTGGCGTTGATGGCGAATGTGTCGTCGGGTATCACCGTTTCAGCGACCCCTAAAGATAGTAAAGCAGAACCTAAAACACTGGCTTACAACCTGACCATCGGTGAACGGGCGATGACTTTTCTATCGGATACCGGGGCTTCCGTGATTAATCGCGTGGTTGTTGCTGACGCCTCTACCACTAGCGTGAAACTCCGTATTCAGAACACTACCGAATTCTCCTCAAAGGAAGCCTACAAAATCAGCGTGAAAAATGCTGCTGGCGTTAAAGTTGCTCTGTACGAGATGGCTGGCGGTGTTTGTGGACCCGATACGGTCAGTTCTTCGACATTCGATACCGGGTTGATCGGTAACGGCGAGTATCAGGATTTCTGTGCGCAAGTCAGCGGATCTGGCACCAACGGTGGTATTGGCGATAAAACAAAAGTGGCGATCATGCTGGAGGCGGTATCGAAGCTGATGACTGAAAAACCAGGCGTCACGCTACCGCTTAATTTGTACGTTGGACAATTCGAATCGACTTACGACAAAAATCGTACGCAGGTTATTGAGCCGCTAAACGCTGTCAGTTTTTATCATACGATAAAGAATACCAGTGACATACAGTTAACCATCAAGTCATCTGATATCGCTACTGACATCCAAAAAAATACCGAGTGGGTTACTAAAGCCACCTTGGTTGATGACACTGATAAACCGCTTGGCGTCCAGACGGTAATTTTGGATACAGGCGAAAAGGCCCGTATTCAACTAACAATCACTGCGCCAACGACGGTGCCGGATGCGGAAACGCCGAGTACGTTAAATGTACAAGGAGTTTTTCAGTACAACGTCGCATTGAGTCCACTTGGGAAATACACCTATGCAGTAAAAGGCATGGTCAGTGGAACCTTAGTGAAGGACCAGGCTCTTGACGTCGCCTGTAACGCTGTACCAACCGATAACCTCTTCTCGCAAAGCAGCATCAGTGCGTTGCCCGGCGCATGTGTCTGGTATCGCCTGACGCTGGACAATAAAAGCGGCGCGGATTATATCGATACGGCTATTACCGATAAAGCGCCAGGGCATGCGGTGATTAGCGCAGAAGCGCAGAACACGATGACGCACGTTTCGGCAAGTGGCGTTGAAACCCCTTCGGCTAAGCCTGTGGTGTCCAACGGACAAGTCGAAGGCAAACTCGTCGGTCTGAAAAACCAGGAAAAAGCCGTGCTGAAGTATCGCGTAAAAATCGACGGCCTGACTCCATAAGGAGGCTGTCAACCACTGCTCATGCCAGCGTTATCAGGCATGAGCAGCGTCGCCAACCGCGTGTTGGCGAACAATATATCGATCGACCTTCATGCATTGCGTGGGTTTTAACGGGCAGATGGTTTGGTGCTCGCGAAGGGATCGCTATTCTTTCATTATTTTTCTGTTTAACGCGCTGCGTCGTGTTTGAGTGGATCGTATCGGACGCATTAAAATGAACGTACGTTTTTTTCAATCTGAGAAGTGGCTTTTTTTAGTCAGCTTCTTGCTGTTTCTTCTTTTGGCAGGTGGTGCCTCCTATGGTCGCGCCCCTGCCGTCGATACGATACTTAGCGTACAAGCTAAGGCGACCTACAAACAAGGCGTTAATAACGCCCAGCGCGACCTGCAATCCAATTTGGTTATTGTAAAGATCGCCCCGCTGGAGTTTGTCGCCCTTGCAGGTAATAGTGCTGTTTTAGCGCAGCCGGGGACACGTCTGGTCGTCCCGGTGCAGCTGCATAATGCAGGTAACGTCTCAACCCAATTTATATTTTCCGTGAGCGCCATGACCGGAGCTGCGCCAGCATTTTTGCTGCGTGCGCCAAAACTTTATCGGGACGTGCGACAAACTGGTGAGTTCGATCCCTCTGCGCCCCTGATTACTGATTTTAATGCGTCCGGTCCTTCTGGCCTGGGTCTGGCAATGCAAGCGGACCAAAAAGTAGCGTTATTGATGGTTGCCGAGGTTCCGGCCGACGCTGCGGGTGCAGCGACGCTTGAACTGATTGCAACGACAGCGCTCCAGAAGGCGCAAGCCAGATTTCCAATCAACGCGAGAATCGCTGATAAGGCGTTGTTGAAGTCTACGTTGCTGGCTTCCCCGCTATGGTATGCCGAAGACGGTAAAGTGAATATTACTTTCAATGCAAAGAATTTCGGCACTGTGGCTGCTACAGGAGTGAGCAGCATTCAAGGTGTAAACATTACGATCGACGGCAAAGCGCAAGCTGTGGTGCTTCTGCGTGAGACCATTCCCGATGATGCTACCTACGTGGACGCGTCTTTGCGTGCCGAAGATCCATCTGTAAAACGGCTCTATCGCTATGAGGGTGATCACCCGTTTCAGTATCGTACCCTTACGGACGGTAAGGGCATGCCTGCCGGGCTGCCAGGCGTTTCTGCCCCCGGCGCTCGCGTCGTCGAAGTCGCACTGGCGATCGATACGTTAGAGCAGGGTGCGCTATTGCAGGGGGGCTTTGCATTGAAGATAGATCAGGCCGCGCCAGACGCGCTGGCACTACAAAGTGAGGGATGGGGGGCGAATCAAAAAGTACGAAGCAATTCGGTTCTGTTGCGTCGCGCCAGTACTGCAACGCCTGATCTGGTCCCGGCCATAGAGGCGCCAGATGTGACTTTAGGTAAGTCGAGCGAGTACCGGCTTCGGGTAAATAATATTGGCGGCGGCCCCTCGGATAAGCCTATTCTGCTGATCGCGGATATGCCGAAAGGCATACGCGCGACTGCGGTAAGCGCCGACAAGCAATGGCATTGCGCTATCAGTGCTGCCAGTCTGCTGACCTGCACGACTGAACAATCACTTTCCGGAAATCAGTTCAGTTCTACCATTGTGCTTGATGTCAATGTGGATGAATCTGCATTTCCAGCCAACGAAAATCTGGTATGGCTGCCCGGTACTGTCACCGTGAGCGGTGGGGGCGAACCCGACGCGGACACCGGGAACAATCTTCTTAAGTTTACAAGTAAGGCAACGCGTGGGGCTTCGTTGGCGGGCAGTGTCTGGATGGACCGCGCTCATACTGGCACCCTTGATAACGGTGATACCGTGTTGGCGGGTTGGCACGTTCAGCTCCGTTCGGATAGCAGCACCAATCCTGATAATGCTGCCGTAAAGAGTCTGTCGGTTATGGAAGGTGGCGCAAGCGCTCCTGATGCGTTGGACCAAGTGCTTAGAGAGGCTATCACCGACGCGCAGGGCGCTTACCAACTGACCGGTATCCCGGCAGGCGGTCCTTACCGGTTGCGTTTTGTATCGCCCGAGGGCGTGCGGGTAGGCACGCCGCTGGATGGGGTAGCAGGAGCAGCGCAAGCTAATGCAGAACGTGATGAGGAAGCCGGCGAGCTGGTGTATGCGGCAATAGAAAACGGTCAGCATTTTGCCGACCAGAATCTCGCGGTTTCGTATAGCGGGAGGGTCTACGATGCGCAGACGCGCAAACCGGTTGCCGATGCAAAACTACGGATTGAGGCCGAGGGTGGCGGATTTGACCCGTCCAGTTATCTGGTGGGCAACCCGCCCAACGGAGAAATAATTACCAATTCAGATGGCTATTTCTATTACGCTTTCAGCCCGAAGGCGCCCGCTGGCGTCTTTACGTTGTCGGTGGCTGCCGCTGGCTACGAACCCGAATTTTCGCGGGCGCTACCGCCGGCTGAGGCGCCAATACGCTTGTCGGGTGCAGGCGATAGCCCGGATGTTGTGCTCGCGGCGCAAACATCGGAAATTCCGGCTGCCAATGACCAGGTGGTCTATTACAAAAAAATTCAACGTGATGTCAATGCGTCGCGTCTGGTGAACAATTTACTGGCAATCGATCTGATCGATGTCAGTGCTGGTGACGTGCTGTTTTTACGCAAGGACGCCGACCGCCGCGAAGTCGAGTTAATCGACTATGTGAATTACACCCTTACACTGAAATACAGCGGAAAGAATCCGCGTAAAGGATTCAGTATTGCAGACCAGTTGCCGCAGGGATTCTCTTACGTTCCTCGTTCTGCCCGGATGAGTACCGATGCATCGGAAAATGGCACTGGTGCCAGCACTGGCAACGCGCTTGAACCAGAAGTCCACGGTAATCTCCTTCGTTTCGTCGCGCCAGATACCGTATTGCAAAGCGAATTGCCGGTGCGCATTCAATATCGCGTCAGCGTTGGTGTGAATGCACGCGAAGGCGCGCGCGCAGAAAGTCGCGCTACGGCGCATTCGGGCAATCTGAGTTCCAATCAGGCCAGCGTGTCTGTCAATGTCGTCGGCGGCGTGTTCACCAGTGATGCCTATGTTCTCGGTAAAGTATCACTCGTTTGTGAAAACCGGAACGTTGCAGTTATTGAAGGGAAGGCTGTCCGCAAGCCTGCCGCCACGGTGACAAATAAGCCGACAAATATGATCCCCGATAATCTCAACGGAATTGGCGTTCCCGGTGTTCGTATCTACCTGGAGGATGGCACCTTTGCCGAGACGGATCAGGATGGCAAATACAGTATTTACGGCGTTAAGCCCTTGACCCACGTCCTAAAAATAGACAACACCACGCTGCCGGTCGGGGCCATACCGCTGGCGACGACCAACCGTCATGCAGGCCGCGGTGGGAATCAATTTATCGATCTCCGCAACGGCGAACTTGGACGCGGCGATTTTACGCTCGATTGTGGGCCCGGCACACTGGCCGATGTCCTGGCACGGCGGGAAAAAGCGGCGGGAGAGATGTCGGAAATTGAGGCCGTCATCAAGCGGCGTTTCGACGTTAATCCATTAGCGACAGAGGGTAATACGTCGGTTGATAATATAAAATCGCTTCCTGCCAGTGGCCGGATTAGCAGCGGTACAGTGGTTACCAGGTCAGCCGCCGGGATAGAACTGAAAAAGTTGACCGCCAACTCCACACAGCTTGCGGTAGCTGCTAAATCGACAACTGAGTTGACCACAGGGCTGAATAATGCGTCGGTGCAGTCTATCGTTACCGAAGGTACCGCTACGGGGCAACAAGAGCCACTGGCACAGCACCCAACACGAACAGGACAAGCACCGCAAACGGCACAAATAGAAAAAGCAAAAACAGCTGATCTCCCTGTCTCCCTCGATATTTCGATTCGCACGCTGGCACCGTCGCTCGGCTTTGTCGACCTGCAGGACAAGCAGATTGTTCCAGCACGACAGATTCGGGTACGGGTAAAAGGACCGATAACTTCGGATGCCACAATGTCGGCCGCCAAGACAGTTGACAAAGCGTCAACCCAAGCGTTATCACTTGAGGTCAACGGTCAACTTATCGGACAGGATCGCGTCGGTAACCGTAGCGAATTGGCAGCCCGTAATATTGCGGCGTGGGAGTACATTGGTGTATCGCTGAAGGCCGGGAAAAATAATCTGAGCGTACGACAGGGAAATCAGCAGCACAGCATTACCGTAATTGCACCCGGGAATTTCGAGAGTTTGATGATCGAGATGCCCGCCACGGCAGAAGCTGACAGCAAAAATCTGCTACGCGTGCGCCTTCATGTCACTGATGCCAACGATGTGCCAGTGACTTCCCCTACTAGTGTGACATTGAGCGTGAGCGCGGGTCAGTGGCTAAATACTACCGGACAGTCTGGCGAAGGAATCTACAAAGGTATCGTCAAAGATGGCGTCGCCGAATTCGATCTTATCCCGCCTGATCAGCCCGGTCCGATCGTCATAAGGGCCGTCAGTGGTGCGATTCAAACCAAACGGGAAATCCAATTGACAGCGCCATTACGCCCTATGCTGGCGACCGGTATTGTCGAAGGTGTTGTTAGTCTGCGTAACGGTCTGATCCGGCCTGTCGGTGAACGCGACAGCTTTGAGAGCGAACTGAGTCGCCTCAGCGCCACCTGGGATAACGGCAAAATGACCGCTGGAGGACGCGCTGCCTTTTTCCTCAAGGGCAAAGTAAAGGGTGAATATTTGCTCACCGCTGCTTATGACAGCGAGAAAGATGTCAAGCAGCGCCTGTTCCGCGACATTCAGCCCGAACGCTACTACCCAGTGTACGGGGATTCCTCTGTGCGTGGCTTCGATGCGCAATCCACCAGTCGTCTGTATCTGCGCGTTGATAAAGGCCATAGCTATTTGCTATACGGCGATTTTTCTACCCAGGATGCAACCGGCGTGCGTCAGCTGACGCAATACAACCGCGGTGTTACCGGCATCAAACAGCACTTTGAAACGGCAGGCGGTCGCGTCAGTGGGACGCTTTTCGCCAGCCGTGACAACCTTACCCAGCGCGTGGTTGAGATCAGACCCAATGGTACGTCAGGCCCGTTTTCAGTATTCGGTGCCGACTATCTGGAAAACAGTGAACGCGTCGAAATCATCACGCGTGACCGCAATATGCCGACACGGATTATTGCCACCCGTGTATTGGCGCGTTTTGCCGACTACGAAATCGAGACCATGAGCGGGACGTTGCTGTTCAAAAGTCCCGAGCTGTCTACTGATGCCAATTTTAATCCGAATACTATCCGCATCACTTACGAGTCGGATGGCAACGGAGCAAATTTCTGGCTGTTCGGTGGCGACGTACAAGTCAACGTCACCGATACCATCAAACTCGGCGCAGTTGCAGTCGAGGACCGCAATCCCTCCGATCCGCGCACCTTGCGTGGACTGACGCTAGAAGCCGATTTAGGTCGCGGCACCAGTCTGGTCGGAGAACTGGCGCAGACCGATACTGTCAAGGGTCTGGGACGTGGTAGCCGTGTCGAGCTCAAACATCAAAGTGCAGATTTAAAAGCTGGTGTGACGGCTGTACAGGTTGATAGCGATTTCGATAACCTAAACTCTCCGACATCTGGCGGACAGATCGAAGCGCGCGCAGGTGCCGAATATAAACTAGACCAACGGAATACACTTAAAGGCGAACTGGTGCACGCCAGAACGCTGGCAAAAAGCAGAAGCAATAGCGGTGACCTCGGTAGCGGACTCAGCGGCAATATTTCTCCTGATACCAAACTGGAAGGCGTGTTGATCGGCATTGAACACGCCTTTGATGCCGGCGTTCAGGTTGAGGTCGGTGGCCGGATAGTCCGTGGTACTGCGGAAGGTTCGACCGCGAATGGTGGCAGCGGGACTGATGACCTCAATCTTAATACGCTTCGTACGAGACTGGGAATGCGCGTACCCGGTTTGTCGAATGCAAGCATTTATTCTGAATATGAGCGTGACCTGCGTGATGCTGACAAGCGCTTGCTTGCGTTCGGCGGCGAGTATCAGATACAGCCAGGAACAAAAGTTTACGGACGCCATGAAGCCCTCTCGAGTTTGGGAAATATCTACGAATTAGGCGATGGGCAAAAGACCAGCAACTACCGGACAGTGGTCGGGGTGGAAACTGAATACCTGCCACAGGCCAGCTTGTTTAACGAATATCGTCTTGGGAGCGCTATTGATGGGCGCGATGCGCAGAATGCCTTCGGCCTGCGCAATGGCTGGGACGTCGCCCCGGGCATGCGTCTGAATACCACCTTTGAGCGAACCAAGGCACTCAGTGGCAGCAGCAGCGATGATGCGACGGCAGTCACCGGACAGGTTGAATATCTCGCTAGCACGCGCTGGAAGGGCGGAGCTGGGCTGGAGTTACGCCGCAGCACGCAAGAAGATGCGATCCTCAATACGCTCGGCCTAGCGATCAAGCTCGATTCGGACTGGACCTTACTCGGTAAGAGCGCAATTTACCGCGTTGCAGGTCGCAATGGCATCGGCGATGGTAGCGCTATCAATGGCGTGCGCGCGCGTCAACGACTTGGCGTCGCTTATCGCCAAACCGAGCGCAATACTCTCAATGCATTAGCCTACTACGAACATCGCTTGGAGAATGGTCGTCTGTCCGCCATTCAGGCAACCAGTCGTCATGTTCATCTGCTCTCTGCGCATGCGAGCCATCGACCATATCAGGCGCTCACGATATCTGGTCGTTATGCTTTTAAACACGTCACCGAAACAGGCCAGGGGCAACGCAGTGCGATGCAAGGACATTTGCTATCAGGACGCATCACGCGTGATATCAACGCCAAATGGGACGCCGGAGTGTCCGGATCTTTGTTCGCAAGCAGTCTTGGCGAACGTCTCAGTGCCATGGGCGTAGAGGCCGGATATCAGGCCAGTCAGGATCTCTGGATTTCGGTTGGCTACAACGTATTCGGTTTTGAAGACCGCGATTTCAGCAGCATGGCGAACACATCGCGTGGTACTTATTTCAGACTGCGTTACAAGTTTGATGAAAGCAGTTTTTAAAATGAAATTCATCACTCCTATGATCAGGTCGATAGCTAGACTCTGTCGACCTCCTTACCTGCTAAAGGCGATCTTATTGTTCGTAACGTTGTGTGTCGGCAATTTTTCGCAAGCTAGTCAAATTGAGGCACGCCTATCGAAAACAGAAGCGTACATGGGAGAAGAGATACACGTCAGCATGATGGCCAGCGATGCCTTTTCAGGGAATATAACTTTCTGTAAGGCGGGCTTTAAAGATAAACCGTTCATCATTGAGGCATATGACGATGGATCGGACGCTCTGGATATTGCGTGCGGTATTTGGGCCGGTCCCGCTTGGGGTGGCAAAGAAGTTGCGGTCATCGTTGATGACTTGGTGGGTGAACCAGGACAAACGGCGGACTTCACGGCATACGCAGCGATTTGGGGCGGTACAACGATACAGGCCACTAATTCATTGAAGATTGAGAAATTGTCTGGAACCGCCACCGCAGTGGTCTCGGTCGAAAAGGCGACCTACCGAGCCGATATTTCGGGAAAGGTCAGTCAAGGCGTTACGGAGGTCCGTATTATGGATTTTCAGGATCGGCTGTTAGATACGGTTCCGGTATTGAATGGCGCTTATGAATATAAATCGGCCCCGCTCGCGGTTGGCAGCAATATATTTAAGGTCTATGGCTATCACGTAACCAAGAGTAAAAAAGAGTTTCATGCGCTCCTTGACACTGTTGATGCCGAGGTTCTACCGCCGCCGACCTGGGTCAGCCCCTCTGAGAACAGCGATTATTATCCATCGCACGGCAAGCCATTAGTGATGACCGGTCAAACTAACATCGGGGTCGAATGGGTACAAGTCTGGTCAGAGCGGCAATATGAGCCCGACAGTGTTTCACATACCTGGATACCAATAACGCCCGATAATAAAAACCACTTCACAATCGAAGTGCCGGGTAGTAAAGAATGGGTCGAAGGAAAGACCTATTTGGTCAGTGTACTGGCGCAAAAAAACGGCATTGATTCAAATTTGTCGAGTCATCGTCAAATACGGTCGGTAGCGAGCATACCCCCGCCAGCACCGACCTGGATCGGTCCGGCGGACAATAGCTGGTACGGGCCATCGAAAGAACGCGCACTGACGGTCAGCGGGAAGACTGAGCCTGACGTGGAGCAAGTTACTCTAAACTGGAGAGACGATCTTCACCATGATGTAGGTGTTGTATATATTAAACGCGAAGCAATCCAAGCGAACGGCGAATTCATAGTTGAAGTTCCTTCTAGTAAAACCTGGGACAAGAAACGGTATGAAATAACATTTACGGCGCAAAGGTATGGCAAACCATCGGTCGCGTCTGAGAAGCGGACTTTCCACACCACACTTCACATGGAATGGCTCACACCGACGGCGGGCAGCGATTATCTGCCGTCCGATACCAACGCGTTCAAGATCGGTGGAAAAACCGAAGCCGGCGTTGATGGCATCGAAGTATGGTCGAGTGAAATAGGCACCGATGAGTGGGACAAGAGAATCCAGCCGGTTGCGTTGAATGCCGACCATAGTTTCACCTTAGAGGTTGGGGGTAGTACGCATTGGATCAAGGGCAAGCGGAGTGTGAAATTTCGCGGCATGGTCGCTGGCATCCCGGACCCCAACTGGCAAGATGCACGTGAGTTCGAGGTGGTTCGATATCCGACTACGCTGATATGGCTCAGCCCAGACGATAACAGCCAGTACACACCTTCGGCCGGTCAACCTTTGCGCATCAGCGGCAGGACCGACCCGGGCGTCACTGAGATCCATCCATGGTGGCGCGTGCTCGGGGGGGGTAATGGTTCCTATTCTGATACGGTCATTACCAAGCTGGATCAGGACAACAGTTTCAAAGAGATTCCCGTAAGCGGAAGCGATGGATGGGCTGAAGGAACGACTTATGAGGTCCAATTTAAAGTCGTCGGGAAAGGTGCATTGCATTCAAACTGGTCGGCTGTACGGCGGATTCATGTGCCTTACCAAACACCTCTGCAGCCGACATGGACGAATCCCGATAAGCAGAGCTGGCAGAATTTTTCGAAAGACAATCCGCTAACGATCCGGGGTCAGACCCAGCCTGGCGTCGATAAGATCCAGGTGCTTTGGCAGAGTAAAAGTAACGTGGGGAATACGGCCTTCGAGGACATCGGGGTTTTAGATGGAGATGGGAATTTTAGTTTTCCGCTTGAGGTCAGTAAGGACTGGGAAGATGGCAGCACCTACACCGTGTCGTTTATAGTTCAAAGACATGGGGTGGCTTCCGCTGTATCGGAGGATCGAATTTTTCATATCGATAAGCGGTCACCGCTCATCGCCAACCTGCAGCAATCAATGTCGGATAGTGGCAACTATTCGTTAAGCGCAACTGTCACCGATAACAATTCTGGGCTTGGTCCGGCAGGCGATGGAAAAAATGCGATGGATGTTCGCTGGCGAACCGATGCCTCGGCACCATGGTCGTTGCCCTCCAAAGTGGATGTGTCGCCATCGAACATTTTTCTCTTTGGTCTTTCGGCAGAGCAGCTGAAAAATAGTTGGATGGTAGAAGTTGAAATCATTGCCAGTGACCGTGCTGGGAACCAGATCAGATCGCCGCTGCGGTATGTAGAGCAGCCCTTGATCAAGCTGGATGCCAGTCGAACGGACTGGAAACCAGCCAATAGCGATACGGATGAAAAAAATACGATGTCCGGTTCCGCAGGGGATCGTTCCGGTATGTCTGGAGGCAGTGAAATGTTTGCGGGCGACACCTTTTCCTACAGTATTACGGTGCTTGCCAATAAAGGGAAAGCTGAAAATATTAACCTGACTTATCTGCTCCCCAATGAGCTGGAAATGTTCGGTAAGCCGAGGCTGATTCAAGCTGCGAACACGAGCACAGTATTGAATACCGACTGGAACGGTACCGCAACTCACTCGCTCTTGATGGCAAGCGGCGCTTATATGAATGCAAAAGCAACGGTGAGAATTAGTGTCCCTGTGCGTATCAAATGGGATGCTGTGTCCTCACCAAAAAGTCACATTGCTGTGCATGCGGACGGAATTACCGACCTTGGATATAGCGATGCGGTGACTTTGGTTCCTTATCAAGGTGCCCTAAAGCTGGTGAAGAGCGTAGACAAGGACTCCGCACACGCAGGCGATACGCTGGTGTACACCATCAGCTTCAGAAATACGTCGAACACCTTTATTGCTATGGAAGAAATACAAGATCCTGTTGATGCGCGCATGACATTGCAGGATGTTCATTGTGGTGCCGATATCCCGCCTGATTTAACTTGTTCCGCTAGACGTGATGAAACGGCGGCGGTCTGGAATTTCTCGGGAAGGTTACCCGCTGGCGGGGCCGGTTCCTTGAAATATAGTGCTACGATTGATGTCCCTTAAGACTGGGAAAAGCGCAGTAAAGTTTAAGCAAAGATTGTGCAAAATGTAAGTCAGGCAGTATGAATAAGTGACTTTCGATCTCGCGGACTTTATTCAATCCGTATCGGTCCTCACGGAGCGTCTTGGCATGCACTATCTCTCGTCAAGAAATGCTAATCAGATCGTGAGCACAAGGCAATCGGGCGTGTGTACAGGTACGTTTAGCACCTGGGCGCAAGGATCAAAACTGCCGTGACGCATCGGTTCAAAGTAGATTGTATTGAGAACGATAGCGTAAAGCCCTTCTTGCATTCAATCCCGTGCATGTGCGACCTGGTCGCCTAAGCAAAGTAGCACAAACAAAATGTCCGTTGGTACTGGGACATGCGATTTTTGAAACCGGGTCGTCGCCCAGACACTCACTTAATCAGGTTTACCGTTGTATTTTTGATGATATGAAAAATTTATACATTGCCAGGGAAACGTTAGTCGTCCGGATCAAGGCCTTCGCGCATTTTTGCCGGCGCGCGTGTCGCGTTAGCGATTCCGCTCCGCGTCGCTCGGATGTGGTCGCTTGCGGAACGCTTCCCGGGACGGACATTTTCGTCAAGGCTGAAAATTTGACGAAAGAGGTCTGTAAATGAAAACGATCATGTTGATAATCAAAAGCCTCTGCAAACTTTGCCGTATCCGTTCCATGCTATGCGGCATGACGATGTTGTTCTTGTTCGGCATGGGACAGGCCGATGCGTTAAGTAATCAGCCTTTAACAGCGCAGCCTTTAACAGCGCAGCCTGCAACAGCGGCCTCAGGAGACGCGCAGATTGGAACCTATAGCGCTCAGACCCGTGCCGATGATTGGGGCAATCCGTGGCCTGATAAAGGTACGTGGAACTTGCCGGACGAGGCTCCCGTCAATTTACACCGGGTAGATAATCCGCCGGGCGCGCGTTTTCGACTTCCCGGAATGAGCAGGGTGGATACCACCGCCATCAAGGTCAGCATGCGCTCCGCGCTTCCGGGTGGCTCTTTTGGTGGTTGGCACGAGGAACTGATTGATCTGGGAGGGCCAACTACGGAGACCAGATTTGAGGCTTACATTGAAGAAAGCAGAAAGTGGACCCCGGGCGTGATCGTGGAGATCATGTTCAAACCTTTGGAAGGCAATCTCATAGCAAAAAGCTGGTCCGATGTGAAGCAGTTCCGTATGACCGCGCAGCCGAAACCCGGAGTGTGGCGTTTTCCGGCCGATAATATTCTTCAGGACTGGTCGGGAACGCTGTTTCAAATAGGCGGTAGCTCAAGCGCTGTTGCGGGAGAAGCAGCAGCCACTGGCTTGAACGCGGGTGTCAATAAAATTACGGTATCGACCAAAAAAAATAGCGAAGCCGAAGTGGAAGAAAGTAGAAATATCGCTGCGATTCAAGCTGGCGCGGCTTTTACATTTGATATTAGCGAAGGAAAAAAATGGCGTCCCGGTGACACTGTTGAAGTTAAATTTAAGGTGTGGAGAGATGGCATTGCGTCGGATTGGTCCCCCTCCCGCATCTTTTATTCCGGTGGCATACCAGTCCAATGGATCAGTCCAGGTATAAATAGTTGGTACGGACCGTCAGCTGATAATTTGTTCAAGGTGAGCGGAAGAACAGACCCTGCGGTTGATCAGGTTGACGTCGGCTGGTGCTCTGCGGATCATAAGGCTTGCGGTCGAACCTTGTTCCAGAATGTTCGGGTTGGGGCAGACGGCATATTCAGGGATGTTGTTGTTCCGGCTAGTAAAGATTGGATAATTGGTACCGACTATTTGGTGACTATGACGGTCAAAAGGCGGGGACAAACGTCGGATGCGTCGCCGGAGCGACGTTTCCGCACGAGGTTCCTCGCGGACTGGGTTAGTCCTGCAGCGGGCTCCGAGTATTGGCCGGTAACGAACGGTCCATTCATTCTCGGCGGGAAAACTGAGGCCGGTACCCAGAGTATCGAAATACGTTCGAGAGCAAATTATGTTGGTCAGTGGACCGTGAAAACACATCCGGTCAAATTAGATAGTTACAACGCTTTTAATGTTGCTGTCGACGGTAGTACAGATTGGCTTCTGGGCAATCGACACGTGCAATTTCGTGGAATTCGTAATGGTATTGGCCAGGACTGGTCATCATTACGCTCCTTTAAGGTAATGCTTGCCCCAGTCACGCAGCGCTGGATCAGCCCGGATGATAATAGCCACTATGTGCCTCTAGCAAGATATCCGTTGCGGGTTAAGATGGAGACTGATCCGGGCGTGAATGAGATCCTCATAGAGTCTAAATTGCAGAGTCAAAGCGATAGTGCAGCCACACGCACACGGATTAAAGTCGCCCCAGCTGAGCACGCCGGTGTTATCTACAACTTTGCCGTCTCCGAAAGTGTGAATTGGCAAGCGGGTCAACGTTACGAAGTCAAGTTTAAGGTTTCACGAGGCGGCGTGTCAGCGGTAGATTGGTCAACCTCGCGCACCATTTATGCTCCTTATACGGAAGCACCAACGCGTCTCGACTGGATAAGCCCCGACGAAGGCAGTCAATACATTCCGGCCGCCGGTCAACCGTTGACAATTAGTGGCACGGTTGATCCCGGCGTGGATACGATTTCGACACAGTTCAGAATTCAGGGCGGCAACTATGGCAGCGCGTGGCACTCTGTCCCTGTCAAGATTGATAGCGCGAATAAATTCAGCGCGGTACCGATTCCCGACAGCGTAAATTGGGAAGCTGGAAAGCATTACGAGGTGCGATTTTTTTCCGGGCGAGATGGCGTTGGTTCGGCCGCATGGTCAGCCTCCCGCACCATTCAGGTTCCTTATCCTGCTTTATCCCGTCTCGACTGGATAAGCCCCGACGAAGGCAGTCAATACATTCCGGCCGCCGGCCAACCGTTGACAATTAGTGGCACGGTTGATCCCGGCGTGGATACGATTTCGACACAGTTCAGAATTCAGGGCGGCAACTATGGCAGCGCGTGGCACTCTGTCCCTGTCAAGATTGATAGCGCGAATAAATTCAGCGCGGTACCGATTCCTGATAGCGTGAACTGGGAAGAGGGCAAGCGCTACGAGGTGCGATTTTTTTCCGGGCGAGATGGCGTTGGTTCGGCCGTATGGTCAACCTCCCGCACCATACTTGTTCCATATTCCGCGCTGAAACGCCTTGACTGGATTAGTCCCGACAACGGCAGCGCATATGCGCCATCCCCTGGCAATTCGCTTAAGATTAGCGGCAAAGTTGATCCCGGGGTTAACTGGATTTCAACACATATTAAGTTACAAGGCAGCGCCGACGAGGGCCGGCAGAATTTTGCTGTTGCCGTCACGTTAGACAGCGAGAACGTGTTCCGTGATATGCCGGTTCTCAAGAGCGATCAATGGGAAGAGGGTAAGACGTATGAAGTCAAATTCGCTTCCTGGAGAGATAACGATCAATCGGCGGACTGGTCGCAGACCCGCACGTTTCACGTGCCGTACACCTACCCGACCAAGGTCGAGTGGATCAGTCCGGCGGATGGCAGCGCGTACACCCCGTTGACTGGTCACCCGTTATTGATAAGCGGCAGCACTGATCCGGGCGTAAATCAGGTGGCTGTATGGTGGCAAGAAATTGACGCAAAAAACCGTGGCGCTTACTCACCGCCGATTGACGTGATTCTGGACAGCAATAATGAATTCAACAATGTCCCTGTCACAGGGAGTGAAAGTTGGAAAGAAGGAAAGACCTATGACGTGCAATTCAAGGTTCTCAGACCGGGTCCGCTTGCTTCAAATTGGTCGTCGGTTCGCAAGATACACGTACCCGTAAAGATACCGGGACAGCCCACCTGGATCAGTCCAGCTACGGATAGCTGGCAGCGGCCGTCTCAGGAGCAGCCTCTGGTGATTCGCGGCAACGCCATAGCCGGCGTCGAAGAGATCAAGGTGTTCTGGAAAAATGAGAAGGATCATGAGTCCGGCGCGACCGGATACCTGAAAATTGACGCTCAGGAAGAGGACGGCAGCTTCAGTTTCAAGTTTGCGGAAAGCGAAAAATGGTCACATGACAGCGCGTATGAGGTCTGGTTTTCGGTAAAACGACTCGGAGCCGAATCAGTCATCTCGACGCCGCGGCGCTTTTTGGTTGATCGCCTTGCGCCGACGCTCTCTGAATTGACACAATCGATGTCTGACGATGGTCATTACACCCTCAGCGGCACTGCCATTGATGCGCAGTCCGGATTAGGTTTCAATGGTGACGGTAATGCGGCAATGGTGATTCGCTGGCGAACTGACGATGCGACGCCGTGGTCGGAGGGAACCACGCTGGATGTCTCAGCAGCGGGCGAATTTTTGTTTGGCCTGACAGCTGAGCAGCTCAATAAAAGCTGGACGGTACAGGTTGAGATGACGGCAACTGATCGCGTTGGCAATGTGCTGACGCAGCTACTGGTTCCTTATGTAACACGACCTGTGGTTAAGTTGGATGTCAATCGCGTCAAATGGACGCCCGCCCCGAACACTGCCGATAGCAGAAGTCTGCCCGGCGTTAGCGAAGGGGGCCGCCCGGCGAATGCTTCTGGTAGCGAAATGTTTGCAGGCGATACTTTTTCGTACAGCGTCAACGTGATTGGGAAAAAGGGAAAAGCGGAAAACCTGAACCTCACTTATACGCTCCCGCCTGAGTTGGAAATGCACGGTGTGCCTGTCCTGACGATGATCGCGAAAAATAGCGCAATGCTGAACTCTGAGTGGAATGGTACCGAAGAACATGCGCAATTGTTGATTGCAGGTGCGTCCTTGGGCGCGGCTGATGGATTTAATATCAGCATACCCTTGAGAGTGAGAGCAGATGCAGTTACTTCGACGGAGAGTCGCATTACCTTGCACGCCGATGGCCTTCCGGATTCCAGCTTTAGTGATGTCGTTATTCTAGTGCCGTATCAAGGCGCGCTGAAACTAGTGAAGAGCGTCAACAAAGACAGCGCAAAAGAAGGCGATACGCTGGAATATACCATTCGGTTCAGCAATACATCGGCGTCATTTATCGTGATGGAAGAGATTCACGATCCTATCGACCCGCGCATGAGGTTGGTAAATTTAACCTGCGGCGAGGACTTACCGCCAGACCTGATTTGCTCTATCAGTGAGAGTGAAACAACGGCAGTCTGGAAGTTTTCGGGGCGATTACCGGCTGGTGGATCAGGGGCGGTTGGATATAGCACAACCATTACACCGCCCGATAATCAAGAGAGCAGGTAACGCAAAGCCTTCGATTTACCACTGCGCTATGTTAAAAAAACAGCGGTCGCTCTTAATAATTTGGTATTTGAACTTAGCGCAAGTGCGTGGGCCTCTTTACGCATGTCCGACCAATGATGTGAGCGCGCGTTTGTCTTTAAACGGCCGCAGTGAACATACCAACGCCTATGTCCCATTTAAAAGATAGCGGGTATCCGGCTGATATTTAGTTGTGCAATACCGAAATTGAAATAACAAATATTTGGCATTAAACCGTGCGCTAAGCGTCAGGATAGCGTGAAAATCATACCTATTTAATTGCTATAAGAGGCATTAATTGGGTTTTCAAAGACCAGATGGTACTCAGCTTGGGCTTCTATTAATGACGCTACCTTAGATTCAAAAAGCAAGGCGGTAAGTAAATATAGTACTCATGCATTCGATAAAACGATCGATGCAACGAAAGGCTTGCCATTTGTTACTGCGAATCCTTTCATTGTTTCCGGGTGACGCTTATTAACCTTCGTCGTATAAGATCAAATCATATATTTTAATCACGAGACATTATTTTTGCGATAAAAATTTTAGGTGCTGCAATATTAAAAATCTCTAAATCAAGATATTTCTTATAAGACGCGTGAGATATTCACTCGTTATAGGAAAGAAAACGTCCGTTCTCGATTAGATAATTCTATATTTTCCATTCGATTGAGTAAACGTATGAATAGCGCTTGATACCGATTTAAGATACACGTTCTTAATAAAAATTTCTCATACTTCGTGAAAGAACACATATTATTTATAGTTCTTTTATTATGTCAAATAATAATTGTGATTCTTGATGCTGGCAGATTCTAGTTAATTTTTTTGATGGATCTTCGGAAGATGTCGTCTAAACAAACCAATCAACAAAGTTAAATTTTTAGTAAGTTTCATTAAATTCCTTTTGTAGTTAATACAATTTTCAATCTCATAAAAAACATGAAAACCAAACACTTTAGAATGTCGCCCGCCATCGGGCTGGTAGCTGCTCCATTGTTACTGATGCTGTGTGGTCAGAGTATGGCCGCGCCACCAAAAATTGATCGATTAGAAGCTGTTAATCCTTATGTAGATAACGCAAAAATTCGTACCTCGACCAACTGGGCTCCGCTCGCCAATTCGATCTGTTGGTACTCAGGTTGGGCTGCTGTTGATAGCGCTACCTTAGGTTGCCAAAGCAAAGCCGCAGGCAACATGAACATAGAAATGATCGGCGATTCTTCTAATGGATCCGCTACTTATCATGTCAATTGGACAGTGCCAGAATCAAGCTTGTTTGTAGGTAACAACACAATCACCGCAAAGTTGTGCAAAGGCGGAGAGTGCGATACTAAAACTGAGACGATCTATTTTAACGGCAGCACCGCGCTCCCTACATTTGATTACGCAACCTCGGTTACAGGGCTAACGGAAAAAACGGTTGTTCTCAATAACGATGGTGTTATGGGTACTGAGCCGGTTTCTATGCGGGACGAAAATTTCGTTGTCGGTGGCTACGTATCGGAATGGGCCCAATACAATCGTAAATTCGATCTTGAAAAAGTGGAAGCCAGCAGTTACACCAATTTGGTGTATGCGTTTGTCGGTATTTGTGGCGACACGGGTGAGAAACACGCAACTGTGAGTAAGGCATGTAACGAGCTTGGACGTCAAAACTATGAAATCACGCCGCTTGATGTCTGGGGTGGTTTTCAAACCGCGATCAGCGAGCGTCAAAAGGGATATGCCTGGAACGATGCGGCCTACGGCGGTATTCAAAAAAAGAATTATGATGCGTTGAACACTGGCAATACCCGAGGATTGATGGGGCAATTGCTGCATCTGAAACAAAACAATAAAAATCTGAAACTAGCAGTCAGCGTCGGTGGCTGGACCCTTTCGACACCGTTCCCGGTACTCGCCGCGAGCCCTGAGAAACGGAAGATATTTATTAATTCAGTCGTCGCCTTTGTCGATAAATGGCAGCTTGATGAAGTTGATCTTGACTGGGAATTTCCAAAGTCGGAAGTGGATGGTCGGAATTTTGTGACGCTGGTCGACGAACTAAAAAATGCGCTCAATGCAAAATTCGGTAAGAACACCAAAACCATCTCCAGCGCTGTAGGCGCGACGGACCAATATATCAATGCCGTTGGTCGTGATAACTACGCGCGATTAGGCGCTTCGTTGGATAAAATTTATTTGATGAATTACGACTTTTGGGGTGCATGGTCAAATAAACTTGGTCATCAAACTAATTTATCCGGCCCGGCTGCGGACTTTAGTGCTGAAAAAGCGATTAAACTTCTTGAGCAATATGGCGTTCCTAAGAAAAAGATAATTTTAGGCGTGGCGAACTATTCACGTGGTAAAAAAGGACAAATTCAACGCCCAGGCGAGCCGGAGTCAGCGATTCACGTGAGCGGCGATCAGGTATTTGGCACGTATGAGGCTACCGTTCTGGAAGGCTATGATCTGTTCAGCAATATTGCGGGCGCTGATCTTAAAGGTAAAAACAATTTTTCATTGTTTACCGATAAAAAATTCAACGCAGATTATTACTATAATCCGACCAGCCAGGTATATTTTAGTATCGATACACCACGCACCGCTTTCAAAAAAGCACAGTATGCAAAGGAAAATGGTTTAGGTGGCGTTTTTGGCTGGTCAGTTGAGCAAGATCACTTGGGGTACAACGTTAATGCGATGAACGAAGGTTTGGGTAACAAGCTGGAAAACAAGTTTACATCAGTGCATGAACGTGAAGTGATGTATGAGACTTGCGGTACCAACTTGACTTCGGAAGACTGTGCTGGAATCGGCAAAGAGCCCGTTTTTGAAGTTGGCGCGTCTCACACTGAGATAAACGCATTGACCAGCGTAAAATTGACAGCGAACGTGTCGAATGTGCCAGCAAACGATTATAAATTTACATGGACTCAAACCGCCGGTACGCCCAAAGTTACGATTGATTCTGCGCTCTCGCAAAACGCTAATGTTTTAATTCCTGCTGTGACAAAGAAAACGACGTTTGAGTTTGCAGTTGAAATAGAGAGTAAGAAATCGTCGTTTAAAAAGGAATTTCGAACTAAAGTGATCGCGCAACCGGGACCGATAAAGCCGATTAATGCGATTATTGTGGCCTATCGCCAAGGGTATTTTGCCGGAAATTTGGTGCGTATGAACGCTACCAAGTCTAGCAGCGCGGATGGTACGCCTCTCACGTATTTGTGGGAGCAACTTTCAGGTCCAAAGCAGAGACTTGACTATGGAAATGTCCGTACTAGTCGCTATCTGGAATTTATTCTGCAAAATGTTACATCCGATACGAAACTTAAATTTAAGCTGACGGTAAAAAATAAAGCTGGGCTTACATCAAGTGATGAAATAGAAATTATTGCCACCAAACTGGCTCCCAAAAAGCCAATTGCCGAGGCAAGATCTCGATATATATACAATGAAATCCTTGGTACCGACCATTTGATTTTAGACGGCACATATTCAAGAGACACGATGCATGCAGGTAAGATGACATATAAATGGAAGCAAATTTCAGGCCCATCTATCGGTGTCAATGAAGATGATACCGACGGTTACATGATTTTGATGTTCCGTCCATTTACTAAGAAAACCGAACTTGTCTTTGAAGTGACCGTCACGAATGCTTTCGGACTTTCATCCAAAGCAACTAGGGTCGTCACTGCGGTACCACGCTAAATTGTGATTAGGTTGTATTAAATACGACTGATGGCGTCTCTTTATTCCCCTCTTGGCTTAGCCAGCAGGGGAATTTTCGTTGAAAAATGTTACGAATATTTGTCTGTTAAGGCTCACTCAGTTATAGCGCGCTTAAACAATAATTCGGTTTTTCTACCCCGTGTTACAAGTACCAGAATGACCGTCCGCTTTACTAAATAAATCAAATTTCTTCACAACGATCCTCATGCCTACTCGAATTAACGCTCCGCAAACACGGTTCGCCCTGATTACTCCTGTCTACCAGACAACAGCCTCAGACCGTCTGCAAAACGATAAGACAGCACTTTTCGATGAGTGGGACAGTTGGGGGAATGATGCCGTCCCCGGCGCAGGCGAACAACGTGATACGGCGGTCGCTAAAATGAAAGACTGCTATGAAAGGGGGGAGAATATATTGAATCTGGAGTACCTTAACCTAAACACGTTGCCGGATCATTTGCCCCCCCACGTAACAAGTCTGTGTGCCGGGCACAATCGACTCAAGTTTCTGCCAGAGTCGTTGCCCGAGGTTCTTACTTTGATTGATGTGAGCGAAAATGAGCTTAGCAGTTTGCCTGCATCTCTGCCCGTTTTATTGGAGGAACTTAACGTTTCGCACAATCAATTAAGGCAACTGCCGGATGATCTTCCGGTCCGTCTAACTTCTCTTCTTGCATGCAATAATCGCTTGACGCAGGGGCCCAGATCCTGGCCCGGCACTCTCACAGAGCTGATGCTTGATGACAACCGATTGGCGGGACAAATAGAGAAATTACCCGACGGTTTGATACATCTTGGTTTAAGCAATAATCAACTGACGCAACTAGGACCTTTACCCTCGGCATTAAGGTATCTTGAAGTTAGCCAGAACCGATTGGCGTTTTTGCCACCGTTACCCGCGCGTCTGAGGGAACTTCAAGCGAATTACAATCAGTTAGTCGATTTTCCACGCGATTTTCCCGATTGCCTGGAGAGATTAGAGTTACAGCATAACTTGATCAGCCGCACTCTTGTCAATATGCCAAGAAGCCCGAAATGGTTTATTGTCAATCACAATCGGTTGACCCAATTATGCGAGCAAGTCCCCCCATCTGTGATTCGGCTTGAGGCTTCCAATAATCTGCTTACTTTCCTTCCGGAGTTACCTGGTCAACTGAGACAACTTCATGTTGAAAGTAATCAGCTAACGGATCTTCCGCCGTTACCAGGCTCTCTTAACGTGCTCGATGCGAGCAACAACTTACTGACCCGGCTTCCTTCGGTTACAGCGATTTCTCGAAATATGCTGATCATTTTGGACAATAATCCCCTCTCCGAAGACTCACGGCAAACCATCTCGCGGCTAGCCGATGACCGTGGTCACCGCGGCGCTCAGTTTCATTTCTCAATGACCGCAGCAGAGTCCGTGACATCGGTGAAGCCGATTGAAGCTATTTTTAAATCGTGGTATCCAGAAGATCAACTAGCAATTGCCGTGGCATCCTGGCAAGCCATCGCGGGCGAGGATGGTGCACCGGCCTTTCTGAAGTTTCTTGATCGATTAAGCGAAACCGGCGATACCAATTTCCCCGGATTTAAGCGTTGTATCGCGGATTGGCTGGCTGATCTGGTCGCGACGCCGCCTTTACGGGATCAGACCTTTTGGCTCGCCCATGATGCGACAACGACCTGCGAAGACCGTGTTTCACTGACTTTCACGATGATGCAAAATGCGCGCGCAGCGAACGAGGTGGAAAACCGGTGTTATGACGCGCGATTGCCGGAGCTCATTAGCGTCGCTAGAAATTTGTTTCGACAGGAATGTCTCGAGCAAATTGCCCGGCGTCACGTGACGACGCTAAACTTTGTGGATGTGATCGAAGTTTACTTAGCTTTTCAGGTCAAACTCCGAACCAGATTGCAAATCATCGCTCCGATAGAAGAAATGCGCTATTTTGGCGTTTCTCATGTCAATGAAGATGATCTGGAGGTTGCCGATCTACAGGTAAAAAATCGCGAAAACAACGAATTTTTGACGTGGCTTACTTCATGGGCGCCGCTGGAAGGCGTTATCAAAAGGGTGGATGAAGTCCTTTATGCTCGGATGCGAAAAGAATTGGATGACGCATTGGAGACAACGTTTGAGGATCAGCTTAAGGCATCGCTAGCGGCGGTCAATCTTGCGGGTGACGCAGATGCCATCAGAATCAAGGGTAAAGAAATCATGGATCAGTTAATGCATAGCATTAAGTTGCGCAACATTGAAAACTTCTTCGCTCAAAGAGGGCTGCAGGCTTCGTTAATGCCATTCTGGGCTGACTAACTTAGTGTTTTATTTCCGATCCCTGGACAGGATCGGAGAGCGCTATGCTTCGGCCAGGAGATGCCCTTACAGTGCTTTCGAAACCGTCTTGTGTCGCAACAAACTATTCAGATCCGCTATGTCGGCTTCGGTCAGGGCGGCGATTCCAGCTTTTAATTTCAGACCCTCCAGCAGCATTTCATAGCGCGCCTTCAGCAAATCCCGTTGAATTTGGTAGCGTTTATTTTCGATTTCCAGCAGGTCAGTGTTCAGACGCATATTTTCTTCAAATGCAAGGCGATTTGCATCCACCGCTTTACTTGCATATTGCTCCGCCTTTCTAAGTGCGGCGTCACGGGCGGCGGCGCTATGCAGGTTGAGGTAGGCCTCCTGAACGTCGAGCCTGGCGACACGGCGCGCTTCTTCCATGTTATTTTCTGCCTTGCTTTTCAAGGCAACCGCTTCATTTACTCTACTATTGGTGATGAGGCCGTCAAAAATCGGCATGTGGATTTCTAACCCGATCCGATTGTTATGGCCGCCGTTCAGGAGCAATTGCGGTGTGTCGGTATTTTGAATGCGTTGATAATCGTGGCTTGCCACCAGGCTGGCACTTGGACTGTATCCTGCGCGCGATTTCTTTACTTCGTTACGTGCAATCGCTAGTGACAGCGTAGCATGCTGGACGGAATAATGGTCACGTTTTGCCTGCTCTTCAAATGCGGCGAGTTGCTCCAGAGCCTCCGGCACTGGAGTAAGTGTATCGCTGAGTGCCAATAGACTTGGTTGGTGCAAGCCGCTGATCTGGCCAAGCGCGGCTTTTTTTAATGCTAGTTGGTTAAGCGCACGGATTTCATCGGCTTTACCCAGATTATATTGTGCCTCGGTTTCATTGGTATCCATGATCGTGGCCGCACCAGCTTCAAGACGCCTTTGGTTCATTGTCAGTTGTTCGCGCAACATGCGGCAATGGTCACGGATTAAACGTAAGTCGTCGGTGGCAGACAATACTTCAAAATAGGTCTTTGCAACGGTGAGAATTAATTGCTGTTTAGCTTGTGCAAACTCAACGGCGGCTAACAAATTGATCAGCTGGGCCTGGCGATAATTCGGTAACGCCAAAGGATCAAACAGCGCTTGCGATACGGACAAGCTATAACCCTGGCTGTCATACCAGGCACTCGGTACTTCAGTGTCCTGAATCGATATGGCGGACTTCCCCTGACGGCGCGCAAAGGCATCGGCGCTGACCTTTGGTAGAAACATCGAGCGTGCCTGAGGCATTTTTTCCTGCTGTGCGCGATACGTATCCTGCGCAGCCAGGAATTGGGGATTGCTTTGAACACTTGCCTGGTAAACCTCGGAAAGATCGGCGGCAACAGCATGATGGGCAAGGTGCGCGCTGATACCGAGAAAGCCGATGGCTTGAATCACCATCCGAACAAAACGGCGTACCTTTCCCGGAGATTGCGGCAGAGATATGGTGGTAAATTTTAAATTCTTTATCATGATGACGTGCGCGAAAAAACCCGTTCGCGGATGCGATTAATCGGTGCGATGACCCATTCCAGTACGGTCTTGCGTTCGCCGACCAGATCGACCGTCAGACTCAAGCCATCGGAAAGGACTAGCAATTTTCCGTGCCGGTCGTAGGGCTGTTCCAGTCTTAAGGTTGCCTGGTAGTAGGTTTGTCCGGCCTTGAGTTTGACTGGCATATTATCGGGATTGCTGATGGGCATTTTGGAAATCCGTTCGATACGCGCGGGGAAGGTGCCATAGGTATCGGCCGGATAAGCGTCGAACCAGAGGCGCGCGTTTAAGTTGGTGTCAATCGTGCCGATATCCTGAGAGCCGATATAGGCGATAACGCGTGGTGTTGCGTCTTTTTGATTCGCTACCTCCATGGTCACAACCGATTTTTGGCCGGCCTGCACATTGTTTCCCAATACCTGCAATACATCGACAATAACGCCATCGCTGGGCGCATAAGCGGTGACGACGTCCTCAGTCATGGTGCTGATGTTCTGTATCAGTGTGAATTTTTGCGAAGCGATATCGTTACTGGATTTTTCGATGCGACCCAATTCACGCGCTAGATCTGTCGACACCTGTTGTAGTTGCTTACGGTTCTGATCTTGTTGCTGAGTCAGACGTATGCGCTCTAGCTGGCGCGACATGAATTGCTTGTTCATCTCTTGCCAATCAGAGAACGTGATGAGCCCGCTGGTATGGAGTTGCTTGCTACGATTCAGTTTTTCTTGTTCGATCCTGATCATGTCATCAGTGAGTTTGCCCGCTGATTGCAGCTGTATCTTTTCAGCTTCTAAAGCGCGACGATTTTCTACAGATGCGGCTTTGCTAAGTACAATATCCTGCTTGGTGAGCGCCAGATTCTTATCTGCCTCTTCTATTTGTGAACGCAGCGCAGATTGACGACTGTTCACCAAAGGGCCGTTCTCATTACCAATGGTCTGGGCAACGGAAAATAGCGGTGTCCCGCGTTTTACCGGCTGACCTTCTTTGACAAATACCGCCATCAGTGCTCCTGCGACTGGTGCTCTGATTTCGACCATGCGTGAGGCGCTCATGTAGATGCCGCGGGAGGGATGTATTTCTGCGTGCGATAGCAATATCGATGAGATGAGCAGAATTGCTATCATTATCGACGACATCCAAGCCACCAGTTTGATACCGATAATGGGATGTGCAAAGGGTTCGACTGCGGTCGTCTTCAGAAAAATTAACTGATGATATATGCGTTGGCGGAGCGTGCGTTGAATGAACATGGCTTACGGATAATGATAAAAAAAATTGGGATACGAATCCCAGCTGAGCCAATAGCCATCGCCGATGCTATCCCATAAATCCTGCGTCACTCGCTGCATCAATGGTGCGAGTTTAAGAACTGGGGCATCGGATATTGCGTCGACTTTGATCGTGAGCCCACCGTGCGCTGCGGATCCCTGCGTCTTCGCAATAAATATTGAAGCGCGTAAGCGCTTAGCGAGCAGGAAAGGGCTGGTGCAGATTTGCAATGACTTATTTTGATAACGAATCGTGCGGGTTGGACCGTAGTTCCCCCACAGATCGACTAATATTAGCACCGGCCAGTTTTTGTCTAAATGAGTTTGAATCTTTTGCAATAGCGCAGGTTCACCCGGGGCGACGAAATGGACGGTAACGCCTGAGCGTTGAGTTAGCGCAACGATCGCATCGGCGTTAAAATTCATTGCGGTCTGACGCCGAATTACCATCAACTCTGTGCCATTTTTTGAGCAATAGTTCGCTAGCCCGGCGACGCAAAAAAACAGATCTACCCAATGCAACGAAAATATGATGGGACGCACTGTAGCTGGGGCGAACAGTTCGGGGCATTCCTGCACCTGGACTTTGTTCTTAATGAGCTGCGAAGCGTCGCCTTGCTTTGTTCTGCAGAGAGTCCTGTAAAATCGGCCTATGTGCGCGTCAGCCTGTATATGCCGTAAAAACGTATCTTCCCGTTTTAATGATTGCATACTGGAAAAAATACGCTCATGGTTCAGGGCGAAGCGCCGATGATGTAAAAATAGAGCTGAGCCGGTAATCCACCAGATTAATCGTGCATACCAACCATGACCAATGATTTTCATACTGAAACCTGATGCAGCTGTCCTTGCTTTATTTCATAACGTGTAATATCGGTAGAAAAAAGCGCTGGTTCATGGCTGCAAAACACGAGTGCCATTGGGGTCGCACAAAGGTTAGCAATAACCTGACGTGCGGTACTGTCATCCAGATTGGCGGTGATTTCGTCACATAGCAGGACGGCGGGGTTCGAATATAAAGCGCGGGCGATTGCCAACCGTTGCCGTTGCCCGGCAGAGAGTATTGGCGTGCCGGGGGTGAGCGGTGTCTGATAGCCGTGCGGCATTTTTAAAATGACGTCATTGATGCATGCCAATGTACAGACTTCTTCAATGCGCGCCATATCAGGGTCGACCGAGAATCCGCAGATGTTGTCGGAAAGACTGCCGGAAAAGAAGTCTTCATCAGCATGGATAATTTTTATTTTACTTCTGATATCTTGGGGCAGATAGTCGTCGAACGCGCTGCCGTTGACAATCACGGTTCCATTTGTTGGCGTCACCAGGCCACACATGATACGCAGGAAGGTAGTTTTTCCACTGCCACTCTCGCCTATAATTAAATGACGGCTTCCGGCGTTGATCGAAAAATTCAAGCCTTGAAATAGCGCGGAGGATCGGCCGGGAAAGCTATACGACAGGTGTTGCACGATCAGGGATGTTACCGAACCTAATGAATTGCGTTTGTCTGCGTTGCGATCCAACGTTTCGCAGGGGCTTTCCAGGTGGTCCTGAATGCGATTCAGCGGAACGTCGAGCGCGTCATGTTCAAGCCATCGTTGCATCAACTGGTCAGCGGCACCGGAAAATATTAATTTATATTGGACGAAGGCATATAACATTCCAATCGTCATATCGCCTGCAATGACTGCCGTTGCGCCCAAACCGATACACAAAATCTTTTCAAGCTGCATCATCCCATTGCCACCGCTAGTCAGAAATAGCATGATGCGGTCTTTGCGATAAGTACAATTCAATAATACGCGCAAATATTGATCAATTTTTTGCCCGCGCCCCCATTCCATCGCATTGGCTTTGAGTGACTGGATGTTCATTTCATTTTCTACGATGGCATTATCGAAGCGCCCTCGTGCGCTGATTTCCTGATCGAATTCTTTCTTATAACGTCCTTGCAAAAGCATGCGAAATACCAGAAGCAAGCTCATTGAGCAAAAAGTAATCAGCGATAGTTTTAGGCTGTAGGCCATCATAAAAAGGAGACCGACAATCAGTACTGTTGTCTTTACCGCAAAGTCGAGATACCCGTGTACAGCAAAGGTCGCCGTTGCGGTTGCGGTCTTGTCCAGTATGAGGCCGGTGCCTGAGCCAGAGCGCGTCGATGCCGACAAGGAGCGGTCCATCAAGCGCGTGTGGATCATCTGTGCTACAGCGCTGGTGTAGCGACTTTGCAGCGCAAGGGTCGCCAGGCTTTGTACAAAGTTGACGATCACCTCAAAGAAGTAGAGTAGTCCGAACAAACTGCCTATCATTAACACGTAGTCAACGTCGCCCTGCTTAATCGCGTTATCAACAGTCAACTGGATATACGATGGCCCTATAAACATGAGAATCAGGCCGATGATGGCCAGCGCGGTGCGGGCTGTGCGCAGACCGGTGGTGTCCCTGACGAGCGCAATGAAATCCTTGGCGCGTAATTTTTGTCCGGTCTTTTTGGGTGAGAATTCCGGCGTTGGGGCCAATTCAAGTACAAAACTGGTAAATTTTGCTTCCGCTTCCTGATGGGTAAAACGACGCTTTCCTAATGCCGGATCGATCACTTCAATGTAGCGCTTGGTGACGCGCTGGAGCACCACATAGTGGTTACCTTCCCAGTGCAGAATGGCTGGCGTCGCAATACTCTGCAACTGGTCGACCCGACCGCTTAGCGCGCGTGGCGTCAGCTTAAAGCGTATCGCCAGTTTGGCGAGATCCAGCATCGACATGCCGGCATCGATACTGACCGCATACTCGCGACGTAAAGAGAACAGTGACAGATTATGACCATAGTGCCCCAATACCATTGCGAGACATGCCAAGCCACATTCTGTAGGTTCGGTCTGGAGGACAAGAGGCGTTTTTTTGCGAAATGGAATGGAGAACACGATGTGAATAATAGTTAAAAATTGAATCGAAAAAGGCAAAAATAAGAAGGAAACTATAAGAACGTTAACGTGCGATGGCTATCTAGCGTGTTCGGCGCGCTTGTCCTCATGGACAGCTCTCGCCGCGAACGGCGAGGAGCACGAAACGCGACCTGAATTAACTAACTTGTGAGCCGACAACAGCGCCGATGACGGCACCAATTCCAGCCAGGACCGGATGACCGGAGACGCCAAGCATGCCAGCGCCAACACCAGCGCCGATCAAAGCACCCGTCCACGAACCGCCTTGGACATCGTTCAAGTCTTGTAAGTCAATAGTCATCATTGGGTTATGTAATGCGGTCATAATGTGTTCCTGTACGTAAAAAATGAATTTAAAAATGTAGCGCTTCTCTCTGTGCCTTCGAATAATGCAGCAGAGAGAAGATGGGAAGTCCTTAAAAAATTTGAATGCGCAATGAATATCCTGCGCATCCGAATATGGCTTTCTTTCGTAAGGTATTCCCGTTCCGAACGGCTAGCCGTTCGATATTAAAGTTTTACTTCAAGAAATTTGTGAGCCGATAGCTGCGCCAACCATGGCACCAAAAATTACCGCTGCCGGATTTAGAGCGAGGCCACCTGCGCCAGCGCCAATAAAGCCACCTACCGCCGCACCCACCCAAGAACCGCCTTGAACGGCGTTCAGGTCTTGCAAGTCAATTGTCATCATGGTGTTTTTTGCTGAAGTCATTATTCGTATTTCCTATAATTAAAAAAATAAAGGCGATCCATATAAATGGAAAAATATATGTATGCGCCTGATTTGCGAGATGCGAATATATACGAAATGACGTCCGTTAAAGTCATTCCTCCGACGACTTTTAAAAATTTAGAATGTTCTATGGATAGACCGGAAATGTCATAAAAAAAGAAAGATTTGTCGGTAGCAAAGCGAGATTAATCCGGGGGTTTTATTTTTAAAAAAGACGAATGTGGTTATGTTGCCTCAGCTAAGAAATGGCAAATGAATGAATGTGGACGACCATGCAACTTAAAAGAGAGTAATACCGGTCTGCTGAACAAAAAAACAGCCGGATGTATTTTTTTATATGCGAATTTAGCATATGAATAATTTATTTAATTCGTTTTGTCTCCTCAAATCTGGTGTTCCCGTTGCGCGGTGCTGCATAGCCATCACGCGCTGAGCGTTCTGATGTTCGCTCCTTACTGAAGGTAGGGGTAAGCCGATAATGAGGTGAAGAAGCGATATGGCGGAATATCTGGGCGACAGCCAACAGCGACGAATCGCTACCTATCTGGCGACCTGGATGGCGCGCACGGAGTGGCCGACCTGGCTGCTGGTGATTGGTATTTATGGAGGTTGGTCGCTCACCTTATGGTTTCGCTTCAATCTGACGTTATTACCGACAACGCTATTGCTGATCGGCTTTTGCGTCTGGTTTATGTCCTTGCAGCATGAAATTATGCACGGGCATCCCACGCGTTATATTTGGTTAAATAAAATGTTGGCGTACGCTCCGCTGGCAGTCTGGTACCCATATACCCTCTATCGGGAGAGTCATCTACGCCATCACAACGACGCCGACCTGACCCTGCCAGGGCTTGACCCGGAAACCCATTATGTCGACGCGGCTGTGTGGCAGGCGAGTGGTCGCCACATGCGGACCCTGTATCGTTGGCGCAAGACCTTTTGGGGGCGGATGCTGGTTGGACCATCAATGGCTATTCTCGACACATGGAAAGTCGCATTTCAACAAGTTTCATGCGGCGATTTTCGCTATGTTCGGATGGGGCTGACGCATGGGGGATTGTTGGCTGGCATGCTGGCGGGGATGCAGCATTTCTTCGGAATTTCCTGGTGGTACTACCTATTATTTATTGCCTATCCTGCCATGTCGTTGGCGATGGTCCGTTCTTATTTTGAACATAGGGCGGCCCCCGATTGCAAGCATCGGATCGTGATCAATGAAACTGGCTTGCCGATGCGCATCTTATTTTTGAACAACAATTACCATCTGGTACACCACGATTTGCCGCGCTTGCCATGGTATCTGATTGCGCGCGTGTATCAGGACGATCGGACAGACTATCTAAAGCGCTGTGGCGGTTTTAATCTCCATGGATATGGCGGTCTGATCCGCGATCATGGGTTTAATCCAATTGATGCTCCCCTTCATCCGATTGCCGCCGTGCGCTACGTGCTATAACGGCAGCATCGACTGCCTTGCCCTCGACCGTTTTCGTCCGATGTTGCGCGTAAGGTACCGCTTCCAGTAATCTCAAACGGTCTGCTCGAAGACGCTCTAAAATAGGCCCATTCGTCAAACAACCATCAAAAAATGCAGACTTGGAAAGTTGCACTGCCGATGTATAACATCGGCGCGACTCTCGCCGCCGATTATGAGCGTTTCCTGATTGCCGTCATCGCGGCGCTGCAGGCACGTGGTTGGCGGGAAGAGATTGAAATCGTGCACCAGATCGACGATCTGGAGAGATTCTGGCTGCGCTCAGACCTGTTGTTTAGCCAAGCCTGCGGCTACCCTCTAACCACCTCTTTGCGGGGGCGCGTGCGACTTCTGGGGACGCCGGTGTATAACGTGGCGGGATGTCACGGATTTTATTATCGCAGCCTGATCGTCACCAACGAAGCGTACGGACATCGCAATCCCGATAAACCACTTCGTGCATTAGCTGATTTCCGTGGGTGTAGCGGTGCGGTCAATCAGTCAACATCACATAGCGGCATGAATGCATTGCGTCATACGGTCGCGCCGTTTGCGCGCGCAGGCCAATTTTTTGATAAGGTACGGTTATCGGGTTCGCATCTTGAGAGTTTGGCGATGCTGCAAAGGAGCGAAGCCGATCTGGCGGCAATTGATTGCGTGACGTTTGCCCATATCGCGCATTATTTTCCCGAAAAAATTACTGGGCTGCGGGTATTGCAAGAGAGCCTGGCCGCGCCCGGATTGCCTTTTATTGCATCATTGCAGCTTAATCAGGCACAGTCGGCAATGGTAATGGAGGCATTAGAGGCAGTGTGTAAAAATGATCAAATCGTCGCGCCGTTGCGACTAGTTGGTCTGGCGCGCACCAGGGTAGAAGACTATCAAGCCATCACCGCTATGGAGGAATTTGCGGTCGCACTGAACTATCCGCGAATAGCATAGCAACTGTCGCCGGGGGCGCGCGCGCTGCGCGAAAGCGTATCTGGAGTGTATTAATATGGCGTACTGATTCTGCTGCTACGCTTCACTATTCCATCATAAGGGCAACGATAAAAATGACCATTCACTCAAAGCGGAAACTTCGTTACTTTTTTGCGCAGACGACGTTTACGCTGGGATGCGGGCTTGTTGCCCATGGGGTGCTGGCCGCAGCCTCAGTTGCGCCAGCTGCCGGCTCACCTATAACAGCGTCTTCCTGGTGCTCGAGCGGCAAGACTGTCAAATTCGCCGGTCTCAACTGGGAGAGCGGTTCGGTGTTGACTGAAGTCATGCGATCAGTCATGGAAAAAGGCTACAACTGTAAGACGGAAAGCATCCCTGGCAACACGGTGGCAATGGAAGTAGCGCTGTCAAAGAATGACATTCAGGTGCTGGCTGAGGAGTGGGTTGGACGGAGTGATGCGTGGAATACGGCGGCGAAGGCTGGCAGCGTGACCCCTCTCGGCAAAGTCATCGTCGGTGCCAGCGAGGGCTGGTACGTGCCGGAATATGTGATCAAGGGAGACGCCAGCCGGGGCATTAAACCGATGGCCCCTGCGCTGAAATCGGTTGCCGACTTGCCGACCTATAAAACGTTGTTCAAGGATATCGAAGAGCCTTCCAAAGGACGCTTTTTAAACTGTCCGACCGGTTGGACCTGCGAAGGTGTGAATACCCAAAAATTGAAGGCCTACAAGCTGACCGATAGCTACGTCAACTTCCGTCCTGGCACAGGGCCAGCACTCGATGCGGCAATTACCTCGGATTATCAACGCGGCAAACCGCTGCTGTTTTATTACTGGGCGCCCACTGCGCTCATGGGGAAGTTCAAATTCATTAAGCTGCAGGAACCGGCATTCAACGACGCGTGCTTCAAAACCCTGGCCAATAAAGACAATCCGAATCCCTGCGGTTCGGCAGCGCCCGAGGCGGTGATTCAGGTGGGAGTTTCTACTATCTTTAAAAACGCAGATCCGGTGCTGAGTAATTTTTTGTCAAAATTTAACATTCCACTGGACGTGCTGAACAAGTCGCTCGCCGAAATGGCCGATCAAAAATTAACGGCCCAGCAGGTTGCGCACAGTTTTCTGCAACAGCATCCCGAGATCTGGAAAAAGTGGATGCCTGCGGATATCGCGACCAAGATCAGCGCGAGCGTGAAGTAACATGTTTTTCTCGCTCTCCTTAAAACAAGCCATTAACAGCGGCGTTGAGTGGCTGGTGACCCATTACGGCAATAGTTTTCATGCGATCAGCGATGCGGTACTGACGTGGGTGCTGGTGCCGTTGGAGACCGCTTTGCGCGCCGCGCCGCCGTGGCTGATTCTTGTCGCAATCGGTTTGTTAGCCTGGCACGCGACGCAACGTTTGGTGGTCGGCTTGTTGCTGGTCGCGCTGCTGTATCTGATTGGTGCGTTTGGCCTATGGGATAAATTGATGCAGACCTTGGCGCTAATGCTGGTGTCGACTGCGATAACGTTGTTGCTGGGCATTCCACTTGGTATACTGATGTCCCGCAGTACCTGGCTGCGTAAATTGTTGTTGCCGGTGCTGGACGTGATGCAGACCCTGCCGACTTTTGTGTATCTGATTCCGGTTCTGATGCTATTTGGATTGGGTAAAGTTCCTGCTATTTTTGCGACGGTAGTGTATGCGTTGCCGCCACTCATCCGATTGACCGATCTTGGTATCCGCCAAGTCGATGTTGACCTGACCGAAGCTGCCTGGTCATTCGGGACTAGCAAGTGGCAATTGTTGATCGGTGTGCAATTGCCGTTGGCGCGACCCAGCATCATGGCAGGCATCAATCAAAGTACCATGATGGCGCTGGGGATGGTGGTAATTGCCTCCATGATCGGTGCGCGTGGGCTGGGCGAGGACGTTTTGCAAGGCATTCAGACACTGGATACCGGCACCGGTTTGCAAGCGGGAATTGCGATTGTGATTCTCGCTATCGTGATTGATCGTATCAGCCAGGGTTATGGTTTGACCCGCCGCCAGCGCATCGCGCTCAAGCAACCGCAGACCAAAGAGCAAACGCTTAAATGATCAAAATCGAAGCACGTCAGATTGTGAAAATCTTCGGACCGCGCGAGCAGGAGGCCCTTAAGCAACTGCGCGAAGGAAAGTCAAAAAGTGACATTTTGCAGGAATCCAATTGCAATGTCGGTCTCGACCATGTCACGTTGCAGATCGCAGCGGGACAAATTTTTGTCATCATGGGATTGTCCGGCTCTGGAAAATCTACCTTGGTCCGCCATTTCAATCGGCTGATCGATCCCACTGCGGGTGAAATATTTATCGATGGAAAAAATATCCTGACGCTGGATGCCGTGGGACTGCGTGAATTGCGGCGTCGCCGGATTAGCATGGTGTTCCAGAATTTCGGTCTGCTGCCGCATCAGACCGTGCTGGAGAATACGGCGTATGGATTATTGGTGCGAGGCGATCATCGCGCGACAAGTATGGTGATCGCGCGTGACTGGATTGAGCGGGTGGGGTTGGCTGGTTATGAAAATAATTACCCCGACGCACTCTCAGGCGGTATGCGTCAGCGTGTCGGCCTGGCGCGTGCATTGGCAATGAATACCGATATAGTGCTGATGGACGAGGCGTTCAGTGCCCTCGATCCGTTAATTCGCAGTGAAATGCAGGAACAATTGCTGGCCTTGCAGGCGACATTGCGAAAGACAATTGTGTTCATCACCCATGATCTCGACGAAGCCCTAAGGATTGGCAACCGCATTGCGATTTTACGCGATGGAAAGCTGGTGCAGGAAGGCACGCCAGCCGATATTTTGCAGCACCCGGCAGATGATTACGTGCGCCGGTTTGTGGAAAAACGGGCAACAGGTTAACGCCGGATTGTTGGAGCAGGTCCTCTGATTTCTATGAAAATGCCTATTCATTTCCGTTTCGTCGGCGTAAATACTCTCCCGTGGATGGCCGAAAGGATGGCTTCAATGGCCGGGTGTTTGATCTTGCGTTCATTGGATACGGCGTAAAACTGCTCGTGAACCTGATCCAGCTTGCCGATTTGTTCTGCCCCAAACTGTTCATGTACATCTGCTGCAAGTGCGGACGGTGCCGGAAACAATCCCAGGCCGCTGCGGCCAAATGTATTCAGTAACGCATTGTCGTCAAACTCGCCGACGACATCCGGGCGCAGACTGCGGGTCTCGAACCAATGGTCAATTCGGCCGCGGATCAGATTGTTACGCGTCGGCAGGAGTAGAGGCGCGCCATTCAGGCTGTCAGGAAAGTTGTCGCGATAGCGCTGCGCCAGTTCTGGGGTCCCGAATAACGCGATGTCGCTTTCACCCAGTAGATGGCTAAATACCCGCAACGTGGTGCCGGAAGGGGCAGGACGGTCGGTTAGCACAACATCTAGTTTGTGTACAGTAAGGTCGCCCAGCAAAGATTCGAACTTATCTTCATAACAGACCAGCTTGACGCGCTCGGGTAGCCGCAATGCCGCTTCCAGTAAGCGCGATGCGATTAACTTTGGCAGCGAGTCCGAAATGCCAACGGATAGCCGCAACATGCGGTCGTTGCTGGTATTGGCGAGCGCCTCCTGCATCTGTTCGCCTAACAGAAAAATCTGATCGGCATAGCCCAGCGCCAGTCGTCCCGCCTCAGTCAATACCAGCCGTCGCCCTTGTGGGGCCAGGAGCGCTTTGCCGATTGATTGCTCCAGTAGCGCCAGTTGCATGCTGATGGTTTGGACCGCGACCCCTAGACGCTCTGCCGCCCGCGTCACACTGCCTTCTTTGGCGACGACCCAGAAATAATGGAGATGTCGAAAATTCAATACAGGTGATTTCATAGTTCTGTTTTTCCGAAGTAATTGTTCGATTATCTTCGCTTTTTAAATGAATGGGGCAACGTTATGATGATTTTTCCGAAAACGAATAGGAGTCATGATGAAACCGACCATCGTTGCAAAAGGGGTAAAGCTAAGCCGCAGATTGCGTGAGTATGTCATTCGTCGATTATGCCTGACGCTCGACCGTGCGCATTACAGCATCCAGACATTGAAAGTCCGCATAACAGATCAAAACGGTCCTAAAGGCGGCATCGACAAACATTGCCAGATTCATTTGACGATGCCGGGTTTGCCAGCGGTTGTGGTCACCGAAAAAGGCAGCGACATCGCGGCCATGGTCGATCAGGCCGCGCAGCGCGCAGCACTGGTAGTGGATCGTTTGCTATCGCGGGCGAAAGCGATCCATCACAAGAAATACGGTGCAATCGTTGCTTCGGAGGCGGCCATGTCGATCATCGATATGACGTTACCCATGAAAAAGCCCACGGAGCCGACGCTCATTTAATGTCACTTATTTTAAGAAAGAAACACGTATGAATAACCACTTGAATAGCCGCTATAGCACGCTGCGCAGTAACCCGGCGCGATATCCCACCACAACCGTCATGGATGGTGCTGCGCGCCGGGTTTTGCGCAACACCTATCTATTGTTATCACTCTGTCTTGCCTTTAGTGCCGTCACTGCCGGCGTCACAGCAGCACTGCGCTTGCCGGGGCCTGGCATTCTGATCACGATGGCCGGTTACTTCGGACTGCTATATTTGGTGACCAAGAATCGGGATCGTGGTCTGGGCGTGGGGCTGGTATTCGCCCTAACCGGTTTTATGGGCTACACGCTGGGCCCGATCATCAGCCATTACCTGAAGATGCCAAACGGCACCATGACGGTGATGATGGCATTGGGTGGGACTGCAGCGATTTTCCTGGGCATGTCGGCTTACGCATTAGTTACCAAACGTGATCTGTCGTTCATGCGGGGCATGTTGACGGTGGGGATATTAGTAGCTTTCGTGGCTGCGCTGGCAGGGATTTTTCTCCAGATTCCGGCGTTATCGCTGACCGTATCTGCCGTCTTCGTGTTGCTGATGTCTGGGATGATTCTTTACGAAACGAACAATATCGTACGAGGCGGTGAAACCAATTACGTGATGGCGACGGTAAGTTTGTTTGTATCGATTTTTAATCTTTTTACCAGCTTGCTGCAGTTATTAGGATTTGCGAATAAAGAGTAAAGAATAAAGAATAAAGAGTAAAGAGCGCCCGGCACCAGCTGGCCGCAGTTGTCGGCGGTGCCATTACTATCATCCTCGTTGACAGCGTGTCGACGAGGATGATCAGACCAACCATAGGAGGTATTGATGTATTGCCCAACCTGCAAAGACAAAGAACTCGTTATGAGTGAGCGTCAAAGTATCGAAATTGATTATTGCCCGAGTTGTCGTGGAGTTTGGCTTGATCGAGGTGAGCTGGATAAAATCATCGAACAATCGATGCTTGAGATGGCACCCGTGAACGAACCGCCGATCAGATCGGCACGACAGCAGCCGAATTACCGCGCTGATCATCACGAAAGAGAGTCGTCATCGCACGACAATCGCCATCGCCCCAAAAAGAAAGAGAGCTTTTGGCAAGAGTTGTTTGATTAAAAAAGGTCTTTTCCTATCGAAAGTTCAGCGGGCCGAATGTGCCAACGTGCAGAATGTGCGTAAGTTTTGATTAACCACGTTCTAAGGATGCCAGCAGACCGTTTGTGCGACACCAGCACTGTTTAATGCGGTTTGCTGATTCGCCTGGTCGACGGATAAACTGGCACACGTCGTATCGAGCGCTTGCGTGCCAATGGCGGTGGCGGTCAGCGTGAAAGCCGTTGCAGAGAGGACCGGATTGGTAACGGTGTAATAGCCTTGAGGCGAGGCTAGCGGAAAGGCTGGAAGCGAAGCACACGCCTGACTGTAAGAAAAATTTTGGGCAAAGCATCGTTCCAGTATTACCTGGGTTTGGGCGAGCGCTGTTAGCGCATCAGCGCGATGGGATTTAAGTACATAAGTGGTATAGCTCGGGTAGGCAACAGCCGCAAGGATGCCAACTATCCCGACCACAATCATCAGTTCGACCAGCGTGAAAGCGCGCTGCAGGTGCTTGCGCAAAGCTATAGGAGTTGAGTGCATTGTGGGCCCTTTTATTGAAGTTGCCACCACGTTAAACGCCGTGGTGTGTTGTTCGGATCTCGAATGGCTTTTTGCGTCCCTCCGGATTGGGTGATCAATTTGATGATTTGATTTTTCGAGTTTGGACCGATAGGTACTGGCGTGCTGGAATACCCGTTTCCGAGCGGAAGACCAACCGCATTTGAGTCGAGCGTGTTGATAATCCCATCTCCGTTGGTGTCCAGTTGCGGTTGCGTGAATGCACCCCCGGTTTGGAAATTTAGCTCAAGGAACACAGCGGTGAAACCGGCATTGCAGCTATTTGCTGCCGGCGGCGTATTCAGGGTCGCTATAAATGCGCCGTCGATCAGGCCGGGAGCGGTGACTACACGTTGTCCGGCCACCAGCAGGTCGTCATACCATCCCAGCTTCTTGGTCCAGTCGACCGGCGTGCTCGTATCGAACAACAAGCCTCCGGCACCCACTGTAAGCGTCTGCGCCTGCAGATTGGAGCGCGTCGGGACGACGGTATTCCCAGGTTTGTCCCAAATGGCGTAAACAGTTTGTTTTAATTGATTACTTAAATCTGCGACGGTTAATAACTGACCGGTGCCGAACAGGATAAATTCGCCTTGCATGCGCGGGTAGTTAGGATGCAGTGTCACTACCGGCGCCACAGTAATGGGTTGAATATTACCGCTGGCATCGCGCGCCTGAAAAAGCAGGCGTACTTGCCATTTCGACGGCGTAACATTCGAGACGTCTATTGCCCATAAATTGCCTTGCAAATCGCCAGCGTAGACCTGTGTTATCGGCTGCGCTTGCAGGCCATCGGTATTTCCAACGGCGACAGTCGACAGCCCCTGTGGAAGGCCACTGTTGCAAGTTCCGGGCACGGCAGCGCACAAATCAATTTTCGCAATCGTCTGTCCGGTGCCAGGGTTAAGTGCGTACAGCACTGCCTTGTTGTTGGGACTGTTGTAACCGTTACCGAAGAACACGCCAAAATTCGATACCGCCGCGATCGGTGCAATTTGTGGCTCGCTGTAACTCAATCCCATGTCTGTATCGGTAAACTCCCATAGCACCGCAGCGGCGAGATTTTTTTCGGTGGTAAGATTTTGCGGATTGGTGATATCAAGGGCAAAGATGCTTTTCCCACCGCCGCTTTCGCCACTAACCAAGATGGTGTGCCAGGTAGTATCGGAAAATTGTACATCGCCCGATTGCGGCGAGCCGTCGACAAAGAATAGATGGTTTTGATTATAAATTGGCACGGTCAACGCGGGCAGATTGGCGAGGACGCCGTTCGGGATGAAAGCAAATTGTTCCGCGCCAGTGGTGGCATTAAAAGCATGCAGCATGCCGTCATTCGCGCCGGCGTACAGCATCGGCGGCCGCTTGGCTTGCGCGGTCTGGAATGCGAGATAGCTGGCGGTTAAATAGGCCGATGTTGGTGTTCCTACATAAAGCGGCTGGCTATCCACGATATCACCAAGAATATGTGATCGGTTGCGGAACGCGCCCCCGTTGCGTTTCTCAAGCGCGGTATTGCCACGGATGTATTGGAGCCGACTCGCGCCCAGCAGGTCGGAAGGTTGTAGCGAAAGTTGTTGGGCGGTGCTCAGATTGGCCCATTGAAAGGGTACGCCGTTGCCGCCCGAGTTAAGGGCGGGATTGGTGGTGGCGATGACGCGGCCCGTTGACCATCCATTTGCAGTCACCTGCGCATCCAACAAAGACTGGGCAGTGGCTCCGCCCCATTGTGCGACGCCGGTTGGGACGCCATTTTTGTCAAGCGCTGTCGCGATGATATTGCCGGTCCAATCCTGGTACGGTGTGTCATTGGGATTGAAACTGGCCTGATATTCAACCACAGTCCCATTTTGCAGGCTCGGGGAGTTGATGGCGGCAGCGGTGGTCGACTGGGTTCCCTGTTGAACTGCAATCAAGATTGTATTGAGGTCATTGACCAGATCACCGGGACTGCTAGCCGGATAATAGCTAGCCGTTCCACCAGCAATTGCCATGGCCTGTAACGTGGCGGCGGCTTGAGGGTTGACGGCGGGATCGACACCAGCGCCTAAACCGATGACGTAGGTGTTGATACCGGCGGTACGCATTTTGGTGAGATTGGTAATCGTATCAATCAGGGCCTGATCGTTCCCTGGACTTGCGGTATTGAGCGAGCCGTCAGCATTGAAATTTGCGGTTACGCCGTACCCACCAGCGGCCGCGCTGCCTAGCGGTGGCCAATATTTTCCGGCCAGGTCTTGCGTTGGTAAGCCATCGGAAATGAGGACGACATATTGTTTAGGGGTGCAGGCTGCATTCGATGCGGCCACCGTAGCGAGATAGCTTTGCGCCTTTGCCAATAATCCTGCCGTTGGTGCTTGTCCCGCCACCGCTTTGATTTCACCCGTGTTCAGATTATTGGTTTCCGGTGCCAGATACGGTAAAAAAGTGTTGACCGCTGCGGTGACGGTGGCCGTGGTCGGTGTCGATCCTGCCGACGTCATCGGCACGACGACGTTTCCGGAATTTGCGGATTGACTGCCTCCGTAACCAAATCCCCTCTGCACATACATAACCTGTTGAGAAAATGGTACATATCCCGCGTTGGTTGGCCCGGTTGACTGATTAGCACTCGGCTTACTAAATTGGTACGAAATATTAATTGAGCCGTTATTGTAATTGGCCAAGGAATAGTTCGGAGGAAACGGCGTGGCCGGATTGATGTTTCCGTAGTTGATATAGACGCTTGCCTGCGATCCTGAGTAGAGAACGTCGTTGATGGTTGCGTCATCGCTGGACGCACCAATCTGCATATATTGCCCGCTAGCCACGGCGGAGGCAGAGTACAGCCCGGAGCTGACAATCGACGCGCAATTACTACTGACCGTTGAGCTCGCTGTGGTGTATCCGAAGCATGGATTGGTCACGTAACGATTGCCGCTTACTTTTGTGCTGGTAAATGTGAATCCGCTGCTCGAGGGCGACATGTAATACACCCATGTCGTATATAGATTAGTACCGCTGGTGCTGTAGTTAAGCAGTGCAAAGTCGGTATTTTGCATATAGGCCTGGATGATCGCCTGAACGCCGCCTTTGGCGACGTTCAGCCGACTTGCCCCATTGTCCACCAGATTACCGCTCTGGCTGACCGTATATGGCGCATTGCCCGACACATCGGCTGCCTGCACCGGCGGCGTAAAGCCGGCAGGAACCGCGTAATTTATGGGCGAGCTGGAATTGTTCAGAGAGGACAGGCTGTTCGATACGCTTCCAGAGCCGATCATGATCGCGCCGCTCAGTGTGCCGTCCATGGATTCAGAGTTGCCCAATGCAATTAATACTTGGGGATGGACGGGGGTGGAGACGGTCAATGGCACCTGCGAAATCGCCAGGGTCACGTTGGGCAACGCGTTTGCCGGAAGCGGAATAGTGGTTGACGAAGCCAGCAACAAGGCAACCGCCGTGATCGCAGCAAGTGCAGGCAAGCGCTTCAGACGCATCCTTGATTTTTGTTCTGGCTTCATACTTCGATCCTCTATCTTCTTGCGCAATACTGAAATAAGTAAGCAATGGCGGCGAATACGTTTGGCGCTATTAGCTGATTATTGGTGAACTTGTCGTTGAAATTACTGCTGCATTTATTGCTGAATTTACTGCTGAATTTATTGCTGAATTTGGACGGTGGCCTGCAGCAACACTGGTGCGCCGCCGCTTGCCCCCACCGCACGCGCAGTGACACGGTAGACGCGGGTAACTTTTTTCATGTTTTGTCCCGGTAGAACGACGGAAGGCAGGAGCTCGATAAAGAAGGCAGCAGCGCTTTTCGAATTTCCCTGAAAGCTTGGTATCACGGTAGTCGCTCCGCTCCAAAGGATCGTGGTCCATAAAGGCGGATTAGCCGGATTAAACAGATATAAGCCATTGTTATTCGATTGAAAATTTGCTGCTGGATAATTGCCCGCCAGTAAATTGCTTTGCGCTTGATTAAGCGCAGCTTCAGCGGTTTGAAAAGCGATCTGTACATCAGCACTGTTGGTGGCGATGCGGGTTTGAGTGCTGTTCAACGCCACCAACCCGAGCGCAAGAATGGTCAGCATCAGCACCAGCATGACGGTGATCAGCAATACAGCTCCGCGTTGCGTACGCGCTTTGAAGGCCTTGAAAGTTCCAGCAGAAGTTCCAACATAATTTGCTGCGGTAACGGAAGGAACGCATAGGTGAGGTGAGGGAGTTTTCATGCCGCATTCCTCAAATTGATCGTGATCTCATAGATGTGTCGCAGACGGCCGTCGGCAGGTACTGTGACGGTGGTATTCAATACCTTGAATTGTGCCGGGGTTGCGCTCGATGTCGTGGCAGAACCAAGCTGGCCCTGTATCAGAAATCCGATACGTACGGAATACACCTGGGTCCAGTCGGTCACTGCGCTGGCCGGAACATACTGCGTCAATACGTTATTTGTGCCGATCCCGTACAAGACCTGCATCGCTTCTACTCCGGGTACCAGCGAGAGGTTGGTCCACGCACCATTGCTAAAAGTTGATCGCATGAGGGTGCTTTGATCGCCCCCGACCCCTTGCGCTACATAGAACGCGGTTTGTTGCAGCGGAACAAATAGTGCGCCGAGTTGATAGTTCACCGCCAGAACGCTGGTGCTATTTGTGCCGACTGCGCCGCCACCGGCCGCGTGGGTGATCGTATTGCCAGCGATCGCGGTGATTTGAAAAATACTTGATTTCAGGCAATCTGAGACGATGCCCAGTTGTCCCACTGCGAGACCCGTCGTATTTTGCAAAGTCATGGTAGTGCCGCCGAGCGGAATAACCGTCACGCCGACCGGGGCGGTATTGGGCATTGCGCCGAGCAACACTAATACATCGCTGCCCGCCTGAACCTTACCCACTAAGGTCGCGTCAAGCGCTGGGCTCCAGTCGCTGGCGGTGACATCGTTTGCAGCATTATCTTGTGCAATGGTCAAGGTTGCCCCGCCGCCCTGATAGCCAAAAACGGCATTTGAGTTCGAAGTCAGTGTGCCTAAAGGCGGCGGCGCACCGGCGGTGAGGTTTGACAAGGATTGCGCTAGTGACGAGCATCCGTTAAAGCCCGCCGAACGGATGACAGGGGTTACCAATCCCGCAATTGCGTTTTCGGCATTTTGAATGGTCGCCTGCGAATTGGTCGATTTATATATCTGCGTTTCCGCCAGATAAACGCTAATGATTGCGCCCACCAAAAATAACCCAAGGGTCATGGCAATCAGGAGTTCGATCAATGAAAACCCGCCAAATCTTTTATCGGTCGACTTTATGGTGTGCTTCGTAGCCTGCTTCTTGGCCTGCTCCACAGCCAGCTTTGCAGTTTGCTCCACGGCGGGCCTCATAAAAGTGTTTGCACTGTAAATTGGGCCAGATTGGCGCTGGCTCCCTGGCTTTGGGTTGCGACCCCTAGCTTGCTTTGCGCGGGGCTGTCATCCCACTGCACAGTCACCGTGATCAGCGTGTTGTTGCCGGTAGCCGCCGCGGTGGTGACAACCGAGCCGCGCCCGTTCGGTAACTGGGCGATATCTCTGGCGAGCCAATACCAGACGTCATAGGCAGCCACCTGGGCCACGCTACAGCTCGCAGCGCTGCAATCTGGAGAAATCGTCGCCGGAGCGGCTGGCGTTACCGTGCCGGTGAGCAAATTGTTGACATCATAGCTACCGCTGATAGCAGCCGGACTATTAACCCGGACCCGGTCGATAATGTCGTAAGCGGATTGGACCGCCTGTTGCTTGAGGTAACTTGAGCTGTTGGCTTTATGGGCGACCAATAGCATTCCGGCGATACCGATCATGCCAAATGCCAGCACCACAAGTGCAATGAGCACTTCCAGCAACGCAAATCCGGCACCGCGCTTAGCGGCTTTTTTCTGATTCATAGAATCTCGCTCATTATCTGAAATTCAGTCTCGCTGTCGGATAAAATTATTTTTACGGACAAACTAACGCGCCACCCCACACCGCCACGCCCGGCGTCGGCCCCTGTTGAACCGATCCTGTGACCACCACCTGTAGTGAGCGTGCATAAGCCGCGCCACGGTTATCGCAAATCTTAAAATTGGATTGGGTGGTGGCCAGGCCCCGAGGATCGAAGTTGATCGTGGTTGCCGTAACCCCGGCAAAAGCAACCGCCGATAACAACGGATCGTTGGGGCCTGCCTTATAACTTTGTAAGAGGGTGCCGACGCCCGCAGCAGGCACTGTGGTGACAATCCAGCCAGCACTCCAGTTGGCACCGCAGGTGACGGATCCGGTCGCACCGACTGGACAAACCTGGACGTTAACATTTTGCGTCAACGCGCCAGCGCGAGCATAGTTAAGCGCGCTCATAAACGCATTCGCTTGCCCCGTCAGCCGGTTATTGAGAAGCATCGTATTGAATGAGGGCACAGCCAGAGAGACCAATATCGCGGCGACCGCAATCGTGATCAACAATTCGACCAGGGTGAACGCAGCGAAGGAATGGCGCTTGATCATAAAGTTTTTATTGAGATGATTTAGCCGTTGGTCAAAGTCGAACGGCAGACAAATTCTATGGGGCAATATGCGCAATTTGTATTACAAAAATGATACGTGGAAAGCTTGTCCGCACAAAACTTTTTTGACAGGCGGCAATTTTTGCCCGACCAGCGGTATGGTGTATCCGGAAGAGGGGCGGTGCGCTTGGGGAATTGCGGCGGGATGGATTGCTACGGTATCGTCAATGTATTGGTGCAAAGATAATATATTAAGGCGCCGGAAGGCCGACGTTTTGCGGCAAGCATTGCGTGATAGACGTTGCTCTACAAACGTTGCTCGACCGTAATCCCAGTCTGAGTTGCGATTAATGGTGGCTTGCGCAAGATTGCACTGTAAGCCATACCGACCGTTGGTCGGTTGGCTCAAAGATTCAATCGAAAGTGCGCGGATGGTGAACGAAGCTTAGTAAACGTCGCGGCGATAACGCCCCGCCGCAATTAAGTCATCCAGCGCCGCTTCGCCCAGAATTTCGGTGAGTGCGCTGTCAATTCCTGCAGCCATTCCGTCCAGACTGCCGCAGACATAAACGAACGCGCCCTGAAGCAACCATTGTCGTAATTTATCTGCCGCCAAACGCAAGCGATCCTGAACATAGATCTTTTCCGGTTGATCACGCGAGAAGGCCAGATCGGCACCGGAAAGGACGCCATCGTTCAGCCATTGTTGTATTTCATCGCCATATAAAAAATCATGGGCTTGATGGCGCTCACCGTATAACAACCAGTTTTGGTGCTGCCCGGCGTATGCCCGCGCGCGTAAATGTCCCCGCAAGCCAGCTATCCCGGAGCCGTTACCGATAAAGATGCAAGGGATATCTGTGGGCACGAGTTCGAAGCCAGGGTTTGATAGCAAGCGCATTTCCACAGTTGACCCGAGCGGTGCGTGCTCGGTAAGCCAGCCTGACGCTAAACCGAGGCCATCCTCGTGGCTGACCTGGCGCACCAACAGATGCACGCTGCCGTCGGCTGGAATGGACGCGATGGAGTAACGGCGGGTGCCGAGCGGCTGCAGTTGTTCGGCTAGTTGTTGCGCGCTGATGGGCGCTGCTGTCTTGGCGAGGTTAGGCAAGATGCTGACTGATAACAGCTCCCCAAGTGTGAGTGTTTTCTGGTTATGTGTGATCAGTGACGCCTTGTCCAGCATTAATCGCTGCAGAAAGAACGCAACGCGCTCGACCGAATGGCGCGGTCGGACTTCAACCAATGCGCCGGACTTCCAATGCGGCTGGTCTGATACCGTTTGGGAAAATTCAAGATGAAAAATCGGCTCACCCTCACTGCCCGAATTACATTCTCGGCGCGTATTCAGTCGCCATGGCTGATATTCGGATGTCGAACGCGTTATTGGTGCTGGTGGGTTCGACGCTGCCTGATTGTCGGCCACTTCGGCGGCGTCGGTGCTGGCGGACAAGTTTACTTTCTTGCCAGCGAGTTCGTTAAGCGCATGCTGCCAGCGAGATAGGGCAACGCTGTCGCCATTGCTGACTTCGATCATAGGGAAAAAGGCGTGGGCGCCCTGATTTTGCAGCCAATGATCGAGGGTACGGCCGAAACCACAGAATTGCGGATAAGCGTTGTCGCCCAACGCTAAAATGCCGTATTGCAGATGCGGAAGGGCGTGCCCGGACGTTTGATATAATTGTCTGGCAAAGCGCCGTGCGCTATCTGGTGGATCACCCTCCCCGAAGCTGCTGACAACTAGCAATGCGCGATGATAGTGGCGCAAGCGCTCCGGATCCAGGCTCGATAATGATTGTACGACGACCGTCATGCCAGCGTTTTGCAAAGCGGCAGCGCTGCGTAAAGCGATGCTTTCGGCAAATCCGGATTGGCTTGCATAAGCGATGATTAGAGGCGCGATGAGTACAGGTGCGATAAGGAGCGGCGGTGATCCCGCAATCGCCTCGCCACGCGCCGGAATTGCCGAGCTGATGTTTGCGCTCCCGGCCATCTCGAAGGCAGCGCGTTCGGCCCGTACCAAGCGTTTTTTGCGGCGACGATCAAGATATAACAACCAACCGGTAATGCCGAAAAGCGGCAGGCCAAGCCCGGCGAGCGTCATGATGATCCGACCGGGTAGTCCGAAATACGTCCCCATATGGAGTGGATACACACTACCAATCAAGCGTCCGCCCGCAGATTTGTCAGCATAGCGCTCAAGCTGTGAAATCTTGCCTGTTAGCGGCTGCACCATCATTTGATTGCGGGCGCGTTCATGCGGCGGGTTGGCAGCGAGAAAAATGATCTGTACCGGTTTGCCAGGTTGCTCGGGCAAGCGCAGGCGAGCGCTGCTGTAGCCGCCCGTTTTTGCGGTCGCTTGTAGAAATGCTTGCCATGTTATTTCCAGATTCAGTCGCTCTTCAGAACCGTCCGCTAAAACCGGACTGTCCGACTTTTGTCGTCGACCGCCGGATTTTTCGTCGCGTTTTATCCCGGTTTTTTGCGCACCATCGCGCTGCTTTGGCTGCATTTGTTGGCTACTCGTGGTATCGGCGACCAGCCAGTTTGCGCCATCTTTGAACCAGTCGAAGGCCCAATACAAACCGGTCAAACTAAATATCAGGTACATCACCAGCAGCCAGGTTCCTACGACCGAATGCAGGTTCCACAAAAATGCCCGTCCGGTCAGTGAAAAATTGACGTTGGTCCAGTTGCGCCACGCCAAAGGGCGACGCGGCCAGCGTAGATAGAGACCTGACAATGCGAGGAAAAGCAGACACAGTGCGGCGCATCCCGCGACCAATTGACCGATATCTTTAGGCAGCAAGAACCAGCGATGCAAGCGCTCCACGAATTGAAAAAACGCGTCTCCCTGCAATCGCGGTAGTAAAGCCCCGGTGACCGGATTGACATATCTTAATTCGCCGCGTTTGACTCCGGCCTCCGGTGCAAAATTGACGCGTGCCGCCATATGCGGATCGGCGAAGACGGTCACCTGCGCGACATGGCGGGACGGTTGCAGGGTTTGGAGTTGTAAGACCAACTGATCCGGCGTGAGCGGCGTAACGGTGTTAGCGCTAAGCGTCATGACACCGGGATTCAGAAGATCCAGCAGTTCTTCCCTAAACGAGAGTATCGCGCCCGAAAGACCCACCACCATCAGCAATGTTCCTGCAGTGATGCCAATAAACCAATGTACTTGAAATAAGATTTTCTTAAGCATGTCGGGGAATATCAAAAAGGGAAAGGGGCGAGGGAGGAATGTTGAAGGGCGCGGCAGGTGCGGTCAGCATGTTATCTATTGGGTATTATTATCCGGCATTATAGCGCGAGACAGTAATCATTATCATTCGCATTAAAGCTATATTTAATGTGTATCTTTTGAGCAAATATTTGACGAAAATAGATCAACTGGACAAAATTTTGAACATGATTTGCTGCGGCGTGGGGTGACGCGAAGTTTGGTGATAACCGCAAGATTAGGCTCTTCCGGGACCAGTTTGGCCTTCTCGGCAGCTGTATAAACATACAGTAATTGAGGATTTCTCAGTATAATTATCGAATGCGTCAAATCCTTCAGCGGTTTACTCACTTAATTTTCAGCGACCGACACCACCATGACGAACAAGAATATGGAAGCGCCAGACGTTATTGACGACATCGCACGTTGTAGATGGGCTAATGTAAAAAATCCGCTTTATCTGCGTTATCACGACGAAGAATGGGGCGTGCCCTGCCACGATGAAACGCGATTATTCGAGATGCTCAATCTTGAGGGTGCGCAGGCTGGCCTCAGTTGGGAGACCGTTCTCAATAAGCGTGAAAATTATCGGATTGCGTTCGACCAATGGGATGCTGAAAAAATCGCGCGCTACGATGCGGAAAAGGTTGCCGGATTGATGGCAAATGCCGGCATTATTCGAAACCGTCTTAAAATCGCGGCGACCATTAATAACGCGCAAGCTTATTTACGGCTGCGCGAAGAGTTAGGTGGTCTGGACGCCTTTTTGTGGGCATATGTTGACGGAAAACCAGTACGAGGAAACTGGTTCGGTGGAAATCCTAGCCCGGCAAAAACGCCCCTTTCGGATCGTATTTCGAAGGACCTGCTTAAACGCGGATTCAAATTTATTGGTTCTACAATTATCTACGCTTACCTTCAGGGTGTCGGTCTGGTGGACGACCACGCAGGTGAATGTTTCCGCCATCATGGCATTGGGGATGGCAAAGGTAAAAAATCCAGCAGGAAACAAAGTATTGGATGAACTAACGACGTGAAGCCAATGCGTGAAGCCAGCGCGTGAAGTCCTTGCATGAAGTCATTGCATGAGGCAAGTCCGCCCCCACCGGAAGGCGGGTGGCCCTCGTCCATTTCGATCTTAACCGGAAAATGCCAGAATGCCCGTTTGCGCTCGTCCAGATATCAACGCGTGCACATCGTGGGTCCCTTCATAGGTATTCACCACCGCGGCGCCAGTTCGTCTTGGGAATGCATTGGCACTGCATCGCGGATCATGCGTTCGTCCGACCTTAGTTGTTTATCTAGGAATAATTGACCGAGTTGGTCGAACGTCGCCTTAAGCTGCACCATGTAATTTTTCGGTTGATGTTCGTGGTCAATTGACTATTTTAAGGTAATCGATTTACCTTGGCGGGGTTTTGGTTATTCCTCTATCCGGCCTTGCCCCGCTGGTCGCGCACTGCTTTTGTCGATGATGTTGTTACGCATCATCTCGCCCATCGGTTTCCGTAGCGCCATAGACACGCGTATCATCACGACATTCGCACAAAAACAGACCGGTGGTGGTTGTCGGTTCTGCTATGTCGGTTGCGTCGAGCATTTCGTTGGCCGCATCGAAGCTTTATTCGTAGGCGGCAGCTTGCAAAATCAACTTGCAATACAACGCGCCCGCACTGACCAATTTTTTACCTTTTCAGGATTTTACATGTCAACAGAACACTTTATACCCGGCAAAGATGCCTCCTTGGAATCTTCGATCAGTTCGATGCAAGGCAAGCTGGAGGCGCTGGGCTTCCATATTGAAGAGCGCTCGTGGCTTAACCCGGTGGATGGTTGCTGGTCGGTGCACATCCGTGATCGTGACTGTCCCTTGCTGTTTACGAATGGTAAAGGTGCCACGGAGCAAGCTTCACGCGCCAGCGCGCTGGGCGAATTTTTTGAGCGCCTTTCGTGTAATTATTTCTGGACCCATTTTTACCTCGGCGAAAAAGTGGCAAATGGTCCTTTTGTGCATTATCCGCGTGAAAAATGGTTTTCGCTGAACGACGAAACCGAAGCATGGCCAGCCGGTCTGCTCACCCCGGAATTGCAAAAATTCTACAATCCTGAAGGCACGGTTGACGCTACGATGCTGGTCGACTACAACTCCGGAAACGAAGATCGCGGCATTTGCGCTATTCCGTACATTCGCGAACGCGATGGTGAAACGGTTTGGTTCCCCGTCAATATTATCGGCAATTTGTACGCCAGCAACGGTATGTCCGCCGGTAATACAGAAGCGGAAGCACGCACCCAGGCGCTATCCGAAATCTTTGAGCGCGACGTCAAATTCCGCATCATCAAGGATGGTCTCTGTCTGCCGGATGTGCCGGAAGAAGTCATCGCCCGCTATCCACGCATCGCTTCCGGTATTCGCGCTTTACGTGCCGCTGGCTTCGGTATCCTGGTCAAGGACGCGTCTCTCGGTGGCCAATATCCTGTAATGAACGTCACGCTCCTGAATCCGACCGATCAAGGATGCTTCTCCAGCTTTGGCGCCCATCCGCGTTTCGAAATTGCGCTTGAGCGTGCACTCACGGAGTTGCTGCAAGGTCGCGCTCTGGATGCTTTAGGCGGCTTTCCCGAGCCAGGTTTTGATCTGGAAGAAATCGCACATTCGCAAAATCTGGAAATCCACTTCGTCGATTCAAGCGGTATTATCAGCTGGAACTTTTTGCGTGATACGCCCGATTTTGCGTTCAGCGACTGGAACTTCAGCAACACGACGGCCGAAGATTATGCCTGGTCGATTGCCGCCATCCATGCCAAGGGTCACGATATCTATATCGCCGATTTCACCCATCTGGGCGTGTATGCTTGCCGGATTCTGGTACCTGGAATGTCTGATATCTATCCGGTTGAAGATCTGGAATGGGATAACGTCAGCGTCGGCAACGAAATCCGCGAACCGATTCTATTCCTGGCAGATCTGGATGACGAAGAATGTACAGACTTGCTGGCAGAGCTGAATGAGCTCGGCTTGGCCGATCAACGGCCCGTCGCTGCGTTGATTGGTTTGGTGGCGGATGTTGACACGCTGTGGAAAGAATTACGTGTCGGAGAATTGAAAACGCTATTGGCACTAGCCATCGGTGACCGCGAAGCTACCCATCAAGGTTGTAACTGGATCCGTCATTTCAATCAAATCAGTGGAGACCGTCAACTGGTTTATCGCTGCATCGAAAGTTTGATTGAACTGGAAGATGCCGCACCGTATGCGAGTGCCTTAGAACTTTTGTACGGCGCTGCAACGGTCCAGCAAGCGCAGGCATTGTTGAACCGCGAGCAACGCTTCTTCGGTGTGAAATCACCAGGCCTCAATCTTGAAGGTTGCGACATGCATCAACGCTGGTTGGCGGCCTATGCCAAGGTACAAGCGGCTAAATAAAATGGCAGCAAGGTTGGCGGCCTTGGCTAGGTCAATATCGCCCGTAGGTTTCAACTATGGGCGATTTTTTTAGGTTAACGTTGTAAATAACGGAATAAAGGTTTTCTCCTACCCTGGTTGATGCGTCCCGGCGACTGCATGGAAGAGGTTCGATATGACGCGTCAGCGGCGTTTGGTGGGGCGGAAGTGGCGCATCTTCTGTCTGGGAATGGCGATACTGCCCATTGTGTGTTCGGCATCGAGCGCAGAGCTGAAAAACTGGTTTAATGATCCTTTTATCCGGGTCCGACACGCCGTCCCAAATTGCCCCACACCACTCGGCCCGATGACGTCCGAGGATGACGCGCGTAAAGAGTCGCATTGGCGGGCGGAGCGTGGCACAAGCTGTTGGCTGGCCGGCCAGTGCACCAAGCCGAATTCCTATGCTTATGACGCCGATATCAGCAAATCGGTGGCAGCCCATTTTGCAACAAGCCCGGCATTTGCCAAGAGCACCTTATGGCTGACCTTTCAACGGCGGTTTGTCTGGGTGGAAGGATGCAGGGCTGATCCGGCGATCACGGTGAAAGCGCTCGAAGATTTTGTGAAGGCAGAACCGGACGTGGAAAGAGTCATCGTCAATTTGATGCCGGTAGGCGCTGGAATACAACCCGTAAAACCGCCTTATTTGCTGGCCCCGGAGCATTAGACTGCATGATTGTAGTGTGAAATTTTTTTCGTTACTGTCCGTTTTAATTTCTATCGTCTGAATTTGAATACCTATGAGTAAATTATCCTTAGACCGCATACTGCAATCCCAAGGTGTCGGTACCCGCAAATATTGCCGCTCGTTGATTGATGACGGTGAAATCAGTATCAATGGCGAAGTGATCAACGATTACCGTGCCAAGATCGAAACCGAAAGCTTGATCTTTGTTTTATTTGACGAGGAATGGGTCTATCGCGAGCGCGTCTACATTGCATTACATAAGCCGCCCAACATCGAATGCTCGCGCAAGCCGAGCCACCATCCCGGCGTGCTGTCAATTTTGCCGGAGGAATTTACCTGGCGTGAACTGCAGCCGGTCGGTCGACTGGACCACGACACAACGGGTTTGTTGTTGATGTCAGACGATGGCTCGTTTATCCATGCGCAGTCGTCACCGAAGCGCCATGTCCCGAAGGTATATGTCGCGACAACCCACGATCCGGTGACGCCGGAACTGGTGGCGCAATTGATCGACGGCGTTCAGTTAAATGACGAACCAGCCCCGTTAAAAGCGGTAAGCTGCGCAATGATCGATGAAAGTCATATCGAAATTGTTCTGGAGCAAGGTAAATATCACCAGGTGAAGCGCATGCTGGCCGCCGCGGGAAATCACTGTGTCGCGTTGGAGCGGACAGCGATAGGAGCAATGACCTTGGCTTCTTTGGCGCTCGAAGAGGGCGACTGGTGTTATTTAACACCGGAGCAATGTGCGTTATTGGCGCCTGTTTGAGGCTAGGAACTTAACCAGTGTGGTGAGCCTTTACGTGGGGAAGACTTGCTTCGTTAAGTAAAGTGAAATTTCCCGCTATCTGGAACAAACCGGGTCATTTACGAAGTGCGGCAAAACGTTATTTATATTCACATCGTGGTAGATTCCAGACGAGACATGAATGCACTACTGACACGGCGTTTGTTGCGAATTTCATAAAAACGAAAAAAGCAGACAATTATTCTGTCTTGGCGGTGTTGGGATGCTCAAAACTTTGTATTTGGTTTTGTTATGTCCAGAGCATCCCGGTAAGATCGGGTAATTAATCTCTCTTAATGCGAGCGGATCATCGTACCGAATGCCTGCTCGCTCAACACTTCCAGCAGCAAAGAGTGCTCAATGCGACCGTCGATGATATGAACCGCGTTGACGCCTGCTTTCGCTGCATCCAGTGCTGATGAAATTTTTGGCAACATACCGCCGGAGATGGTGCCGTCTTCAAACATCTCATCGATTTCACGTGCCGACAGATCCGTCACCAGATTGCCTTCTTTATCCTGAACGCCTGCGATGTTGGTCATCATGATCAGTTTCTCTGCATGCAGAATTTCGGCGATTTTTCCCGCAACAACGTCAGCATTGATGTTGTATGCCTGACCATCAGCGCCGAAACCGATTGGCGAAATGATGGGAATAAAGGCATCGTCCTGCAATGCTTTTACCACGGCAGGATTGATTGCCTCGATTTCGCCGACGAAACCGATATCCAGAAATTGTCCCGGATTTTGCTTATCGGGCATTTTCATCCGGCGTGCGCGGATCAGTCCACCGTCTTTGCCGGTCAAGCCAACTGCCTGACCACCGTAGTGATTGATGAGCATCACAATATCTTGTTGCACTTCACCGCCTAGCACCCATTCGACCACTTCCATGGTTTCTTCGTCGGTGACCCGATGGCCTTGAACGAAGATACCCTGCTTGCCGATCTTTTTGAGCGCATTTTCAATTTGCGGGCCGCCGCCATGCACCACCACCGGATTCATGCCGACCAGTTTTAACAAAATCACATCACGAGCGAACCCATGCTTAAGGCGTTCGTCGGTCATTGCGTTCCCACCGTATTTTACGACGATGGTTTTGCCGTGAAATTTTCGGATATAGGGTAACGCTTCGGCCAGGATTCCCGCTTTTACTTTTGGCGAAATGCTGGCAAGTTCATCGGTAAAGTCGAGCATGGGATATCCTGCGATAGTCTGAAAAGGTGAGCAAAGAACCGAGGACCAGTGAGGATGTCTGCAGGACCAAAGTCGGTCAACAGCAATCCGCAATTAGGCATGCGGCAATGGGCGCGATTTTACATGGAAAAGTCGTAGTTTGTTGGGAGCAAAGCAGGGATGTTCGGATAAAACACACAATCGCCCGTTTCGACACGGTTAACCGGTGCCTGGAGAGGGCTCAGGGTTGGCCTGTGCTGAGACTCAGGTCAAGGATTTTCTTGTTAAATCGGTATGGAATCGCAATTTTTACCGGAGCGGACGGATTAGCCGAATAATGAAATCGGCCTTATTGGTAAATGAACAATAAGACCGAATCAGCGACGATGCGTCTGACCGTAACGTCACTGACTGACGTGGATCATCTCGCGAACGATAGGGTAAACTTCTTTACTCCAGCGGCGCCCGCTGAACACGCCGTAATGGCCGACGCCGGTTTGCATATGGTGGGATTTCATGTAACCCGGAATGCTGCTGCAGAGGTCGTGCGCGGCCATAGTTTGCCCGATTGCACAGATGTCGTCATGTTCACCTTCGACGGTCAGCAGAGCAGTGCGTTTGATCAGCGCTGGTTTGACCAAACGTCCAGCGTACTCCAGCTTGCCCAGCGGCAATGCATAGTCCTGAAACACATGACGTATCGTATCCAGATAAAACTCGGCGTCCAGATCCAGTACAGCGAAATACTCCTCGTAAAACGCGCGCGTCGTGTTGGCTTTATCCAGATCACCTTCGGCCAGATCGGCATACAGTCCTTTAAAGGCATTCACGTGCCGTTTAAGGTTCATGCTCATGAAGGCGGATAGCTGTAAAAATCCCGGGTAGACCCGGCGTCCGGCACCGGGATGGCGGGATGGGACGGTGCTGATGAGATTTTTTTCAAACCATTCAAAGGGCTTGCTGGTGGCGAGTTCGTTCACACCGGTCGGATTGACGCGGGTGTCGATCGGCCCCGCCATTAGCGTCAGGCTGCGCGGTTGCGCCGGATTGTTATCTTCGGCCATGATGGACGTCGCAACCAGAGCGGCAACGCAAGGCTGGCAAATTGCCACCATGTGCGAGCCAGGCCCCATCACTTCCAAAAAAGCGATGAGATACTGCGCGTAAGTGTCCATGCCAAAACGACCTGCGGACAAGGGCACATCGCGGGCATTGTGCCAGTCCGTGATGTACACATCATGATCCGCTAACATTGTGCGTGCGGTTTCGCGCAACAAGGTCGCGAAATGTCCCGACATCGGTGCGACGATCAAAACGCGTGGCTGCCCGGTCACGCCTTCTTTCTTAAAGTGTAACAAGGTGCAGAACGGCATGACGTGCGTGATTTCTTCGTGCACAGGTACATCTTGGCTAACCTCTCCCTGACCTGCTCCTACGGAAATGCTGGTCAGGCGAAAGTCCGGCCTCGTATGCGTCACCTCGGTACTGGAAAATGTTTCATAGGCTGCCGAGAGTTTGCGAACACCCGGTGCTTTATCAAACATTGGGTGGGACATGGCCGCGACTGCGGCCTGTGTGATTAAGCGCATACCCGCCATCATATCGGAATGCGCTTGATAGACTTGATACTTCATAAGTGCTCCCTTGCCCGAGAGTGGGCGATGTTCAAAGGCATTAGCAAGTTGCAGGCCATACCAGACTTTTTTGGCAAGCGGCCGGGTGCTGCGCTCGGTAAGCCTTGTCTTCGTGAAACTCATTACGGTGCTAACAGAAGCCTACGGCTCTGGCATGAAGTTTGCTAAATTGTTTCTAGAATTGTCGTCTGACTTACGACACCAACATGCGTCAAAGAATAGGGAATTTGCATCATGGCCCAAGCTACTCTCTCCATCAGCAGCAAGAATTATTCGTCCTGGTCAATGCGCGGTTGGTTGCTGGTGAAATTCTCCAAGCTACCATTTGATGAGCAGATCATATCGCTTGATGATCCGGCCATGCGCGCCGAAATTCTATTATTGGCGCCATCGATGTTAGTACCCTGTTTACAGCATGACGGCGTAAAAGTATGGGACACCCTCGCTATAGGCGAATACCTCCACGAAATCAAGCCCAAAGCGGGTTTGCTACCGGCTGATCGCGGAGCGCGTGCCCATTGTCGCGCCGTATGCGGTGAAATGCACTCGGGATTTTCTGCTTTGCGTTCGGCCCTGCCAATGAACTTGCGCGGCGAATTCAAGGAATTTAAAGTATGGGCAAGGGCGCAAGCTGACATTGACCGCATTGTGACCATCTGGCATGAATGCCTGAATACCTATGGCGGCCCTTATCTTTTTGGCGCAACCCCCTGTATTGCTGAGGCGATGTATGCGCCAGTGGTGACACGATTTTTGACCTATAACGTGAAACTGGACGCTGTTTGTACCGCATATTGCGCATCTGTCATGGCGCTGCCCCAAGTGCAGGAGTGGGTGGAAGCGGCTAAATTGGAGCCAGCGGAGATTGATGAACTTGATGCTGAATTTTGATCGTTGATCGTTGACCGTTATAACGCGTTAATTGTTCTTTGTTCGTTGTCCTTTGTTCGTTGTTCATTGTTCATTATTCAATGTTCGTTCTGCATGTTTGATGTTTTTTCTCCATAATTCCATGGGGCGATCCTCGCGGTCGCTCCGATGGTGCCGACATTCCTTTACGACCAAAATCGCAGTTTAGAAATTTTCCTTTTTGCACTATTCTGGTTTGAAAATAACCAGTGTTTTCACCACCGTTGGCAAAACATGTTGCCTGGATTCCATGCATTTTCAGGCCTTGCAAAAAATCCGCCATAAACCTTCGATACTGATTAGTAGCGCTGCGTTATGATGGTGCGATGTGGCGACTATTGGCGCTACTTTTGGATGCGTTATTGGCGCTAAGATGGTGCGCAATTTCAACGTAATTAAGAAGTACGCTTTTAGATTTGCATAGCAGAAGGTCTCCCTCAAATAATGCGCGCAAAGTCTTTTGCACGTGAGCTACTAAAGACGTCAAAATGCGGTAAGCACCTTACGACGATCTTTGTTGGCGACCGGAAGCCACGGCTAAAATTTCGGTAAGATATTTTGTTGTTTAAAGCAGCGGAGCATGGAAGGGTGGCGTGTCGAAAATGGTCGAGTGCACAGGTTGCAAAGCGCAGTTTACCTGCGGGGTCGCGGCGGGCAGCACTGCGGCTTGCTGGTGTCAGGCACACCCACCGTTAATGCCTTCACCTTCAAAATCTGCTTCAGCGCCGCAAGCGCAACGATTCAGTTGCTTTTGCCCGTCGTGCCTACAAACATTGTTGGCGTTTGCAGCAGATAAAAGCGCGATAGATTGATGCTTGTTTTCAGGAAAAAATCGGCCTAAATGCGAATTCCACTTAATTCTTTTCCGACAGAGGTGCTTCGTCGCAACTGCGGACTTCCTTGCGGGCGAAGCTCGCTACGATTTTTTCAAGCCGGGGCTTAGTCTGCGCGTCCACCTCCGCCAATTGGAAAGCCACTTTGCCAAATGTCGCTTTGCGCGCCTCCACTTTCATACCAGTCAGACCCTTTTCTTCGAGGCGAGCAAGTTGCGTACGTGAGGCCTCTTCAGATTTGAACGTCCCGAGGGAAATCCCGTACAAAAGTGGGGGCGCGCCCTGAATGACAAAAAAATCGTTGATTCCCATACCAAGCAACTCTTCACCTTTTTTGTTGGCAGCGTCCTGGCTTCCAAGCGAAGGCAAGTAAACCCGGTAGCTGGCGATTTCTTGCACCATGCGACGGACTGGCTTGATAGACGGTGCACTTTCAGCCAACTGACTAGCGAATCTTCGCGCTTCAGGGGCGCTAAAATTACCGATTTCCATACAGGCAAATGCGGTCGGGACTATCGGCGCTGGTGCCGGTTCGGGCGCCGGCGCCGGCGTCTCTGTTGCGCTCACTTTGGCGGGTGAATCCATCGCAGCATCAGGATTGTTTGTGGTGCTGGGGGACGTTGTTGCGGTTTTGGTTTGCTCTTCCGATAATAATTTAATGTTGTCCGCTTGAAGTTGGTTCACTAAACGGGCTGGTTCTCGTCCGCTTTTGATGAAGCCAGTGCCGTTTAGAACGCCATGCTCTAAAGCGAACAAACTTGCGTTGATGATTAATAGCAACCAGAAAAAAATTTTCAACATAAAATTACTCGCTCAGCGTTCGGTTTCTGCGGCAATGCTAGTCCACAGTCCGGTCAGGACAAGATGATCGACTTTCTCATAAGGCGTCAACAAATAGGGCGCTATCACCCCAGCGCTGCCGCCCGTAAGAATACATTTTATTGCCATTTCTGGATGATGCTGACGTTGTAACGTCAACGCAGTCGAAATTGCCCCGACCTGTGCGGCGATGCAGCCGCTAATAATGGCATCCTCGGTATTGTTTGCAAATGGTGAGGTGATGAAAGCATGGTCGATGATCAATGGCAACTGTGCGGTGCCATGTGCCAATGCATTCGCCATCAGGCCCAGTCCCGGCAAAATCATGCCACCGATAAACCTGCCGTCGGCGTTGATCATATCAATCGTAGTGGCCGTGCCGCAGGTCGCCAGCAATAGTGCCTGGTGTGGATATAAGCTGCGCGCGCCGATTGCCGAAGCGAAGCGATCACAACCAAGTTGCAGCGGATTGCGGTAGCCGTTTGAGACGCCAGCGAGTTGCGGCACCGAAGCAAACCATTCCGGCGAAACAGCGCCATCGAAGGCAAGTCGCAGCGTTTCCTGCAGACGCGCGCCAATCTCGTTACCAGCCACATTAGAAATCAGCACTCGGGTTACCGGCAAAGCGCGCCAGGCAAAGGGCAGATCGGCGATTTCGGCGTGCGCTACCGAGCCTACGTTTTGCCAGGCAGGAGGAACGCAGGCCAGGGCGCCGACCGGAACGTCCGATAACGTCCACTTTATGCGTGTATTACCTGCATCAATTAACAGTAGTCCCATTCTTACGTTTCCTTTGCGCGCAGTGACACATCGCCTGCCATGATAGCGATAGGATGGTCCGCTTGCGCGGTTTGTAGCAAAAAGCGACCGATTTCATCTATCCCCAGCGCAAGACCTTCCTGCAGCACAGTTCCCTGATCCATGATGACGACTGGTCGTCCAGCGTGCGCGTGGAGTCGGTTCCAAGGGCCGACAAACGTGACCAGACCATTTTGTTGGAATTGATTCAAGACCCGAGTCAGGCTAGATAATATTGTGGCCATCAAAAGATTGCGGTCACAGATGGCGCGTTCCGTGCCCGGGCCGGACCCCGGCAAATTGGCAACACTGCGGTTGAGTTGCTTTTGCATCTCTGCAGGAATGGCAAGATTGATACCGACGCCGATTACCGCCCAGGCAGACCCACTACCGATTGCGTTGGATTCGGCGTTCGCGGTTTCTATCAGAATACCGCCCAGCTTGCCGTCACCCAATAGCAGATCGTTAGGCCATTTCAATCGAATCCCGAAATCGATCTCTCCTGTCTCTGTGGTATCGCCAGCGACATTGGTTTGGCGCAGGAAACTGTTTAAGCCGGTTGCCACCGCCACGCCGACGGCAAGCGGCAGGCCGACCAGCTTTTGGAGCGGCAGGTCAAACCGCCATGCCAGCGAAAACATCAACGCAGTCGACGGCGCTGAAAGCCAGCTGCGGCCAGCGCGGCCTCGACCAGCGGTTTGTTGTTCAGCGATGAGCAGCATTGGCGAACGCGTTGGGCTAGTCTGCGGTTCTGGGGTTTCTTGTGTTTTTTGTATCAGTGCCAGCAAGTCGGCGTTAGTCGAACCAGTCTCCGTTACAACCTCAATGGTCATTTGATCGGGGAGGGAGCCGGAAAGCGCAAGGATACGCTCCGCAGAAAGAGGATTTGTCATGCCCGGCATTGTAGCGGATGTAAGCCTTTAGGACTTAGGCAGAATCGCCTCGATATACTGTTCAGATTGGTTCGCCGCGGTGGCGGTTTTCTTGCAGCGTTAGCGAGTGGTCTCAACGGCAGGTTTTCGAACCGGTGCAGGGACATCGAGCGTAAGGCCGGACGGTGTATATTTGCCATTGATCGAGACTGCCTTAACCGGTCTCTCCGTAGAAAAGTCGATGCGCTGTGAGATTTTGGTTCAATTCTCCCTTAAACTTGCTGCATGCCGAATCCCGATGTTCAACTCCCTGCCGTCGCACTCGTTCATCCCCATGATGAAAGTGACAATACCGGCCATCCCGGCGGTGATAAAGACGAAGTTGGGTTGACTGGCGGGTTGACTGTAATCGTCAGCGGAAACTGGCAGGTCCACGCGCTGACACGGCCAGGGGTGATGCGATCGCTGCAATCGTCCTTAGGAAATTTGACGCGTTTGACGCGTCGCGTCGCGCATCAACCGTTGCGCTGGGATTTGTCGAAAGTCACGGCGCTCGACCATATCGGCGCGCAGCTACTATGGAACGCGTGGGGGAAAAAACGTCCGGTTTTCCTGCTACTTTCGCGCCAGCACAGGGATTTTTTCAAGCGACTGGAAGACGCCGGAGCGTTATCGTTACCGGCGGCGCCGCCGCCGCGGCGTTTGTTGATCGTCATTTACGACTGGACGCAGGTCTGTATCGATCATCTGACCGGTTTTGTTGCGTTGATCGGGCAATTCATTCTGGACTTGATGCGCATGCTGCGATTGCCGCATCGGGCACCCTGGAAAGAGATCTCGGCTAACATCTATCATATTGGCTTTCAGGCGTTAGGCATTACTGCGATTGTCGGATTTTTGATTGGTGTAGTGCTATCGTTTCTCTCCGCACAACAGTTACATACTTTTGGCGGCGATATTTATCTCGTCAACATTCTCGGGATGAGCATCATCCGAGAGCTGGGACCATTGCTGGCGGCGATTCTGGTCGCCGGGCGCTCCGGGTCCGCGATCACCGCGCAACTCGGAGTGATGCGCGTTACGCAGGAACTGGACGCGATGGAGGTCATGGGGCTTCCACATGGGTTTCGTTTGATCTTGCCGCGGGTGATTGCCTTGTTGGTCGCGATGCCATTATTGGTGATATGGACGGATGCGATAGCGTTAATTGGGGGAATGACCGCAGCGCAATTGCAACTCGGGTTGTCGCCGACTTATTTTTTACAACAATTGCCGGGCGCGGTTGCTTTGCCTAATTATCTGATCGGGCTTGGAAAGGGCGCAGTGTTTGGTGGCCTGATCGCCATGGTTGCCTGTCATTTCGGTTTGCGCATTGAACCGAACACTGAGAGTCTGGGGCAAGGTACCACCACCTCTGTTGTGAGCGCGATTACGATTGTCATACTTGCCGACGCAGTGTTTGCGATTCTGTTTAGCGGAGTAGGGTTTTGAAGACGAACTTGTTGACTAATACTAATACGCCGACCAACGAAACCCCTGCGCCATCATTAAATCGCGCCGTGATCCCGCCTGTCATACAGGTCGACAAACTCTGGACGCAATTTGGCGAAACAGTCGTTCTGCAAGATCTTGATCTGACGATAGAGCAGGGCGAAATTGTTGGCGTGATCGGCGGCTCCGGGTCTGGGAAAACTACTTTATTAAGACAAATTTTAGGTTTGGATAAGCCTACACGCGGCACCGTATCGGTGTTGGGGATGGATATCAGTAAAGCCGATGTTGATCAAATGGCAGCACTACAAAATCGCTGGGGGATGTTATTCCAGATGGGTGCATTATTTTCTGCGCTGACGGTGCTCGATAACGTCGCGATGCCGCTGCGTGAACTGCGCGCTTTGCCGGAAAGCCTGATTCTCGACGCGGCGCTACTTAAATTGCAATTAGCCGGTATCGGTCCCAAGCACGCGCTAAAAATGCCCTCCGATTTATCTGGCGGTATGATTAAAAGGGTGGCTCTGGCGCGGGCCTTGGCATTGGAACCAGAGTTATTGTTTTTGGATGAGCCAACGGCGGGACTTGATCCAGCATCTTCTGCAGCTTTCGTTAAATTAATTCTGTCGCTGCATAAGGATATGCGTTTGACGGTGGTTATGATTACGCATGACCTGGAGTCTTTGCTGGCGATGGCGACCAAAATCGCTGTTCTGGCCGACAAGCGGGTACTGGCGTACGACACGCCCGAGCACGTCATGAAAATAAGACATCCATTTATAGAGAACTTCTTCCTCTCGGCACATTGCGAGCAGGACACAGTTGGATAGGCGGAACGATGGAAAATAAAGCACATGCATTAATTGCAGGACTATTTACCGTGGCCTTGTTAGTGGCGGCGATTCTGGGCGTCCTGTGGTTCAACGGCGACCGCGTCCAGCGTATGCCTTATGAAATCGCCACCAAGCTGTCGGTCCCGGGACTCAATCCACAGGCCGATGTGCGGTATCGAGGCCTCAACGTTGGTAGAGTGGACACGATTGTTTTCGATCCGCAGAGTCCGGGGCAGATTCTTATTCGCCTGAAAATTAATCTCGATACGCCGATGACACCGGCGACGTTTGGCACGCTGGGATATCAAGGCGTTACAGGAATCGCCTACATACAGTTGGATGACGATGGTAGCAATCCGGCCAAATTGGCCAGCAGCGCCAGCAAACCTGCACGCATACCGCTACGGCCCAGTTTGTTCGATAATATTCAAACCAAGGGAGCAGCAATTTTGTTACAGGCAGAGGAAACCGTAGCCAAATTAAATGGTCTACTTTCTCCCGATAATCAAAAGGTCATGGTGTCCGCATTCAGCGATGTGAGTAAAACCGCGAACCGGTTTGAATCAATTCCGGGTCAATTAGCGCCGACACTTGCCAAGCTGCCAGCGATGACTGAGCAATTGAATCAGGCGTTGACGTCAATTACGGCGCTGTCGCAAAATATGACTGTGCTGAGTAATAATTTGAATACCTTGACCGCCGGTTTACAGACGCCGGATGGTGCAGTAGCGCGGTTGTCGGCGACGATGGCAAACGTCGGATCCGTTGCCGATAGCGTGCAGTACGATGCACTACCAAGGTTTAACGTGTTGGCGTCCGAGGCGCGCTCATCCGTGCGCGCATTGAATGAGACGTTGGATAACTTTAACCGCCAGCCACAGAGTATTTTGTTTGGTAGTAAGGGCATTCCGCCCGGACCAGGCGAAGCGGGCTTTCGTGCGCCATAACAAATAGGGTTGCAGAAATTCATGACCAAGTTCAATGCGTTGCTTAAAGCAGTGCTGATAATGTCTATTCTGGTGGTGACTGGCGGCTGCGCGACATCGTCGGCGGTGCGCACACAATATGATTTTGGGCCGTTACCATCTGCCATCAGCAATCCGCGCAGCGGCGCGCGGGCCCTGCCAGCAGTGAGTCTGGCAGAAGTGGTGGCGCCAGCGGGGTTGGACAATACGATGATGCTGTACCGATTAGCGTATGCCAATGATTTGCAGCTGCGCCCCTATGCCAACTCGCGCTGGACCATGTCACCGTCGCAGCTATTCAGTCAACGACTGAAAGCGCGTTTCGGTCAGGCCGGAGGGACGGTCGTCTCGGTGTCGGACGGCGCTATAAATATTCCGGTGTTACGGATCGAGATGGATGATTTTAGCCAGACCTTCGACAGTGCATCGCATAGCGTCGTTCAGATCACTCTGCGTGCAGCTATTTTTAACGGTCGCCTGTTGCAAGGGCAAAAGATGTTTAGTCGCTCGGCGGTTGCCCAGACCGCAGATGCCGCTGGCGGTGCCAGAGCTTTCTCAACGGCGAGCGACGCATTAATTGACGATTTGATGGACTGGTTGGCTGGCTTATCGCCGAATAAATCACGCCAGTAAATCCCTGGAAAACTCAGGAATACGCGGGAATATTAACGAACGCCACAATTTAGGCGAAACTGGATTGCCCAGTTCGCCAAGCGCCCACACAACATACACAGGATGGATAAAATGTTGCCGTTGTCATTTACTTTTAAGCAATGAGGACAGAGTCGCAATGACTGGTTCGTCACTTATTATAGAACGCCGCTCGTCATCTCAATCGTCATCGTTTGCGCGTGTCAGCTTATTGATATACCTGCTGCTGATCATTTACGCCAGTTGGTATCCGTTCAGCGGTTGGCGCGACGTCGGCTTGACGCCCTGGGCTTTTTTGTCGGCACCGTTGCCGCATTACTGGACCGTATTCGACGTGTGGACCAATGTCCTCGGCTATATGCCGCTTGGTCTGTTGACCGTGCTGGTACTCCCACGCAAGATTTCTCTGGTCTGGACGGTGATTCTGGTGACCGTGGCGGGTATCTTGTTTTCCGGCGTCATGGAAGCGGTACAAACTTATCTTCCCACCCGAGTTTCATCCAATCTCGACCTGCTAACCAACAGTATCGGCGCCATGTTGGGCAGCATACTGGGCGCTATATTTCGCTACCGGTTTGGTCCGGAAAGCAAATTGCTGTTGCTGCGGGAGCGATGGTTTAACCGTGAAGCCAGCCACGGGATGGTGATGGTGGCGTTGTGGCCGGTGGCACAACTCGCACCATTGAATCATTTGTTCGGCTTCGGACAAGTCACGTCAATGCTGTCGAGCTGGTTGTCGGACTGGTTTGAGCAGCCAATTGATCTGGCGGCCTGGATGACCAATGATGTACAGCTATCAGCCGAGCAATATTGGATGACGGAATCGATTATCACCGCTTGTGGTCTGATCGCTGCGGGTTTGATGCTGTTGATACTGTTGCGCAAAGGAGCTCCGAAGGTAGCGCTGACGCTCTTTTTGATATGGGTGACTCTTTCGGTTAAGGCCTTTGCATCCGCGTTATTATTTACCCCGGAAAATGTGCTGGTTTGGCTCACCCCCGGCGCATTAACCGGGCTATTAGTTGGGGCCGTAATATTGGTGGCACTGAGTTTCACGCCGCAGCGCCTTCAACGCTGGGTCGCTGCGTTGGCGTTGATCATTAGTCTGGTGGTTGTCAATGTGATTCCGGATAACCCCTATTTTGTCGAAACCTTGCAAACTTGGTCGCTCGGGAAATTTTTGAATTTCAACGGCGCGGCGCAATTTTTGGCGCTGTTATGGCCGTTTTTTACGCTTTGGTTTTTATGCCATCCTATGCACCGTGCGAAACGAAATGACTCCGGTGTATGATTCCGTTAATTACTTATTTTTTAGATATGTCCAGCTATGACCGATAACCCAAGCGAGATTCAAGTCGACGCCGATGCCCATGCCAATGCCGAGATTGCCCCGGCACAGCCTTTTTATGCGCATCACGTCTTTTTTTGCCTTAATCAACGAGCGCCCGGTGACCGCGTCTGTTGTGCCAATAACGGCGCCCAGGCCGCTCAGGAGCACGCCAAGCGTCGCATCAAAGCGCTGGGTCTTGCGGGCGATGGCAAGGTCAGAATTAATAAGGCTGGTTGTCTTGAGCGCTGCGAAGAGGGGCCGGCGCTGGTTATTTATCCTGAAGGCGTGTGGTATACCTACGTCGACACCGAAGACATCGATGAAATTATCGACGTCCATATTGTCGGTGGAAAAATTGTTGAACGTCTAAAAATTTAATTCAGAAAATACTCCTAATCCCCATCAACCGGCATCCGGCGCTGCGAACAGCCCTTTAACCGTCAGGCGCTTATTTCGGCTTGCGACCGGCTTCTCCGGTGTTATTCAAGATTGAAGACATGAACGCACAGACCACTCCTTTTTCCATCTCTGGCCCGGCCGGAGCGCTAGAATGCGCCTTGGACCTTCCTGACGCAGAGCTATTTCCCACGCCAAGAGGTCTGGCTTTGGTCGCGCATCCTCATCCCCTTTTCGGCGGCACCATGGACAACAAGGTTGCCCATACCCTGGCACGCGGGTTTTTGGCACTTGGATATGTTGCGGTACGGATGAATTTTCGCGGCGTCGGACAATCCGCGGGCGTGTATGACGAGGGGCATGGCGAAACGGATGATATGGCAGCGTTGCTGGTGCACATGCGCCAAACATATCCTGCATTGCCGCTGGCTCTGGGCGGGTTTTCATTCGGCACCTTTGTGCAATCGCAATTGCAGCAGCGCTTAATTGCTGATGCGTCGGCGGTCGGCGCTCCGGCGGCCGGCGCCCCGGCAGAACGCCTGGTATTGGTCGGAGCAGCGGCCGGGAAATGGCCAATGCCAACCGTGCCAGCTAACAGTATTTTGATCCATGGCGAACTCGATGAAACAATTCCGTTAAGCGCAGTGTTTGAATGGGCGCGTCCGCAAGACATACCGGTTATCGTCATTCCCGGTGCGGATCATTTTTTTCATCGTAGATTGCAACATATCAAGAACTTGATGGTCGAAATGTGGCATCGCTAATTTGGGTAGCTATCCACCCTGAAAACAAGCATAAGAGTAGTCGTGCCGGCGGTGCGTGATCCAATAACTTTCGTTGACGCCTGCCGCGAAATGGCAGCGGCTTTATCTTGTGCAACTGAGGAGGCTATAATTCGGGTTAATTGTTTTTCGTAGTTCCTTGGTTTAGCGCGCTTTACTTCTTGGTTCTGCTCCTTACTCATCCGTGCGATGACCGTTTTTGCGGTCTGTCGTGCCAACGTCCTTAATACCGACTTAACCGACTCCCTTCACTTTGCCTCTATGAAAAAAATATTCGCAGCGTTAGCTGCAACACTCTTGTCCGCTTCGGTAGCTTTCGCTCAGACCTTGCCGTCACCTTCTGTCGCTGCCAAGTCCTGGCTGTTGCTGGACACTACCAGCAACCAGATCGTCGCCTCACAAGATGCAGATTTGCGTGTCGAGCCGGCATCGTTAGCCAAGATCATGACGGCATATGTCGTATTTGATGCGCTGAAGGACAAAAAACTGACGTTGGATCAGATGGTGACCGTCTCGGTCCATGCATGGAAAGTGGATCCTAGCAGCTCAAAAATGTTTATCGATCCAGCGACGCCGGTTTCAATTAATGACCTGCTATATGGCTTGATGGTTGTTTCGGGCAATGATGCCGCTGTGGCATTGGCGGAAGCCGTGTCCGGTACTGAAGATGCGTTTGTCGTGCAAATGAATCGCGAAGCACAACGCATGGGGATGAAATCCACCCATTTTGGCAACCCACACGGGTTGCCGAGTGCTGATACCTACACGACGTCACGTGATTTGGCAGTGCTTGCCTCACACGTGATCACTGATTTCCCAGAGTTTTATAAAATCGATTCCACCAAAACCTTCACCTACAACAAGATCAAACAACCCAACCGCAACCGCTTGCTATGGTCCGATCCGTCTGTTGACGGCATGAAGACCGGCCATACCAATAGCGCCGGGTATTCGATCATTGCTTCTGCTAAGCGTCCTAATGGAACCGGCGAACGCCGTCTGCTGGCAGTCGTGGTCGGAACCAATTCGGATCAGACCCGCACGCAGGAAGCTCAAAAGTTGTTGAACTGGGGCTTCCAGAACTTTGACACTGTCAAGTTATACGCCAAGGGCCAGGCAGTCGCTACGCCGCAGGTGTGGAAGGGCGCAAAAAGCGAAATCAAAGTTGGATTTGACCACGACATATTTGTGACCGTGCCAAAAGGCGTTGCTGAAAAAATCAAGCCAGTGCTGGAACGGACAGATCCTTTGATTGCGCCAATCGGCTTGGGCAACAAAGTCGGTACGTTGAAAATTATGGTGGGCGATAAAGCGTTGACGCAATTGGATGTGCTGGCGTTGGAAGAAGTGAATCAGGCCAGTATTTTTGGTCGGATCTGGGATTCGATTCGCTTATTCTTTAAGAAGCTGTAAGGCTAAGAGAATTTCCAGTTAGTTTTATCGCTGGTCAATTGCGCCCCCGTCAATGGAAGTTGACGGGGCGTTTTGATTTTTACGCGAATTTTTGAGCGTCAATTTAACGATGATATTTCGCTTTCAGGTTCCGCAATCAAACATTTGAGGCTTGCCAAGAGGTAATGTCTGCTCTTGTCGGGAGGTTCAAATATCCCTCAATAAGCCCTAAACGCATACTTTTTTTGCATACCCTCGTACCGCCACCTGTGCCAAAATAAAATCTTTCTCCCTTTTAAGAAAACCATCATGCAAGATTCCATCGTCTACCTCAACGGCGTTATGACGCCCCTGTCGGAAGCGCGTATCCCCGTGCTCGACCGCGGCTTTATCTTTGGTGACGGTGTGTACGAGGTCATTCCTATCTATGCCGGTAAAGCATTTCGTGCGCAACATCATATGGCTCGGTTATTTCGTAGCCTCGCTGCGATAGATATTCCAAATCCGCATAACGTCGAAGAATGGATGTCATTGATCAATAAGGTTGTTGCGCCCTACGCACAAGACGATCAGATGGTCTACATTCACGTGACCCGTGGCGTTGCCAAACGAGCGCATGCATTTCCCAAAGGGGCGCTAACGCCTACGGTGTTCATTATGACCAATCCTTTGGTGCTGCCGAGCGATGCGGTACGCGCCAAAGGCGTATCATGTGTAACTATGGAAGACCAACGTTGGCTGCATTGTGAGATCAAGTCGATTTCATTGTTGGGCAATGTTCTTGCCGCGCAAAATGCGGCCGAACATGGGGTCGTGGAAGCGATCCAATTCCGTGATGGATTTCTGACCGAAGCATCGTCTTCCAATGTCTGGATCGTCAAAGACAAGGTCTTGATGGCACCCCCAAAGAATAATCTTATTCTGGAAGGTATCCGGTACGGTCTGATCGAAGAGTTGTGTGCTGCGAATGATTTGCAGTTTATTGCGCGCAAAATTGCCCGCGCGGAAGTATTCGAGGCCGATGAAGTGCTGCTGTCATCGGCAACCAAAGAAATTTTGCCCGTCACTGTAGTCGATGGCAAAACTATTGGAAATGGCCAACCCGGCCCCATCTACAAGCAGTTATATCAGGCTTATCAAGGAGCGAAAGCGGCCTTGATCGATTAAGGTAGACTTAATGGCCTGGTTTGTCCCGGATGACATGTGTTTGTGCAAGTCATCCGATTACTAGAGAGCAACCATTATGACTATGCCAACCATTTCCCCGGAAGACAGCCTGATCGTCTATCCGAGCGATTTTCCTATCAAGATCATGGGACCAACCCACGATGCGTTCGCCGAAACGATCGTCGGCGTCGTGGTGCAGCACGATCCAACTTTCCATATCGACAAGTTGGAAGTGCGGCCATCGGCCAAAGGTAACTATACCGGCCTGACAGTCACCGTGCTGGCTACCAGCCGCGAGCAGCTGGATAACTTGTACAGTGCTTTATCGACGCATCCGATGGTGAAAATGGTGCTTTGATGCTGATGGGAAGCTGTCATTGCCAGGGGCTTAAAGGCTGACATCGCAGAGGCAACTCCCGAAGATGGCAAGGTCGCCAGCGTATAAAGTTGTAATGCGAACGGCCTTAAAAGCAGTTGTTCCGGTTATCCGGGCCAGCTGCTTTGTGCTTTGAATTCCGCTATTTCTTGCTTCAGCCAGCCGTGAAAAGCCTGAACTTGCGGCTTATGCATGGCTTCCGGTACGCAGGCAAAATAATACGCATTTGGGCATAGCACGACAATATCAAACAGTCGAATCAGATCACCTGAAGCGATCTCTTGCAGCGCAATCGCATGCCGGGTCAACGCAATGCCGAGACCATCCGAAGCTGAACGCAATAACATCGACGCATCTTCAATGCGCAAGCCGCGACTTGGTTCGGGCAGCGTAACGCCAGCAGCGTCAAACCACGGTTGCCAGGATTCCCCCGAATCCATACGTAACAGCGTGCATTCGGCTAATGCATCCGGTGTGGTCGGCAAACGACCGTTCCGATAGCGGGGGCTGACGACCGGATAATAATAGTCATCCATCAACTTTTCTACCAACATACCGGGATAATTCCCCACGCCAAAGCGGATGCCTACATCAATCTGATCCCGCGCAAGGTCCTGAAGCTGACTCGCTGACTGGAGGATGACCTCCGTATCAGGATGCAAATCAATAAACTTCCATAAACGCGGCGCCAGCCATCGTGCCGCAAACGAAGGTAGCGCTGAAATCGTCAGCCGTTTTTGTTGGGCATCGATTTTTAAGGCCTCCGCCGCGGATGCAATTTCAGTCAGAGCTTTGCGTATCGTGGTGGCAAAGCGCTGGCCTTGTTCCGTGATCGTAATGCGCTTGCCGTGACGCGTGAACAACGCCAGCCCCAATTCTTCTTCGAGTGCACGCACCTGATGGCTGATCGCGCCGGGTGTCAGATGAATTTCTTCCGCGGCGCGGGAAAAACTGTCGTAACGCGCCGCCGCCTCGAATGCGCGTAAGGCTGAGAGGGCAGGCAGTTTGCGGAGGTCGGCCATGATGTCGGCTATGTCTATGTGAATAAAATTAGCAAGAACGCGCTCAATTACTCGCTTTGTTCTTCCACTGGAGTTGACTAAAATATCTTTACCGGACCAGCCTTCTCTTTGCATTCCTATATGGTGAGACGCAACCAAAAGAGATCATCTGGTGTGGTTTTAGCACTATACCAGCAGTTTATCGGAGAAGCATGATGAGAAATTTATTCACTAAAGACATGAGAGAGCCATTGGCGCTGAGCGCGGGGCAAGTGTTGTCCCTGCACGCAGAGCGGGCCGGAACACTGCAAGTTACCTGCGGTCGCGTCTGGGTCACCATTTCTGGTCAAAGTGACGATTACTGGCTCAATCCGGGCGACCATCTCAATGTGGCTGCTGGCAGTCGCATGGTGCTTGAAGCAGATCAGGGCCGAAGCTTAATCAACTTGCGTCCTCAGGTACCTGCAGTCAGCCGTTTTGTGAAATCCGATCGGGCGGCTTTATCTACCCAGCTGGCCAGCTAAGAGTCATTGGCCGACATTAGTCGACACGGTTTTGATGCTCTGTGCCGCCGCAATGACCGAACAGGTATGTGTTCGTTTTTTTGCAGCGGTGCTGTCAAACCGCAGCAGTGAAAGTGCATCCGATGCGAGCGTCTGACTGTCATAAGATGCTCTGATCGCGCCATTGCAAAGCGCCATGACAGATCTCATTTGCCTCTCGCTGTAAACCGTGGGCGGCCGCAAGCGGCAATGAAAAGCATACGCTCACGACGTCGTCATGCGTTACCTCGCCTAATACCGCGTTGCTTTGCTGAAGCAAGCGACGCAAAGGCCCTTCCAAAGCGTACGGTACAACCGCGCACAATGTAGTGGTGACCACTAATTCGATTTTTTCTGCACTTAATAAGGCTTGAGCCACTGCGTCAGTGTAAGCACGCACTAGCCCGCCCGCGCCTAGCCGGATGCCGCCATAGTAGCGGACCACTATGGCAAGAACCTGCTCAAGATCCTGATGACGCAAGACATTCAGCATCGGCAGTCCGGCCGTACCTCCCGGTTCGCCATCGTCCGATGCGCCGGAGTGGCCCCCCGCTAGCAGTGCCCAGCAAACATGGGTAGCCTGCGGATGCTCGCTGCGTAATCTGGCAACTTCGATCAAGGCCTCGGGGCGACCAGCAACAGCGGTCACAAAACCAATGAAGATGCTTTTCTTAATGTCAACTCTGCTATGTGCCGGTTGAGCTAAGCTAAATGCCATAGGCTTACACTTGTCCACTTGAATAGGGTGGCAGGGAAGAAAAGCTGAGGGCAATGGTGGATTGCTTTGATAAGCCCTTTACCGCATGCCGTCATTTGATCTCCAGGCCGGATAGGTTATCCTAACGCCTCCGGAGCGCAATCGATAATTGGTGTTTGTTGTCGCATTTGTCCTTGCGTATCCCCTTCAGACGTACTTGCTTACCTTCTTTATTGTCGACCTATCCATGCCTAGAATTATTTCTGCCAATCTCAACGGAATCCGCTCCGCCACTAAAAAAGGTTTTTTTGAATGGATGAGCAAGCAATCTGCCGACTTTATTTGCGTGCAGGAATTGAAGGCCCAAGCCGCTGACATGTCGCCAGAGATGCTCGCCCCAGAAGGATACGTTGGGCATTTTCATTACGCAGAAAAGAAAGGTTATTCAGGCGTCGGACTGTACAGCAAACGACCGCCGAATGCAGTCCGGATCGGATTTGGCAACCCAGAGTTTGATGCCGAAGGCCGTTATGTCGAGTGTGACTTTGGCGACCTGACTGTGATTTCACTGTATTGTCCATCGGGCTCATCCGGGGAAGAACGCCAACTGGCAAAATTTCGCTTTATGGAAAGCTTTCTGCCGCATCTGCAAGAACTCAAGGCGAGTGGCCGGGAAGTGGTGATCTGTGGCGACTGGAATATTGCCCACAATGAAATCGATTTAAAAAACTTCAAAGGCAATAAGAAGAATTCCGGATTTTTGCCGGAAGAACGCGCATGGTTAACCCATTTATTTGAAGAAGTTGCCCTGGTCGACGTGTTTCGCACCGTCGACTCCCGGGCTGAGCAATACACTTGGTGGAGCAATCGCGGTCAGGCTTGGGCCAAGAACGTTGGATGGCGTATCGATTATCATATTTCGACGCCAGGAATTGCCGCAAAAGCCCACGCTGTGGCGATTTATAAGGACGAGCGGTTTTCGGATCACGCGCCGCTTACCATTGATTACGCAGACGCATAAATCATCGGCCGAGGGAAAGTGGCGCAATGTCGCCACTTTCTCTTGAACGTTTGATCGCGTTTGATCGCGTTTGATCGTTCAATGTCGCGCTTTGGTATTTAAAATCAAACCAACTACGCCTAAATCGCCTAAATCCCATAAATGTCGTAAACAAAGTTATATCTGTACTTCGCCGTCGACAAAGACCTTCAATTCCCCTCCGCCAAACTGTATCCAAACTTCATTCGTCGTCAACGGAGAAGTCACGATCACGGCGACCCGATCTTTTGGCGTGGTCACCTGAGAAAAATCCACGGTGACGTCTTCATCCGATAGCTTCGCTTCGGCAAACGGAAACTGCCGGATGATGTAATACAAATTGGTGGAGCAATGGGCAAATAGGGCTGACCCGTCCGACAGCATCATGTTAAATGTGCCGTGCTCGGCAATCTCTGTGGTCAGCTCCTGCAACGCCGTCGTTAATTGCGCGGTGGAGGGCAAATTTTCGCCGAAACGTAATCTCAACTCCTGCAAAATATAGCAAAACGCCAATTCGCTATCGGTATTGCCGACTGGCCGAAACGCACCGTTTAGTTGGGGCGCAAACGCTTTAAGATCACCATTGTGGGCGAACACCCAGTAGCGGCCCCAAAGTTCACGCACGAACGGATGACAGTTTTCCAGCGCAACTTGCCCCTGGGTGGCCTTGCGAATATGCGCGATAACGTTTTTTGATTTAATCGGACAGCGACGGATTAAATCCGCCACCGGGGAGGCAACGGCGGCCTGGTAATCAACAAAATGGCGAACGCCATTGCCTTCAAAAAAAGCAATTCCCCAGCCATCGCTATGATGGTCGGTCTGACCGCCACGGGTCGAAAATCCGGTAAAACTAAATACAATGTCGGTGGGAACATTGCAATTCATTCCAAGTAACTGGCACATGGTTTCAGATCAAGAAAAGGAATAAAAAAAGGAATAAAGCCCGCCTTACAGCGGTTCAACAAAGCAAAAACAGGCCTATAACGTTACCACGTGAAAGTTATGCCAAAAAAAAGAAATATCACCGGTGGTCACCATTGATATGAAGCATGATTTTATGCGCAATTTTACGGGCTATTCAGGCCTGTTTCGATGGAAGGCTATTCCAACAGCGACATCCCTTTCCTCTGCTTCAGTATCCGACCGTAAAGCGCTCACGCATATGTTGCGGATGCTCTAATTCGTCCACCAGCGCTATTGCGTAGTCTTCCATGGAAATATGGCTGAGGCCTTTTTCATCACTGAGTAACTGGTCGTGACCGAGGCGAAATTGGCCGGTACGTTCGCCCGGCGCAAACAGCGCGGATGGGGATAAAAAGGTCCATTCAAGCGTCGTTTCTGCACGGAGGTCTGCCAGAAACTGGGTCCCCGGAACGGCTTCTCCACGGTATTCTGCAGGAAAATCCGGGCTATCGAGCAAGATCAGGCCCAGTGCGATTTCTAAACTGGCAGCCCCGCCGACTACGATCAGGCGCTTAAGACCCGCTTCCTTTAACGCTTGCACCAGAGGCGCCGCTGTTAATACGCGAAAATTAGCCGCGCTGACAACCGCATCGTGCCCTTTGATCAGTTTTGCAAGTTGTTCCGGTTTGGTGGCATCGCCTCGCACAACTGCAACTCCTGCAATGGTATTAATTTTTTCCACCGACCGCACAATACCCGTCACAGTGTGTCCGCGCCGCAACGCTTCGGTGGCAACGCGTGAACCGACGCGGCCGGTGACGCCAATGATAGCAATCTTCATGATGGATTTCCTTTCGTTATGGGAGTCGGATTGACGTTGGTCAATACGTATCCCAGGTGGTTATTAAAAGTAACCAGTATAATTAATTGAAACTGCAACGCAAGAAGGCACTTTAATGGGAGATAGGAACATGGACGTAACTGCAGTATCGCCCTTTGAGGGCTTGGATCAAGCAATTCCACGCGGCAAAGGGCGCCCCGCTGCGCGCGAAGACCACCCCTGTCCGATTCGCGATGTCCTGGATCGAATCGGTGACGCCTGGAGCGTGCTGGTGGTGATCACACTGGAAAAAAAACCGACGCGCTTCAATGCCCTGAAACGACAGGTTGATAACATCTCGCAGCGCATGTTAACGGTAACGTTGCGCCATCTGGAGCGCGATGGTCTGATCTCGCGCACAGTGATTCCCAGCACCCCGCCGCAGGTCGAATATGCGCTGACGCCGCTCGGCTATTCTCTTTGCACACCGCTGCAGGTGTTGGCCGACTGGGCCGGCGGTAATCAAACGGAGATTCGCGGTGCTCGGCGCCAGTACGATAATGGTCTTCCGAAGTAGCAGTTCAGGTGCGTCTGATAACGTCACATTTTAATGATTTGGAGCAAGGCCTCATGGATCAATTGGCAGCGATGCGCGCATTTCGGCGGGTGGTGGAGTTTGGCAGTTTCACCGCAGCGGCGGCCGAGCTGAACCAGTCGCATACGATCGTTTCGCGGCAAATACGTCAGCTTGAAATCCTGTTAAGCGCGCAATTGCTTAATCGCACCACGCGTCGCTTCGCGCTTACCGAGGCAGGGCAGGCGTATTACGAACGCTGCAAACAAATACTCGATCAGGTGGATGATGCGGCCCAGGCGATCGCGTCCCATCAGGCGCGTCCCTCCGGTGTTCTGCGGATCAACGCGCCGCAAGCCTTTGGCACCATGGAACTGTTAAGCTGGTTACCAGCCTTTATTTTAGAGAACCCCGAGTTACGGGTTGATCTGGTGTGCAACGACCGTTACGTTGATCTGATTGAAGAGGGCTTCGATGTTGCGCTGCGTCTGGCGCATGCTCTGGATGACTCTACCTACATCGCCAAACGTCTGGCAAAGAGCGAACTCTTGCTGGTAGCGTCTCCAGACTATTTACGACAACATGGACTCCCGCAACAACCGAGGGATTTGAAGGAACATAATTGCCTGACGTATTCTCTGGCCTCGAAGCCAAACGATTATATTTTTACTGCCGCGGATGGAACCTTGCATCCGGTCGTGGTCCGTGGAAATTTGCAAGCCAATACCGGCATTGCACTTCGGTCGGCGGCGCTGGCTGGCTTAGGTATCGCGGCTACGGCGTCTTTTATTGTGCATGAAGATTTGCAGCGCGGTGCTTTGGTACGGGTATTGCCTACATTTGCTTTGAGACCGCGGGAGTTGTATGTCCTATATCCACAAAATCGCCACATGTCGCCAAAGGTGCGGGCTTTTGTTGCTTTTGCCAGTGAGTGGTATCGGACCCCACGCTGGGGCTGATCAGGCTGCTCAGGTTGAGCACCCGGCGAGAAGCGCTCTTTTATCCATCTACGATTGCCCGATTTTTACCACCAGAAAATCGATAAACGTTCTGACCCGCGCTGACAGATTATGGCGGCTCGGGTAATAAGCAAACAGGTCCGCCGGGGGTAACGTGAACCCCGGCAGCACCAGCTGAAGTCGGCCGCTCTCAAGATATTTGGCCAGATCCCACTCCGACCGGATCAAAATACCATGACCGTCAAGCGCCCATCCGAGCACAATATCGCCGTCGTTGCTGGAGAGCGCCCCGTGCACCTTCACCACTTCGGTTTTACGATTTCGGGTGAAGCGCCAGATACCGTAAGCGTCATCGTTCTGACGATGAATAATGCAGCGGTGTTTTGACAAATCGGCCAAGGTCTGGGGCTCGCCGTGTTGTCGCAGGTAACTCGGCGCCGCACACAAAAAGCGCTGATTCGACATGATGCGGCGTGCGCTAAGCCGGGTATCGGGTAACGCGCCAAAGCGAATTGCCAGATCAAAACCTTGATCGACCAGATCAATAGGCCGGTCTGTCAGCTGTAGTTGAATTTCTACCTCAGGATAACGTTGTGCAAACTCAGACATCAACGGCGCGACAGTGGTGCGCCCGAATCCCAGTGTTGCATTCACGCGCAGTAATCCGCGAGGTGCCGCGCGGTTGCTGGCGACCAGATCGTCCATTTCGCGGATTTCGGCAAGAATCCGGGTCGCATGTGAAAGATAAATCTCTCCTTCGCTGGTGAGGCTAACCCGACGCGTGGTGCGATTCACCAGCCGCACGCCCAGACGTAGCTCCAATAACGCCAGGCGTTTGGTTACGGCTGGCGGTGTGATGTCGAGTTCACGCGCTGTTGCGGAAAGGTTGGCGTGTTTAGCCAGCAATACGAAGAAGACTAATTCCGACGAGGCATCTATTTTCATTGTTCACCTAAGGTGAATAGTGGTGTTAATGTAAGTGAATTATAGGCTACCTGGTCCTTGGTATGCTGGGATCGCTTGATACTTAAGCCAATGACAGCGGCGGCGCAAGAGCGGCCAGCTGCGGACAGCTAAATAACGAATGCCCATCAGGAAATGCAGACCATGAAAATTGTTGAAATCCGCGAAAAAACCATCGCCATCAGTTCCCCTATTCGCAATGCCTATATCGACTTTAGCAAGATGACGTTAAGTCTGGTCGCGGTGGTGACCGATGTCATCCGTGATGGAAAGCCGGTGATCGGCTATGGCTTCAATTCTAACGGCCGCTACGGTCAGGGCAAGCTCATGCGTGAGCGCTTCATACCGCGTCTTCTTGAGGCTGCACCGGAGAGTCTGATCGCAGAGAGTGGCAATAATTTTGATCCGCACAAGATCTGGAACTGCATGTTCACCAACGAAAAACCGGGCGGCCATGGTGAGCGGTCGGTGGCAATCGGTACCATCGATATGGCGGTCTGGGACGTGGTGGCTAAAATTGAGGGCAAGCCGTTGTTTCAGCTGCTGGCGGAGCGTTACGGTAACGGCACCCCTGATAAAAATATTTTTGTTTATGCAGCGGGCGGCTATTATTATCCGGGTCAGAGTCACGACAAACTCAAAGACGAAATGCGCAGTTATATTGACCGTGGTTATACCGTCGTTAAAAAGAAGATCGGCGGGGCATCGCTGGACGAAGATTTGCGTCGCATCGATTCGATCATGAGCGTATTACAGGATGGACAAAAATTGGCGGTCGATGCCAATGGTCGCTTTGATCTTGATACAGCCGTCGCCTACGCCAAAGCGCTGTCTCAATACGATCTTTTTTGGTATGAAGAAGCAGGCGATCCGCTCGACTTCGAACTGCAAGCGACGCTGCGCAACTACTATAAGAATCCGATGGCAACCGGCGAAAATTTGTTTTCGATGCAGGATGCACGTAACCTGATCCGCTACGGCGGCATGCGCGCAGATCGTGACTGGCTGCAATTCGATTGTGCGCTGAGTTACGGACTGGTTGAGTATCTGAGGACATTGGATATGCTGCATGAACACGGTTGGTCATCCAAACGCTGTATCCCGCATGGTGGACATCAGATGTCGCTCAACATTGCCGCAGGGTTGGGTTTGGGCGGCAACGAGTCCTATCCCGATCTGTTTCAGCCTTTTGGCGGTTTTCCGGATGGCGTTAAAGTCGAAGGCGGCTATATCACCATGCCGGAACTGCCGGGAATTGGGTTCGAGGGCAAAGCCGATCTTTACGCTGAGATGAAAAAGCTGATGGAATGAGGATGAAGGCAAAACGACCATAAAAACGACCGCAAACCGAAACGATTCTGCGGTCTTTTGTTTCCATGGTATATCGCTGCTTTGCTATAACCTCGCCATCACCGCACGCTGTTGCTGTGTCACCCCGCCATAACCATACGCCGCTGCGCGTGCGTCGTGCACGTGCACATAACTTTCATGATGGAGTTCGCCCAGCAGGTTTCCCATTGATTTAAACACTGCGGCGATGTAAGCGGCTTTTTCGTCTGCGGTATTGGTCTCATCGGTCACCCGAATATCTAAAAAGAAGCTAACTTTTTGCTGGATCGACAAGCTTTCACCGCCGACGAACCAATGAGCCGGATCAATATGTGAGATGGCGATGGAAGTAAGCGCCGGTTTCTTATGCAAAATTTCGGCGGTTAATTGCGAAAGCGCCTGCGCAACATTGGCCGAGGTGGCAGGGTTCGGAGCGGTTGATAAAAGTACGGTCAATATGGGCATGATGTGCTTTCCAGGATGATGGCAATAATCAGGTTGATGCATCTCACGACAAAACAGTCGTCCGCTCAGGCCAATCTTGTTGCTGAGCTGGAAGCGCTACTTTAGCGAACCGACAGCGTAAAACAAAGTAGTTCGTGAGCACATGTTTTGTGTGTAAACTGCACGGATTCAAGCTATCAACCGGTAATAACCCATCGGTAACAACCCGAAAGGCTGTGGCAGTTGAACAGGAAGTTGACCTTCCCCGGCATAGGCGTTGCCGACTATTTTGGCTGTCGGTCGGGATTTGTCGGAATACATGTATGAGCGAAGCGAGTTGGTATTTCGACCCGACTGATAGTCGAAATCGAACCCGAATATTCAACCGGGTTTTGAGATGGAATTGTGTCAAACCGGTAACGGGCTGGGCGGCTTAATTTCCTCCAGGCAAACCATCGATTTAACCCCGGCAACGCCCGGCACCTGCATCAAGCGGTCGGTCAAAAATCCGGACAATGACTTGAGATCACTCGCCACCACTTTGAGCAAGTAATCAAAATCGCCGGAGATGGTATAGCACTCCAGAATTTCCGGAAATGCGCGAATTGCTTTTTCAACCTTACGGACCTGTTTGAATTGCTCACGGGCGATGTTCAGGCTGACAAAAGCTGTCACCCCCAATCCGATTACAGCCGGTTCCACTTGCGCCGCGTAGCCGCGAATAATGCCCTCTTTCTCTAATCGCTGGACGCGCCGATAGCATTGCGGTGCCGATAGATTTACCTGATCCGAGAGCTCAACATTTGAGGCCCGTCCATTGGCCTGCAATGCACGTAATAAAATCCGGTCATATCTATCCAAATTTTCCATTACTATCCTCATTCATGCAAGAATCGTGCGTTTAAGTGTAGAACCATGCTTCATTATGCACATTTATTTTTGTCGGTTGTGTTTATCATGTATTTATAAACAGTGACCGGAGAACACCATGAAAAATCCTGCCATCGCATTAGAAAATCGCTATTGCGCGCACAATTATGCCCCTTTGCCTGTCGTCCTTAGCAGCGGGCGCGGGGTCTGGCTGGTGGATGACACCGGCAAACATTACCTTGACATGATGTCCGCCTACTCTGCGGTCAGCTTCGGTCACAGCAATCCCATTTTAGTGGCAGCGTTGACCCGTCAGGCAAACCGACTGGCCGTGACTTCCCGTGCGTTTTATACCGATCAGCTCGGCGCTTTTTTACAGCTTCTTTGTGAAATGACCGGACAACCTAAAGCATTGCCGATGAACAGTGGCGCAGAAGCGGTCGAGACCGCCCTCAAGGCTGCACGCAAGTGGGGCCACAAGGTCAAAGGAATTGCTGATAACAGCGCCGAGATTATCGTCTGCAAGGGTAACTTCGGGGGTCGGACCACCACCATCATCGGTTTCTCCTCCGAGCAGCAATATCGCGACGGTTTCGGTCCGTTCGCCTCCGGCTTTGTTTCGATACCTTTTGGCGATGCAGCCGCGCTGGAGGCAGCGATCACACCCCGCACAGCTGCTTTTTTGGTCGAACCCATTCAGGGGGAGGGGGGCATTATTGTGCCGCCGGATGGCTATCTTGCTGCGTGTAGGGAAATTTGCACACGGCATAACGTCCTGTTGATCTGTGATGAGGTGCAAACTGGCCTGGGTCGGACGGGAAGGCTGTTGGCTTGCGACCATGAAAATGTCGTGCCGGATGGTCTGATTTTGGGTAAAGCGTTAGGCGGGGGATTGTTGCCAGTCTCCGCATTTTTAGCCCGAGAAGACGTCATGAACGTATTTACCCCCGGCGACCACGGCAGCACTTTCGGCGGCAATCCTTTAGCCGCCGCCGTCGGCCATGCCGCGCTGTCGCTGTTACGCGATGACCACTTAGCCGCAGCGGCAGACCGGATGGGACATCGTTTGCAAAGTGGCTTGCGCGCAATGTCGCATCCCGCAATTCGCGCTGTGCGTGGTAAAGGCTTGCTGATTGGCGTAGAACTTGATCCTGCGATTATTTCGGCCCGCGCATTTTGTGAAATATTACTGGAACTGGGCATGCTGTCCAAAGATACGCACGAAACAGTGGTGCGATTTGCGCCGCCGCTGACGATCAGCGCAAGCGAAATTGATACCGGATTGAACATCATTCGGCAAGCGTTCGCAGCAATACCGACACTCGCCTCGCCAGCGGAAAGGAGTTATGCATGAACTATTCCTTAGGGGCCATGCATCAATTCGCGCAAGCCAATATGGGAAACAGCGAAGTGACCAAGGACAATTTTGTGCCGTCTTTCAGCATCAAAAAATCCACATATCTCATGTGTGCGCCAGACCACTTTGAGGTTTCCTATGTCATTAATCCATGGATGGCTGGCAATGTTGCGCATGCAGATCACACTATTGCTCAGCAACAATGGAATGTGCTGGTCAGCGAAATCTCATCTATTGCCAACGTTCAGCGCATTAATGCTAAGGTTGGCGTGCCGGATTTGGTATTTACCGCCAATGGTGGCGTAGTGCGCGGCAACAAAGTAGTGTTATCCAGATTTCGCCATGTCGAACGTCAGGCCGAAGAAATCCATTTTGAACAGTGGTTTACCGCACACGGATTTGAAGTATTGAAACTGGCACCGGATTTGCCATTTGAGGGAGCCGGTGATGCTTTACTGGATCGGCATGATGACTTGATGTGGTTCGGTCACGGCCATCGCTCTGATCTGGCCTGCGCGGAACCGTTGGCACGGATGCTCGAAGTAGAAGTGCAGCCATTGCGTTTGGTCGACCCTCGGTTTTATCATCTTGATACGTGCTTTTGTCCACTTGAGGGCGGCGAGGTGATGTATTTTCCTGACGCTTTCGATGCCGCTTCGCAAGCGGTCATTGCGGACCGTGTACCAGCCCATCGACGCGTCATCGTCAGCGCAGAAGACGCGTTGGATTTTGCCTGCAATAGCGTCAATTGCGGTGCGCATATTTTCCTTAACCGTGCTTCAAAAGCGCTGGTTTCATCGCTTGTGCAGCGAGGCTACACGGTGCATCAAACGCCGCTCACGGAGTTTCTCAAAGCGGGCGGTGCCGCTAAATGTCTGACTCTGAAGCTCAATGAACCCGTTTCGATGGTGGAGCAAATGACCTTGGCGTCCGAGAAGCCAGCAATTTGCGGTTAGCCTCAACGTTCGCTCTCTCGTTCCCTGCATTTACGCTCGCCAACGCTTCGCTTTAGATTTCGCTTTAGGCTTTATCTTCGGGGGCCAGACATAGAGCAGGCAAATCTTACAAGTTCTTGTCAAATTCCAACATACGGGAAAATTCTACCTATTAACTTGCATTATGATAGTTGCTATCGTACAGTAACAACATGCCGCAAGCAAATTGCAAACAATGTCCAAAATTCGTGGGCGCGTTGCCTACCCCTCAACTGAAACATCAGGAATCCGATCATGAAAATCAAAGACTCAGTTGCCTTTGTCACTGGTGCCAATCGTGGGTTGGGACTCGCCCTTGTCCATGAATTGCTGGCGCGTGGTGCCAGCAAAGTCTACGCTGGCGTGCGCGTCCGGCCAGCATCAATCTGCCGGGTGTAATCGCCGTCAAGCTCGATGTGACCAATGCAGAAGAGGTCGCGGCGGCGGCTGCGCAATGTGGCGATGTCACATTGTTGATTAATAATGCCGGCATCGCCAGGTTTGTCAGTTATCTCGATCCAGCCGCCATCGACACCGCGCGTGAGATTATGGATGCAAACTATCTGGGCCCGATCCGCATGTGCCAGGCATTTACTCCTGTTTTGGCCAACAACCACGGTGGTGCCATCATCAACATCCTATCGGTGGCAAGCTGGGTTAACGCGCCGGAATTGTCACTATATGCGGCGTCGAAGTCTGCTGTGTGGGGCTTCACCAACGGCTTGCGTACGTACGTGCGCGCTCACGGTACGCAGGTATTGGGTTTGCACGTCGGCTTCATGGATACCGATATGACTGATGGTCTGGATTTTCCTAAGGTAAGCCCGCAGCAGGTTGCGGTGCAAACGCTGGATGGTCTGGAAGCTGGTCTGGACGAGGTACTGGCAGATGACATCACTCGCAGCGTTAAGCAAGGTCTCTCAAGCGGCATCTATCTGGCACCTCTCCAGCGTTAAATACCGGATTCGCCAATACACAACGTAAAGTAAAGCAACGCAACACAGCGCACAACAGGCCAGCCCGCTTCAGGCTGGCTTGATCAAATTATTTTTCCCTTCGGCTATTAGTAGATAGCGCGCTAACACACTTGAAACAGGTGTGGCCGCGACAATCAACGCTGATACGCATCCCTTCCTGATCTCCTACGAGCAAACGGGAAATTACCTGATTCCATTTTCGACAACAGTCGATAGAATTGTGTCACTGGCATTACCTTCATCGGCGAAATTATTTTGATGCGCGATGGAGTTTATTGCAGCGTATTTTCCAAAACTACAGTGGTGGCAACCACGCAATTTCATTGCATTCGACTTGATAGGAATCAAGCCATGGATCAGAAAATTGAAAATACGTTATCGACCAATAAAGTCGTCAGTCCCGACGATATCAACCATTTTTTCGGCGCAATGCCCAGCGTCGATGTAACTACTATGTTAAAGGCGCTGATCGCCGCTGGGCTGGATCAATTACCGATGCCGGGGCAGGGTGACACAATCGCGCGCTGGAGAATATTGGCCGCAGTCGCAGCGCACAATCTTAGTCTGCTTAAACTCTATGAAGGCCACACCGACGCGCTTGCCATTTTGCATGAAATAGGCGGCTTTGCGACACCGGAGAACAGCGTGTGGGGAACCTGGTGTGCAGAGCCGCCGGACGCACGCGTCCTTTTACGCGCGGACACAACATCAACCGAAGTGCGCCTGAGTGGCAGGAAAGCCTGGTGTTCGGGCGCAAAGGACATCAGTCACGCGCTGGTCAGTTGCTGGAACATTGCAAGCGAACCCTGTCTGGCCGCGGTGCAACTGGACCAACCCGGAGTGACCATCACATCGGACGGTTGGCACGCCGTCGGTATGGCCGATAGCGCTAGCGTGGACACGCTGTTCAAGAATGCAAAAGCGGTACAAATCGGGTTGCCGCATGCGTATCTGCGGCGGCCTGGATTTTGGCATGGCGGCGCTGGTATCGCAGCTTGTTGGTTTGGCGCTGCGTCGGCGCTGGCTGCCGCGCTCCACCAACAGCTACGCCAGTTGCCACCTACAGTTGCGGCGGACCCATATCGTCTGCTCCATCTGGGGAGCATCGACGTTGCGCTGACAGCTGCTGCAGCCGTAATGCGAGAGTCAGCCGAGGCCATCGATCGGCGCCCCGAGATTGATGGCATGTTGCCGGCGTTGCGGGCGCGCCTGGCAGTGGAAGCCGCGGCAACAGCGGTCCTTGCCGCAGCCACCCGGGCGCTGGGTGCAGGACCGCTGTGCCGTGACGCCCAGTTTGCCCGCATGGCAGCAGATTTGCCCGTTTTCTTGCGTCAAAGCCACGCAGAACGTGATCTGGCGCAATTGGGAAAGGTCATCGCCGGAAAGATCCAGCCATGGCCGCTTTGAATACCAAAAAACTTACGCAACCAGGCAACGTGGCGCCCCGCATCGAAGGTCGCGGCACCCCCGACGCCGACTGGCAGCGCTGGGCTGGACTGCAACAGGTACGCAATATTTCGTTGTCGGAGTTGGTCCCGCAAGGTGTTCGTGTATTGATTATCGCGCCGCATCCGGATGACGAGGTACTCGGGTGCGGCGGTTTGTTGCAAATGCTGGCAGCCGGCGATTACGAGATCACGTTGATCGCGGTAACCGACGGCTCCGCAAGTCACCCGGGATCGCGCATCTGGTCCCCCGAACGCTTGGCGTGGGTGCGACCTGCTGAGACAACTGAAGCCCTGCAGAGACTGAGTGTAGACGACATTAAAGTGGTCCGTGCCAGGATTCAGGACGGGAATGTAAAGCGGTATCAAAGGCCGCTCGCCGCCCTCATAGCGCGCCTGGCGCAACCTGACGACGTTATTTTTAGCACCTGGCGCTATGACGGACACCCCGACCATGAGGCCACTTACCGTGCTGCAGTCGCCGCCGCCTTGCATTGCGGGGCACGTCTGATTGAACTGCCTATCTGGATGTGGCATTGGGCGCGTCCCGGCGATCCGCGTATTCCCTGGCATCGCATGCGCCGTCTGGCGCTGGACCAACCGGTGATCGAACGCAAAAGGGCAGCCGTCAGGTGTTACCGCAGCCAGCTCGAAAGCGACGATTCCACCGGATCCGGGCCGATTCTACCAATCCATGTCCTTGAGAGATTGCTCCATCCGCAAGAATTTTATTTTCTCTGATGATGAAAAACCTTTCCGACATTGCGCATTTCGAGCGCTTATATCAACAGGATGCCGATCCCTGGCAGCTGCAGCAGCGCTGGTATGAGCAGCGCAAACGCGCACTGACACTGGCCTGCCTGCCGCAACCCCGCTACCGCAGTGCTTACGAACCGGGCTGCGGAAACGGAATGATGACCGTCGCGCTGGCGCAGCGCTGCGACCAGCTGATTGCCAGCGACGGTGCGCCCACCGCCGTGCAGTTGACCAAAGAGCGGGTATTGCAGGAAGCGCCGCACGCCAGTGTCAGCGTTGAGCAGCATGCACTTCCTGGCCAGTGGCCACAGCAGCAATTCGACCTGATTTTAATAAGCGAAATTGCCTATTATCTCGCTATACCAGCCTTTAGGGAGTTACAGGCGAAAGCCGTCGTATCACTTGCTCCAGGAGGAACACTTATTTTATGCCATTGGCGCGGCGTGTTTGAAGACCGTGCGCAGCCCACCGAGGCGGTTCACGGCGCTTTTCACGATGATCCGGCATTGCATAGTCTATGTCGTTACGAAGATGCGGAGATTTTGATCGAAGCCTGGTCCAACAGCGCGTGATTTGCGCATGAAGGGAGAAAAGCATGATAGGTATTGTTGTTCCTGCACACGATGAGGAAGAGCTGATCGGACATTGTCTGGCAACGCTCCTCCATGCGGGCACCGATCCTCTACTTGGCGGCGAAGAGACCACCATCGTCGTGGTGCTCGACGCTTGTTCCGATGGCACAAAATATATCGTGCAGCAATATGCCGCCCGCACAGCGGGACAACGCTGCGTTGTCGAATGCATCGAAATCGAAGCCCGTAATGTCGGCATTGCCCGCGCCGCTGGAGCACGCTATGTGCTGGAACGTGCGTCCCGCTGGCTCGCCTTCACCGATGCTGATTCGCGGGTCTCACCAGCGTGGCTGTCGATCCAGCTCAATCTCAACGTTGACGTGGTCTGCGGCTCAGTCATGGTGGATGACTGGTCGCCGCATAAGGAATTTGCTTCGATGTTGTGTGAGCATTTCGCCCGGACCTACAACGATAATGACGGCCATCGGCATATTCATGGGGCAAATTTGGGTGTCTCCGCTGAGCTATATATCAAGGCGGGAGGGTTTTCACCGCTCGCTTGCCATGAAGATGTGGCGCTGGTGGCGGCGCTGGAAAAAATCGGCGCCCGCTTTGCCTGGAGCGCTGCGCCTCGTGTCATCACCAGCGCCCGTATAAAAGCCCGGGCCATCGGGGGATTCGCCGATACTTTATTGGGTGTCGTAGCGGGGCGCCGGACCGCCTGACTGCCGGTTCGCCGGGTCGCCGTACCGTTTGAGGCAGATGCACGATGTGTGCGCAGAACGACGGGTTGTTCCTTTCAAAGCACTTAACCCTTTGATTTAACGTATAATTTCCAATATCCACCGTAAGTCTGACCCGGCGCTGCCTGCGACCGGGTTTTTTGCATTTTTTTGACTGCGGATCAATACCAGTTAATGTCAAAGACTAAAGTAAGCCTATGAGTAAGCCGCTAAGTGAGCCGATGAAGCCCGACGTCAAAGTAATCTCTCCGACCGAAACCCATTTGCGGCAACTGTTGTCGCGGCGTATCCTCATACTGGACGGCGCCATGGGGACCATGATTCAGCAATACAAGCTGTCGGAAGAGGACTATCGCGGCGGTCCAGATGGACGCTTTATCGGCTTTCAGGGACCTGGGCGCGAACTGTTCGTCAAAGGCAACAACGAGTTACTGTCGTTGACCCAACCGCACATCATCAGCGAAGTGCATGAACAGTATCTCGCCGCGGGTGCCGATCTGATCGAAACCAATACCTTCGGTGCCACAACGGTTGCGCAAGACGACTATCACATGGCGCATCTGGCCTATGAGATGAATGTCGCTTCTGCCCGTCTGGCACGCGCCGCCTGCGATAAATATTCCACGCCGGATAAACCGCGGTTTGTCGCCGGCGCGCTGGGACCGACCCCCAAAACTGCCTCAATTTCACCCGATGTCAACGATCCGGCAGCGCGTAATGTCACATTCGATCAACTGGCTGCTGCCTACCTCGAACAAACGCGGGCGCTGGTCGAAGGCGGGGCAGATGTATTGTTGGTCGAAACCATTTTTGACACACTCAATTGCAAAGCCGCCTTGTTTGCGATTGATACCTTCTTCGAAGAGTCCGGTCTGCGTTTGCCGATTATGATTTCCGGGACTGTGACCGACGCATCGGGGCGTATTTTGTCGGGCCAGACGGTCCCGGCTTTCTGGAATTCGATTCGCCATGCCAATCCGCTGACTGTCGGTCTCAACTGCGCATTAGGCGCGGCTTTGATGCGGCCCTATGCCGAAGAATTGTCAAAGATTGCCGACACCTTCGTCTGTATTTACCCCAACGCTGGATTGCCCAATCCAATGAGCGATACCGGGTTTGACGAGACCCCGGATGTCACCTCATCATTGCTAAAAGATTTTGCTGAAAGCGGCTTTGTCAACATCGCAGGCGGTTGCTGTGGCACCACGCCCGACCATATCAAAGCGATTGCCGATACTGTCGCCAACATTGCGCCGCGCCAAGTGCCAGAGACCACGCATGAAATGCGTTTGTCCGGACTTGAGCCTTTTACCATTGACGATAGCTCGCTTTTCGTCAACGTCGGTGAACGGACCAACGTCACCGGTTCGAAAGCGTTCGCCCGTTTGATTCTGAATGAACAATATGACGAAGCGCTCGCGGTAGCGCGGCAACAGGTAGAAAACGGCGCACAGATTATCGATATCAACATGGACGAAGCGATGCTCGATTCGTTAGCGGCAATGACCCGCTTTCTGAATCTGATCGCCTCCGAGCCAGATATCGCCCGCGTGCCGATCATGATCGATTCATCGAAGTGGTCAGTGATCGAGGCCGGTCTCAAATGCGTGCAAGGCAAAGCTATCGTCAATTCGATTTCGATGAAGGAAGGCGAGCCGGAATTTATTCGTCAAGCCACCTTATGCCGTCGTTACGGCGCAGCCGTCATCGTCATGGCCTTCGATGAAAAAGGGCAGGCCGATACCTACGAACGCAAAATTGAAATCTGCAAGCGCGCCTACGACATTCTGGTGGATCAAGTCGGCGTTCCGGCCGAAGACATCATTTTCGATCCGAACATCTTCGCCATTGCGACCGGTATCGAAGAGCACAACAACTACGCCGTCGACTTCATCAACGCCACCCGCTGGATTCATCAGAATCTGCCCTACGCAAAGATCAGCGGCGGTGTCTCGAATGTCAGTTTTAGCTTCCGCGGCAACGACCCTGCGCGTGAAGCGATTCACACCGTATTTCTGTACCACGCGATCAAAGCCGGAATGACCATGGGGATCGTCAATGCCGGCATGGTAGGCGTCTACGACAGCTTGCCGGCCGAATTGCGCGAACGGGTCGAAGACGTTGTGTTGAATCGCCGCGATGACGCCACCGAACGCATGATCGAGATCGCCTCAACCTTAAAGGCTGGCGCAAAGAAGGAAGAAGAAACCCTGGAATGGCGCGGTGGCACGGTGCAGCAACGGTTGTCGCATGCGCTGGTGCAAGGTATCACCAACTGGATCGTCGAAGATACTGAAGAAGCCCGACAAGAACTGCTGCATAACGGCGGGCGTCCGATTCATGTCATCGAAGGGCCATTGATGGACGGCATGAACGTGGTCGGTGACCTGTTCGGTCAAGGCAAAATGTTTCTGCCGCAAGTCGTTAAATCGGCCCGGGTAATGAAGCAAGCAGTTGCGCATCTGATTCCCTTCATCGAAGAAGAAAAACGGCTCGATGAAGAACGCACCGGTATCGCCGCCAAGCCAAAAGGAAAGATCGTCATCGCCACCGTCAAGGGTGACGTGCATGACATCGGCAAAAATATCGTTTCGGTGGTCCTGCAATGTAATAACTTTGAAGTCGTCAACATGGGCGTCATGGTGCCATGTTCTGAAATTCTGGCGATGGCAAAAGCCGAAAATGCCGACATCATCGGCCTCAGCGGCTTGATCACGCCTTCGCTCGAAGAGATGGCCTACGTCGCCAAAGAAATGCAGCGCGACCCCTATTTCCGTAGTGTAAAAATGCCGCTATTGATCGGCGGTGCAACCACCAGCCGCGCCCACACTGCTGTCAAAATCGCTCCGAACTACGAAGGCCCTGTGGTCTACGTGCCCGATGCCTCGCGCTCCGTATCGGTAGCGCAATCGCTGCTCACGCCAGAACAGCGGGATCAATACGTCGCCGAAATCGCCGTTGATTACGAGCGGATTCGGGTTCAGCATGCAAACAAAAAAGCCGTACCGATGTTGAAATTGGCCGACGCCCGGGCCAACCGTACCAAGCTGGAATTTGCGCCCGTGAAGCCCAAATTTATCGGTCGTCGCCTCTTCAAGAACGTCGATCTGGCAACGCTTGCCCGCTATATCGATTGGGGTCCGTTCTTCCAGACCTGGGATCTGGCGGGACCGTATCCTGCCATACTGACGGACGAAGTGGTGGGTGATGCAGCCAGCAAAGTCTTCGAAGAAGGTCAGGCGTTGCTCAAGAAAGTCATCGATGGTCGCTGGCTCACAGCAAACGGTGTGATCGCGTTGTTACCCGCGAATACGGTCAACGACGACGACATCGAAGTCTATACCGACGACACCCGCACACAGGTCGCCTTCACTTATTACGGCGCACGCCAGCAGACCGTCAAACCGGTCATTGATGGCATAGCGCGCCCGAATCAATGTTTGTCCGATTTCATCGCACCCAAATCCTCCGGCATCGCCGATTATATCGGCCTGTTTGCGGTCACCGCAGGTCTTGGTATTGAGAAATACGAGAAGCGTTTTGAAGATGCGCACGACGATTATTCTTCGATTATGTTGAAGTCGTTAGCGGATCGTCTGGCGGAAGCTTTCGCAGAATATTTACACGAACGCGTGCGCAAAGATTTGTGGGGCTATGCGCCGACCGAAGCGCTCTCAAGCGAAGCGCTGATCAAAGAATCCTACAGCGGCATTCGACCTGCTCCCGGCTATCCGGCATGCCCGGAACACACCGTCAAAGCCGCCATGTTCAAGGTATTGCAATGCGAAGAAATTGGCATGCTGCTCACCGAATCCTACGCCATGTTTCCCGGTGCGGCTGTATCGGGTTTCTACATGGCGCATCCCGAATCGAAATATTTTGTCGTCGGTAAAATCGGTGACGATCAGGTCAACGATATGGCTAAACGACGCGACGTGCCGAAGGAAGAAATCGAACGCTGGATGGCCCCGAATTTGTAAAAATATTGGCTGTGGAAAAGGGCACCCGCTATCGGTAAATCGGTGGTTGGTGCTCGCTAAAATTACTATCTTCGTTTTGCTCGAAACGCATTCTTGCATCCGTTTTATCTGACTACTTCGCCAGCGTTTAGCGGCCGTCCAATGCGGCTAAATCACCCCAGTCTCATCGCCTTCAAGAACGCGCCAAGTTTCTACGAGCGCAAATTTCCCGCAGTATATCGCCAAGATTCCCGGCAGATATGTCTTTGATATTTTCAGATAAATCGGGGCGTTTGCCAGACTTTTCATCGTATTAATTTTATGAAATGTTGCGCATCATAAGTTACCAAGCATCGTCGAGGAATGCCAATGCAGGAAAACAGAGACATCATCAGTTCGGCCCTGCGGGTGTGCAGGGAATCGGCAGGTTTGAATATGTTGGACTTAAAGCGGGTTGCCTACTTTGGTAAGCAAGGCGTGACCACCAGCGCTCAGTTCGGCGATTTCTCGTCCGCGGTGTGAAGTGACCCCTTTTAATTTGGTCATACCTGCCTCCGTTTCCATTTTCTCCAAAGCATCTTAGCCTACTTGGTGTGATGGACTCGAGCGTTTGTCGCCGCACAAAGCAGGGCGGGCTACCGGCCTGCTTATTCAGCAACGTTTAATTCTCGAGCTTATGGAACGTTTTATCCAGATTATCCTGCGCACGTGCAAGTTTGTCCTGTTGGGTTTTTAGCCACGAGACGTCTTGTTTCAGTTTTTCGTTTTCAACTGCCAGCATGCGTTCGGTTTCGCTACGTTGCGGTCCGCCCAATCCTTTGCTGGACGCCAGCATGTTTTGCGCCGTCAATGCCTTTTTGTAGCGTTCCTGCGTCAGCGGAAATTGCGTATCGGTGAAGCCAAACGCCTTCACAGCTTCTGCATACTTTTGTTGCACAATGTCAAAGGGAATATCGCGCGATTTGAATTTGTGAATGCGGCCGTAAGTGACCAAGTCCGACGCAAAGTGATGGCCCACGCGGAACGGGATGTTGGAGTCGCGTTGCAGGATGTCAGCCAGTTCGGTGGTGGTTGAATAGTCGTCATCGACTTCTTCCAGTGAGCGCTGCTTGTCGATGATCAGGTTATCCATCAAATCGGCCAGCTTAACGAAGGCGTCCGTAGTCAGGTCCAGCGTTTTCTCGACCTGATCACGCTTGTAATCCGGCATGCCGGGGGTGACATTGTGCGCTTCTATCTGAAACGTCATAGATCCGCCCACGATATCGCTGGCCTGCAGGCGCAAGATGTTGAGAGCATACGGATTGCGCTTTTGCGGCATGATGCTGCTGGTGCCGGTCAGGTGTCCTTCCTGAATCATGATCCAAGGATAGGGTTGGTGATATTGGGTGTGGATATCCTGCATTAAAATACCGATCATCAGCGCGGCATTGCTGCATAACGTGACCAGTTCAACCCCTTGGTCGAGTGCGCCTAGTTGCGTCGCATCGTAGGAATTCTCGATCACGCCGTCAAATCCCAGCAATTCTGCCAGACGCGGTCGATCAATCGGAAAGCTTGAGGTGCCGAGTGCGGCTGATCCCAGCGGACTTTGGTTCAGCCGCGCATAGGCTTCCTTGAGGCGGGTACTGTCACGGCCGAACACGGAGGCGAAGGCGAGCAGATAATGGGCATAGGTCGTCGGTTGAGCTTGCACCCCGTTGGTATAGGCGGGGACGATGGTGTCGAGATGTTTGGCGGCGAGTGCCAGAAACTCCGCTTTGGATTTGTTCATCGCGTCCATCAGCTTCAAGGCGCGTTCGCGTTGCATCAGACGACGTGTGGTTGACAAGATGTCCTGACGGCTACGTCCAGAGTGCATGCGCGAACCATCCGGCCCAGCGATGGCGAGGATTAGCGGTTCATATTGTAAATAGTCGGCCGGTCGTTTGGCACCGGGCTGGTCGCCGTTCTGGATAACCTGATCGACCGCTGAGGCAATTTTTTTGCCCAGCGCAGGCGGTACGATCCCTGTTTCTACCACCATGATGGTAGAGGCTTTATTCATCTCGCCCAAAAAATGGAAATTATCGTGTAAATCTTTGCCAGTTGGTGCATCAGCTGCCGCACAAGCCAGCGACCATGTCATGAGCGGGATCAGGGCCAGCATACTGAGCTGACGCGGAAATGTGGATAGAACGGATTTTGGCATGGTCTTGAGATATGAGCGGGGCATTGTCGTTACCTGAATTTGCTAGTGGAAATAGGATTCTAAGGGGCGCGGGCTGTGTCGCATGCATTAAATGTACTGAAAATGCGTGGTTAGCGGCGAAGTCCATTATTTGTAGGCAAGGGCTTTCCGAAAGATCGCATATGACAGGCTCTAAGCAGTGTGCGCAATGTTATTAAATTAGATATATATTTAAGCAATATCAGTCATCAATAACGGTAATAATAAATAATAAGAATTAACTGCATAATAACTCTTTGACGTGGTCTGCCGTGTCGCTATTTCATTCCAGGAATACTGAACATCATTCAACTAGCGCACCTGTCGAGTAGCGCCGCTGCTACTCTGGGTATATAAATAAATCATATTGGAGTCTTTCTTGTCTACTGCCATCCAAACGACCGCAACATCCGGCGCAGCCAGCAGCCCAATTCGCTTTTTTTATCGTGGCGAGGTGCATACGGTTGATAGTGCCGCCCCCACTCGCACCATTCTTCAGCATCTGCGCGAAGATTTACATTGCACCGGCACCAAGGAGGGTTGCGCTGAAGGCGATTGCGGTGCCTGTACCGTTGTGATCGGCGAACTCGGTGCGGATGGCGTGCAGATGAAATCAGTCAATTCCTGTATCCAGTTTTTGCCAACGCTGGACGGCAAAGCCCTATTTACAGTCGAGGATCTGAAGCAGCAGGATGGCGGCTTACATCCGGTGCAGCAAGCGATGGTGGAATGCCATGGCTCTCAGTGCGGTTTTTGTACGCCCGGTTTTGTGATGTCGTTATGGGATTTATATCTTAAAAATGAAGGCGTTCAGTCGACCCCGTGTTTGACCGCAACGTCTCAACAGCGTCCGGCGCAGGGCCTGGCATCAACGCCATGGCAACCTTTGCAGCGGAAAGATATCGATGTAGCGTTGTCTGGAAACCTGTGTCGTTGTACCGGATATCGTCCGATTATCGATGCCGCGCATCGTATGGGTGAGTTACCGGTCGTTCATTTTGATCGTGAAACATTACAGGCGTCGCTGCAAAAACTGCAGCGTGACGAAATGTTTGCCTATAGCTACGGGGGGCAGCAGTTTTACGCGCCCCGTACCCTGCAGCAATTGGTAGAGGTGCGTGCGCGCTTTCCTGCGGCGCGCATGCTGGCGGGCTCGACTGACGTTGGTTTGTGGGTTACCAAGCAAATGCGCGATCTGGGCGATATCATTTTTCTGGGGCGGGTTAAAGAGCTTGCGACAGTCACGACCAAAGATGGTCAGTTGGAAATCGGTGCGGGCGTAACCCTCAATGATGCATATGCAGCACTCAGTGCGCACTATCCTGAACTACTTGAAATGTGGCAACGTTTTGCTTCGTTGCCGATCCGCAACGCTGGCACGCTGGGCGGCAACGTCGCGAACGGCTCACCGATTGGCGATTCTCCGCCATGGCTGATCGCACTCGGTGCCGAAGTGGTGTTGCGCGGACCTTTAGGGCAACGCGTGATGCCATTGGAAGCGTTGTATCTGGATTATATGAAAAAAGACATGCAGGCCGATGAGTTTGTCGAATCAGTCCGGGTTCCGCTCCCACGTGCTGACACCCAGTTCCGTACGTATAAACTGGCCAAGCGTTTTGATCAGGACATTTCTGCGGTGTGTGCTGCGTTTTCGGTGGTGATGGAGGGGGATGTGATAGGTGCCATACGGATTGCTTTCGGTGGCATGGCGGCAACCCCAAAACGTGCCGCCAAAGCCGAAGCGGCGCTGGTGGGGCAGCCGTGGGATGAAATCAGATTGCAAGCCGCCATGGCGCTGCTTGCAGAAGATTTTGCGCCGCTCTCAGACATGCGCGCATCCAGCACCTACCGGATGAAAACAGCGCAAAATCTGTTACGTCGGTTTTGGTTGGAAACGCGCACCGATGCCCCATTGCGGGCCGATCAGGTTAATGCGTTTGCATGCGCCTGAATTAAGCTAAGCCCCATTCGGCAAAAGGAACAAATACGATGAATACCCACACCGACGCTTTTTTGAAAACCGATAGTGCAGCGCCTGTTGATCGCGGTAGTTGGGCCGAAGTTGGCCAGTCGCATCCGCATGAGTCGGCTGCCCTGCATGTGTTGGGCGAGGCTACTTATACCGATGATATTCCGGAAGCGCAAGGCACGCTGCACGCCGCCCTTGGTATGTCGCAGAAAGCGCACGCACGCCTGCGCTCGGTCAATCTGGAAGCGGTGCGCAACGCCACCGGTGTAGTCGCCGTGTATACCGCCAGCGATATTCCGGGCACCAACGATTGCGGTCCGATTATTCACGACGATCCGATCCTGGCTGATGGTCTGGTGCAGTATGTTGGTCAGCCTATTTTCGTGGTGGTGGCTGACAGTCATGACAATGCGCGCCGGGCTGTGCGCAAAGCGGTGGTGGATTATGACGAGCTACCGGCGATTTTGACGCCGCAAGCGGCGCATGCCGCGAAGTCGTATGTGTTACCGCCGATGCATCTGGCACGCGGTGATGTGGCGTCGGCATTTGCTAACGCACCGCATAAATTGCGCGGCGAACTGCTGGTGGGCGGTCAGGAGCAGTTTTATCTTGAAGGTCAGATCTCGTACGCTATTCCGAAAGAAGGGAACGGCATGCTAGTGCAGTGTTCCACCCAGCATCCGTCCGAAATGCAACATGTGGTGGCGCACGCGCTTGGTTTGCATGCCCATAACGTGGTGGTCGAATGTCGTCGCATGGGCGGCGGCTTTGGTGGCAAGGAGTCACAATCGGCGTTGTGGGCAGCGGTCGCAGCGGTGTCGGCGCATAAGCTAAAACGTCCGGTCAAACTGCGTGCCGACCGGGACGACGACATGATGGTCACGGGCAAGCGGCATTGCTTCCATTACGAGTATGAAGTCGCTTATGACAACGACGGGCGTATAGTCGGTGCCCGCGTGCAGATGGTCAGCCGTGCGGGCTATTCCGCCGATTTGTCGGCCCCGGTTGCGACGCGTGCAGTCTGCCATTTCGACAATGCCTATTATCTGTCGGACGTGGATATCCATGCCATGTGCGGCAAAACCAATACCCAGTCGAATACGGCGTTTCGCGGTTTTGGCGGTCCACAAGGGGCGATTGCGATCGAATATATCCTCGACGAGATTGCACGTAATCTTGGCCAGGATGCACTGGATATTCGCAAACATAATTTTTATGGCCGTAACGCGGAAGAAGGTCGCAATGTGACCCAATACGGTCAAATTGTGGTCGACAATGTGATTCATGAACTGGTCGACGAGTTGGAGACCAGCAGCGATTATCGCCAGCGCCGCGCTGCGATCGATGCGTTCAACGCCAGCAGCCCTGTGCTCAAAAAAGGCCTTGCGCTGACGCCGGTCAAATTTGGTATTGCCTTTAATGTGACCCACCTGAATCAGGCTGGGGCGCTGGTCCATGTCTATACCGATGGTTCTGTGCTGGTCAACCATGGCGGAACCGAAATGGGGCAGGGCGTGAATACCAAAGTTGCTCAGGTTGTCGCGCATGCATTGGGTATTCCGTTGGCGCTGGTGCGCGTCACGGCGACCGATACCAGTAAAATTGCGAATACCTCGGCGACTGCCGCATCCACCGGTGCCGATCTGAACGGTAAAGCGGCACAAAACGCCGCACATAAGATCCGTCAGCGTCTGGCAGAATTTTTTGTGACGTTGCATGCGGGTGATATCACTGCAGTCACCTTTGCGGCAGGTCTGGTGCAAATGGGCGAGCACAGTATCACGTTCGCTGATCTGGTCCAAAAAGCGTATATGGCACGCGTGCAGCTATGGTCTGATGGTTTCTACGCCACGCCGGGTCTGTATTGGGATTCCAAAACCATGACCGGCCATCCATTTTCCTATTTTGCCTACGGCGCTTCGGTCTCCGAAGTGGTGGTTGATACGCTTACCGGTGAATGGCGATTGTTGCGCGCCGACGCGCTTTACGACGCCGGTGCCTCGCTCAATCCAGCGCTCGACATCGGGCAGGTTGAGGGTGCGTTCATTCAGGGAATGGGGTGGTTGACGACTGAAGAGTTGTGGTGGAACAAGGACGGAAAATTGATGACGCATGCGCCATCGACTTACAAAATTCCGGCGATCTCCGATTGTCCGCAAGACTTCCGCGTGCAGCTATTTAAGAATCGCAACGTTGAAGACAGTATTCATCGCTCCAAAGCAGTAGGTGAACCGCCATTGTTATTGCCATTCTCGGTTTTCTTCGCCATTCGTGATGCGGTAGCGAGCGTGGCCGGTCATCGCTATAACCCGCCACTGAACGCACCGGCGACCAGCGAAGCCATTCTGAATGCGATTACAGCGGTTGAAGCAATGGCTGTGGCTAACGCTGTCTGATACGGGTAATTGATTTTAAAAAAGGTAAGTCGCCATGACTATCTGGTTAAATGCACTGACAGCGTTGATGAAGCAACCGACCCCTGCCAATCCGGCGATTTTGATCACGGTCGCGCAGGTCGAAGGGTCCGGACCGCGCGCGCCTGGCGCGAAGATGGTGGTGACTTCACTGGCGCAATTCGACACCATCGGTGGCGGCCATCTGGAATTGTGCGCCATCGATATTGCACGTCAGATGCTCCTGGAAACCGAAGCGGACGCGTTTAATTTGTCAGGTGAGCGGCGTTTGCAACGGTTTTCACTGGGGCCGTCGCTTGGCCAATGTTGCGGCGGCGTTGTGCATCTGGCTTTTGAACGGGTCGACGCCAGCGATGCTGAATATTTCAATTATCTGCAGTTGCGCTTGCGCAAAGCCGAGGATAGCTGGCGTTTGGTTGCGCTGGATTGTGTTGATAGCGTCGATAGCAGGGATAGCATCAGCAGCGCAACGGCTCCAAGTCTGTGTGATGCTGCCGGCCAACGCCTGCATGGTCCGGGTATGTTGCCGAAGTTGCCTGCCCTGGTGGATGGGGCAATGCTGTTACGCGATAGTGTGGGAAGGCGCTGGCTGCTGGATGGTTGTCTGGCACCGCGTCCGCAATTGTTTTTGTTTGGCGCGGGTCACGTTGGGGCTGCCATCGTACGCGCCTTAGCCGATTTGCCCTGCCGGATAACCTGGATTGATGAGCGGGAGGAAATGTTTCCCGATCTTCAGCCCGCCAATGTGGTGGTGGAAGCGACTGACGTGCCCGAAGCGATGGTTGCCAGTGCACCGGCTGGTGCGAGTTTTTTGGTCATGACGCATAACCACGCGCTGGATCAACGGTTATCTGAATTGATTTTGCAGCGCGAGGACGTTGCATGGTTTGGATTGATCGGATCGAAAACAAAACGGATGCAGTTTGAACACCGACTGGCAGAACGCGGTATCGCGCCGGAACGTTTGGCAGAAATGGTCTGCCCGATTGGTATTCCGGGAATCGTTGGCAAAGAGCCCGCAGTGATCGCCGCTTCGGTGACTGCGCAACTGCTGCAGGTGTGGGAATGCATCGGTCGTGCAATGCCACCGATATCGGTTGCTTCGGTGAGCTCGGTGAATTCCTTGACCTCCGTGACCTCTGCCCCGTCTGACCTGTCACCGGAGTTGAATCAACGAGTGCCTCAAAAGGTTTAGTACAAAACGTTTACTACAAACCTTTAATACCGAGGGTTTAATACAAAGCGGTGCGAATGGAAAGCACGTTGTGCAGTAGCTTCATAGAAATAGCTTCACAGAAACAGCAATTGATCATTAAAGATAACAAAAAGGAACGTATCCCATGGCAGTAGGCGACAACACCACGCAATCCGATCACGTAACACTGCAGGCCTATCGTGCCAGTGTGCTGCATTTTACTGCGGACCCTGCCGACCCTGCGCATCAGGCGGATGCAACTGCGTGGCAAGAAGACGGCCTGCTTTTGATCAAAGACGGGCGCGTGGTTGCGGCCGGCGATTACCAACATTTGAAGAGTTCGCTGCCGGAAGGTCAGCACATTCATGACTATCGCGGCAAAATCATCATGCCGGGCTTTATCGATACCCATGTGCATTACCCGCAAACCGATATGATCGCGTCGCCTTCGCCGGGTTTGCTGCCGTGGCTGGAAAAGTATACTTTTCCGACCGAGCGCAAGTTTAGTGATCCCGAGCATGCACGGAACGTTGCGGACTTCTTTCTGGATCAATTATTGCGTTGCGGAACCACAACCGCGATGGTGTATTGCACGGTCCATCCTGAGTCGGTCGATGCTTTCTTTGCCGAGAGCGAAGCCCGCAACCTGCGGATGGTGGCTGGCAAAGTAATGATGGATCGGAACTGTCCCGAGTTTTTGCAGGACACCGCCGAGCGCGGTATCCGTGAAAGTGAAGACCTGCTCAATAAATGGCACAATCGCGGGCGGCAACTGTATGCCATCACGCCTCGCTTTGCACCCACTTCCAGCAACGCGCAATTGCAATTGGCGGGTGAGCTGGCGGCGGCTTATCCGGATGTCTATTTGCAGACCCATGCGGCTGAAAATGCCGACGAGGTGGCTTGGGTCAAAGCACTGTTCCCGGAATCCCGCAGCTATATGGATGTCTATGATAAATATGGCATGTTGCGGCCACGCTCGATGTACGCCCATTGCGTCTGGTTAAACGATGATGATCGTCGACGGATGGCCGAAACCCAATCGGCAATTTCGGTCTGCCCAACCTCGAACCTGTTTTTGGGGAGCGGCTTATTTAATTTTGAACTTGCAAATACGCACCAGGTGCCGTTATCACTGGCCACCGATGTTGGTGGGGGCACCAGCTTTTCGATGCTGCAAACCATGAATGAGGCGTACAAGGTTGCCCGCATGGGCGGAACGTTTTTACCAGCGCTTCAGATGTTCTATATGGCGACGCTCGGTGGAGCACGCAGTATGCAACTGGAAAATACGATCGGTAATTTTGTCGCGGGTGCTGAGGCCGACTTTATCGTGCTGGACCCCCATGCGACGCCATTGATGGCACGCCGCACTGCCAATACGGATTGCCTTGAGGAGTTATTATTTGCGATGGCTTTGCTAGGGGATGATCGCAGTGTTATGGCGACGTTTGCAGCAGGAAAAAGGGTTTATCAACGTTAAGCACCAGTAGCAAGGGTTAGCCACGCTTCGACTATCCTGCGTCGCGTGGTTTTTTTACGTGTTTGCTTATGCGCCATCGGTGCGCAAGCTGTGCTCAGGACCGTAAAGAGTACTTGTTATTACTGACGCACTGATATCGCCGTAATACTTTGCCGCTGTCATCGACGCTTTCCAGATGCACGTCGAACTGCCATAACCGCGCCATGTGTCGCAACACCTCATCGGTGTTCTCACCGAGCGGACGCCCATCGCTGCGGAAGTGGCGTAAAGTCAGGCTGCGGTCCCCTCGGGTGTTGACCGACCATACCTGGATATTAGGCTCACGATGATTGATGTCGTATTGACGCGATAACGTTTCCCGCACATATTGATAGCCCGCCTGATTATGGATTGCGGTGACTTCCAGTTCGCTCCGATTTTCGTCGTCTTGTACCGAAAACAGGTGCATATCGCGGATAAGCTTAGGTGACAGATATTGTGCGATAAAACTCTCGTCTTTAAAGTTACGCATGGCGTAATGCAGGGCCTCTAGCCATGGAGTTCCGGCCAATTGCGGAAACCATTCACGATCTTCATCGGTGGGATGTTCGCAAATGCGACGGATGTCACACATCATCGAAAAACCGAGTGCGTAGGGATTAATCCCGTTGTAATACGATTTGGTCACAGGCGGTTGATACACGACGCTGGTATGGGAGTGTAAAAACTCCATCATGAACCCATCGGTCAGATGGCCTTCGTCATAAAGTGTGTTGAGCAGGGTGTAATGCCAGAACGTCGCCCATCCTTCGTTCATCACCTGGGTTTGTCGCTGCGGATAAAAATACTGCGCAACCTTGCGTACGATGCGGATGACTTCACGCTCCCACGGCTCTAGCAGGGGCGCATTTTTTTCTGCAAAATACAGCAAATTTTCCTGCGGTTCCGGCGGAAAGCGACTTTCATCCTGTGCAGTCGCTTCTTCTTTCTTTGTCGGCAACGTGCGCCACAAAGCATTCACTTGCGATTGATTGTATTCCTCGCGTTCGCGGGCTTGTTCTTGTTCTTTCAGCAGAGATAAATGTTGAGGACGTTTGTAGCGATCAACGCCGTAATGCATCAACGCATGGCAGGAGTCGAGCAACTCTTCGACCCGGTCAAATCCGTGGCGCTCTTCGCACTCCGCGATGTAATTGCGGGCATACACGAGATAATCGATAATCGCGTTTGCATCGGTCCACAGCTGGAATAGATAGTTGCCTTTAAAGAACGAGTTATGACCGTAGGCCGCGTGCGCCACCACTAACGCTTGCATCGTCAGCGTATTTTCTTCCATCAGATAGGCGATGCAGGGATTTGAATTAATCACAATTTCGTAGGCCAGTCCCATTTGCCCACGTTTATAGCCACGTTCTGTGGATAGAAAGTGCTTGCCGAACGACCAATGGCGATAATTGACCGGCATGCCTGACGATGCGTAGGCATCCATCATTTGTTCTGCGGTAATGATCTCCAGCTGAATCGGATAAATATCGAGTTTGTAGGCGGCAGCAACTCTTGCTATTTCGACATTGTATTGCTCGATTAGCTCGAAGGTCCAGTCGGACGGACAAGGTAGCGGCGATTTGCGCTTGGTGATATCAGCACGTGCATTCATACGTTCACCTGTTTTTCAAACAGCTCACGGAATACCGGATAAATATCGCTGGCGTGCTGAACTTTCTTTTGCACGAACTGACGATAATCGGGTGCCATTTGCGCGTATTCCATCCACAAATTTTGCTCTTCAGGAACCACCTGAATGTAAGCAAAATAGCGTGAACGCGGCAATATTTTTTGCTCTAGAATTTTGCGACATTTTGGCGAATCATCGTTCCAGTTATCACCGTCTGACGCCTGCGCGCCGTAAATGTTCCAGTCGCCGGGTGGGTAACGGTCGTCGATGATTTTAGACATCAACTCTAGTGCGCTCGAGACCACCGTACCACCGCTTTCCTGCGAATGAAAAAACGTGTTTTCGTCGACTTCGTCGGCACGCGTGTGATGACGGATGAAGACGACTTCAATATGTTCGTAATTACGCGTAAGAAACAGATACAGCAAAATAAAAAACCGTTTGGCAAGATCCTTGCGTTGTTCATCCATTGATCCCGACACATCCATCACGCAAAACATCACGGCTTGACTTGATGGTTGTGGTTGACGGACTCTGTTGACGTAGCGCAAGTCGAAAGGATCGATAAACGGAATCCGCCAGATGCGGCCTTTTAGCTGATGAATATCATCCTCAAGCCGTCGGATTTCTTCCCCGCGATCTTCGGTGTCGTCCTTGAGTGCTTCCATCAATAGTTCAAGCTCGCGCAGTCGCACCACCAGTGGCGAACCGAGGGCGATGCGGCGACCCAACGAACTGCGAAGCGACCGCACGATATCGATATTATTGGGGGAACCGTCGGTAGAGTAACCAGCGCGCATATTCTTCCAGGTTGGCGCGGTCATCAGGTTGGTTTTGATCAGACGTGGCAGCTCCAGATCTTCGAAGAAATATTGCATGAATTCTTCACGCGACAACTCGAAAACAAAGTCATCCTGACCCTCGCCCTGATCGCTTGCCTCGCTACCATTGCCGCCACCCGATCCGCCGTCCGGGCGGGCTATTCGGTCACCCTGAAGATAATCCTGATTGCCGGGATGGACGACCTCGCGCATGCCACCAGAACCATGTCGAAAGACCGGTTCCGAGATATCTCTGCGGGGAATGGTAATGCTCTTGGATTTTTCGATTTCGGTGATGCCGCGGTCACGTACCGCTTCCGTTACCGAACGCCGGATGTCGTCGCGATAACGACGCAGGAAGCGTTCGCGATTTGCGATGCCCTTGTTTTTTCCAGCCAATCTACGGTCAATTATCTGATGTAACACGGTACAGTCTCCTGACAGGAATGTATCTGGGAGCTGCTACCGATATCGCCTAATTCCTTAACCGATACCGGACCTTAAACAGCAGCCCTGTGCAGTTACAGTTCACACCACCACCGCAGAATTTGTTCATCGCCTAACCGACCTTCTCCCCATCGTTGTTGGCAGTCGTGACTGAAACAGTTTTTTGAATCGGATGGCTTTACCTTCCATTCCGAATTCGCTGCACCATCTCCCTCATCATTACGTTGCCCCTGGATGGGAAAAATTTATGACGATTTACGTACCCGCAGATACCATTCGCAGAGAAGTCTAACCTGCTTGGGGGTATAACCTTTTGTCACCATGCGGTTTACAAAGTCTTCATGTTTGCGCATCTCATCGGCAGAACCTTTCGCATTAAACGAAATCACTGGAAGCAAATCCTCCGTATTCGAGAACATTTTTTTCTCGATGACGACGCGCAGTTTTTCATAGCTGGTCCAGAGCGGATTCTTGCCGCCGTTCGAGACCCGTGCACGAAGAACAAAGTTAACGATCTCGTTACGGAAATCTTTTGGATTACTGATGCCGGCAGGCTTTTCAATTTTCTCCAATTCGGCATTCAGCGCAGCGCGGTCAAAGCTTTCCCCCGTATCGTGATCACGGAACTCCTGATCCTGAATCCAGAAATCGGCGTAGGTCACATACCGATCAAACACATTTTGTCCGTACTCGGAATAAGATTCCAGGTAAGCGGTCTGGATTTCTTTGCCAATGAATTCGGCGTACCGCGAAGCAAGCGTATCTTTCACATACGAGAGATATTTTTGCTCCAGCTCTTGCGAAAATTGCTCGCGTTCAATTTGCTGTTCCAGCACATACATTAAATGAACAGGATTGGCGGCGATTTCAGCTGAATCGAAATTGAAAACACGGGACAAAATTTTGAAAGCAAACCGGGTAGAAACCCCAGTCATCCCTTCATCGACACCTGCATAGTCGCGGTACTCCTGAAACGACTTTGCTTTGGGATCGCTGTCCTTTAGGTTGTCACCGTCGTACACCTGCATTTTAGAAAAAATGTTTGAGTTCTCAGGTTCGGCAAGTCGCGTCAAAATCGAGAACTGCGCCATCATTTTTAATGTTCCCGGCGCACAAACCGCTTTGCCAAGTGACGAAGTGCGAATCAGTTTTTCGTAAATCTTAATTTCTTCCGATACGCGTAAGCAGTACGGTACTTTTACGATGTAAATCCGATCCAGTAACGCTTCGTTATTTTTATTATTCCGGAATGCTTTCCACTCGGATTCATTTGAGTGGGCCAGAATAATACCGTCAAACGGGATTGCACCAAATCCTTCGGTACCTTTGAAGTTGCCTTCCTGGGTCGCGGTTAACAATGGATGTAAAACTTTGATCGGGGCCTTAAACATTTCGACGAATTCGAGCAGGCCCTGGTTCGACAGGCATAAGCCGCCGGAGTAGCTGTAGGCATCTGCATCGTCTTGCGAGTATTGCTCGAGTTTGCGAATGTCGACTTTGCCGACCAGCGTAGAAATATCCTGATTGTTTTCATCACCAGGTTCGGTTTTCGAAATGGCGATTTGACGCAACACGTTTGGATAACGTTTGACCACGCGGAATTTCCGGATGTCACCATTAAATTCATGCAGGCGCTTTACTGCCCACGGACTAAGAATGGATTTTATATAGCGACGTGGAATGCCGTATTGTTCTTCCAGAATTCCGGCATCTTCATCGTAATCAAAGAGACCGAGCGGAGACTCGTTGACCGGTGAACCCTTGATGGAATAAAAAGGAACGTGCTCCATCAATTGTTTCAGGCGTTCAGCGATGGACGATTTTCCGCCACCGACTGGTCCGAGCAAATAGAGTATTTGTTTTTTTTCTTCGAGACCTTGAGAGGCATGCCGAAAATAAGCGACCACTTGTTCGATCACTTCTTCGGCACCATAAAATTCTTTAAAGGCCGGATAGACTTTGATGACTTTGTTGGCAAAAATCCGCGACAACAACTGGTCTTGACGCGTGTCGATTTTTTCGGGTTCACCGATTGCCATCAGCATGCGTTCCCCGGCTGTTGCATACACAGTGGGGTTGTTCTTACAAAGTGTCAGATACTCTTCAAGAGAAAACTCTTCTTCTCTGGTTTTGTCGAACCGACTCGCAAAGCTGCTGTAAATATCCATATCACCCCCGCATCAACGATGTTCCAAAAACAAATCGAACAAACAATTGCTACTAAGTAGGACTTCTCAAAGCGCGTACCAGACCGTTAAGGACCCGCTGAATCGCTGCAGGTTTTAACAGAAGAGGAATCCACGCTTTTGATTCTATATCTTTTTCTCGAACGCAACCGAGAAATTGTGTAAATAGAGGTTACTGACAACAGAATTTTTATCGTTCCTATACGTGTTTTTCGTTCCACGGAGCGACCTTTGGAAGCAATAACATACCGGGCAGGGCCAACGCAAAGCACACTATAAAAAAGTGGAACCACCCGGTTTCGGCAATGATGTAGCCGACTGAGGAATTGATGAAGGTGCGCGGAACGGCCGCCAGGCTTGTGAATAGCGCAAATTGCGTGGCGGTATAACGCGGGTCTGTCGTGCGAGCAATGTAAGCCACGAAAGCGGCCGTGCCGAGTCCGACACCGAAGGCTTCAGCGCCGATCACAATGGCTAGCACGAACGGTTCCGGACCGACATTGGCTAGCCATGCAAAGCCAAGAATCGTCACTGCCTGGACTACGCCGAAGATCCATAACGCGCGATTGATGCCAATTTTGACCATCCAGATACCGCCAATAATCCCGCCGGCGACGCTAGACCAGAGACTGGTAGTTTTGGAAATCGCGCCGATTTGCGTCATCGTGAAGCCGAGATCGATATAAAATTTGGTCGCCAGCGCAGTCGCCATGCTGTCACCAAGTTTATAAAGAAAAATAAACCCGAGCACCCACAGTGCACTTTGCCAACCATTGCGGGAAATAAATTCTTGAAACGGCAACAGTACAGCGGCGCGTAAATTTTTTGGCGGGTCGCCGTATACTTTTGGTTCTTTAATGAGCAACGTACAAATTAATCCCGGTAACATAAAACCGGCGGTGATCCAGAACACCTGATGCCAGGGCATGAGGTCGGCAAGGACCAGCGACAATGCGCCAGGCACCATTCCGGCTACTTTGTATGCATTGACGTGGATTGCACTACCCAGACCTTGTTCGCTGTCAGGAAGAATTTCACGCCGATAGGCGTCAATCACAATATCCTGGCTGGCCGATAAGAAGGCCACCAGCGATGCCATTGCGGCGATGGCGGGCAATTGGGTAAGGGGATCGAACATCCCCATGGTGCCAATCGCGACAAACAGCGTTACTTGCGTCAGACCCATCCAACCGCGCCGCCGACCCATGCGGCCGAAGTGGAAACGGTCCATTAATGGCGACCATAAAAATTTCCACGTGTACGGAAACATGACTAACGCGAACAAGCCGAGGGCTTTGACGTTCAAACCGGACTTGGCCAGCCAGGCTTGTAATAAGCTTAGAAGTATGAAGAGCGGTAAGCCGGAAGTGAAGCCGAGAAAGACGCATATCAACATGCGTCGATTCAGATAGTGGTGCCAGGGATTTGAGGTTGAAGTCATTAATGCGCCCGCATCTGGGCGTTAGGTATCAAAAGTATAAATCTAAAAAAAATCGAGCAAAAGAGAGGCGCATTTTCATTATTCGAGCCGAATATGCCGCCAATTAGTTTGCAAATGTTGCTATACAGTATTATTTTTTCCGAAAACGAAATACGGCGAGACTGCCGCGCCAGTTGGGTAGAAACGATACCGGACTGCCATCATGCAGCGCCACGCATTCGAGCACTTCCAGGCCTACTTCGTTCGCCAGTTCCTCAAAATCCTTGATGGTCGCACAACGCAGGTTGGGCGTGTCATACCATTCGTAGGGCAATAATTTGGACACCGGCATACGACCGCGTAACAGTGCCATGCGATGCGGCCAGTAGGCAAAATTAGGAAACGACACGATCGCTTCGCGTCCGACCCGTGCGATGTCGCGTAATACGCCTTCAACGTTCTTCATCATTTGCAGCGCGGAAAGGCACAGTACGGTATCAAACGCGTTATCGGCAAACAGGGCTAATCCGGTTTCCAGATCTTGTTGAATCACCGACACACCGCGCGATACGCAGGGAGGAATTTTGCTGTCGTCGATTTCTACGCCGTATCCAGAGCATTGTTTGTCGCTTTGCAAGTAGTCAAGCATGACGCCGTCCCCACAGCCCAAATCCAGCACCTGAGACTGTTTAGGGACCCAATGCGCAATGAAGGCAAGATCGGGCCGCAGATCGCTTAGTTGCTCAAAATTCATACTTCTTCTCCGACACTTTTTGACGCTGCTGCATTTCGCGCAATGTTATCTGCGTCATCCGCACCGAGGCTGGGTGCATTGAGTGCAGGGAGGTTTTGATTGATCCCTTTCCAGATGCGGTTGTAATACTCGCGGACCACATTCTGGTAGCGTGCATCCTCTAATAAGAAGGCGTCGTGACCATGCGGTGCGTCAATTTCCGCGTAGCTAACCCGACGTTTATTATTCACTAATGCCTGGACGATATCGCGACTGCGTTCGGGCGAAAACCGCCAGTCGGTCATGAACGAGACCACCAGAAATTCGGCGCAGGTTTTCTCCAACGCGACGGTTAAATCACCGCCGCATTCTGCAGCGGGATCGAAATAGTCTAGCGCTTTGGTGATCAGCAAATAGGTATTGGCATCGAAATATTCTGAGAATTTGTCGCCCTGATAACGCAGATACGATTCGATTTCAAAATCGACCCCAAAGCCGAACTGATAGCTGCCCGAGCGCAGATCGCGCCCGAACTTCTCCGCCATATCGTCATCGGACAGATAGGTAATGTGCCCAATCATGCGCGCCACCCGCAAGCCGTTCTTCGGCACCACGCCGTGCGCGTAGAAATCGCCTCCGTGGAAATCCGGATCGGTCAGAATGGCTTGCCGTGCGACATCATTAAAGGCAATATTTTGCGCGGACAGCTTCGGTGTAGAGGCGATCACAACGCAATGCAGCAGACGGGTGGGATACAACAAACTCCACGCCAGCGCTTGCATTCCACCCAACGAGCCACCCATCACTGCCGCAAACTGGGTGATGCCAAGGGCGTCGGCCAGACGGGCCTGGGCTTGTACCCAATCTTCGACCGTTACTACCGGGAAATTGGCGCCGTAAGGCTTCCCTGTGGCCGCATCGATATGCATGGGGCCGGTCGATCCAAAGCAAGAGCCCAGATTGTTGACGCCCATGACAAAGAATTTGTCCGTATCGACAGATTTTCCGGGACCCACCATGTTGTCCCACCAACCGACGTTCTTCTCGTCGTCGGCGTACCGACCTGCGACATGATGCGACGCATTTAACGCGTGGCAAACCAGCACCGCGTTCGACTTGTCGGCGTTAAGCGTGCCATACGTTTCATAGACGAGCGTGTAGTTGGACAATGCTGCACCGCTCTGCAGCTTGAGAGGTGGCGCAAAGTGCATGGACTGTGGTGTGACTATTCCTGAATGCATGGTTGGTTGTGTTGCAATGTTATTGGTGACTGGGGTAACTATAGAAAAATATAAGAGGACTTACGCAGAATCGCCCCAGCGGCGTTGTGCACTCCTGGCCCTGCTTGCGCCTGCTTTCTGTTCCCGATTAAACAAGAAAAAAGCCCGAAAGCTTGCGCTCGTCGGGCTAAATCAAGGGGGCTTGCAATGCAAGCTCGCTTTAGCCGTATTTATTCGACACTTTTTCAGGAAGTGTCACGCGCCCGCAAGCTGAGGTGGTTAACCGTTCAAATCGGCGCTGTTGTTGCTAATTCATGATGCAACGGTATTAGAATAACCAAGTCAGGGGCTGGCGTCAAATGTTGCGCCTGACTTATCGTTGAACGAAGGATCGGGTTGCCTCTTCCCGACGCGGAAGTGTGGCGGGTGGTGGTTAAGCGCTGCGCATCTGGTTGATCGCCGCGGCAATCGCATTTGGCTCCGTCGTGCGCAAGATTTTCTTCGTTTGGGCGGTGAGCATTTCAAGATCGCTATTCAAAATCTCTTGCTTGACCGACAGCAGATGCACCGGATCCATTGAAAATTCGAGCAATCCCATGCCTAGTAGCAAGCGGGTGTATTTGATATCGCCAGCCATTTCTCCGCATACCGAAACCGGGATTTCAGCTTTGCGCCCCATTGCTATCACGCTCGAGAGCAAAAATAACACTGCTGGATGAAGGGGATTATAAAGGTGCGACACCTCATGGTCGACACGGTCGATTGCCAGTGTGTACTGAATCAAGTCGTTAGTACCAATTGATAAAAAGTCCATGCGTTTGATAAACATCGGCAGCGCCAAAGCGGCGGCTGGGATTTCTATCATTGCACCGATCTTGATCTCTTCATCGAATTTGATATTTTCATCACGTAATTGCTGCTTGGCCTGTGCAATCATGGATAAGGTTTGATCGATTTCAAACACGTGGGCGAGCATTGGTATCAGCAACTTCACAGTACCGAAAGCGGACGCCCGTAAAATCGCGCGTAACTGCGTCAAAAATAATTGCGGTTCAGCCAGGCAATAACGAATGGCGCGCCGCCCAAGCGCCGGGTTAAGCGCGGTTTGTTCGCTCGTATCCAGCGGTTTATCGGCGCCAACATCGAGCGTGCGGATGGTGACCGGTCTGCCTTTCATGGCAACTACCGCTTGCTTATAAGAGGCAAACTGTTCGTCTTCGGTCGGTAATTGCTGCTTGGCGCCAATTCTTCCCATAAATAAAAATTCAGATCGGAACAGTCCGACGCCGTTGGCACCGGACTCCATGGCCGGTGCGCAATCATCCGGTAGTTCAATGTTTGCCAACAGAGTGATCTCTACGCCATCAATGGTGACAGCGCGGGTTTTTTTCAGTTTTCCGAGTTTTTTTCTTGCCCGGATTTGTTGTGCTTGCAGCTCACGAAAGCGTTGCAATATTACGGGCGATGGATCGACGATGACGACGCCAGCCAACCCGTCGATGATTATCCAGTCATCCTGCTTGATCAGCAGCGTGGCATGCCCCATTCCCACCACGGCGGGGATATCCAGGCTGCGCGCAACAATGGCGGTGTGAGAGTTTTGACCGCCCTGATCCGTAATAAAACCAGCGAAAGCGCGATTGCGGAATTGCAGCATGTCAGCGGGGGAAATATCGTGGGCGACCACAATAATATTCGGAGAAGAGATACCGTCGCCGTCGACTTCCAGTTCCGGTAGCGTAGTTGCAGTGCCGGTCAAGACATTAAGGATGCGTTCGCCGACCTGCTGAATGTCGGTTTTGCGTTCACGCAAATACGGATCTTCGATTTCATCGAATTGGGCGGATACTTCGTCAATTTGCGTGACCAGCGCCCATTCGGCGTTGTACTGGCGTTGACGTATGATTTCTAGCGGAATTTCGGCCAACATCGCGTCGGCCAGAATCAGCAAATGCACATCGATAAAGGCGCCGAGCTCGGCTGGCGATTCTTTGGGTAATTCAAGCCGTATGTTTTGTAACTCTTTGCGCACCGTAGCGACGGCGTTTTCAAGCCGCTGCACCTCAGCTTCGACCTGGGTTTCAGACACCAGATAGTGTTTGACGTCCATCGCCGTTGGGGCCAGTAAATGCGCTCGTCCGATCGCAATGCCGCGCGAAACCTGAATACCATGTAAGGAAAAAGAAGCCATCTGTTATGCCTTTGCTGACGATTTGCGCTTGTCTCTTTTTTTTATTCGCGTTGCAGCACCGCTCCATCCCGAGTAGAGATCCCGGAACGGCTCTTTGGTTGCTTTCGCTGGCTTTTATTTGGTCCCGGTTATTCGCCTTCGCCGAATTTGTCCTCGATGAGTTGATTGAGCGCGTCAAAACATTCTTTCTCGTCTGAACCCTCGGCCTCTAATAAGACCGTGCTTCCTTTACCCGCTGCCAGCATCATGACGCCCATGATTGATTTTGCGTTGACGCGACGATTATTGCGGGAGATCCATACTTCGCATTTGAATTTGCTGGCAAGTTGGGTAAATTTGGCCGACGCACGTGCGTGAAGACCTAACTTGTTGATAATTTCGATGTCTTTTTGAATCATGAGGGTCTTTATCGTTATTTTGTTAATGCACGGAAGCATCCGTTGTAGGGAGCACCCGCCGCATAAGATTGCCATAAGGGAACGTATTACGAAGATCTTAATGCGAGAAACTTATTACGAACGCTATCAAACACTACAAACCCTACAAACGTTACGAAGGGCTGCAAAACGCTACGAAACCCGCACCCGGTTATCGACCCGCACAGCGCCGCCCTGACCGCCCGCGAGCGCCATTTCAGCGACCACGTCGAGAGTGTCATTGCGATAGGTGAGTGCGCGCAAGAGCATCGGTAAACTGATTCCTGCAATCACTTGCGTTTGCGTCCCGCTGCATAACGGCAGTGTGCAATTGGATGGCGTGCCGCCCATGACATCGGTAATGACAAGTACGCCAGAACCGTCATCAAGGCGATCCACCGCTTCTTTAGCCAGCAATTTCACATCTGCCGGATTTTGATCTGCTACCACATCAATTGCCTCGAACCGTTCTGGCAACGCACGAAAAACGTGCGAAACCGCGGAAATGAAGGCTTCGCCAAGCGGCGAATGCGTTAATAGGAGAATGCCAACCATATAGTTAATACCAGACCCGCAGAGCGGATAAAAACGAATGTGCCGAATGGCAGATTTCGCGGTAATTTTAGGCGCTTTCGACATGCTCCGCATTAAAGCCGCCCGATAAATTCATTTAAACCACGCGAACTTGGTAGAAATCACACAAACTCGTTATTATGCAATATTGCCCGAATTCGTGTTAATGCATGCTGGTGATTAGCTTGCCTGCTGGACAGCCTCTTCCAGCGCACTGATAAACATTTCTGCCACGTTAAATCCCGCTTGCTGCATGATTTCCTGGAAGCAGGTCGGACTGGTCACATTTACTTCTGTCAGGTAATTACCAATGACGTCTAAACCGACCAGTAACAGTCCACGTTTTGCCAGTATTGGCCCAAGTGCCTCACCAATTTCGCGCTCACGTTCAGTCAACGGTTGCGCGACGCCCAGACCGCCAGCGGCGAGATTGCCGCGCACTTCGGTTCCTTGCGGTATGCGGGCCAATGTGAAGGGAACCACTTTGCCGCCGATGACTAATACGCGCTTGTCGCCGGCCACGATTTCGGGAATAAAACGCTGAATCATGATGGTTTGACGGCCATTATCGGTCAACGTTTCTATAATCGAGCCAAGATTAAGTGCGTCGGATTTGACGCGAAAAATTCCGGCGCCGCCCATGCCGTCCAATGGTTTGAGGATGACGTCCTGATGTTCTTCGTGAAAAGCACGCAACCGTGCTGAATCTCGTGTGACTAAAGTCGGCGAGATAAATTGTGGGAACTGCGCTATTGCGAGTTTTTCGTTGTGATCGCGGACCGCCTGCGGCTTGTTGAAGACTCGCGCACCTTGTTTTTCCGCCAACTCCAATAGATAGGTCGTATAAATATATTCCATGTCAAATGGAGGATCTTTGCGCAACAAAATCGCATCGAACTCAGAAAGAAACATCGCGCTCGGCGCGGTTGCCTTGTACCACTCTTTGCTGTCGCCGGTAAGCGTAATGCGGGAGACGTTGGCTGTCACGATGCCGCTTTCCAGCGCCATGTCCTGCTGTTCGAAGGCATACAGTGTGTGACCACGTTTGGCAGCCTCGACCATCATCGCGTAAGTCGTGTCTTTGTAGATTTTAAAGCTATCGAGCGGGTCCGCCAGGAAAGCAATTTTCATTATCAAGCCTTTAATGGTGTCTTGTTCAAGTGTTCTGACTAACGCTGCCTTGTTACTGATTACGCATTTTCTGATTCGTTGGTTGAACCATGCGCCTAAGCATTGGTATCCCGGCAATGCAAAATCAATAAATTTCCGGGTTGGGATCGGTCTTTTCCATCTCAAGCGATGCGGCCAGTAACGCCAGACGCGCCACTACACCGTACATGTAAAAACGGTTGGGCGCAGTCGTGCCCGGTTTTGCCAACAGATCAGGCAACGCGTGTTGTTGCGCAAATGCTAGTGGTACATAGTGAGCACCAGGCGCATTCAGATTTTCGTTGATTCCACGCTCGGCGTGCACCCGATAGAATCCGCCAACCACGTAGCGATCTATCATATAGACCACCGGCTCCGCCACGGCGTCGTTGATGTGCTCGAAGGTGTGCACGCCTTCCTGAATAACCACATCGTAGGTCGACTGGCCGCCTTCGGCCGCCTTTTTGCGCTGCTTCAGGCTCAGTTCTCTGACTTGTCCGGCATCTGTGACGCTTGTGATGCCCATGCCGTGGGTTCCTGCATCGGCCTTTACGATCACGAACGGCTTTTCTTTGATCCCGTATTCTTTATATTTCTTCCGGATTTTTGAGAGCAGTGAACTCACGCTGGAAGTCAGCGCCTCTTCACTGGCCTGATCGTTAAAGTTGACCGATTCACACTTGGCAAAAAACGGATTCAACATCCATGGATCAACATCCACCAGTTTTGCGAATTTTTTTACGACGTCGTCGTAAGAGGAAAAATGGCTGCTTTTGCGGCGCATCGTCCAGCCGGCGTGCAAAGGTGGCAATAAAGTTTGTTCGTTCAGATTTTCCAGAATTGACGGAATACCTGACGACAGATAACTGTTCAGCAAGATGGTGCATGGATCGAAGTTCTTTAGGCCGAGGCGGCGTCCATTCTGCGAGCGTTCGAGAGGCTCGAGCGTGACGGTTGTACCATCCGGCAATTCAATCGTCTCGGGCTCTGTCACCCCGGGTGCCAGCGAGCCGAGTCGCACATTCAATCCGGTTTGACGGAAAATTTGCATCAGCCGAGCGACGTTTTGTAAATAAAAAGAATTGCGCGTATGCAATTCCGGCAACAACAATAGATTCTTGGCATCAGGACAATATTTTTCAATCGCAGCCATGGCGGCCTGCACCGCTAGCGGCAGCATCTCCGGTGACAAATTATTGAAACCGCCCGGAAACAGATCAGTATCGACCGGGGCTAATTTAAAGCCTGAGTTACGCAAATCGACCGAACAGTAAAACGGCGGGGTGTGCTCCTGCCACTCCATCCGAAACCAGCGTTCAATGGCTGGGGTGGCGGTCAGAATCTTCTTTTCGAGATCGAGTAGCGGGCCGTTAAGGGCGGTGACGAGGTGCGGAACCATAGAAACTCTTACACTTTCATGTTTAAACGCTATTTAGCGGTTTTAAGTGCCAGCGGGGCCTGCTTATGAACCTGCGGCTGCGCTTGAGTGATCTCGATTTTAACGGGAATTATGATTTTCCACGTGCAAATCAGAAGAAACAGGCGATGAGATCAATCGAGCCGGTTGATAACATTAGGGCAATCTGACGGTTTTAAAGCCCTGAATGTGAAAAAGCGCCCCGATTAGGGCGCTTTTAATGAGATCCAAGTGTCTGACGTTAATATTTCATGACCGACAGCTTCGGATCAAATTGCAACAAATGGTTTAACCGTGATAAGCCGACTCGCCGTGGCTGGAGATATCCAGACCTTCGCGCTCTTCGTCTTCAGTAACACGCAGACCGATAACGATATCGACCAGTTTGAAGGCGATGAATGCCACCACACCGGACCAGATCACTGTAGTCAGGACGCCTTGGAGTTGAATCCAGACCTGGCCGCTAATTGAGTAGTCAGGAGCAACAGCGTTAGCGACGTAATCATAAATACCAACACCGCCAAGGCTTGGCGCAGCGAACACACCAGTGAGCAAGGCACCCAGGATACCGCCGACGCCATGCACACCGAAGACATCCAGTGAATCATCAGCACCCAACAGTTTCTTCAGGCCAGTTACACCCCATAAGCAAGCAAAACCAGCAATCAGGCCCATCGCTAACGCACCGCCAACACCGACGAAACCAGCAGCAGGAGTGATCGCAACCAAACCGGCAACTGCACCGGATGCGCCACCCAACATGGACGGCTTACCTTTGCCAACCCACTCAGCCAGGCTCCAGGTCAGTACTGCACCTGCTGTTGCGACTAAAGTGTTGATGAAAGCCAATGCTGCGCCGCCATTTGCTTCCAGGCCAGAGCCTGCATTGAAACCGAACCAACCAAACCACAGCAATGAAGCACCGACCATGGTCAATGTCAGACTATGCGGCTTGAATGCTTCTTTGCCGTAACCTACGCGCTTGCCGATGACATATGCACCGACCAGACCGGCCACCGCTGCATTGATATGGACCACTGTACCGCCAGCATAATCCAGCGCACCTTTTTTGAACAACCAACCAGCAGTTGCAGATGCTTTTGCAGCTGCCGCAGCGTCGGTAAAGCCATCAGGACCAGGCCAGTACCAAACCATGTGGGCAATTGGCAAGTACGAGAAAGTGAACCACAGTACTGTGAACGCGAGGATCGCAGAAAATTTGGCGCGTTCAGCGAATGCGCCGATGACCAATGCGCAGGTGATTGCAGCGAATGCGCCCTGGAACACGACGAAGGCAAACTCAGGCAATACAACGCCTTTGCTGAAGGTTGCAGCCAATGAATCAGGTGTCATGCCATTGAGGAACAAACGGCTCATGCCACCAATGAAGTCATTGCCTTCTGTGAATGCCAGGCTATAACCATACACAATCCACAAAACGATCACGAGTGAAAAGATGGTGAAACACTGCATCAGCACCGACAACATGTTCTTGCTGCGAACCAAGCCGCCGTAGAACAGGCCGAGACCTGGCAATGTCATGAGAATCACTAGTGCTGTACATACCAGAAGCCACGCAGTGTCGCCCTTGTTAGGTACCGCTGGAGCTGGAACTGCAGCAGCGGGCGCAGCGCCAGCGATTGCAGGAGTAGATGCTGCTGCCGGAGCGATTGCGGCTGCAACAGGTGCAGGAGAGGCAATTACCGCAGTGCTGGTAGCGCTGGCGGCGGCAGAAGCGGATGCTGTGGCCGAAGCCGAAGCATCATCAGCCGCAGAGGCTGGCAGCATGAAGCCGACCGCCAGCATGAGTGCGCAAAATGCCAGAAACGTGGCAAATAATCTCTTGATGTTCATTTTAAAAGTCCCCTTAGATTGCATCTTTGCCGGTTTCACCGGTACGAATACGAATAACTTCTTGCAAATCGAGAACGAAGATCTTGCCGTCACCGATTTTGCCGGTACGTGCCGCCAGTTCGATCGCTTCTACCGCGCGGTCAAGGATGCTGTCATCGACAGCCGCTTCGATTTTTGTTTTTGGCAAAAAATCAACGACATATTCCGCACCGCGGTACAGCTCGGTATGGCCTTTCTGACGTCCAAAACCTTTTACTTCTGTGACGGTGATGCCTTGAACGCCGATAGCGGACAACGCTTCACGTACTTCATCCAGTTTGAATGGTTTGATAATCGCAGTGATCAGTTTCATGTTGACCTCGTTTAGAAAGTTTTTGCGAGAGAGAAGACCAAGCCGTTTTTGCCAAGATTTTTGCCGTTAGGGCTGCTGTAAGCGCCGTTTTTGGCATCGGAACCGACAAAAGCTGCACCAAGAGTAACGCCATATAAGCTGTCGAAGGTTTTTGTTACGCCAACTTTCCAGTCGGTGTAGCTGTAAAAACTACCGTTCGTGATTGTCTGGTGTCCATAATGCAAACCCAAAGTAACGCCTGAGCCGACATCAAAATTGGCACCAAGGTCGTAATAACCGCTGTTTTTGCTGTTTGGTGCTCCGAAAGCATTGGTCAGCGCTTGTGAGTATTTGAAATAGCCAGGGCCGTAGCCAACTTGACCGTATAGCTCGAACGTATTTGCATTCTTAGCAACCAAGCTCAAGTTGTTGCCTGGATAGTAATAATACAAACCGCCGACGTCATAAGTAAATCCAAATGGAAGATCGCCGCGCTTACCTGCATACAGATCCCATTCGACATTGCCTTTGCCGTTAGATTTGCCGCCGGAGTTGACTGAATCTTTGATCCATTTAATGTTGGATAACCATGTTCCGGCGTAGAGGCCAGTCGGGTTGTTGGTGTAATCCACGCCACCCTGTACTGCTGCATCAAAGCGGCTTTGTGAAATACCGCGGAAACGATAGTCGTTTACCAAGCCAATGTTATAAGCTACTTGATTATCCGGAACCGGCTCCGCAGCGGGGGCGGCGGGTGCTGCAGCAACAACAGGTGCGTCGTCGGCGTAGGCAAAGCCAGTTACCATGGTTGTCGCGACTGCTGCGGCGAGTATTAGCTTATGAGTCAGCTTGTTCATTTATTCGTCCCTAAGTTTAAATGCATTAAAATTTTTGATAGACAGCAACTTGTTTCAGGGTTGTACTAGCAGGACTCATGCCAACTACATATCATCTTGATTTAGAGGCATCTATGGCGCAATTTTTGATTGATATACAGCATCGTTACGCTGGGGAGCATCGAATTTCATAAGGGAAACACTGAAAAGCGCACTGTCAAAGTGCATTTTTGCAGTATTGCACTTATATGGTGAGCAAAATAATAGTTTTCACGGTCCGTGGCTCTATCTCATTTCCTTAATGCAGCAGCGAAGCCGATAACGGGGTTCGAAGGGGATGGAAATGAGTTGACGGAAGATAATTTAATTTCGTTATCACAACAACTTTCCAAAATTGCATGACAGGGACATCGCGCCACGGCGCGAGTGAACCTGATTAGTTCAGAAAAGGCGACCAGTAATGTCTAATTCAAATCTAGGCATTTACCTTAATATGTGGCCTCGTCTTGCTATTGAGCATGGTTAGATGAGGTATCATTTTTTTATTCCGAGTATGTATTTTTAGTATTGATCGCATTTAATAGGAGCAGCGCCATGAGCAAGCCCACGTTTTTTGAAGATATGCAGTCCAAGGTTAATAAGGCGATAGAAAATTCGCCAGCGAAAGACGTTGAAAAAAACGTCAAGGCAATGCTGAGCAGCGGCTTTTCCAAGCTTGACCTCGTCACCCGCGAAGAATTTGATGTGCAGGCGCAAGTGCTGGCAACGACGCGCGCAAAATTAGAGTTGCTTGAATTACGTGTCACCGAGCTTGAAGCACAATTAAAGCGGCCATGATTTTGCACGCAACTTTCTTTTTACAAAATTGGCGTAAGCGACCAAATCGGCCGCACCGATGACGTTAGCAGTATTAAAAAGTCGGGCGCTTGCAGGTATGCAGGCGCCGGAAGTGACAGTTGAGGTCCATCTTGCAAACGGGCTGCCTTCTTTTACGATCGTTGGTTTGCCGGAAACCGAAGTCAAGGAATCAAAAGATAGGGTAAGGGCAGCACTGCAAAACGCCTGTTTTGAATTTCCGTCGCGCAGAATCACCGTTAATCTTGCACCGGCCGATTTACCAAAAGAATCAGGTCGATTCGATTTGCCGATTGCCTTAGGCATTTTGGCGGCCTCCGGTCAAATGCCTGCCGATCAACTGGATCAGTACGAGTTCGCCGGCGAGCTGTCGCTCTCTGGTGAACTACGCCCCATTCGCGGCGCGTTGGCGATGACGTTTGCGATGACCAGCAACGCAAGGCTCAACCACACTAACTACACCAAACACGCTAACGTTGGCGATTTAGAGCAATCGCAACCGCAACAGCGCGCATTTATCTTGCCTCGCCAAAATGCGGATGAGGCTGCCCTGGTCACCGATGCTGCGATTTTTCCTGCTGACTCGTTATTGCACGTATGTGCGCACTTCTCCGCCAAAGATGCGGAAGGGCGTTTGACTCGTCATATCGCTGCGCCGCAGGTACAACCGCCGCGCTATCTCGACTTCAGCGACGTCAAAGGTCAGCTGCAAGCCAAGCGCGCACTTGAGGTGGCAGCCGCCGGTGGTCACAGCGCCCTGCTAATCGGCCCGCCCGGTACCGGAAAATCAATGCTGGCAACGCGTTTCGCCGGAATATTGCCACCGATGACAGATCAGGAAGCATTAGAATCTGCAGCAGTGCAGTCTTTGACCAGCGGCTTTTCCAGCAGTAGCTGGAAGGTTCGCCCCTATCGGGCACCGCATCACACGGCTTCTGGCGTCGCGCTGGTTGGCGGCGGTGGTACTCCACGTCCCGGCGAGATTTCGTTAGCGCATCGGGGTGTGTTGTTTCTAGATGAACTTCCAGAGTTCGACCGACGGGTTTTAGAGGTCTTGCGCGAGCCCCTGGAGTCCGGTCGAATTACCATTTCCCGTGCGGCACGCCAGGCAGATTTTCCCGCCTGCTTCCAACTCATAGCGGCAATGAACCCTTGTCCCTGCGGCTATCTCGGACATGTTTCCAACAAATGCCGCTGCACACCAGATAATATTGCGCGGTATCAGGATAAAATTTCCGGTCCGCTGCTGGACCGTATTGATATGCAGATTCAGGTTGGATCATTGCAGCACGATGAGTTAAAAAAGCAGGCCGACGGCGAACCCTCGCGCCAGATTGCGGACCGTGTTGCGCAAGCGCATGCGATACAAATGGCCCGACAAGGGAAGGGAAATAACGCGCTCTCGACTAACGATATTGATACGTTCTGCAAGGCAGATTCCGCCGGTGAAAAGTTATTGCAAACTGCCATGACGCGCCTCAACTGGTCCGCACGCGGCTATCATCGTGTATTAAAGATTGCCCGCACAATTGCTGATCTGGCCACCTGTGAAAACATCGCGCAAGCGCACGTAGCGGAAGCGATTCAGTATCGTCGAGCGCTACGGGAGAAGTAACATTGTTGGGGATGTGTGCAGGGAAAGCTAAACTAGTCGGGATGATAGTTGCGCAAGTAGGTTTGCTCACCCATTGCCGCAATTTGTTGATCAATGAGCACCTCAAAAGGAAGCAGCAGCGCCTCAAAATTACGCGGTGCCTCCAGTAAATTCAGCGCACAAACAATCGCTTCCAACGTCGATACCATGCCGGGCGCGGGTGTTTTTCGCACGCGATAACGCGACTGTAAACCTGCAGGAAGGACGACGCGAGGCAATGCCGCTAATAACGGATTAACGTGCAGCAGCTTGCGCGCTTTGCGCCACGTGCCGTCCAATACCACAAGCAACAAAGGCGTGGTTTCAGCATGATTCAAATGTTGATGCACCGGCTGAGCGGCTTCCCCCGGAAATAACAGACAGGCTTGATACCCCGGTTGCGTTAAGGATTGCGACAAAGAGGGAAATTTTTCGCCGATCAATAACTCCGCATTCACTAACCCCAATGCCGCCAGCCGCGCTGTGTTTAAGGCGTGGTCTGTTTCGCTCGGATGTTGCAGCAACAAAATGCGCGTGCGGCTGTCGAGCAGCGGAATTAATTCGCAAAGACAACTGACGAGTGGACGGACGCAGCGATTGCATCGCGCTCGGGGAGGGGTATTGTTAGACGACATGTTATCGCGGAGTACTTCGCATTAAGGCAAGGCGCTAAGGATAACCCCTTTCATTTTTTTTTGTTTGGTCTGAGTCGTCCGTCGATGCCAGTGTATTCGACAATATAGCTGGGAGGTGCGCCTACTTTGTTGCGACTCGGATCGGCATCTGCCGCATGAAATTTCGTTATTGAGGGGATGACTCCGATCCAGGTTGGCCAGTTCGGCGTATCGGTTTCGTCATCGGGAAATTCGTCCCGAATTTTTCCTGCGACCTGCTCTAATTTAACCCGCATCACCGTAATCGCCCGCAGCTCTTTCTGACTTACAGGCCTGATGTCTGACCAGCGTCCGGGTAAAATATGCTCCATAAAGGTGCGCATTGCGGCTTCCTTGTCGGGCTCGTCGGCCACTTCTTCAACCTGCCCGTGGATAACGACTGAGCGGTAATTGTAAGAGTGGTTAAAGGCGCTATGTCCAAGTACGAGTCCATCGAACAATGCGATTGAAATACAGACGCTATTACCTACTAACTGATTACTCAGCCGTCCTTTATTAGCGGAATGAAAATATATATACAGGCCGTCGCGCCAGCATGCCATTGGAATTGCGCTTGGCTGGTTATTCTGGGTGAAAGAAATATGACACAAATAACTGGCGTCGATAATTGCGTTGACGTCGGCTTTATCGTAATGAGCACGTTTAGCTATACGTTTTATCCGATATTTTTTTCGTACTGGATAGGGTGTTTCCGAATTTTCCATGACTACAAAATCTCCGCTTTGTCATCGTACGGTTCCGAACTGGACGTAGGAACGGTATAAGTGATTGCTTGGGAACCACGTTTGATGAAATGCGAGGAATATGTTAGCGCCCCTAGTCTTTTACTTAGTTCGGATCCCGTATTCCCGGGATCTCGGCCACAGGTGAATATGTCGACCGCTATGTAATTGCTTTCGGGATATGTATGGTACGAGCAATGTGACTCTGACAGCAAATAGAAGCCGGTGACGCCTTCACCACCGCCGCTGAATTTAAAAAAGTCATATTTCAACACTTTGAAATCACGCAATACATCAAGGAAAATTCTATTAAGATCGACGGGGGAACTCAGAATTTGGTTCGAATGTAATTTAAAATCAAAAATATAGTGATAACCAGTATCTTCCATATTATTTATCCCCACAGAAAATTGAATGACTCTAAGCTGTCTGGCAACGCGGCATAGTGAAATGTGCTTACTGACGTTGGTATAAATGGAACGACCAGAGTCGGGTTGCCTCGTTCTTGGTCAGTTCAAGATATCTTGCGCTAACGTCACGAAAGCCGTCGGTGTTGGGTCGGATTACGCGCACGTGAGATCGCACCGCAACAAGTGCCCCCTGCGCAAGTCCAGGTTTAATACGTTCTAAATACTCGTGATGTGAAGTTAAGTGTATGAATGAAGGTACATCTGACATAGAAACAAAATCTACATTTTTTGCGTTGCTCACTGAGTCAAAAATATCCCTATGGACGAAATCTACTTTGCAGTGACGCACCCCTTGCTGTGCCTGACTAAACACTTTAGGGGAACACTCGATCAAATCCCCTTCTGGATATACGATTCTTCCAAGAAGAATCATTTGCAAAAAGAAACTTTCCTTCACTGGTTGTTCCATAAACAAGCGATGAAAAATATTTTTATAAATGGAGAAATAAGTACCGGGGATATTTTTTTTGGGATAGTCACCTTTGTACAATAGCGAATTTAAGGCAGTGGAATTTGCTAATAAGGCGAGGGCTATCGCCCACCGTCGATGTGGAAATTGTTTGCGGTAGTAGGAAATTTGCTCATCCATATTTCTGGTTGAAAAAATACCGATAGCGCCAACGCCAACCGTTAGACGTATCAGATTGGATAATGTTTTAAGCATTTTTTCGAATTTTCCATAGTAGAGCATTGCTCCCCATTCGATATTGTTAAACATCTCCTCAAGAAGGGATTTGCGCTCCATTGAAATATCAAGCTGGGAAAAGATTTTCTTGCGCTGTAGGCTGCACATGCTGTTTTCATAACCCAGAAACCTCCTATAATTTTTGAGGTCACAGTGACGCAGCAGTGCGATTCGCATTTCACATACAGCGAGCTGTTCTGAATTAATGTCGACGCAAGTGAGACGCTCGGGATATTTCGCCAACAGCGGGATTATGCGACTGCCACAGTCGGCAACTGCCATCACATGTTTGCTGCCATTGGGTAAAAAATGCATCTCGGGGCTCGCATCTTCATCTCCCATTGTGTAATTCAAATTTTTGAAATAACTTGCCATCTGAGCTCTAAAGATGACTCAGAAATGAGCTGCGGGATGACTTTCCCGCCATGAGGTTTTCATAGTCACCATATACCGCGTCAAGCATTTTCCCGGTCATTCGTAAAGTAACCTCCATCACGTAAGCAATGCTATTCAAATCATCTTGCGATTTGCAGGTGCGTCGGATGACATTTTTCACGTCTTCAAAATGCTGGGTGTCGATATCAGAATGAGCAATAAAGAAGGTCATTTGCGATCGCTCAAGGCCAAGCGCACTCCGCAATTTTGTAACCATCGGATTGATATAGGTATAGCAGCTCTCTGCCCAGTAACTGTACCCCAAGCGTTGTAAGGGATTTCCAGTCAACGAAATCCAATACAAATATGCAATAAGACTTTCGGTTTCCAGAAGAGGTCGCTGTAACGATAAAGCCGCATTCTTAATATCGCACAATCCTATGCTCGCTAGGTCGTGTAAAGCCAATTTCTCGTGACCAACTTCTTCCGCCGCATGTTGGTAACAAAATTTTGTATAAACATCGCTGCAGTCATTTCTTGTGCCAGCCATTACCTGATTTCGCGCGTTATGACTGGTATAGTGGTAGGTCTCAATCATGTAGATTGCATACATGGCTTTGGTGATTTTGCCTTTTTCAATCGCCTGTATCAATTGCGATTTGCCCAAAATTTCGTTCCACACTGTACCTGCTTTATTTTCCAGTTGCTGAAAAAAACTATCAAAATCCAGTAGGTTTTCATCGGTATGCATTCGTTCGCCTTTTAAGTATTTACAGATGGTTTTTGGAAGCATCGCGGTTTAAAACGAAGCGAGTAACCTCATCGCAATTTCCTTCTAATATCCAATAATCTCCATTATTGCGCTTTGGTAATGTGATGGCGGTCTGATGAATGGCGCGCAATCCAAATCTTTCAAAAAGACGTCTTTGCGGAGTACGACACACCGCAATTACCCCTAAGTACTGTTGTCTAGCATATAAAAAAGCGTTTTCAAGCAGCTTTTTGGATAGTATTGGATTTTGTGTGTCGGCTCGTACTACAAATCGGCTAAACTCAAGATGGCTTTGATAGGCGGTCGCAAGTTCGCTAAAAGCTGCGGCCAGCGCCGTGAGCTCGAACGGATGCGGTGTCGTGCGCAGACTGCCGATAATTTCAAAATTGTACTCAGCCCAGAAGTGATGGCTTCGTTGGTCGACGCGGGATTCGTTCTCCTCTTCAACGGTTCCAATTTCACACAAATAATCAAGTCGGCGGTTCCGATATTGCTTTTTGCGGAACGAGAGTATTTCTGCGATCGGGGCCTGCGTAAAATTTGCTGATTTCACGATCACTTCATTGGTCTCATTTAACATAGCCTTAACGAACTCCGAAAATTCTGGTTATTTACCCATGCTGAAACTTTGATTAGTTCGCATAAGGATTCGGTTAAATAGCGGATGCGGCACAGTTCTGCGTTGCCATAACAGTTAGGCCATACATCGCGCATCTCTGTTCTTGTACTCGACTGTTGGCGTGATTTGCAGCGCAAAGGAGCATCGAAACAATTGCTGCTGCCGATTGATCGAATTTGCTAAGATTTTCATTTCTTTCTCGGTGGTTAAAGAGATCGCTGTTTTCCGTTAATCGAGGGGTGTTTTTTCAGAAATACTCGCATGAGTTTAAAGCGGAAGCTGAAGTAATATTAACCTTGCTTTAGGGGAATTTAGGAGCTTGGGCCTTAAGTTAGGTAATTTCCTTAGTTTGGAAAATAACGGGGGGCGTTCCTCGTGATGCGGAAGCCTGACTTTTATCGCTTAGTTAGCCTGGCGATTTCTCGATGAGATTTTTGCTAAAATAGTAACTCTGTTGTTCATCTCTCAAAAAAAACAACAGGACTCTACCCGCAAAAAGGCGCATCGTCACATTTGGTTTCAATTGACGTTAACGTTTTGCATTAAAAGCGTGACAAAAACGCGCTATGGCGTAGTATATAAACGAGATGTTTTGATTTTAGTCTGACTCTGATTCGAAGGAGTGCACCAAAATATTTAAGCGAGCTGGCTTGAAAACTGCTTATCGATCATCACCTTCTGTCTAACTTTACAGGGAGCGCATATGAACCTGATCTACAACAGTGACCAATACAGCGTCGTCGAATTTGGGGTAGACGAGCAACGGGAAGCATTACGCTTTGGCGGCTATGAAATTGTTGATAAATCATTTAAACGGGAAATTTTCATCGCAGGGGCTTTGGCAGAATTCTTTCGTCAGGGCGTTGAAGAGCTCATTGCTTCCGAGCCTACCATTGAAGATATAGATGCGTTCCTTGGCAATTATGATTCGCTAATGAGTCAGCCGGTAACGTTGCAATAAAGTTTTGCGGTGTATGGCTGAATGCGGTTGATTAGCGATTCACTAAATGACTTACTGCAGGACAATAAATATCCATAAAAAAATGGGAGCCTCTGGCTCCCATTTTTTTTCTTATGTCCCATCTGCTACGGGTTGATTGCTCAGGGACCGGGCAGATAAATGATGCTGAATATTAGATTTCGACCTTAGTTCCTAATTCCACTACCCGATTAATAGGGATATGGAAGAAGTCGGAAGGTTTAGCGCCGTTGGCATACATCCAGGCGAACAACTTCTCGCGCCACAACCACATACCGGGTAATTTGCTCGGGACGATCGTATCGCGTGCCAGGAAGAACGATGTATCCATTAAGTCAAACTCGTGCCCAAACTGGATATTCGTCAGGTTCATGACCGTGTTGACGTCCGGGGCTTCCTTGAATCCGAAGGCTGCGCGCAGTAGATACACCTCGCCGCCCATTTCTTTCAGCGTCAATCGTTTATCGTCGTCCACAAACGGAATATCCCAGATGCTGATTTTTAAGAAAAAGACCCGTTTGTGCAATATCCGGTTGTGCTTCAGATTGTGCAGCATCGCCACCGGTACGGTCGCTATGTTGCCGGTCAGGAAGACCGCAGTGCCATCGACCCGATGCGGCGGATGGGCCAGCAGGCCTTCGATGAACGGCTCCAGCGGAATACCTTCATCCTGACTGCGCTCACGTAAAAGCATGCGGCCCGAGTACCAGGTAATCAGGAGGAAAAAAGTGATCGCGCCGAGTAGAATCGTGAACCAGCCACCGTCGGGAATTTTCATCAAATTGGCGGCAAAGAAGCCAAAATCGACGATAAAGATTGCGCCGATGATCAGTGCCACCGCCAGAGGATGCCATTTCCATAGCGTGCGCATCACTACTGCTAACAGCATCGTGGTAATCAGCATTGTTGCGGTGACAGCAACACCATACGCTGCGGCCAGATTATCGGACTTCTGAAACGCGAGTACCACCGCGACCACCAATATCATTAACATCCAGTTAATGACGGGCACGTAAATCTGGCCGCGCTCATCTTCTGACGTGTGCAGAATACGCATGCGAGGCACGAACCCCAGCAGAATGGCCTGACTTGTCAACGAGAAGGCGCCTGAAATAACCGCCTGCGAGGCAATCACCGTCGCAAAAGTGGACAGGATCACCATCGGCAATAGCAATGCGTCCGGGACCATTAAGTAGAACGGGTTTGATACCGATGAAGGGTTCACAATTAAGTTGGCCCCTTGACCGAAATAGCAGAGCAAGAGACAAGGCATGACGGTGTATAGCCATGCAAAGCGGATCGGCCTTACACCGAAATGTCCCATATCGGCATACAGCGCTTCTACACCGGTGAGCACCAGTACGACGGAGCCGAGCACCACAAAGGCTAGCTGCGCATGCTGCACCATAAAGTGGAAAGCGTAGTACGGATTGACCGCTGCAAGTATTTCCGGCGCTTTCAGAATGTTATAAATGCCAAGCAAACCTAGCGAAATAAACCAGACCAGCATCACGGGACCAAATAGCTTACCCACGATGGAAGTGCCGTGGCGCTGGATCAGGAAAAGGACAATGATGATCGCAACGGTCAGGGGAATAATGTAATGCGACAATTGTGGGGCCGCGATGCCGAGACCCTCAACGGCTGACAACACCGAAATTGCTGGGGTAATTACCACGTCTCCGTAAAACATACACGCCCCGAACACGCCGAGCATCATGAGCCATTTGGCCCAGGGCGAGCCATTTTTGGCAGTGCGTAAAGCGAGCGCCATCAGCGCTAACACACCGCCCTCGCCGTTATTGTCGGCCCGCATCACTAAGTAAATGTACTTGAGCGTTACGACGATCATAATTGCCCAAAACAGCATGGAGATGATCCCCATTACGGCGTTGGACGAAAAGGGAATGCCGTGGTCCGGACTAAAACTTTCTTTCAGAGCATACAGAGGACTTGTGCCGATATCACCGAACACAACACCTAGGGCGCCGAGAGTAATTACATGTAATCGTGCTGAGGTAAAAGGTGTTTTACTGCGACCTTGCGTATTGCTCATGGTTTCTTTCTTATCTATGGCGCCGCATAAAGCAGATTCTTCAACGTGCCTTGCGAACTATTTACGCTTGTGTCGGTTTTGGCATTACAAATGATGTCTTAAATATACTGTGACGCACTGCACAATTTGCCGGATTTTACCCCTGAACCCGGATACCAGCCAGTAGCGGGTTTTAACGTTGCAAAAATACATCGCTTATTTAATTGTCAGATGACTAAACGAGCAGTTTCCGGAGAGTTACCAAGCTCAAAGTCATTACAATAAATGAGTCTCGCGGAGGATTCAACAGCAAGAACGATCCCTTTTATGCATTTTTCAACGAATAGTTACTAAATCAATCATAGTATAAGACCCTTGCCCCTTGCCAATATATGAAAATATACATTTAAGAGCCAGCCATTAATAGGGCCACACCCGTGCGAAAACGACTGTAAAGGTGAGGTTGTTCCGGCAGAAAATTATTTGATTCATGTGAAACAAACCCGGGTGTTGTTTTTGATGCTGCAGAACCCCTTCACCGGTTGGAATTCCCGAGCCGTAGAAGATCACGTCAGTACGCTTATCGGTCATGCCTCACTGGCCGTACCTCACCGGCCGTACCTCACCGGCCGTACCTCACCGGCCGTACCAAAACATCAATTTTCGGCGTCTTGCAAGGCTTTCAATACCAATGCACGGTCATATAAAGCGTTTTTCTTTTGGCTGCTTATCTGAGCTGCGAGTGAAGCAGCTTGTTTGACCGAGAGTTCTGCCAGCAGGATTTTTAATATTCTGTCGCCTTCGGCACCATCGTCGGTCGCCGCTGGTGATGATTCGATCAAAATGACAAATTCACCTTTTTGCCGCATGGCATCTGCTGCCAGCCATTCTGGCGCGTCACCTAACAGGCAGCGATGGACGGTCTCGAACAGTTTGGTCAACTCGCGCGCTATAACGATTTGCCGGGTCGGACCGTATGCGCTTACCAAAGCGTCCACGGTTTCGACGATCCGATGCGGCGCTTCATATAGAACCAGCGTTGCGGGGACATTCGCCAGGCTAGCTAATATCGTTTCACGTTGGCGCGCTTTGCTCGGTAAGAAGCCTACGAAGTGGAATTGATCGTTCAAGAGGCCGCTCACGGAGAGCGCGGTGATCGCTGCCGATGGGCCTGGCAAGGGCAGGGCGCGCAACCCGGCTTTGAGAACGGCGTCGACTATTCGCGCCCCGGGATCGGAGACCCCAGGCGTTCCTGCATCTGACACCAACGCGATGCGCTCTCCGGCTTGCAATCTGGCAACTATCTTTTCCGCGGCCTCATGCTCATTGTGTTGATGAGCAGCGAGGAGCGGCTTGGAAATCCCGTAGCGATGCAGCAGATGCGCTGTATTGCGGGTGTCTTCACAGGCGACGGCATCAACCAGCGATAAGACGTGGAGCGCGCGCAGACTTATATCGCAGACATTTCCGATTGGGGTGGCAAGCACATATAATGTCGACAGCGGATATGTTTGCAGACCGACCTCCGAAAGAATCGGTAAGGTAAGAAGGTTGCTAGCAGAGTGTTCAGTCATGGGAGTTATCAATGTTATACAAATGGGCAAAGCCGTTGGTGCTGGTCTTCGCGGGAATCTTGATGCACGGATTGTGCCCCGCTGCGCTGGCAAACACAACAGTTGTGGAGCCGGTCGCCAATGATATCGGTCCGAACCATATCCCGATAGCCAGCGTTGCCTTGCTGCTGCCGACCCATGCGGGCCCGCTTGGCAGCGCCGCGGATGCATTGCGCAATGGCTTTCTCGCGGCTTATGAACGCAATAAAAGTGGGCTGGCCGTTACCGTTATCGAAGCACCGGATACGCCTGCGGATATGCTCTCCGCTTACCTGGCAGCGAGTCCGCAATATGATATTTTGGTCGGCCCGTTGTCACGGACGGGGATGACTGCAATTGTTCAAAACGGTCAGATTACCAAGCCGACTATCGCTTTGACCCAGCCGGATTTGTCAGCGACCGAAGAGGCCGGTTTGCCATCCTTGCTGCTACCAATTGGTTTGTCGATTGAGGCTGAAGCGCGTCAGGTCGCGGATTGGATCAGTAACGAGCAAGGTCCGGGCAAGGTGTTTGTGATTGCCACTCCTGTCAGTTGGCAACGTCGGGTTGTCAGCGCCTTCGTAAAGCAGGCAACCAGCGCTGGTCTGGTGCCGGAAGTGATGACCGTCAGCATGACACGTGGTGTCGCAAATCCAGGTGCGCTGGACCAGCTAATTCAACGTATTCAAGCGGAAAATCCAAGGGCGATATTCGTCGCATTGACCGCCGATCAGGCCTCGCAAGTGCGCACCGCAGTGGGTCCTGAAATAACAATGTACGGAATTTCTCAGTTAAATTCCTTTGGTGAAAACGAAAGCAACCGGCTGGCGGACCTGAACGGCGTGCGATTACTGGATATTCCGTGGTTGTTGACGCCGGATAATCCTGCCATGAGAACTTATCCGCGGCAGGCTGTTAGTAATGGCGCCGCACGCAATGCGGATCTGGAAAGGCTTTATGCGCTGGGGATTGACGCCTACAACGTCACCCGTCAGGTAGCGGCACAAAATTTCGCTTTCCAGATCAATGGCGCTACAGGAAAATTGAATGTAGGTTTCGGCGTCGGGACTCCGGTTTTCGAGCGGACCGAACCAACGGCCGCGTATCAGGATGGTCGCGTGGTGCCGCTTGAGGATCATTAGGTGGAAACCGTGTGAATATCAGGTGAAGATCAGGTAAAAAGAGGCCAGGACCGAACGCATGAATTTTTTTAAAAAGATGTTACAGCCTGAGCGGCGCAGCGCACGTCAGATTAGTGGTCAACTTGGAGAAGATGCGGCACTGGACTACTTGCAGCAACGTCAATTCACGTTGATTGAGCGGAATTTTAGTTGTAAGGGCGGGGAAATTGATTTGATTATGCGCGATGGTGTCGCTTCGCTCGTATTTGTGGAAGTCAGGCAGCGTGCTGACAATCGACACGGCGGGGCAGCAGCTAGCGTCACTATCAGTAAACAACGCCGCCTGATCATCGCCGCACAGCATTTTTTGCAGCGATACAGGCAACCGCCAGCCTGCCGCTTTGATGTTATTGCCATCGATGGCGATGTCATCGAATGGATAAAAAATGCTTTTGATGCTTAAGGCTTTATTCTCGGCTAAGTCTGCCGGGATGATTTCGCAACTTTAACAATGAAATCACGCCTTTCAATCTGGTACTCTACTTAACTCTTTTATAAACAGCCCATTATGATCAATCAACGTATCCTGGCACATTTCCAAGAAAGTGCCGAACTCAAAACCAACGCTGCTGCGGAATTAGTCCAACCAATTGCTGCGGCAGTTGAACTAATGTTCTCAGCGTTGTCAAATGGAAACAAGATTCTTTGCTGCGGTAACGGCGGGTCTGCTGCGGATAGTCAACACTTTGCGGCTGAACTGGTCGGTCGATTTGAACGTGAGCGGTTGCCGTTGCCAGCGATGGCGCTGAGCACCGACACTTCAATTATTACCGCGATTGCCAACGACTATAGCTACAACGAAATATTTTCCAAACAGGTGCAGGCGTTTGGACAAGCAGGTGACGTACTGTTGGCCTTCACGACGTCCGGCAATTCCGCCAACATTTTGGCAGCCATTGATGTCGCACTTGAGCGCGATATGCGTGTGGTGGCGTTGACTGGCAAAGGGGGAGGTGCCATGAACCAACGATTAACTGATGCAGATGTGCATATTTGCGTGCCGCATGATCGGACCGCGCGCATACAAGAAGTGCATCTGCTGACAATTCATTGCTTATGCGACGGCATCGATGTCGCTTTATTCGGAGGAGATGTGAATGATTAGTGCGCAAAGTCGTTGGAATGCGTTGCGGCGCCCATTGATGGCAATAGCGCTATGCGGTGCGGTGGCGATGAGTGTGCAGGGTTGTGTTGGACTGCTGCTTGGTGGTGCAGTGGTCGGAGGATTTGCAGCGACTGATCGGCGTACCTTAGGCGCGCAAACCGATGACAAAACAATCGCAATTAAAGGCGAGTCACGGCTTCCGGGCGTCGTTGGAGAGCCAAATCACATTAATGTCACCAGCTTCAACCGCCGCGTCTTATTGACCGGTGAAGTGCGTGACGAAGCGGCTAAAGCTGCCGCTGAACAGGATGTAAAGTCGATCGAAGGCGTCCATTCGGTGTTGAACGAGTTGACCGTTGCAGAACCATCGAGTTTCGGACAACGCTCTAACGATACCTATATCACGAGCAAGGTTAAGGCTTCCTTGCTGGATGCAAAGGATGTTTTTGGTAATTCCATTAAAGTCGTCACCGAGCGTGGTGTCGTTTATCTAATGGGCCGAGCCACTGAGCGTGAAGCGAATCGGGCGGCGCAAATCGCTGCTGGTGTCGACGGCGTGCAAAAAGTCGTCAAGGCGTTTGAATACCTGACAGAAGATGAGCTAACGCAATTGTCTTCAGCACCTAACCAGGAGAAGTGAAAAGTATCAACAGGCAGTAAGTCTGAGGAACGGGGCGAAACGATGCGGCCTTAAGCAGAGTTTTGTCAGCGTGGAATGCTCTCGCTGGGTGTTTACGTGCTTTACCTAAGTGGAACACCTAGGTAAAGTACTTGGGTGGAGCACCAAGGTGGGGCACGAGGGTGGAGTTCAATCGCGCTAGCCCCGTTTTCTTCTTGCAATTCATAACTGCTGTGCCAGATTATCTTTGAATTAACCTCTTTGCTTTTTGAAGACGGTTTGTTGTTAGCTTGCCAATCATCGCGTCTACTTCAGCGCGTTGGTAGTCACATGACTATAATGAAGGTCTTTCAGACTGATCCGTATTGGATAATTTATGCAAGCTCATGTAGATGCCGTGTCACGAAAACCGCTCTTGATAAAGATCGGAATAGCGATCGTGATCGCTTCAATAGGCTTGTTCGTCATGTTATCGCTCTCCCATAAAACTCCCGCACCGGATGTCAGTTTCACGAATTTACAGGGCGAAAAAATTTCGCTCAAGAGTTTGCGCGGCAAAGTTGTAATGGTTAATTTCTGGGCCACGAGTTGTACAACTTGTGTTGGCGAAATGCCCAAAATGATTGAAACCTACGATAAATATAAAGCCCACGGCCTGGATTTTGTAGCAGTGGCCATGAGTTATGACCCACCGAATTATGTTCTGAATTTCGTTAAGACACGCGCTTTACCGTTTCAGGTAGCGTTAGATACCAATGACAAGATTGCTAATTCCTTTGGTGACGTCAAACTGACGCCAACCACCTTTGTGATCGATAAACAAGGGAATATTATCAAACGTTATGTCGGTGAGCCTGTTTTCGCCGAATTGCATCAATTGCTCGATAAGGCACTTGCGGCCTGATCGTGCGGGCGGATCGCCGCATCCCACTACTGACGGCGCACGGAATTTCCGATGCGCCTTTTTTCATGCTCGTTTGGCTCAGCGCGAGGTCGCTGCGCGCGATCCCGTATCGTATAACCCGGATGCCGTCCGCAACAGTTTTGCGGTCTCGCCCAGACTTTGATTTGATAGCCCCGTGTCAGATAGTAAGGGAATCAGACATTCCTCACGGACTTTACGGTATGCTTGGGCTAATTCATATCCTTTCTCAGTAGCCGAAAAAAAAGCCTCTTTGCCAACCTTCTGGCTTGTCACCAAACCTGTTTTAACCAACTTTTTCAGCGCATAACTGGCAATGTGGGTGTCTTCAATATTCAACACAAAACAAATATCGGCTAATTTCTTTTTGCGCTCCCGGTGACAGACGTGATGCAACAAAGACACTTCAACCGGCGTCATATCTTTGACGCCTGCAGCCGACATGCAGCGTGCCATCCAGCGATTAAAAGCATTGCCCGCAATTATTAACGCGTATTCAAGCTCTGATAACTCTGCTGTGCTCTCCGATGCCAAATGCGCCGAAGACAGTATTTTTGATGGTGTATCCATGCTTAGCCCTAATGCGCCCATGATGGCGTAAAACTTGGTTCATAAGTGACTTTTGGCCAGTACGTGCTTCGAGTCAGTGCGATAGTTGTTGCTTTTTAGAAACAATGCGTCACCTGAAAAAATATACCGATGCATGCCAATTAAGAGTGACAGAGTGACCTTCAGTCTCTTCATCTTGATATCAGTGAAATCGTCGACGTTGGAGCGCTCTCCGACACCATTTTAAACGGTATCACGCGAACAATACAATTGTGATTTATCCGCTATTTATATACATTTTATTGACATTTTATTTTTGATGGTTGATATTGCTAGCATCTGGCGTTATTTTTGCTTAGCTAATGATTAACTCGGCTTTGACTTAATCCCTCACCATCATGTAGCGCTTGCTAGCAAGCGCAAGGAAATTTGTCCAATGACTGCGACCGCGCCAAACCCGTGTCAGGCCGAAATTCACCTTCTGGGTGAAGGTGCCATCGTCTTAAGTATTAAGGACGCAGGGAACGCAGCCGGTACCGCTACGTTGGCCTCGCAGCAGCGCTTGTGGGCAATCGCTGTAAAAGCAGGCGGTTGGCTGCATGTCCTGGATGTTGTTCCCGGCATGAACAATCTAACGATCATTTTTGATCCTTTAATTGCTGACGCGGATCATCTCGCCGACAAATTATTAACTGCATGGAATAAGACCAGCGCCGTCGTCAAGAGCGGACGTGAAATTGAAATTCCTGTGGTCTACGGAGGGGAACGCGGTCCTGATCTTACTATCGTTGCCGAGCATACCGGGTTGTCGGTAGCGGAAGTCATCAAGCGCCATACCGCCGCAGATTACATTGTTTTTTTCCTCGGCTTCCAACCCGGTTTTGCATACATGGGCGGGCTGGACCCATTATTAGCAACACCGCGTCGCCCTGAACCAAGATTGGTCGTACCTGCCGGTTCGGTCGCCATCGGCGGTAGCCAAACCGCCATCTATCCCGCGGCCTCGCCGGGTGGCTGGCAGTTAATTGGCTATTCTGATGTACGTTTATTCGATCCGTGCGCGGCACCGCCGACGCTATTGCAACCAGGTGACCGCGTGCGTTTTGTGGCTAGCGGGGATCTGTCATGATTGAGGTCCTTCGCGCCGGACGCCTGAATTCTGTTCAAGATAGGGGGCGCAGCGGCTTTCGTCATCTGGGAATCTGTCAAGCGGGTGCATTAGACCAGACCGCACTTGCGATTGCCAATAAGCTGGTCGGTAATGCTATTGACGCCGCGGCCCTGGAAATGACACTAGGTCCATGCACGTTGCGGTTTACAGTCGATACCCGCATTGCTATCGGTGGCGCTGATTTTGCCGCAACGCTTGACGGTAAAAGCCTCGCGTTGTGGTGGAGCGCACCGGTGCGGGCGGGCCAGACCTTGACATTGGATGGCGCCAGAAATGGCATGCGTGCCTATGTCGCCATCGCCGGTGGAATTAATGTGCCTATGCAATTAGGTTCGCGTGCGACGGATTTGTCCGCTGGGTTTGGCGGTCACTGTGGTCGTGCGCTTGTGGAAGGGGACCGCTTGACGATGGATGCCACGACGCCAGCCTCCGTTGCGATTGGTCGTGCACCCCGTTTTGGTGTTCGTGCACCTGATTGGTATGGACGCGATGTGCAATCGCCGGGTGCGCAGCCAATGCCGCTTCGGGTGATTCCAGGGCCGGAATATACGCAATTCTCCGTGTCTACTCAGCGTGCCTTCTGGGACAGTGTATGGACGCTTACGCCCCAAAGTAATCGGATGGGATTTCGGCTGTCTGGCCCGGAATTAAAAATCAAAAAAAACGTCGATATGCTGTCTCACGGCGTATTCCCCGGCGTGATTCAAGTACCACCAGCCGGCCAGCCGATTATTCTGATGGCCGATGCCCAAACCACCGGAGGCTATCCAAAAATCGGCGTGGTGATTACGGCCGATATTTCGAAACTTGCACAACTGCGCTTTAATCGGACGCTGCAGTTTGTGGAGTACAACGCCGAACAAGCCCGCCAGGAGCTTATCAATGAAACGTTATACCTGGAGCAAATTAACCGGGCGATCGCTTGGCAGCACCCGGTTAAAAAATGACGGAAAAATAACGGAGTAAGCGATGACAAAGATTACTAAACGAGTGGAAAAATCGTCAGATGTTTCGGAGTCCGGCTTATCACCTGCTTCTATGGTGACTTCCGCCAAGCCCTTAGCCCAGCAGTCTTCCTCAGGTGCAGAGCCTCGCCTTTCTGTAGACCTTAACGCTGACCTCGGCGAGGGCGGCGCTAACGATCAAGCTTTGTTGGCATTGATCAGTTCCGCCAATATTGCCTGTGGCTGGCATGCAGGTAGAGCTGGGTTGATGCAGCAGACCGTCGCTTGGGCGATACAGTATGGCGTTGCCATCGGCGCGCATCCCAGTTTCCCGGATCCCGATAATTTTGGCCGTACCGAGATGCATCTGCCAGCGCAAGAGATTTATAGCGGCATCCTTTACCAGATCGGTGCACTTGCTGCAATTGCAGAAGCACAGGGCGCGCGCTTAAGGCACGTAAAGCCGCACGGTGCCCTGTATAACCAAGCTGCACGTGATCCTACGTTAGCCGATGCAGTTGTTGCTGCGGTGCGAGATTTTGATCCGGCATTAGCCCTTTTCGGGTTAGCAAACAGTGCACTGATTGCGGCGGCGAAACGGGCTGGCTTATCGGCGATTGAAGAGGTTTTTGCCGACCGTGGTTATAGCCCCGATGGCAGTCTGGTCAAACGCGGCTCAACCGGGGATTTGATCGAGGACGAAGAGAAGGCACTAGCGCAAACGATCAGCATGGTGCGAGATAGCAGAGTGCAGGCGATAGACGGAAGTTGGGTTCCGTTGACCGCGAATACGGTTTGTTTGCATGGCGATGGTGCGCACGCACTGGCATTTGCTCAGCGTATTCGCGCTTATCTGGCGCAGGAGGGCATCACCGTCTCGGCGCACCATGCGAGCGCTGCAGTATCGAGTACAGATCGTTATTCCCTGTTTCCTTTATTGAAATAAAATATCGTTGCGCGCTACTCGATGGGATATAGCCAATGCACCAATGCACCATACCACCACTCCATGAGGACAAAAACTACAGGACAATCAACGACGCAACTATGACCCATCCTTTAGCCATCACCATATTGGAAATATTATGCATTCTGCTGTCAGTCTGTGGCCGTTAATCGGCGTTGTTGTCATCATTGCGGGTTTTGTCTTTCGCTTTAATCCTATGCTCGTGGTCGCTGTCGCTGCTATTGTGACCGGGATCGCCGCCCAATTTCCTGCCGAGAAGGTGCTTGCAGAGATCGGCTCGGGGTTTATCAAGACCCGCAATTTGCCTTTAATTATTCTATTGCCGCTCGCTATTATCGGACTGCTTGAGCGGCACGGGTTGCGACTGCACGCGCAAAACTGGATAGCGCGTATTAAGTCGGCCACCGCTGGCCGACTGCTAATTGTTTATCTGGCCGCGCGCGAGTTAACCGCTGCCATCGGATTGACGAGTCTGGGCGGACATCCCCAAATGGTTCGGCCGTTGCTGGCACCGATGACCGAGGGCGCAGCCGAAACCCGGTATGGAAAACTGACCGATGCCGTTCGGTATAAGTTACGGGCCTACGCTGCAGCTACGGACAATATTGGGTTGTTTTTCGGCGAGGATATTTTTGTGGCCTTCGGCGCTATCGTGCTCATGTCGACCTTTCTGCATGAGGCCGGTATCGATGTTGAGCCGTTGCATATCGCGCTGTGGGGTATTCCAACCGCGATTTCTGCCTTTATTGTTCATGGCTACCGCTTATCGCGGCTGGACGCCGCGCTAGACCGCGAGATGAATTACCAGCCGGCCGGGAAAACCACGACCACAGCCGCCAAGCCTCAGCAGGACGGGACCAAGTCATGATCATTTCCGTCACTTATCTTTACTATCTGGTAGGCATCATTCTCGCGATCACCGCCGGCATGACCTTACGCGACAGCACAAATCCGCGGCGTTGGTCCAGCGGCTTATTTTGGGGATTATTCGCGGCCGCGTTTTTAATCGGAGACCGGTTGCCTCCGTCACTGGTCGGCCTTGGCGTCATTCTGATGGCGCTGATCGCTGGTCTTGGATGGGTCGGCGCCGGCAAGCACGTTGAGCTTCCTGATGCGGCGCGGCGCGCCAGTGCTGGCCGGCTTGGGAATAAATTATTCGTCCCCGCTTTGGCGATCCCGATTGTGACGGTGATCGGCACTGTGCTGCTGCACAGCGTCAAAATCGGAGATAGTTTTTTGCTTGACCCAAAAAATACCACGCTGGTCAGTCTTGGTATTGGTTGTATCGTCGCACTCGGGCTCGCTTGCTGGTTAACCCATGACACGCCCGCTCAATCCATGCGTGAATCGCGCCGTCTGACAGAAGCGTTGGGCTGGGCCGTGGTTTTACCGCAAATGCTCGGAATGCTGGGTTTGGTGTTCTCGGATGCGGGGGTCGGGAAGGCGGTGGCGCATATCACCACGTCGTACATCAACATGGATTATAAATTTGTCGCTGTCATGGTGTACGTGTTTGGCATGGCATTATTTACGATCGTGATGGGTAACGGTTTTGCTGCCTTTCCGGTGATGGCGGGCGGCGTCGGCGTACCGGTCCTCGTCGGCGTATTTGGCGCGAATCCCGCCGTCATGGCCTCAATCGGAATGTTTTCAGGTTATTGCGGCACCTTGATGACGCCGATGGCGGCAAACTTCAATATTGTGCCTGCAGCGTTACTGGAATTGCCGGATCGCAATGCCGTGATAAAAGCGCAGCTGCCAACAGCACTCACGCTATTGGTGGTGAACGTATTCCTTCTTTATTTTCTGATGAACCGATAAGTGGAAATGCAGAAGCGCCGACAAGATCGGCGCTTTTGCATTCATTTCTATTATCTTTCTACAGCCGTCATTTTGGCAGTGCTGCAGCCGCCAAAACATCGTGCGCCTGCTCATCTGCATGATACGAACTACGTACCATTGCCCCGACTGCAGCATGGACAAAGCCCATCTTGTAAGCTTCTTCTTCGTACATCCTGAAGGTATCAGGATGTACGTAACGGCGGACCGGTAAATGGTTGCCGCTTGGCATCAGGTATTGGCCGATAGTCAGCATGTCGACGTCGTGGGCGCGTAAGTCACGCATCACTTGCAACACTTCTTCGTCGGTTTCACCCAGGCCGACCATGATCCCGGATTTGGTCGGAACATTCGGATGCAGCGCTTTAAAGCGTTTGAGCAGATTTAGCGAATAGTCATAATCAGATCCTGGGCGCGCCTCCTTGTACAGGCGTGGTGCAGTTTCCAAGTTGTGGTTCATCACATCCGGCGGTGCAGCGTTCAGTATTTCCAGTGCACGGTCCATACGACCGCGGAAATCCGGCGTCAGGATCTCAATGCGCGTGTTAGGTGACAATTCACGCACACGACGGATACATTCAGCAAAATGGCCAGCGCCACCATCGCGCAGATCATCCCGGTCAACGCTGGTGATAACCACATAACTCAGTCGTAATTCAGCGATGGTTTTCGCCAGATTTTCTGGCTCGTTGACATCTAGCGGATCGGGGCGGCCGTGTCCGACATCACAGAACGGGCAACGACGCGTGCATTTGTCGCCCATGATCATAAAGGTCGCGGTCCCTTTACCGAAACACTCACCGATGTTCGGGCAGCTAGCTTCTTCGCAGACCGTCACCAGGCTATTGGCGCGCAAAATGTCTTTGATTTCGTAGAAGCGGGTGGTGGGCGACGCCGCTTTTACGCGTATCCAGTCAGGTTTCTTGAGGCGCTCAATCGGAATGATCTTGATCGGAATGCGTGCCGTTTTGCTAGCGCCTTTTTGCTTTTCCAGCGGATTATAGGGGGCCGGCGCGGTAATACTGGCGGGCCGAACAATTTCAGCAATGTCAGCAGTTTGTAGAGGAGTAGTTTCTGTGGTCATAGTCTAAGTAATCTTCAGTGGTGAACATCAACCGAGGCGTTCGATCAGTATGTGAGCGAGTGCTAACTGCACTGTTGATAGAGCCGCATCAACGTCCAGCGTTTTCATATCGACAGTAGCCAAACCTTCGTAGCCGCACGGATTGATCCAGGAAAATGGCGTCAAATCCATGGCAACATTCAGCGACACGCCATGATAAGTGCAGCCGCTGGCACGAATTTTCAACCCGAGCGCTGCGATCTTCGCCCCTTGCCACGGACCGGATGCCATGTAAATACCCGGCGCGCCGGGTTTGCGCTCACCAACAAGATTATACGCTGCGAGCGTCTCGATCACTGCTTGCTCGATAACATGCACGAATGCTCGTGCAAAAAGTCGGCTTTCTGCGCGTTTGCGGCGTAAGTCGATCAGCAAGTAGACGACTACCTGCCCGGGGCCATGATAAGTGACCTCGCCCCCACGATCGGTCTGTACCACTGGGATGGCATGCGCTGCCAGCACATGGCTCGGGTCGGCGGCTAGCCCTAGCGTGAAGACAGGCGGATGTTCGACGATCCACAACTGATCGGGTGTGGCTGATGTGCGCGCGTCAGTATAGGCGCGCATGGCATCAAAAGTGACCTGATACGGTTCGTTACCACGCTGAACTATTTGGGGGGAGGAAGAAAGCGGCATAGGGCGTAGTGTACCGAAGATTGCGCAATGTCGTAAGTTTCGACCCGTCAGAGTGCGGCAACACTTAACTCGATAGAACTACCCAATTCGCTCTTAGGTTGAAACAGGCACATTGTTTGCATTTCATTACCCGGCGGCGCGAACACCATTTAAAATGACAGAATGTGTCGAATATCGAGGTCCTTTCGACAAAATAAGTAACGAAACAGGCGACCAAATTTGTCACTTATTGTTATTTTAATGTTCATATTTACTTTCTGGAATCTATTTTGAATAATTTACGCCAACAATTTATTGCCTTTTCTGTGGCCTCCGGCGTTTTGCGATTTGGCGACTTTGTGACGAAGGCCGGGCGCACATCGCCTTATTTTTTTAATGCCGGATTGTTTAATGAGGGCGCGACCCTGGCGCAATTAGCGCAGTTTTATGCGCGCACTTTATTGGACTCCGGAGTCGAGTTCGACATGTTGTTTGGTCCTGCTTACAAGGGCATTACGCTGGCTTCGGCAACTGCAGTAGCGATGGCGGCAGAAGGACGCAATGTGGCGTTTTCGTACAACCGCAAGGAAGCCAAGGATCACGGCGAGGGCGGCACCATTGTGGGCGCCAAGCTGCAAGGGCGCGTGGTGATTATTGATGACGTGATTTCGGCCGGTACTTCGGTGCGTGAGTCAGTCGCCATGATTCGCGCTGCCGGGGCGACCCCTTGTGCGGTGCTGATTGCGCTTGATCGGATGGAGCGGTCGGGTAAAGATGATGCTCTTTCTGCAAAATCCGCGGTCGACGAGGTAGGACGGGAATTCGGATTGCCGGTGATTTCAATCGGCAATTTGAATGATTTGCTGACATACATTTCGGCGGCCGGTGCGGACCCCCAGTTAGCCCAATACAAGGATGCGGTTGCGACCTATCGCACGCGTTACGGTGTGAACTGATTTGCGCGGGCAGACGAGTTCTTCACGTTGTCTGCTGAGGTGAAGTAGTCAAATCTAAACGTTTTTTTTCGTGGACGAGACGCGATTTTGGAAGTCGTTACGTGCACTATTTTGTGAAGGTACAGGTGATGGAAGGCGAAGCCGGAATAGCGACTCGTGACGTTAAGGTGCGGATAGGCGCATGAATTCAGACGTACAGGTGCAACTCAACCCCCCCCTAAATTTACCGCGTCTGCCTCATTTCAGAGGTGCGTTTCATTTGGCTCGCCTGACTTTTTATGCGATCGCCTTTATTTGCGTGCTGCCGTCGCCCGCGGTCAGCCAAATTTTTATTTGCAAGGATGGGGCAGGGAGGACTATAACCTCCGATCATCCCACTCCCGAATGTGCTGATCGGGCTATGCGTGAACTCAGTAACGCCGGTTTGCTCCGGCGCGAAATTCCGGCGCCATTAAATGCCGAACAAAAACATCAACTGCAGCTGCAAGAGGAAAAACATCGGATTGCGGCTGCGGCACTGGAGGAGCAGCATCAGCAAGATAAGGCATTGATGGCGCGTTATCGCAGCGAGAACGATATCACCGCATCGCGCCGCTACTATCTGGCGCTCTCCCAAGATATGATTAAACGCGATCAGGCGTCAATTGTAGAGGCTGAGGGGCAATTGAAAGCGGCACAGGCGGATGCCGAATTTTATAAGAATAAAAAGCTTCCTGCGCCCGTTCAATGGAAAATCGACGATGCGCAACAGGCCTTGGTTGGAAGTAAAACCAGCTTGAGTGAACATCAGCAAGAAGCCGCTGGAATCAATGCGAAATTTGATGAGACCTTAACCCGGTACCGGACCCTGAGTCTGGATCAGGCAAACTCTTCGAATCGCTAATCGGCACGCTTGAAGGCAGAAGGCAGAAAAAGAGTATTTTTGCGGACCCGTAAATAACACCGATTGCACGGACAACCCAGGAGAGTAATAACGCCGGTTAGTCAAACTATCCAACTTGTTTGATCAACCGGCGCTGTTACTTTTTTTGCTTATTTATTTAGTGCGCTTAGGATGTCAACTTCTGTTTCAGCAACTCCGTTAGCTGTGCAGGATTTGCTTTACCTTTACTCGCTTTCATAGCTTGGCCGATGAGAGCGTTAAAGGCTTTTTCCTTCCCGGCACGAAATTCTTCGACCGATTTAGCATTGGCTGCCAATACTTCATCGATGATTTTTTCCAGCGCTCCGCTATCGGAAATCTGCTTGAGACCTTTGCTCTCGATGATTTCATCAGCTAACGTATCTTGCGGCGCTTTTGCATCCCACATCGCGGCAAAGACTTCTTTGGCTATTTTGTTGGAAATGGTGCCGTCCGCGATACGTTGCAGCAACAATGCAAATTGAATTGCGTTGACGGGAGCCTCGCTGATGTCGACGCCTTCACGGTGCAAGGTTGATGAGACATCGCCCATCAGCCAATTGGCAGCCGGTTTAGCCTGTTCTTTGCCTGCCTTTGATACCACGCCTTCAAAATACGCCGCCATTGCCTTTGATTGCGTCAAGACGATTGCGTCGTAGTCGGACAGGCCGTAATCACGCATAAAGCGTTCACGCATCGCACCGGGTAATTCCGGCATGGTCGCGCGGACACGTTCGACCCATTCACGCGAAATAACCAGCGGCGGCAAATCCGGATCAGGGAAATAACGATAATCCTGTGAGTCTTCCTTGCTGCGCATTGAACGTGTTTCTTTTTTATCCGGATCGTAGAGGCGTGTTTCCTGACGAATGGTGCCGCCATCTTCGATCGTTTCAATTTGATTCTGGACTTCGTAATTGATCGCTTCTTCGAGGAAGCGGAACGAGTTCAAATTCTTGACTTCACGGCGTGTGCCATATTCTTTTTGCCCGACTGGACGTACAGAAACGTTGGCGTCGCAGCGGAAAGAGCCTTCTTGCATGTTACCGTCGGAAATCCCCAGCCACATGACCAACGCATGCAACGATTTGGCGTAAGCAACGGCTTCCGCCGCACTGCGCATATCCGGTTCTGTGACGATTTCCAGCAATGGTGTGCCGGCACGATTCAAGTCGATGCCGGTCATGCCCTGATAGTCTTCGTGGAGTGATTTCCCCGCATCCTCTTCCAGATGCGCGCGGGTTAACTGGACCGAACGGATTTCGCTCTTCCCATCTTTTTCCATCACGAACGAAACTTTGCCTCCCTGCACCACAGGAATCTCGAATTGGCTAATCTGATAGCCTTTCGGCAAATCGGGATAGAAGTAGTTCTTGCGCGCAAAAACCGACTGCGCTGCAACGACTGCATCCACCGCCAGACCAAACTGTATAGCGCGCTCCACAGCACCGCGATTAAGTACCGGCAATACTCCTGGTAACGCCAGATCGACCGGACTAGCCTGCGTATTCGGCTCGGCTCCAAACAGGGTAGATGATCCACTAAAAATTTTTGATTTGGTCGAAAGCTGCGCATGCGTTTCCAGACCGATGACGACTTCCCATTGCATAATTTTCTCGCTTCTTTTTGTGCGCACGCGGTAGCTATTCAGATTGTCAGGACAATCTCACCAACCGCGTGCAGTGTTGCGTTTATTCTTCGTGACGGCAGGTACCGGTTTTTAAATTCACCGACAATTCCGTGAAATTTACTCTCGAACCGCACAACGCCGGACAACTCGGTTTGATGCTTAACGAGTCGCCATCGCGTTGTAGGCGGATGCTGCAATTTTTGCCGTGATTATAGAAGTCAAAGCCACGCCGATTTCTTGCCGCTACCGGATCTTTTAGGGTGATGCGCCAGCCGGGTTTGTCGCCACTTTGCGTCACTACAGCGACCGGTTCGTCGCTTTCATCCACGCTGCAATCGAAGCCGTGCAAAGTCCGGTATTGGTCCGACTCCCATCTAAAGGTCTTTATTTGGTTGCCGTCCAAATGAATTTCGCCCTCATCAGCCAAAATTACTTTTTCACCGCCTTCGGTATGCGTCGTATTGCAGCCAAATTTGGTCCGCAATTCCTGTGCATAAAGCGGTGTCGATAATGCTGTTATGCTCAGTAACAACAGCATCGATAAAAAATAACGGTGCAAAAAAGTGCGGACGTTGCGCATGAACGGTTCCCGTTTTAATTAGTTGGCGATCGCAAATGCCAGTCGGTTACACGCTGAAATTGGTGCGCTACATTAAGCAGTCTGGCTTCGTCAAAATAAGACCCGATGATTTGCAATCCAACCGGACGATGTGCATTTTTTTCGCCCTGACCAAAACCACAGGGAATCGACATGCCGGGCAGCCCGGCGAGGCTACTCGACAAGGTATAAATATCGGCCAGGTAATTCGCTACAGGATCGTTGGCCTTGGCCCCCAGATCCCACGCCACTGTCGGCGATACCGGCCCCATGATGACATCGCACAAACGATTCGGACCTGTCAGCGCCTTCTGAAAATCCTCTGCGATCAGTCGGCGGATTTTTTGCGCTTGCAAATAATACGCATCGTAATAACCGTGCGATAAAACATAGGCGCCTACCAAAATTCGGCGTTTGACTTCCTCGCCAAATCCCTCTGCCCGCGACTTTTGATACATGTCCGCCAGATCTTTATAATTCGCAGCGCGATGTCCATACCGAACGCCATCAAAACGGCTCAGATTGGAGGATGCTTCAGCTGGCGCGATGACGTAATAGACCGGAATCGATAACTCGGTTTTTGGCAGAGAAATATCGACCAGAACGGCACCTAATTTTTCATACTCATTCAAGGCTGCACGAACCGCCTGTTCAACGTCAGGTGCCAGGCCGCTACTGAAATATTCTTTAGGAATACCGATCCGCAACCCTTTCAGGTCGTTATTCAAGTCGCGTGTAAAGTCTTCTTTCGGTCGCTCCAGACAGGTTGAATCGCGCGCGTCGAAACCCACCATCGCATTTAGCAACATTGCGCAATCTTCTGCTGTTTGAGCGATTGGTCCAGCCTGGTCCAGCGACGAGGCAAACGCGATCATGCCAAACCGCGAAACACTGCCGTATGTAGGTTTGATGCCGGTGACGCCGCACAGCGATGCAGGTTGCCGGATTGATCCGCCCGTATCGGTGGCAGTCGCCGCTGGCGTCAAACGCGCTGCGACAGCCGCGGCTGAACCACCAGAAGAGCCGCCAGGAATCGCCGTTTTATCCCATGGGTTTTTTACCGCACCGAAATAAGAACTCTCATTGGAGGAACCCATTGCAAATTCATCGCAGTTGAGCTTGCCCAGATGCACCATTCCGGCATCTTTAAAATGGGACACCACGGTTGCATCGAAAGGACTAACGTAATTTTCCAGCATTTTGGAACCAGCCGTGGAGCGCCAGTCGCGCGTCACAAAAATATCTTTATGCGCAATGGGCAGGCCGGTCAGCGGTGTGGCGTTATTTTGTGCCAATCGCTGATCGGCGGCACGCGCCTGCTGCAACGTTAACTCTGGCTCTACGTGTAGAAAAGCATTTAAATCGCTTTGTTGAATACGCGCCAAAAATTGTGTCGTCAGTTCCACCGAAGAAATTTTCTTGTCGTGAAGCAGTATTGACAGTTGTTTAAGAGTTTTTGTATGCATGAGTTGGAAACTTGCCTGATAAATAAGGAATGACTTATTTGCTTGTATTATTTGCTAGTAATTAGCTTGGATACAGGCGGTCAATATTAAGCTGATAAAGGACGAATAGCGATGACCGCAACAATGCTGTTGCTAAAGGCTTTCTGCCGGTAACTGTTGCGTAATTGGTACCGTTTTGCCATTTCATTGTGTTTTTTTTAACAGGATGTTGGTCCGAGCTCCGAAAGCCCACTTTGGACCGTGATTTCAAAAAACGATGAAAACAATGCAAATGATTTACGCAATGAAACGCACATTGCGTTATATTTCTCAAGAGAAAATTATTCGATAACTTTCGGCACTAAATAGAGGCCATCCTCAGTCGCCGGTGCGGCGCGTTGATAGTCTTCACGGTGATTGGTTTCGGTAACGATGTCGTCGCGCAGGCGCAGCGAAAGATCTGCCTGCAGGGCGGCGATCGGATGACTTAACGGTTCAACTCCCGCGGTGTCGACGGCGCGTAGCTGTTCTACCAATGAAAAAATGCCATTAAGTTTATCCAAGGTGGCCGTAGCCTGGTCCTCGGTCAGCTCAAGACGGGCTAGATTAGCAATACGTTTAACGTCTGAAAGGGCAAGTGACATATTTTGGATGGCGCAAAATGCGCTGCAGAAAGTGTTGTGTGAAGGACTTTAATGTCGGTAAAACTTCTTAAAGCTTTGTAAAAAGCGAGTATTTCTAGCCTTTTGTCGATCAATGTCTGTCAAATTATAAGGTAGAATGTCGGGTCCATGCCGCATGTCGCAGAGGTGCTGCTTTAAAAAAGTCGGAAACCGGATTCAACCTGAGAAATAGTTGCAAATATTGCAATCATGGCGCGTTGCAGAACGTGTCAGGTTCAGGGTTGGCCAGTGAGTCGTATTTTAAAGAGCGCTGAAGTTGGCCATGCGCTGATACCGGAGAGTGTTGGACCTACGTACCGTAGACCTGACAGTCTCCGGGACCCCCCTTATTCAACGCTTAGGCGCACCATTGTTGCGCATCAGGACAATTCATGTTTGGATTTTTACGCAGTTACTTCTCGAACGATCTGGCGATTGATCTAGGTACCGCGAATACGCTTATTTATGTACGTGATAAAGGTATCGTTCTTGACGAGCCGTCCGTTGTCGCTATCCGCCAGCAAGGCGGTCCCAATGGTAAAAAAACAATTCAGGCAGTAGGGCGCGAAGCCAAGCAGATGTTAGGAAAAGTTCCTGGCAATATCGAGGCGATCCGGCCGATGAAAGACGGTGTGATTGCCGATTTCACTGTCACCGAGCAGATGTTGAAGCAGTTCATCCGCATGGTGCACGACACTAAAATGTTTCGACCATCGCCACGGATTATCATTTGCGTCCCTTGCGGTTCAACCCAGGTTGAGCGTCGTGCGATTCGCGAATCGGCATTGGGTGCCGGCGCTTCCCAGGTATTTTTGATCGAAGAACCGATGGCTGCAGCTATCGGTGCCGGGTTGCCGGTATCGGACGCGACCGGCTCGATGGTTGTCGATATCGGCGGAGGCACGACTGAAGTCGGCATTATTTCATTGGGCGGTATGGTCTACAAAGGTTCGGTCCGTGTTGGCGGTGATAAGTTTGACGAAGCGATTGTCAATTACATCCGTCGTAACTACGGCATGTTAATTGGTGAACAAACCGCGGAAGCGATCAAGAAAGCCATCGGTTCTGCTTTCCCTGGTTCTGAAGTCAGGGAAATGGAAGTAAAGGGACGCAACCTGTCGGAAGGTATTCCGCGGTCGTTCACCATTTCCAGCAATGAAATTCTGGAAGCCCTGACAGATCCGCTCAATAACATCGTTTCCGCTGTAAAAAATGCGCTTGAGCAAACGCCGCCTGAATTGGGTGCGGATATCGCCGAAAAAGGCATGATGTTGACCGGTGGTGGCGCGTTGCTGCGCGATCTGGATCGTTTGCTGATGGAAGAAACCGGCTTACCGGTGATTGTTGCCGAAGATCCGCTGACATGCGTAGTGCGCGGCTCTGGTATGGCGCTAGAGCGGATGGACAAGCTAGGTTCGATTTTCTCTTACGAGTAATCTCGTGGACGTGGCGTGCTGTCGCGCAGGAAGCCTTTGGCTCCCTGCGTAAACGGCATACCTTTGGCCGGCCCGACCGCGTTCGCCCGGCCGGTCGTTATAATTCCTGACATTCGCCGGTGTGGGTGGTCTTTCGGGATTGTTCGTCACACAGCGTGGTTTTGTACTATCCTCTTCTTCATTTAGTCACTGATAACCTGTTTGCCATCAATGGAATACAGCCCGCCTCCACTCTTTAAGCAAGGTGCCTCGGCACGCGGCAAGGCGATTGTTTGTACGTTGCTGGCGCTGACACTGCTGATCGTCGACGCACGGTTGCACGCACTCGTGTTTCTGCGGCAGACTGTGGGCACAGTGCTGTATCCGGTTCAGACGATAGCCCTTGTGCCGCGTAACGCTGCTTATCGCATGATCGATTACTTCTCCACCTTATCCTCCGTAGAAAAAGAAAATCGCGAATTACGTACAGTGCAAGCTGCGCGTGCGCAGCAATTGCAACAAGCACAGTTGCTCGCGGTGGAAAACGTTCAACTGCGCAAGCTGTTAGGCGCGCAACAACAATTGCCGGTGAAATCGGTGATGAGCGAAATTCTTTATGATGCTCGCGATCCATTCACCCGCAAAGTTGTGGTTGATCGTGGTTCGCAACAAGGCGTGGTTGCCGGTCAGCCCGTTATTGACGACGCGGGTATCGTCGGGCAGGTGACACGCGTGTTTCCATTTACCTCTGAGATAACATTATTAACCGATAAAGATCAGGCAATTCCGGTTCAGGTTTTACGGAACGGGTTGCGCAGTGTCGCCTATGGTCGGGGCCAATCCGGTTTCCTTGATTTACGGTTCATGTCGGCCAACGCAGATGTTAAAAAAGACGACGTATTGGTGACTTCGGGTATTGACGGCGTTTATCCGCCAGGTTTAACGGTGGCAAAAGTGGTGTTAGTTGAAAATAAATCTGCAGATGCTTTTGCACATATCGTTTGCGAGCCCGCAGCCGGTATCGACCGCCATAGGCAGCTGCTGATCTTACTGGTTGATCCCAAACCGGTTCCTCGTCCCGACGATGCAGTGAAGGCAAGTAATGGAAAAGTCGACACATTGAGCAAGCGCCGGTTGACCGACAGTCCGCGAGAAAAAGCCCAAGAAGCAGCCCAGGAAGCAGCGAACGCCGCGAGTGAAGCGGACAAAAAAGCTAACAAAGATGCGGTGAAGACCGTTGAGAAGAGTGCAAAAGCTGAACTGGCGCGTAAAAAACTACAGGAACGTGGTCGATGAGCCGTCCTCACTACATTTTATTGCCGGCCAATCCGCTTTTTATCGGGCTTACGCTGGTGTTGGCTTTTTTTCTGAACATACTGCCGTGGGGACAAATGCAGGGTGTTCCCGATTTTGTCGCGCTGGTGTTGATATTTTGGAGTATTCATCAGCCGCGCAAGATCGGCATCGTTATCGCATTTTGCATGGGATTGTTGGTCGACGTGCATGACGCAACGCTGTTGGGCCAAAATGCACTGGCGTACACACTCCTTTCGTACTTCGCGATCATGATTCACCGACGCGTATTATGGTTTTCGCCATTGGGACAGGCTCTGCACATACTACCGTTGCTGTTATTGACGCAAGCTGTTCAACTCGTTTTGCGGTTGATCATTAGCGGCAAGTTTCCTGGATGGCTATTTTTCACGGAAAGCCTGGTCAGCATGCTTTTGTGGCCGTTGCTCAGCTGGATGTTACTAGCGCCGCAACGACGTGCCATCAATCGTGATGACAATCGTCCGATTTAATTATGCGTCGCTCCTTACGGCGGCGATCGCCATTCTCTGCGCCAGAATCTCACGGTGCAAACCTCATGACAGAATTTAAGAATACCGAACGCGAACTCCACAACTTCCGAATGCGGATCGCCGCGGTGGTGGTGTTCGTTCTATTTTGCTTTTCGCTCCTGGTCGCGCGTTTTGTCTGGCTGCAGGTTATCCGTCACGACGTCTACGCGGCACAAGCCGAAGAAAACCGTATCTCCTTAGTCCCGATAGTCCCTAATCGTGGACTCATTCTGGACCGTAACGGAGTGGTGCTGGCGCGCAACTATTCGGCGTATACACTCGAAATCACCCGCTCAAAAATCAACGGCAAACTGGAAGACGTGATTGATGATTTGTCTAAGTTGATTGAAATCGGGCCGAAGGACCGACGGCGCTTTAAAAAATTGATGGATGATTCAAAAAGCTTCGCCAGCTTGCCTATCCGCACGCGGCTTACCGATGAAGAGGTCGCCAAATTCACAGTTCAGCGTTATCGTTTCCCCGGCGTTGACGTGCAGGCGCGTTTGTTCCGCGAATATCCGCTCGGCGACGTTGCCGCGCACGTAATTGGCTATATCGGACGCATTAGCCCGGATGATGCAAAAGCGCTTGAGGATAACGACGGTTCGGCCAACTATAAAGGCACCGATTACATCGGCAAGGAAGGCTTGGAAAAGAGCTACGAGACCCAATTGCACGGTACTACGGGTTATCAGGAAATCGAAGTGTCCGCGAGTGGCCGTGCGGTCCGCACGTTGTCGCGTACATCTGCCATACCGGGTAACAATCTGATTCTTTCCATCGATATCGAATTGCAAAAAATCGTACAGCAAGCTTTTGGCGATCATCGAGGCGCGCTGGTCGCCATTGATCCGGCCACGGGCGACATTCTGGCCTATGTGTCGCAACCAACCTATGATTTGAACCTGTTTGTCGACGGCATTGATCAGCAAAGTTGGAACGAACTCCTGAATTCGCCGGATCATCCGCTGATCAATCGTCCAATGAACGGCGCGTATCCCCCAGGTTCAACTTATAAGCCATTTATGGCACTGGCCGGGCTCGAGTTGGGCAAGCGTACGCCGCAGCAGACTATCCGGGATCAAGGCTTTTTCATGCTCGGTGGTCACCGTTTCCGCGATGATAAAGTTGGCGGGCACGGCGTGGTAGACATGTATAAGGCAATTGTCGAATCATGCGACACCTATTTCTATATGTTAGCCAACGACTTGGGTGTTGATGCCATCCATGACTTCATGAAGCCGTTCGGCTTCGGTCAGCTCACCGGGATCGATCTGGAGCATGAGCGCACTGGCTTGCTGCCATCGACCGCATGGAAGCGATCCGCCTTTAAAACAGTCGCACGTCAGAAATGGCAAGGCGGTGATACTGTTTCTCTGGGTATCGGCCAGGGATTTAATACTTTTACACCGCTACAGATCGCCCATGCGACCGCCACGCTAGTCAATAATGGCATTGTAATGAAGCCGCATCTGGTAAAGATCATCGAGGATGGTGTGACCCATGCACATACCGAGACGGTGCCGAAAGAAAGCTTCAGGATTCCGTTAAAGCAGGAAAATATCGACTTTATCAAACGTGCGATGGTGGGCGTTACGCACGCCGGTACAGCAGCGCGGGTTTTTGCCGGGGCGGGTTACGAGTCAGGCGGCAAGACCGGAACCGCGCAGGTATTTACGATCAAACAAAATGAAAAATACAACCAGCACGCCGTCGGTGAACGCTTCCGCGACCATGCGTTGTATACAGCGTTTGCTCCGGCCGACAAGCCAACCATTGCCATCGCTGTGATTGTCGAAAATGGCGGCTTCGGTGCGGCCGCTGCAGCGCCAATCGCGCGTAAAGCATTGGATTACTATTTGCTTGGAAAACGGCCGGGTGACACCGATAAGCCGAGCGTCGTGATGCCTCCGCTGGACGAGCAGTCGCCGGCTACCGAAGGCAAACCGGATACCGGCGATGATGAGTCTTATAAGCCGGGCGCGGAAACACCAGGAAATCGCGAGTGATGTCGTATTGCACGCTGCAGCATCGGCTCGCTCCGCGAGTGTTGCATTTATTTGCTATTTGAACTTGTCGCTTAATTAGAACGAAACAATGAATTTTTCTCCAAAAAGTTCCTGGTGGCGTCAGATCAAATCGCATGTTGCGATCTTTGATGGACCTTTATCGCTGATCATTTTTTTGATCTTGTCGGTCGGAATCGTGACCTTGTACTCGGCTGGAATTGATTTTCCGGGACGCGTAGAGGACCAACTGCGAAATATTTTGGTGGCATTTATTGTAATGTGGGTCGCCGCCAGTATCCCGCCGCAAACCCTGATGCGATTTTCGGTTCCCATTTATACCGTCGGCGTGGCTTTACTGGTCGCAGTAGCGATGTTTGGCATGGTCAAAAAAGGCGCACGCCGCTGGATAAATTTTGGCGTCGTGATCCAACCTTCCGAGATTATGAAGATTGCCATGCCATTGATGCTCGCATGGTATTTTCAGAAACGCGAAGGCATGATTTCCTGGCGTGACTATCTGGTGGCCGGACTCCTGTTGGTCGTGCCGGTCGGGCTGATTATTCGCCAGCCGGATTTGGGTACCGGGACGTTGGTGCTGGCAGCTGGATTTTATGTCATCTTTCTGGCGGGATTAAGCTGGCGGGTTTTGGTCGGCCTGGTGATTGCGGTGGGTGCCAGCTTACCGGTCGTCTGGACCGTGTTGCACGACTATCAACGCCAACGCGTGATGATGTTGATCGACCCGACATCCGATCCCCTCGGAAAAGGTTTTCACATTATTCAATCAACGATTGCAGTTGGTTCCGGCGGCATTTTTGGCAAAGGTTGGCTTAAGGGGACGCAGTCGCATCTGGAGTTTATCCCCGAGCGCACCACCGATTTTATTTTTGCAGTGTTCTCGGAAGAGTTTGGTTTGATCGGGAATAGCATTTTGTTGTTCCTGTATATTTTACTGATCGCCCGCGGGCTGATGATCGCAGCCAACGCGCCAACCATGTTCACGCGTTTGCTGGCCGGATCCATCACGATGATTTTCTTCACATACGCGTTTGTTAATATGGGAATGGTCAGTGGTATTCTTCCAGTGGTCGGGGTGCCGTTACCGTTCTTGAGCTACGGCGGTACTGCATTGGTGACGCTCGGACTGGGCGCTGGAATTTTGATGAGTATCCAACGGCACCGTAAATTGATTCAGACCTGAGCGTCGCTGGCGGCGGGTCGATGGTCGATTATTCGTTGGTGGTTTACTGACTATTTTTTGCGCTGCCTTGTCACCAACCCGGCGTCGATCAGATGGATCCGATTGCCAAGGAAAACGTCATGACATTTTGCATCCTCAATTTTTTTTCTCGCCATCCGTATCTTGGCCACCGATTTGCCGGCCACCGGGATGCCGGCCACCGGAGTGCCGACCACCGGAGTGCAGGCCACCGATTTGCCGGCCACCGATATGTCGGCCACCGATTTGTCGAATTGCGCCGAATAATGAGCGCCTTGGTGCCGCTGTTGATCGTCGCCGGCTGCAGTACCGCGCCAACAGCTCCCGATGGCCGCTCGGGGCCCTCAACACCTTCCAAGTCGTCCTCCTCTTCACGGTCGGCCTCGGGCGCGCCGGTGATGCCCGCAGCGGGTTCAGGTCGGGGCGGATACTATAAGGATGATGGTCCCGGCGATGACATCCCGGAGGGGTTGCAGAACACCGCCGATGCGGTTCCCACGATTGAGCCTTATTCGCGTACCGGTAATAAGCCTTACGTCGTATTCGGCAAAACCTACACCCCTTTGATCGACGACAAACCGTTTAAACAGCGCGGCATTGGTAGTTGGTACGGCAAGAAATTTCACAAACAACGCACCTCGTCGGGCGAGCCTTACGACATGTACAAAATGACGGCGGCGCACCCGACTTTACCCATTCCTTCATACGCGCGCGTGACGAACCTCAAAACGGGCAAACAGATCATTGTTCGCATCAATGATCGCGGACCATTCCACTCAACCAGAATTATCGATTTATCCTACACGGCAGCGCTGAGGTTGGGTTACCTTGGCAGCGGCAGTAGTGAACTCGAAGTAGAACGACTGCTACCAGCCGACATTCTTGCAATGAACAAATCGACCGGCGCGTCTGTGCCGGATCCATTGGACGGTGCCACAGCCATGGCGGTGAACAGTCCATCAGTAGACAGCACGGCACTGGAATTAATGGCGTCACCGCGTCCACAACCAGGTCTAGTGAGCGACGTAGCAGGCGCAGACAGTATCGCCAACCGGCCAGACGAACATCGGGAAAAAAGTCAAAGCAACCCAACAGCACAAGGTTCGCAAGGTTATTATTTGCAACTGGGCGCATTCTCCCGACAACCGAATGCTGAGATGGAGCGACAACGATTGTTGCAGCAGCTGCCGGGAATTGTCAGTACAGACGCATTAGATGATGTGGCCGTCGGCGGCATTTATCGTTTATACGCTGGGCCTTATGCCACACGCCCAGCCGCGGAAGAAGCAGCAGCACTGGTGCGCCAACGTGCCGCGGTTAATGCCATCATCGTATTAAAGTAAATTTATTCGAGTACTCTCTGGTGCTACGTAAAAGCTACTTAAGCGCCATTTAACTTTTTAAGCAATCGTCGCATGCACGCGACGATTGTTGATCTACTGTTGTATCAGTCGTGATCGTACCTTTCTACGATCAAACGTCATTGCGTACGCGAGTCAAAGAGATACATGCACGAAAACGCATAGTTCCTCCTGATTACGATGCAGGGCAACGCCAGCCACGCCATCCGCACCATCCATACCAGCCACACCATCCACGCCTCCCGTTACGCTCGACCTTAGCCCACCGGTTTCCTGACGGTTTTTCGATTGAGCGGCCTGCCTGCCGATAACCTCGTGCGTTAAATTTTCCCCCTCTACAATTCAAACAATAAAACCAGAACGGGACAAAAATTAACGTCATTTTGTGACTATTTGATCAAGCGCGGTCAGCTCCTAGGCCGCGCCCATTAACGCCAATGCAAAAAATATGTCTTGCAGGGCGAGTCTAAGTAATTGCCTAGACTAGCGCAGTGCCGTGCAAAAACTGGCTATTGATCTATGCAAAAATGATCTCGGGAAATATTGACGGGACTTCCAGCATAGCCCTAATGGAGATAATTTCATGGACATAACCGCGTCGTCGACATCGTTGAGCTTGCAAGTGTTGCAACCCTACGCGCTGAATATTCGTGTGCCGATACCCGGAGATCCGGCATGAGCGAGGCTCCCACGATTATTTCTTCCCGACTCAATGAGCGGGGTATGCAGGAAGCACACGTTTGTTTGACGCCAACAGCAAACAAGTCTATCAAAATCATAGATTGCGACCCGCGACCGATCGTACCGGTAATTTTTTTGCCAGGTGTTATGGGAACCAATCTGAAAACGGGCGATGGCGGGGCGGCATGGATAGCACCCAATATGGGCGGACCCATCGAGCTTATTGACGCCATTTTGTCGCTCCTGGGATGGGCTTTCAGGGGAGCTGCGGATCGCCAGAAACGCCTGAATCCAAAAAATATGGCGGTGGATAACACTGGGACGATTGACGTTGGTGAAAGTGGATTAACAAAGGAGGATGCAAAGTCACGTGGGTGGGGAGAAGTCCACAAGGACAGTTATCACGGTATCCTGGCCTACCTGCAAGTCCAGTTAAATAACCCGATGCTGTATGGAGAACCGGTGGGTGACTGGGTTAGTCCTCAGTCGGCCGAAAGTGAACACAATCCGAAATTGCTACCGACAGCCATACTCGGTACTGCTCCCAGCCGGTATGGTGCGGTTATGGACGGAGAGACGATGGATGTTGCGTCGCTGAAGGTATTTGCGGCACATCAATATCCGGTGTTTGCAGTAGGGTACAACTGGGCACAGTCAAACGCGCAGTCAGCAGCGGACGTATTTATTCGTATTCAAAAAATTTGTAAGCAATACGGCGCAGAAAAAGCAATTGTCGTCACCCATTCAATGGGTGGCATTGTAGCGCGTGGCATGAATGCGCTGATACCGGAAAGTAGAGATTTGATCGTTGGCATCGTCCATGGCGCACAGCCTGCGAGGGGCGCGCCAATAGCGGCCAAGCGCTTTAGGACGGGAGTTGAGGGCGGCTTTGTGGAAAGGTCGTTTTTCGGTGCCAACGCGGATGAGTGGACCGCCGTCTCGGCCAGTTCGCCCGCTGCGCTTGAACTTATGCCGATGCCGGATTATCTGGATGGAAAACCGTGGTGGTTTATTCAGGATGATGACGGAAACGACGTGCTGGCGTTACCGCAAGCGTCTGCGGCAGAGGAACTTTACGATAGTACGGCGTGGTATGCCTTGATTCCTGATTCGAATGAGGCGTTGATTGATCCTGCTGGGATTATAAAAAATGATATTCAGATGTCCAAGAAAACGTCGACGGTACGTGGTGTATTTGTGGATGCAATAAAGAATGCGAATCAATTTCAAGCATCCATCGGTGGCCAGTACCATCCCCGCACTTATGCCCTGTATGGCGAGGGTGCCTCCTCGGACCATACCGTAAGCACCAGAACAGACGAAGAATTGCGAACCTACGGAATCGTGCGTTGGCGCGGTTCTTTACCAGTAGGAACGACCGCTGCTGACCTACGTGCCGCCACATTGGTGAGTGATAACCATCGCGGTGTATGGAAAATTAACGTGCGCGGTCAGATAGTAACGCTGACGGTACGAGGCCCCGATCAAGCCGGTGACGGTACTGTTCCTGCGCCATCTGCAGCAAAACAAAACAGCGCAAATGGCGTACGGCAGTCGTTTAAACAGGCCGGTTATGACCATCAGTTTTGTTACAACCACCCATGGGCGCGATGGGCAGCCTTGTATGGTGTCGCGCAAATCTCACAATCGATTGTATCTACGGGACCTTAGAAAGCGATGTTAAAAATAATCGCAAGTGCCATCCTCGAAAAGCACGCCATAGCGTCGTGCTTACTCTGTTCCGGGCTGATCGCCGGTTGCACAACCAACAACCCTGCTCATCAGGAGACACCAATGAAATGGATGAAAAATCCGAGGACCCTTTGCATTGGACGGTTCGTTATAGACATACCCACCGAAATGCAATTGAAGACCGATGAATATCATTACGCTGGACATGAGTTGAGGTCAACGCCCTCTGTCATGCGCTACAGTTTTGATCATATTGTTAACGAACGGGTGGCAGTTTTGCTATCAAAAAAACGTAAGGATTATTCGGGAAAAACTGTTCTACTAACCGATATCCCGTGGCTGGAAACAAATATGGCAATTGAATCGAATTCACGTTTGCTTGTGTATAACGAGACGTCAAGGGATAGATTGAGATTGTCATATATGAGCGAGGGCTATGTTTGGTCCAATGACACATTGCTTTTTGCCACTCCTCTTACTAGCTTTGAGATGATCGAAGACGCCATTGACGTCGCGAAGGATGTGCTTCCCAGAGTCTCTGGTCGCCTTAACACAGAGATATCGACGAAGCCAGGCTTTTGCTTCGATGGAGGCTTAGTCAAGGGGCTGCAGAAATATAACGAATCGGTAACAGCCTATTTCGAACGACCGTCTACCCTAGGCGGAATGATTTTCGGTATCGAAACGCGACCCACCGTAAAGGTCGACGATAAGCTGCTTGATCGTAAATCATTCTTCGTACAAGCCCTCGGCAAGCTGATCGGCCATACGAGCACGATACGCGACGGAGAACGCACGGTCGCCGGAATGGATGGCCAGGAATGGCTCTTGAAGGTTACCGCAGGGGCCATTACCGCCTACAATTTCGTGTGGGAGTTCAAGGGGCAGATTGCTAACGACGGGGAGCCCATGCATGTCACTCAACCGCATGCCTATCTCCAGTTGAGAGTGGGGGGTGAAACACGCGATGCCAAAACAAACGCACGTCAAACTTCAGCGTTAACGGAACAGGAAGCGCTTGATTTGTGGGAGGCTCTTCTTCAGGGAACCCGTCTGCGGCCGAACGCGGCATAATTTTTGCCTGATAGCAGTTCATAGTCCAACTAACAAGTGTTGCCGGCATCACGAAAAATATTATACGGCGCGCGATATTTGTTGTTGTGCTGATGCTTACCAGTGGATTATGCGTCACCCGCGGAGTATCTTATTTAACTGTTAGCCAATCCCAAGTCATCAAATCGTCATGTGATTTTCATACGCATGACATATTTGATGGTGATACTTCGAGCATTCATGCTGCGCATCCTGTTGATGACGCGCTCCATCTTTGTTCAACACAGATTGGTACTAAAAATGATGCTTGAAATTAACGGTTTGTCGAAAACATTTCGGGGCGGATTTAAGGCATTGAATCAGGTCAGCCTGTCGTTCAAATCAGGAGAAATGGTCGCACTTATTGGTGCTTCCGGTTCCGGGAAGTCAACGTTGTTACGTCATCTGTCGGGATTGATGGCAGCCGATGTCGACGGTGGCGAAGTGCACGTCAATGGGCAGCCGGTGCAACAGAACGGTTTGATCAATCGCAACATTCGTGCGGTGCGCGCAAATATTGGGTTCGTATTTCAGCAATTTAATTTGGTTGGTCGTCTGCCTGTCCTGACTAATGTCTTGACTGGTGGGCTGTCGCGCATGCCGCTCTGGCGTAGTTGCTTTAAGCTTTTCACTGCGGAAGAAAAAGCACAGGGGATGGCGGCGCTAGCGCGCGTGGGTATCTCCGATCATGCGTACAAGCGTGCTTCGGCATTATCTGGCGGTCAGCAGCAACGGGCCGCGATCGCTCGTACAATTGTGCAAAAAGCACGCATTGTCCTCGCCGATGAGCCGATTGCCTCGCTCGATCCGGAATCTGCGCGCCGCGTGATGCAAACGTTGGCAGACCTGAATCGCGAGGATGGCACGACGATCATTGTGTCGCTGCATCAAGTCGATGTGGCTTTGCGCTTTTGCACCCGCACCGTGGCACTCAACAAAGGTCGGGTGGTCTACGACGGCCCGTCTGCCGCATTGACCGAACACATGTTACGTGAATTATACGGTACCGAAGCAGAGGATATTCTCGGCGGATCGAATTCCTTAACCCGCCCGAAGATTGATGTCCCGACCATCTTTGATACGGCCAGAATCAAAGTCGCTTTGGCATAGATATACCCTTGAATTTCGCTTCAATTCGACTGATGAACAATATCGGTTGGTGTTCGATCAAACCAACAAATGTCTCCTTTTAATCTCATTTAACCTTCAATCAAGGTACCGACATGCTTAAGAAAATACTCTCCACCGCTGTAATCGCGTTTGCGATTCTTGCAGCGGGCGTCGTGCACGCGCAGGATGCAGAAAAGGTCATTAATTTCGGTATCATTTCTACCGAATCGTCAAAGAATCTCAAGCAGGATTGGCAGCCCGTTCTGGATGAAATGAGCAAAAAGTTGGGCATGAAAGTGAATGCTTTTTTTGCGTCTGACTATGCCGGTATCATTGAAGGTATGCGCTTTGGAAAGGTGCAGATGGCATGGTTTGGTAACAAGTCGGCGATGGAAGCGGTTGATCGCGCCAGCGGTGAAGTGTTTGCGCATGTAGTCAATCCCGATGGCTCGGAAGGTTACTACAGCTTGGTTGGCGTAAATAAGGATAGCCCGATTAAAAGTATTGAAGATGTCCTGAAAAATGCCAAGAGTCTGAACTTCGGCATCGGGGATCCAAATTCAACTTCTGGCTTCCTCGTTCCCAGTTATTACATTTTTGCGAAAAATAATCTCGACTCAAAGACTACGTTCAAAACCATCCGCAGCGCAAATCATGAGTCGAATATTTTGGCTGTCGCTAACAAGCAGGTCGATGCTGCGGTGTTCGCCTCCGACACGATGGAGCGTATAACCGCACGCCAACCGGATACGGCGAGTAAAGTGCGCGTAATCTGGAAATCTCCGCTTATCGCCGCTGATCCTTTGGTCTGGCGTAAAGATTTGCCAGCCGCAACCAAAATCAAGATCAAGGATTTCTTTCTGAACTACGGCCGCACAGGTCCAAATGCTGCCCAGGAAAAGGTGCAATTGGAAAAGCTACAATTTAGCGGTTTTAAAGACTCCAGCGACGCGCAGTTGAATCCAGTGCGTCAGCTTGAATTGTTCAAGGACAAAAACAAAATCGAAGCTGACACCAATCTGAATGTCGATGAAAAGAAAGCAAAACTGGATGATATCGACCGTAAGCTGACCGAACTGGCAAAAGCGTAAAAAATGACGACGTTAGCTCCTTCAAAAATGCAGAAAACCAGCGCTCATCATACGCTGCCGCTACCCCCCGGGCAGCCGCTTGCACGCACTTTGCTTTGGGGAGTATTGGTGGCGATTTTGCTGGCCTCCTGGAGGGGAGCAGATATGCGACCGCTGGAGCTGTTGAGGGATGGAAGCAACATGGGCGTGTATGCAGCCAGCTTCTTTCCGCCGGATTTTCATGATTGGAGAGTCTATCTGGAAGAAATGCTGGTGACCATGCAAATCGCTGTGTGGGGCACAGCCCTGGCCGTCGTCTGTGCGGTGCCATGTGGCCTGTTGGCATCGTCGAATATTGCGCCGGCATGGGTCAGTCAGCCGGTGCGGCGTTTGATGGACGCGGCGCGCGCGATCAACGAAATGGTGTTTGCGATGTTGTTTGTTGTGGCCGTGGGACTTGGCCCTTTTGCCGGAGTACTGGCACTCTTTGTTGCCACCACCGGAACCTTATCAAAATTATTTTCCGAGGCGGTGGAAGCGATTGATCCGCAGCCGGTTGAAGGAATTCGTGCAACCGGTGCACACGCGCTGGAAGAGATCGTTTTTGGCGTGTTACCACAGGTAATGCCGTTGTGGATCTCTTACATTCTGTATCGCTTCGAGGCGAACGTTCGCTCTGCGACGGTGCTCGGAATGGTCGGTGCAGGCGGTATCGGCGTTATCTTGTGGGAGGTGATTCGTAGCTTTGAGTATGCGCAAACTTGTGCAGTCTTATTGATCGTGGTTGTGGCAGTGACGTTGATTGATCTAGGCTCTTCGCGCTTGCGAAAATTATTTATTTAACCGCGGGTATCTGCACGAATGTTTTAGCGGCATCCAATCAGCGATACCAAAACGAGGGGTAAAGAAGCTGTTATCCTTGGGAAACAGCGCTTTATTACTTTCCCCTTTATTTATGATAATCCCTACTGTTATCGATTCTGACAATCCGACTTCCCGTCATATAGTGATACGACTTGCGACGGTTGATGATGCTGCGACACTGGTCGCGCTGCTGGCTGAGATGGACGAGCCGGGAGAGCAATCAGAAAATATGGCGCGACTCAGTATCGAAGGCGCACGCGATATTGTGGCGCGCATGGCCTCTTATCCTAATTTCCGCGTATTCTTGATCTTTTATGACGGCATCGTTGTGGGCACGTTCAGTCTGCTGATTTTTTGTAGTCTGGCACACGATGGCAGCGAGCAAGCTGTGCTGGATGCTGTCGTCATCAGTCGGCACAGTCGCGGGCAGGGCATTGGTAGCGCGATGTTGGAGCACGCTTGTAAAATAGCCGCTGACGATGGGTGTTACAAAATCGCGCTATCATCGAATCTCAAACGCATGGACGCCCATCGCTTTTATGAAACTTACGGTTTCCAGCAACATGGGATTAGTTTTGCGTTGCCGCTTTAGCATTACTCAGTTTCCATCAAGTTGAAGAAAATTCATGCACGGCAATCTTTTGGAATGTCTGATTATCTGAAAATTTCTGCAATTTTCTGCAATTTTCCTCGATCTCAAAGCAAGGCACACATTATGCATTCCGATCTGCAACCAAAAAAATCAGAAGACGCCCACTTGCCGAGTGATCTGGTGACGCTGAGATCTCGCGATGGCGCTGAAATTTCCGTGTCGTTACACGGTGGACATGTTTGCTCATGGCGCACCGCCGATGGTGTCGAGCGCCTGTTTTTGAGTGCGCTCACCAAGTGGGACGGGGCTACTGCGATTCGCGGCGGCATTCCAGTAATCTTCCCGCAGTTTGCAAATCGGGGACCATTGCCGAAGCACGGTTTTGCGCGGACTTCGCTGTGGACGCTTGCGGCCACCCGTATGTGTGAAAATGGCGATGGATTTATTCATCTCACTCTGCGCGAGTCGGTGGAATCCAGACTGCTGTTCCCTTACAACTTTAAACTCGACCTGCATGTCACGTTTTCAGGGGAATCAATTAATACCACGCTCACGGTAGCCAATACTGGAGCGGAAACCTTCAGCTTTACCGGTGCTTTACATTCTTATTTGGTCGCCGACGTTGCGCAGGCATCCATCCATGGATTATCTGGCTTGCCTGCTGAAAATAGTGTTGCAGGTAGTCGTCTGAACTTCGATGAGCATGGCGAGTTGCGTATCGAATCGGAGGTGGATTGTATTTTTTTCCAGGTCCGCGAGCCTGTTGTGTTGACGGTGGAAAACCATTCGATCACGTCACAGCAAGTCGGCTTTGCAGATGTTGTGGTGTGGAATCCGTGGAGCGACGGCAGCAAGACTATCTCGGATCTTAACGATGATGCGTACAAAGATTTTGTTTGTATTGAAGCGGCGGCCATAGAAAAGCCGGTGATACTGGCTGCTGGCCATCAATGGAGTGGGCAGCAGCACCTTACGGCCCAGACTTTGCGCTAGACAACCTAAAAGCAAATTTAACCAACTAAATACATTGCCTCTGGTCTGCGACCAAAGGCAATGTAGACGGGAAATTAAGTTTTGGCAGAAAAAATATCTGCCAGTTGACTACCGGCAATGTCAATCGGCCCGCTATTGTCGATATAGATGATATTTTCGTCCTGGTTGGCACCGAACGCTACACTCCGTAACAAACGATTTTCCAGTGCCACGCCGGATTCACGCTGTCGATTTTCGATGCGCCTTCTGATGATGTCAGGGCTTGCAACAATCCAGATAACCGTCGCATTAGGAAATAACTGCCTTAGTTGCGGCACGTACTCGCGTGACCCGTTAACGACCACATCCTTGCCCGCTTTCAAGTCCGCTTCAATCCCTCGCGGTATGCCGTAGCGTGTCTCGTTAGCCTGCCATGTCATGCTAAAAGCCCCTCCTTGCTCGGCTTGAAAAAATTGATCCGAAGTCATGACATGATGCACCTCGCTGGCATGAGCCGGGCGAGTGACGCACCGCTGCGAAAAAACGACGTTCGTCTCTTCCGGCAACCGGGCCTGTACCCATTGCAATAACGCGTCTTTGCCCACTCCGGATGGTCCAACCACAAAGAACAGGCGGCCTTGCTGGGGGAAATCCGGCCCTGCGATTGATGTAGCATCGGGAGCGGGGCGGAAAGGGAAGTGCTTCCAGATCGTCATCGCCGCGCCGGGAAAAGATTCCTTGAAAATAGTCAGGCCATCAATCATAAAGGGCTTCGTTGTCGCTACGGCCGTGGAGAAGCATTTTTCCGCAGCGCGGCGGATAGCCGCCGCGAACTCCTTGTCCTGCGATACCAGCGAATCGGTCAGCGTCAGATGGAAGCGATATTCTTCTTCGGTGTATTGGTAGCCCCATTGTGCAAGGAGCGCTTCCTGGCGATCACTTAATGTCGTTTTTCTGCGCTTGGTGAGTTCAGCTTTGGTGGGCGGTGCTCTAAGCAAATCGAAATAACGTACACAACGCATGGCAAGGGCACTGATCTGTTGTTTGCTAGCGGGGTCTGTGGTTTGCAACGCCAGAAAATTTCCTAAACGATGCACACCAAGGTCTTTCACTTCGAATGCATTTTGCAAACTGGAAAAGGAGTGCGCCATCGCGACCAGATGGGCCTCGGAAAAGCCATTTTCCAACCGAAACGGTGCCTTCAAGGTGGCGTGAAATCCATATCGACGTGCATCAGTGGTTAATTGATGCAAGTTCGCGCTTGAACCATTGGCGACGCCGGGTTGCGCGACCGTGAGATTGGTGGCGGCATCCCGGCCTAACCAATGCATTCCCGCATTCCACCAGGCGTCGTTGTGGATCGGTGCGAAATACAAAGCGTAGCGGGGATTCTCATTGACATTAGCCCCCGAAGAGTTAGCGTCGCAGGAATTCTCGGCTGGGGTGTTAAATCCGTTATCGGTCATAAGATTGGGTGCGAAATCAAAGCAAAAGTCGGTTCGCATCGATATCAAACGATATCGAAAGCAAGAAGCAATGCAATGCAGAAAATATACACTGGATCTACCAATAGTTTAAGTTGCGATTGTTACTGCGCTTTGACATGGGAAGCTATTTGGCTATCAAAAAGGGATGCACCGCTGCAATGTCATCAAGCCTTAACATTACGATGTTTCAATGATCGAATGGAATCTCAAACAATTGATATAGCGCAGTCGGCGCGTGCGTCCTGGATGTCATTGCTGGCTAAAGCACCAACGTCCGTTTTAATCGCAGCGGTAAGTCAATATACGCAGCAATACGGACTGCTTCCTGCTTATACCTGGTTACGCCGTCCGGAGATCGGGCTAGCGATGGTGCGTGCTCGCACTGGCGGCACCGGCCAGCAATTCAATCTGGGTGAAATGTCTTTGACACGTTGTGCATTGCGCTTGTCTTCCGGCCAGATGGGTGTTTCTTACGTTGCCGGACGCGATGCGCAACATGCAGAATGGGCAGCTTTGTTCGACGCTTTGATGCAGAGCGACAGCGCGAAACAGATCGAGCAAATGATCCTGGTGCCGATCAGGCATGCACTAGCTGCGCAACGTGTTTTGGCAGAAGCGCGTGCGGCGGTAACGAAGGTCGATTTTATGACGATGGTTCGGGGAGAGAACGAATGAGCGCGCTCTTGAAGTCTGCACTCTTGCCAGCGTGGAATGATCCCGTTCATGCATCGCAATCCACCTTTCGGGCTGTACTGAAAGCCTTGTCGGAGCCGGGGGTGATTCAAACTTTGATGGTCGATATTCAAGCACCGGCTCCGTTATTTCTGTCAACCATCGCGCTCTGCCTGACTCTCGCAGATGGCGAGACCACGGTTTGGCTCGACGATAGCGCAAGTACGGAGCCGCTTAAAGACTATTTGCGCTTTCATTGCGGTTGTCAATTGGTAGCAGATGCCACGCGGGCGACCTTTGCCGTGATAACTGATCCACGGCTTCTCGCTGAGCACATTTTTGAAGAGTTCGCGCGTGGCACCATGGAATATCCAGATCGTTCGACCACTCTATTGGTCCAGGTGCAGGGTTTCAGCGGTGGGCCGGCGCGGACATTATCCGGTCCGGGAATTCCGCACGAGCGCTTGATGAATGTGGCAGGACTGCCTGAACATTTCGACGCAATCTGGCAAAAAAATGTTGATGGATTTCCTCTCGGGGTTGACCTTATTTTTTGCCATGGGTCTCAAATCCTTGGTCTGCCACGCACCACCAATATCGCCGTACCAAGATTGTGAGCGGCACCAGCAACCACGTAGTTTGATGGAGTGACCCGTATGTATGTTGCAGTCAAAGGTGGCGAAAAGGCCATCGAAGAATCCTATTTAGCGCTAGCGCGCACCCGCCGCGGAGATCCTGCGCTACCGGAGCTAACGGTTGCACAAATACGTGAACAAATGCCGCTGGCGGTCGCCCGTGTGATGACGGAAGGATCGTTGTACGACCGAGATCTGGCCGCACTGGCGATCAAGCAGGCCAGCGGTGATCTGATGGAGGCGATATTCTTGTTGCGGGCCTATCGCACGACCTTGCCGCGTCTGTTATCCACCTTGCCGCTTGATACCGCGACGATGGTCATAGAGAGGCGCATTTCAGGCACATTCAAAGACGTTCCGGGTGGGCAAATATTAGGCGCAACGTACGACTACACCCAGCGCTTGCTGGACTTTTCACTGGCCGCAGAATCGACGCTGCAAGTCCCACTGGAAAAACCGCAACCGTCAACCGCATCCAGCGAAAGTGCGGTTCAAAATACCTATAGCGCCGCGATGCCACGGGTACTGGATTTTTTGAACGCCGAAGGTTTGATTGAGCAGGAGCTTATCCCCGAAGGCGATCCAGCGCCGGGTGATTTAACCCGAGATCCGTTGGCGTTTCCTGCGCAACGCGATATACGACTTCAAAATCTGGCGCGCGCGGATGAAGGTTTTGTCCTGGCGATGGCTTATTCAACGCAGCGTGGTTATGCCAACAGCCATCCGTTTGCGGGCGAAATACGCCATGGAAAAGTCACTGTTGAAGTGATGCCGGAAGAACTGGGCTTTGCCATCGATATTGGTGATATCGAAATTACCGAGTGCCAGATGGTGAATCAGTTCGCTGGCTCCCGTACGGAACCTGCGCGCTTTACGCGGGGTTACGGATTAACCTTCGGTTATAACGAGCGCAAGGTGATTGCGATGGGATTGATGGACCGAACCCTGCGTTGCCAGGAGTTAGGTGAAGAGGCCAATTCGCCAGCCCAAATGGCTGAGTTCGTGCTGTATCACTCCGACAACGTCGAGGCTTCGGGTTTTCTGCAACATTTGAAGCTGCCGCATTATGTCGATTTTCAGGCCGAACTTAATATGATTCGTGCTTTGCGTCGCCAGACCGCCGATGCCTTAGATGCTGTAGATGCCGCCCTGAATGCTGACCCCGGCAACGCATGTTCGGACTTGCAGGCTGACCGCCCGAAAACGGACGGTCTCGAATCACGGAAGGCCGCATGATGGAGAGCACTGCTGCGCCCCTTTCCCAGTCCCGGGCTGCAACACAACCAGAGGCCGGTTATAACTTTGCCTATCTGGACGAGCAAACCAAACGCATGATCCGCCGGGCTATTTTGAAGGCGGTGGCGATACCTGGCTATCAGGTGCCCTTCGGCGGTCGTGAGATGCCGTTGCCCTATGGCTGGGGCACGGGAGGCATACAGGTTACCGCTGCCGTGATCGGTCAGGATGATGTGTTGAAGGTGATCGACCAAGGCTCGGATGACACCACCAATGCGGTGAATATCCGGCGATTTTTCCGTCGCACGACCGGCGTCGCTACTACCGAGCGAACCACCGAAGCAACCTTGATTCAGACCCGTCACAGAATTCCGGAAACGCCATTATTAACCGATCAGATCATGATCTATCAAGTGCCGATTCCCGAACCGTTGCGCTGGCTTGAGCCGAGTGAGCAACAGACGCGCAAATTGCACGCGATGGCAGACTACGGTCTGATGAGTGTGGAACTTTATGAAGACATTGCCCGCATGGGCAGAATAGCCACCGCTTATGATTATCCCGTGGTGGTCAACAATCGCTACATGATGCGACCGTCTCCAATCCCCAAATTCGATAACCCGAAGCTCGATCAGAGTCCGGCCTTGCAGCTTTTTGGTGCCGGCCGTGAAAAACGGATTTACGCGGTTCCACCTTACACTTCAGTGAAAAGTCTAGACTTTGAAGACTATCCTTTTGAGATTGAAAGCTGGGATCAGTGCTGTAGTTTATGCAGTTCTGAGGACTCCTTTCTCGATGAGATTATCATCGATGATCAGGGGGCGCGGATGCATGTTTGCAGCGATACCGATTATTGTCATCAGCGTGTTGTCGCGCAAGCGAAGCCGCAATTTCCTGAAACGCATCCTTCCCCTGCGGAGGCATGATGATGAACATGCCAACGCTTCCATCGCCGCTTTTGGCTGCCGAAAATTTGACACATCGCTTTGGCGCCCTTTCCGCCTGTGACAACATTAACCTGCAACTTTATCCGGGTGAAGTGCTGGGAATTGTCGGCGAATCAGGGTCCGGAAAAAGTACCTTGCTGAGCTGCCTGGCGGGGCAACTGGTGCCCAGCGAAGGACGGGTATTGTTTTCGACGCGGCACGAAGGCGTGATTGATTTATATCAAGTTAGCGAGGCGCGGCGGCGGCTATTGTCGCGCACCGATTGGGGCTTTGTGCATCAAAGTGCGCGGGATGGTTTGCGTGCCAATGTATCGGCAGGCGCCAATGTGGGCGAACGTCTGATGGCAATCGGTGCGCGTCATTATGGTGATATCCGGCAAGAGGCATTGCATTGGCTGGAAAGAGTAGAAATCGATGCAGATCGGATTGATGATTTGCCACGTCATTTCTCGGGAGGCATGCAGCAACGTTTGCAAATAGCCCGTAATCTGGTGACCAAGCCGCGCTTGATTTTTATGGATGAGCCGACGGCGAGTCTGGATGTTTCGGTGCAGGCGCGGCTTTTGGATTTGTTACGCCAACTGGTATCGCAATTGCACGTGGCCGCCGTCATCGTGACGCATGACTTGGCAGTGGCCAGATTGTTGGCACACCGTTTGGTCGTGATGCGGCAGGGACGCGTGATTGAGCAAGGATTGACCGATCAGGTCCTTGACGACCCGCAGCATCCCTATACACAATTATTGGTGTCCTCGGTATTGCAGGCATAGCCAATTGCGGGGCGGGAAAAAAAGCATGAACGGACACAGCATGAATCGGTTAAAACGTATCGAAGTACGGCAGCTTTCAAAAGAATTTATATTGCATCTGCAAGGTGGTTTACACATGCCGATTTTTTCTGATGTCGATATGGACGTGGATGCCGGTGAATGCGTCGTGATCCATGCGCCCTCCGGCGCGGGAAAAAGCACCTTGCTGCGTTGTTTGTATGCTAATTATCGTGCCAGCAGCGGAAGCGTTAGCATTCGTCATGCAATCGAGGGCGGGAGCGACATGGAAACCGCTTGGGTTGATTTAACTACCGCATCACCGCAGAAAATCCATGCAGTCAGGAACACAACCCTGGGCTTTGTGACCCAGTTTTTGCGTGTCATTCCGCGCATTAGCACGTTGGATCTGGTCGCGGAGCCGTTAATAAACAAGGGTTTAGACGTAGACGATGCACAGGATCAAGCAAAGTCCTGGTTATCCCGCCTAAAAATACCGGCGCGGCTATGGCAAGTTCCCCCGGCCACATTTTCGGGAGGTGAGCAGCAACGGGTTAACATTGCGCGTACCCTCATCAGTGATTTTCCCATCTTATTGCTGGACGAACCCACTGCGTCGCTGGATGAAGGTAACCGTGATACGGTCATTGCAATGATCCAGGAAGCCTGTGATCGCGGGACCGCCGTAGTGGGTATTTTCCACGATGAATATGTGCGGCGGGCTCTGGCGACGCGCTTGTTTCCGCTAGCAGCGATACAATCGGAGGAATTGGAAACTTGGACCGCGGCATAGGGTCTGATGAAAGTCCGCATAAGCGCCTTTGGTCAGCACATAAGTACACTTTAAGTCGCATAGAAGTCTTACCCTTCAGCTTGATTTGATGCGCCGAGTTTTTTCTTGTTATAACATTTATTATTTCGGCATCTGACCGATTACGACCACTATGACCACTCTCTCCGCCATAAGAAATGCGCGTATCGTCACATCGCAAGAGCACTTTTCTGGCAATCTTTCGTTTGCCGCAGATACCATCGTCAGCGTTGCCGCTGGCAGTTCTCAGGTTGGGGAGGATTGGGAGGGCGATTATCTGATCCCCGGGTTGGTTGAGTTACATACCGACAATCTTGAAAAGCATCTGGTGCCGCGTCCAAAAGTACACTGGCCGGTTTTGCCCGCGATTCTGGCACATGACGCACAAATTGCGGCGGCCGGGATCACCACCGTATTAGACGCACTCGGCGTAGGTGATATCGATCCTGAAAGCGTGCGCAGTACCATGCTCGCATCCTGTGTCGATAATCTGCAACGCGCCCGTGCTAACGGATTACTGCGCGTCGATCATTTTCTACACCTGCGCCTTGAACTGGCCGAAGAAAATCTGCTCGACATGTTTTTGCCATTTCTCAACGATCCCGCTTTAAAGCTGGTCTCGCTAATGGATCACACGCCAGGACAGCGGCAATGGACAGACCTCAGCCACTATCGCATTTATACCACCGGAAAACGGGGTTGGAGCAACGAAAAGGTGGATTCCATGCTGGAGAACATGCTGGAACGCCAGGTACGCTATGCGGTCGATAATCGACGTCGCATTGTGGAGAGTTGTAATGCCATCGCCAAGCCAATGGCGACCCATGACGACACCACCGTTGCGCATGTGACGGAAGGTGTGGCTGAAGGCATCAAAATTTGCGAATTTCCGACTTCCATGATTGCCGCACAAGCGGCACGGCAGCATGGCCTGGGTACTATCATGGGCGCGCCGAACGTAGTACGCGGCGGCTCGCATTCTGGCAATGTCTCGGCAGCCGAATTGGCCCGCGCTGATTTGCTTGATGTCTTGTCATCGGATTACGTGCCCGCCAGTTTATTGCACGCGGCATTCATGCTGCAAAAAGAGGGTTTCAGTTTGTCGAAATCGGTCAATACCGTCTCACGCAATCCGGCGCGTATGATTGGCTTCGCTGATCGCGGTGAAATTGCTCCCCGCTTGCGGGCGGATTTTTTACGGGTGCGCGTAGTCGATGAAATCCCGGTAATTTTGCAGGTTTGGAAATCTGGACAACGGGTTATTTGAAGTCGGCAATTTCCAACCGTCATCGCCCGCTCCCCCCGATTTATGTTGTGACCCTAAGCTCTGCGTCATCAATATAGGGACGTAAGATGCAGAAATCAAAGACCTGAACAGAGCGATCAAACCGCGGAGTCAGCCGGCCCCGATGCGGTGCTGAAGCATGCGCCAGCGGGTTCCGTTGAAACGGAAGAAAAGTTACCTTCGGAGACCGAACTCGGAGCACAGCGTAACTGTTAGCGTTCCGTCGCGAAACCTCAATTGATTCCCTCTCAGCGTCCTTATTACGCCTTATCTTCCTCGTTTGAAATCAGAAAAAAAGGTTAAGGAATGCGCCTTTATACGGCTTTCGCATATCCAAGAAATTTCTTAGAAACGACCAAAGATATTTCTTGACGGAAATTTATCGCGTGAACTATACTCGATTCCTGTTGGCGCGGATCAGATCCTCCATCTGAAAAAATAGGAAAGATGGCTGTCAGCAATCTCAAGATTCCCACGTATTTTACGAGGATATTCTTGGGCATTTTTTCATCCGATCCATTTACAATTTTGACATTGAGCACCGGTAGAAAGTCTTGGTGTCCGCTCGCCGGGATTGAAATTTGTATCGCGCGCAGAGATTAGATTTTCTGACAAATCAATGCGTTTATCCAGATAGCCCAACATCCTTGGTTGGTGTAAAGCTATTGGTGGTGAACCACGTAAATTTTTGGCGGTTATCCGTCGCGCCTAGCCTACTGCGCGCGTCGGCAGCCAACCTGTTTGCAGGGCATCAGCCCCGCGTTTCTGACGAATTATCCGCTACAAATCTTTAACCTTCTGTAACGCTTTATAGCAGCAGGGTGCTTTTTGTCGCTCCAAAGTTTCTCCCTTCGAAAATAGACCGCCTTGGTTGACTGTTAAGCGTTCAGGCGTACTCCTGCAGATGCAATAAATGATGCTGGATGAACGATAAATCCGGCGGTTCGCCGCACTTTATCGTTGTGCAGATGGATACGTAGCACCGCGTTTACGATCCACATATTTTTATGGCTGGAAAGGAGGTGTGTCACAAAAAATCGTTTAACTCAGCTCAAGCCGTACCGTATTTCAACGTAAATTACCTCAAGGAGTTTAAATTGAACGCAGAACAAAGCTCGTCGCTCGCTTTAACGGCAACACATCATCATGCTATTCCCACTTTGACAGCTAATACGGTTGATCATGTAATAGGTATCTTCCTCGGAGACGATAGCGCCCATCGGAGGCTAAAACGGAGCACCGATAAATTTTTGACCGGCTTCCCGGAGAAGCACGCCTGGGAGCATGTTACAGAGACGATAAAGCAAGCAATCGGCGTAACGTCATCGCCGCAGGAGGAACCGATTGAGGCAATATTAACTGCCTTGGAAGGTCATCTTGCCAGCTTCCTGCGCCATGGCCATATAGACGACGCCAGCGAGGAATCTCAACAACTTATCTACTCCACACTTTATCCTTGTCTTGCATTGATAGAGGATGGCGACAAGCAGATTTTTCAAATAGAGCGCTCACCGCATCACACTTTTTTTTACTTTCCTCGTTTTGTATCGCTTGCATTGACGGCCCTCCAATCGGCAGCGACTGTCGGGATATTTGATCCAAGATCGGGCGTGATTTCTCAGTTTGTCTATCAAATGGAAGCCTACCTATACCGCGCTATGGATAGTGCCGTACGTGCGCGCCAGCAAGATATACAACTTCAATTGGGCGGCCCAACCAGCAATGTGGGCTACGTCTATGATGCTCGATATCGCGAGTCTTTGACCGAGTGGGTCGAGTTTAATGAGTACGCCGGTTCACTTGAGGAGGCGCTTGTTTCCCTTCGGACGCAAATTGCTGATACTTATTTACACGCTATACATTTTAAAATGGGCTATGGGGTGTCCCAGAAGGTTGGAAATTTTGCGGTGTCGTCTTATGAACAGGTAAGGCTCGTGGTCGGAGGCGTACATCCTGATCCGACACAGAACGTCACGCGTAGCGCAAGCAAGCTGATATTAGACAGCGCGTGGGAGCGATATTATCCTGGCAAGCAACAAGAGGGAAAAAAAGGACTTCGGTTTACTCCCGATATTGCTGAAGACCTCGCAAAAGCCGTACCTGTAAATTTTGGTCGTGCTTTTCTCACCAAGTCAAAATGGTTGTCCTCCGCATACATTGGCGCAGCCTATAGCACGGGCTTCGCCGTTCTTCTGTTGCCTCTTTATGCCCTATTGTTTCCAGACCCCGACGCGATCACATGGGATAAAGTGATTGATGAGATCAGAAAACAAATTAAAGAGGAATTGGAAAATAAGGAACGCCATGAGATCGAGCAGAAGTTAAAGCATGTGGCAGAAGATTATAAATTGCGGTATGAGATAGTTGGGCAAAAAGGATCTCAATCGCTTTCAGAGTGGGAATCGTTGCTCTCAAGCAGCAATGAGATGCAAGGAATGCTGTACAACCCTCATGGCGATGTGTTCTACAAAGCCCATCCATTCTTTGAACCATTTTTTGGTATGCGCGTAAATATTTTGCATTCCGCACTAGGGGTTGCGCCAGGCAGCGCCACCATTCAAGGCCTTATCGAGAAGTTTTATAACGAGACGTATCTTTATCTTGAAAAACTTATCGACGCAGCCTGGAATAACATTGAAGGACAAAAAATTCGTGTGAATTATTGGCGAGTGGGTAGTATTTTTCAGCAAAATTGGTATTACGTTGTGATGGACGAGCGACATAACCTTATGTTGAGCGTACCACTCCTTAACAAAGAGGATGGCGTTAGAAATGCCTGTCGTTATCTAGATGAGCGCATACGATATTTTATAACCTTATCTACCGGCCTTCGTACACTATGTGAGTTATATGACGCGGCAGTGAATACGCATAACGCTATCGTAGGAAAAAATGGGAAGAATTTTCCTTCAGCCATCGAAAAACTGTTTGATGGCAAATTTCAAGCTAAATATCAAGTCGTTATCGACCGCTATAAATGGGCGACAGATGATTCAGCGGCGGACATCAGATACTATTGTGATTACTTTAGTTGGGGCCCGAGCACGGAGGATTGGTACATACAAGTCTTCGACGAATATAATTATAAAGGCAATAGTTTGAAGCTCGGAGTGGGCGATTATAAGGACCTAAGTCTTCTTAAGGATGGCGGGTTTAAGGGCCGAATTCGTTCGGCGAAAATTAATCAAGGGCTCAGTATCGGGGTCTATACCGAAAATCTCTTTGATGGGGATAAGCAGGTTGCCGAGGCTTATTTCCCTGCTTCCGATGACCAACCGAAGTGGATCCCAAGTATTTCGGTTAACGGGAAGGACGTTAAAAGCGCAAGGGTCCGGGTTGACTTTGAGCGTTCCTTTGCGATGCGGCCGGCCCGGTTGGCTACTGCTGATTCTAATGTGCTGTTTAATTCGGAAATTGTTCCGAGGTGGTAGCCTGAAACGCTTTCATTCGTTTTGGACTTTAGTTTCGCGTTCTTAATTCGCGAGTGAAGCAGGGTTAAAGCCGCCAGCTCCACGCTGGTGGGCTTTAGCCTGGATCAGGCAGATTAAGGGCCAAATAAAGCCAACCGAAATTAGTGCGGCAGGAACCTTTGATTATTAAAAAAATTGCCCGTCTATCATCGGAAACGCCCGCAGAAACTCCGTCGCTGGCAAGCGTTTACCGCCCGGTTTTTGCAGAATAGTTAGTCGCAAGGCGTCCATCCCACACGCCACGACGACACCATTCTGCGTGTCGGCATGGATAATCTCCCCCGCACTAAATTGCGCCTTTGAGTAGTCTTCAGTAACGACCTCCGCACCCCATATTTTGAGTACTACACCGCCAAATGTAGCAAAGGCTCCCGGAAAGGGATTGAACGCCCGAATTTTTCGTTCCAGAATATCGGCGGCTAAATTAAAGTCTAAGGCTGCTTCTTCTTTTGTAATCTTTGCCGCATAAGTGACGCCTGTCTCCGGCTGCGCGGTCGCTGTTAGCTGGTTTTTCTCCAGCCGTGCCATTGCGTCCACGATCATTTCGGCCCCAAGCGCGGCTAGCTTGTCATGCAAAATTCCGGTTGTGTCGTGCGCGTCAATCGTTATGCGCTTGACCAACATCATCGGACCGGTATCTAGACCTTGTTCCATCTGCATGATGGTAACGCCGGTTTCAATGTCACCGGCTTCAATGGCGCGGTGAATTGGTGCCGCGCCGCGCCATCGCGGCAGGACGGAGCCGTGAATGTTGATGCAGCCTTGGGTCGGAATTGACAGGACACTGAGCGGCAGAATCAAACCGTAGGCGGCAACGATCATCACGTCATGCGGCGTTGCTTGCAGCAGAGCGTGGGCTTCCCGGGCAATGTCGGGATATTTGCCATCTAGTCGTAGCGAGACAGGCTGAGCAACCGGAATGTTATGCGCGAGCGCAAACTGTTTTACGGCCGAAGCATGTAATTGCATGCCGCGCCCCGCAGGTCGATCGGGTTGGGTGAGCACCAGCGTGATCGCATGACCTGCATCGTGCAGGGCTTTGAGCGCAACGGCGGCGAATTCCGGGGTGCCGGCAAAAATTATTTTCATGCCGGGATTTTATTACGGATGCGCTGGATTTGCTGCAATGAACGGTTTAACAGAACAATTTTTTGTAGCGATATCCAAAACACAGAGGGTTGCCAGACCTGGCATTGTCGCGTCAGGTCGAGGCGACCGTGGGGTGGCCTTTTAGCGGCGCTGCCAATTAATGTAGTCAGCGCGCCGAATGTGGTCCTTGAAACAGCAAGTAGGACGTTGCAAGTAACTACGGAGGCCGTTAGTGGTCGAACGTACTCAAATTAACCACACAGAAGCTTAAGTATTTCACTAGACTTTGACCCGCACCTTGTATTACCGATTCGCATATTGTTTGTCGCGTTTTAGTTCGCGTTCTTCTTTTAGCATTTTCGCTTTAATGCGATTGCGCTTCAGTGGCGATAGATATTCGACAAACATTTTGCCTTTTAAATGGTCCATTTCGTGCTGAATACAGACCGCAAGCAAACCTTCTGCATCCACTTCAAATGATTTTCCATTCGCATCCAGAGCGCGCACTTTAATGCGCGCCGGACGTTCGACGCCGTCGTACACGCCCGGTACCGAGAGGCAGCCCTCGTCGTAAATTTGTCGTTCCTCACTGGCCCAGAGGATTTCCGGGTTAATAAAAACCCGCAACTCTTTACCTGTGTCGGAAGTATCAATCACCAAAAGTTGCTCGTGGACATCGACCTGCGAAGCCGCAAGGCCTACGCCGGGTGCTTCGTACATGGTTTCAGCCATGTCAGCAATTAACCGTTTCAAGCGCTCGTCGAAAACGGTCACAGGGCGTGCAATTTTATGCAGGCGGGCATCAGGATAGCGCAATATATTTAGTAGGGACATACGATTCTGGACAACAATCCGACAATTTGATAATGGTTTATCACTTGCTAGTTTCAGCATTCTTAGGCAAAATTTAATGCGCTTTGGCAAACTTTTTAACAGTATTACGACCGTTTATAGCGTTATTTTACGCGCCAAACCACGTAATTGCGATTTTGTTAGCCGATTCCTGTTATCGCATTAGTTGTCCTCACGTTCCAGATCAACTACCAAACGACTGAAATTTGATGCACCAGACCCAGTGCGCTAAGCGCTTTGCGGTCTGAAGTCGGGTTTTGTGGAGCTGATTGGTGCGCATTAATGCGCTGGCATGCGCAGGCTTAACGTCACATTCACCGGAAAAAACATGAAAAAGTTTAGCACAGCTGCCCTCCTTTTTGCTTTTGTCGCTGGCATTAGCATTTTGCCAGCCGTACACGCGCAGACGCCGGCAAAGGCGCGTTGTGCATTTTTGCCGGATGCGCCGGACCAGCACGTCGTTGTGCGCGGCGACACGCTGTGGGGGATTTCAGGTCATTTTTTACAGAATGCGTGGTGTTGGCCGCAAGTGTGGGGGATGAACCGGGAGCAAATTCGCAATCCTCACTGGATCTATCCGGGACAGATTGTCTATTTTGACCGGGCAGCAGGCCGGCTTCGGCTCGGCACGCCCACTGGTGGCGGCAGCTCTGATACGATCAAAATGTCACCACACATGCGGGTAGAGGGATTGGGGCGAGAAGCCATCTCTGCGATTCCTGCTGAAGAAATTGCACCGTTTCTGTCGCAGCCGTTGATTATTGAAGAAGACGGATTAAAGGACGCTCCGCATATCGTTGCTGTGCAAGAGGGGCATGTGAATCTGGGCCGCAATGACCTTGCTTACGTGCGGGGGGATCTTAAAGATGGGACTTCGTTTCAGGCTTTCCGTCCCGGCAAGGCGTTGAACGATCCGGTCACAGGCAAAGTCATCGCGTATGAAGCGGTGTATTTGGGATCCCTGAAGCTGGAGCGTGCCGGCAAGGTAGAAAATGAAGCGCATACCTTCCGCGTCGTTGAGTCTAAAGAGGAGATGGGTGTTGGAGATCGTTTGGTCGCAATGCCAATCACCCCTGTGCTGAACTACGTACCGCACGCGCCAGAGGGCGACGTCAATGCGCGCATAGTGTCCATTTACGGCGGCGTTGCAAATGCCGGTCAGAATCAGATTGTCACCATTAATCAGGGATCAGACGATCACATGGAGGTCGGAAACGTGTTGCAGCTATATCGTTTTGGCAAAACTATCGCCGATCCTCTGGATGCCAAAAAAGCGGTCAAACTTCCGGATGAGCAATACGGAACGCTATTTGTCTTCCGCATATTCAAGCATATTTCTTACGCATTAATCATGCAGGTACGCGACACAGTCGAGGTGGGTGATATTGCCAGGTCACCAGAATAGGGACGCGCATTGTTGCCAACAAAATTACACCTTGAAATACCGCACGATGCAGCGGAAATTTCCGTTGATCCCATAGCTGAATTGAGCGCCCCCGCCGCCGAGGCGATCACACTCTCCCAACCGCCCATGCGAGCGGAGATCGGTCAGCCTTCATGGCCGGCCGATCTCGCGGACTGGCTGAGGCTGGAGCAATGCGATGGTGTGGGGTCATCCACGGCGCGCCGTCTGATGGCAGCCTTCGGACTGCCAGCTAATATTTTTTCCAGCTCACTGGCGGCTCTTCAGAACGTTGTGTCGCATAAAATTGCGCTAATTCTTTTAGCGCCATTAACGGACCTCGCCAAAACACGTATTGAGTGTGCATTGATGTGGGCGCAAGAAAAAGGAAACCGGATTCTGACGTTGGCGGACAACGACTATCCGGCGAACTTGCTTAATATCGCCGATCCGCCGTTAATTTTGTACGTGAAAGGCCGCGTCGAGCTATTGACGAGGTCTTCCCTGGCCGTGGTCGGCAGTCGCAATGCCACGCTGCAAGGGAATGCGAATGCTGAGCGATTTTCGGAGATTTTGAGCCAACGGGGACTGACGATTATTTCCGGTCTGGCGCTAGGAATAGACAGTGCCGCCCATAACGGCGCATTGCGCAACATGGAGAGCAATCCAGATGGCGGCAGTACGGTCGCCGTGATCGGCACCGGTGCCGATATTGTTTATCCCTCACGCAACCGAAGTCTGGCGCATCGCATTGCGGAAATTGGCTGCATAGTTAGTGAGTACCCGCTAGGCATGTCGGGCATTGCTGCCAACTTCCCACGTCGGAACCGCATTATTTCAGGTTTGTCTTCTGGGGTTTTAGTGGTGGAAGCCGCCGCGCAGTCGGGCTCGTTGATTACCGCCCGGATGGCGGCGGAGCAAGGACGGGACGTTTTTGCGATTCCGGGGTCTATCCATTCGCCGCTATCGAAAGGCTGCCATCAATTAATTAAACAAGGCGCAAAGTTGGTCGAATCGGCGCAAGATATCCTGGAGGAAATGCAAGCGATAGCATCATATGGGCGCCTGGCCACAACCGTTTTGAACCAGGCGGGATTGGTTTCGGCGTCATCATCCTTGCCGCTGTTTGTTTCCGATTTGCCAGAAAATACGGGCGTTAGTGGCGTTTGTGGCGTTAGTGGCGGCAGTTCCGGCGATCCGCTGTTGGAGGCGTTAGGCTTCGACCCGGCCAGTATCGATATGTTGGCGGCGCGAACCGGTATTAATACCGCACTTTTAAATGCACAACTACTTACGCTGGAGTTAGACGGGTTTGTGGAACTGCTTCCCGGAGGCGTTTATCGACGCATCGGCAAGTAACAAAGAAACTTTTGTGAAAAGTACGTATCCCAATTTTTTGGATTTTTGAGAGAATCCTTGTCCTTTCGTATTTATGCCCCGCTCCTATCAGGCTACTCATAACGCAGATGACGCTGGCAACGCAGCGCTGTGCTAATACGGCGACGAAAGCCCCAGCGGCAGGCTAACTCCAGCTATCTGAATCGATTTTCGCAGCATCAAGGTGGCGTGATGTCGGAATGACACTTTCGGCAGCATTTGTTAATTCCTGCGATACTGATATGAAAATATCTGCAAATCATGGTCTAACGGAACATATTTCAGAGTTAAAGGAGTTTCCCCTCTATTCTTTGCGAATTCAGCTTTATTCGCCTTCAATATCGCGGTATCTTCGGGTTTTTCTTGCCTGCTGCTGTTTTTGTAAATTTGTAAATGGTTTAGCAACTTGTTTTTGTCCAATCTTAGCGATACAGTAGAACCATGTTTGAAGTCCTAGTTTATCTTTATGAAACATATTACCGCCCCGATGCCTGCCCTGAAACTGAGGCCTTGGTGAGGAAGCTATCGGCAATCGGCTTTGAGGAGGATGAGATCACTAAAGCGCTGGGCTGGCTGACCGACCTCAAAGCAAGTAATCACACCTACGCAGATCGCTATCCTCAGCAAACTGCGTTTTCATTCGGCATGCGGATTTACGCACCGCAAGAGATGGATGCGCTTGGTACAGCAGCAATCGGGTTCGTTCAGTTTTTGGAGTCCGCCAAAATGCTCAATCCGGTGCAGCGCGAGATCGTCGTTGAGCGTGCCCTAGCTGCAGGCGAGTCGCCTGTTTCACTCGATAAGCTCAAAGTAATCGTGCTGATGGTGCTTTGGAGTCAGGGCAAAGAGCCGGATGGACTGATGTTTGACGAGTTATTCCTGGATGACGACGAAGATCCTGAGCCACGGTTGCTGCATTAATATCGACGTGCGCGGCCTTCCGCCAATGCGTGCAGGCGACAACAACTGAAGTGACGCGCGCCGAAGTTGTGATATTTCCAATAACATGCGCTTACCAAGGTGGCTCACTAAGATGTGAATGGGCCGCTAATGAGCTGCTTATGCACTGTTATTATCTGGCTATCAGCCGCGCCCAGCTTCCCATCGGTAATTAATGTGCACTTTTTTGCCGCTAATTTGCTGCTTATTTGCCGATTGATCGCGGGCGTGTACTATGCTGACTGTTATAGTGTGCGGGCGTTACCTTTTAATAATTGTCCAACTTCTTTCGAGAACGCTGTATTGTGCAGGCGTTTCGAGCGTTAAGTTCTATTTCATCGACTTTTTAAACAAGCATTTTGTAGCAAGATGCGCCGACTCACTTGATGGGAAAGCGCGCCACTTTCGAGATCATATTTATGAGCAAGACCCTCATCATCGCCGAGAAACCATCTGTCGCGAACGATATCGCGAAGACCCTTGGCGGCTTTACCAAGCACGATGAGTACTTTGAATCCGACGAATACGTGCTGTCATCAGCTGTCGGTCATTTACTGGAAATCGCCGTTCCGGAAGAATTCGATGTTAAACGCGGTAAATGGACGTTCACCCATTTACCGATGATTCCGCCGTATTTTGCGTTGAATCCGATCGCCAAAACTGAAGCGCGATTAAAGGTACTGAATAAACTCATCAAGCGCAAAGATGTCACCGCGCTTATCAATGCCTGCGATGCCGGGCGTGAAGGCGAACTGATTTTCCGTTTGATCGCGCAGCATGCGAAAGCCAAACAGCCAGTAAAGCGCCTGTGGTTGCAATCGATGACGCCCGGCGCAATCCGCGACGGTTTCGCTAATTTGCGTGCCGATGAAGACATGCTGCCGTTAGCCGATGCCGCCCGTTGCCGTAGCGAAGCCGACTGGCTGATCGGTATCAACGGCACCCGCGCGATGACCGCGTTTAACTCGAAAGAGGGCGGTTTTTACCTCACCACCGTCGGTCGCGTACAAACGCCGACGCTTTCCATCGTGGTGGAGCGTGAAGAGAAAATCAAAAAATTCGTTCCGCGCGACTTCTGGGAGGTTCGGGCTGAATTTATTTGCGCCGCCGGTATTTATGAAGGTCGCTGGCTCGATACGCAACATAAAAAAGTTGAGAATGATCCCGAAAAGCGCGCTGAGCGTCTGTGGAGCCTGGCCGCTGCGGAATCGATTGTTGCCGCGTGCCGCAATAAGATGGGCAACGTCACAGAAGAATCCAAACCGACCACGCAAATGGCGCCGGGTCTGTTTGACCTCACCAGTTTGCAGCGCGAAGCAAACTCGCGCTTTGGATTCTCTGCAAAAAATACGCTTGGTCTGGCGCAATCGTTGTACGAACGCCATAAAGTCCTGACGTATCCGCGGACCGATTCCCGTCATTTGCCAGAAGATTATCTTAGTACGGTCAAGGAAACGCTGGAAACCGTATCCGAGAACAATAATTATCAACAATTCGCAGCGCAGATTCTGAACAAAGGATGGGTCAAGCCGAACAAGCGGATCTTTGACAATAGCAAGATCAGCGATCACTTTGCGATTATCCCGACCACGCAGGCCCCGAAGAACTTGTCCGAGCCTGAGCAAAAATTGTATGACCTGGTAACGCGTCGCTTCATGTCAGTATTTTTTCCTGCGGCCGAGTTTCAGGTTACGACGCGCTTCACCGAAGTGTCGGGCCATCAGTTCAAGACTGAAGGCAAGGTCATGATCAATCCGGGTTGGTTAGCGATTTATGGTAAAGAAGTCGCCGACGAGAAGGATGCTGAAAACAGCGGTACCTTAGTCGCAGTGGCGAGCGGCGAGAAGGTCAAGACCGAGAAAGTCAGCGCCAACGGGCTGGTCACAAAACCGCCAGCGCGCTATACGGAAGCCACGTTACTATCGGCGATGGAAGGTGCTGGTAAGCTGGTTGATGATGGCGAGTTGCGGGAAGCGATGGCGGGTAAGGGCCTCGGCACACCAGCGACGCGTGCTGCGACAATCGAAGGTTTGATCTTCGAGCGTTACATGTTGCGCGAAGGTCGAGAATTAATTCCGACCGCGAAAGCGTTCCAGCTAATGACGCTTTTGCATGGTTTGGGTGTCGATGAATTAACCGAACCGGAGCTGACCGGTGAATGGGAACATAAGCTGTCGCAAATGGAGAAGGGCAAGATTACGCGTGAAGAATTCATGCGTGAAATTGCTCAGATGACTCAGACCATCGTTAAGCGTGCGAAAGAATACGATAACGATACGATTCCCGGCGATTACTCCACGCTGGTTGCACCTTGTCCGAATTGCGGCGCGGTGGTGAAAGAAAATTACCGTCGCTTTGCCTGTACCAAATGCGAATTCTCGATGAGCAAAACGCCGGGTAGTCGCCAATTCGAAATTTCTGAAGTCGAAGAATTGCTGACTAATCGGACCATCGGACCGTTACAAGGCTTCCGCTCCAAAATGGGGCGTCCGTTTGCGGCGATCCTTAAAATTAGCCGCGATGAAGAGATTAAGAACTTCAAGCTGGAATTCGACTTTGGTCAAAATGACGAAGAGGGCGAAAACGGTGAGGGCGTTGATTTCACCGGTCAGACTCCCGTCGGTCCGTGCCCAAAATGCGCGCACGGCGTATTTGAACTCGGTCTCGCGTACGTGTGCGAGAAGAGCGTGGCCAAGCCAAAGGAATGTGATTTCCGCAGTGGCCGCATCATCTTGCAGCAAGAAATCTTGCCAGAGCAAATGACCAAGTTGCTCACCGAAGGAAAAACCGATCTGTTGCCCGGTTTTGTTTCGCAGCGCACGCGCCGGCCCTTTAAGGCATTCCTGGTAAAGGGCAAAGACGGTAAAGTCAGTTTTGAGTTCGAAGAACGCAAACCAAAAGCACCGGCTAAAGGCAAGGCGAAAGCGGCAGCCGTTGCGGGTGACGTTGACGCTGATGCAACGGCCGACACAGCAGTGAAAGCCGTGGTCAAAAAGGCGGTTGTGAAGAAAGCGGTCGCCGGGAAAACGGTCGCCAAGAAAGCCGTGGCGAAGAAACCCGCCGTGAAGGTCGCAGTCGCTAAGGAAGCTGTTGTGAAAGCGGCCGCAGTTAAGAAAGCTGTCGTGAAGCGCGTAGTTGCAAAAGCCAAAGTAGCGTAGTTACGTAGCAATTGATGGGTATTACGATGGCGCAGGTCCATCGTAGAAAAGCCGCCGGTGGATACACTGGTGGCTTGTTTCATTCTACTCATTGCTGCTATAGCTGATCCTGATAGCTCTCAAGTCGTAATAAAAATCCCTTACGCTCGAGTCCTCCAGCGTAGCCCGTTAAGGATCCGGAAGCTCCTACTACCCGATGACAAGGTACGATAATGGAGACCGGATTACGCCCGATAGCCGTGCCCACGGCACGTACCGCATTCGCTCGCCCAATTTGCGCAGCGTGGGCACCGTAGGTAGTCGACTGGCCGAATGGAATAGCGATCAAAGCGTCCCACACCGCCCGTTGAAATGGCGTCCCATTTAGCGCGAGAGGCAGGTCGAATTGCTGACGATCACCCGTAAAATATTCGTCCAACTGCTGCGCGGCCCGTTTCAAATGCGAATGTTCTGGCGCAAGTACCCATCCATCTTTACCTTTGAAGTGGCGATGTGTCTCGAAATAAATTCCGCTGATGCCGGCATCGGTCGCCGCAATCAGTAGAGTCCCCACAGGACTGTTGTGCGCGATGTAATGGATGACGTCGCCAGCTTGTGGCGTAATTTTTGATAAAGTGTTCATCATATTTGCCATAAAAGTAATGCCGCGTAGCCCCGCCAAGGTGTCCAGTCAGCGGCAACTGCAGCCAGTTGTTTTTCCGTCAGGCGGCCACCAGCGTCCGCCATCGCTTTTTGCAGGCCTAAATCTCCGGCGGGGAATGCGTCCGGAAATCGCAACGCGCGTAAAGCGATGTAATGCGCGGTCCAATTGCCGATACCCGGTATTGCAGTGAGCTGGGCAATGATTTCCGTCAGTGTTGCGCCGGGCTTGATGCGGAGTTTGCCTTCGGCAGCATAGCGTGCCATATTCCGTATGGTCTCTGCACGTGAGAGAGGAATACCAATGCCCGCGAGCGTCGCTGCAGGGAGTTCGGCGAGTATTTCAGCATCCGGGAAATGATGGGTCACGCTGGTAAATGGCGTTTCGCATAATGTCCCAAAGCGACTGACTAATCTTGCCGTCAACGTGCTGGCCCCAACCACACTCACTTGTTGACCCAAAATCGCCCGCACAGCCAGTTCAAACGGTGCAAAGGTGCCTGGCACGCGTATTCCTGCTTCGGCATCAATGCGGCGCGCCAGTGCCGGATCTGAACGTAAATGGGCGGTAATTAAGGCCGGATTGGCGTCGAGATCAAACTGGTGTCGGAGTCGCGCAAGAATCGGCATCAGCATCGGCGTCAGGGACGGTGAAATCTGCACTTCGAGTTGTTGCGGCTTGACGCGATGGATTACGCGTAACCATCCGCTGAGATCATCGAGTCGTATGCTACGGATGTACGCAGGATGCGGTTGCGACAGTTGTACCGATTCGACCCCTGCAATTAAACGCGGCTGTAAATACCCCAACATCTGAATCCAGTCGAATGGCGGCCGATACGCCAATCGAACCGTGACCACGTCGTCGATCGAAACCGGCAATGCAGCACCAGACTTATGTTGCCGACGCAATGCTGTCGGTGCCATACCGTAACGGGCTGCAAATAATGCGTTAAAGCGTCGTATGCTGCCAAACCCGGCTGCATCGGCTACATCAGTCATAGACAAACAGGTTTCGTGCAATAGTTTTTTGGCAAATAACAGACGCTGTGTTTGCGCTAGTTCAACCGGTGAGACACCAAAGTGTTGCAACAAAACACGGCGCAACTGGCGCGACGAAAGTCCTACTTCCGCGGCTAATTGTTCCAGTCGACCACCTTCCGTTTTTTGGCTGTGGTCGGCAAAGTCAGCATGGTGATTCAGCGCACCGGCGGTAATCCGTTGCCATACTGCATATGCCAGGTTTTGTTGTAGCGCGTATGGCGCTAATTCTGGACGGCAGCGGAGACAGGGGCGAAATCCCGCCGCTTCCGCCGCAGCCGCGCCGGTATAAAAGGAACAGGAGGAAGGACGCGGTGTCTTTGCGGTGCAGATGGGGCGGCAGTATATTCCTGTAGTGCTGACACCGACAAAAAAGACGCCGTCGAATCGGCTGTCTTTAGCAGCCAAAGCGCGATAGCAACTTTCGTTATCCAGCGATGGCGCTTTTGATTCAGTCTTTAAGTTCGTCCCGAAGCTGATCATCGGTTGTGGATCAGATAATGGCTTAAGACGCTCGAGGGGTGCGGTGGATGCGATGTTCATACTGCATTTATACGCCTTGGAACGGACAGCGTCTAGCCGTTTTCGGACGTGTAAGTAGCGTGCTGTTCCACTTGTTCGATGTCAGTTAATGCGCTGCGAACCGATCGGTGGCTCTGATTAACTGGTCCAGAATTCCTGGCTCCGTGACGGCATGCCCTGCGTCTGCAATAATCGTCAATTCGCTGTTCGGCCATGCCTTGTGTAATTCCCACGCAGTTTGGGGTGGGCATATAACGTCATATCGGCCTTGCACAATAATGCCGGGAATTTGTTCCAGCTTTCCGGCATTCAACATTAATTGATCGGGTGTAAAAAAACCAGCATTCACAAAGTAATGGTTTTCGATGCGTGCTACTGCCAGCGCATGATGTGGTTCTGCAAACTCCTCAACAAATCGTGGGTTGGGTAGCAGACTAATTGCATGTCCTTCCCATTTACTCCACGCTTGCGCTGCTGCGAGTTGTACCTGCTGATTGTCGTTGTTCAGAAGCCGATGATAGGCGGCCATCAAATCTCCCCGTTCCGCTTCCGGCACGGGAGCAATAAATTTTTCCCACGCTTCCGGAAATATCATCGACGCGCCGTTCTGGTAGAACCAGCTGAGTTCCTGTTGCCGTGCGGTAAAAATCCCACGCACAATCATTTCGGTCACACGGTGCGGATGTGTTTGAGCATATGCCAGCGCCAGCGTACTACCCCAGGAACCGCCGAAGACTTGCCAGCGCTCGATACCTAACAGAACCCGCAACCGCTCGATATCATTGACCAGATCCCAGGTCGTATTTGCTTCCAGATGCGCGTGCGGCACGCTGCGCCCGCAACCGCGCTGGTCAAATAGCACGATCCGGTAACGGGTCGCATCAAACAATCGACGGTGATTTTCATTACAGCCCGCGCCGGGGCCGCCATGCAAAAAGATGACGGGTTTGCCTGTGGGATTGCCACATTCTTCCCAATAAATTTGATGGCCATCGCCAACATCTAACATGTCATGGCGGAATGGTGTGATGGGTGGATAAAATCCACGGTAATATTTGGCACTTAAATTCTTCATACCCGTTCTTCCAATTATTAAGGTGCAAGTCACGGACTTCAGAGCAATCTGCCCGAGAAGTTGCATACTTAGTTAAATAAGCCAACTGGTCGAAGATTCCGCCAGCGCGAACAAGGCGACCAAGAAATATAAAAAGCAAATTACGTGTTTGAAAAGAGCGTTGCAGGATACGTTACACTTAGTTTCGCCTAGTTTGGCGTAGTCAGCAATGCTTGTTTGCAACCCCCTTAAAAAGGGATGTCCCCCAAGGTAGTTTCAATATTTGGAGTTTGAGATTTATGTCTTTACACACTTCTCCTGGTGCTCGTCTCGTCGTTCAAAGTCTGGAAGCCTCACGTATCCGTGAAGTCGCGAATGTCGGGATTGGCCGCAGCGATGTATTGCCATTCTGGTTCGGCGAACCAGACCAGATAACTCCTGCCTTCATCCGGGATGCGGCGAAAGCAGCGCTCGATGATGGTGACACGTTTTACACCAGCAACTATGGGATACCGCCGTTGCGCGAGGCGATTGCGCAATATTGTTCGAGACTGCATCAGCCGCTTGAGGCCAGCCGGGTTGCGGTAACCTCCTCTGGCGTATCGGCGTTGATGATAGTCGCTCAGCTGATTCTGAATCAGGGCGATCGGGTCGTCGCTGTGACGCCGTTATGGCCGAATGTCGTTGAAATTCCCAGAATTCTGGGTGCAGAAGTGGTCCGTGTGCCGCTCCGGTTCGGCGAGGTGTGGGAGCTGGATATCCAGCAATTAATCGATGCATTGACGCCGGACACACGCGCGGTGCTGATTAATTCGCCGAACAATCCGACCGGCTGGGTGATGCCGCGGGCACAGCAACAGATTGTGTTGGACCATTGCCGTCGGCACGGTATCTGGATTGTGGCCGATGATGTCTATGAGCGCGTTGTATATGGCAACACGGCGTCGGTACCAATTAATACGGCGCAATTAGTTGACGACAAGCTCTGTGCGCCATCGTTTCTGGATATTGCAGAGCCTCATGATCGAATCATCTCTTCCAATAGTTTTTCCAAGGCTTGGCTGATGACAGGATGGCGGCTGGGATGGCTGGTTGCGCCGCCCTCCTTAATGACCGATCTTGGAAAATTGATCGAGTTCAACACCTCTTGCGCGCCCGGATTTGTGCAGCGTGCCGGTATCGCCGCGATCGAAGGTGGCGACAATATTATCGCCAGTACGATCGACCGATATCAAACGGCGCGCGATTTTTTATATCATCGCCTGAACGCCTTGCCGGGTATCGTCGCCCCGTTGCCAAAAGGTGCAATGTATTTATTTTTTCGGATGGATGGTGCCGTCGACAGTCTGGAGTTATGTAAGCAACTGGTGCGCGATGCGGGTTTGGGATTAGCGCCAGGAAGCGCGTTTGGGTGGGAAGGTGAGGGTTACATTCGCTGGTGCTTTGCTAGTTCAGTGGAGCGGCTCGAGGCAGGCGTGCAGCGTTTGGAACGGTTTTTATCGGCCCGTTGAGGGGGCCGCCGTACAACGTGAGGTAAGGGACGGCGCTGACGCGCCGTTCTCAATAATTTAATTTTCCTAAAATCTGCAACGCGTTTGAAAACGTCTAACATCTCCCACGTTGTCGGCGCTGCCCCGACGATTCATCGGCCTCTAGCGGCCCTTGAGATCGCGGCATCAAATCTTTCCTGGTTTTAATAAAGTTGCTTGCACCTTCTCAAACTGGTGCTATTATTAAAGGGCGCAAACGTTTGCGCGCCTGATTGCAGGCGATTCGCCAGGCATCGTCAGATGCCCTACAAGACAATCATAAAAAGATAATGATAATGATAACAGGAGACTTTTGATGAAATCCCGCACCATTCGCACGTCCGCTCGCACTCGCCTTAAATTGATTGCTGCAGCGATTCTGGTTTGCGCTTTACCTGCCATTAGTCTGCCCGCGATGGCGCAGACCAAGCCGAAAGTCGCTTTGGTGATGAAGTCGCTTGCCAATGAATTCTTTCTGAATATGGAAACAGGCGCTAAAGAGAATCAAAAAGCTAACGCCTCAAAATACGATTTGATCGTCAACGGCATCAAGGACGAAACAGATACTTCCAATCAGATCAAGATTGTCGAACAGATGATTATTGCCAAGGTCAATGGCATGGTGATCGCCCCCGCCGATTCGAAAGCGTTGGTCCCAGTGATCAAAAAAGCCATCGATGCCGGCATCATCGTGGTGAATATCGACAACAAACTTGACGATGCCGCCTTGAAGGAAAAAGGTATCGTCGTGCCGTTCGTCGGCCCTGACAATCGTATGGGTGCAAAACTGGTTGGTGACTATCTCGGCAAGCAACTTAAAACCGGCGACAAGGTTGGCATCATTGAAGGCGTCTCATCGACCTTTAACGCCCAACAGCGCACTGCCGGATTTCAGGATGCGATGAAAGCGGTCGGTGCCAACGTCGTCAGCGTTCAGTCGGGCCAATGGGAACTCGACCCAGGCAACAAGGTTGCGGCAGCCATGTTGAATGCGCATCCGGATATCAAGGCGCTGTTAGCTGGGAACGACAACATGGCACTGGGTGCGGTCGCGGCGGTGCGTGCGGCCGGAAAAACCGGCAAGGTATTGGTCGTTGGGTATGACAATATCAACGCGATTAAACCCATGCTAAAGGATGGTCGCGTGTTGGGAACGGTTGATCAGTTTGGATCGCAACAGGCCGTGTTTGGGATCGATACCGTATTGAAAGCGCTGGCGGACAAGAAAACCCAGGCCAGCTTGACTGGGGTGGTGCAAACCAAGGTGCAATTGGTGACCAAAGATACTAAGTAAGAACGAAAGATGGGTGGACACGATTGGTGTCCACTGATTTGCGCAAAAGTTGTCCCATTCGCGCTAGCGGTATTGCTGTCGCCTATGGTACCAATAAGCCCGCTATCCGGACTTTTTGCATCAGTTTTTGCGCTGTCTTATCGTCGTCTATTGCGGTGTTTTTACGCCGCCTGGTATCCCAATGTTGCTTATTTTTGCAACCCACGCCACGTCAGGTGGAGGCCGTATGTCAGATACACCCCAAGTTTCTTCCGTAAAAAATAACCCGCAGATTGTTCATGGCGGGGACACGCCTGCTGTGCCATTACTCTTGCTCAGCAACATCGGAAAAAGTTACGTCGAACCGGTTCTGGGTGGTGTTTCGCTGGAGATTCGCGCCGGACAAATATTGGCGCTGACGGGCGAAAATGGCGCTGGAAAAAGCACCTTATCAAAAATTGTTTGCGGCCTGATTTCGGCTACGCAAGGCAGTATGTTATTGGACGGTCAGCCGTATCAACCGACTTCCCGCCAGGCCGCAGAGAAGCTCGGTATTCGTATGGTGATGCAGGAATTAAATCTGATTCCAACGCTGAGCATCGCCGAAAATCTCTATCTGGAGCAGTTACCCAGCCGATTTGGCTGGATCGACCGAGCGCGACTTGAGGCTCTGGCGCGCACGCAAATGGCGGCGGTGGGTCTGGCTGATATTGATCCCTGGAAGCAGGTTGGCGAATTGGGCGTCGGCCATCAACAGATGGTGGAAATTGCCCGTAACCTGATCGGCGATTGCCGCTTGCTGGTGCTGGACGAGCCAACCGCGATGCTGACCGACCGAGAGGTCGAACTACTGTTTCTGCAAATTGCCAGATTAAAAGCCGACGGCGTAGCCATCGTGTATATCTCGCATCGTCTGGAAGAACTCAAACAGGTTGCCGACCGGATTGCTGTACTGCGTGACGGCGAACTGGTGTGTGATGCGGATATTCAAGGTTATGGCACCGACGATTTGGTTCGCTTGATGGTCGGACGGTCCGTTGACGCCGAGCGTGAGCATGGTGATCGGCACTTTGGTGCACCCCTGTTGCGGGTGCGCAAGTTAGGGCGCGGTAGCGCAGTGCATCCGACTTCGTTCGATTTGCGGGCCGGTGAGATACTAGGCATCGCCGGTTTGATCGGGTCTGGACGCACCGAATTGCTTCGATTGATTTTTGGGGCTGATCGGGCTGATCAGGGTGAACTTTTTTTCGGTGAGAATACATCCCCCACAAAAATAACCTCCCCGCAAACGGCCATTTCCGCGGGCCTAGCAATGATTACCGAAGACCGAAAAGGGCAAGGTTTATTGCTCTCTCAATCCATCGCTGCCAATACTACGTTGGCTAAACTGCACAGTGTCAGCAATTTTGGCTGGATCGATGACGATGCCGAAAAGGCGGTAGCGAACGATTATATTGGTCGCTTGAAAGTGCGTTGCCGAAGCGGCTCACAGGCGGTTGGAGAATTATCGGGCGGCAACCAGCAGAAAGTGGTGATTGCGCGCTGGCTTTACCGTGATTGTCCGATCATGTTGTTTGACGAGCCCACGCGCGGGATCGACATTGGTGCCAAGTTCGAAATTTATCAACTGCTGGCAGAGTGTGCCAAGCAAGGTAAAGGGCTGATCATAGTGTCGAGTGATTTACGCGAACTGATGTTAATCAGTGACCGCATCGCTGTCATGAGCGCGGGCCGCATGGTGGAAACTTTTAATCGCGGGGCGTGGACTCAGGATGCGATATTGCAGGCCGCTTTTAGTGGCTATGCCAAGGCGAAAGATGCTGCTGCCTCAGCCAGCGCTAACGTGGCCCATGCAGGTTAACCGGGTTATCTTCCTGGCGCACAGAGCGGTGTAATTTTTACGTATTGCAGAACTTTCTTAAGTACCGAAAATGAAAAAAAATTCTTTGAAAACCGCCATGTCCGGCATGATGAATTATGTTGGCCTGATCGGCGCGCTATTAGCCATGTGCGCGTTGTTTTCCGTGTTGAGTGAAAACTTCCTCACGATGGAAACTTTTAACACTTTATCGAATGACATCCCCACGCTGGTAGTAATGGCAGTCGGCATGACATTTGTGCTTATTATTGGCGGGATCGACTTGTCGGTCGGCTCAGTGCTGGCGCTCGCCGCTTCGGTGCTTTCGACGGCGATGGTGCAATGGGGCTGGGGGCTGTTCCCCGCCTGCGTATTGGGTGTTCTCGCCGCTACTCTATGTGGTGCAGTAACTGGTTCTATCTCGGTCGGCTGGCGCATACCATCGTTTATTGTGTCGCTGGGTGTTCTGGAAATCGCACGCGGAATGGCTTATCAAGTCACCAATTCGCGCACGGTATATATCGGCAGCGCGGTAGATTCGATCAGTTCACCGATTGCATTTGGATTGTCTCCGGCATTTTTGGCTGCGTTGTTGATCGTTATCGCAGGTCAGCTGGTATTGACTAAAACAGTGGTCGGACGACACTGGATTGGTATCGGTACCAACGAGGAGGCGATGCGGCTCGCCGGTATCAATCCGCGTCCCAGCAAGATCATGGTATTTGCGTTGATGGGTTTACTGGCGGGCGTCGGCGCGTTGTTTCAGGTATCGCGACTCGAAGCGGCCGATCCTAACGGGGGCGTCGGGCTGGAGTTGCAGGTGATCGCTGCGGTAGTCATTGGTGGCACCAGTCTGATGGGCGGGCGGGGGTCGGTAGTGAGTACATTTATCGGCGTGCTGATTATTTCCGTACTGGAAGCCGGTTTGGCGCAAGTCGGCGTCAGCGAGCCAATGAAACGCATTATTACCGGTGTGGTAATTGTGGCTGCGGTAGTATTCGATGCTTATCGTCGTCGCAATGAACGCGCCGCGTAAGTCTGACAACAAACCAACAAAGCACATATGGCAACCATCAAAGAAGTAGCGCGGGCCGCGGGTGTATCCTACACCACGGTATCGCATGTGCTGAATCGAACGCGTCCTGTCAGTGATTGCGCGCGTGAAAGAGTCATCGCGGCGGCGGCGGCGCTTGGTTACGTGCCAAGCGCATTAGCGCGCTCGCTGAAAATTAAAACCACTGGCACTATCGGTCTGATTATTCCCAACAATACCAATCCTTATTTTTCTGAAGTAGCGCGGGGAATTGAAGATAGTTGCTACGCTGCCGGATATAGCGTCATCTTATGTAATTCGGACGACGATCCTGCCAAGCAACGCGACTATCTGAACATGCTGTTGAGCAAGCGTTGCGATGGTTTGATTGTTGCCACGCTGGGTGAGGCCGACGGGGAATTGCTGCGAAAAATGAAAGTGCCTGCCGTGCTGCTGGATCGGGCCAGGAAAGATTTGGCGGACGATCTGGCGATTGACCTGGTCGCTGTCGACAATATCGGTGGAGGCATTCTGGCTGCCGAACATTTATTGGCGCTGGGCTGCAAACGAATCGCCTGTATTGGCGGACCGGCAGAAATTGCGGTATCACGTGAACGTATAGCAGGCTTACGTCAAACGCTGACGCAAGCCGATATAACATTGTCCGCGGCATTGTGCGTGTATGCCGATTTTACAAGTTCTGGCGGCTATGCCGCGGCTTGCGACTTGCTCGATATGGCGCAGTCGGAACGTCCTGACGCGATTTTTTGTTGTAACGATTTAATGGCAATCGGCACATTGCGCGCAGCCGCCGAACGTAATATCGCGGTACCGGAACAACTGGCGGTAGTCGGGTTCGATGACATTCATCTGGCGCAATTTATCCATCCCACATTGACTAGCGTTGCCCAGAACACGCGCCGGTTGGGACAACTCACGGCCGAGTGCTTGCTGGCGCGGATCGCGCGCCCTGAACTGCCGTCACAACAGCATACTATTGCGCCGGAGCTGCATGTCAGAGGCTCGACGATGAGCGCAATTAGTGACGTCGGCCAGCTCCAAAAAAATAGAAAATAGAAATAATTTAACGATTGCATGAGTTTCTCTCTCATTGCGCTGGAACATCTTTGATCCCATAAACGTAGGTCGCTCCGAATCGGTTTTATTTTTATTTCGTAGGTATATCGCTAAGTAACAGGAAAGTAGCAAATGATTGTTGTCATCGGTAGTATCAATATGGACTTGGTGATGCGTGTACCGCGCATGCCACATCCCGGAGAAACGTTGTCGGGCGGGCAGTTTCAGACGATCCCCGGTGGCAAGGGCGCAAATCAGGCGGTCGCTTGTGCGCGCTTGAGTCGCGAACGTGGACAGGTCGCGATGATTGCGTGCCTGGGTGACGATGCTTTCGGTACCGAATTGCGGGCATCGCTGCGGCATGATGATATCGACGATACGCACGTGCATACCATCCCCGGTATGTCCTCAGGTGTCGCGGCGATCTCGGTCGATGCGACCGGGCAAAACAGCATTCTGTTAGCCGCTGGAGCGAATGATGCTCTCAGCCCGGCCCATATCGATGCGGCGCGTGACCTGATCAGGTTGGCGAAAGTGGTCGTGTTGCAGCTTGAAACGCCGATGGCAACAATCCGCCATGCGATCCAGCTAGCGCATGCATTCGGAAAAATTGTGGTCTTGAATCCCGCGCCGGCGCAAGCATTACCGGTAGAGTTGCTGAATCAACTTTCGTACCTGATTCCGAATGAAATCGAAGCGGGAATGCTGGCCGGACGTGGTCCGTCCTCCTTGGTGGGTAACACGGAAATCGACGCGGTCATTGGAGAGTTGCGCAGCTTGGGTTGCACCAATGTGCTAGTTACGCTCGGTGCCAAAGGAGTGCGCGCTGCGTTGGCTGATGGCATTCAACATTTTGCCGCGCAACCTACGCTAGCAATTGATACAACTGCCGCCGGCGATACTTTCATTGGTGGATTTGTTGCTGCGCTGGCCGACGGCGAGGGGGAAGCCGACGCCATCAACTTCGGTCAACGTGCAGCCGCCTTGAGCGTGGGGCGCATCGGTGCACAAACCTCTATTCCTTACCGCCGTGAGTTGCTACAAACGCTGTAATCGCTGCCAACCTTGCCATCATGATGGTGGCGAGTGAATTGATTAATACTATTTAATAAGCAGACCAAACTACTATGAAAAAAACGCCGCTACTTAATATTGCATTGTCACAGTTGATCGCTTCGCTGGGTCACGGTGACAAAGTCGTGATTGGGGATGCTGGCCTTCCAGTCCCGCCCGGTGTGCCATTGATCGATCTGGCGTTGACACAGGGAGTTCCTGGGTTTATTGAGACCCTGAAGATAGTATTGAGTGAAATGCAGGTGGAGCAATATGTGGTGGCTGACGCGTTAGCGCAACGTAGTCCAGAGTTGGCAGCACAGATTGAGGATATCGGCTTGCCCGACAAGCATGTGGTATCGCACACGGAACTCAAACAGTTGACGCAAGGTGCGCGTGCAATTGTTCGGACTGGGGAGTGCACCCCCTACGCCAATATCATCCTAATTTCGGGGGTCACATTCTAGGACTTACGTAAGCTCGCCCAGCTGCGTTGTGCTCGCCTTGCCGCCTACGCTGCCCGGCCTCCTGTACTGTCTGCGTGGGCACGCCTTGTTGGGACGCGTTTGCGTAGTTCCTGGTTTCGGGTTCGGCATTGGAATGCTCGCTGCGCTTTGCTCTCTCCGCCAGCGACGCGGCCTGGTTTGGTCAACTGTGTGTTACTCAGCGTCGGCAACGGATGCGCCTTTGACGTTGTGACGTTGGAGGGCAGCGGCTACGAATCCGGATGATTTCATTTGTTCTACGAAATGTCGGAGAAAATTGGCTGCGTCGGTGTTGCGGCTTTTTGGTAGGCCCATCGCCTGCTGGATTAGCATGAAACGCTGGTCCAGCAGACGTAGTCCACCGGCCTTGGCTGCGTCGGCTTCCAGTTGCTGTTTGACGCCGGCCGCGACGTCCGCGTTTTCCGTCAAAAAAGTGGCGACTACGGTCGGGGAAGAGGGCGCTCGGAGGATGGTGGCTTGCTTTAGTTCACGGGTCAAAAATAAGTCGTATGCGCTGCCTTTGCCAACTACCACGCGATTTTGTGCTGCATCGACTTGTGCGTTGGTCGTGAGAGGAGAATCCTGCTTAACCAGATAATATCCTTCGATCAAAACGTAAGCAGCGGTGAAGGCGATGTCGGCACCACGGATCGGATCGATGGCGAAAAAGCCGATGTCAGCTTGTTCGGCGGCCACAGCTTCGACTGATTTTCCCGCCGTGTCGAATACAACCAGTTCCACTTCCGCGCCAAGCAGTCTCGCCAATTCGGCGGCTAGGTCGACTGATACGCCTTGTGCGTGGCCAGCGTCATCGGCATACGCCAGAATCGGGTTTCCGAGATTGATCGAGGCCCGCAATTTTCCAGTTGGGGTGAAAGCGTCGCGGATGGCGGTCGTCAGCGTTAAAGTCATTATCTGTCTCTTTCAGTGTTCAAAAGTGGGCGCGATCCATATTGCCAGCCAGGCATCGTTGGAATACTGATGGCCGTGCTTGTTTTTGCCAGATGCGGTTGATTGCGTCGATAATAGCACCTGAATGTTGAAAAACAATCGTCCTGGATTGCGGTTCGGGAGTTCAAGTTTGACTGTCGGAATGGGCGACGCCGCTTTAGGGAAAGATTATTACATCGCGCGTTTAGCCCTCCTGCAAAGAGGTAATAAACGTGGGAATCTTAATAAAAAGTTAAATTGCGCGAGTACAATGCGGTTATGAATATTTCGCTACCGGAAATCGAAGAAGCCATTAACTACTGGCGCTTGCAGCGTCCCGCAATCGGCGAGGAATGCGCATTGTCGCCTGAGGTTAATGCCTTGGCGACCGTTTACGCTTTAATGATTTTTAATCAAACGCATCAAGTTTCGTTAAATAGCATTGATGGCATGTCACAACAATTGATTGCTGCCTGGCGCAGTCAGGTAACGGTTTGATCGTTGATTAGTTATGATGCCACATTTTCCCCATAGCCAGACGAGGATGCTCTGACTACGGCGAAATAGAGGGCATTCGAGGGCATTAAGCCGTCAAATGCCGGGTTTGTCGTTGTGGCGCAGCGGTCGGCGCATGGTCTTTTGCGATAACCGGCTTGGGTGTATTGACCGGCAACTTTGGCGGTTGGCCAGCGTAATCCGTACTTAGCACCGCGTTGACGGTCGCATCGCTTAGGCCTTGCAGACGCAGCCATTGCCCAACTAATCCGGCGAGGCGATCCATCGCTATTCTATGTGTCGCATCGGTTTTTCCATAAAGCCAGTCTGAGAACGCCATAAAACTATAAAACGGCGTATCGCCCAGGATAATCGGTAGTGTGTGCGAAAAACGTCCGGAATTTGCGACCAGATCCCAATAACGTGAAAACCGCACGAGGCGCTGCATGGTCGCAAAGTCAATCAGATTCGTCGCCAGGATGGTGTATGGCGGGTGTGGATCGAACACCAGGCCGAAAGTCTGGGTGTGTCGAATGATGGGGGTTCCGCGCAAACGCTTTAATATTCCGAATTGAATTTCGTGCGGCTCCAGTGCAACCAGTTTGTCAAAGCCACGTGCGAAGCTATCGACATCCTCGCCGGGCAATCCCGCGATCAAGTCCACGTGTAAATGCGCGTGCGACTCAGTGATTAGCCAGCGAATGTTTTCGGCGGCTTTCTGGTTGTTTTGTTTACGACTCACCAGCGCCTGGACTTCCGGATTAAAGCTCTGAATCCCGATTTCAAATTGCAACGCACCCGCAGGAAACTTGGTAATCGCTTCTTTTAATGCATCAGGTAGATGGTCTGGGACCAGCTCGAAATGGGCGAATACCGGATCGTCAGGATTCGCAGCCAGTTTATCGAGAAAAAACTGCATGATCTTGAGGCTGGTTTTGACATTCAAGTTGAACGTGCGGTCGACGAATTTAAACAATCGCGCACCACGCGCATGCAACGATTCCAACTCTGCCAAAAAATTATCAAGCGCGAAGGGCCACGCAGTTTTATCCAGTGCCGACAAACAAAATTCACACTTGAACGGACATCCGCGGGAAGCTTCTACATACAGCGTGCGGTGGGCGATATCGTGGTCGCTATAGAGAGAATAGGGCAGCGTAATGTCTTCCATAGGCGGCTGTTTGCCGATGTGCGTTTTCATCAGCGGCTTAGGGCCCTTGAGAATCTGCTGGCACAGGTCAGGGAAGGTGATGTCGCCCCATCCAGTTACCAGATAATCCGCCAGTTTCACTATTTGTTGCTGGTCGGATTCGTACGAGACTTCTGGCCCGCCCAGCACGATCACTATCTCGGGGGCGATGCATTTCAGCATGGCGACCACCTTTGTGCACTCTTCGATGTTCCAGATATAGACACCAAACCCGATTATGGTGGTGCTGCCGTCGGTGGCTTTATGGGCCAGCAGTTTTTCGACGATGTCAGTGGTTTTTGCACCGATGACAAATTCGTGAAGTTGCGTCTGCGCCTGCAAATCACCCATGTTGGCCTGGAGATAGCGTAAACCGAGCGACGCGTGCGAATATCGCGCGTTGAGAGTGGATAACAGGATGGTCATAGTGTAGGGCTTGGCGGTCGCGCAATAAACTGATTGATGCACGATTTTACGCGCCTTGGGAGCGGTGTAGCGTTTTGTCGTGAATTGGGTGCGATATTGTGCAGTGATCGTGGCGATATCGAGTGAATATCGTTGAGCAAAGTTGCCTGACGCGGAATGCGGGGATGGACGAGTGTTGCGATCTCGAGAGGTCCGGATTCGGGTATGCGAAATCTGGAGCAAATCAACTTTTTAAGTCCAGTGGCCGAGTAACCCTGATAGGTTCCCATTGATGCTGAATGCATGCCGGGGCAAGCAGGCATTCAGTCTCATTTTTACGCCCGTCACCTAATTTTAAGGCCGCTTTCCAGGCCAGTTAGCACCTCATCAGCGCTGAGTTCCGCAGCATTAAGCTCGTACGTTACTTTGTTCGTCACCTGATCGACTACTTTGATAGCGCCATTTAGCGCATTTGATAACGCTCCCGCACCACCAGCTACAGCGTTAATTTCTGGAAAATTCAATTCGATAAGATTATCGCAGTTCATAATTTTACCTTTGGGTGGTTGCTACATCTTTCGATTACAAGAGCCTTAGCCATTGCTGCTGCGTAACGCATGTCGGCGGGCCACAATTGACTGAAAAAAACTCCGCTGAGCTATAAGCCCGCCCGGCTCGGCACCGAGCCAGACGGACTCAATTGCGCATATCAAGATGCGTTAGCCAGCATTGGCGGTTATACGTTTTGGCGTTTCAACCGTCAGCCGCTGACCTGTGACGCCTCGTTTGTTTAGAGGGCCACCCAGTTCAATATCCCCGGGATGGAGACCTTTTTATCCAGGAGGGGAACAGCCTGTCCAGCAGCATTAAGAGTGCCGGTGATGTCCTTGCCAAGTCCGGGAAGTCCAATCGAGGTCACTCCATCGGCGACGTTATTCAAGATGGACTTAGCACTTGCTGCTCCTCCAGCAACAGCATCAAGTTCAGTGGCTTGCAGCGTGATTAGATTGCCATTCTTCATGATATTCACCTTTTAGGTGGTTGAAAAACTGTTGTCCGTAAACGTTTTGCCGTTTGTTACTGCTTGCCGCTTGCCGATTGCCCGCAAGGTGGCGAAGAAACTATCCTGGCTTTGATGCCGTTGACTTTCTTATAGAGGCTATTCGCTTACTTGAAATTTTTTTCCAGATGTCAATGTATTAGATCGGTCACCGTGATCCGGCGTAATAATGCGTGACGTGATCAGTTGCAATCACGCGCGATGGATGACATTTTTCTGATCGCTCAAAAAGGTTGCGCTCGGTACTATTTTGTCCTTGAAGTCTATGATCATCGGCCGAACAATAGACTTAGCATACAACAAAAAAATATTTCCACAAGGAAATTTAATCGTTTTAGATAGAATAAATTTGGTGGATCGTGAGACGTACATGAAGCACGTTAAGTTAATCCACGGATTCGCTGGACACGCATAAAAGAAGGTCTGGCAAAGGGAACGGATTTTTTGAAACGCAAAAAAATATTGTTTCCAGAGGGAAACGTTGCGCGGTAATATTGAGTCTGATTATCGGATTAAACGATTAAACGATTAAAAATTTTCTCAATATTAATAGGGACTAACGTTTTTGTACTGAGCCAAAAGAACGCCCTGGCGCAACTCCCTTTACTTTATTCCGCCCCGCGTTGCCTATGCCCCTTTTCCGAGAACAAGCGCTAGCCGCACAACAGACCAACTATCTGGGTGGAATCATATTGGTCCGGCCATTGTCGCTATCGGTTCTCACGGCTTGTGCATTGATATTGGCGGTATTGCTCGGGACCTTGTTGCGTTTGGGGAGCTATACACGTCACAGCACAGTGGCGGGGCAATTAATTCCTACCTCTGGTTTTATTAAGGTCTATGCGTCGCAACCCGGCATCGTCGTTGAAAAACGGGTAACCGAGGACAGCAATGTCAGCGCTGGCCAGGTGTTATATGTTTTGTCCGGTGAGCGCGACAGCAGTACCGGCGGCCCCACTCAGGCGGCGATCAGCGCCGCAGTGAAGCAACGGCAGGCCAGCCTGCGCGGAGAATTACAGGCTATGCGCAGTTTGCAGCAGCAAGAGCGCGCAGCGTTAATCGGCAAAATCGCAGGCATGGATCTGGAACAGCATAATCTGGCTGCCCAAATCGACGGTCAGCGTGCCCGCGTCGCATTGGCGCAACTGACGCAGGCGCGTTATCTGGGCTTGCTGAAGCAGGATTTTATCTCTCAGGAACAATGGCAACAGAAGCAGGAAGAACTGTTGGATCAGCGCAATCGTCAGCAAAGTCTGGAGCGTGATCGCATTGGTATGGTGATCGAACTCGCGGCGCAGCGCAGCGCGCTCGGGAGTCTGTCCTTGCAGCAGCAAAACCAGTCGGCATCAATCGAGAGAAGTTTAAGTAGTGCGTCGCAGGAATTGAGCGAAAGTGAGGCGCGACGGCGGCTTGTCATTACCGCGCCGCAGGCGGGTCGAGTCACCACCGCTTTGGCCGAAGTGGGACAAACGGTAGACGTCACGCGACCGTTGCTCAGCATTGTGCCAAGCGGTGCGCGCTTACGGGCTGAACTGTATGCACCCAGCCGCGCAATCGGCTTTGTGCACGCCGGCGATCAGGTTATGTTGCGCTATCAAGCCTATCCCTATCAAAAATTTGGGCATCAGCGCGGCACGATTGAAGCGGTGGCATTAACGGCCTTGTCAGGCCGCGAACTGGGCGAGCCGGAAAGCAGTGGCAAGGAGCCGTTGTATCGCATCACCGTGCAATTGCAGGCCCAATCCGTCGTCGCCTATGGCACGCCGCAGCCGTTATTAGCCGGCATGTCTCTGGAGGCCGATATCGCGCAGGAAAAAAGACATCTGTACGAATGGGTGCTCGCGCCCTTATACACCCTGACAGGAAAACGCTGATGAAAATTTATTAACGATGGCGGCCCCGCTGTCTTTTGGATTCACCGCTTCGCTACCGCTGATATTGCAAACCGAACGTGCCGAATGTGGCCTCGCGTGTCTGGCGATGGTGGCTTCCTACCACGGTTATCGGAGCGATTTAGCGTCGTTACGGCAACGCTTTCCGGTTTCATTAAAAGGATCGACATTACGCGATCTGATCCACGTCGCGGCACAACTATCGCTGGCGTCGCGCCCGGTCAAGCTTGATCTTGATGCGCTGGATCAGTTGCGTTTGCCGTGCGTCCTGCATTGGAATTTTAATCATTTTGTAGTCCTGCAAAAAGTCGGGCGTCGGAGCGTGACGATACACGATCCGGCAACAGGAATAAGGACCTGTTCGCGCGAAGAAGTGTCCAATGCTTTCACCGGCGTAGCGCTGGAATGTTGGCCAGATCCCGGCTTTAAACCTGCGCAAGAAACCCAGCGCATACGCTTACGCGATTTGTTGGGGCAAGTCAGCGGCCTGTATCGTTCGTTCGGCCAGATTATTTTACTGTCACTGGCCCTTGAAGCGTTCGCGTTGGTCAGTCCGTTCTTTATGCAATGGGTGATCGATAATGTACTGGTCTCGTCCGATCATGATTTGCTGGTAACGCTGGCACTGGGATTCGGCTTCCTGTTGGTGCTGCAGCAATTGATTGGCCTGGTCCGCAGCTGGGCAACGATGTACATGAGCACCACGCTCAATGTGCAATGGCAAGGTAACGTTCTGTCTCATTTGTTACGCTTGCCGGTTGATTGGTTTCAGAAGCGGCATCTGGGCGATGTTGTCTCGCGTTTCGGTGCCGTTGGCGCTATCCAGCGCACGCTGACGATCTCGTTTCTGGAAGCATTGCTGGATGGCGTTATGACGACGCTGACGCTGGCATTGATGTTTCTCTACAGCCCTTTGCTGGCCTGGATTGCGGTGGCTGCGATGGGATTATACGGACTGGTGCGCTGGGCCTGGTTTGCGCCGTTACGGCGTGCGACCGAAGAACAAATTGTGCACGCGGCAGTTCAGCAGACGCATTTTCTCGAGACCATTCGAGGCGTTAAAACCATCAAGCTGTTTCAGCGCGGCGATGCGCGGCGGGTGGGATGGCTAGGGCTGCTGGTCGATCAGATCAATGCCGATCTGCGCACCCAAAAACTCAACCTGCTTTATAAGTCGCTCAACGGCATGATCTTCGGCATTGAAAATATCCTGATCATCAGTCTCGGTGCGAAACTGATTATGGCGGGAAATTTTAGTATTGGCGTGCTGATCGCTTTCGTGGCCTATAAAGGACAATTCGACGCACGCGTGAGTTCGCTTATTGATAAATGGGTCGAGGTGAAGATGTTGAAACTGCAGGGCGAACGGCTAGCCGACATCGTATTGCAAAAGCCAGAGCCGCTGTCCGCCAGCGCTGAAGCCGAAGTGAGCGATGCGCTGCCCGCAACACTGGAGGTACGAAATGTGCACTTTCGTTATGGGGAGCGTGAAGCCGACGTACTCAATGGCATCTCGTTTGCGGTCTGCGCCGGAGAGTCGGTGGCGATCGCCGGGCCGTCCGGCGGTGGCAAGACGACCTTGATTAATATTTTGCTAGGCGTGCTGACACCGACCGAGGGCGAGGTTCTGATAGGTGGGCGAAAACTGGAACTAGTCGGTTTGGCTACCTTGCGCGGCATGGTCGCGACCGTGTTACAGGACGATGTGTTATTCGCTGGATCGATCGCTGACAATATCTGTTTTTTTGATCCTGCTGCAGACCGTGACTGGATCGCAGAATGCGCACGGCTGGCAGCCATTCACGATGATATTACCGTTATGCCGATGGCTTACAACACCTTGGTGGGAGATATGGGAACGGTCTTGTCGGGAGGCCAAAAACAGCGCGTGTTGCTGGCACGTGCGTTATATAAACGTCCGAAGATTTTGTTTCTGGATGAGGCTACCAGCCATCTGGACATCGCCCGCGAGCGTAGTGTGAATGACGCGGTTAAATCGTTGAACATCACGCGGGTGATTGTCGCCCACCGACCCGAAACCATCGCTTCGGCCGACCGCGTGATGGTGCTTGAGGACGGTCGACTGACGCAACGGATGCAACGGACGCAGCGGACGCAACCCGCACGACCCGCATGACCGGCAAAAATAAAATACCAGGATGGCTGTTTTTCCTAATTGCGTTTGCCGCGGCGCCATCTGCTGCGATGGATTTGCTGCACGATCCATTTGGCGTCAGTGCAGCGGTTTCTGAGACAGTGGACAAGAACATGTCGTTGAGTGGCGGTTGCGGTGGTCTGCGCTTGCCATCGATATTAACGTTGGCTGAAGCGGTCAGTCGGGCCCTTTGCAATAATCCGCAAACCGCTCAAAGTTGGGCCGAAGTGAAAATGAAGGCTGCGACCGTCGGCAGCGCGCAGGCGACTTATTTGCCGACTCTGAACGCCAGCGCGAATGTGGCGAAAGTTGCTAACCGTATTACGATTCCGGACTATCCTGCTGCTTCAAGCTCGCTCAATACCCGCAGCAGCGACGTGAATTTAAGTTTCAATTGGGTGTTGTATGACTTCGGATTACGGGCCGCCAATCTGGAGAGTGCGCGACAATTGCTGAATGCTGCTGTCGCAGTGCAGGACGACGTCTTGCAGACTGTATTTTTGAGCACAGTGACTGCTTTCGATACGGCACAAGCAGCACAAGCCGGCCTGACCGCGGCCCAGGATGCGGAGCAGGCTGCGGTGCAGAGCTACCGCGCAGCTCAGGCCAAATACGCAGCCGGGGCCGGTTCCCTTTCCGATAAGTTGCTGGCGCAAACCGCCTCAGCCTCCGCTGTGGTGCAACGGGTGCACGCCGACGGCGACTGGCAGAGCGCACTGGGCGGTCTGGCAAGCGTTATGGGCTTACGTCCGGACGCGCCATTGCAACTGGCCGATATAAACACAGAGGCGGAACAAGCGCAGCAGGCACCGGCTTTTGAGAAAGCTGTGGGGGAGTTGATTGAGACGGCCCTGAGCGTGCATCCTAAAATTATTGCCGCTCGGGCGCGACTACAATCGGCCCAGGCGCAGGAGGTGGCAGCACGGGCGCAAGGGAAACCGACTTTGTCTTTATATATGACCGGTGATCGCACTGATACACCAATCACCGAAGTGGCGTCTCGCCAAATTAACAACAGTCGCAGTATCGGCTTCCAGATTAATATTCCGTTGCTGGACGGCATCACTCGCAACTATGAAGTGCGCGCGGCGCAAGCCGGAGTTGAGAGCGCGGCCGCAACGCTGGCAGAGACGCAACGGCAGGTGGCGCTGGAGGTGTGGAATAGTGCTAAAGGCGTACGCACCGAAAGCGAGAGCGCAGCGGCGACGGTAGTGTTGCTTGAAAGTGCGCGGCAATCCATGGTGGTAGCGCAAGGCAGGTACAAGGCGGGCGTAGGCACCATGTTGGAATTATTAACGGCGCAGAGCGAATTGGCCGCTGCCGCGCAGCAGCGTATTTTAGCGCTCACGCGCGGGCAGACCGCGCGCCTCAGATTAGCAGCCAGCCTGGCACGCTTACGGATGGACGTTTTATAATTGAGTTCCAGGGCGCCGAAAATATGCCTGTCTTGGCGTGCTGAATTGACAAGGTGCGCTTGCGGGTTGATGCTATGCTCACAGTTGGCAAAAAAGCAGTTTCAACTAGTGATAACAATGAATGGTGGAGTACATGTTAGCGAACTATGTCGTGGTGGGATTGGAATTGAGTGTGGTCGTGATGATTGGCTTAGCGATTTATTTGATTAGAAAAAAATGAAACACTGATCAGAACGGGATCAGTGGCGCAACGGAGCCTTCATCGGATAACTTGAGAATAATTTGACGGCGTACTTAAATATCGGTCCCGTATCAAATTTGGAACGATAGTGAGATCCAGCGAGCGGGGTGCCCTCTCGTTGGACGGACGGAGTCAAGCTTATCCTTTTGTTAAAAACACAAAAGTGGTTGGCTCTCGGTACGGCGATAGTCAGGTCGGGTAAGATTAGATTTCTATTACCGCAAAGGATGGCGTCAAGATGACCAGTAAAGTTACTAATAAACGTGCTGCAAGCGTGGCATCTCCTGTTAAAGCGGCAAGCGCTGGTACCACCAGCGTCGCTTCCCCTAAGGTAATGAAAAAAGTCGACAAACCGTCCCGAGCAAAGGCACGGATACAGCCGGAACCGAAACAGCTGGAACTCGTGACCGCCTCCAAGCCCGCTTTCAGGTCTGATGTTGCGCCAAGCGTCAAAGCCAGGATTAAGCCCGTTGGCAAGGTCGCTAAATCTGAAGTCAAATTAGCCAGCGATCCGACTATTGGCTCAACCACGGAATCAGCCACTGAATCAATTGCTGTCTTAAACACTGAATCAACCACTAAGCTAAGTAATCATTCCAATATTGCGCCAACGCATAAGCCAGCCGGGAGCCCTCGGATTGTGCTGGTGTTACAAGGTGGTGGCGCTCTGGGTGCTTATCAGGCTGGTGTTTATCAGGCCATGCATGAGCACAACATGACGCCGGATTGGGTGGTCGGTACTTCTATTGGCGCGATCAATGCAGCGATCATCGCCGGTAACTCGCGTGAGTTACGGCTAGCCCGACTAAAAGAGTTTTGGCATTCCGTCTCACATAAAGATTTGGTCGACATGGCCAGGGTGCCGGATGCTGCACGCAAGTCCAGTACCTGGTGGACCACATTGGATACAGTGTTGCGGGGGGTGCCGGGATTTTTCAAACCGCGTCCGATTAATCCGTTCGCAATGGGATTGCCGGTTGAGCCAGAACAGGCCAGTTTTTACGACACGTCACCCTTGGGGGAAACGCTGACCAAACTGGTTGATCTGGATTTTCTGAATTGTCCCGACAGCATTAGACTGACAGTTAGCGCCATGAAGGTTACGACTGGTGAATTAGTCTGTTTCGACTCCGATCAACGCAAGATCGGTGTTGAGCACGTCATGGCAAGTGGTGCGTTGCCACCGGGTTTCGCACCAGTGCGTGTGGATGGCGACCTGTATTGGGATGGCGGCCTGTATTCCAATACACCACTTGAAATCGTGCTCGATGACCAGGATGATCGTCCCGACAAGCCGCGCGTCGATACGATCTGCCTGATGGTCGATCTTTGGAGCGCTGAAGGTGAAGAGCCGCGCACCCTGGATGAGGTCGAGACGCGCCAAAAAGATGTCACATTTGCATCTCGATCACAGCGTCATATCGAGAACTACTTGCTCAACCATCAGCTCCGTCGGACGGCACGTGCGCTGTATGAGAAGCTGCCTGCCGCAGAGCGCAGCAAAGCCGATCTGAAGCAGTTTGCCGGTCTGGCTGACAATAGCACTATCCATTTAATGCGTTTACGGTACTCCGGCCATGACTGGAATATGGCATCCAAGGATGTCAATTTTTCACGCGGTTCGGTGGAATGGCGCTGGGAACAAGGCTATCAGGACGCCCTGAAGGCGATAGAAGGGGCCAAAATCGAAATGTATGGCAAAACCGACGCCGGATTGGTAATACATGATCTTATTGAGGTCCCCGCTTGATGGATCGGTGCATTTGAATCGGTGGTCATTGCTAACGTCACTATTGCAACAGTGGATGCTCCCAGCCTTGCTGTTGGGTGTGAGCGCGTCGGTAGCGGCAGTACCGATTCCCACTGATACAAAGATCATGGCGCTAGACGACGCGCGCTGTGTGCAACTTAAAAGTGCGCACGTCATGCGAGCGGCTGCGCCCGTAGATTGCTCCCGCTTACAGGTGGTGCGCTTTTCGTATGTGGATTTTAATGCTCAGGTGCATAGCGACGGGGAAATAATGGTAATGGCCGCTGCGGCGCCCGAGGTGCGTAAGATTTTTGCGCTATTGCTGGCCCGCCGGTTCCCTTTGGCCGTCGCTCGCTTGATGAATTATTATCAAGGGGATGACGATGCAGCCATGGCTGACAATAACACTTCTGCTTTTAATGACAGGGCGATCACCGGTGGTAGCGCGCCGTCGTTACATGCCTATGGTTTGGCGATAGACGTTAACCCTCTTCAAAATCCCTATTTGAACCGCGCTGATAATGGAATCGTGACTGTCAGTCCTCCAGCGGCAAAGCCGTACGCCAAGCGTTTGCCGTTACGGCCGGGTATGGTGACCGATGAAATAGTGAAGATTTTTGCCGAGCATGGATTTCCGATCTGGGGCGGTGACTGGCATCAACCGATTGACTATCAGCACTTCCAGGTGAGCCGAAAGACGGCGGAACACCTGGCAACGTTGGGGGTCGAAGAAGGACGCGCTTATTTTGAAAGCGGGATCGTGCGCTATCGACGCTGTCTGAGTCGCAACCAAAAAAAGTCTACCGTCAAAAAAATATGTCTCCTTGCGGAATAGGTGCTGTTGTGGGATAAATACACTCGGATGGTGAGAATGTTAATTTGCCATTCTTATTTTGTTGCATCGCACAATAAGTCTTGACGTCATGATATCTAACTGTAAAATACGTTTTGTTGCAGTGCACCATTGGTGGCTGACATTAAGCGATACCCTTATAATTTAGGAGAAGAACATGTTTTCATTTCAAGAGCAATTTTCTGCAGCGACTAAAGCCCATTTCGAAGCGCAACTGGCGTTACTGAACACACTGACTACAAAAGCATTTGAAGGCGTTGAAAAAGTCATCGAATTGAACATGAGCGCAACTAAAGCATCGATGGAAGAGTCAAGCGCATCCGCCAAGCAATTGTTGGGCGCGAAAGATGCACAAGAATTCATGTCGCTTTCGGCATCACAATCGAAGCCAACTGCTGAAAAAGCCGCCGCTTATAGCCGTCATTTGCAAGGTATTGCTTCCGGAACACAAGCTGAATTGACTAAAGCGGCTGAAATACAAATCGCTGAAACCAGCCGTCGGATTAACGCATTGATCGATGAAGTTAGCAAGAATGCACCAGCCGGGTCGGAAAATGCTATCGCGATTCTGAAGTCAGTCATTGGTAACGCAAATGCTGGCTACGAGCAATTGACTAAATCAGCCAAGCAAGCTGTTGAGACATTGGAAGCGAATGTGAACAATGCAACAACCCAGTTTGCGCAAACAGCTGAAAAAGCAACCCGTGCAGCAACGCCAAAGAAGTAATGCTAAGTAAGTATGCAAATTTAGTTACACGTATTTAGTTAGTTAGTCGGTTGAACTGTGGTTTGGTCGATGTTGGAAAGCCGCTTACATTGCTAAGCGGCTTTTTCATTTGATGGGCTCAATAGCGCGATTGCCCTCTGTTCGAATTTCGTCTTGTCCATTTGCGATTTTGGCTTCAGTGCAAAATCAATCGCTTGAAAGTAACGTTTGAACGGGTTCATTCTGGTGGAAGCTCGCGGTCCCAATAGGGCGTATCTCCAAATTGCTCTCCTAAAAAATCGACAAAGGTGCGCACTTTAGCTGACAGATGTCGTCGACTTGGATATACCGCATAGATGGACAATGTTTCATTCCGATATTCGGGTAGCAAGGTGACAAGTCGTCCAGCGCGAACGTCGTCACCAACTAAAAAAGATGGCTGCCGGATAATACCCATTCCCGCTATGGCAGCTTCCCGTAACAGGTCGCCATTGTTTGTGCTGAGTCCGCCTTTAACCTGAACAGCAAAAGCTCCGCCATCTCGTTCAAAGCGCCATTCATCTCGCGGTGTCGAGTACGCATAATTCAAACAGGCATGATTTTTTAAGTCTGTTGGATGTTGCGGCCAGCCATTTTTAGCCAGATAGGTAGGTGCCGCGCATAACAAAATCCTGGCGGGTGCGATTTTCCGTGCAACCAGACTTTGGCCGTGCAGCTTTCCTATCCTGATTGCCAGATCGTACCCCTCATCGACCAGATCAACGATCCGGTCCGACAACGAAACATCTAGCACCACATTCGGATAGCGTTCTGCGTACAACGGCAGCGCCCGCCCCAGATGGTTAACTGAGAAAGACACGGGAACATTGATTCGTAATATTCCGCTTGGATTCGCAGCGCTATTGCCAGCAGCCATCGCCGCCTCGTCAAGATCGAATAATACTTGGCGGCTGCGCTCAAGATAAGCGGTCCCGGTATCGGTCAGACTGATCCGCCGAGTCGTACGATTGAGGAGGCGTGCATGTAAATAAGCCTCAAGATCGGCAATATGACGTGTCACTGACGGATTGGACATGTCTAAAATCCTTGCTGCTGCCGATAAACTCCCTGTATCGGCGACCTTGACGAACACCTTCATCGCCTCGAATAAATTCATGATGCCGCCCATTATTCTGAAATCCGGAATTAACATTTTCTATGAAGGCTATTTTTCTTTCAAGTGGAAAAATATATAGTCACTACTTGACGGGGGTTCTTTCCACCTTTTTCACCTTATTTGCGGAGAAATTTTATGCATGCCGTAACCTCACAGCACTCTTCCCGTATGCCAGCGATATTCTTTGGACATGGTAGCCCAATGAATGCTTTGCAAGACAATCGATACACCCAAGCCTGGGAACAGCTGGGTGCGAGCGTTGCCGCATTGAAGCCTCGCGCAATTTTGTCAATTTCAGCGCATTGGTACATTCGGGGAACCAGCGTTACCGCGATGCCGATGCCAAAAACCATTCATGACTTCGGCGGCTTTCCCCAAGCGCTGTTCGACGTTCAATATCCGGCCGCCGGCGATCCGGCGTTAGCTGCGCAAGTGCGCGATTTGCTGGCACCGATGTCGGTAGAGATGGATCATTCGTGGGGCTTGGATCACGGCACCTGGTCAGTGTTGGTGAAAGCTTTCCCCAAAGCCGACGTGCCTGTAATCCAGTTAAGTATCGATGCCACGCAGCCGCCTGAATTTCATTTCGAGTTAGGACGCAAACTGGCGTCACTGCGCGAGCAAGGCGTGCTGATTATTGGTAGCGGTGACGTAGTGCATAATCTACGTCTGGCGAATTGGGACCCTCAAGCCCCCGCCCGAGACTGGGCGATGCGTTTTAACAGCAGTATTGGAGCAAGTTTGCTGGCTGGCGATCTGCAGAAGGTAACCGACTATGCTGCACTGGGCGAGGACGGGAAATTGTCGGTGCCAACGGCAGAACACTTTTTGCCATTGTTATACGTCATCGGCACCAGGCAGGACGATGAAGCCATATCAATTCCGATTGATGGGATCGATATGGGTGCAATAAGTATGATGTCAGTCGTTGTCGGTGCGGTAAGGAAGTAGCCGGAAAATTGCGCAGGTGTCGGTGAAATAGCGCAATTCGGATCTGGTTTCAGTTTGGCCCGGCTATGCTTTGAAGATACTGATCGTTCATCGAATTGGCGATTACGAGCGGCAGGCAGCCGTGACCACTCTTATCGGTTACCGCTACCCATATTTCCCATACTCAGCGCTACCGCCTCTGCCACCCGGATGCCGTCAATCGCCGCGGACATAATGCCGCCGGCATAACCGGCACCTTCGCCAGCCGGGAACAAGCCGACGGTGTTCAGACTTTGCAAGGTATCGTCGTGGCGCTTGATGCGTACCGGGGAAGAGGTACGGGTTTCGACCCCGGTCAAGACAGCATCCGCCATCGCAAAGCCACGGATTTGCTTGTCAAACGCCGGTAAGGCTTCACGCATTGCCGTAATCGCATATTCGGGCAACGCCAAACTGAGATCGCCAAGCTGCACGCCGGGTTTGTAGGATGGCAGCACGCTGCCAAATTCAGTCGAGGCGCGGCCCGCGAGAAAATCCCCCACCAGTTGCCCGGGGGCATTGTAATTGCCTCCACCTAATTCGTAGGCGCGCGACTCCCAATGTTCTTGAAGCGCAATTCCTGCCAAAGGATGGTCAGGATAATCCGCAGGCGTAATGCCCACAACGATGCCGCTGTTGGCGTTCCGTTCATTGCGCGAATATTGGCTCATGCCGTTGGTGACGACACGTCCCGGTTCGGAGGTTGCAGCGACCACGGTGCCGCCCGGGCACATGCAGAAGCTATAGACGGCCCGGCCGTTGGCGCAGTGATGCACCAATTTGTAATCGGCTGCGCCGAGAATTGGGTGACCCGCGCTGGGACCAAAGCGGCATTTATCGATGAGCGACTGTGGATGCTCAATCCGGAAGCCGACCGAAAATGGCTTCGCTTCAACGTAGACGCCCCGATCAAATAGCATGCGAAATGTATCGCGGGCGCTGTGACCGATTGCCAACACCACGTGCTCCGTGACGATGGCTTCGCCGCTGGCGAGTATCACGGCGCGGATTTGTCCATTGCTGATGTCCAAATCCTGAACCTTTTGCTCAAAACGAAACTCGCCACCTAACGCCTCGATCGATGCGCGCATTTTTTCAACCATTTTCACCAGACGGAAAGTGCCGATATGGGGTTTGCTGACATACATGATTTCTTCGGGCGCATCGGCTGTAACGAATTCAGTTAATACCTTGCGGCCGTAATGTTTGGGATCCTTAATTTGCGTCCATAGTTTTCCATCGGAAAAGGTCCCGGCACCGCCTTCACCGAACTGCACGTTCGATTCCGGCTGAAGCTCACGCTTGCGCCATAAGCCCCACGTATCCTTGGTGCGTTCGCGCACTGCTTTGCCGCGCTCCAGAACAATCGGCTTGAAACCCATCTGCGCCAGAATCAACGCAGCGAACAGGCCACAAGGCCCGGTGCCGATCACAACCGGGCGAGATTTTTCCGTGCCGTTTGCATGGGCTACAAATTTGTATTCCATGTCAGGCGTTGCAATAACATTTTTTAGCGCTTTAAGACGTTGTTGTACCGTCGCTTCGTCTTCACATTCGACATCGACCGTATAGGTCAGCAGCACCGCATTCTTTTTGCGGGCATCGTAACTCCGGCGAAAAATGGTGAAACCAAGCAGTGCTGCCGATTTAATGGTTAATCGGTCCAGAATCGCGCTGCGGAGCGCGTCTTCGGGATGGTCGAGCGGGAGCTGTATTTCGTTCAATCGCAACATGGGTGTTCCGGTATCTGGGTAAATAGTTGACGCCGTGGTCAGCGGACGCATTTGTCTGAGTGCTTTTATGGCTGAATGGGTGCATTTTACCTTAGCGTTTGCCGATTCGAGTTTTTACCGACGCCGACCAGACTGGATTTGTGCCAATTTTTCCGCTGGTTGTAAAGCAAAGAGCGAGGGTGTTTCAAACTGTGTCAAAACCGCAGAAAAACGGGACATTTGGTTGAATTGGAAACAAAAAATTACAGTTATGGCGGATGTTGTGGCCTATATTGAGTATCAGGACTTGCTCAAATTAAAGGAGAGTTTTCATGAAATTTAAATCGATTCTTTGTGTCAGCTTGCTTGCAGTCAGTGCAGGATTCATGGTGCCGCAGGCACAAGCGCAAGTTGTCGTCGGTATAGGAGTTGCACCTCCTCCACCTCGCTATGAAGTGGTGCCGCCACCCCGGGGTGGTTTTATCTGGGCACCAGGATATTGGCGCTGGAATGGTCGTCGCCACGTTTGGGTCGGCGGACAATATGTACGGGCTCGCCCCGGCTATCGTTACCGCGCACCTGGCTGGGATCATGGACCGGGTGGCGACTGGCGTTTCCGTGAGCGTGGCTGGGACAGATAATTTTTTGTGGCAATAGCAGCCCTGCCTACGGCGGCCGTGCCTTAGTGTTCCTTCGTGGCCCTCATCCGTGAGGGCCACTAGCGTTTAGAAACTGACATTTCACTTCGATTGATTGCGACGTTGTGCCTTCAAGAGAAAACGGGCCGGGTCGAGCGCTGCCGCCAGTTCCGCCTCAACCGGCATTGGCTCATTATTTAGTTCCGCGGCTAATAATTCCGCTGCCAGGGGTGCCCAGATCAATCCTCGCGAAGCAAATCCCAGTAATCCGTACAGCCCGGACAAACGCGGCATGTCTTTAAGCTGCGGTTCACGAAGCTGGGATTTTGCCATCGGATCGGGCAAGGCACCGATCAGGGGTAACCGGTCCGGAGCGACGCAGCGAAATCCGACTCTGCCCGCCAGTGGCAGATTGTCGGGGTCGACGTCCCAGCTGGGCAAAATTTTCTTGATCCGTGCAAGGTTTTCGTTTTGACTTTTTTGTCGTAAGGACGCGCCATTATCTTCGTCATAGCTCGCACCCAAGCTGTGCATACCGTTGCTCTCTGGCGTCAAATAGCCATCGCCGCAAAGCACTGGCGTAATTTTTGGAGCGCTTTCAGCGGCGACATAAGTCACCTGTCCCCGAATGGCTGTAAGTGGCAACGCGCTGGCATGGCAAAGATTTAAGGCCTCCATGCCGTTCGCCAGAATCACTATGGGTGCGCTGGCAATCACTTTGCCTTTGTTGTCACTTACTTGCCATCCATTCGAGGTTTTTACCAGTTCGTGAATGGCTACGCCAAAATGTGTCTGTAACCGGTCACCGCATGCTTTCAACATGGCCTCACACAAACTAAGCGGATGTATCCAGCCACCACCGGAAAACCACCAACCGCCATGACTGACGGCGGTTCCGACTAATGCGCTGGTGTCCGGCTGGGTCAGCCACTGCGCAAAGTCGGGCGGCAGGTTGGCCTGTTGCGCCCAACGTTGCTGCGACTCTTCGTGGACCGCATCCCTTGCAACCTGCAGCACGCCGCAGCGCGCGCCGGAGAAGGCGTTGCCGATCCCGCCAAGACCTTGCCAGACGTGGTGTGCGAACAGATACGCGGCGCGCGTCAAACGCGAGGTCGGATTGTCGTCTCTCGATAACACCGGCATAAAAATTCCGGCGGCGTTACCCGAAGCTTCCTGTGCAATTTGAGCGTGTCGTTCGATGAGGGTGACTTTCCAGCCGCGTAACGTTAGCCGTTGACAAGCAGCTGCGCCTGCCAGACCTGCTCCGATAACAATGGCGTGAGATCGACTGGGGATGGCATGAGCATGAGGAAAATTGGTTTGCCAGCGCGGCGAAAAGCACGCGATGCCAGCAGTGGTGAAGTCTGCAGAATCGTTTATATTTTCAGCGCTGGCAGTCTTTTCAAAAACAAAGCCAGCCTGTTCAAGAACGCTTTGTTTACCTGCATTCAGATCAACGATAGTCAATTTTGCCTGTGGAGCGGCTAGGCGATTGAGTCGCGCAAATAACGCTGGCGGCCATGTTCGCGGGCCTTCACCGTGGATAAAAAAAGACTCTATTCTGGCTGTAATCTGTCGCAGGCATTGATCGCTGTCGCCTATCATCAACGTCAATATAATGCTGTTTTGCGCAAGATAAAGGCGATGGAAGCCCGGCACCAAAGTAGGCCAGACTGCACGCAACTCTTGCGCCAGCGTCGCCCATTTCGGCCACGCTACGTGTTGGTCGACCAGCTCCGTGAGGGATGCCGGGTTTGGAAGTAATCCCAAATAATGTAATCTTTGCGGCCGTTGGGCATCGTCGCGCCAAGCCTGCCAGGTTGCGAGGAACTGGTTTCCTGCTCCAAATGATGTATCCAGTATGGTGAAGCCGGTCTTTTGCTGCCATTGATCGACAGGCGGCACAATGACGTCAGGAGCAGGGGTTTTGTCCACTTGCAAAGTGGTATCGGTTCGCTCAAGCTGGCGCGGGTCTGGCATCAAAGGTACGAAAGGTACGAAAGGTACGAAAGGTAGTAAAGGCTTCTGCATTCAGAGAGGAGTTAATTTCGAGGTAGACAGATGCAATTATGAAGGTTAGAGAATTTATTTGCCGCGTAACATTGACGACAGAAACGGGAAGACCCGATTACCCACAAAAGCAATTTTCGCTGTTAGTAAGTTCGCTGCACGCTATAACCGCGCTCGCGCAGCAATGCCTGAACGCTCGCATGACCGACCAGATGCAACATGCCGATACCGGCGAACGTGATTTTGTCCGATTTAAGCAGCTTCTCGAAGGCGTCGGCTAATGCCGGATTGCGCCCGTCGAGTAACGCACGTTGCACAAATTGGCCGGTGAAAGTATCGTCGCTAGTCATCTCTTTTAGCAATTTTTGTAACCCCACCAAATCGCCGCTGCGCCATAACGTGACCAGGTCAAGCGCCTTTTGTGCGCGAACCGGATCTTCCAGGTCGTCAACCGCATCTTGCAAAAAACGGTTTTGATCCGCAATCGACAAGTTACCCAACAACGACAACTGGTATTCGACACTTTCCAGACCAATTAATGGCTTGTTATGCGACCGCGCATAATCGGAGAGGTAGTTGTCTACTCCTTGTTCCTTTGGGTAGCCATTTTTAGCGTATTCTTCGGTCGTCAGCACGGTTGCTAATAGCCACGGTTTCATTCGCACCACTTCGCCTGATGTCATATGATATTTTTCCAGCAGCGTGTGAACCTGGGGCTGCAATGTTGCTGGCATAGCCTCTGCACCTGCGCTGTCATTCGGATATAGTGCGTAGCGTTGAACAAGTGCGTTGACCGCCGCTGCATCGCTGGTGTCGATTTCAATCGCTACCCGCGATGACTGCGCCAGCGCCGCCATGACTTGCGGTGCGAGCGGGAAAAAATTGGCGCTGCCGACATGAATAGTGCCAAACAAATAGGCGGTGTGACCATCACGTTGAATTTTAAACAATGCTCCACCGTGTCGCACCGCCTTAGTGGCCGAGGCTGCGAGTGATCCTCGAATACTTACTTCTTTGGCAAGGGCGGATACCCCGTAAAATCCCGCCAGAAAAAAGGGAATCAGGTAGTGCGAGCGAAGATACCAGTTTCGCGCTGGGCCGATGCGCGACGGCGTTAAACCACAAAGCCTTTTTAATTGAGAGCGCAAACTGACTATAATCGGGCGCAATATGTTCTCCCTGATGCAAAACGCATGACACAACCTGGTGATAAATGATGATGGCAAATATTACACCGGTCTGGCTGTTCGATCTGGACAACACGTTGCATAACGCTTCACACGCATTTTTCCCCGCGATTAATGACAATATGAATCGTTTCATCGCGCGGGCGCTAGGCGTCGATGGGGTCGACGCGAATTCGGCAACCGTGGATGCAGTGCGGACTGATTACTGGGTACGCTACGGTGCCACGCTGCTGGGCATGGTGAAGCACCACGGGGTCAGGGCCGAGGATTTTTTGCGTGAAGCGCATCGATTTGACAATTTAAGCGGGATGATTCGGGCCGAACCGGGGTTGATTAGTTTGTTAAAGCGTTTGCCTGGACGAAAGATACTCTTCACCAACGCGCCGCAACGTTACTCACGCGACGTGATGCGGCATTTGGGACTGCACCGCCAGTTTGGCAAACATATCTCTATTGAGTCCATGCACGTGCATCGACAACTTCGCCCGAAGCCGTCGCCGCATTTGTTACGCAAGCTGCTGGCCCGCGAGGGAGTCCCCGCGCATCGGTGCATTTTGGTAGAGGATACCCTCGCCAACCTGAAAACGGCTAAGAAGATCGGCATGCGAACGGTATGGGTAACCGGCTACTTGTCTAAAACCGCCAAAATGTCCGCACTCAGCGGTCAGTTGATGCATCCAAATTTGACAAAGCGCACCGGTTACGTCGATGTCAAAGTAAAATCCGTGCGGCGACTGGCAGATAACCTCCATCGGCTGCACTAAGTGTGAAGAAAATTTCTTTAAATCAGGCGGTCCTTCACAGACACTAAGCGACGATAAGAAGCGACGATAAGAAGCGACGATAAGAAGCGGGGACAGCAGGAGATGCAGCAACATCTGAGCAGTTTTTTGGTCGCACTTCATTATTAACAGATCAGACTCACACGAAAATAGATTATGGCAACAACTAAACCTGGCGAACGTAAGCTACAGATTCTTCAAACGTTGGCGACGATGCTCGAACAGCCCAAAGGTGAGAAAATCACCACCGCTGCCCTGGCGGCGAAACTGGGCGTGTCAGAAGCGGCGCTATATCGCCATTTTGCTAGCAAGGCGCAGATGTTTGAAGGCCTGATCGAATTCATCGAGACCAGCGTATTCGGCCTGATTAATCAAATCACCGAAAAAGAAGAGAAGGGTTTATTGCAGGCGCAGGCGGTAGCGTTAATGTTGCTCAATTTTGCGGAACGTAATCCGGGCATGACGCGCGTGATTATCGGAGACGCCTTGATCAACGAGGATGAGCGTCTGCAGTTGCGGATGAATCAGTTTGTGGACCGTATTGAAATGTCGTTGAAACAGGCCTTGCGCATCGCCGCCAGTCAAGGTGAGGCCAACGAGCAGGAAGCGACTATCCGTGCCAATATACTGACCAGTTTTGTGCTGGGTCGTTGGCAGCGCTTTGCCAAAACCCGTTTTCAGAAAAAGCCGTGCGACGATGCGGCGCAACAAATCGCTTTGATTTTGGCGCCATAGGCAGATAAGCAGCTTTATTAACAGTAAACAAGCGGTAAAAACCTGTACAAAAACAGCGCGACTATAACGCGACAATAGGCTGATAAAAAAGCCGATCATCATAAAAGGAGTCTTTGCATGAAAAAAGTATGGCTAAAAATCGCCCTTTCATCAGCGGTTGCGCTAACGTTGAGCGCCAACGTGACTGTTGCTTTCGCGCAAATTAAGGTCGGCGTCAGTGTCTCTGCTACTGGCCCTGCTGCATCGCTCGGTATCCCGGAAAAAAACACCTTTGCCTTATTGCCGAAGGAAATTGCCGGACAAAAAGTGGAATACATCGTTTTAGATGACGCTACCGACACCACCACCGCAGTGAAGAACGCCCGCAAACTGGTGACTGAAGATAAAGTCGATTTGCTGATCGGTTCGACCACCACTCCTAATTCCTTGGCGATGAGCGATGTTGCGGCAGAGTCGGGAACGCCCATGATTTCGATGGCTGCTTCAGCGTCGCTGGTTGAACCGGTCGATGCCAAACGTCGCTGGATTTTTAAATCTCCGCAAAATGATTCACACATGGCGACGGCGATTGTTGCTCACATGGTGGATTCTGGCGTGAAAACCGTCGCTTTTATTGGATTTTCAGATGCGTACGGCGAAGGCTGGTATCACGAATTTTCGAAATTTGCTGAGTTACGCAAGATCAAGGTCGTTGCCAATGAGCGTTTTTCTCGCCCCGACACGTCTGTGACCGGACAAATATTAAAAATTCTCAGTGCCAATCCGGATGCGGTGTTGATCGCGGGTGCTGGTACGCCAGCCGCCTTACCGGAAAAAACATTAAAAGAGCGCGGGTATAAAGGCAAGATCTATCAAACCCACGGCGTAGCGAATAACGACTTTCTGCGGGTGTGCGGTAAAGATTGCGAAGGCACTTTCTTGCCAGCCGGGCCGTTGCTGGTGGCTGAGCAATTACCCGATAGCAATCCTGTAAAAAAATCGGCGATGGCTTATCGCGCGGCTTATGAAAAAGCCTATGGCGTCGGCAGTGTTTCCACGTTTGGGGGACACGCATGGGATGCTGGTCAGCTGTTGGCCGCCGCAACCCCTTCTGCGCTTAAAAAAGGCAAGCCGGGTACAAAAGAGTTTCGCGCTGGTCTGCGTGATGGAATCGAAGCCATCCAAAATTTGGCCGTGTCACATGGCATCGTCAACATGAGTCCAACCGATCACGTCGGCTATGACCAGCGCTCGCGGGTTATGGTGGAAGTTGTGGGCGGAAAATGGAAGCTGATAGGCGCGGCAAAGTAACAGGTGCAAAGTAACAGGTGCAAAGTAACAGGTGCAAAGTAACCGCTGGTTGTTTTGCGGTTTCGTGCACCTTCTTGTTAGTTATTCCTGGAACTTAGGCGAGCTGGTACGCTCGGGAAAGCACGAGGCAACTTGCGTTTGCCTGGTCCCGGTTCAGTTATTGTTGCCGCTGATGAGAGTCGACAAACTTCTCAGTCAGCGGCAATCTTATTTTAAGCAGGTATGTGGAGGTACCCTTTCAGGTACCACTTCAGGTACGCATTTAGGTAAATACATGGACGCTTCAATTGCCATAATTCTGGCGCAGGATGGCATTACCAGTGGTGCGATTTATGCGCTGCTGGCACTTGCGTTGGTACTGGTCTTTTCGGTGACGCGGGTGATTTTTATACCGCAAGGCGAGTTCGTTGCGTTCGGTGCGCTCACCATGGCGGCATTGCAGGGGGATAAATTTCCGCTATCGGCCACGCTGTTAGTTGCATTGGGCTGTCTAAGTTTTGTGCAGGAAGTCTGGTCCATCGTCAGCACGTCAGAAGCGCGTTTGAGCGCTGGCCGCAGTATCCCACTTGCTGCCCTTAAATTTGTGCTGCTGCCTATCGCCATTTACGCCCTGACGCACTATTACGGCCACGCTAATTTGCCGATGGCGTTACAGGTCTTATTGACCTTATTGATTGTGGTCCCGATGGGACCAATGATTTATCGACTGGCGTTTCAGCCGCTGGCAGAGGCCAGTACATTGGTGTTGCTGATTGTGGCTGTCGGGGTGCATTACGCGCTGATGGGAATCGGACTGTTGATGTTTGGCGCGGAAGGATCGCGCACATTGCCATTTTCCGATGCGCGTTTCGAAATAGGCGGGCTGGCCGTCACCGGGCAGAGTACCGTCATCATTGGCGTATCGGTCGTGTTGATTTTAGCGTTGTATATGTATTTCGAGCGAACTTTGTCGGGAAAAGCGCTGCGTGCGACAGCGGTGAACCGGCTGGGCGCGCGTCTGGTCGGGATCGGAACGACTCAGGCCGGACGCCTTGCCTTCACACTGGCAGCGGGGTTGGGCGCATTGTGCGGCGTATTGATCGCACCATTGACGACAATTTATTACGATAGTGGTTTTCTTATCGGCCTGAAAGGATTTGTGGGTGCGATTATTGGCGGACTAGGCAGCTATCCGATTGCCGCCGCCGGTGCTTTACTGGTCGGCCTGCTGGAATCGTACTCATCATTTTGGGCCAGCGCGTTCAAAGAAGTCATTGTATTCACACTCATTATTCCGGTCCTCTTGTGGCGCTCGCTGACCAGTAAGCACGTCGACGAGGGAGATCAATAATGGCTTCCCTCCGTCCTTCCCGTTGGTCATTACTCTCGGTTCCGATTTTTGTTGTTCTGGTGGCGCTGTTGCCAGTGTTGCCTACGCCGGAATACTGGATCACGTTGGCAAACTATATCGGCTTGTATTCGATCGTCGCCCTGGGTCTGGTGCTGTTGACCGGGGTTGGCGGGTTAACCTCTTTCGGGCAGGCCGCCTTTGTTGGCCTTGGCGCCTATTCCACCGCGTACCTCAGCACCCGGTTCGGGGTATCACCATGGGTCGGACTGTTGGTTGGCCTTGTGGTCACGATGATCGCTGCTTTTAGCATCGGGGCGATAACGATGCGCTTGTCGGGCCACTATCTTCCGCTGGGGACCATTGCCTGGGCGCTATCGTTATTTTATTTATTCGGTAATCTCGATTTTCTCGGGAAATACGACGGTCTTAATGGAATACCCTCCATCGCGCTGTTTGGTATCACGCTCGATACCGGGCGCAAGATGTATTACCTGATCTGGGCGCTGCTGCTGATTGCACTGCTGGGCATGCAAAACCTATTGAATTCCCGTTTGGGACGGGCGATTCGCGCACTCAACGGTGGTGGTTTGATGGCTGAGGCGATGGGCGTTAATACAGCATGGATCAAAATTGTCATTTTTGTGTTGGCCGCGTTGTTGGCAAGCGTCTCGGGCTGGCTATATGCACACTTGCAACGGGCGGTAAATCCCACGCCATTCGGCCTCAATGCCGGTATTGAATATTTGTTCATGGCGGTAGTTGGCGGTGCGGGTTATGTGTGGGGCGCTATCCTCGGTTCGACCCTGTTGACTTTGCTGAAGGATCAGTTGCAGTCGTGGTTGCCGAAGTTACTAGGATCGAATGGCAATTTCGAAATCATCGTTTTTGGGATTTTGATGGTGCTGTTGTTGCAGCGCGCCCGCGACGGTTTGTGGCCTTATTTACGTAAATTGATACCGCATCAGAATACGGTTATCGCGCCTGATTCTGCGCCAGCACTGGCAATGCGGGCCAAACCACCGGCGGGTGAAGTTGTGCTGGAGATTGCGCGAGCGCGTAAGGAATTCGGCGGCCTGGTGGCGGTAAATGATATGTCCTTCAGCATCGCTGCTGCCGAAATTGTGGGATTGATCGGGCCAAATGGCGCGGGAAAATCAACGATGTTTAACCTCGTTACCGGCGTTTTGCCGCTGACGAGCGGCGCGGTGAGATTTCGTTCACGCGGTGAACTGCGCGAAATTGCGGGTTTGCCTTCGCGCCAGATTGTGCGTTTGGGTATCGCCCGTACGTTTCAGCATGTGCGTTTGTTGCCGAGCATGACGGTGCTTGAAAACGCTGCGATAGGAGCCCATTTACGCGGCCAGAGCGGTGATGTCGCGGGTGTCGCAACCGGTATCTTGCGATTGAATAAAACGGAAGAAAACGGCTTGTTATTTGAAGCAAAAAGGCAGCTTGAACGCGTCGGCCTGGGTGACTTGTTGTATGCAGAAGCGGGCAGTCTGGCGCTCGGACAGCAGCGCATATTGGAGATTGCGCGCGCGCTGTGCTGTGATCCGACGCTGCTATTGCTCGATGAGCCGGCAGCCGGGTTGCGCTATCAGGAAAAACAGGCATTGGCCGCGCTATTGCGCAAGTTGAAAGCGGAAGGCATGAGTATTTTGTTGGTCGAGCACGATATGGATTTTGTGATGACCTTAACCGACCGTCTGGTGGTGATGGAGTTCGGGACCAAGATTGCCGAAGGTCTTCCGGCAGAAGTGCAACAAGATCCGGCGGTACTGGAAGCCTATCTGGGAGGCATTGATGACTAATCCTGCGATTGATTCTGGGATTGATTCTGAGAAAAACTCTTCTGAAATTGCGCCTACGATGGTGATCGCCGCACCGGTCCTGGAAGTCAGCGACCTGCATGTCGCTTACGGAAAAGTAGAGGCGCTGCACGGCGCGACACTGCGGGTGGGTGCCGGTCAGATTGTGACCGTCATCGGCCCCAATGGCGCTGGCAAATCGACCATGCTCAATGCCATTGCCGGTGCCATGCCGAATAACGGCGGTGCCCGTGGCAAGGTCCTCTTTCTGGGACACGACATGCACGGCGTCGCCATTGAGGCCCGGGTTGCGCGCGGCATGAGTCTGGTGCCGGAAAAGCGTGAATTATTCGCCAGCATGAGCGTAGAAGATAATTTGTTGCTGGGGAGCTATCGACGCTATAAAGCGCGAGAAAAAGGCTATGCCGACCAGTTGACGGTGGTCTATGATTTATTCCCGCGCTTGCAGGAGCGTCGCAAGCAACAGGCCGGTACGCTGTCCGGGGGCGAGCGTCAGATGTTGGCGGTAGGGCGTGCGTTGATGGCCAAACCGCAATTGTTGATGCTGGACGAACCTAGCCTCGGTTTGGCTCCGCTCATCGTGAAAGAGATTTTTCACATTATTGTGCGGTTAAAGCAAACCGGCGTGGCTATCTTGCTGGTCGAACAAAACGCCCGTGCGGCGCTTCAAGTCGCGGACTATGGCTACGTTCTGGAAACCGGCGATATGGTAATGGAAGGTCCTGCAGCGCAGCTGGCGAGCGATCCTAAAGTGATTGCAGCTTATCTGGGACTGGCAAAAAAACCGGTTTAGTAAAGAATTTAGTGTGATTCGTGTTCCCGGCAGCGACGTTAAGGATAACCTCTCGGGGCTACGGGTCGAAAAAAAATACGGCGCTGCAATAATTTCACAAATATGATAAATTCTTGTTTCGGTTACTCGCGGTGTAAAGCCACGAATAACCGAACACGTTCTCAGGGCGGGGTGAAATTCCCCTCCGGCGGTAATGGCACGCAATGTGTCTAGCCCGCGAGCGCTTATTGCAGTGGTCGTTATACTGCCACTTTGATAAGGTCAGCAGACCCGGTTTGATTCCGGGGCCGACGGTTATAGTCCGGATAAAGAGAGAGCGGGATGCAGTGTAGAACCTGTTTACATCTATGGCGGTCGTCGACTTTAACATCCAATATAGGCGTTAAGGTTGGTGTTAACGCTGATATTGGCACCGTCAGAGGTGGCGAACCGGTTCTGGGTGGTGCGTGAGCATACCTTGTTAATCCCTATCAATCCAAAACGCCCTGTTTTGTATTATCTAAAAACAGGAGTAGTCAAATGCTGCAGAAATTCGCCGTTTCAACACCAAAAGTACCAACAGGTCAGCGTGTCGCGTTCATTCAGGCTGGCTGGCATCGTGACATTGTTGACCAATGCCGACTGTCTTTCATCGCTGAGATGAGCAACCAGGGCTATGCCGAATCGAGTCTCGATTTTTTCGAAGTCGCTGGTGCGTTCGAAATTCCCTTGCACGCCAAAATCTTGGCCAATAGCGGAAATTACGCCGCTGTGGTGGCAGCCGGATTAGTTGTCGATGGCGGGATATATCGTCATGAATTTGTGGCAGAAGCGGTGATTTCGGGACTGATGCAGGTACAGCTGGAAACCGGCGTACCAGTACTTTCCGCCGTACTGACGCCGCATCATTTCCATTCCGGCGAAGAGCATCAAAAATTCTTTTTCGACCATTTTCTGGTCAAAGGGGCAGAGGTGGCGAGAGCTTGCGCATCGACGATCCGTGCGCTTAAAGCGCTATCGGCATTGAACACGGTTGTGATGGCAGAGCCAGCAGACGTGGCGGTCAATACACCAAGAGCTTTGCGGACTGCCTAGAATGATTTGGGCCGGACATCGAAAGTCGGCCTGATATTCACGAAAACCGTGGCGCTTCGAGCTCTCGCAGCGCCACGGTTTTTTATCTACATTTTAATGTCCGCCGCATACCGGGCAATTAACATCGCGTCCCACCCCCATACGGCTCCACTCCATCGTGCGCCCGTCCAGCATCAATAACTGTCCCGCTAAAGAGCTTCCGATACCGACGATCAGCTTTAACGCCTCAGCCGCCTGCATGCTTCCGATGATACCAACCAGCGGCGCAAACACGCCCATCGTTGAGCACTGCACTTCTTCAAACGCACGATCCGGCGGGAACAGGCAGGCGTAACACGGTGAGGTTGCAGAGCGTGGATCAAACACGCTGATTTGGCCATCGAACTGAATTGCCGCGCCAGAGACCAGGGGTACCTTATGTGACACGCATGCGCGGTTGACAGCGTGGCGGGTGGCAAAGTTGTCACTGCAATCCAGGACCACATCGGTACCGAAAATGAGTGCATCCAAGCGCGTTTGATCGGCGCGTTCGGACACGCAGATGATGTTGATGTCGGGATTGATTTGCGTGAGCGCAATTTTGGCTGACGCAACTTTGGCCTGACCGATGCGATCGCTGGTATGCAAAGTCTGTCGCTGCAGGTTGGTCAAATCGACCGTATCGTTATCCACCAAGGTGATGGTCCCGACCCCGGCGGAGGCCAGGTACAGCGCTGCCGGAGAGCCTAATCCGCCAGCGCCGATGATAACTGCATGCGCGGCCAGCAGTTTTTCCTGGCCCTCAATGTCGATGTCATCCAGCAAAATATGACGGGAGTAGCGCAACAATTGTTGATCGTTCATGGTCTCGACAGGTCGTTTTATACTGATAAATACAGTGCCAGATGTCGCTTTGAGGGCGCTGATTGAAAGTAAAAAAGCCGCATCACAGTTGATGCGGCTTTAGTTGTCTCGTCAAATAGCCTGCGTGAGCGGACGGTTGGAATACTGCATAAAAATGTTTATAACAGGCAGCAGGTCTTCGGGACGATTATTTCTTATCATCCTTTGGGGCGCTGTCTTTTTTAACATCCTTCTTGTCGTCTTTTCCAGAAGCTGCATCTTTTTCCAGATCCGGCGTCGGTTGGGCTTTCGCAAGCTGTACCGGCATGCCCTTCAGGAAATTCAATGCCTGCGTCAGTTGAAAGTCATCCTTTGAACCGAATTCCAAAGGCTTGCGCTTCTTCGAAAGTGCAATCAGGCGCTGATCTTCCTCTAACTCATCTGCCTTTGGCGCGGCGGTCGGGACTTCAGCATCTTTGTCTTTGTCGTTCGTTAAATGCTTGGTCAGATCTGATTCGCGTACCCGCAGTCCTTTGAGCAAGTCGCCGTCGGCATACTCATCAACCAGCATGTCCGGCACGATACCCTTGGCTTGAATCGAGCGTCCGTTTGGCGTGTAGTAACGCGCGGTGGTCAGCTTGACCGCTGTCTGACGGTCCGGCGGCAAGGCAACGATGGATTGCACGGAACCCTTGCCGAAGGTTTGCGATCCCATAATGGTAGCGCGCTTGTAATCTTGCAAGGCCCCGGCGACGATCTCAGATGCTGAGGCAGAACCTGTATTGACGAGAACGACCATTGGAATCTTTTTGACCGCATCCGGCAATTTTGCCAACCCGTCCTGGCCAGGACCAGAGGCATAAAATTCAGGCTTGGCATAAAAAGTTGCTTTTGAACTTGGCAGCTGACCATTCGTGGTGACCACCACTACATCTTTAGGAAGAAAGGCAGCAGAAACGCCAATTGCCCCCGGCAACACACCACCCGGATCATTCCGCAAGTCGAGCACCAGACCCTTCATGTTCGGATTTTCGGTGTACATGGCTGCAATCTTCTTAGCCATGTCATCGACGGTAGGTTCCTGGAATTGGGTAATACGCACCCAGCCGTAACCAGGCTCCACTACTTTTGATTTGACGCTCTGGACACGAATTTCCTGACGCGTGATGTTGACGACAATCGGCTTGTCTTCATCCTTGCGGGCGATTGTCAGCTTGATTTTGGTGTTGGGCTCGCCGCGCATGCGCTTGACTGCCTGATCCAGCGTCATCCCCTTGACCGGCGTTCCATCCAGGCGCGTGATAAGATCACCGGCCTTGATTCCGGCGCGGTAAGCGGGTGAATCTTCAATCGGTGAAATTACTTTTACGTAACCTTCTTCCATCCCCACTTCGATGCCGATACCGACAAATTTACCCTGCGTCATTTCGCGCAGTTCTCTGTAGCCTTTTTTGTCCAGATACGAAGAATGTGGATCAAGCGAAGCGACCATGCCGGAAATAGCCTCGGTCAGCAATTTTTTATCATCCACCGGCTCCACATAGTCGGACTTGATGAGGCCAAACACGTCAGCGAGTTGGCGCACTTCTTCCAGTGGCAATGGCGCTGCCGCACTTTTCTGTGCAATAGCGTCGAATTGGATTGAAGCGGCTATGCCTGCGACAACGCCTAAACCAATTAGGCTGATATTTTTTAGCTTACTTCCCATGTTTCACCTAATAGTTACCCAACTGATGGGGTCAAACGCACGGCCCTGATGCCGAATCTCAAAGTATAAACCTGATTGTTCGTTACCGCCGCTGTTACCTGCATTAGCAATGACATCACCGGCCTTAATAAGATCCCCAGGGCGCTTTAATAATGCCTGATTGTTACCGTAAATGGTCATGTATTCGTTGCCGTGGTCAAGGATGATCAAGTTGCCGAAGCCGCGCAACCAATCGGCAAAGATAACTCGGCCTGCAGCCACTGCCTTGACTTGAGCCCCTTCCGCTGCACGAATAAATATGCCTCTCGATGGAGGTCCATCACCGCGCTTGCTACCAAAGCGATTGGTCAGATCGCCGCGAACCGGTAGTCGTAACAGTCCACGCAATGACGCAAACGGCTTTCCGAACCCCGCTTCCTGCGAACCGGCCTCAGGTGTTTCGTCATTGTGCACTATTGGCGCTATCGGTGCAGTCGCGGCTGGAATTGCGGCCAGAGCGACCGGTGGCGGCGGTTGATCGTCATCGATCGGATCAGGCTTAAAGACGGGTGTTTTTGTCGCAGGCGACCCCTTTGCCTGCGCTCGATCCTGGTCGCGCGCTTGCGCAGCATTCTGCTTTTGTGCCAAGGCTGCGCGCTGTCGCTGTTGCTTTAACTCTTGTGCACGCGCAACTTGTGCCTGTCTTTGGGCAAGCGCCTGCGCTTTCGCCAAAGCCGCCGCCTCTGCCGCCGCCTGTGCTTTGGCTAATTGTTCTTGACGACGTTGTTCACGACGGGCCGCCTCGGCTTTCTTTTGTTCCTCAATTAATACCGCCAGCTTGTCGACCAGGCCGGCCAAACGCTGCTCGTCGCGCGCGGTTTTGCCAACTTCCTGCCGTTGTGCAATGAGCTTGCTGGAAAGTTGCGTCAACAGCAGAGCCCGGGTATTTTTTTCCTTTTCGAGAACTGTTTTTTGCGTCCTTTGTTCGAGCGCAATTTCATCCAGTTCATTTTTTGCGTTTTGCGTATCTGTCTGATTTGCTTCGATCGCTTCCAGATTCACCCGCAACGCTTCAATGAGTTTGGCCTGGGCCTTGGAAACGTAACCCATATATTGCAATTCGCGGTTAATCTTGTTGGGGTTGTCTCCCGACAACAGCAATTTGATCCGATCTTCATTTCCGGCAATATACTGCTGCCGTAGCAGGGCGGCCATCTGATTTTGTTGTACCGCGACCGTTTTACTAAGTTCCAGGTGCTTTTTTGATAGCGCATCGAGCGCGGTTTGCGTCTGCGATTGTTCGTTGCCGAGGTCAAACAAGGCGCGATTCGCTTTGGAAATAGCGGCTTCCGAATCAGCTAACGCATCGGCGGCATCGCCTTTTGCGGTTTCGGTCTGGTTGATGTCACTTTTCAAGGCATTCAATTTCTGCTGCAGTTCGTCACGCTCGCCTTCTGCAACTTCTTTTTGCTTGCTGCGGTCAGTGATTTTTGGTGGAGCAGCAAAGGCGCTTGTCATCGCCGCCGCCGTTACAGCCGCCGTCAGCACAAGAGAAAGCAGCGCAGCAGGCGGCACACCACGCGTTAGCGCCGCTATCGACTCCCCCATACGCTGTGCACGACGGCGCAGGCCGGACCCGAATGCCCGGGCCGCACCCATATTTTTCATCAGGACGATATTTATTTCGCTTTCCCCTGATTGGCGACTGCGTGCATCGCAGCAGCGATTGCGTCCTGATCGCCCAGATAGTAGCTCTTGATCGGCTTCAGATCCGCATCAAGTTCATACACAAGTGGCTGGCCATTCGGCACATTCAAGCCAACGATATCGTCGTCGCTAATGCCGTCCAGCATTTTAATCAGTGCGCGAAGACTATTACCGTGCGCCGAAATGATGATGCGTTTGCCGCTGAGGATGGCGGGCGCGATACTGTCATTCCACGCTGGCAGAACCCGTGCGACTGTATCCTTCAAACATTCTGTGAGCGGGATTTCTTCACGCTTCAGACCTGCGTAGCGAGGATCGTCGAACGATGCACGAGGATCGTTTTCGTCCAGTTTAAGTGGGGGCGTGTCATAGCTGCGGCGCCAGACCATTACCTGCTCATCGCCGTATTTGGCGGCGGTCTCAGCTTTATTAAGGCCTTGTAGAGCGCCATAATGCCGTTCATTCAAGCGCCAGTCATGCTTTACCGGCAGCCACATCAAATCCATTTCGTCCAGGGTGCCCCATAGAGTACGGATGGCACGCTTGAGCACGGAGGTATAGGCCAGATCAAAGCTTAAACCCGCTTCTTTGAGTAGTTTCCCGGCTTGCTTCGCTTCCGCCAGACCTTTTTCGGTCAGATCTACGTCCACCCAGCCGGTGAAGCGGTTGGCCAGATTCCAGGTCGATTCGCCGTGTCGCATTAATACAATTTTATACATAGTGGAGTGAACAGTAGTGAAAAATGAGTGAAAAAGCGCTGAAAGCGGAAATTTTAAAAAAATGCATGCAAACCAATACGAATTGAATGGCGCTTCAGCTTCTATTTTATAATGGCGCGATTAACTAATACCATTGGATCATTGTGAAATTCTTGATTGATAATATTTTTGTGCTCGGATTGGTCATTTTGTCGGGCGGAGCACTGATTTTCCCGTTACTACAACGACGCGGCAACAAAGTAACAACATTGCAGGCAACGCAACTCATTAACCAGGGCAAAACGCTGGTATTGGATGTGCGCGACACTGAAGGCTACTCTGCTGGTCACCTGATTGACTCCAAAAACATACCATTGAAAGATTTATCTACCCGCTTGGTCGAAATAGAAAAATTCAAAGCAAAGAACGTCATTGTAGTCTGTCAGAGCGGAACGCAATCATCGAAAGCCTCAGCGCAATTGGCTAAAGCCGGTTTTGAGCAGGTTTATAGCCTCGACGGCGGAATTGCCAGCTGGCATACCCAAGGTCTGCCGACCATCAAATAACGTAAAAAAGAGAAATTCATGAATGCTCACGTCCGAATGTACAGCACTGCTGTTTGTCCTTATTGCATGCGTGCAGAACAATTATTGAACGCGCGCGGTGTCACGACGATCGAAAAGGTCCGCATTGACCTTGATCCGCAACAGCGTGACGAAATGATGAAAAAAACCGGCCGCCGCACCGTTCCTCAGATTTATATCGGTGACACCCACGTTGGTGGCTTCGATGATTTAAATGCACTAGATCAAGCTGGCAAGTTGCAAGCTTTGCTACAAGGCACCCCGGAACCAATTTGATAATTTATTGCCTCATTGGTGTCGCGGTCGAATAACCTGTCGGACCTTCGGCCCATGTCTGGTATTTCTCAATACGCTGCTCATTGAGACCGTCTGGCATGGGTGCGACTTCGATTCGGTGAGGTTTTAATGTCAGGCGGATCGCGGTTTTATTTATCGAGTGATCGTCATTATCGTAATACCTAGTCTATGGACGGAAATACCGTCCCTTTTTTAAATTTACTGAAAGAGTTTTATGGCCGACGAAATTAACCAAACTGCAAGTACTGAGTCCAATGATCAGCCAGTTTTTCAGATTCAGCGCGTGTATCTGAAAGATTTGTCGCTTGAGCAGCCGAACTCGCCAGCTATTTTCCTGGAGCAGGACGCGCCACAGATCGAAGTTGCCGTTGACGTCGGTGCAGAAGCACTGGCTGAAGGCATCTACGAATCGACGGTTACCATCACCGTTACGGCTAAGATAAAAGACAAGGTTGCTTTTCTGGTTGAGGGCAAGCAAGCCGGTATTTTTGAAGTGCGCAATATTCCAGCGGAACAATTGGATCCGTTATTGGGTATCGGTTGCCCGAATATCGTGTATCCGTATCTGCGTGCAAATATCGCCGACGCGATCACCCGCGCTGGTTTTCCGCCGATCCATCTGGCTGAAATCAACTTCGAAGTTTTTTATCAACAGCGCACGCAGGCACTTGCTGAGCAACAGGGAAGCAAAGATAGCATTGCGGTCGACGGTAGCAACGCGATTAATTAATCGACGGCATCATTAATTGCCGCATCCAAGACCTGCATTAATAGTCGTTTGATTCAGTTTCGCCGCCAGTCGCTTTGGTCCTGGTGGCGAAAGCACGATGATTTTGCGGCTTGCGTTAGAAGCCGTCTATAAGTGGACGGCCCTCGCGCGTTCGTAGTAAGTGGAGACGATGGAATGAAATTTGAACGCTTAACCGGTATTCTAACGGCCTCCCTGACAGTGTCCGTGCTAACCTTCGGCGCAGTCAATCTCGCGCATGCCCTGGACTTCAAGGCGGTTGGCACAGCGCCCGTCATTCTTTACGATGCACCATCTGAAAAAGGTCGGCGCGTCGCCATTGCGCCCCGTGGCATGCCGGTCGAGGTAGTATTAACGTATGGCGAATGGACCAAGGTGCGTGATGCCAGTGGTGATTTGTCATGGGTTCAGTCGGCAGGACTGATCGGCAAGCGGAATCTACAAGTCAAGGTCGCGAACGCCAAGATCAGGGCGAACCCCAGTGACACCGCGACGCAGGTATTTAGCGCCGATAAAGGCGTATTGCTCGAATTGATGGAACCGGTTGCGTCCGGTTGGGTTAAAGTGCGCCACCGTGACGGTCAGACCGGATACGTAAAAGCATCCGATGTTTGGGGTAGTTAAAACAATTATTCGTTCTTTACTATTCACCGCAGTGGGGCTGCAGATATCCAGACGTATCCGATCGCATCCTTCACTGGCCGCTCAGTCAAATGATGCGCCGATAGCCGGTTAATGCTACGAAGTTGCCAACGCTGCCAGGTCATTTTGCGCCATTGATATTGTGCTGGCGCGAAGTTGGCATTGATCTGGCAGGCTTGTCGTGCAGGTTATCTTTCTTCAATTTTCTAAGATCGGCCTCCCGTGTCCGTTGAATCCTCACCAATGAATATCACAATCCTCGGCGCTGGCGCATGGGGAACCGCGCTGGCTATCGCATTATCTCAACGGCATAACGTTTTGTTGTGGGGCCGAAATGAGGCCAATATTGCCACCGTCACGGCGCAGCGCGAAAACGTCACCTATCTGCCGGGTTTTTCTTTGCCGTCCAGTTTAATTGTCACCGCCGATTTTGCGCAGGCGATCGCACATGTGGCCACAGATACACAAACAATTGACAGCTTATTGATCGTCGCGTCTTCGGTGGCCGGTCTGCGTGCTCTTGCCGAGCAATTGCGTGGCTTGTCGATACCGAATATCGTCTGGTTATGTAAAGGTTTTGAAGAAAAAACGCGCCTGCTGCCGCATCAAATTGTGCGGCAGGTGTTGGGAGACACGATTCCTGCGGGAGCGCTTTCCGGCCCCTCGTTTGCTCAGGAAGTCGCACGTGGGCTGCCCTGCGCGTTGTCGATAGCCACCGACGATCCAGCGCTCTCAGAGCGCGTCGTCGCCGCGGTCCACGGCTGTAATATTCGCGTTTATTCGACGGACGATATGGTCGGCGTCGAAGTCGGTGGAGCGGTCAAAAATATCATGGCAATCGCCACCGGCGTGGCTGATGGCTTGCAACTTGGACTGAATGCCAGGGCCGCGTTAATCACCCGTGGATTGGCCGAAATCACGCGCCTTGGCATCGTATTGGGTGGCCGTAGCGAAACCTTCATGGGTTTATCTGGCCTCGGCGATTTGATCCTGACATGTACCGGTGACCTCTCCCGGAACCGTAAAGTTGGCCTCGGATTAGCTGCCGGGAAAAGCCTGGAAACCGTCGTGGCAGAGTTAGGTCACGTCGCCGAAGGAGTGCGCTGTGCCTCAGCAGTGCGCGCTCTGGCGCAGGAGCTTGGGGTAGAGATGCCAATCACCAATGCAGTAGCGGGCGTATTGTTTGACGGCGATGATGCCGGTGCGATGGTCGAACTCATGTTGGCGCGTACCCCACGCGAAGAGTCGGCTTAGTCGACCTAGTCGACGGAGGCGCTATGACAGCACGGAGAAAAAATCTGATGGCTGATATCGCGTTTTGGCCTTGATCTTGTCTTGCCCGCCACCAGTGTTTGCATTGTAGCCCTGCTGCAATCAAGCCTTCACAACATGTGCATCAATGCTCTATACTCTTTTTTGTCCCTGAGAAAAAAGGGAACGGGCTTCGAATCCTGATAACACAAAAGCGTACCAAACGGCCAATGCCGCTTGGTATGTACTCGTCCGTCTTCTTTGGGCGGCGGTAACGGTGAAGCCTCCGGGCTTGCTGGTTTGTGTGCCAGTATTCGAACTCTGTTATTTGCCGCCCACCCGTTTCGAATCGGGACGCGGATCGACTACACAAAGGAAAGATAAATGTTTAACATCATGTCGCGCACGCAATCTCAATTACAAATTAACGCGAGTAGTGCTAAGGAAATCGTTTATGCCAGCTCTATTAGCCCCTTAATGAGCGTTGAGGCAAAAACGGCTAAAGGGGATTCTGAATTGGTACGAACGGACGTATCCGATAGTGCCCGTCAAGCAGTCGAGGAGGTCCTATCATGAGCAGACCAACCAGACCAACCCCGCAAACGCCATCTTCAGCCGCCGAGCCAGAGGCAATCCATCAAGCATTCTCATGGTTGCTACTAGATCATAGAACAGACCCGAACGCGGAATTTGTTGCCTTGACCAAGGACGTCTGTTTAGGTGTCCAGACCTGCATTGATCTGGCACATTTCAGTACGATGGATCGAGAGAGCGATACAACACCAGTGTTGAATATTGCAGACACGGAGCGCTTGCTGCGGTTAGGTTCTACATCTTTGCAGATGCTGGCAGACGCCGCCTCAGGGCGAATTGATCAACTCCAATCGCGGGACTGAGGAGCAAGCGAAGTAGTCGCTGAAACAATCCCGAGGCGTGAGTGCCTCAGGGTAATTCGGTGCGCTATGGATACAGCGGCGTTAACTTAGCGAAGCACCCCATCTGCCATTGAGGTGGGGCCAACCATACCGACACAGGCAGGGCGCTAGTGCGTAATAGAAAAGCACTGCGCCCCAGTGACGATTTTGGGTCTGTTCACTTCTGCTCTTTACAGTACATAACGCGACAAGTCTTCGTTCACCGCTAGTGCGCCAAGGCGTAGATCAACGTAAGCGGCATCAATCGTTAGCTGTTTTTCGCTCGTGTTGGTCGCTGCGTAGGAAATCTCTTCCAGCATTTTTTCCATCACGGTATGCAGGCGACGCGCACCGATGTTCTCAGTTTTTTCGTTGACCGAGAACGCGATTTCAGCCATGCGTTTAATCCCTTCCGGTACAAACTCTAACGTCACCCCTTCGGTTGCCAGCAACGCTTCGTATTGCGTGGTCAGGCAGGCATCGGTACCTGTCAGTATGCGTTCAAAATCGGCGATTGAGAGCGAGTCGAGTTCTACCCGAATCGGGAAGCGGCCTTGCAATTCCGGGATGAGATCCGATGGCTTTGCAAGATGAAAGGCACCTGACGCAATAAACAAAATATGATCGGTTTTGATCATGCCGTATTTGGTATTGACAGTCGTGCCCTCTACCAGAGGGAGTAAGTCGCGTTGCACGCCAGCGCGTGAAACGTCGGCACCGCCGTTCTGTGAGCGGGTGGCGATCTTATCGATTTCATCTAAAAACACGATGCCGTTTTGCTCGACGTTGAAGATGGCTTTTTGTTTTAACTCATCTTCGTTGAGCAGCTTTGCAGCTTCTTCTTCGATAAGAATCTTGAGTGCATCCTTAATTTTTACTTTGCGGCTTTTCTTGCGATTATTGCCAATTCCGGAGAACATGGATTTGATCTGCTCGGTCATTTCTTCCATGCCGGGCGGTGCCATGATTTCCATTTGTGGCGCACTTTCAGCCAACTCAATTTCGATCTCGCGGTCATCCAGCGAACCTTCTCGCAGACGTTTGCGAAAAGTCTGGCGGGTATTGTTACCCTTGTCTTTGGCGTCAGCGTCGACCGGGGTGTCTTGCTCGGGATGAAACCCGAAATCGCGTGCTGGCGGGACCAGAATATCGATCACACGATCTTCTGCAGCGTCCTCGGCACGCGACCGAAGCTTACGCATTTCAGATTCGCGGGTTTGTTTGACGCCGATATCAATCAAGTCGCGAATAATGGTTTCAACGTCGCGGCCAACGTAGCCAACTTCGGTGAATTTGGTGGCTTCAACTTTGATGAAGGGGGCGTTGGCTAATTTAGCCAGACGCCGGGCGATTTCGGTCTTGCCTACGCCGGTAGGACCAATCATCAAGATGTTCTTTGGGGTGATTTCGTGGCGTAACGGTTCGGCGACTTGCTGACGGCGCCAGCGGTTGCGTAACGCAATCGCGACTGCGCGCTTGGCTTTGTCCTGGCCGACTACGTGCTTATCAAGTTCAGAGACGATCTCTTGCGGTGTCATGTTTATATTCGTATTCATATTTTTTCGGTTCCGAGGTGGTCCGGTTCGTTGCGAAATGTGCGGTTGTTACACTCACCAGAGAGTAGAAGGGCGGCCATTCGCCGCCACGCGTAACGTGTGCACCGGCAGATGTTACTCAAGGGTTTCGATAATGTGCGATTGATTGGTATAAATACAAAGATCGCCGGCAATCACCAGAGATTTTTTCACAATCTCGGCAGGTGATAATGTGGTGTTTTCATACAGCGCCTTGGCTGCTGATTGTGCAAAAACGCCACCCGACCCAATTGCACCAATCCCATCGGTGGGTTCCAGAACATCGCCGTTGCCGGTAATAACCAGCGTGGTATCGCGGTCTGCCGTAAGCAGCATCGCTTCGAGTCTACGCAACATGCGATCGGTGCGCCATTCTTTGGCCAGATCCACCGATGCGCGCATCAGATTACCTTGATGCTTTTCCAGTTTGGCTTCAAACAGATCCAAAAGGGTAAACGCATCTGCTGTGCCGCCCGCAAAACCCACTAATACTTTACCGTGGTAAAGCGTGCGCACTTTACGCGCTGTGCCTTTCATCACGACGTTTCCGAGAGTGACCTGACCATCCCCACCCAACGCGACACTGTTTCCGCGACGTACGGAGAGGATGGTGGTACCGTGAAATTGTTCCATTTTGCTTGCCTAAAAAAAAAGCGGACCGCACGTGTGGCAGTTGGACGAACTGCACGAGTCGGGCCAGAAATGCGGCGTCCGGAGGTCGGACGTCTTCGCAGTAGTGCATTTAGTGCAATATTTGATCATTATCGCAGGACTACAGCGCAGACAATCCCGCGTAATGCTAAAAAAATGGGGGCGCAGCACGTGATTACAAGCACTGGTTGGCGCAAATTAGTGGCTGTTACTGCAGATCGAACTCGATCCACCGAATTGTCCCTGGGTAGCGCCATTTTTGGTGCACATTCGTCTTTGCATGCGGAATATTGATAAAATTACATCGAGTGTCGGGCGCCGCAAAAACCGCTCATTTGAGGCTTTTGTGTTCATGCGTCACCAGAATGCCTCTATCAAGGCGATTAACGTCATGAATGCTTGAAAACCAACACTGTTCGGTTGCGTCCACTGGCACCGCATTCTATTAGTTCTTGCGCAACGAAATACTGACTATCTCTGGCATCCCCATCGCTTTAAATAGCGCTCCTACCAAATGGTTGACTTCGTGCAACTCAATTTTTCGACCTTGATTAATTAGGGGCACGAGGCCGTTCATTAGTTGTCCTGCAGCATTGAAATCCACCCGTATCAGACGAGAGCAGTCAATAAAAGTCGGATTGTGGCTGGAGGCGTATGCCTGAAGCTGCAACAATAGATCGTTGACATTTCCCTCTATCAAAACTGGCATCCGAAAATGCGCGCGATTTTTCATCGATTGCTCGCCCGGCAAGTCAGCAAGCGTTTCGTTGCCGGAGGCAACGATGACCTTCGATTTTGGGGGAATGAACGGGGGCGGCGATACTTCAAACGTGATGCTGTAATCGATGCTGACGTCTTCAAACGCTGACTCGTCGTTGAGCAAATGCAGAATTTCGAGCAATAATAACCATGGCGCGGTGGTGTCTTCGTGGCGACCTACAGAAACAATGGCGCGAATCGCATCGGTTAATTCATTAGGGCCCACCAAAATAAGATCAATGCCTGAACGTTGTAGTTTTTTTAACGTCTGCCACAAAAGACCGCAAGCAATCGGGTCGACCGAGGTGACACGCTTGAATTCCAGGCGCAAAGCGGGATGTTTTGTTGCAAGTTTCTCCGCCCGTTCAAGGTGCTTTGAAATATTGTCATCGAGCTTGCCGGAGAACGACACCGCAGGAACGGCTATTTCGTTGAGCAGTAAGTCGGTTTGTGGGTTTAGCGTGAGTTGCTCATCCCAGGCAGGGGGAGAGCTCTCAAATTTATGGGCATAATTAACTGACAGATCGTCGAATTGTTGGGGCTTGTTAGTGATGCGATATAGGTCCAGGAGCATCCACCACACGTTAGCGGTCGCATTTCCCAGATTATCGTCCTCTATCGCCTGTTCAAGCAGCTGTTCGGCAACCTCGGAATGGGCGCTTGCGAACAGCAATGCTGCTTCTTCGATCACCGCTGGCATGTCCGACATGGCGACCTGAATGGTTCCGCCTCTGTTAGCGGCAGAGGCTGCAGGGCTGCCGATCGCTACCATAGCGCTTTTGCGGGGGGCCGCGGCATTATTAGGTTCATTCTCCGGACTGACGCCTTTTTTGTTTATTGCGGCATCCGAAAGCATGGTATTTAATATCGTGGTCGGATAGACAAACTCCGAAGACATTTCAGACTCGATCGCATCGATTTTCATTGCCGTGGAATTAAGCGCTGGCGCATTTCGGCGTCCGGGCTCTGTGCCTTGTTCATGCGTTTTACCGCCTACAGACTGAATCGAAGTGGCGCTCTTGTCAGCCGCTGTGTCGATAACAGCCGCAGCTTTTTCGTTCTGACGGGCGTGTTTGCCAAAAAAGGAGAAAATCCCCACATGTATCCTCAGCGGTAAATTGGCGGGCCTTGATAAGGTGTAATCCGGAAACTAATGGTGTAGTGTAGTCGGATATGGCGGTCTGGAAGCGGGTGTTATGTCATTTTAGGGAAAAATCTGGTGTTTGATTTTTCCGCCTATCTAATTGCATCAATTGAAGTTCAAAAACGGCATACATCATGGGGTATTCGAATAAAACACCGGAGAGGTGGTGGCCAAAACAGGCTTCACCCACGATACCAGCCAAAGGATTTTTTTGAGACGATTGGCATGCAGAACGATCAGTTTTATACTTTTTTCGACCTTGTCTCAGAGACAATGCTTTAAGCACTTGAAGATTCGGTCTTGTTTATGCGATACGCATGTGAGATGTTGACTTTGATGAGGGGAAGCCGGGAAGACTTAAAAGACAGAGATGAATGACCGTATGGTTCCTGCTCTGCGAGCGCGGAGCAACATTGGCATTGGGAGATACTGCCCCACGTTAGTCAGGCGCGTCGTAAAACAACGGTATTAAGGGGCAGGGCCACGCAACGACACGTTTCCCGTGAGGGCAAATCCGCATGGGGAAGAGCGTGCGCGCAGAAGCTATCCCGCAAAGCAAAGATCGCCATTCTTGATTAGAAATGGTAATAGTGGACCGTGCTTGAATGCGGGGGTGGGAAGCTTTGCCGGGTTGAACCGGCAACAGGATTAGTCCCCGTATAGCTTTTGTTTCAGTTCGCGTCGTTGTTGCGCTTCTAACGACAAAGTCGCTGTGGGCCGCGCCAGCAAACGTGGAATGCCGATCGGCTCGCCAGTTTCTTCGCACCAGCCATATTCGCCACCATCAATTGATGCAATCGACTGTTGCACTTTTTTAAGTAATTTTCGTTCGCGATCACGTGTACGCAACTCCAGTGCGTGCTCTTCTTCGATCGTGGCGCGGTCTGCGGGATCCGGTACAAGTACGGTCTCGCGCAGGTGTTCAGTAGTTTCTCCGGCGTTTTTCAGCAGATCAACTTCTAGCTGTTTTAGGCGCGCTCTGAAGAAAGCCAATTGTGCCGCGTTCATGTAATCCGATTCGCTCATCGTGACGAGTTGCGCTTCGGTTAACAGGGGGGCATCTGGGGTGGGGTTAGTTATTTTGGTAGCCACTTCGGGTCTTTCGATACGACGTATTTTTCAATTTTATCCGTTAACTCAGTACGTGAGGGTAAGATATTTTCAATGCCCTCTTTGTTTCTCGTACCGAATAAGGCCGCGGGGAATTCTTTTCTTTGAGGTAATCAACAGCGGGTCAGATGCTGGGAAATTAACTTGTCAACATTGAATCGCTTTTGTTGTCATCACGATCATTATTTGTAACTCGATCAGGGATTCTACAACAGGTTTGATCTCAAAGCGTCCAGCTTCTTGTAAATAGGGTGATTGGCATAAGATTCGTTAACGTCCTTTTGACGTAATTGCATGATCTGGCTGCATTCCGTCATTTGCAGAATGTACGTTTGGTCACTTTATTTGCCCTCATGCAAAACTGCCATAGTTTATACCAGACATTGCTCCAAACCGCGAATAAAGATGTCTTTTGGTAGCTTTTTACCTATGAAAACCATTTTGCTGGCGGGAATTTCGTTCTCGTCCCACTTCCCGCCCACATCGCTTCCCATAATTTGATGTACGCCTTGGAACACAACCTTGCGGTCCGCGCCATCCATCAGCAATATGCCTTTGTAGCGCAACATGCGGGGTCCATAGACCTGAATCATGCCATCGAGAAATTCTTCAAGTCGTGCGGCGTCGAAAGGGCGTTCGCTTTTAAAAACGAACGCAGCGATATCATCATCGTGGTGCGCATGGTGATGATTATGGGCATGGGGTGCATGCTCTACAGTGTGCGCGTGATCTTCCTGATGCGAAGGATGGTCGCAATCGCTGCCGCTGTGTGCGTGATCGTGATGTGCGTGCTGCTCCTGATCGCTCTGGCTTTCTTCGGCGGCAAGAAAGTCCGGATCGATTTCTAATTTCGCGTTCAGATTGAAGCCGCGGATATCCAGAATTTCGGCGATCGGGGTATGGGCCGGATCAAGTCGAATGATCGCTGCACGCGGATTGATACGCGTCAGGCGCGCCATCAAGACGGCGACCTCTGCTTCGCTGACCAGGTCCGTTTTCGACAACAATAGTTTGTCGGCGAAGCCAACCTGCCGTTGCGCTTCTTCCTGCTGGTCGAGTTGCTGCATGGCGTGTTTCGCATCGACTACGGTGACGATTGCATCAAGCATGAAATGGAGAGCGACTTCCTCGTCCACGAAAAATGTTTGTGCAACCGGACCCGGGTTGGCCATTCCGGTGGTTTCGATGATGACATGGTCGAACTGTAGTTCTCCAGCGTCCCGGCGACGTGCAAGTGAGCTCAAGGCGACGATCAGATCACCGCGCACGGTGCAGCAAATACATCCGTTGTTCATTTCGATGATTTGCTCGGTGCTGTCTTGCACCAAAATCTCATTGTTGATATTTTCCTGGCCGAACTCATTCTCGATGATGGCAATTTTGTGGCCATGCGGCTGTTGCAAAATACGATTGAGCAAAGTGGTTTTACCTGCGCCAAGAAAGCCGGTAAGAATGGTAGTTGGGATAAGTGCCATGATGTTTTTAAGCGTCGGTGAGCTGAAATGAAGAGGGGCGGCGGCGTTATAACGCCGTATTTATTGTGCTGTAGTAGTGTTCTGTAATTAATCGTTTTGAATGTAGGAACGTCTGTCAGAGCAGGCAAAGCGCGCTAAGCGCATCCTACAGGAACGAACAGCGCGGGCTTGATGACGCAAAACCAGCCTAATGGGCGCAGTCAGCACACCAGCCTTTGATCGTCAATTCAATATCGTGACCTTCAAACCCTTTGCCGAGTGATTCTTGCAAGGCGTACTGCAAATGCTGGCGCAACAAAGCAGGCGAAGTTGTGCCAGCCACTGCGGTGGCCGCCACTGCGGTGGTCGCCACTGCGGTGGTCGCCACTTCCGCCGATTTAGCCGGGGCGGTATTCAAGACCGGTGCCAGGACGTCCCCTAGAAAACCCGCTTCGCCGCTCCCATCCAGACAGAAAACTTTTGCGCAGCGGGTGCATTTGAAATGCCCATGTTGGTGCTGCGCGTGTAGCGTTGAATGGGCTGAGGTAGATTCGGTATGCTCGGCGCCAGCGCTATAGAGAAATACTCGGTCGTCACCAGCAATTTTATGGGCCAGTCCGGCGTCGGTCAGGCAGTCAAGTGCGCGATATAAAGTGACGCGATCTATATCTACAAATAAGTCTTGCATGTCCTGATGGGATACGGCGCAGCGGGCTTCAAGCAGCGCTGTTAATACTTTGATGCGCGCCGTCGTGCTGCGCACCGAAGAATGGCGCAATTGTTCCTCAGCTAGCGCAGCGGCTTGGGAAAGTGGCGCAGCACTGATAGCGGTCGAAAAGTTTTTCGTGCCCGGTTTAGTTTTGATGTCAGCGATCATGCAAGCGCAGTTGAAGTAGTCGTTAGCAAGGTTCGATTATGCCCCAAATTGCAATTGTGTTGCAATTGAGGTGCATTTTTTCAGCCATGCACGTGGATTCCCCGACGCGAGATAAAAAAAATTGCCTTCCACGTTCCACATAGACTATTTATTGCTTCATTTGTTTGGGGCTTTTTTTGCGCGGGGATGTGCAGCGTCATAAACCTGAGCGAGACGCTGAAAATCGAGCGAGGTGTAAACTTGCGTGGAAGCAATCGACGTATGTCCCAGCATTTCTTGTACGGCGCGTAAGTCTCCAGAACTTTGCAAAACGTGCGAGGCGAACGAATGGCGCAATACGTGAGGGTGGACCGTAGTGACGATGCCTAGCGCCTGTGCATGGGCCTTTAGCCTTAGCTGAATCACCCTTGGCGATACGCGGCTACCTCGCTCCGTGAGGAATAGCGCAACTGCGTCGCCAGGCTTTGCCGCATTGTTTTTGACCAAAGTGTTACGTAGTGGTAGCCAGTCTGCGATAGCGCGCAGTGCCGGTTGCCCAACCGGCACTGCCCGTTGTTTGTCGCCTTTTCCGGTGACTCTTACTTCGGCAGCTTCCCAGTCGACCCAGCCAGCTGAGACATGCGCGGCCTCGTTCGTGTAGTGGACGTCGAGGCCGGTTAACTCGGAAACCCGGAGTCCGCTCGAGTAAAGCAATTCGAACATGGCTTGATTGCAGGCAGCGAACGTGGCGGTATGCGCGTTAAGGGGGGGGGAAGTTGCCACCAGGCGTATGGCGTCATCGGCGTTGAGCGCTTTTGGTAGCGGTTTGCCGCGTCGTGGTGGCTTGACGCCCTCGACCGGGTTGCTGGCGAGCGGAATTTGCTCACCTAACCAGTTGAAGAAGCCACGCCAGGCAGAAAGCTTGCGTGCGATTGAGCGCGCATTGAGGCCACGGGAGTGGAGTTGGACTGCAAATTTGCGGATATGCGCGTGCGTCAGAGTTGTGAAGTCGAGCGCAGCATTTACGGCACGCTCACCTGGACCCGCGGTGAGCGTGCGGCCCATCTCGCATAACTCCAGTAGATCCCGCCCATAATTAGTGAGCGTGTGAGGTGATAACTTCCGTACGTAGCGAAGGTTATCGAGATACGCTTGAATGTCCGCTGACGGGCTGACCGGCTCAGAAGATAATGGATCATGGCGCGACATGGCAGTTATCGGATCAGGCAAGCAGGCAGGCTAACGCAGCGCTTGCTGTATCGCCGATTTTACTAAGGAAATCGGTTGCCATATCGGGGCTAAAGCGTTCCGGGTCAGGCGAGCTTAGCACGAGCAAACCGAATGCCTCAGAGGCGGGATCAAGGCGCAACGGCAGCAGCGCGATCGATCCCGTTTCGGTCGGGTGATCAAGCCAGGATGCCACTTCAAACGCATTGTTGGTGCCGCAAAATGGAACGCGTAAACCGTTTGCAAAGAGTCTTGAATCAGCAGACGCGGGCGATGCAAACCAGGTGTGCGAAAATTCTTCGGCGACGGTCCACAGCCGCATGGTGGCTTGAGGTACGTTGAAGATTGTTTGTAAGCCCGCGATCAGGGTATGGGGCATTTCAACATCGTTGCGGGCCAGAAGGAGGCTGCGTGACCACATCTGCAATTTGTCTGCAATGGCGTCATTTTCCTGTGCATTACGTGCCATATCGGCTAGCCGAAGATCTTGCACCTTTATTTTTTCTCGCAATATTTCCATCTGACGCTCTTGCAGCGAAATGGCACGGCCTAGCAGGGGGCTGGTCAATTTGATTTTGCCTAATAACTCGGCATGCTCTTCAAAAAAATGTGGCGTTGCGGCAAGATATTGCGCGATGGTATCGGGATCCAGATGGCTGCTCATAGTGTGAGTTGAGTATGAAGTGGGTGCGGGTGATAGGGGAGAACGGATTGTTGAATCAAGATATCAATGTCCAAAGGGTATCACCACTATTGGAATGAGCGAAAATTAATGCGGCGGTAGATTTTTAAGCCGAAATTACGAGGCTTCAAAAACAAGGAGATTCAAAAATAATGAGCTTGAAGAAAACAAAAGGCCCACATGAAAAATCATGTGGGCCTTTTGAATTTCTAGCTAAGCAGGCATTTCCGCGTTACCGCAGATATTACTAACTTACATTAGAACTTGTGACGGATACCAACGGTAACAGCAGTCTGGTTGTTGTTCGAACCAGTTGTGTCGCCTTCAACGCCTGGGTTGATAGCGTTTTTAGCACGCAGGTATGAAGCGAATGCATACAAGTCAGTACGCTTCGACAGGAAGTAGTCAGTACCCAGATTAAACTGAGTCAACTTGCCTTTAGCTGAATTTGCATCAACGAAAGTCAATTTGCTGTACTGAACACTAGCCAACAAATGCAAAGGTGCTGTCAAAGAATAGTTAGTACCCAATTCGAAGATGTCAGCTTTGTTGTTGTTGATGCTGCCGATACCGAAGGTACCCAATGGTGTTGGGTTCGCAGCAGTAGCGCCTGATGCAGTAGCCAAAGGCTGCTTAACACGTGACCAGTTACCGTACAAACGTGCAGGGCCGACTTGGTAACTAGCACCCAAACCGAATACTTTCAGAGCTGTATCGCCAGCATTGCCAGCAGTGAATACAGTACCGTTAGTCAAAGACACATCACTAGGTGTAGCGCCTTTTTTCGATTGGTAGTAAGCAGCGTACAGGCCGAGTGGGCCGTTCGCGTATTGACCACCGAAACCGAACGATTGACCTGAAGTCGTTTGACCAGCTGTTTCGCCGAAACCGTAGATTGCGCTAGCTGTGAAGCCTGACAGGTTTGTAGTGTTGTAACGGATTGAGTTCTGGGTACGTGTACCTTCCAAACGATCCAAATTGTGGCCAACCGCGCCAGTTACGCCACCGAAATCTTGAACCGAAGTCCATTGGCTGACATCATCAAAAATGTCAGTCTGACGACCCAACAAGACTGTACCGAATGCATCGCTGCTCAGACCAACAACTGACTTACGACGGAACAAATCGGTCGCGCCTTTGTCGCCTTGCAAAGCACCTGTGTCATTATTGAAGCCAGCTTCTAGTTGGAAAACTGCTTTCAGACCGCCGCCCAGATCTTCAACGCCTTTGAAACCCAGACGTGAGCCTTGGACGATGCCGGAGTTGACAGCAAACTTGCTACCGGTTTGACCAGTAGTAGTGTTCAATGCTTTGTTTGTATAAGTGACGCCAGTATCAACGATACCGTAGATTGTTACTGAGCTTTGAGCTTGTGCTGCACCTGCGATTGCGCCTAGTACGGCCAGTGCGATTAGTGATTTCTTCATTTGACGTCCTTTATTTGGAAAAGCCTGCTTTAAGGATCCGTACATCTGTCGGATGGGTGAACATTAATGGGTCCCGCTGTTTACTCTGGCGCTTTGGTCTTATGCAGTGCTATTAATTTGTCGAAATTGTCGGGGCTTGCTGTTTATGTTGTATTTTTGTGACACACAAGCGGCACTATATCGATGGGATAAAAAGCTTATGTTCTGCCAGGTAGTGTCAATTTCATATGTGTCGGCAGGTAAATATTTGACGCGCCGTCCCGTTCACCCTACATATATAGAATGAATGCTTGCAGCAGATCGTGAGTTCAGGGCTATTCATTAGCTAGTTATTAGTTACAGAACGAAGCGCCCGGCGAGAACATTTCGGGCGCCTAAATCGGAATTTGCGTCGGGAGGAGGGGATCTCTGGCCGTCAACATTCCAGATTAATGCGAAGGCATCTTTTGTATCAACCCTGCTGAAAAAAAGATCGACTGATCTCTTTAGGAGTTCAGCGGAGTTAGCTGGGAATGCCTTAAAAATCGACGATCTTGCGCTATTTTGAGGTGACGCTTCATTAATCCGGTGATTTCGACCCTTGCTAAATCAGTAAAATTTAAAAAAATATCACTTTGTTGTATTAAAGCTGCGAACTTTATTCGAAATTGTTATCAAATAAAGGATTCTTCATTTATCGAGGATAATTTACGCTTTTGCATGATGGGTGTTTATGGCTAAACGAGAAGATCTGGCAATTATTCGCGCAGCGCGTGCAGGACAGGCGGCGGCGCAGCTTGCACTTGGCAAGCGCTACCTGTTTGGCGGTAACGGTTTGCCGCAGAGCTTTCCAACGGCTTTACATTGGTTGGATCGCGCTGCACAACAACAAGAGGCTGAGGCCTGGACATTAATCGGGACGTACATTGCGCTTGATGTCGCACGTGGTGCGTCAAATCCGCTCGATCTATGTGCCTGGTACGAACGCGCATTTGATGCTGGCGTCATGCAAGCTGGGTTGGTATTGGCGCAATTAGTCCTGGATAGCAACACGCCGATCGATGATCGCGCTTCTTTAGCAGCGTTCAGGAACAAGGCTTTGCAGGCGCTCGAAGCAGCGGCCCATGCCAATATTCCTGAGGCGCAGTGGTTATTGGCGCAACAAGCATCCCAGGCCGATCAAGTGGTAGTAGCACAGGTAGCGCACGACGATGTCGGTGGTGAAGGCGCAGATAGCGCCGGTGAAATGAAGAGCGCAGAAAGTGTCGGCGTACTCAGCCGCCTTAGCCGGGCTGGCGAATTGCCGGGCGACGTGCTCCGTCGTGTGCCGTTAGCTGGTTCCAAAACCAGTGGTGCGACGCTGGAATGGACCGCCCGTGCAGCCGATGCGGGCGTTATGCAAGCGCAACACTCGCTGGCGCAGATCGCGTGGGAAAAACACGAGTGGATGACCTTTTTAGAGCGAGGCCTGCCCCTGGCGCGCGCCGTCGCGCAACAATATGTCGGGGAATTGGCACAACTGCATGCACCGTCCGAATCCCTGGCACGGCGCATAGGCGAGGCTAACCTATTGTTGTTAACGCGTTGCGCGCGTGCTTTGATGATGACAACAGAGTTCGACGCCAACGAAGTACAACAATTTTTGGAACTGGCTGCGGCAGCTGACGATAAATCTGCGCAGCGCGACCTGGGACTTTGGTACGCTCGCATGGACAGCGACGGTGAACGTACCGTTGGTGGGGCCGGCTCGGCGAATTATAAAAAGGCGATTCGCTGGTTGACCCACGCAGGTGAACGAGGTTTATCGGAGGCTTGGTACGCGTTGTCGCGCATCTACCTGAAATCCGAATTTTCGCAACGTAATCTGGCGGACATGCAGCGGCATCTGGAGCATGCGGCCGAAATGGGGCATCGTGCAGCGCAACTGGAATGCGGCGTCAGTGCCTGGCGTAACCGGCGAGAAAAGCTGACGAATGATGTTCAGGCAGTCTATTGGCTGCAAAAAGCAGCGGCTCAGGGCAGCGTCGAGGCCCATACGTTGCTGGCAAAAATAGCCGACACTGCGCGTCCTACGGCGTGGGCGCTGAGCGCTAAACAGCGACTCACGCGTGAGATGGTGGCAGGGCACCCATTTTTGGTGGCGCGCATCGAACTTGCTCTGCTTTTTGGATTAAGCCGGCCGGAAGCTTTATTGCTGGATTTAAATCAAGCTGATTGCGGCCACTGTCTGGTGGTGGATATCCGTGTGTTTTATGCTCGCAGCAAACGACGCCTGGTGTTGATTGAAACTGGCGACGAACGCCAGACTTTGAACCGGCTGGCGCGCTTGTTCGAGGACGTTGATTGCGGTCCGAATGGGCCAGAGGGAAATTATCGGCAGCGTTTGTATCGCTTTAAAACTGCGTTGCCGGGATTGGATATGGCTGACGTCGAAGCCGATGCTGATGCTGATGTCGTCGCCGTTGCAGCTGATGATAGTGAGGAGTTTGTTAGCACTGCGCTTCGGGCCGGCACCTGATTGCGTAGTGGCACCCAATCGGCTTGATTGCCGTGTGATGTTCTGATTGCGTTCTAATTTTGCGACAGATCCAGTTCGATTTCTCCTTCGAACACGGTCACTGCGGGGCCTGTGAGTTTGACCGCTTGTCCTACGCCGTTCCATGCGATAGATAGGTCTCCGCCGTGCGTATGGACAATGACTGGCGAATCCAGCAGGCCGCGTTGAATGCCCGCAACCACTGCGGCACACGCACCGGTTCCGCAAGCTAAAGTCTCTCCTGCCCCGCGCTCATAGACACGCAATTTAATCTGATGGCGATCGACAATCTGCATAAAGCCAGCGTTGACGCGTTTCGGGAATCGCGGATGATGCTCAATCACAGGGCCAGTCGTGAGAACCGGCGCGGCTTCGGTATCGCTGACCACTTGAATCGCGTGTGGATTTCCCATCGAAACGACGGAAAACAGGATCGGCTTGCCATCTATCTCCAAAGGCCATAACGTACCCGCGCCCTGGTGTTGCGCTGCTAGCTCCCAGGTGTCGAACGGTATATCCACCGGTGTCAGGATTGGTGCGCCCATATCGACAGTAATAGAGCCGTCATCTTCCAGCATTGGTTCGATCAAACCACACATGGTTTCGACTTTGATGGATCGTTTCTGAGTGAGTCCTTTTTCTGTGACAAATTTGACAAACGCGCGCGCACCGTTACCGCATTGTTCAACTTCGCCGCCATCGGCGTTATAAATACGATAACGAAAATCGACGCCTGCCGCCTGCGGCTTTTCTACAACGAGCATCTGATCGGCACCGATGCCAAAGCGACGATCCGCCAGACCCTGCCACTGAGCGGGAGTAAGGTCGATATGCTGATTGATTGCATCAATGACGATGAAATCGTTGCCAGCGCCGTGCATTTTCGTAAATTTAAGTTTCATGGCGTGATTATAAGGCTGCGGGAGTAAGGCTGTAAAAATACGGCTGTAAAAGTACGGCTGTGAAAGAAACGCACGTCTTAATTTATTCAAAGCTTTCCAGGGAAGTAAATGGCATATCCCTGAATTGGTTGTGCTTGAACCGTCCTGATTAATAAGGCCCGGGCGCACCCTGCGGCCTGGTTTTAAAGCGCTTGTGCGCCCAGAAATATTCGGCCGGTGCTTCAAGCACTCTTGCTTCAATGAACGCATTCATGCGTCGGGTTGCTTCCGTTATATCGTCGCCGGGGTAATTCTCCCAAGCCGGATAAAAAGTGACCTTCCAGCCTTGGTAGCCCGGCAAGTAGGTTGCTATCATCGGTACCACACTGGCTTTGGTTGCGGCGGCGATTCTCGCTGGCGCCGTCAGTGTTGCTGCCTGAATCCCAAAAAACGGTACGAATTCGGCATCTTTGGTCCCAAAATCCATATCCGGCAACATGATGAAGGGAAACCCTTCCCGCATTGCCCGGATAATGGGCTTTACGCCTTGTTCTCGTGTGAATAATTTAACCGGACGAAACCGCGACCGGCCTTTGAGCAGCGCGGCGTCTACCAATGGATCTTGCTGGCGAGAATAAATTGTGCAGATCGAGAGTGAGGAATTGAGTACTAACGCAATGCCCGGAATTTCCAGACAAACAAAATGGGGGCATAGCAAAATCGTCGGTCCGGCCTGCAGCGTGTCGAGCGGTAAATCGGATTCGATTTTTATCAGTCGTTTGAGGCGCGCTTCAGAAGCCCACCACAACACGCTGCGCTCCAGAGCGCTGCGCGAGTAAGCTTGGAAATGGCGACGGGCCAGGCTGACACGTTCTGCTTCCGGCATCTCGGGAAAGCACAATCGCAGGTTGGTCAAAGTGATGTGGCGGCGCGGTTTCATGATAATGAAAAGCAGCGAACCAAGGCCTTCGCCAAGCGGTCCGAGTATCCATAGGGGCAGCCAGTGCGTCATCCATAATAAAAAAATCAGTGCCCTCATGGTGCATCCTGATGGTTGGCATTGGCATTGCCTGGCGCGCTGACGCCAGGTGGCGTTTTGTAGCGGTTATAGCTCCAGATATATTGCGATGGGCACCGAGCGATCAACTTTTCCATCGCGGCATTAATAGCCCGCGCCTGCTGTTCTGGCGTGTTACCGAGCTCTTCTTCAAAGGGCACGAAGCGAATGACAAAACCGCGACCGAAAGGCAGCCGTTCAGCATACGAAAGAATAATTGGTGCCCCGCTCATTTGGTGTAGTTTGGCCGACAACGTCATCGTGTACGCGGCTGTGCCAAAAAAATCGGCCCATACGCCTTCACCATTTTGCGGGACTTGATCGGGTAACAAACCGATGGCGTGGCCTTTTTTGAGTGCCTTGAGTAAGGCCCGTACCCCCGTTAAATTTGCCGGAGCGAGGTGCAAATTAGGACGCGCGCGCGCGCCCTCAATTAAAGGTTTTAACGCGGCCTTGCGTGGCGGCCGATACAGAGCAGTGAGTGAGGTTTTGGCGGCAATCGCTTGAGCGATGATCTCAAAGCAGCCTAAATGTGGGGTTAAAAAAATGACGCCGGTCTTTGCGTCAAGCGCCGCTTGCGCCAGCTCCCAATTTTCGATGCTGGCCGTGCGCAATACCTTGTCAGGGGGTGCGCACCAGATAAAGGGAAGTTCAAACATGCTTTTGCCGGATTCCCGAATCGCCTGGGATAGGTGACCCTGGTAGCCGGCACGTCTTAAATTTGCTTTTAATTTGCGCCGATAGGATGGCGAGAGCAAATACACCAGCCACCCGATTACGGAACCGATCAGGTGCAGCGCAAATAGCGGCAATTTTGATAAGAGTTGAAATAGTTTGACAAGCATCGGAAGGCAGAAAACGGCGTTTTGCCGAAAAGTTGTAAAAGGCGTAAAATAACATACGTGGGATAAACAAAGGCAGTGATCAGCGGATTTCGCCGATTGCTCATGTTGCAAGTAAGTTGCAAGCTATATTGCAAGTATGGGGCTTTTTACATTGATTTGAATGTGGCCGTCTACACCACGTAGTACAGGATTTCACCCGCCGAGTTAATAGACAACTTGCGAAGCGGTATATAAATTTCGCTAAAGCGTCGCAGGCTCTACAGCAGGACTGCGGCAATGGTCACCACTGTATTTCTTTCTGGCAGGAGCCTGTTATGACACACGAATACCTCTTTACCTCTGAATCCGTTTCCGAGGGACATCCCGATAAAGTCGCGGATCAAATTTCCGATGCTATTTTAGACGCCATTCTGGCGCAAGATCCTACTGCGCGCGTCGCCGCTGAAACCTTGGTCAACACCGGTCTGGTGGTATTGGCCGGTGAAGTCACAACGCATGCCAACGTTGATTATATTAACGTGGCACGCGAGACCCTCAAACGCATCGGATACGACAATGCCGATTTTGGTATCGATTGCAAAAGTTGCGCGGTGTTGGTGGCCTACGACAAGCAGTCGCCGGATATTGCCCAAGGCGTTAATGAAGGCACGGGATTGGATCTGGATCAGGGCGCGGGCGATCAAGGCCTGATGTTTGGTTACGCTTGCGACGAAACCCCGGAATTGATGCCAGCGGCTATTTATTACGCCCATCGCATCGTCGAACGGCAATCGCAATTGCGCAGAGATGGACGATTGCCTTGGCTGCGTCCGGATGCTAAGTCACAGGTCACGCTGAAGTACGTTAATGGTATACCAGTCGCGATCGATACGATTGTCTTGTCAACCCAGCATGCACCGGAAATGCAGCACAAGGATATTGAAGCGGCGGCTATTGAAGAAATCATCAAGCCGGTAGTGCCGAAGGAATGGCTGCAAAACACACGTTATCTGATCAACCCTACCGGGCGTTTCGTTATCGGCGGACCGCAAGGTGATTGTGGATTGACCGGGCGCAAAATCATTGTCGACACCTACGGCGGCGCAGCCCCGCATGGTGGCGGCGCGTTTTCCGGAAAGGACCCATCGAAGGTTGATCGTTCCGCTGCTTACGCTGGTCGCTATGTTGCCAAAAATATCGTTGCGGCAGGCTTGGCTACCCGTTGCCAGATTCAGGTGTCGTACGCCATTGGCATTGCTAAACCGACTTCGGTGATGGTCACGACCTTTGGCACTGGCAAGATCAGCGATGAAAAATTGTCTCAACTTGTATTGGAGCATTTTGACCTGCGGCCAAAGGGTATTGTTCAAATGCTGGACTTGTTGCGTCCTATTTATGAAAAAACCGCTGCATACGGCCATTTTGGTCGCGAAGAGCCGGAATTCAGCTGGGAACGGACTGACAGGGCGGCTGCTTTAAAAGCGTCATTGTGATGGCGTAGTGCATAGTGATGGGGAAGCGCCATTATTCCGCCGCAATATGCACTAACTGCAACCGAGCTTGTTATCAAGCGCGGGAATTAATGCAAAATCGACGCGAGAAGAGACCTTTCGGCAATCTGTGATGCCGGAGCTTTCCTCTCGCGTTGGTTTATTTGTAGAGTTAGTCTGTCCCATCGTCTTCGAACAGGCGCAAAATGCTAACTAAATGATGCTTTGCCGAACCACAACTAGTTGATACACTGAATTGCTTCTTAAGCAAGATTGGCGCGATATTTGATCCACCAAATTGATGTGGCAGAAAGCATCCAGCAGAACCGGCCGCTTTGCCGTGCAAATTTTATTGTGTCCTTTGTGCTATTGGGCTTTACCTATTATGGCCGCAACTCCTCCTTCTCCCGTCACCGAGACGCAAGCTGCTTTGATGCCGCCGCCCAGACGGCGTCTAGTAAATAACACGGTGTCGTCTTTTCGAATCGCTGCGTGGTTGATCGCCATTGCGGTTTTGATGCTTGTCCTCACGTTACATTTGTTGACAGCGCTGCTGGCAGGATTGCTGGTGTATCAATTGGTGCGCTCTCTGACGCCGCTGATTGAACGCCGACTTACCAGTGAGCGCTCGCACTTGATCGCCGTTGTTATTTTGTCAACTGTCATCATCGGTGTCCTTACCGGCATTATTCTGGGTTTGATCGCGTTCTTTCACGGCGGCCCTGACCGCATGATGGTGATTCAGACGAAACTGATGGACGTCATTGATCAAGCCCGCACCCAGATGCCGGCAGCGCTACAGCGATTTTTGCCGGACGATATCGTTGGAACCCGGCAGATGGTGACAGAAATGATTGAGTCCCATAGCGGCGAACTCAAGCTGGCGGGTAGAGAAGCCATACAGGTATTCATTCACGTGTTGGTTGGCATGGTATTGGGAGCGATGGTTGCGATGACCGCCGAGCATCCTCTGCCCATACTGCAGCCGTTGGCTTCCGAGTTGCTGGGCCGTGCGCGCTTGCTGGCGGAGGCTTTTCGGCGCGTGGTGTTCGCCCAGATCAAAATTTCATTGCTCAATACGGTGCTGACCGCCATATTTTTGCAGGTGATACTACGCTTGGCGGATGTCCATTTGCCACTAACAAAGACAATGATCGTGGTCACCTTTCTGGCCGGATTACTGCCCGTTATTGGCAATTTGATTTCCAATTCTCTCATCGTTATCGTGGCGTTGTCGGTTTCTTTATACGTGGCATTGTCGGCATTGATCTTTTTGATCGTGATTCACAAGCTTGAGTATTTTTTAAACGCCCGCATTGTCGGTTCGCAAATCAATGCGCGGAGCTGGGAGTTATTGCTGATGATGGCGCTGGCAGAGGCTGCCTTTGGTCTGCCGGGATTAGTCGCAGCGCCGGTTTTTTATGCCTACATAAAAAGCGAACTGTACGAAATGGGTTGGGTTTGATGAGGACTTGTCTGTACATTTTTCAGTGCTGAACTTTTGGTATCCTGTCAAAAAAGGTGGCAACAAAGTCTATATTTGCAGTTTTGAGGGGATCGAGCAGCAAAGCCATGAAAGCAATTTGAATTTGAATTAGAATACCAACTTCGTGCCAAGGAGCGTTGCGACAAACCGTAGAGTTTGCCAGGCTTGGTAACGTTTTTTCATGCAACCGCGCTCACGTTACTTTTTTTCTAACGAAAGGAGGGCGTGATGAACGCCGTTGTAATGAAATCCATCCCTACTACTCTTGCATCTTCCGATTTTGTTGTTGCCGATATCAGCCTGGCTGGTTGGGGTGATAAAGAAATTCGCATCGCTGAGACCGAAATGCCCGGCCTGATGGCCATTCGTCAAGAATTCGCTGCCGCCCAACCGCTAAAAGGCGCGCGCATCACCGGTTCGATTCACATGACGATCCAAACAGCAGTGCTCATTCACACACTTGAAGCGCTTGGCGCAAAAGTGCGTTGGGCTTCTTGCAATATTTACTCGACTCAGGATCATGCAGCCGCTGCAATTGCTGCCGCTGGAACGCCGGTATTTGCTTTTAAAGGCGAATCGCTGGATGAATATTGGGAATTCACGCATCGCATTTTCGAATGGCCGGGTGAAGAACAAGCCAATATGATTCTGGATGATGGCGGTGATGCTACTTTGTTGCTGCATCTCGGTACGCGCGCTGAAAAAGACGCATCGGTATTGAACAATCCTACGTCAGAAGAAGAAATTTGCTTGTACAACGCCATCAAGAACAAGTTGGCGACTTCGCCGAACTGGTATTCGACCCGTCTGGCACAAGTCAAAGGCGTTACCGAAGAAACCACAACAGGGGTGCATCGCTTGTATCAGATGCATAAAGAAGGCAAATTGGCTTTCCCTGCAATCAATGTGAATGATTCAGTCACCAAGTCGAAGTTCGATAATTTGTATGGCTGCCGTGAATCGCTGGTGGATGGCATCAAGCGTGCGACCGACGTGATGATTGCCGGTAAAGTTGCGGTTATCGCCGGTTATGGCGATGTCGGTAAAGGGTCGGCGCAAGCAATGCGTGCTTTGTCTGCACAAGTTTGGGTTACAGAAATCGACCCAATTTGCGCGCTCCAGGCGGCAATGGAAGGTTATCGTGTTGTGACGATGGATTATGCGGCGGAACATGGCGACATTTTTGTCACCTGTACCGGCAATTATCACGTCATCACGCATGACCATATGGCAAAGATGAAGGATCAGGCAATTGTTTGCAATATCGGCCATTTCGACAACGAGATCGAAGTCGCCGCGTTGAAGAAATACACTTGGGAAAATATCAAGCCACAAGTTGATCACGTTATTTTTCCAGATGGAAAGCGCATCATTCTGTTGGCTGAAGGCCGCCTGGTCAATTTGGGTTGCGGTACCGGTCATCCGTCGTATGTTATGAGCTCTTCGTTTGCAAATCAAACCATCGCGCAAATTGAATTGTTCGTAAATACGAAGGCTTATCCAGTCGGCGTTTATACACTGCCGAAACATCTGGATGAGAAGGTTGCACGGTTGCAGTTACAAAAACTGAACGCACAACTAAGCGTGCTAACAGAAGAGCAAGCGGCGTATATCGGTGTGAAACAAACTGGTCCTTACAAACCGGAACAATATCGTTATTAAGCATAAAAAAATGGCATCAAATAATCACATCAAATCAGGCCAGCATATCGGCTTGATTTCTACGCTTTAGCGAGAAGTCAGATTTGGTTGGTCGCTATAGGGTTATAGGGCTGAGGATTTTTTCGTATCTTGAAACTCAGCCCACTTGGCGTTTTCGACCGGATAAATGAAAAATACGGTAGCACAAAGAAGTTGTTTTAGCGTCACAAAACAGGAGAGATGAATGCGTTTATTGGTGTCGTGGTTAATTAATGCGCTGGCTTTGCTAGCGGTGCCATATTTGATGCATTCCGTATCGGTTGATAGTTTTGGCGCGGCGTTGATAGCCGCCCTGATCCTCGGTTTCGTGAATACCCTGATCCGTCCGATTCTGCTGGTATTGACTTTGCCCGCGACGGTCGTGACATTAGGTTTGTTTATTTTTGTTATCAATGGATTGATGTTTTGGATGGTGGCGCAGTTGGTGGGCGGCTTTCACGTGGCCAGTTTCTGGGCGGCGGTTGGCGGTGCCATTTTGTACAGCATCGTTTCGTGGGCTTTGTCCACTTTGTTACTGAAAAAAAATTAAATGTCTTCCCACAATTTCAGCATTGAGTTTTTCCCTCCGAAGACGCCCGAAGGCGCGGAGAAACTGCGCGTAACGCGCGCCAGGCTGGCTGAACTGCAACCGAAATATTTTTCGGTCACATTTGGCGCTGGCGGCTCTACTCAAAAAGGGACCCTCGATACCGTCCTGGAGATTCGTAATGAAGGCCATGATGCCGCTCCGCATATTTCCTGCCTCGGCAGCTCGCGCGAATCATTGCGAGCGATTCTGACGCAGTACAAGGAAAATGGGATCAAGCGTTTGGTTGCCTTGCGAGGCGATGCCCCAAGCGGTTACGGCGGCGTGGATTTTTCCTCAAGCGAATTTCGTTACGCCAATGAACTGGTGGAGTTCATTCGGACTGAAACCGGGGATTGGTTTCATATTGAGGTGGCTGCTTACCCTGAAATGCATCCGCAGGCAAAATCGCCGCAAGATGACGTGCAACGGTTTGCCGCCAAGGTGAAAGCCGGTGCAAACGGTGCCATTACGCAGTATTTTTACAACACGGATGCGTATTTCCGTTTCGTGGAGGAAGCGCAAAAACTGGGGGCGACTGTGCCCGTTATCGCCGGGATCATGCCGATCACCAACTATTCCCAGCTAATGCGTTTCTCTGACATGTGCGGGACCGAGATCCCGCGCTGGATTCGTCTGAAACTCGCCGCTTACGGTGATGATGCCGAGTCAATACGCGCGTTTGGTCTCGACGTGGTTACGCAACTTTGTGAACGGCTGCTCGCCGGCGGCGCGCCCGGTTTGCATTTTTACACGCTGAATAACGCCGCAGCAACAACCGCCATCTGGCATCGCTTGAAATAAATTTTTGTGAGACCTGGCTGCGCAGCGCAATACTGCGCAGCATCGGTGTGCCGAAATAAGTCATTCACATTTATTACCGCTTCTTAAAAGCAACCGCTTTCAGTAAAAATCTGGTCCAGCGCAATATCATGCATGCCGCTATCAAACTCTACCAGGGCTTCCGCGTAACTGATACCAATCGTGGTTGGCCGGGGGTTCACTGCCAGCGTGCGATCATAGAAGCCGCCTCCATAACCTAGCCGCAGTCGTGCGCGGGTAAAGCCGACGCAGGGAATTAGGAGAGCTTGCGGACTGACGATGTCGCCGCTGGCCGGGAAGGGTACGCCGAAGCTGTCTTTAATCATGGCTTCGCCGGGCGTCCAGCGTACAAACTGCAGCGGTTCCTCTGCACCGATAACAACAGGCAGCGCCAACCGCACCCCGCGCGCAATCAGCGCAGCATAGGTGGCGTGTAAATCAGGCTCGCCACGGATCGGCCAATACACACCCAGCACACCTGGCACACCCAGCACATCCGGGAAGTCCGACTTACCCCCAGCATTGCCGCCTGACATGCTGGTTGCCCAGTCCAGCACCTGGGCGCCAATTGCAGTATCGAACGCGCGCCGTTGATCGTCAGGAATACGCTTTCGTGCCGTTAGCAACGCGATCCGTAAAAGTGCCTTATCTGGTCCGTTTTCGGGTCCCGAATCCGGTGTATCACATGCTATGCTTGGGCTGGTCATTGGTACTCGCAGATTGAGGGTTGTTAAGGTATGTATAGAGCAAAATTTGCAACAAAATGGATGGTCGGCCTTTTGTTTTCGGCTGGAGCGCTGTCTTTCGCTGTCACCCCCGCTGTCATTGCACAAACGGACGCCGCCGTCATCCAAGGTAATGTTGGCGATCAGGACGCAACTTTTCTGGCACTGCGTGACGCGTCGCGCGCTAACAAGACCGACAAAGTGGAAGTTTTAGCGTCGGTGTTAAGCAATTATGACATCCCTTCGTATGTTGACTATTACCGCCTGAAACCGCGCATCAAGGATTTGGTTGCGCCGGAACCTGAAATTCGTGAATATCTGGCGCGATATGACGGCACCGCCATTGCGGATCGTCTGCGTAACGACTGGTTGCTCGAACTCGGCAAGGCCGGAATCTGGAACACGTTCGATCAGCAATATCCCTTATTTGCGCTGGACGATGATACGCAACTTAAATGTTACGCCCTGACATCGAAAGCGTTAAAAGGCGTCAATGTCGCCGATGATGCGCGCGCGTTACTGACCACACCAAAGGATTTCGGAGCGGGCTGTACGGATTTGATTGGTACGCTGGCCCAAAACGGCCAATTTTCCCAGGCCGATGTGTGGTTTCAGGTACGTCAGGCGATTGAATCCGGTTATGGCGGCGTCGCGCGTCGCATGGCACCATTCATGGATGCGACTGACGCGCAAATAGCGCAGGCAATTGATCGATCCTCGTTGGTCCTGGCACGCGGGCCGGGTGCCGATCGCGTGAGTCACGAGTTATTTATCATTGCGCTGGGTCGGGTGGCTAAAAATGATCCATCGCAAGCGGCCGCGGCATTAACTGCTTCTGCCGATCAGTTAAAGGCGTCTGAGCGCTCGTTAGGCTGGGCGCAAATTGCCTTACCTGCGGCATTGAAGCTTGATCCGCAAGCCGTGGATTACTGGCGGGCGGCGCAGGGCGCACCACTTTCGCAAGATGGTTATCAATGGAGCGTCCGTTCGGCACTGCGGGCCGGGGACTGGAAATTGGTCAGAACAAGTATCGAAGCGATGCCGCAACCATTGCGCGACGACCCTACGTGGGTTTATTGGTTAGGTCGCTCGTTAATGGCAGACGGACGCAACGAACAGGCACAAAAATTATTTCAGTCGATTGCCGATCAAACCAACTTTTACGGGCAACTGTCGCTCGAAGAGTTGGGACAAAAAATTGTTATCACCGAATCGCCAGCTTTGATCACGCCACTTGAACTGGCGCCGATGCAAAAAAATGCCGGCTTCCAGCGCGCTTTCCGTTTTTTCGATATGGGGCTGCGGTTTGAAGGCACGCGTGAGTGGAACTGGGAACTGCGCAAAATGACAGACCGTCAATTGTTGGCTGCGGCAGAATTTGCGCGTCAAAGCGACGTCCTGGACCGGATGGTCAATACCTCGGATCGGACTAAAGTCGAGGTCGATTTCAATCAGCGCTTTCCTTCGCCGCATCGCGACATCATGACCGCCAACACCACGGCGCTGGGGCTTGATATGGCGTGGGTGTACGGGGTGATACGTCAAGAGTCACGCTTTGTTAAAACGGCACGTTCGCATGTTGGCGCATCTGGCTTGATGCAATTGATGCCCGCTACCGCGCGCTTTGTCGCCAGGAAAGTTGGCGTGATCGGTTTCACGGCCGATCAGGTAAACGACGTTGACATCAACATTATGTTGGGCACCAATTATTTGAGTATGGTACTCAACGATTTGGATGGTTCGTTGCCGATGGCGACTGCGGCCTATAACGCCGGACCGGGGCGACCACGCACATGGCGCTCGACCTTGCCAGGAAGCGTCGAAGGTGCCATTTTTGCGGAGACGATTCCGTTTAATGAAACCCGAGGCTATGTCAAAAACGTGCTGTCCAATGCGACCTATTATGCGGCGCTGTTTGAGAGGCGTCCGCAGTCGTTGAAGGCGCGCCTGGGAAGCGTTGCACCGAAAGGTTTTACCATATCGGCATTGCCTTAACTCGCAGCAGTTATAGATAGCGGCGCAATATAGTAATGAAAACCAGTTAATAAAAATCGGCCAATGACACTTTTTCAGAACGGATGCTAAAAGTAAATTATGCAAACTACACAACGCGATGCAACTTTGTCTGAAGTGCTGAAAAATGCTGGCAAGCCGGCGATGACGCTGGTCATTGGCAACAAAAACTATTCGTCCTGGTCGATGCGTCCCTGGGTCGTCCTGAAAGCGTTTGGCATTCCATTTAATGAAGTGCGGATCTTGCTGGATCAGCCGACGACCGCGACGGATATTGCGCGGTATTCGGCTGCCGGTAAGGTACCCGTGCTGATGGTCGGCGATTTGCATATTTGGGATTCGCTGGCGATCTGCGAATATTTGGCGGAGCAATTTCCGGAGGCGGGGATGTGGCCGAAAGATAGCGCCGCGCGTGCGATTGCACGCTCCGTTTGTGCCGAAATGCATTCTGGCTTCGCCGGAATTCGCTCTGCGATGTCGATGGATATTCGCGCCAGCCATCCCGGTCAGGGGCGCACGCCGCAGTCTCAAGGAGACATCGGCCGCATTAGCGAAATATGGGAAAACTGTTTGTCGGAGTTTGGTCACCACCGCTTCCTGTTTGGTGATTTCTCGATCGCAGACGCTTTCTTCGCACCGGTCGTCATGCGCTTCCGCATTTTCGGTGTCTCGCTGGCACCGGCGCTGCAGGCTTATGTCGAGCGGGTTCAGGCCCATCCGGCGGTAGCCCAATGGGTGCGTGAAGCAATCGACGAGCCAGAAGTGTTGCCGAACCACGGTTAGGAATAGTGGTTTGGTCGTCGGCTCATTTTGAGTAATCTTTTTGGCGTTTCTAAATTCAGTGCTGGGTGTTAAATACTATTTGTGATGAAAATTTATGTAGTGGGTGGCGCGGTGCGCGATGAGTTACTGGGTCTTGCCATAAAGGATCGCGATTTCGTCGTGGTCGGGGCCACGCCGGAAGAAATGCTGGCGCGCCGGTTTCGTCCTGTTGGAAAAGATTTTCCGGTATTTTTACATCCTGATACGCAAGAAGAATATGCGCTTGCGCGCACAGAACGTAAAACGGCACCGGGCTACAAGGGGTTTGTATTTCATACCGACGCCGACGTCACCCTGGAGCAAGATTTAATCCGCCGCGATCTGACCATCAACGCTATCGCACGCGGTGACGATGGTATTTTGGTTGACCCCTTCGGTGGGCAAAAAGATCTGCAGGCCCGCACTTTTCGGCACGTCTCGGAGGCTTTTGCTGAAGACCCTGTGAGAATCTTACGCGTTGCCAGATTCGCTGCGCGATTTACTGAATTTTTCGTGGCACCCGAAACGAACGCATTGATGCAGCAAATGGTGGCTGCAGGGGAAGTGGATGCATTGGTGCCCGAACGGGTATGGCAGGAATTTGCGCGTGGATTGATGGAGGCGCGTCCGTCACGGATGTTCGAGGTGTTGCGTGCTTGCGGTGCATTGGCGAGAATTGTGCCTGAACTTGATGTTCTGTGGGGTATCCCGCAACCGGAAAAGTATCATCCGGAAATTGATACGGGCAAACATGTGATGTTGGTCATCGATATGGCCGCCAAGGAAAACTATCCATTGCCGGTGCGCTTTGCCGCGCTGATGCATGATGTGGGTAAGGGCGTGACCCCATCCTCCGGATGGCCCAGCCATCATGGTCATGAAGGGATGGGTGTGGCGTTGGTCGAGCGAGTATGCGAGCGGCTGAAAGTCCCAGGCGACGTGCGCGATCTGGCACTGATGACTGCACGCGAACATGGCGATGTAGGACGCGCTTTTGAGTTGCGCGCCAAGACCATGGTCACATTATTTGGACGCTGCGATGCGTTTCGCAAGCCACAGCGGTTCCTTGCGATGCTGGAGGCCACCGAATGCGATTATCGCGGCAGGACCGGTTACGCCGAACGCCCCTTTCCGCAACGCTCGTTCTTGCAAATGGCGTTGGGCGCGGCGCAGGCTGTGAATGCCGGTGACATTGCAGGCGGCTTTAAAGATCAACCGCAGCGCATACCTGAGGCGATACATGCCGCCCGTACTGCAGCGGTCGAGGCTGCAATACTGGCAGCTCCGGCACGGGATGGACGTCCCATATCACCGAAACAAGAGGAACTATGAACGGCGCAGACAGTTCAGCAGCCCTGAAAATACAACGACCGACTATCTACGTGAAAGAATTGTCACGCCATGCGCGGAAGCGCCTGTTGCGTCATTTTCTGGCGTTGGACAGCGGCGACCGGCTATTGCGTTTTGGCTCTGTATTGCCAGATGCGTTGGTGGCGCGCTACGTTGACGGCCTGAATTTTGATCGCGATACTATTTTTGGCGTGTACGACCGCAAACTGCGATTGCTTGGTGCCGGCCATCTGGCCTTTGCGCCGCGTGAAGCACTGCCAGCGATGCGTGCAGCGACCACCAAAGAGCGGGTCGCCGAGTTTGGTGTCTCGGTATCCTCGATTGCACGTGGCATGGGCGTAGGGACGCGCTTGTTTGAGCGGGCCGGAATTCATTGCCGCAATGCCGATATCGATACGCTCTATATGCACTGTTTATCGTCGAACAAAGTCATGATGCATATTGCCAAAAAAGCCGGGATGACGATTCACCGCGATTACGGCGAAGCAGACGCTTATCTCAAACTGTTACCAGCTAGTCCTGCGACGGTGATTCAGGAAGCGATGCAGGAACAGGTAGCGACGCTGGATTACACATTTAAAGCGAACATGCGCGCCGCGTTGAAATGGCTAGGTAATTTGCCTTGGGTTAAACGCGAGTAGTCAACTAAAGGGCTATGGAGGTGTGCCGCTATCTCAGGTTTTCTGATCGCAAACTATCAAAGCAGCGGTAATGCCGTTGTATCCTTTAGCCGCCGCAGGGCGAAGCTCGACTTCACATCCAGGACAGCCGGATGGCGCAACAGCGTCTCCATCATGAAGCGGGAAAAATGCGCCATGTCTTCGACATGCACCCGCAACAAATAATCCATTTCACCAGTCATCGCATAACAGGCAACAACTTCTGGCCAATGCGTCACCGACGCCGAAAAATCTTCGCGCGGGGAATGCGTGACCGATGTGCTTGAACGACCCGCGCTAACTTGCGAGGCGCCGTGTTTTTCCAGGCGGACGTTAACATAGGCTAGCAAGCCCAGACCGATTTTTTCGGGGTCTAGCAGCGCCACGTATTGTCGAATAACCCCGGCTTCTTCCAACCGCTTTATGCGGCGCAAACAGGGCGACGGCGACAAATTGACCCGTTCGGCGACCTCCTGGTTAGAGAGGCGGCCGTCCTCCTGTAGAATCGCCAAAATTTTTCGATCAGTTTTATCAAACTCAATCCCAGCCATAAAGCACCCTAAATTCAATGAATTGAGCAATATTACTGCTGTAGTCGAAGAAATCGCAGATTATTTGCAATTATCTGCCTGGTGCATCCAACTATACTAAAAGTCAGAGACCGTCGAAGTATTGACGCTTAAGGCATTTTTATCTGCCCGCCTTGTGACAAAGGCGGTACTTATCAGACCAATAACGCATTGAGGAGATGAATATGGAATTTCAACCCTGGGAAAATCCTATGGGCACGGATGGCTTCGAGTTCATTGAATATGCGGCACCGGACCCTGCGGCAATGGCTGCGCTGTTTGAAAAAATGGGTTTCACCGCGATTGCTCGTCACCGTCACAAAGCTGTGACGCTGTATCGTCAGGGCGATATCAATTTTATTATCAACGCCGAGCAAGATTCGTTTGCGCAGCGTTTTGCGCGTCAGCATGGCCCATCCGTTTGTGCCATCGCGCTGCGTGTGCAGGATGCCGCGTTTGCGTATAAACGGGCGTTGGAATTAGGTGCATGGGGATTTGATAATCGTACCGGGCCGATGGAGCTAAACATTCCAGCTATTAAAGGCGTGGGCGATTCGCTGATCTATTTTGTAGATCGTTGGCATGGCAAAACTTCTATCGGCGGGATTGGCGACATCAGCATTTACGACGTCGATTTCGTGGCAATTCCCGGCGCGGAAGCAAAGCAGGCAGGATGCGGCCTGACCTATATTGATCATCTGACCCACAATGTACATCGTGGTCGCATGAAGGAATGGGCCGATTTCTATGAAAATCTGTTTAACTTCCGAGAAGTACGTTACTTCGACATCGAAGGAAAACTCACGGGATTAAAGTCGAAAGCGATGACATCTCCGTGCGGAAAAATTCGAATTCCGATTAATGAATCTTCTGACGATAAATCGCAAATCGCCGAGTACCTCGATCTATATCATGGTGAGGGTATCCAGCATATCGCGTTGGGCACAGATAATATTTATACCAGCATCACGGACATGAAGTCCCGCGATGTTGCGTTTCAGGACACGATAGAAACGTATTACGATATTGTTGATCGGCGTTTGCCCGCACACGGCGAGCGGCTGGATGATCTGAAGCGATTGCGTATTCTGATCGATGGCAATAGCAACGCCACTGAGCGGGAGCTACTGTTGCAGATATTTACCCAAAATGTGATTGGTCCGATTTTTTTTGAGATCATTCAGCGTAAAGGCGATCAAGGTTTTGGCGAGGGAAATTTTCGGGCGCTGTTCGAATCAATTGAGCTGGATCAGATCAAGCGGGGCGTCTTAACGGACGTTTCTGCGAGTCCGCCACACTGAGCCGGAAAGCTCCGGTATCCTTCTGCTGAGAGCTTATTGGTGCACTTATATGTGCACTTGGGGCATATGCGGGTTAAGGCAGAAATGTAGATCGGATACCGGCATGCAAGCTGATTTGTTAGGAATTGATGATGAACACACGTGTAAATAATGAAGTCTTGAGCACGACCATAGTTGATGCTGCTGTAAAGCCGGACAGCGCGGTAAATACAGCCGATTTTTTTGCAACCGTTGCGGAAAAATCAGACGGTGTAGGGCTGCGCGGCGATTACCGAAAAATTGACGCGGATTACGTTGTCCAGCAAGAATGGGAAGCTTACACACCGGAGCAGCACGCGCTTTGGCGGCGCTTATATCAGCGCCAGGCCAAGTTAATTCCGGGTCGGGCATGCGATGTTTTCATCGACAGTCTGGAGCGATTGAACATCGCCGATGGCATCCCGCGTTTTGATGAGACCTCGGCCCGCTTGTTTAAAGCCACTGGCTGGCGTTTGGTCGCGGTGCCAGGCTTGGTGCCGGATCATACTTTTTTCAATCATCTGGCAAACCGCCGCTTTCCCGTCACGGTCTGGTTACGTGAGCCTGAAGAGTTTGACTACATCGTTGAGCCGGACCTTTTCCATGACTTTTTCGGGCACGTGCCTTTATTGTTCAACCCTATTTTCGCGGACCATTTGCAGGAGTACGGCAAGGGCGGATTAAAAGCGCTAAAAGTGGATGGTCTTGCAATGTTGGCGAGACTGTATTGGTACACGATTGAATTCGGGTTGATCGAAAGTCCAGCGGGTTTGCGCGTCTATGGGGCGGGAATCTTGTCGTCGGGAGGAGAAATCGAGCATAGTCTGACTAGTCCGGCGGTTAGGCGTATTCCGTTTGATCTTGAGCGCATCATGCGCACTTTATACAAAATAGATTCATATCAGGAAACCTATTTTGTGATTAAAGACTTCCAGCAATTGTTCAATGAAACCGCGCCTGATTTCCTGCCGATTTATCAAAAATTGGCAGCATCCGCACCACTCGCGGCAAACACTTTGCAACCGGATGAAATTAACCTGCCGCATAGCTGAGCAGCTGAGCAGCTGAGCAACTGAGCAACTGAGCGGGATTCCTGCGTTAAATGGAAAGTTAATTCTTTACCCGGGCAGGGAAAGTTTGCAGGCAAAAAAAAGCGGATTCTGCCGGGGAGAGCAGAATCCGCAACTAGTGAAATAAAGGGAACACTAGAGGGAGGTTTATTCAAAGCGACCGGTCCAGGGGAGGTCATCAGCCGCTTCAAACAAGTTGCTATTACACGCCTTCCCCAATCGGTTTTCCATGGTACTTACGCCTTGTTACAGTTGTTACCTGAAGTCAACTTTGTGAATCATTAAGAAATCCCTTAGCGGCCCGTGATTCTGCTCCAGCCAGCTCAGCGATTATCAGATGCGGTTTGTGCGTGAGCACGTAAGTTGGCTTATGATGGGAATGTAGCAAAAACTCATGCACATATAAAAGAATGATTTACTCATAAGGTGAATACGTTTTAACCGCGCCTGATAACTTAGGCGTAGTGCAATCAAAAACATAATTTTTGGCACGGAGACTGAATGAACGCACCATTAACGGCAGATTTGCTGACCACCGACTCGCCTTTAGCGACACCCCCGGCATCCGACCAAGATATCGGCCCTCATACGGGCGAATCATCTATCCCCATTTCGCTAGACGATAAATTCACGCTTGAACGTGGGCGGGCCTTTATGACGGGCACGCAAGCGATCATTCGCTTGCCAATGTTGCAACACCAACGCGACGTATTGGCCGGGCTAAATACCGCCGGATATATCACGGGCTATCGCGGATCGCCGCTGGGCGGTGTCGATCTGATGGCGGCCAAGGCAAAAAAATACCTGGACGCCCACAACGTTAAATTTCACCCGGGTATGAACGAAGATCTCGCTGCAACCAGTGTTTGGGGTACGCAACAGGTTAACTTGTTTCCCGGTGCGCAATACGATGGCGTTTTTGGATTATGGTATGGAAAGGGTCCCGGCGTTGACCGTTGCGGCGACGTTTTTAAACACGCTAACATGGCGGGGACCTCAAAACATGGCGGCGTATTGGTGTTGGCAGGCGATGATCACGCAGCCAAATCCTCGACCACCGCGCACCAGAGTGAACACATTCTGAAGGCTTGCGGTATTCCGGTCTTGTATCCTTCTTCGGTGCAGGAGTATCTCGATTACGGCATGCATGGTTGGGCGATGAGTCGTTACACCGGGCTATGGGTATCGATGAAATGCGTGACCGATGTGGTGGAGTCAGGCGCTTCGGTCGAACTCGATCCCGATCGCGTGCAGATCGTATTGCCCGCAGATTTCGAAATGCCTGTAGACGGTCTGAATATACGTCTGCCGGATACCGTGCTGGGCCAGGAGGCCCGCATGAACAATTACAAGTGGTATGCGGCATTGGCCTATGCGCGTGCCAACAAGCTCAACAAAATTATCTGGGATAGTCCGCGTGCGCGGATCGGTATTATTACCGCCGGAAAGTCCTACCTGGATACACGGCAAGCACTGGCTGATCTTGGCATTGATGAGAGTATTGCGCGCGATATCGGGATTCGGTTGTTTAAGGTCGGTATGACCTGGCCGCTGGAAGCTGAGGGTGTGCGCGAATTTGCGCAAGGTCTCGAAGAGATTCTTGTGGTCGAAGAAAAGCGTCAAATCCTCGAATATCAGTTGAAAGAGGAACTGTACAACTGGCGTGACGATGTGCGGCCACGCGTGGTCGGAAAGTTCGATGACACCGGTGAGTGGAGCAATCATGGCGCAGGCCACGGTGATTGGTTACTTCCTGCAACGTACGAACTGAATCCAGCGCAAATCGCCCGTGCCATAGCCACGCGGATTTCAAAATACTTCGCTGGTCATCCGGTCGAGCAGCGCGTCAAGGAACGGGTTGCCTACCTTGAGGCTAAGGAAACGTTGCTCAATATTAGTAGTAAGCCAGATCCAAACAAAGATCGGGTGCCGCATTTTTGTTCGGGCTGTCCGCACAATACGTCGACCAAATTGCCAGAAGGAAGCCGCGGCCTGGCAGGTATCGGATGCCATTACATGGTGTTGTGGATGGACCGCGAAACCTCAACCTTCACACATATGGGCGGCGAGGGCGTCAACTGGATCGGTCAAGCGCCCTTCACCAGTGAAAAACACGTTTTCGCTAATCTGGGTGATGGCACGTATTTCCACTCGGGGTTATTAGCGATCAGGGCGTCGGTTGCGGCCAAGGTAAACATTACTTACAAGATTTTATACAACGATGCTGTCGCGATGACTGGTGGTCAGGCTTTTGACGGACCGCTCGACCCCGCCATGATTTCGCGACAAATCGCGGCAGAAGGGGTGACACCGATTATTGTTGTGACCGACGAGCCGGACAAATATCCGCCGTCGACTGATTGGGCACCTGGCGTAACAATCCGTCATCGCAGTGAATTAGACGCGGTACAACGCGAGTTGCGCGAAATTGTGGGTGCTTCGGCGATGATCTATGATCAAACCTGCGCTTCGGAAAAGCGTCGCCGTCGGAAACGTAACGAGTACCCGGATCCAGCCAAGCGTGCAGTGATCAACGAGGCGGTTTGCGAAGGTTGCGGAGACTGTAGCGTGCAGTCGAATTGTTTATCGGTGGAGCCGCTTGAAACCGAGTTCGGACGTAAGCGTCAGATTAACCAGTCGTCCTGCAACAAGGACTTTTCTTGTGTGACTGGTTTCTGTCCGAGCTTTGTCACCGTTGAAGGTGGCAATTTGAAGAAGCCTAAAAAACTTGCAGTGACACCGACTGCAGGCGGGTCTGCGACCGATGTCCACAAGAAAATTGCTGAGCCGGTAGTGAAGTTGCCGACTCCGATCTTGCCGACAACTTCCCGGCCTTATGGCATTCTTGTGACCGGAATTGGTGGCACTGGCGTGGTGACCATCGGGCAAATTTTGGCAATGGCTGCGCACGTTGAGGGTAAAGGTTGCTCGGTACTCGATATGAGCGGTCTGGCGCAAAAAGGTGGGCCGGTCATGTCCCATGTGCGCTTGTCGGATCATCCGGACGATCTGCATTCGACCCGGGTTGGTACCGGCGATGCCGACCTGGTGATTGGTTGCGACGCGATTGTTACGGCGAGCCGCGACGCGTTGTCTCGGATGGGCGAAGGGCGTACATTTGCCGCTATCAATGCAACCCGCACGCCGACTGCCGCGTTTGTAAAAAATCCCGATTGGCAATCGCCAGATGCCGCTGCTGAAAAGGATATTCGGGCAGCCTGTGGAAACGATCGGGTTGAGTTTATCGATGCGGGTCGCATTGCGACGGCATTAATGGGCGATGGAATCGCGACCAATATGTTTATGTTGGGTTATGCATGGCAAAAAGGGTGGGTGCCGCTAACCGAAGCTTCGTTGATGCAGGCGATTGAACTGAACGCGCTGCAAGTGGCGTTCAACAAGCAAGCATTTGCATGGGGGCGCACGGCAGCTTGTGATCCGGAAGGTCTGGATCAGCGCACGCGGACAAGTGCAAGTCCTGCCGATAGTCCGGCGCAAGTGATCGAGTTCAAGCGAACGCTGACGTTGGATGATGTGATAACGCGTCGGGTAGCATTTTTAAGCGCATATCAAAATCCTGCCTACGCGGAGCAATATCGTACCTTTGTCGCCAATATTCAGCAGACCGAGCATCAGTTGCATGCAGATGGCGCTACGCGGGGTTCGACGCGTCTCAGCATGGCGGTGGCGACTTATCTGTTTAAGTTGATGGCCTATAAGGACGAATACGAGGTCGCGCGTTTATATACCGATGGTGTTTTTAGTGCCAAAATTGCCAACATGTTTGAAGGTGATTACAAGATTAAATTCCATCTTGCTCCGCCACTATTTGCTAAGCACGATGCGAACGGCCACTTGATCAAACAAGAGTTCGGCCCATGGATGATGCGTGCTTTTGGCGTACTGGCAAAGTGCAAGTTCCTGCGTGGCAGTAAGCTGGATATTTTTGGCTACACCAAGGAACGCAAAGAGGAACGTGATCTGATCACGCACTATCGTCAGACGATTGCGGCTTTGCTGCCACGTTTGACATTGGAAAATCTGGCAACCGCAGTGGCAATTGCCAGTATTCCCGAAGAAATCCGCGGTTACGGGCATGTAAAGGATCGGCATTTATCTGCTGCAAGGGTGAAGGAGCTACAGTTAATCAAGGAGTTTGATCATCCGTCGCCGGTAACACAGGCATTGGCAAAGAGCGCCATCGCGGCCTAAAGCATTGGTCCGCGAGTAAAGTTAAATGCAATAAAAAAATGGCCGGAGTTTCCGGCCATTTTTATTCTTGCTTCCGTAGATCCAGAGGTCGACAGCCACATTTCGGCTCAACCGATTCTCAGCTGGTTTTTCAACCGATTCCCAGCTGATTCTGAATTATTCTGAACCTATTTACCCACAAACTGTTGATAGCCCCGCGCTCGCAGTTCACAAGCGGGACACGTTCCGCAGCCATAGCCCCAATCGTGTAATTCTCCACGCTCACCCAAATAGCAGGTGTGGGTATCGGCGCGAATCAGATCGACCAGCACCTCGCCGCCAAGCTCTTGCGCCAGCGTCCAGGTCTGCGACTTATCAATCCACATTAACGGCGTTTCCAGCTTGATCCGTGTAGCCATGCCGAGATTCAGGGCTACCTGTAAGGCTTTCATGGTGTCATCCCGGCAATCAGGATAGCCGGAGAAGTCGGTTTCACACATGCCGCCGACCAGAACATTCAGGCCACGGCGATACGCGACGGTCGCCGCAACCGTCATGAATAACAGATTGCGGCCGGGAACAAAGGTGTTGGGCAGGCCATTTTCTTGCATCACGATTTCAACATCTTCCGTCATGGCAGTGGATGAAATCTTGGAAATCAGAGATAAATCGATGACATGATCTTCTTCCAGCTTTTTATCCCACTCGACCGATTGCGCACGCAGCTTGTTTAATAATATCGGGCGTTGCTTCAATTCGACTGCATGTCGCTGCCCGTAATCAAAACCGATTGTTTCAACCCGGTCGTAACGCGACAAAGCCCACGCGAGGCAGGTAGTGGAATCTTGACCACCGCTGAATAGAACTAAAGCACCGCTTGGGAGTGTCATATATGAATCTTTTAATTAAGTTAAGGTGGTAACTGCATCAGCAATCGTTGCGCAATAGTTATTTTCTGGCAATTGTCGAGGTAGCTGTGAGGGCGCTAAGGCCTGTTATTTTCTCATAACCCGAAGGGCGAATATCGTCGGTCCAATATAGTTCATAGCGATTGGCCGACGCCCGAAGAAAAGCAACGCTATTTGGTTATTTTATCGAGTGTCTGATCGACAAAATCATTATTCGGGTCGGTAAAGCGAATGCGGATTGGATACCATTCAAGGGATGGTGCAAGCCAGATGTCTAAACGTTGTTCGGTAGCATCGGGCGGCGGTTCTCTAAATATATGTATGGCCTCGACCTCACCCATGCCGGTCGTGATTTTTTCCTGATTGATGACTTTGAAGGTCCACGGCTCTGCATCACGTTGACCAGCGACGAAAAATACCCAGTCCGAGCCGGGTTTGAATTGCTTCTTGGCCGCGCGCGCCACCGCAACTAATTGCCACACGATACTGGTACGGTCCTGTTCCCCACCTATGATCGGATAAGATGCATCGGAGGGCGAAAATGTGATTGTTCCACCATTTGTATCGCGATTGAAAGTAGTCGTAGTGCTGTTTTTGTGGAATCGCTTATCGGTGAACTGGGTAGGAGATAAACCATAGTCGTCGATCTTTCCGTCGCTCTTGGCTTCCAGAATTTTTCCTAGAATCATGGCGCGGGTAGTCGCTTCGACACTGTAGTCGTGGCCGTCGGTTTGCCATTTTACGACGGCGTCGCCGTTAATCGATAGGCCGCTTTGCCTGGCACGAATCGCATAATTTAGCTCGGCCGACGGCGGTAAGTTAAATGATCGTTTGGTGGAAATATGGTCTGCTGTGGCAGCGAATACGTGAATGCTGGCGCTGCAAAGTAGTGCAGCAATGGAAATACGTGCATAGCAAAGTAAGGGAATTTTCATAGTCTTCATTAGAATAAGGCCAGGAAATTCGACCAAAAAGTGGCTCACGCGCGCAAAACCGTGAGAAGACGACTTTTTCTGCAGGTGTTGTTCAAGGATTAAGCTGCTTGATTGAGCTGCTTGATTGAGCTGCTTAATTGAGCCGCTTAATTAAGCTGCCTAAGCTTTGACATCGACATATCCAAATAGTCCCCATTTTTTTCAGTAAAGCGCAATTTAACCGGATACCACTCTTGTTGCGGTGCTAACCAGATATCCAGCGTTTTTTCGTATGAGCCTTGTTGCGGCTTGCGCGCCAGATGCCATGTCATCACGCTGCCGCGACCAACTTTGATTTCTTCTTGTCCTAAAACCTGAAAACGCCAGGTTTCCGCATCTTTGTCTCCAGCGACAAATAAATCGATAACGCCTCCCGCCACGATTTTTCCGGGGTCACCGCGTCCGATACTGGCCAATTGCCAGACAATACTAGCGCGATCCTGCTCGCCTCCGGTGCGAGGATAGCTGTTGGTCGATGCAGAAAAAGTAATGGTGTCGGGTGCGCGTTGGAAACGCGTGCTGGTGACAGGTTTACGGAATTTTTTCTCTGTGTAAAGCAGGGGAGAGACGCCATAGTCATTGAGTTCGCCCTCACTTTTAAAGTCGAGCGCGTTGATGAACAATACGCCAGCTTCACCATTGATCGTGTAACTGCTGCCATTTGTTTGCCATGTGATTTTCCCACCGCCATGATAAGTTTGACCTTTATTAAGCGCCTCGACGTCATATTTCAGCTCCGCAGATGGGGGCGGTTTGGTCTCGTAATGGACAGCGGTTGGCGCAGCTGGAACGGCTGGATCAACTTTCGGTGTTGGCTGCGCGGGCACGCTCGGTCCCTCGGACGGCGGGCCGGATCCCGCGCCGCCGTTGGAAGGGTTTATCTGGATGCTGGCATTGTCGGTGAGCGCGATAGTCGGGATAGGGGTTCTGGTTTCCGTGATCGGCATATCCGGGACTTCCGGTTCGGACCGCGGTGTTGATGGTGGGATAGCTGCTTTATTCCGAACCTTACGGGACACTGCAGCTGGCTTGGGTACCACCGGCTTTGGCGCTAAAATCGGTTTGGCTACCGGTGGAAGTGGTTTCAGTTCCGCGATCACGACGGGCGAACTGACCACCGCATTTTCTGGCACGGTAAGCAAGTCGCTACCCCAATTGATCAAAAAAAGGTGTAGTAGAAGCGAGACGACGAGCAGAAGCAACCAGCCCCGGGATGCCTTTTTGATCGGTTGCGTAGGGCGCTCGTGGTGCGCGTCCTGGATTACATTCTTGGAAGGCCTCGTCATCCGTATAGTGTAAACCGAACGCTCCCGATACGTCTCACACTCTATTCCGGGCCTCGAGCTAGTCAGCATCATCCGAATTCTAAAAAGCTTTTTGGCCGCCTAAAAAATTCTTTTTAGCAACTTTTTCCCGGTAATTTATAAAATATTTTCAGGGCGGAAACAGCGCCGCAGCCGCTTGATCAAAATAAACCAAATGATTCCTTGTCCGATCGCAATATAGCGTTTATGGGCGGTATAGTATGCGATGGTGGTTAAAAAAATGTGAACAAAATCATTCGAGGAGATTCATATGAGCAATCCTAATATTTTCGGAGCGGATGCGATGACAAACAGTGTTGATTTCATTAAAAAAATGTGGGGCGGAATGGGCGTGCCGGGAATGGTCGTGCCGATTATTTCGGTGGAAGAAATAGATAAGAAGGTCACCGACTTAAAAGCGGTCGAAGGTTGGCTGAGCTTGAATCTGAATATGCTGCGGACCACGATACAAGCGCTTGAAGTTCAAAGCGCAACGCTAACCGCACTAAAATCGATAGGCGCTCTGATGCCTTCCGCAGACGGCAAGACAACACCGAAGTTTACAGATACCTCGGCCGCAGAAAGTGTCACCGACGGAGCGGCGGCCTGGGCTACCATGGCTTCACAGTTTCCCTTTTCGTTTATGCCGGAAAAAGCCAAAGCCGCCAACGAAGCAGTGCCTGAACCGGCTGCGCCGCCAATTGTGGAGTCACCATTGCCGGTCAGGCCAGAGGCCGTCGCAGCGGAAAGTTATACGCCTGAAGTGTCGGATGCGCAAACTGCCGGCAATACCGGTGTCTGGTGGGATGTTCTGCAAAACCAGTTCAAACAGGTCGTGAGCAGCGTTATGGCAACCGAAGCGGCAGCCACCAAAGCATCAAAACCGCCTAAGGCGGAGAAAGCTGCCAGCGCCAGAAAGTCACCAGCCAAGCCAGGCGGAACGGTGAAGAGCAATCCAACCAGAGCGAAAGCAAAGGCTAAACCGGGTGCTGCTGGGGGCACGACAAAATCTTCTTCTGCTACGCGCATGAAGAAACTGGAATCGAAATAAGTTTTTAGTATCATGATTTGCACATGGTATCCCGGGACCGGGTTTGCCAAGACCGCCGACTGAGATCCTGCGCGAGCAGGCTCAGAAAGCAGGCCGCCGGGGGCAACTTTACGCCAATCCGGAACGATGGTGCTATCGCCGGGTTGAAGTGCTGCTTTGCGGCGCTTCACTCGCTTTTGCGCCGCGTTTCAACAAACGCATGAAGCTACCCAATACCGGTAGTTTTTCATAGAGTTCTTCAGCGGCGTCCCAATAGTCCCGGTGCTGAGTAATATAGCCGTCCTTGTCCAGTTGGAGCTGCGTTGCACCCCGTATGCATTGCCTGTCTTTGGAAAAATGTTTCATCCTAAAGTAGAACTCCCAAGCCAGAAATGCCACATCCTCTTGCTGCATATGGTGCGTGATCACGAAGTGCGGGTCGTTAACCTGCACGAACATATGCGTATATAAATGTTTGATAGCAGGTAACCCGATGACCTCATTGAAGGGATCTTTGAACCATGCATCCGGCGCGTAGATCAGCGGTATCAATGCCAGATTATCGATTGTAAACGTTTCAAAGAACGTAACGATACGCTGCAAATTCCTGGTTTGATCATCGCGTTGGTTATGCGTCAGCTCATCTGTATGTTGGTTAATTGTATTCATAGGCCGGTTACCTTGTGTAGCAACGCAAAATAAGCCCGATAGGGCAGCAGGCGTGCAAATCGCAGCCAATTGGTGAAACGTTTTGGAAAATGGATGTGGAATTCACCACGTTCGACTCCTTCAATCAGCGCTTTGGCGGCGGTCGTTGCCGATATGATGGCGGGCATCGGGAAGTCGTTATCGGCGGTCAACGGCGTCTCCACAAAGCCTGGGTTAATCAGATACACGCCAATACCCCGGGGGCGCAGATCAAAATACAGACATTCCGTCAAATTAATCAGCGCAGCTTTAGTCGCGCCGTAAGCCATCGCTCTTGGTAGCCCGCTATAACCGGCGACAGACGCCACTATGCCAATGGCGCCTTTTCCTTGTTTGATCAATACGGGCAAGGCAGCATCAAGGCAGTGCATAGTGCCGCGTAGATTTAGATCAATCAAACGGTTGGCGAGCGCCAGTTCGAAATTATCCGCCCGCATTTCGCCGTATCCTCCTGCCACGACCAATATAAGATCGATGCCTTCCCACGCTCTGAGAATTTGGTCGCGCGCAGCAATCACGGTATCGTGCTGTGTGATATCAAGGACCACCGATAGCGCATTGTGCTGCCCGGCACTAATGTCGTCCAAGCCTTTTGCGTTCCGGGCCGACAGGGCCACGCGAGCACCTTTCGCCAGAAGCAGTCGTGCGGTTTCCGCGCCGATGCCGCTAGAGGCGCCGATAACCCAGACGCGGTATTGATGCCATTCGACGATTGTCGGGTTCATCGGATTGAGAAGATTCATGGTTTCCTTGTGATGAAGGCCGTTTGGTTATTCTTCAAGGGCGCTTAGTGAACGATAAACTAATATCGCCAACTTTAAAGCCGAATTTGCTCATCACGGCGTGATTTAGCATGATGCGCTGGTCCATTTGGACCATTAAATCATCAAAACTCACGTTGATGGTATGCCCGTTAACGGGCAACGCCAGAACGTATTTCCAACGCAAAGTATTGCCGTCAGTAATGCCAATCGCCTCGCCTACTATATCGGCAGCAGTACCGGTGAACTTGTTTGGCCCTATTTTTTTCAGGGTCCAGATGCGGCGTTGTTTGGTGCCGTCAGAGTAAGTGAAATCTTCATCGAGGGTGCCGGTGTCACCTTCCCATTTACATTGAATCACGACGGTAAAACGTTTGACGACCTTGCCGGAACGATCCTGAAACATCCCCCAGGCGTCTAGCGTCCCGTTGAAATATTGCGGCAGACTGAGTGTCGGTTGTTGGTCGGCGTAAGTGTTGCCTTCGGAGGTCGTGCTACATCCGCTCAACAAGACGACCAACATTACCAGCAATATTTTTAAAAACGATTTCATACTGTTCTCCGAAAAAAATGATGTCTGAATGTCGCCTGAGAGGGCGCCGTGGAAGCGCTCAAATGTGGCGTAACGGGGCCTTCCATAAAATAGCTGCTGCCACCAGTTTTAATGCGCAAGGTAAAACGGCATAGCCTATCGCAAGCGCATGCGCGCCTTGGTGACTAATAAGATGCGGGCGGTAGCCAAGGTATTCCAATAGCGGTAGTGAAATCCCGGCGGCCAGAGCAAGATTAAGTTTGGTAGCCCAACTCCATATACCAAAGTAGGCGCCTTCTTTTTCACAGCTATGGCCGCCGTTTGCGATAACACCAGCCAGGAGGGCGGGCGGTAGCAAGAGATCGGCACCTAATGCAAAGCCGGACATGATGCAGATCAGCGAAAAGGGCAGCATGTCGCCAGCTGTTAAGCCGTAGGCCCAGATAAAAGCGAGTATTGCCAACAGCATGGCCGCGAACCAGACACGCGCCTCACCGTAACGCCGGGCCAGCGCGGACCAGCCGGGCATTGATATCGCGCCGGCCAAAAAATACAGCATGAGAAATAAACCGCCGTATTTTCCCAGTTGCAACTGATCGTCTACAAAGAACAGAAACAACGTGGCCGGAATCGCTGCGGCGATACCATTTACGACAAAAATACCAAATAACCAGCAAAAGCGTACGTTCCTGAATGGCAGCAACAGATCGGACATAACTGCATTGCGATTTGCCTGTGTGACGTCGGGACTCCCTGAAAAACCCGATGTTGAAGCAAGCGGTTTTGGAGCAAGCTTCAGGATCCACGCCGATAGCACCAGTAATATCAAAAACACAGGCGGCAACCAGCGAATTCCCAGCAATCCTGGCAACGCGGCTGCAAGCACTACGCCGATCAAACCGCAAGCTTCGCGAGTGGCAGTCAGTCGTGAGCGTTGCTCCAGCGCTTGCGTCAAAGCCGCACCCCAACTTTGGTGCGCGATAGTTGCAAGACTGAATCCAACATAGACAATCAGCAATGCGAGTATCAGCCATGACAACGGAAACTCTTGCGTAAACGCCGGCGGTAAAAATAGCGCAGTGAACCCGAAAGCCAATAAAGGCACTCCCAACCAGATAGCATTTCTAAACCGGTCTTTGGTGCATCTGCGGTCAAGCCACCGACCGATTGCAGGATCGATAAACGCATCAAACAAACGGGTTACTAACAGGATCAGGCCGATCAGAGACAGGGAAATGCCAAACCGATCTGCATAAAATTGTGGGACATAGACGTAAACAGGCAATGCAACCAACGCCAGCGGCAAGCCGAACAAGCCGTATTTCAGAAGCGCAGGAAATGCCAGTTTATTCATTCGTGATGACTTGAATTAGCTGAGGGGGTCGCGGTGGCATTGGCGAGAAGCTGTTTTCGAAGACCCGAAGCAGTTGTGCCGGGCGACAGCCAAATACCAAAAAACGCCGCCGAAAAGTGTGGATCATGGATTTCTCCGATCAATTTTCCATTCATATAAAACTGCGTGCCGATGCCCGGTAGGAAAATGCCGGTAACATGTGAACCGTCGATAACGTTGGGAAATATTGCCTTCAACTGGCTGAGCCAAGGTCCGTACTCCGCCTCGCTGCCGCTGTCGATTTTTCGCATTTGATCGATACTGCTTTCGGCGATCCTGGTGCCTTTAAATGATCGGTTATACCGCAAGTCGAGGGCAAAGCTCGCAGCTGCGGGCGCCGAGGTTTGGAAGCCCTTATCGCCAACCCAAAGTTGCGCATCGTAAATGGATAAACCGAACCAGCGGTAGCGGCCTTGACCAGCTAATCGCGCATGCGGGATCGCGTTTTGAATCTGTTGCTGGGCCGCGCTGCCCGAGTCGTCGGCACCATTGGTGACCGCATTGTCGAGAGGGCTAGCGGCGTTGGCGGAATTGTGTAATCCAGTCGCAAGTGTGCAAACCAATAATAGACACCAGAGGCGGATTTGACGCAACAACATTTCATTCTCCTTAAAGTCAAAACGTTATGCCTCGCTATGCAGCGGGGCGCGTGACCAGAATTGCTGTGGTTATATTTTTTGCAGGGTAAATTGCGCTACGTTGATACTGCCAGCGATAAACCCGGCTTCGCAATACGCCAGATAAAAATCCCAGGTGCGCAGAAAGCGATCATCGAAACCTTGCGCGCGGACGCGGGGCAATTGTTCCTTGAAGGCGCGGCGCCACTCTACCAGCGTACGTGCGTAGTCCAGTCCAAATGAGAGAGTATCGACCACCCGCAATCCGTGGCGTTCGGCCTGGGCCCGGAACGCCGATGGGGACGGCAGCATTCCCCCCGGGAAAATGTATTGTTGAATGAAGTCGGTGCTGCGGCGATAGCGCTCGAATAGCGCATCGTCAATCACAATCGTCTGGATGCAGGCGCGACCGCCAGTTTTAAGATTGCGCGCAACGCAGGCGAAATAGCTCGGCCAGTATTTTTCGCCTACTGCTTCGAACATTTCGATCGAGGCTATGGCGTCAAATTCGCCTGCCACATCGCGGTAGTCCTGCAATAACAACTCAACCCGGTTAACCACGCCAGCATTTTGCAATCGTTGATTCGCAAAGTGCAGTTGTTCTGTGGATAGAGTAAGTCCTACGACGTGCGCATTGGCTTCGCGCACGGCGATCTCCGCAAATGCCCCCCAACCGCAGCCTATTTCTAAAAGCCGTGCATTGTCCGGAAGGCGGAGTTGATTGAGTATGCGGCGATACTTTGCGTCCTGGCCTTGCTGAAGGTTCTCAACATGCTCATCCGAAAACAGGGCGCTCGAATAGGTCATGGAAGGATCTAACCATAATTGGTAAAAGTCGTTTCCGATATCGTAGTGGGCATGGATATTTTTGCGGCTACCGGTTTTGCTATTACGATTAAATAAATGTTTTATGCGATATAAAAAATTGCCCCACCACGTCCCGTAGATCACTGATTCAATCACTTGTCGATTACGGATGAACAGTTCAATCAGGCCGGGCAGATTATCCGTACTCCAATGCCCATCAATAAACGTTTCGGCAAAGCCGATATCGCCCGATTTTAACGCCGCATTAAAAACGTCCCAGTTTTTTAAAGTCATCATGACCGGGCGGGCACGCTCGTCGGTGACTTTGCCATAGGTAGCGGTTTGTCCGTCCGGAAACGTCATGATCAAAACGCCGTGATCCAGTTTTTGCAGCAGTTGAAGAATAAACTGCACCCGTGCAGGAAAATTTTTGGTCGATACGTGGTCGTACTCGCGCCCATTGACATAAGCGTTGGACTGGGAAGAGTTGGAGTTCATCGGGACACCTCGTTAGATGGGGGAACGGGCTTGCTGTAGAAGGGAACACGCTTGCGCCATAGTTTTAGTGCCTGCCAATGGATGCGCAGAATCACGCCGACGGTCATGACCGGATAGCGAAAAAAAGCGCGTAGTACCAAGCGGTCGGAGAGCGGTACAGATAGCGCCGCGGTGCCGGAAACGCTGGTGAGTATTAACGGCCCCGTTGCATCGTCGTATTCGATACGCGCGGTCGTGCGTTCCGTCGGTGAGGTTTCCTGGTTATTTTGCGTACGCATAAATCTAAAGCGATAAGCGCCGGTAACTTCGCAAAACGGTGAAACGTGGAATATTTTTTTTGCGCGTAATTCGGTACCGAAGGTGATACTGCCACCCTCTTGGGTTTTGCCGTCGAGCAGATAACTGTGCTGTTCGCCGAAGGTATTTCGCACCTGGCACAGCACTGCTCTTAAGCTGCCGTCCAGACGATGGCAGAACCAAAACGAGACAGGATTGAAGACATAGCCGAGTACCCGCGGAAAGGTCTGGAGCCAAATTTCGCCATCGGCATCATCAATTCCTTCCGCTTTGAGCGTGGCATCTATCCAGGTGATCGGAGCTAGCTTTCCATCGCCATAGTCGCGATCATGAAACGACAATAAATTAAAGCGATTACGTGAAAAAAAGCGGCTGCCAAAATTGGACTGACCAAGCGTGCGTAAAGGAATGCGCACGTAATATATGCCGTACGTGAACGCATGATGAACCGGTCGCAGGCGGGTGTGGCGGACCATACCGAAGCAGAGTTGCACTTGATGAAGAATAGTGGGCATGTCTTTTCCCCGTGTCACGCCGCGATACTTTCGAGGGGGTCGGTCCGCAGCGGTCTGATGGTATGGATGCGCTCTGGTTGTGCAAGGATGGCCTGCGCCACGGAAAGTCCCGACTTGAGGCCGTCTTCGTGAAAACCGTAACCGAGCCATGCACCGGCGAACCAGGTGTTATTTTGCCCCTGGAGTTTTGCGAATTTGGGTTGCGCGGCAATCGCCGCCGCATCGAATACCGGATGGGCATAATCGAAGCGACGTATTACGCTGTGCGGTGCCGGTTGGTCGATTGGATTGAGAGAAACAATCAAAGGAGTTTTAAACGGCAGCGGCTGCAGCTGGTTGAGTAGATAGTGCACGCACACCCGAGGATCGTTTCCATTTTCGCTTTGATAGTTCCAGGCCGCCCATGCTTTGCGGTTGGCAGGTAGCAAGCTTTGGTCCGTATGAAGAACCGCATGGTTCGGTTGGTATTGCACCGACGACAGAAGTTTCTTTTCCTGGAACGTAATGTCTTGCAATAATTTCAGGCTCTGATCGCTGTGTCCGGCCAAAACTACGTGGTCGTAGGTGCTGCTGCCGTGCGGGGTTTGAATCACTACCTGGCAAACGCCATCTATATAAGCGCGCCGCACCCCTGTCACCGGGGTTCGTAAATATTTATCGGGAATCGCCTTTATTAATTTCTCGACATATTGTCGGGCACCACCTTTGACTGTGTGCCACTGCGGCCGATCATCGACTTGCAAAAGCCCGTGATTATGGCAAAACTGGATGAAGCTCGACACCGGGAAGGCGAGCATTTGTGCCGTCGGGCAGGACCAGATACAGCCTGCCATGGGTAGCAGATACCAGTTTTTAAAGGCATCGCTATAGCCGTGATGAGTGAGAAAGTCACCCAGCGACATTCGTCCAACCGCTGAGCTGTGATCCAGTGCAAGCGAGGTTGCCTGTTTATTGAACCGCAGAATGTCGCGAATCATGCCGATGTAGCGTGGGCTGAACAAATTGCGGCGCTGTGTAAACACGCTGTCGAGATTGGTGCCCGACCATTCCAGCGTGCGCTTCCCAAAACGTCCGTCGATCGGCGTTTTCACCGAGAATGACATATCGGTGGCAACGGTTTCTACCTGTAATTCGTTGAACAGGTTGACCAAATTCGGGTAGGTGCGATGATTGAACACCAGGAAGCCTGTGTCGACGCCGTAGGTATGCCCTTCCAGAGTGACATCGACGGTGTTGGTGTGGCCGCCGAAATAGTCATTGGCCTCATAAAGGGAGACATGATGGCCAGCCTGCGTTAAGCGGTACGCGCTGGCGAGGCCAGAAATGCCGGAACCAACAATCGCGATTTTCATCTTAATCTCTCCCAGGGACGCTTATTTGCATTAACTTTTAAATAGACGCCCTTTTAAATACGGGACTTAATCTCGCTGTTATTAATACGGTGTGTAATCGCTATTGGATTCAAAATTAAATTAAATGGTCTATTTGGCAATATATAGCATTGAATCCGGCGTGCTGAATGGGGCGTATATATCTGCACATGTCCGCATGCATGCGCATATGTGCGCATGACCGGAAGAAAGGGCGCGAGACTTCTTGCGAAACGCTCACGCGATGTATCAGGATTTTTCCCGGCCTTATATAGTGTTTATTACAATATTGACGATTGAATCTGGCGGGCGGAGAGCTTATAAATAGGTTGCCAAGGTAATTCTTGGTAAAATCGATGTGTTAACCCATCTTGTAAGGTATGTATGCTGTATCCCGAACTGTTTAAATCTCTGGAACAAGTCCGCTGGAACATGGAGACCGATATTCCGTGGGACAAATTCGATGCCTCCCAACTCTCCGATGAGCAGGCTCAGACGATTCGCATGAATGCAATTACAGAATGGTCAGCACTGCCCGCGACAGAGATGTTCTTGCGCGATAACCGTGGCGATAGCGATTTCAGCGCGTTCATGTCGGTTTGGTTCTTCGAAGAGCAAAAGCACTCGCTGGTGCTCATGGAATATTTACGTCGTTTCAGGCCTGAGTTGGTTCCGACTGAAGAGGAACTGGATAAAGTGCGCTTTGAATTTGATCCTGCGCCACCGCTTGAAACCCTGACGATGCATTTTTGCGGCGAAATTCGCCTGAATCATTGGTATCGTTGTGCCTCCGATTGGCATACAGAACCAGTTATCAAGCAAATCTATAAAATTATTAGCCAGGACGAAGCACGGCATGGCGGTGCTTATTTAAAGTACATGAAAAAAGCATTAGTTGAAGTAGGCGATAGTGCGTCAGCTGCGTTTGCCAAGATTGGTGTGTTGATGGCGTCTGCACGTCGGACCGAGAAGCCTTTGCATCCGACCAATTTGCATGTGAATAAAGCATTGTTTCCGAACGATACGGTGCAAAGCCGTCTGCCAGATCCAGAATGGCTTGAGCGCTGGCTTGATGATCAGATTCAGTTTGACGGCGTATGGGAAAAGAAAGTGGTTGATCGTATATTGCATAATATGTCGCTGCTATTCGAACGTAGTTTCTCTACCGTGCAAGAATTGAATCGGTATCGCAAAGAGATCGTTGCGCGTTTGGCTGAATCATCTGCTTCGACGGTGAAAGTTGGTTAATCGCCTAATTTATGCGAACTGATAGGTCGGCGATTACTGATTAATCCCCTTAATCCCTTAATCCCCTAAAGCCGCATACGTTGCGGCTTTTTTATTCCTGATTTGCGTGAGCGCTATGATTACATTTGAACAAAAACTGAGTTCCAGAGCAGAATTGCGCGCCCGCATCGCCGCATTGCCGCAGCCGGTTGTTTTGACTAATGGCGTGTTTGACATATTGCATCGCGGACATGTGACCTATCTGGCGCAGGCCCGCGAAGAAGGGGCTTCTCTGGTGGTCGCGGTCAACACCGATGCGTCGGTAAAACGTCTGGGGAAAGGCGACGACCGGCCAATTAATACTTGTGCGGATCGCATGGCGGTGTTGGCAGCGCTGGAAGCGGTGAGTCTGGTGGTTGAGTTTGATGAAGATACGGCACTGGAAGTCGTGCAGGAAGGGCGGCCGAATATCTACGTCAAAGGCGGCGACTACCAGATGGACGCGATTCCAGAAGGCCAGGCAGTGTTAGCGTATGGCGGTAAAGTGGTCGCTATTCCCTTTGAACATGACCGTTCGACCAGCAAACTGCTATCCAAGGTCCGGCAGGGTACCTGACGGTTTTCGATGCCGATCCGCTCGCAGCGGATCGTGGCTGACCGGGCTGCGGCTGGCATACGACAATAAATTCACCGAAAAAAAAGCGTGGTGCGGCAGAGGTAATTACACATCTCTTCATCGAATGGCAGCACCTTCTCTGGATGGAAGACGCATGCCAGGCACTAATTAATGATGCATCGTATTTGTCATGCCGCTCGTGTCTTCGACACTGACCGATACATTAATCTTTCCTGCTTTCTGAAAAATCAACGTCATGGGAAATTGGTCGCCCGCTTTCAGCGGCTTGGTCAATCCCATCAGCATAATGTGAAACCCGCCACCCGGCGCCATGGCGACAGTACTCATCGGATTCAATTCGACTTCGCCAGCTTCACGCATTTTCATGATATTGCCATCCATTTTCATCGTATGGATCTCTACCGACTTTGCCGCTGGCGAAGTGGTGCCGATTAACTTGTCCGCTGTACTTCCGGTATTCTCTATGCTGATGTAAGCACCCCCGCTGGATTGGCCGGGTACAGTCGCACGTGCGTAAGGATGGTTAATTTTTAACGCACCAATTTTGTAGTCCTGTGCGAAAGCTGATGCACTGAAAATAGATGCGCCAATTACAAAGGCAGCAAGCGGGAGGGTAATGCGTGGAAACATGACATTCCTTTAACTATTGGTAAAGCAAACCAAGCGCAAACGCGGGCAAAAATGTGTTGCCTGTCATTGACTGACAGCGCCGATTATAGCAATTAGGCTTCGCTCGCCAAGGCCCGTCGACCAAGCTCACGTGCTGGGCCGCCGGGAGATACCTTTTGGCGAGGGGCGCCAGAAGTGCCGACTGCAAACGGCAATTAAATCAGGCCCCACCCGCAAAACCATTTTGACGCCACGCTTCGTACACGACCACTGCAACGGTATTGGACAAGTTCAAGCTGCGATTATCGGGACGCATCGGTAGGCGAATACGCTGAGACTCCGGAAAGGATGCGCGCAAGTCAGGATCAAGTCCCCGTGTTTCCGATCCGAACACGAATATGTCGCCGGGGTGAAACGCCAGATTGCTGAAGGGGGTTGAGCCATGCGTGGTCATGGCAAACATGCGGTTTGGATTGAAGTCGGGGTCATGTTTCATCAAATCAATAAACGCGGACCAATTAGCATGCACCTTCATGGTGGCGTAGTCGTGATAATCCAATCCCGCGCGTCGCATTTTCGCGTCGTCAAGAGGGAATCCAAGCGGTTCGATCAAATGTAGCTGCGCCCCGGTATTGGCGCATAAACGAATAATATTGCCAGTGTTAGGCGGAATTTCGGGTTCAACCAGTACGACGTGAAACAACGGTGTTCTCCTTCTATTTAAGTAGTGTTCGGGCGAAAACGATATTAGTAACACGGGCCGCTCCGCAGCGCTTCAATGTGCGTGCCAGCTCATTGAGCGTTTCGCCGGTCGTCATTACATCATCAATCACGCCGACATGGCGGCCGCGAAGCAGCGTCATCGCTTTGGGCGACACGCTAAAAGCGTGGCGCAAATTCTGGCGGCGTTTAATTGGATCAAGCTTCATCTGCGGCAAAGTGTCTTGCTGACGTTGTATCAAATTGGAATGCAGTGGCACATTCAACAGGCGCGATAGTGGTCTGGCGATTTCCAGGGCCTGATTGAATCCACGGTTAGTCAGTCGCCGGGGGCCGAGCGGTACCGCAGTTAGTAAGGTGGGTGGATCGTTTGCTACAGCGGACTGACGCAACATGGCATCTCTTAACATGCGCGCAAATACTGGTGCAAGCGCCAGTTGGCCCCCAAACTTCAGCGCCAATACAAGTTGATCTGCTGGCGCGGCATAGTCAATCGCCACCACTGAAGCGTCGAAAGCACGTTTTTGCTTTAGACAGTCGCCACATAAGCTGACCACGCTCAATGATTTGCCCGCTTCGCTTTCAAGCGAAGGTAGAGTATTAGCGCATTGTCTACAACGCATTGTCGGATGCGAAAAATAGTTCTCCTCACATCCGCTACAAATGACGTCGCGACCTATTTGACCACAAAGTGCGCAGCTGGTCGGCATACCGGCGCGCAGGAGGGACGGCATTTGTTGCGACCAACGGAGTAGAGCGGTAAACATTAATAGAGGAGCGTCTCTTTGTGCGGAATGCGTATGTATATAACTACGGAGCACGTGATGTCACGCGCACCGCGCAATTTTGCAACGGTGTAAACTAGGGTGATTATCGCATTTCATTGCGTTCCGTCGTATTAGTCGCCTTTCATCGCATCTCATATATATATAAGTGACAGAATTTAATGCCAATTTCTCCCTCCTATCCCTCATCGGCGTTATCGAATGCGCCATCGGCTGACGCGCTTAACGACACGGCATCCAGCGCCCCTATAGATGGTCATCGGGTGCGTGCATTATTCGCGGAGCCGTCCCGAGTACGGGAGTCGGAATTTATGCGTCGCGAAATATCAACGCGCATGCACGAGCGCTTAGCGCTGGTGAAAATTTCACCAGAGCGCGTATTAGATGCCGGGTGTGGCGATGGGCCGGATATATATACGCTCCAGCAGCGTTTCGCGCAGGCACGTATTTTAGGCCTCGATGCATCGTTTGGTATGGTGTCGGCGGCCCAGGACCAGAAACAGGTCGCGCAGTCCTCAATAAATAGACTCCTGAAAAAGTGGCTCCCTATTAAGAGCAACAGCCTGGAGGCAGATTTACTCTGCGGGGATTTCGCAGCGCTGCCGCTAGCGCAGGATGTCGTCGATTTGGTATGGTCCAATCTGGCGCTTCATTGGCATCCACAACCAGACCGCGTGTTTGCAGAGTGGCGACGCGTATTGAAAGTCGATGGGCTACTGATGTTTTCTTGTTTCGGTCCGGATACCTTCAAAGAGTTGCGCAGCGCCTTTTCTGCGGCGGATTATGATGCCGCGCACATATTGCCGTTCGTTGATATGCATGACTTTGGCGACATGCTGGTGAACGTAGGTTTCTCGACCCCGGTCATGGATATGGAAACGATCACCGTTACCTACGATACGGTGCAGAAACTCCTCGCTGATGTGAAATCTTTCGGTGGCAATCCTTTGGCGACGCGAAAACGCTCTCTTATTGGGCGTGCGGCTTGGAAGCGCGTGGTGGATGCTATTGAGGCGACCCGCAGAGCCGACGGAAAATTGCCGTTGACGTTCGAAATCATCTATGGACACGCCTTCCGTCCGGCGCCGAGAAAGGCGGCCAGCGGGGAGTCAATAGTGCGCTGGGATCTGGATAAAAAAAGATAATTTAATTTAGTTTAAAAAGCGCTTGCCAGCTTAGGGATGTGTTGCTATAGTTCGGCCTCTGTTGAAAACGACGCGAAATACACGAAACAGCGCAAGCGGTTTTGAGGGCGAAGTGGACGATGGAACGAGGTTGTAAAGTGGGGTGTTTTGAGTGGTAGAAGGAGTTGATTTGGTTTTAAATTGTTGAAAAAAATGATTTAAAAAGAAGTTGACGAAAAGCTCGAAACGCTACATAATCTCATCTCTCTGCTGCTGACAAACAAAACGATTTGTTGGTGCTGCGAACACTACGGTGTGACGCAAAACAGAGACAGTTCTTTAACAATTAACAGCCGATAAGTGTGGGCGTTTAATGAAAGTGCAGCGTTAATTGCTTCGGTGATTTGCGTATAACTTAAAACATTAAATGTTCACAAAAGAAGAAAAATAGGATATTTCGCAGAGTCAAATCTGAGAAGTAGCCTGTCAGTATTTTGAGTGAGCGATAGCAGCGATGCTAGGCAGCAATGCCACAAAACAGAGATTAAACTGAAGAGTTTGATCCTGGCTCAGATTGAACGCTGGCGGCATGCCTTACACATGCAAGTCGAACGGTAACAGGGAGCTTGCTCCGCTGACGAGTGGCGAACGGGTGAGTAATATATCGGAACGTGCCTGGTAATGGGGGACAACTAGTCGAAAGATTAGCTAATACCGCATACGCCCTACGGGGGAAAGAGGGGGATTCGCAAGAACCTCTCGTTATCAGAGCGGCCGATATCTGATTAGCTAGTTGGTGAGGTAAAGGCTCACCAAGGCTTCGATCAGTAGCTGGTCTGAGAGGACGACCAGCCACACTGGGACTGAGACACGGCCCAGACTCCTACGGGAGGCAGCAGTGGGGAATTTTGGACAATGGGCGCAAGCCTGATCCAGCAATGCCGCGTGAGTGAAGAAGGCCTTCGGGTTGTAAAGCTCTTTTGTCAGGGAAGAAACGGTCTTGGTTAATACCTGGGGCTAATGACGGTACCTGAAGAATAAGCACCGGCTAACTACGTGCCAGCAGCCGCGGTAATACGTAGGGTGCAAGCGTTAATCGGAATTACTGGGCGTAAAGCGTGCGCAGGCGGTTTTTTAAGACAGGTGTGAAATCCCCGGGCTTAACCTGGGAATGGCATTTGTGACTGGAAGGCTAGAGTGTGTCAGAGGGGGGTAGAATTCCACGTGTAGCAGTGAAATGCGTAGAGATGTGGAGGAATACCGATGGCGAAGGCAGCCCCCTGGGATAACACTGACGCTCATGCACGAAAGCGTGGGGAGCAAACAGGATTAGATACCCTGGTAGTCCACGCCCTAAACGATGTCTACTAGTTGTCGGGTCTTAATTGACTTGGTAACGCAGCTAACGCGTGAAGTAGACCGCCTGGGGAGTACGGTCGCAAGATTAAAACTCAAAGGAATTGACGGGGACCCGCACAAGCGGTGGATGATGTGGATTAATTCGATGCAACGCGAAAAACCTTACCTACCCTTGACATGGCTGGAATCCTTGAGAGATCAGGGAGTGCTTGAAAGAGAACCAGTACACAGGTGCTGCATGGCTGTCGTCAGCTCGTGTCGTGAGATGTTGGGTTAAGTCCCGCAACGAGCGCAACCCTTGTCATTAGTTGCTACGAAAGGGCACTCTAATGAGACTGCCGGTGACAAACCGGAGGAAGGTGGGGATGACGTCAAGTCCTCATGGCCCTTATGGGTAGGGCTTCACACGTCATACAATGGTACATACAGAGGGCCGCCAACCCGCGAGGGGGAGCTAATCCCAGAAAGTGTATCGTAGTCCGGATTGTAGTCTGCAACTCGACTACATGAAGTTGGAATCGCTAGTAATCGCGGATCAGCATGTCGCGGTGAATACGTTCCCGGGTCTTGTACACACCGCCCGTCACACCATGGGAGCGGGTTTCACCAGAAGTAGGTAGCCTAACCGTAAGGAGGGCGCTTACCACGGTGGGATTCGTGACTGGGGTGAAGTCGTAACAAGGTAGCCGTATCGGAAGGTGCGGCTGGATCACCTCCTTTCTAGAGTTTGCACGGACATTAAGCGTCCACACTTATCGGTGTGTTAGTTAGAAGAAGAACAGTCATCATTAGGTAGGTGCTAATCAGGACGGGTCTGTAGCTCAGTTGGTTAGAGCACCGTGTTGATAACGCGGGGGTCGTTGGTTCGAGCCCAACCAGACCCACCACGTGATAGATGTACGATTTATGGGGGCTTAGCTCAGCTGGGAGAGCACCTGCTTTGCAAGCAGGGGGTCATCGGTTCGATCCCGTTAGCCTCCACCATATTTACGTTTGACCCGGCACAACGCAGGGGCAATCAGTAGAAGTAAAAATCAAACCTAAGTCAGTATTTCATGCGCGTTATAGGGTGAAATAAAAAGGGATTTAGGTTTGATCTTTAGACGATCATTGGCTGTTTGTTCTTTAACAATTTAGAAGAAGTAAAGAATTCGTCCGCAGTGCGACAGCATTGTGGATGGGTATGATTGTATCAAATCAAAAAAGTATTAAAGAGTTCTCAAAAGAGTCTGCGCTAGTAATAGTTGCAGACAAATGCGAAAACACTTTGGATACGGCAAACGCTAAAGTAATACTCATAAGTAATAATACTATGACCGGTTTTTAAGCGTGAACGCGTTTAGAAGCTAACGTTATAGGGACAAGTGAATAAGTGCACATGGTGGATGCCTTGGCGATTACAGGCGATGAAGGACGTAGTAGCTTGCGATAAGCTGCGGGGAGCCAGCAAACAGGCTTTGATCCGCAGATTTCCGAATGGGGAAACCCACCCTTTATGGGTATTGCAACCTGAATACATAGGGTTGCAAGGCGAACGTGGCGAACTGAAACATCTAAGTAGCTACAGGAAAAGAAATCAACCGAGATTCCCAGAGTAGTGGCGAGCGAAATGGGAACAGCCTGCACGATTTAGCATCAGCGATAATGGAACACTCTGGAAATAGTGGCCATAGAGGGTGATAGCCCCTTACATGAAATCGGTGGTGTGGAACTAAGTGTGCGACAAGTAGGGCGGGACACGTGTAATCCTGTCTGAACATGGGGGGACCATCCTCCAAGGCTAAATACTCGTAATCGACCGATAGTGAACCAGTACCGTGAGGGAAAGGCGAAAAGAACCCCGGAAGGGGAGTGAAATAGATCCTGAAACCGTGTGCATACAAACAGTAGGAGCGGACTTGTTCCGTGACTGCGTACCTTTTGTATAATGGGTCAGCGACTTACATTCAGTGGCAAGCTTAACCGTATAGGGAAGGCGTAGAGAAATCGAGTCCGAATAGGGCGTTCAGTCGCTGGGTGTAGACCCGAAACCAAGTGATCTACTCATGGCCAGGATGAAGGTGCGGTAACACGCACTGGAGGTCCGAACCCACTAATGTTGAAAAATTAGGGGATGAGCTGTGGGTAGGGGTGAAAGGCTAAACAAACTTGGAAATAGCTGGTTCTCTCCGAAAACTATTTAGGTAGTGCCTCAAGTATCACCATCGGGGGTAGAGCACTGTTATGGCTAGGGGTTCATTGCGAATTACCAACCCATTGCAAACTCCGAATACCGATGAGTGCGAGCTTGGGAGACAGACGCCGGGTGCTAACGTCCGACGTCAAGAGGGAAACAACCCAGACCGCCAGCTAAGGTCCCAAAGATTGGCTAAGTGGCAAACGAAGTGGGAAGGCTAAAACAGTCAGGAGGTTGGCTTAGAAGCAGCCATCCTTTAAAGAAAGCGTAATAGCTCACTGATCGAGTCGTCCTGCGCGGAAGATGTAACGGGGCTAAGCCAGTCACCGAAGCTGCGGATATCAATTTATTGATATGGTAGGAGAGCGTTCTGTAAGCCTGCGAAGGTGTCTTGTAAAGGATGCTGGAGGTATCAGAAGTGCGAATGCTGACATGAGTAGCGATAATGGGGGTGAAAAGCCTCCACGCCGTAAGCCCAAGGTTTCCTGTTCAACGTTCATCGGAGCAGGGTGAGTCGGCCCCTAAGGCGAGGCAGAGATGCGTAGCTGATGGGAAGCAGGTTAATATTCCTGCACCGTCGTGTGATGCGATGGGGGGACGGATCGCGGAAGGTTGTCCGACTGTTGGAATAGTCGGTTTTTGGCTCAGAGAAGGCTGTTAGGCAAATCCGGCAGCGTAATTCAAGGGGTTGAGACGAGCGAATTTATTCGTGAAGCAATCGGAAGTGGTTCCAAGAAAAGCCTCTAAGCTTCAGTCACACGAGACCGTACCGCAAACCGACACAGGTGGGCGAGATGAGTATTCTAAGGCGCTTGAGAGAACTCGGGAGAAGGAACTCGGCAAATTTGTACCGTAACTTCGGGATAAGGTACGCCCCGGTAGCTTGACTGGCTCGCGCCAGAAGGGTGAAAGGGCTGCAATAAAAAGGTGGCTGCGACTGTTTAATAAAAACACAGCACTATGCAAACACGAAAGTGGACGTATATGGTGTGACTCCTGCCCGGTGCTGGAAGATTAAATGATGGGGTGCAAGCTCTTGATTGAAGTCCCAGTAAACGGCGGCCGTAACTATAACGGTCCTAAGGTAGCGAAATTCCTTGTCGGGTAAGTTCCGACCTGCACGAATGGAGTAACGATGGCCACACTGTCTCCTCCCGAGACTCAGCGAAGTTGAAATGTTTGTGATGATGCAATCTACCCGCGGCTAGACGGAAAGACCCCATGAACCTTTACTGTAGCTTTGCATTGAATTTTGAACCAATCTGTGTAGGATAGGTGGGAGGCTTTGAAGCGTGAACGCTAGTTTGCGTGGAGCCAACCTTGAAATACCACCCTGGTTTGTTTGAGATTCTAACCTTGGTCCGTTATCCGGATCGGGGACAGTGCATGGTAGGCAGTTTGACTGGGGCGGTCTCCTCCCAAAGTGTAACGGAGGAGTTCGAAGGTACGCTAGGCACGGTCGGACATCGTGCTGTTAGTGCAATGGCATAAGCGTGCTTAACTGCGAGACTGACAAGTCGAGCAGGTACGAAAGTAGGACATAGTGATCCGGTGGTTCTGTATGGAAGGGCCATCGCTCAACGGATAAAAGGTACTCTGGGGATAACAGGCTGATTCCTCCCAAGAGTTCATATCGACGGGGGAGTTTGGCACCTCGATGTCGGCTCATCACATCCTGGGGCTGTAGCCGGTCCCAAGGGTATGGCTGTTCGCCATTTAAAGTGGTACGTGAGCTGGGTTTAAAACGTCGTGAGACAGTTTGGTCCCTATCTGCCGTGGGCGTTGGAAATTTGAAGGGGGCTGCTCCTAGTACGAGAGGACCGGAGTGGACGAACCTCTGGTGTACCGGTTGTCACGCCAGTGGCATTGCCGGGTAGCTAAGTTCGGAAGAGATAACCGCTGAAAGCATCTAAGCGGGAAACTTGCCTTGAGATGATATTTCCCGGGAACTAGATTCCCCTAAAGGGTCGTTCGAGACCAGGACGTTGATAGGCTGGGTGTGGAAGCGTAGTAATACGTTAAGCTAACCAGTACTAATTGCCCGTGAGGCTTGTCCCTATAACCTTAGCAGGTTGTGGGTAAGCTAATGAGATATGTGTTTGCCTGAAAAGTGCAATCATACCCAGTGCGGTGCCGACATACCCTTGTCAGCATCGCACAAGAAACAAGACCTTTACTTCTTCTAGATTGCGTTGTTTGTTGCCCTATTGGGAACAAATGACACTACAGTTTATGCCTGATGACCATAGCGAGTTGGTACCACCCCTTCCCATCCCGAACAGGACCGTGAAACGACTTTGCGCCGATGATAGTGCTGCAACCAGTGTGAAAGTAGGTCATCGTCAGGCTCTTATTAGAAAACCCTCTCCGAGAAATCGGGGAGGGTTTTTGCTTGGTGGAATCGATTTAGCACTTATCTTGCAGCACGGCACCTATACGGAAACGCCAAATTGAACCATGCGATCAATTTTTTTCATTTTCACGACGCCGGTTTATAAAAACTGTGTCGCTGGTATTGATGCTGTCCCACAGAAATCAAAACAATCCAAAACAATCTGCAATACCGAAGTACACTTCCAGCACCGTAAGTCTGTTATTTAAGGGCGACAGCACATTTCTAAGGTTTAAAAAGACAAAAAAGGCCGCTAACCCGACCGGGAGCGACCTTCTGATACTGATAAATTCCGTAACCTAGCTCAAGTCAAAGAGTTTACCTTGGCGTTAACGCAGGATTAGAAATGATAAGCAGCACGGACCACAGCAAAATTTGCTCCGCTGTTTGGCTCCTTGATGCTGCCGTTCGAGAAATGCTGCAACTTCAGGCCCAGATCCAGACCATTGCTGAATACATAACCGGCACCGATATGATCACCGAATTCAAATGCGGTAGAAAAGCGACGACTATTGTTATCGTATAGGTGAGACATCAGATGTACGCCTACCCCGGCTTCCGCATACAAACCTTTTTTATCGTCCCGTTCAAAACGAAAAACAGGGGTGAAGCCCACATCAGTCAATTTTTTCTGCTGTCCTGGCACATTTTGATATTGATTTTCCCGGAACTCAGCCAAACTCAAATCCCAGTAACCGCTGATATGAGTACCGTTCGATTGCCACCATCTGCTTCCCCAGTCCCACTGAGTCGCTGCGCGAACAAATTGGCTTTTATTTCCGGTACCAACCTCAAGAGAAGCAGAGTCAGGCGTGTAGTTGACCGCATTTGCCGCTTGTACACCGGCGAATAAGCATCCGATCGTAAGGATTTTTAAACCCATTTGTTTTTTTTGCATAAAGACTTTCAACAAAGAAATATAAGAAGCAGGTAATAAGAAGCAGGTGATGTTCGACCAGGACTGTGCATTTAAATGGTCACTCAGAGCACGGCTGCGTGAGCCATTTAAGTAATGGACCTAAATAATAGTTCAAAATCGACATTGCTGCTGAATAAGCAAATGGAAGTGTCGCAAACCTACACCGACAGCACTGGCCATACGCTCTCGCCGCCTGTTGTTGAAAGCCAGTCCCAGTCTTCGACGCAGGATAAAACCATCCGAGATCCCGATCTTGCTGGATTGAAGTCACCGACGCGGAGATTTAGTCCTTACTTTAATCTTTACGCTATCCAGATTTAACAGACGCCAATGACTCATTGAGCAGTTTTAAGATACGTTTCGCTTAAATTGACCCAGTAGCTCGCCCCAATCGGTAGCAAGTCATCGTTGAAATCATAGCTTGCATTGTGTAAATTGCAAGGGCCGAGACCATGACCGCCGTCGCGATGATCGCCCGAGCCGTTACCGAGAAAGACGTAGCAACCTGGTTTATTCTGCAACATGAAGGCAAAGTCTTCTGCCCCCATTGTCGGTTCAACCGTTGCATTAACGTTGTCGATGCCAGACATTGCCTGCATTACCGAGACAGCGATCGCCGTTTCTTTTGGGTGATTGACCAATGGCGGATAATTTCGATGGAAGCGAAAGTCTATTTCGGCACCAAATGCTGCGCCGGTGTGATGGGCGATGTCGCGCATGCGTTCTTCGATTAAGTCGAGGACATCAACTGAAAATGTACGTACTGTGCCGATCAACGTCGCTTCATCCGGGATCACATTGGTTGCGCTTCCAGAGTGTATTTGTGTGATCGATAAAACTGCAGAGTCGTTTGGGTTGATGTTGCGGGCCACGATCGTTTGCCAGCTTTGGGCGATCTGGACTGCGATCATTACGGGATCGACGCTCTTGTGCGGCTGTGCCGCATGAGATCCCTTACCTTTGACGATGACTTCAAACTCATTGCTCGACGCCATCATCGGCCCAGGTGTGACACCGAACTGTCCGGCAGTCATCCCAGGCCAATTATGCATCCCAAATACTGCTTCCATCGGGCATTGCTCGAATAGCCCGTCATCGATCATTCTTTGCGCGCCGGCACCGCCTTCTTCGGCCGGCTGAAAAATCAGGTAAACGGTGCCGTCGAAATCACCATGCAAGGATAAATGGCGCGCAGCGCCTAACAACATGGCGGTATGACCGTCGTGACCACATGCGTGCATTTTTCCCTCGTGGCGGGAGGCGTGCGCGAACTTGTTCAATTCTTGTACCGGTAGCGCATCCATATCGGCGCGCAGGCCGATGGCGCGTTCACCGCTGCCCTTTTTTAAAACGCCAACGACGCCGGTGATGCCCATTCCGCGTATCACTGGAATGTTCCATTCCGTTAATTTTTCGGCCACGACGTCAGCGGTGCGCTGCTCGTTATAACAAAGCTCTGGATGCGCATGCAAGTCGCGCCGGATCGCTTGAATTTCAGACTGAAACTTGATAATCGGTTCGATCAATTTCATGGTTTCTCCACATGATGGTAATGTCTAAGGCTAGATTAGAACATATAAAAAAACCGATACTGGCAAAAGCAAGTACCGGCGGTAGTCAGTTTTTATTCACTTCTCGGAAACTATTATGGATAACGGCAATCTTCGTAACAAAAATCAACGTAGACGTAATCTATAGCGTGCAGCCAGCGTGGCGATCACACTGAGAATTGCGCCAGCAATGACATAAAAAGTGACTGCCAGTTTGTTCTCCGTCGCTGCGATCAACCAAGTGATGGTCATGCCCGCAAATCCGCCAAAAATCATAACGGCAATGTTATAGCAAAGCGACATGCCAGTGCCGCGCGTTTGGACCGGAAAGATATCCGAGAGCAGTGCGGGCATGGACGCAAAATACATCGTCATCAAAATGCCAATGATGCCCTGAACCACCAGTAAATTTACAAAGCTTGGATGCGTCGACAGATAGGAGAATAACGGATATGTCAGGATGACAAACAGGATGCTGCTTGCCAGCATAAACGGCGTCCTGCCGTATTTATCCGAAAGATGACCGACGAGCGGTGAGAACAACATCATAATGACACCAGCCATGATCGTTGCGCTAAATGAAGCCGCTGACGTCATGCCGAGCTGTTTTACCGCGTACGTCGGCATGTAAATAACCAGATATACCGACACAGTTGCCATGATGACGCTGCCCGTGCCAATCAAAAGACGTTCTTTTTGAAACGTCATAATGTCGCTCAATGGCGTGCTGGTTGCGCTGGCTGCCGCAAATTCTGGTGATTCTTCAAGATTTCTGCGGATGTAATAGCCGGCCGGTCCGATGAGCAAGCCGAACAAAAACGGCAAACGCCATCCCCATCCTTCTAATTGTTCAGTCGATAACTGGGATGACAGCACTGCGCCAAAAGCGGCTGCCAGTAGAATACTCAGCCCTTGACTGGCGACCTGCCAGCTGGAAAAAAATCCGCGTCGATGTGGTGCATGCTCGACCAGAAAAGCGGTTGAACTACCAAATTCGCCACCGGCAGAGAACCCTTGAATCAATCGCGCTAACACAATCCCGGCGGGTGCCCACAAACCGATGCTGGCATATGTCGGCATGATCGCAATCATGAGGGTGCCGATCATCATCAGCATGATGGAAAACGTTAAAGCAGCCTTACGCCCAACGCGGTCTGAGTATGCGCCAAGTATCACTGCACCAAGTGGGCGCATAAAAAACGAAACACCAAAGGTCGCAAAAGTAATTAATAGCGATACTGTCTGATTGGCGGTGGGGAAGAATAGCTTGGCTATCGTAACGGCAAATGCGCTATAAATAAGTACATCAAACCATTCCAGCGCATTGCCAATGGAGGACGAAATGACGGCGCGCCAGGTTTGTGGATGATGGTCCGGTACGACGGATGCGGGGCTTTTTTCTTGGATGATCATCGGGAGTCCTGTGATATGACTTGTTATTTGCGATTGTGAGTTGACCAGTTCAGCACGCTGCAGGCGAAACCTTCCAAACAAAGGTAAGATTCTTAAGTTCAAAGTATATGCATCGCTAAATATAGTAAACGAGTTTGTATAAATAGGCATGTAAATTGCATGCCTTTATGCAATCTTTTGTCATCCCTGCGTTAATCCTTCGCACGCGCCGTCGATCATGCTGTCGTAGCTGCCGTCGAAGATTAGCGATCACCAAAGGAACACCATGAACAGTACGACTCCGATTTCCGCAGCACTGCTTCAGCCATCCGCCGACGTTTTGGCCATGATCGAACGACTGATTGCTTTCCCTACAGTGTCCCGCGATTCGAATTTAGGTTTGATTGAATGGACCCGCGATTATTTGGCTGGATTAGGGGTTACATCACGACTGACGTATGACGCGACGGGTAAAAAAGCAAATCTGTTTGCCACTTTGGGACAAGGTAAAAAACCCGGTTTGATTCTATCGGGGCACACCGATGTGGTGCCGGTGGAGGGACAGGCCTGGGATACCGATCCATTCAAAGCGACCATCAAAGACGGTTTGATATACGGTCGTGGGTCAGCCGACATGAAGAGCTATATTGCCACTGCGCTGGCGCTCGCACCGAAATTTCTTGCTGCTGATATGGACGCGCCGTTACATTTTGCCTTATCGTACGACGAAGAAGTAGGGTGCATTGGCGTGCAGGGCCTCATCAAGGATTTGCAGGAACTCGGGCTCAAACCGGCGGGGTGCATCGTGGGTGAGCCGACCTCAATGCAACCGATCATCGCGCACAAAGGAACCAACCGATTCCGCTGTTGCATCACTGGACGCGAAGCACATTCCAGTTACACCACCATGGGTGTCAACGCGATCGAATATGCGGCGCGGATCATCGTTTATATTCGGCAAATGGCTGACCGTTTTGCACAACTCGAGACCCGAGATTATGGATTCACGGTGCCGTACACAACCATGCAAACCGGTTTGATACGCGGCGGTCTGGCGTCGAATATCGTTCCTAAAGAATGCGCTTTCGATTTTGAAGCGCGCACCATGCCTGGAGTTGACGCTGGTCGGTTGTATCAGGAAGTGCAGGACTTTGCCGCGAATCTTTTGCCCGAAATGCAGCGGATTGAACCAAATGCAAAAATTGCCTTTGAATGGCTGGCATCCGCGCCGGGCCTCAATACCAAAGAACATGATGCCATCGTGCAGCTAGCGGCTTCATTGTCGCGCAACACCACCACCGGTGCGGTCTCGTACGGGACCGAAGCGGGCCTCTTTCAGCGCGCGGGTATTCCAACGGTTGTGTGCGGTCCTGGCAATATCGAACAGGCCCATCGTCCGAATGAATTCGTCGCTCTTGAACAGGTCGCACAATGTGAAGCCTTCATGATGCGCCTGATTGATCCGGTTGCTCCAATTTCAATGAAGTAGATATTCGCGGCCAGGCCGCAGTTTAATAAACGATTGGCCTCAAGAGATCATGACTACAACTACTTTTCGCGGGGCCTGTCCGCATGATTGCCCCGATACCTGTGCACTGCTGGTGACTGTTCAGGACGGCGTGGCCACTGAGGTGCGCGGAGATCCCGATCATCCAAGTACCGCTGGTGTACTGTGCACCAAGGTCTCGCGGTACACCGAACGGACCTATCACAAAGATCGATTGCTGCACCCAATGAAGCGGGTCGGTGCCAAAGGAGAGGGCAAGTTTATCCGTATCAGTTGGGATGAAGCCTTAGGCACCATCGCCGCCCGATTGGGCGAAATCGCAGCGCGTGATCCGCAGGCGATACTGCCTTACAGCTACGCAGGCACCATGGGACTGGTTCAAAGTGAATCAATGTCGATGCGGTTTTTTAACCGGATAGGGGCATCCCTGCTGGACCGTACCATCTGCGCGGCGGCTGGCGGCACCGGTTACAAATATACGATTGGTGCACGCATCGGAACGGACCTCGAGCAATTTCAAAATGCCAAACTGATTGTGATTTGGGGCGGTAATCCTATTGCTTCCAATCTGCATTTATGGATGCGCATACAGTCCGCGAAACGTCAGGGCGCCAAGCTGATCGCGATTGATCCGTACCGTTCGCTAACGGCAGAAAAATGCCATCAACATATTGCTTTGCTGCCGGGAACCGATGCAGCGCTGGCGCTTGGAATGATGCATGTTCTGATTGTGGAGAATTTGCTGGACCATGCCTATATTGCAGAGCATACCCTGGGCTTCGATAAGCTCAAGGAGCGCGCGCTCGAATGGCCGCCAGCAAGGGTCGCAGAGGTGTGCGGGATTAGCGCCACCGAAGTGATTCAACTGGCGCGTGATTACGGCGTTGCTGCACTCGCGGGAGAAGGTGTTGCCATCCGGGTTAACTATGGCCTGCAGCGGGTGCGGGGCGGCGGTATGGCTGTCCGTAATATCGCCTGCCTGCCAGCGCTGGTCGGTGCGTGGCGAAATGCCGCTGGCGGTGTGCAGCTATCTACCTCGGATAGTTTTCCAAAAAATCTGCACGCCTTGCAACGGCCTGATCTTTTGAAGCATCACAAGGGCCGTCTGCGCACGATTAACATGAGCACGATTGGCGACGATTTGTTGCGGGAAACATCGGCTGATTTCGGCTCTAAAATCGAAGCAATCATTGTCTATAATGCGAACCCGGTGGCGGTGGCACCACAATCGGGAACGGTCGCACAAGGCTTTGCCCGCGATGACCTCTTTACCGTGGTGCTGGAACATTTTCAGACGGACACTGCAGATTACGCCGACATCCTTTTGCCGGCAACGACTCAGCTAGAACACGCAGACGTGCACTCCTCTTACGGCCACTTGTACATGCTGGCGAACAATCCGGCGATTGCACCGTTAGGCGAGGCAAAACCCAACACCGAAATATTTCGCTTGCTGGCAGCGCGGCTGGGGTTCGACGATGACTGTTTCAAAGAAACCGATGATGCGATTGCTGCACAAGCTTTCGATCGTCGGAATGAACGCGCCATCCATTTCGATTGGGATGCATTGAAACAGAAGGGATGGCAAAAATTGAATGCACCCGATGCGCCATTTTCCGGAGGTGGTTTCCCAACCCCATCTGGCAAATGTGAGTTCTTCAGCGCCAGCATGTTAACGGACGGACTCGATCCACTCCCGACCTATATTCCGCCTTATGAATCGGTCGCCAGCAATCCAGTATTGGCAGCGAAATATCCGCTAGCGATGATTTCGCCGCCGGCCCGTAATTTCCTGAATTCCAGTTTTGTAAACGTCCAAAGTTTGCGTGACACGGAGGGCGAGCCGCATCTCGATATGCACCCGGCTGACGCGCTGCAACGCGGAATCAGCACCGGTGACACGGTGCGAATCTATAACGATCGCGGCACTTTTATTGCCATGGTTCGGGTCACAGATAAGGCCCGGGTTGGCCTGGTAGTTGGTCTGTCCATCTGGTGGAAAAAATTTGCCCCCGACGGAAAAAATGCCAACGAAGTGACGAGCCAGCGTTTAACCGACATGGGGCGAGCGCCAACGTTTTACGACGTGTTGGTGGAAGTTGAGGCAATGTAATTTAATCGCGATGGGGCTTAGTCAAGACGTCATTGCGGCCCCTTTTTTGATATTTACTAGCTTTGCTATTGGATGTAATTGGAGGAGGGTTTCAGATGACTACGATGAAGCCGGCATCCCTTTCAATCGCACGCTATCCGGCAAGGTTGTTACTGGTATTGTTCATCTCTTTAATGATGAGTGCTTGCGCACAGGTCGGTTATTACGCGCAAGCGGTACATGGAGAGCTTTCGTTGCTCGCCGATGCACGCCCCATTCTTGTCTGGCTCGACGACCCGAACGCCAGCGAAAAGTTAAAGTCGCGATTGCGAACCATCAAAGGCATTCGCCAGTTTGCAGTAACTGATTTGGGCTTGCCGGATAATGGCAGTTATCGCAATTATGTAGATTTACAGCGAAAGTTTGTACTGTGGAACGTCGTGGCCACACCCGCTTTATCACTGACGCCCAAACAATGGTGCTTCCCAATCGCAGGCTGTGTATCCTACCGCGGTTATTATGATCAACAAAATGCGCAACAATACGGCGCGCAACTCCGCCGTGAAGGTTACGATGTTCAGGTGCTGGGTGTGCCAGCCTATTCCACTTTGGGTTGGTTCAACGATCCGGTGATGTCGACCTTTATTAACTATCCGGACGCTGAATTAGCCCGGTTAATCTTCCATGAATTGACGCACCAATTATTCTATTTAAAAGGTGATACCGATTTCAATGAGGCATTTGCCACCACCATAGAAGAAGTCGGTGCGGAGAAATGGCTGCTCGCGAATGGTGATGACAAAAAACGCCGTATTTATGCGGAATATGAGGGTCGCAAATCCGAATTTTTAGCGTTGCTGTTGAAGTATCGCGAGCAATTGTCTGACGTCTATGCGAGCCACCTGAGCGACACCGTAAAACTGGAAAAGAAGGCGCATATTTTCGTAGCACTTCAGAACGACTACCAAATCTTGAAAGTGCATTGGGGCGGCTACTCAGGGTATGACCGTTGGTTTGCCGAGCCGTTGTCTAATGCACATTTGGCAATAATCGACACGTACTACGCGCTTGAACCCGGATTCCGAGCGTTGTTGGTTCAGCAACAAAATTTCACACAGTTCTATGCTGCGGTTCGAAAGTTAGCGTTATTACCCGAAGAGGAACGACGACGCCAGTTAAATGCGTTGGCCTTGGCATCGTCAAAACTTAGCACCAGCGCGATCGACCGCCAATAAAGGGATGGGGAGCCAGGTTACCGCCGAGAGCGACACATTTATGCATGTTCGCCTGATTTCCACTGCTGAGGATTTACTCCAATATGCTTCAAAACACTTGCAAGTGCGCCCTATGCCCGATAGCATCACGTTAGAATAAAACAATCGTGCTTTTTTTGTGTCCGGCGCATTGATTTAAAGATCATTCAATTTTTTATCGGCATCTTATAAAACCGCCATCGATTTCAGCGGCTTGGTCGCATTCAGGGAGTCGCTATGTCGAGGTTGGCAGCTCCTCAGTTTTATAAGGTTGCATCAATAATAACGAGAGACAAAAGGTAAACCATGGATAAATTTTGGCTTAAATCGTACCCCGAAGGCGTTCCAGCGGAAATTGATTGCACTCCCTATCGTTCGTTGGTGCATTTGCTTGAGGAAGCATTTCAAAAATATGGCGCACGGAACGCTTTTGTTTGCATGGGCAAGTATCTGACCTATGCTGAAGTAGATCAGTTATCGAAAAAAGTGGCGGCATGGTTGCAAAGCAGGGGGATGCAAAAAGGCGCGCGGGTCGCGATTATGATGCCCAACATTTTGCAATATCCTGTCGTTATCGCAGCTATTCTGCGGGCAGGATACGTCGTGGTTAACGTCAATCCTCTGTACACCCCGCGTGAGTTGGAGCATCAGTTAAATGACTCTGGCGCAGAAGCGATATTTGTTCTTGAGAACTTTGCCACCACCTTACAACAGGTTCTGACTCGCACCAAGATCAAACATGTCGTCGTCGCGACGATGGGCGACTTGATGGGCGCCAAAGGGTTGATGGTCAATCTGGTGGTGCGACACGTAAAAAAAATGGTGCCCGAGTTTTTATTGCCTGGCTCCACCCCCTTCAAGCGATTGTTGTCAGAAGCCTCGTCAATGATCCTTAAGCCGATAGCAACGACGCAAGAGGATGTCGCCTTTCTACAATATACCGGTGGCACAACCGGTGTCTCCAAGGGGGCGATGCTGTCTCATCGGAACGTGATTGCCAATGTATTGCAAGCAGAGGCCTGGCTTTCGCCCGGCTTGGATAAAGGTCCAAAAATTGAACAACTGGTGTTTGTCTGCGCCTTGCCGCTTTATCATATCTTTGCATTGACCATCTGCGGCGTATTCGGTATGCGAGTGGGCGCGCTAAATTTGCTGATCCCGAATCCCCGCGACATCGCAGGCCTGATCAAGGAGTTATCCAAGTATCAAATCAATACGTTCCCGGCAGTAAACACGTTATATAACGCGCTGGTGAATCATCCTGATTTTTCAAAATTGGATTGTTCAAGTTATCGAGTGTGTGTTGGCGGCGGAATGGCAGTACAAAAAGCAGTAGCAGACAAGTGGATGGCCGCGACCGGCTGCCCGATCATCGAAGGCTACGGGCTTTCGGAAACATCACCCATTGCCTGCGCCAATCCTCCTACAATTGCGGCCTATAACGGCAGCATAGGATTACCCATACCTTCGACTGAGATCGCGATACTGGATGACGCAGGAAATCCGGTCGCCTTGGGGCAGGCTGGTGAGATCGCCATTCGCGGGCCGCAAGTCATGATGGGGTATTGGAATCGCCCGGCCGAGACCGCCTCGGTCATGACGCCAGATGGCTTTTTCAAATCTGGCGATATTGGTGTCATGGACGAACGTGGTTACACCAAAATTGTTGATCGTAAAAAAGACATGATTCTGGTTTCTGGCTTCAATGTTTATCCGAACGAGGTAGAGGGCGTCGTTGCTGAACATCCTGGTGTATTGGAGTGTGCATGTATTGGTGTGCCGGACGAGCACGCGGGCGAAGTCGTCAAACTCTTCGTCGTACGTAAAGATCCTTCGCTGACTTCGGAAGAGTTGATGGCGTACTGCAAAGAGCAATTAACCGGTTACAAGCGCCCTAAATATATTGAGTTTCGGAGTGAGTTACCGAAGACCAACGTTGGAAAAATTTTGCGTCGTGAATTGCGTGACGAAAAAGTAGAGCAAAAGAAAGCTGCATGAGGGCTGCATAAGAGTTGCAAGAGGGCGGATAAACTTGTAATCAGCTTACGATTCAGCTAAAACGGTGTGCGTTATTTTTAAGAATAAACGTTTTTCCCTGAGTCTTTCGTAAAAAAAATCCCTGAGATGCGCGATGCATCTCAGGGATTTTTTTGAATCTTAATTAGTTTTCTGAAAGCCAGACGTGATACCGAAACAGCGTTACCATTCGGCGAAACTGCCGTCTTTGTGGCGCCAGATTGGATTGCGCCAGCGATGCCCAAGTGCTGCGCGTTCTTTTACATACTCCTCATTGATTTCGATTCCCAATCCAGGGCCTTGCGGGATCGTGACATAGCCCTCGTTATAAGCGAAGACCCCCGGATCGACGACATAATCGAGCAGATCATTGCTCTCGTTGTAGTGGATGCCGAGACTTTGTTCCTGAATGAACGCATTATAAGAAACCGCATCGACTTGCAAGCATGCTGCCAATGCAATGGGCCCAAGCGGGCAATGCAGCGCGACGGCGACATCGTAAGCTTCGGCCATAGTGGCGATTTTTCGGGTTTCTGTGATGCCGCCCGCATGTGACACATCCGGCTGGATGATATCGACGTATCCTTCGCTGAGAACACGTTTGTAGTCCCAGCGTGAATAAAGTCTTTCCCCTAGCGCGATAGGCGTGCTGGTGAGATGCGCCAGCTCTTTTAACGCCTCATAGTTTTCGCTCAAAACTGGCTCTTCGATGAACATCAGTTTGTACTGTTCAAGTTCCTTGATCAGAATTTTTGCCATCGGTTTATGAACGCGACCGTGAAAGTCGACGCCGATGCCGATGTGAGGACCGACCGCATCGCGAACCGCTGCGACATTGGCCAGCATCGCCTCAACTTTTTCATACGAGTCAACAAACTGCAACTCTTCCGTACCATTCATCTTGACCGCACTAAAGCCGCGTGCGACAGCATCTTTAGCCGCCGCCGCGGTGTCAGCCGGACGGTCACCACCGATCCATGAATACACTTTGATGCTATCGCGCACAGGCCCCCCCAAGAGCTGACTGACCGAGACGCCGAGCGCTTTGCCTTTGATATCCCAAAGAGCCTGATCGATACCCGCCAGCGCACTCATGTGGATGGCGCCGCCGCGATAAAATCCGCCGCGATACAATACCGTCCAGTGATCTTCGATGTTGCGTGGATCTTTGCCGATCAGATAGTCTGATAACTCTTCCACCGCAGCCGCGACGCTATGCGCGCGTCCTTCAACCACTGGCTCGCCCCATCCAACTACACCTTCATCGGTTTCGATTTTTAGAAAGCACCACCGCGGCGGCACAATGTAAGTAGTAAGTTTCGTGATTTTCATGCAGTCATCTCCGTATTCTTTTGCGTGCTGTCTTGTTTGGTGCCTAAGCGAAGGTGCGCCATGCGGCAATAAATTTTTCAGCATTTAGTCGTACCTGTTCGGCATCCATACCAGGCTTATAAAGAGCTGATCCGAGCCCGAATCCGGATGCGCCGGCAGCGATAAAATTTGCCATATTTTCTGGTGTAATCCCGCCTACCGGAATTAACGCAACATTCGCCGGAATCACGGCGCGCCAGGCTTTTACGACCATCGGCCCGAGCTGTTCGGCCGGAAACATTTTGAGGATATCCGCACCGGCCGCCAGCGCCGAAAACGCCTCGGTGACAGTGGCAACACCGGGGGCACAGGCAAGTCCGGCGTGCTTTGCAGCGCCAATAATGATGGGATCGCTGTGCGGCATGACGATGATTTCACCACCCGCATCTTTTACTTCCATCACCTGTTTTTCGGTTAATACTGTCCCAGCGCCCACAACGCAATCAGCGGCCACGGTTGACCGTAACCGGCGAATACTTTCATACGGCTCCGGGGAGTTTAGCGGCACTTCGATAATACGAAATCCCGCGTCGTAAAGCGCTGCGCCAATCGCGCCGACTTCGCCAGGCTGGATGCCGCGTAAAATCGCGATCATGCCGCATTGTTTCATCGCATTTTTTAACATCCGGTTTTCCTTAAATGGAGCCACAAGTTCTATCGGTATTTCTTTTTCATCGGGCATCTTTAGGCTGCGCTGCATCAAGCTGTTGTGCTAACGGACACCAATCCAGCCTGGGCGGCCAACATCCATAATCCGCGTTCCGTCGCTTGCACTGTCGCGGTGGCACCGCTGCCAATATCATAGACCTCCAATGCCGTCTTATAGCGCGCACATAGAGCGGCATCGCCCACCAGAATGATCTGCTGTGGTGGATGCGGCAACTCTTCCAGCGAACCCCGCAATACTGCGATTTCATGGCCGATTAATAGCCCTGAAAGGTATTCGCGTTGACCGGCACCATTCAGCACACCGGTCAATCCCAAGGTCCGGGAACTGAAGATTGTAGACAGCACGCCGGCCCGTCCGGCCACCGTCTGCGCCACGTCCAGGCCGCGCAAAAAAGCCGCATTGTTTGGCGCATTTTTTTTGTCATCGTCATCGACGGAGGCATCCATTTGCATGGTTCGCCCTAAAATAGTATGTGCACACAAAGCGGCGTAAACTTCGCCGGTCATGAACGTGTCGAAATGCTGAATTGTGGGCTCCGTACTATGCTGATGGACGCGTACCCATTTTGAATGCGTGCCCGGCAAGCCAATCAATACATCGTCAACCCCACGTTGATGCTTGCCGCGTTTTTCAGCTGCGATGGCCAATGCGCCGATCACCTGAGTTTCTTCGCCGCGCATCACATTTGGCAAGGTAGAGTGTTGTACCAGGCCGGGAACAATATGGACGGTGAACCCGCTGACGGTTTGGACCGCTTTCAAGGTCTTGCCGATCTGATTGATAGTAATAGGCGTCGGCAAGTAAGGTGCTTCGCACCAGCCTTGCATGCTGCCGATCATGCCGCAAGCGATGACCGGCGATTGCGGTGCGTCGCCTAACCAGTCGCCGCAAGCTTGTTGGAAAGCCAGTTCGAAGCCAGCCTTGTCGCCTAGCGCTTGTTGCTCGGCGGGCGTGACATTCGGTAAATGCATAATCCCGGTGGAAAGCGCGCGTTGTTCCAGTACCACACCATGCTGACCGATGCGATATGCGCGTAACGACGAGGTGCCCCAGTCCAATGCGATTAATTGGGTTTGATTCATGAGTTTTTCTTTCCCGGTACCTGCGGCATTATCGTGGGTTGGTGGTCGGTTATTTATGGCAAAGCGACAAGGCGGTTAAACCGTGTTCAGATAACGGACTTGCTGTTAACTTGCAGCAGGTCACGAGCAGTTCACCAGTTATCGCACTCTAGCCCTTCGCATTTATTTTGTCAATATATGAAACTAAGTCCCAATATGTGGGATTTGTGGCTTTATTTGTGTAAAATACGCCTTAGATTTCTATCATTTATCGCCTGCAATGTGCCTCGGATGTCGGTTCGTGACCGTCTAATACCGAATAAAAAAAGAAAGTGTTGAATATGACCAAGCCAACCGGAGTAGTTGAAAGTAATCCCACCGGTACGCAAACCTTGACGCGCGGTCTGGCCGTGGTACAGGCGGTAGCAACGGGCGCACGTGATTTGATGGACATCGCCAGTGCGGTCGGAACCACTCGCAGTACGACGCACAGACTTGCCAGTTGCCTGGTGCAGGAGCGATATTTACGCTTTAGTCCGATTACCGGGTACGTGCTTGGGCCGAAGCTAATTGAATTAGGGTTTCAAGCGCGCGAAGAGGTGTCGCTTTCTGTCGTGGCGCGACCTTATCTGGAATCGCTGGCAGAGCAAACGAATGACACTATTCATCTCGCCATAAAGGATGCGGATGATGTTCTTTATCTGGATAAAATTTCCGGTAAGAAGGGCCTGGAGATGCGATCGCGGGTTGGTCATCGAATGCCGATAGCGACCACCGGGGTCGGGAAAGCGTTGATGCTAGGGTTAGCTGAAGACGGCTGGAAAGAGCTGTACGAGAAACGGTCGTTTGCAAATACCGTCGACAGCGCTAAATTGTTGAAAAAAGGCAGCTGGAGCGAATTTCTTGCGCAAATGCAGCAATACGCAAAGGGAGATTTTTCCTTTGATCTGGAAGACAACGAACCGTCGATCCGTTGCGTGGCGGCACCGATTCGTGACGCCAGTCATACGATCGTTGCCGCTATCAGTGTGTCGAGCACACTACCTTACATGCCGCACAAGCGGATGCAGGCCTTAATTCCCATTGTAAAACAGGCGGCCGCGGCTATTTCGCGCGAGCTGGGGAGTTATCATGGGCAGTAAAGCCAAGGCTGGCTTCACTGCTGCTAATTTACCTGCACGGCCTGTATTTGCGCCCATTTAGCCTGTTTTGACTGCTTAGTCGACTTAACCCAATGTATCCAATTTGGGGATCTGCCGTGGTTTGCGACTTGGATCGGTCGCAACATAGGTTAACGTTGCTTCGGTCACTTTCACTGTCTCTGCTTGCAGACGGTTGCGTTCGGCGTAGACTTCTACATAGACGGTAATTGATGTATTGCCGACTTTGACGATGTCCGCATAAAACGACAACAGATCGCCCACAAACACAGGGTTTTTGAAAACAAATGAATTCACTGCGATGGTTGCCACGCGGCCATTGGCGCGTCGAGTCGCTGGCAATGAGCCGGCAACGTCCACTTGCGCCATAATCCAACCACCGAAGACGTCGCCATAAACGTTGGCGTCGCTCGGCATAGGCATCACGCGCAGTTGGGGCATTTTACCAACTGGTAATTCACCCAAGGTTTGGTCGTTAATTTGTTCAGTCATGTTGGTAATCCTTTAATCCTTAACGGCTACAATGGTTGATTGACCTGTAGCATAAACTATTCCTCTAGATTCCATCCATGCGTCGTTACTCTTCTCCTTCTCCAGATGTCGCTAATCCGGCATCCGCGCCTGCTCCTAAACGGAGTGACTGGTCTACCTTAAAAACGTTGATACCCTATTTATGGACGTACAAATGGCGTGTTTCGTTGGCGCTATTGTTTTTGGTGGGTGCCAAAATGGCAAACGTTGGCGTCCCCCTGGTCCTTAAGCGACTAGTGGATAGCATGACTATCACAGCATTGCATCCCCAGGCTATGCTGGTTTTACCGCTTGGCATCCTGGCAGCTTATGGCGCGTTACGACTCAGTACAACATTGTTTACTGAGTTGCGCGAATTTGTTTTTGCGCGAGTGACCCAACGTGCGGTGCGGACCATTGCCCTGCAGGTGTTCAGACATTTACATGCATTGTCCTTACGCTTCCATTTAAACCGGCAAACAGGTGGAATGACGCGTGATATTGAACGCGGTACGCGAGGCATATCATCGCTGGTTTCATACACCTTATTTAGCATCTTGCCGACGCTGGTGGAAATTACGCTAGTGCTGAGTTATCTCGCAATTCATTACGATATCTGGTTCACTGTGATCACTGGCGGCGCCCTGATCATTTATATTGCTTTTACCGTCGTAGTGACGGAATGGCGCACGCATTTCCGCCGCACCATGAATGCGCTTGATTCGAAAGCCAATACCAAAGCGATCGACTCTCTGATCAATTACGAAACCGTCAAATATTTTGGCAATGAAGCCTACGAGGCCAAGCGATACGATGACGGGTTGCGTGATTATGAAACCGCGGCAGTGAAATCGCAGACCTCGTTATCGTTGCTCAACACCGGGCAGTCGTTGATTATTGCCATCGCTGTGACGTTGATCTTGTGGCGTGCAACGCAGGGTGTCATTGACGGAAAAATGACGTTGGGGGATTTGGTCCTGGTGAATTCATTCATGATCCAGTTATATATACCCCTCAATTTTTTGGGTGTCATTTATCGTGAGATTAAACAAAGTCTGGCCGATATGGAGCGCCTGTTTTCGCTGCTGGATGAGAACCGTGAAATTGCCGATTCACCTGATGCCATGCCGCTTTTCACCAGCGGCGCGCAGGTCCATTTTTCGCATGTTGATTTTAGTTATGAAAGCAATCGGCAAATTTTGTTCGATGTTGACTTTACGATCGCTGCCGGTACCACCACTGCGGTCGTCGGTCACAGCGGCTCGGGCAAGTCGACGTTATCTCGCCTTCTATTCCGCTTTTACGATATCGATCAGGGAAAAATTACCATCGACGGGCAGGATTTGCGCGCCATTACGCAAACGTCTTTACGTCAGGCCATTGGCATCGTGCCGCAAGACACAGTCTTATTTAATGACAGCATAGAGTACAACATTGCTTACGGCATGCCGAATGCCAGCAAAGCCCAAATTATTGCAGTGGCGAAGGCTGCGCATATTCACGATTTCATTGAGTCTTTACCGGCTGGCTATGCGTCCATGGTGGGCGAACGCGGATTGAAATTGTCCGGCGGAGAAAAGCAACGCGTGGCGATTGCGCGTACTTTGCTAAAAGATCCGGCGCTGCTAATTTTCGATGAAGCCACGTCAGCATTGGATTCCAAATCTGAACAGGCAATCCAGACGCAATTAAAAGAAATAGCAAAAAACAGGACCACCCTGGTCATCGCACATCGGTTGTCGACGATTGCCGATGCCGAACAAATTTTGGTGCTGGATCATGGTCGCATTATCGAGCGTGGCACGCACGGTCAACTATTGGCAGCGAATGGCGCGTATGCACAAATGTGGGCGCGTCAGCAGGCCAATCCTGAAGAGGCCGCAGCCGTTGCATCCTCCTCGATTCCGCAGATGCCCTTTGCTGAAGTTTGATGTCAGCTTTGGCCGCCGATGGGCGAGGGGGGGGAAAGCGTTGATCGGTTCGCTGGCATAATATTGCGCCCGGATGCCGCTATCCGAATGAGCCAATTCCACGGTACATTCAATTTATGGCCATCATTTGATATTTTTTGGCCAGCAATAGGCCCTCTGAACGCTGACTTCGCGTTACGATAGCGGGATGGAAAGCAAATGGTTAGAAGACTTTATTTCGTTGGCAGAAACGCATAGTTTCAGCCGTTCGGCAGAACTGCGTCACGTCACGCAGCCGGCGTTTTCGCGCAGAATACAATCGCTTGAAGCGTGGCTTGGCGCGGATCTGATTGATCGCACTTCGTATCCCACGCGTTTAACGCCTTCGGGAGAAGTATTTTACGAGCAGGCGATGGAAATGCTCGGACAAATTAACAATGCGCGCGCGTTGATGCGCGGTAAACGTCCGACGGGATTGAGCACGGTTGATTTTGCTGTCCCGCATACGTTGTCGTTAACGTATATGCCGCGCTGGATTCGCTTATTAGAGACCGATTTCGGCCCCCTCACCACGCGTCTGATCGCGCTTAATGTGCATGATGCTGTGATGACGATGGTCGATGGCGGGTGCGATTTACTGTTGTGCTATCACCATCCGCGCCAACCGGTGCAACTTGATTCTGGCCGTTATGACATGTTGACCCTGGGCAGTGAGGTATTGCGCGCTTACGCCCACTGCAACAAAGCCGGAGAGCCGGATCATTTGTTCCCTGGTACCAGCGCAGCCCCGTTACCTTTCTTGTCTTATACCAGTAACGCGTATCTCGGACGTATGGTGGAGCTGATATTAGCCGATGCAAAGAAGCCGTTGCATCTGGAGAAGCGTTATGAAACTGACATGGCCGAAGGCTTGAAAATGATGGCGCTAGAAGGCCATGGCGTGGCTTTTTTGCCCGAATCTGCGGTGACGCGTGAAGTCAAATTAAAGCAATTGGCGCGCGTGGACGATAGCGCCACCGAATGGGAGGCCACCATGGAAATTCGCCTGTATCGCGAGCGTCCAACCGCACAGCGACCGGGTAAGCCGGTGGTGGCCCGGCTATGGGCCTATCTGTTGCAACAGCAAGAGTCACGGGCTCCTGCAACCAAAATCAGGCAGGTCACGGATAAACTAAAAAGTAAAATAAACGGCCCCACAGCCAGCCACGCCAAAAAATAAAATCGGGGCTATCGCATCGTGGCCTTGTCACGGATTTGCGCCCTGTGCCGGAGAAGCGATCCGAGCAGCACCCTCAGCTTAGGTGGCATAAACGCCGTCTGGATTACTTTCGCGAAAGACCGGGAAAGAAGCCGCGCTTGACAGGAGCACTACCCAGGCCAAACAACATCCATGCAAAAAATGCATAACGGCATGCATACAAAGCATTGGAATGGAAGCGCCCCAATGTTTTACGATTCGCTGCGAGTTTAGTCAGGCTGTTATCCCGCCTTGCCTCACCCAATTTGCACCTTATTGCAACCTACGGAGCGCGTATCCAAATGTCTATCCAACATGAAGTTCCTTCTTATTTATCCACTCATGGCATTGGCCCATGGGGAGATTATCTTGAACAAATCGATCGTGTCACACCTTACTTAGGTTCCCTGGCGCGTTGGGTCGAAACCATGAAACGCCCCAAGCGTATCTTGATCGTCGACGTACCGATCGAACGCGACAACGGCACCATCGCCCATTTTGAAGGTTATCGGGTGCAGCACAATACTTCGCGTGGTCCAGGAAAAGGCGGAGTGCGTTTCCATCAGGACGTAACATTGTCTGAAGTGATGGCATTATCCGCATGGATGACGGTTAAAAATGCTGCGGTCAACGTGCCTTACGGCGGTGCCAAAGGCGGCATTCGCGTTGATCCGAAGACGCTTTCGCCCGGAGAGTTACAGCGAATGACGCGTCGTTATACCAGCGAAATCAACATCATTATTGGCCCAAATAAAGATATTCCCGCGCCAGACGTTAACACCAACGAACAGATCATGGCATGGATGATGGACACATACTCCATGAACCAGGGAAGCACTGCTTCCGGCGTCGTCACAGGCAAACCAATCTCTTTAGGGGGCAGCCTGGGGCGGCGTGAAGCCACCGGTCGCGGGGTTTTTGTGGTCGGTTGCGAAGCTGCCGCCAAGCGCGGTCTGGATATCAAGGGCGCGCGCGTTGCTGTGCAGGGTTTCGGTAACGTCGGCGGGATCGCTGCCCGACTGTTTTCAGAGGCTGGCGCGAAAGTCGTTGCGGTACAGGATCACATGAGCACCGTCGTGCGTGAAAACGGTCTGGATGTCGTTGCATTGCAAGATTACGTACTGAAGACTGGTAGCGTCGCTGGATTTTCAGGTGGCGAAGAAATTTCTGATCGGGCGCTCTTTTGGGCGACCGATTGTGACATTTTGATTCCCGCAGCGTTAGAGCAGCAAATCAACGTCGATACAGCGCATACTATTCGTGCCAAGATTATTTTAGAAGGCGCGAATGGACCAACCACCCCGGCTGCTGATGATATTTTGCACGACAAGGGCGTTTTAATCGTGCCGGATGTTATCGCCAATGCGGGTGGTGTCACTGTGAGTTATTTTGAATGGGTGCAGGATTTTTCCAGTTTCTTCTGGACCGAAGATGAAATCAACTTACGCCTTACCCGCATCATGCGAGAAGCCTTCACTTCGGTGTGGCAACTGGCAGAGGAGAAAAAAGTATCACTGAGGACAGCGGCATTTATTATGGCGTGTACGCGCGTTTTGCAAGCGCGTGAAATGCGTGGCTTGTATCCTTGATTGAGGATGCGCTATAGTCGTCTATTTCTTGCGCGCATCTTTTTGGGGCGTTATCAGATCGATAATCGCTACCAGGAGGATGGAGAGTGTTTCGATACCGCCGATGTCTGGCAGTATTTATGACACCGTGGCGCTGCTAGCAACCGTTGGTGAGCGAGCGCAGGAAATCAATTCGACATCGTTGTACACGGAGGTTATGCCTGGCTTAAATCTTGCGTAACAATCGTGGCTCCGGTATTAGCGCGTCATTTAAGGGAGAGTGCAGTTATGATGGAAAGTAAGGCTAACGCTGGCGTTATACGGACGAATTGCCTTAACGGGTCGGGTCATTTCAAGAGTGTGGCGTTGTTACTAACCGGGTTGCTCGTTAGTACGGCATCCATTAATGCGCGCTCAGAAGCTTTAGACAAGATTCGTGACACAAAAACGATCACGATCGCTTATCGTGATGCCTTATTGCCATTTTCGTTTCTGGACCAGAATAAGCAGCCGGTTGGATATTCCATTGATTTATGTTTGAAAATCGCGGAAGCGGTAAAGCAGCAATTGAAGTTGTCGCAGCTAGCAATCGCGTATGTCCCCGTCACCTCCTCTACGCGAATTCAGGTCGTCGAGAGCGGCAAAGCAGATCTTGAATGCGGTTCAACCACGAACACGCCAGAAAGACGCAAGCATGTAGCGTTTACGATTGCGCATTTTATTGCTGGAATACGTATGATCGTGAATACTGACTCGGGGATCACCAATTGGCCGGACCTGCGCAATAAGACCGTTGCGACCACCAAGGGGACGACAAGTATAAAAACGTTGACGGACCGTGGTCAGGTCAGGTCACTCAATATCGTTTTAAAAGAAGGTAACGGGCATGAGGACTCCTTCGGTATGGTGGAAAACAAGTCGGTCGATGCATTTGTAATGGACGATGTGTTGCTGTATGGCCTGCGTGCGGAATCCAAGAATCCGATTGCCTATAAAGTGGTCGGTGATCCGTTGAGTACAGAGGCTTACGCAATCATGTTGCCGAAGGATGATCCTGCTTTTAAATCAGTAGTGGATCATGCGGTGGCCAGAATGATTCAGGATGGGGAGTTCAAGAAGCTGTATCAAAAGTGGTTTTTAAGTCCGATAGCCGCAAAAAATAATATAAACCTGAATATGCCAATGGGCTATTTGTTGAGGGAATCATTGCGGTTTCCATCGGATAAGGTAGGGGATTGAGGCACCGGATGGAATTTTTCCCGTCAATCGCCAGATTGGCGGCGTTGTTGAGGGGGCAAAGTGGTGAGGCGCAATACGTTATCTAAGTAAAAGACTCAATTACGTATTGCGTTGGTAGAAGGATGGATAAAGTTTTTCTTTTGCGGTGTTGATTTTGTTAAACTAAACAATTATTTTCCGGGGAGTCGTTATGAAGGTATCAAAGTTAATCGTTGCGTTAATCAGTGTTGGTGTGATTGCTGGTGCGGCTCAGGCGCAAGAACTGACCGGTACACTTAAAAAGATCAAGGATACCGGGACTATCACATTAGGTGTCCGCGATTCCTCAATTCCATTTTCATACCTGGATGACAAACAGTCGTACCAGGGTTACTCGATCGATTTGTGTATGAAGGCAGCAACCGCTATTCAGAAACAACTCGGCATGATTGCCTTAAATGTCAAAATGGTGCCGGTCACCTCCGCCACTCGTATCCCGCTGATTTCAAACGGCGCGATCGACTTGTCTTGCGACTCTGCCACCAATAATCTGGAACGTCAGAAAGTTGTATCGTTCGCCCCAACAATGTTCGTTACCGCAAATCGTTTGTTGGCCAAAAAAACGTCCAACATCACCAAGCTTGATGATTTGAAGGGCAAGACGATTGTATCGACTTCCGGTACCTCGAACCTGAAACAAATCACCGAACTAAACGCCGAGCGCAAACTGGGTATGAACATTTTGGCGGCTAAAGATCATGCCGAAGCGTTTCTGATGGTTGAGACTGGCCGTGCGGTTGCCTTTGCGATGGATGATATTTTGCTGTCATCACTGGCTGCCAGCTCGAAGAAGCCAACTGACTATTCGATTACTGCTGAAGCACTGTCAGTTGAGCCATACGGCATCATTGAGCGCTCTGGTGATTTGCCCTTCAAAAAGGCAGTCGATACCGCGTTGACCAATGTCTATAAATCAGGCGAAATCAATAAAATCTACGCTAAATGGTTCTTGTCACCGATTCCACCTAAGGGAATCACGCTAAACATTCCGATGAGTCCAGAACTGAAAGCAGCATTTGCCAAGCCAACAGATTCGGGCGATCCATCAGTTTATGCAGTAGTGCCGGAAGCCCAAAAAGAATCTTCCAAGAAAAAATAAGATGCGCACATCTTAAGCAAAATGGGGGGCGAAAGCCTCCCGTTTTGTTTTCGAAAACGAAGTTGCTGTAGTGCACAAATAATTTTTAATGCCGGCATTGCTATTGGTATTAATGGCTTGTAATAGAGGGACTCAATATGCATTACAACTGGAACTGGAACATTTTCTGGCAAATGTCTCCCGATGGTGTCAGCACCTACATGCAAACCCTGCTGGTCGGGTTGAAGTGGACGCTCGCACTATCTGCTTTGGCGTGGATTATGGCGCTTGTGATTGGTACCGTAGTCGGTACGATCCGCACGATGCCGAATAAATGGGCAGTGCGTATCGCCAATGGCTATGTAGAACTATTCCGTAATATTCCTCTATTGGTACAGATGTTCTTATGGTATTACGTGATGCCAGAGCTGGTGCCGACCGGATTAGGTGATTGGCTTAAAAGTTTACCGAATGCGTCTTTTATCACCGCATTTCTCGCGCTGGGATTTTTTACGTCGTCTCGCGTTGCTGTCCAGGTTTCTGCAGGAATCCATGCATTGCCACGCGGCCAAAAGCTCGCTGGCACAGCACTCGGGTTGACACTCCCACAAACTTATCGGTTTGTGTTGTTACCAATGGCTTTCCGCATCATCGTACCGGCGCTCACTAACGAGTTTGCAGCCATCATCAAAAATAGTTCGGTAGCATTGACTATCGGCCTGGTTGAACTGACCGCCGCCACTTATTCGATGCGTGAATTCACTTTCCAAACTTTCGAGTCCCTCACCGGCGCCACGGTCATTTACATCATTATCTCTAGCCTGGCGTTGTTATTGGCGCGGTTTTTAGAGAAGAAAACAGCGGTCCCGGGTTTCATTACCTCCGGTAGCGCCAGCACGGGAGGTCATTAATCATGTTTGCGAATTTTGACTTTGATGTAATCCAGCGATCATGGGTATATCTCTTTACGACCGGTATGAAGTTCACGCTGATGCTGACAATCTCGGCGATGATTGGCGGTATTTTCTTCGGCACCATCCTCGCGATGATGCGATTGTCGCACAGCAAAACGATCTCGTTCATAGCCACCAGCTACGTTAACCTGATCCGCTCGGTACCTTTGGTGTTGGTGATTTTCTGGTTCTATTTCCTGATGCCATTTATCGGCGCCTGGATTACCGGCGCTTCCCAACCGATTCAGGTCGATGCATTTTCCTCCGCACTCGTGACTTTCATCTTGTTCGAAGCCGCGTATTATTGCGAAATCATGCGATCCGGCATACAGTCGATTCCACGCGGACAGGTGTCCGCCGGTTATGCACTGGGTATGAACTATTGGCAGATGATGGGTAATGTCGTGTTGCCACAGGCATTCCGGAATATGATTCCAATCCTGTTTACACAAACCATCGTATTGTTCCAGGACGTCTCGCTGGTGTATGTGCTGGGATCTGTGCCGGAGTTTGTCACCGTAGCATCAAAGATCGCGCAACGTGACGGCCGTCTGGTGGAAATGTATCTATTCGTCGCAGTGGTTTATTTCGTGATGAGTTTCGGCTTGTCCACGCTGGTAAAGAAACTGCAGGAAAAGGTTGCGATCATTCGATAACGTGCACCTCTTGCCGTGGCTCCTGCGCCCGGCAATAGAGAGCACTTGCAAAACTGTATTCAGTAATTTGGAGAAAACTTCATGATTAAACTTAATAACGTCAGTAAATGGTACGGTCAGTTTCAGGTGTTGACCGATTGCACCACAAGCGTTGCCAAGGGCGATGTGGTGGTCGTATGCGGTCCTTCCGGTTCCGGGAAGTCGACCCTCATTAAAACTGTTAATGGTCTTGAGCCATTTCAAAAGGGCGACATCACCGTTGATGGTATTTCTGTTGGAAATCCAAAAACTAACTTGTCGAAACTGCGCGCGCGCATTGGTATGGTGTTTCAGAATTTCGAACTTTTTCCGCATCTGTCGATTCGCGAGAATCTGACAATCGGTCAAATCAAGGTTTTGGGCCGCAGCGTCAGCGAAGCCACCGAGAAGGGTTTAAAATACCTGGATCGGGTGGGTCTGAGTGCGCAAAAAGACAAATTTCCCGGCCAATTGTCGGGTGGGCAGCAACAGCGCGTCGCGATCGCCCGTGCGTTGGCGATGGACCCGATTGCGATGTTGTTCGACGAACCGACGTCAGCACTCGATCCTGAAATGATCAACGAAGTACTGGACGTGATGGTCGGTCTGGCGCAAGAAGGCATGACGATGATGGTGGTGACCCATGAAATGGGTTTCGCCAAGAAAGTAGCCAACCGCGTGATCTTTATGGATCAGGGTTTGATTGTTGAAGACTGCAAAAAAGATGAATTTTTTGGCGCACCGCGTTCTGATCGTGCGCGCGACTTTCTGGCCAAAATTATTCATTAAAAAGGTACTTGTAGAAAGCTCTGGCGATTTCTGTTGCCGGGCAAAGGCTCCGATCGGAGTCTAAACAAGCCTAATATGTATTTTTTGACAACGCAAACATGTGTATCGGCCGCTTCAGGAAATAACTGAAGCGGCTTTTTTACGTGAAAATTAAACGCGTCATAGGTGTTACACCAGCTCGCAACAGTGAGTAAGGGTGCGTCCGGTGTATGGTGAGTATCTGCACTTTTTTTTTCAACTTAGATGCTGGCAAAACCATTATGTACATCCAGCTGCGCGTAAATCCATGTGAAATGGTTGTGATAACACGTTCGGTGGTGCGGCTGCGGTAAAATGCCGACTTACGCCTATTGACGATGTCATGCTTGCTGCTAAACCCTATCTTCGTGCCTTAAAAATCATTCCTTCCAGGGAAATTGATTTCGATGCCTATCCGTTTTGCATTCCGGCAGTCCGAGCGATAGAGCGGCTGGATTTTCATCCTGATGTAACGTTTTTAGTCGGTGAAAATGGTGCGGGAAAATCGACGCTAATGGAAGCAATGGCCGTCGCGTGGGGGTTCAATGCCGAAGGTGGTAATCAAAATACCGCTTTTTCAACAGCGACCGCGCATTCAGATTTGTACACGTATTTACGTACGGTTAAAAGTTTCAAGCGCCCTAAGACAGGTTATTTTTTGCGTGCAGAGAGCTTTTTTAACGTTGCCTCCTATATCGCAGAATTGGAACCCGGCTCACATGGAGCGATTGGCGCATCTTACGGTGACAAGCCCTTGCATCAACAATCGCATGGGGAGTCCTTTTTAGCGTTATTGCAAAACAAATTTCGGCCAGACGGATTTTATATACTGGACGAACCGGAGTCCGCGCTTTCGCCCAATCGGCAATTAGCAGCGCTGGCGATCATTCATAAACTGGTGCAACGAAACTGTCAGTTCATTATCGCTACACACTCCCCGATTTTGCTGGCGTATCCAAACGCTAAAATTTATTTGCTGGATCAAAGCGGCCTGACAGAAACGCGCTATGAAGACACCGAACACTATACGATCACCCGGCATTTCCTGAATAATCCGGCAGCCATGCTGGACCAACTTTTAGCAGAAGAGACTGACGATGACTGATATCCTGACCATCACCCGACCAGACGACTGGCATCTACACTTGCGCGATGGCGATGTATTGGCAAGCGTGTTGCCGGACAGCGCGCGCCAGTTTGGACGCGCAATTGTCATGCCGAATTTGAAGCCGCCGGTGACGACCGTCGCGCAAGCCGCGGCCTATCGAGATCGCATTTTGGCGGTGGTGCCGGAAGGTGTAGCGTTCGAGCCATTGATGACGCTGTACCTGACCAACAACACGCCGCCGGACGAAATTCGGCGCGCGAAGGACAGCGGCTTTGTGCATGCTGTAAAGCTTTACCCGGCTGGCGCCACTACCAACTCCGATGCCGGTGTTTCGGATCTGACCAAATGCTACAAGACGCTGGAAGTCATGCAGGAGCTTGGCATGCCGTTTTTAGTGCACGGCGAAGTCACCGATCCGACCGTCGATATTTTCGACCGTGAAGCTGTTTTCATTGAACGGGTTATGCAGCCGTTGCGTCAGGATATGCCAGAGCTGAAAGTAGTTTTTGAGCACATCACTACCAAAAACGCGGCGGAATATGTCGCGAGCGCCGACGGTCCGATTGCTGCGACCGTCACTGCGCATCATTTACTGTACAACCGCAATGAAATTTTTAAAGGCGGAATCCGTCCGCATTATTATTGCTTACCGATTTTGAAGCGCGAGATCCACCGTCTGGCGCTGGTGCAAGCCGTGACCTCAGGCAGCGACCGATTTTTCCTCGGTACCGATTCAGCGCCCCATCCTAAGGGTCTTAAAGAGCACGCATGCGGGTGTGCGGGTTGCTATACTGCATTACACGCCCTGGAACTTTACGCGCAAGCTTTCGACCAGGTGGGCGCACTTGACCAATTAGAAGCATTCGCCAGTTTCAACGGCCCTGCGTTCTACAACCTCCCGCGCAATGCAGGGTTTGTCACCTTAAAGCGTCAAGCCTGGACCATTCCCGCCGAACTGCCGATGGGAGGGTCAACGGTCGTGCCATTGAACGGCGGTGAGTTAATTAACTGGCAACAGGTTGATTGATCGCCTTCGCTCCTGCATGCAAGCAACGTTTCCCTGGCATCCGCGGCAAATCGCACTGGCTGGTGCGATTTTTGCATACGAAAGAAAGGCAGTGGCGTCTCAATGGGTTGTTGTGTTGCTAAGTACTGCCTGCTTTACGCCTTTTAAGATGCAGTTCCGACTAAACGATGTTTCACCGGGTTTGTCGCATGCATAGCTTACGTATCGTGGTTGTCAACCCGGTCGCCATAGAGGGCGACACTGATCCTGCCTTCATCGCGCAGGCCGCGCGTAGTCACGCCCTACGGATCGGATTGCTGGAGGCTGGCTATAACATTATTGCGTCATTACCAGCGGATCTTTATTTGCCTGAACGGATCGCGCAGTTGCAACCGGACATGATCATTATCGACGCTGAGTCCGATGCGCGAGACGTACTCGAACACGTCGTCATCGCCACCCGCGACGCCCGCAGAGCGATTGTGCTATTCACGGAGGACGAAAAAAAATCCAGCATGGAGGCCGCTATGGCAGCCGGAGTTTCCGCTTACATCGTGGCTGGTCTGCAAACGGCGCGTATCAAGCCGGTATTGGAGGTAGCGATGCTGCGCTTCAATCAGGAGCAGAAGCTCTTGACTGAACTGTCGGATACGAAAATCAAATTAGCCGACCGCAAGATCATTGATCGCGCTAAAGGATTGTTGATGGAGCGTCAGCAACTGAGCGAGCAAGATGCTTATAAGAAATTACGTCGACTGGCGATGGATAAAAATTTGAAGCTATCTGAAGTAGCGCAACGGATTATCGACGCCAGCGATTTGCTGGGATAGCGTTCACGCGAACGGTTTTCCGATTCCTTCTTTCATTCCCACGTTTTTCTCCCGTCTGATTCCATCTGGTTCCCTGCGGCAATACTCTCAATTTCTTTCAAATATTGCACCAATAAAAGCTAACATTTTTGGTGCGGCGCACACAGGCAGTGCGCATTTGACCGCGCCTATTTACTAGTTGCTCTAAGGAATGCTGGCACGTTGCTTGCATAAGAACTAGGGCGCGCCAATGCTGGCGCAACTGGATATGGCCAACGGCGGTCTGTTCAACTAAGACAAAGGTGTCTTCCTGCGATGATCAGTCAGCGCGGGACGACACTTTTTTTGTTGGAAAAAACAAAGTGGAGCTACCGTAATGGATGCAAAGAACGTCGTGCTAAAGAACGCTCCGGTTGCATTAGAAAATGTTAAGCGCCCTCAACTCATTCAAACAGCAACGATTGCCGCAGGAGCGAGTATGTTGGGACTATCAAGTAGTGGCGTTTGGGCGGCAGGTTCGGATAAACCGGAAAAAACCGAAGTCAAAATTGGTTTTATTCCGCTTACGGATTGCGCCTCAGTGGTCATGGCATCGGTGCTTGGTTTCGATAAAAAATACGGTATCAAAATTGTTTTAAGTAAAGAGGCATCCTGGGCTGGTGTGCGCGATAAGCTTGCCAATGGCGATCTGGATGCAGCACATGTGCTATCCGGCTTGATTTACGGGGTGCAAATGGGCATCGGTGGCCAGAAGAAAGACATGGCCGTATTGATGGGCCTCAATAACAATGGGCAAGCCATTACTTTGTCAAAAAAACTGGCTGACAAAGGTGCTATAGATGGCCCTTCGCTCGCAAAATTGATGGCGACCGATAAGCGTGAATACACCTTTGCCCAGACGTTTCCAACCGGTACGCACGCCATGTGGCTGTATTACTGGATGGCCGCCAATGGCATTGACCCAATGAAAGATGCGAAGGTCATTACCGTGCCACCTCCGCAAATGGTCGCCAATATGCGTGTCGGAAATATGGATGGCTTCTGCGTTGGCGAGCCGTGGGGTCATCGCGCTATCGTTGATGGTGTCGGCATTACCGCAATCACTACGCAGGAAATCTGGAAAGACCATCCGGAGAAAGTATTGGGTGCCACCGCAGAATTCGTAAAGAAAAATCCGAATACCTGTCGCGCCCTGATTGCTGCGGTACTTGACGCCAGCAAATGGATTGACGAGTCGCTTGCGAACAAGAACAAGATGGCAGAAACGATTGCTGATAAATCGTACGTCAACACCAGCAAAGACGTCATTGATCAGCGCATCATGGGCCGCTATCAGAATGGACTTGGTAAGACCTGGGACGATCCGAACTATATGAAATTCTATAACGGCGGCCTGGTGAACTTCCCCTACCTGTCGGACGGCATGTGGTTCATGACGCAGCATCGCCGCTGGGGTTTGTTGAAGAGCGACCCTGACTATCTGGCAGTCGCCAGGTCGGTCAGTCAGATCGATCTTTACAAAGAAGCTGCTGCGATGACAAAGACCAGCGTGCCGAAAGATCCGATGCGCAGTTCGAAGCTGATGGATGGCGTGGTCTGGGATGGAAAAGATCCTAAAGCCTATGCTGCTTCATTCAAGATAAGGGCCTGAGCGCGGCCGTGGCTGAACGAGAAAGCGAATACTTCAGATCCAATACCTCGATTAATTCAGGAGTTCTAATGAACGCAATCGTCAATTCCGCCACGGGTGCAAAAAGCCACGGCTCTGCAATCGAAGCGGGCGGGGTTACACCAGTGGAGGCGGGCCCCGCTGCAGCGAAGGAAGCAGAGGCTTTGCCATTGATTGTTAAGTCGCCAGGCAAGGTAATGCGCCGTCGCAGCAGTCTGAGCCCGGTAGTAAGAGCAGTCCTCGCACCCTTGACAGGCTTGGTATTTCTGGTCTTGATTTGGCAACTGATTGCCATGAGTAACAGCCAATTCCCGACGCCGCTGGTGACGTTGAAGGAAGCGATAAAATTATTTTCGGACCCGTTTTATAGGGTCGGTCCAAATGATCAAGGCATTGGCTGGAATATCCTGGCGTCGTTACAGCGCGTGGCAATCGGATTCGGTCTGGCGGCCATAGTCGGCATTCCGTTGGGCTTCATGATTGGACGTTTCAAATTTTTGGCCAGCATGTTTGGACCGATCATCAGTTTGTTGAAACCGGTCTCCCCGTTGGCCTGGTTGCCGATTGGTTTGCTGGTTTTCAAGTCCGCCAATCCTGCCGCTATCTGGTCGATTTTCATTTGCTCAATCTGGCCGATGGTGATTAATACCGCCGTAGGTGTCCAGCGCGTGCCGCAGGATTATATGAACGTCGCGCGGGTATTAAATTTGTCAGAATGGAAAATCGTGACCAAAATACTTTTCCCCTCAGTGCTACCTTACATGCTGACCGGCGTGCGACTGGCAATAGGCACCGCGTGGCTGGTGATCGTGGCCGCTGAAATGTTGACCGGAGGAGTGGGTATCGGATTTTGGGTTTGGGATGAGTGGAATAATCTGAACGTGCCGCACATCCTCATCGCCATCGTGGTGATCGGCGTGGTGGGACTTCTGTTGGAACAACTTCTGGTCGCATTGGCGAAGGCCTTTACTTACGAAGAAGTTAGCAGCTAATTGGATTGCAAGCAAATTGCGTGAATCGGCCGCCAGAAAAAAGGCAAAACAATTGCTGCACGGTAGCGACACATGGGGAAAAAAATGGCACTGCGCGACGAAAAGTTTATTGATATTCATCAGGCTGAAATGGTGTTTCACACACGCAAGGGTGACTTCCACGCACTGCGTGAAATAAATCTCACCGTGCAGAAGGGCGAGTTCGTCACATTGATTGGTCACTCGGGGTGCGGCAAATCAACGTTGCTTAATCTAATTGCGGGATTGTTGGAGCCGAGCGCAGGTGTCTTGCTTTGTGCAAATCGAGAAATAGCCGGGCCGTCGCCTGAACGGGCTGTCGTGTTTCAAAACCATTCGCTACTGCCATGGTTGAGTTGTTATGAAAATGTTTTTCTCGGTGTTGAACGGGTATTTTCGGCCACTGAAAACAAGTCCCGGCTGAAAGAGCGCACCAATGCTGCACTGGCGCTGGTTGGCCTGACTGCTTCGGCGCAAAAGCATCCCAACGAAATTTCCGGAGGGATGAAGCAGCGCGTAGGGATCGCGCGCGCATTGGCAATGGAACCGAAAGTGTTGCTGATGGATGAACCATTCGGTGCCTTGGATGCGCTCACGCGGGCTCACTTGCAAGATGAGTTGTTGAAGATCGTTGCGAAAACAGAATCGACCGTGGTGATGGTGACTCACGACGTCGATGAGGCGGTCCTTCTATCCGACCGCATCGTCATGATGACTAATGGGCCGGCTGCAACCATCGGTGAAATCGTTGAGGTTGATTTGCCACGCCCGCGCGACCGAGTGGCACTCGCTCTGGATTCTTCGTACGCCGAATACAGAACGACGGTGCTTGAGTTCCTGTACCGCAAACAAGTACGTTTAACGGAAAAGGCCGCCTGAACCAAACGGTTATCGACAGTTATAAAGAATTGGGTAGGCGCTGCCGCGCGCTGTAAAATGTGCGGAAATGTCCACCACGCCAACCTTTTCAGCACCGCACTTTCTCGATGTCATCGACTGGCGACAGCCTTGGCTCGCGCCTTTGCGGGCCAGCGCTACGCTGATCGGCACGCATAACTGGCGTCTTGCAATCAACAATATCGCCGCTGCCCGCGATGTACGTAATCTCAACGGCTCGCCGATTACCTTTGTACCGCAAGCGGCTTTACCTGCCGGCGTCGCCTATGAAGCATTCATCAGCGATACCGGGAATGTGCCTACGCGGGAAAATCTGCACGATTTTTTTAACGCGCTGATATGGCTCTCCTTTCCGTTGATAAAGGCGCGGCTGAATGCGTTGCAAGCCGCCGAATTATCTAAAGCCGGGACCTTGTCCGGGAGCGGCAAACCGCGCGGGGCAGCGCGTGACGCGGCAACCATCTTTGATGAAAATGCGGCGCTATTGGTGGTGCGCGCAGGCTCCGCCTGTCAGGCATTGATTTCAGCACTCCGGGAGCATCAATGGTCCGAGGCCTTTATCGCGCAACGTTCCGTATTTGATGTGGATGCGCAAGTAATGTTATTCGGTCACGCGTTAGTGGAGAAATTGGTTTTCCCCTATAAGGCAATTACGGCGCACACGCTGATATTGGAAGCACCGGATGAATTTTTTACGTTAGGTTCCGAAGCTCGGAATGATTGGGTTGATCAATATACCGCCGCCCATTTAATGGTGCATGGAATGACGATTGGGCAATTGACCCCAGTACCTGTCCTCGGCGTGCCAAATTGGTGTGGTGGTCAGGATCAGGCATTTTATGGTGATGTCACAGTATTTCGGCCAAAACGCAAACCGGCGCTGTAGGAAACTTGTCCTCCCCTGATAAAATCGGTGTATTACAACCATTGAGTGTTCGACAACCATGCCATTCTTAGACAAAATTATTGTTGATTTTGATCGTGCTTTGCGCGTGATGGGCGGCATAGCATCGGCATCGCGCCCGAATCCGGCATCCCGGATAGTGGAGGCTGTGCTGGACGCTGATCAGCAGCGCCATAGCGCCGGTCTGATGCGCATCAATCATGTCGGCGAGGTCTGTGCCCAGGCGCTGTATGACGCGCAGGCGCGATTTGCGCATGACCCGTCTGTGAAGCAACAGTTTATTGACGCGGGGCGCGAAGAGGAAGACCATCTGGCATGGACCGCAGAACGTTTACGTGAGTTAGGGTCACACATTAGTTTACTCAACCCACTTTGGTATGTCGGTGCGTATGCGTTGGGAACGGTGGCAGCCCGATTGGGCGATACCCGCAGTCTTGGATTTGTTGTTGAAACGGAGCGCCAGGTGGAGGCGCATTTGACCAGCCATCTGACCGAGCTACCAGAGCAGGACGCAAAATCGCGGGCGATTGTCGACAAGATGCGAGAGGATGAAGTCTTGCATGGCGCCGCCGCTAAAGCGTTGGGAGGCACGGTGCTGCCGTTTCCAGCTCGCAAGGCGATGCAGGCGATGTCGAAAGTCATGACGAGTATTGCTTATTACATTTAGGTATTTTTGGCTGCCGATCCTGCCTTGGTCAGATTAGTGTCAAATCGGTATCGAGCAGGACTTCGCGCACGCCTTCGAACGCGCGCTTCGCGTGGAGAACAACTCTGCGCGGGGTTTTGGACGAATCGCTTACTGTAGCGATTTAACTGGTCGGCGGAAGCTCTGCGAGATCGTCTACGATGTCATAGGAATGCGTCATTTCGGCGGTCTTTTCTAACATGATCGAAGCTGAGCAATATTTTTCATGCGATAACTTAATGGCGCGTTCTACCACGTTAGGCTTTAGGTTACGGCCACGCACGGTGAAATGAAAATTAATCCTGGTGAACACTTTAGGGTCTTTTTCGGCACGTTCAGATGTCATCTTAACTTCGCAACCGCGAATATCCTGTCCGCTTTTTCGCAGAATCAACACAACGTCGTAGGCGGTGCAGCCGCCGGTTCCTGCGAGGACTAATTCCATTGGGCGCGGTGCAAGATTGCGGCCGCCTCCATCCGGCGCACCATCCATCGTGACTGCGTGACCGGAGCCAGTCTCAGCCAAAAAAGTCATACCGGACAAACCGGTCCAGCGTACTGTGCATTCCATATATTCTCGCAGAGGTTAAATAATAGTAAGAGTTTAACTGCTCTTGTTGAAAGTCTGCTGCAGACGCCAGACATTATTGAGCTGCATAAAAATGCTGCAATGCATCATTTTTATGCAAGATAAACGTATATAGATAGTTGAAATATCAATGCAAATATAAACGCAGCATAGCTTTCATAGATAGAGGGGGCCAAATAACGGGAATAATTAATTTTTGGTTTTGTTCTTGCGCTGCACAATTTCGTCTGCTAGTATGGGTTTAACGATTGGTGCATCTGATGCGCGCAATCAACCTTGTCTCCTCCACACTCCTCGTAGCGTGGATTCAAACCCGAAAAGCTGTTCGGGTTTTTTTTTGCCCCTATTTAAAGATAGAGCAGGCACGCGTCCCCCCAAATTACAACAGTTTGATCGGCCGTTACAGGAAATACGCCGGATACATAATTGAATTTGACGCCAAGTCCTTGAAAACGTTATAATTTACGGCTTTTCCGTTTGCTCAGGAAAAGATTACAAGGCAGAGTCTGGCGCTAAAAGCAACATAATGACACCGCAGTGTGGTGTTGTTAACGGTGCCGGAACCACCATTTGAGCGAATTAAACTAGTTAGGAAGTCAACATGAAAACTTTTTCCGCTAAAGGACATGAAGTCCAGCGTAATTGGTACGTGGTTGACGCGACGGACAAAGTCCTCGGACGTGTTGCCAGCGAAGTGGCACTCCGATTGCGCGGCAAACACAAACCTGAATTTACTCCGCACGTCGACACTGGCGATTTCATCGTCGTTATCAACGCTGGCAAATTGCGTGTTACTGGCGCAAAAGCAACCGACAAGACATATTTCCGTCACTCCGGTTATCCAGGTGGTATCTACGAAACCAATTTCCAGAAAATGCAACAGCGTTTTCCAGGTCGTGCGCTAGAAAAAGCGGTCAAGGGCATGTTGCCTAAGGGCCCGCTTGGCTACGCCATGATCAAGAAGCTGAAAGTGTACGCAGATGGCTCCCATCCGCACTCTGCGCAGCAACCATTAGTACTTGAACTCTAAGGAATCGACATGATCGGTAACTATAATTACGGAACCGGCCGTCGCAAGAGTGCAGTTGCGCGCGTCTTCATCAAGTCCGGCTCAGGTCAAATCATCGTCAACGGCAAGCCAGCGAATGAGTATTTTTCGCGCGAAACCGGTCTGATGGTTATTCGTCAACCACTGGTCCTGACTAACAATGTCGAAACTTTCGACATCAAAGTCAATGTCAGCGGTGGAGGCGAGTCTGGCCAGGCTGGCGCGGTGCGCCACGGTATCACTCGTGCATTGATCGATTACGATGCAACTTTGAAGCCGGAACTGTCAAAAGCTGGTTTCGTCACACGTGATGCACGTGAAGTTGAGCGTAAAAAAGTCGGTCTGCGCAAAGCACGTCGGGCAAAACAGTTCTCGAAGCGTTAATATTTACTTCTGGAATCATGAAAAACCGCCTGGCTTGCGCCCGGCGGTTTTTTTTTTGCTTTATGCGACTTTGGCTTAAGTTGATGGCGATTATTGGCGGAAAAAAGGCATATTAAGCAAACGCAGTGTAGTATTTTGTCTTTAGCATAAACGCGGAGCCTTGTTGCTGGGAAATAGAGTGGCCGAGGCTGTTAAAATAATCGACACCTAGAGACCCAACGAACGCAAGCTGTACTCCGCCGTAGTTAAAACGCACCCTTGAAAGGCGCCCGTTTATGCGTAATCAGTGCGGGTTATTTAAAATTGAATGTTGAAATTTTAACGATTCTGTTATCAAATTGGTATTTTACAATGCCATTTAAGCTTATATGGAAAGACAAAAATGATTAAGGTTGGAATTGTTGGCGGCACGGGATATACCGGCGTCGAGTTGCTGCGTTTGTTGGCAACCCATCCACAGGTGCAACTTATGGCCGTTACCTCGCGCAAAGAGGATGGAACGCCGATAGCCGATATGTATCCGTCATTGCGCGGACGCATTTCGTTGGCCTTTTCCAGCCCAGAAAACGCGCATTTGGAAGAATGCGATGTCGTATTCTTTGCGACCCCGCATGGCGTTGCCATGGCGCAGGCACCAGCGTTATTGGCGGCCGGCGTTAAGGTGATCGATCTGGCGGCGGATTTTCGTTTGCAGGACACAGCGGTGTTTGAGAAGTGGTACAAGCTGTCGCATAGCTGTCCCGATTTGCTGAAAGAAGCGGTTTACGGTTTGCCTGAGCTAAATCGCGCAGCAATTAAAGGCGCCCGCATTGTCGGTAATCCCGGCTGTTACCCCACCACCATGCAGTTAGGTCTTGCCCCTTTACTCAAAGCTGGAGTGATCGATGCCTCTAATTTGATCGCCGACTGTAAGTCCGGTGTGTCTGGAGCGGGTCGTAAGGCGGAAATTCCAATGTTGTTTTCCGAGGCAAGCGATAACTTCAAAGCATACGGTGTTTCGGGCCATCGACACTTGCCTGAGACGCTGGAGCAATTGTCCAAGCTGACCGCAGATAAGGTCGGCATGCTGTTTACGCCGCATCTGGTGCCAATGATTCGCGGCATGCATGCAACCTTGTATGCGCGCCTGAATCAAAAGATGGACAACCTTGCCCTGCAGGCGTTGTTTGAAGATGCCTACAAAAATGAACCTTTCGTCGATGTAATGCCGTTCGGTGCACATCCCGAAACGCGTTCAACTCGCGGTTCGAATATGTTACGTATTGCATTGCATCGTCCTAATGATGGCGACACGGTAGTGGTGTTGGTCGTCCAGGATAATCTGGTGAAGGGCTCGTCCGGCCAGGCTGTTCAGTGCATGAACCTGATGTTCGGTCTGGAAGAAACGATGGGTTTAATGCATGTTCCTGTCATGCCATGATGGCAGTTGACCGGTTGCGCGGGAAGTTCGTCATCGTGGTGCGATGACGGGGATATTTCGGCGGCGACGACGAACCTCGATTTCAGCATCTAAAATGAGCGTTAAAAGCCATTTTTCATGGCAGTCGAAGGTGGTGTGTTTAGTCGCGGTGGTTGGAATGGGGGTTGGCCTGAGTTTTTGGGCGTATCATTTCGGGAAAAATTTTTCCGGCACAAACGGCCGATCCACTGCAAGCCTCGCCTCGCCCGATCTGGCGACGTTGAAGCAAGAGATCGCCAGACTGACTGTAGAACGTGATCGATTTTCAAGCGTGGTCAACGCGGCTGAAAGTGAGTCAAATATTGCCCAGGCAACGCAAGTCCAGTTGAGTAAACAGATTGCCAGCCTGGAAGTTGATAACGCGCGGTTAAAAGAGGATCTGGCCTTTTTCGAAGGATTACTTCCAACTGCTACCGGCAAAGACGGTATCGCCATTCAGCGCCTGAGCCTCCAGTTAATCGCGCCGACCCAACTACGTTACCGCTCGTTGATCATGCGAGGCGGAAAAATTGGACGAGACTTTATCGGCGACGTTCAAATTGTCGTGACTGCGGCGGTGCGCGGAAAGAGCGTGGTCTTAACTTACCCTGAAAAAAATGCAAATGTAGTCGATAAAGCTGGGTTTCAGCTGGATTTTAAATACTACCAGCGGATAGATGGCGTGGTAATACTTCCGGATGGGGCGGTCGTGAAAACATTGCAAGCAAGAGTCCGTGAAAAAGGTACGGTTTTGGCGCAGCAAACCGTGGAGCTATAGGGCAGGCATGCTGTCTATTATCCGTTCTGTAGGTGGGTGGCAATAATGTTCAAGACGCCCCAATAAGTAAACGAAAGTAAGTTTCACCACGTTGGCATTAGAGGAATGACATGTTTAACCGCAAAGTAAAAAGTACTATCGACAGTTTGATTGGTTCGACTACCAGTATTCATGGCGATGTACATTTCAAAGGTGGACTACGCATTGACGGGCACATTAAAGGAAACATTCTGGCTGAAGATGGATTGCCGTCAATGTTGGTGATTTCTGAAAAGGCCAAGGTAGAAGGCGAAATACGTGTAGCGCATCTTGTCGTCAATGGTGAAATCGTTGGTAATGTGTACTCCTCGGATTTGCTTGAACTACAACCAAAAGCCCGTATTAACGGAGACGTGAAGTACAAGGCGCTGGAAATGCATAGCGGGGCACTGGTAAGTGGAAAGTTGACACATGACCAGGTGGCGGAGGTGCCAACCTTCAATTTGCTGGAAGCGCGAGCGGTTCCGCAGATTTCCCAGGCCATTTCAGGACCAGAATTGCCAGGCGGCACTGAGACTGCGTAGAAGCTTTAGCGGTAGGAAACTGTTAAATTGGCGTAAATACGTCACTGGTGTGGCAAGCTAATGCGTCGTCATGCATGATTGTCGCTAAAAGCCTATAATGAAGTATTGTATGTTCCCGCAGGAGCTTGAAATGAATGCTGTCGCTGAAATCCAAGATGTTGTATCCCCAATTCTTTTTTCTGATAGTGCAGCCTCGAAAGTGGCGCAACTGATCGAGGAAGAGGGTAATCCAGATTTAAAATTGCGCGTTTTTGTGCAGGGTGGCGGTTGTTCAGGCTTCCAGTACGGTTTCACATTTGATGAAATCGTTAACGAAGATGACACTACCATGACCAAAAACGGTGTCCAGTTATTGATCGACTCAATGAGTTATCAATATTTAGTCGGGGCTGAAATCGACTACAAGGATGATTTGGAAGGTGCGCAATTTGTGATCAAAAATCCAAATGCGACCACCACTTGCGGTTGCGGATCCTCTTTCTCGGCCTAATACTTATCGCTACTTATCGCTACTTATCGCTACTTATCGCTACTTACCGCTACGTAAGGGCAAATTAGCTCAGCAGAATTGTGCGGCCAACGGTGGCCGCGAATTGCTGTGAGTTTTTTTACGTTTTCCTCAGGCTAATGCAGCTATATTTTGCTGAGCAGAAATTCAAAAGACACTTAGGTTATCGACCTTAGTGTCTTTTTTAATTTACGTCTATCGCGCTGTGAATCTGGCCATCATCCTGCAGGGTAAAGTGCGCCTAAAATACGAGGGCCGGCAGCACCTGTCACGCCCGGAAGATTCCCTGGCAAACGAAGATCAAAACGCTGAGCTAACCAGGCGAACGCCAATGCCTCAACATGGTTCGGTGCGATACCGAGGGCTTCAGTCGATTCGACCTGAGCCAGCACCCCGTGTTTTCCAAGCGCGCGGCCTAACATCTGCATAAGGTAGGGGTTGTAGGCGCCGCCTCCGCAAACGACAACCATTTTAGCGTCTGGCGCGTGGAGCGCAATAGCGTCGGCAATGGTTGCAGCCGTGAGGGCCGCCAGAGTGGCCTGTACGTCTGCCGGTGCAAACTGCGGAAACAGTCCCAGTTTGGTTGCTAACCAGGCTTCATGAAATAGGTCCCGTCCGGTACTTTTAGGCGGTGGCAGCGCAAAGTAGGGTTCATTAAGACAAGCCTTCAACAGCGGCGCCAGTGCAGTACCGCTGGCCGCCCATGCGCCGTTTTCATCGTAATCCTTGCCCAGATTCAGCTTCACCCAAAGATCCATCAATACGTTACCGGGGCCGGTATCAAAGCCAATATCCAGAGCATTGCCTTGGCCCTTTATGTGTTGCCGCAGGATGCTAATGTTAGCCACGCCACCAATGTTCACGACCACACGCGTTTCAGCAGGGTCGGCAAACACTGCCTGATGGAAGGCCGGTACCAAAGGGGCACCTTGACCGCCAGCGGCAATATCGCGGCTGCGAAAATCGGCAATGACATCAATCCCGGTAAGCTCTGCCAACAGTGCAGGGTTATTCGTCTGGCGAGTAAAACCCAGCTCCGGCCGATGGCGGATGGTTTGACCGTGTACCCCGATGGCGCGAACTTCGCTAGCACGCAGACCGGCGTCGACGAGCAGGCGCTCAACGCAGGCAGCGCAATGGGTTGCGAGGGTGTTGGCGACCAGTGATTCTCGCTCAATTTCATTATCGCCACTTTGTTGAAGCGTCATCAACTCCCTGCGCAAGGCAGCAGAAAAAGGCACATAAGCGGATGCCAGCGTTGTTGCCGGATGTTGATTCGCGACATCGCTGGGGAATGATGCCATGACACCGTCTATCCCATCGAGGCTCGTGCCAGACATGAGCCCAATGTATAAAGTGGTATTCGCGTTTTGCGTAGTCATAAGAAACTCGTTGTTGGATCACCTGATTTTACAAGGACTTGTCCTGAATTTGTCAGCTGATCGCTCGGTTTTATCGGGAGTAAAACATGCACACTGGCTTTCTTTTACTGGATTTCCTGCACCCAAGAGGCGAGAGGACTATAGGCGCGATGGCCCACTCACACCCGTCCATCCGGAGAGTTCAGAATAATCTACCAACGGTTTTTTTGAAGCGGTAAAAGGTGAAAAGTATTATTTTGATGGTCAGGACTTCGCTGCTGCAGGGGCAACTTTATTCAGCGCAGTCTTCGTTGTATCGGGTTGGAGCAGATCGAAGCGATGGGACATTTCGGTTGCTACAGCACGAAAACGTTGTAGCTTGGGACCGGCGAGGGCTTGCATGGTTGGTGCCACCACGGTCATCGGATCGAGCGGCTTATTCGCCACACGATATTCATAATGGAGATGCGGCCCGGTCGCCCAACCTGTCATGCCGACAAAGCCAACGACGTCGCCCTGACTAATCTTGCTGCCGCGGCGAAAACCCGTCGCAAAGCGGCTCATGTGTGCGTACACAGTCGAGATGTTCCCGGCGTGTTTTAAAATTACTACGTTGCCATAGCCATTTTGTACTCCGACAAAGTCAACCACGCCGTCACTTGCTGCATGGATAGGGGTTCCGGTAGGTGCCGCGAAATCGACACCGCTATGCATTTTCCAACCACCCAAAATTGGATGTGTGCGCATGGAAAATCCGGAGGAAATACGCGTAAAGGCCAACGGCGATTTCAAGAAAGCCTGTTTCAGGGAGGAGCCATCAAAGCCGTAGTAGCCGCCGCCCTGGGTACTTTTCGGGTCGTCAAACCAGACCGCCTGAAATGTTTTCCCTGCGTTGACGAATTCGCCCGCGAGGATGCGGCCAGCACGCACGAACTGACCATTCTGCCAAAATGTCTCATAGGCAACGTTAAAGCGATCGCCGCGTTTCAGGTCTGACGAAAAATTGATGTTGGTGCCGAACATATCGATAATTTGTGCCGATACGGTATCAGGAATTTCGGCATCATCGGTCGCCGCAAATAGTGACGAACGGATGACGCCCGAATGCATTTCGATGCGCTTTTCCAGCGTTGACGTTTCTTCTGCGGCGCTAAATTTGTCGCCATTACGCGTCACAACCAGATTTTTTGGTGCGTCCCCGTCGGTTCGGGTTGCGCGCATCCACTGCAAATCGCCTTCAGCATCGGTTTGAGCTTGCACCATGCTGCCCGGCTTAAGGCGTAACATGTTGCGGGCGGTAGTGTCGGATTTAATGAAGTTTGTAGCAGCGGAATCGCTAATTCCTAATCGAGTCATCAACGCGGCCAAGGTGTCGCCAGCGCGCATTTTATCTTCCGCCACGTAGAGGTGATCCTGAGATTCGAGCGTGCTAATCTGCTGATGCAGACTCGGTAACATCAGTTCTTCTGCAATGGCTCTGACGTGAATGTCTGAACTGTCCGGGGTGATGGGTGCTACACCTGCTGCGCCAAAGGCGCAGACAACGAGAAATAAGGCGGAAGCCGAAACAATACGGGTTTTACGCGATGAACCAGTCACTAGCGTGAGGCTGGGACGAATGTTCATCAATTTATCTTTAAAGGACATATTGCTTACGTTAAAATTTGCCGTTTGTACCGATTCTCGTTAATGTTCTTCTGTTGACAGACACTATGGCAGGGTTTAAGGAATCGAGCATTGTAGCAGATCACAATTTGATGATAGCATAAATGCTAAATAATTAACTTTTATGTGCCGTAAGGATTCGCGGAATTTCTCAGGTCCAGTGCGGGCTTCAATCATGCTTTCCACGCTAATTGCGCTCTATTTCAGACACAACATGATCAATAGCCGGCTATTGATACTGCGAATCCGGTAAAATCTGTCTTCGCCCAGCGCATTTTTTCGCTTCGATCCCGTCAGTTCGACTGACTCCTAGAAATAAACTATGTCTTTAACTTCCCCGAATACCTCGCCTGTATTACCAGTTAATGCAGCCGCTGAAAACAAATCGCTGGTCCTTTCCGACAAAGTTCAGGAAGCGTTGGCCATCACCAAACGCGGTACTGAGGAATTGCTGATTGAGGCGGATTTTGCGCGCAAGCTGCAGCGCTCGGAACTAACGGGCAAGCCTCTTCGGATCAAACTGGGACTCGACCCTACCGCTCCTGACCTTCATCTCGGTCATACCGTCGTCCTTAACAAGATGCGTCAGTTGCAGGATTTGGGCCATAACGTCATTTTTCTCATTGGCGATTTTACGTCGATGATCGGCGATCCCTCGGGCCGTAACATTACGCGACCGCCTTTGACACGCGAGCAGATTGAAGAAAACGCCAAGAGCTATTTCGCGCAAGCCAGTCTGGTGCTGGACGGAGATCGTACCGAAATTCGTTATAACTCGGAGTGGTCGGATAAGTTGGGCGCGCGCGGCATGATTCAGTTATCCGCTAAATATACGGTCGCCCGGATTTTGGAGCGCGAAGATTTTACCAAGCGCTACAAGGCGGGTACGCCGATTTCGGTCCACGAGTTGTTATATCCGCTGATGCAGGGTTACGATTCGGTCGCCCTGGAATCTGACTTGGAGCTTGGCGGAACTGACCAAAAATTCAACCTGTTGGTTGGGCGAGAGCTACAAAAAGACTACGGACAAGAGCCACAATGCATCCTTACCATGCCATTGCTGGAAGGCCTGGACGGCGTTGAAAAAATGTCGAAATCAAAGGGTAATTACATCGGTATTACCGAACCGGGTAATACGATGTTTGCGAAAATCATGAGTATTTCGGACGTCATGATGTGGCGTTATTATGAGTTGCTATCCTTTAAATCGCTGGCTGAGATTGCTGGATATAAGTCACAAGTCGCGGATGGCGGGAATCCACGCGATATCAAGGTCGCACTCGCGCAGGAAATCGTCGCCCGTTTCCATAGTCAGCGAGCGGCGGAGGAAGCGCTTGCCGATTTCGTGAATCGCGCCAAGGGTGGAATTCCCGACGATATCCCGGAAGTGCATATCAGCGGTGCGCCAATGGGCATCGGTCAGCTAATTAAGCAGGCTAATTTGTGTCCATCCAGTTCAGAGGCGCTGCGCATGGTTGAACAGGGCGGCGTCCGCGTTGATGGAGCGGTGATCAGTGACAAGGCGTTAAAAGTTGATGCGGGCACGCTGGTAGTGCAGGTGGGTAAACGCAAATTTGCGCGGGTAATCCTGAGTTAAGTCGTCTTGGATTCTCTTCTTGGGTTCATGTCGTGACGTTTAATTTTTAATGCAAGGTGGCGCCAATTGATTGGACTCATCCAACGCGTGAGTCACGCCAGCGTTGTCGTTGATGCGGTGACCGTTGGCGCGATTGATGCGGGCTTAATGGTATTGGTCTGTGCAGAGCGGGGCGATACCGAAAAACAGGCCGATGCGTTATTGACCAAGTTGCTGGCTTATCGGGTATTTTCCGATGCTGCTGGCAAGATGAATCTGAGCGTTTCCGACGTCGCCGGCGGTTTGTTATTGGTACCTCAGTTTACGTTGGCCGCGGATACCAACTCAGGTACCCGACCATCGTTCACACCGGCCGCCACGCCTGAAGATGGGCGACGTCTGTTCAGTTATTTCGTAGCGCAGGCGGCGCACAGACACGCGCGCATCGCAACTGGATTATTTGGCGCGGATATGAAGGTAACGTTGACGAATGACGGCCCGGTGACATTTTGGCTGCAAATCAAGCCGCCGGTAGCGAAGCTTGCCTGAGATAGTCCGATTCCCCGGCGCTGTCGTTGCGTGATTGTCGGGTCGAAATCTTTGATTTTCAACCAGGTTCAAGTGACCTGGAACCCATCGAGAAGCACGATTCTCGTGTTTCTGTTCTTAATAGGCGCTCATGCAGACCACAGAAGTTTTGTTGATTCGACACGGTGAAACGGATTGGAACAAAGAAAATCGACTGCAAGGTTATCTCGATATTCCGCTGAATGCAGAAGGTCAACGACAAGCGCAGGCGCTGAGCCTTTGTCTGGCCAAAATCAAGCTGGATGCCGTTTTTTCGAGCGACTTACAGCGCGCTCGCGATACTGCTCAACCGCTGGCCGCAGCACATGGTCTTCGTCTGGACGTGCATGCCGATTTGCGTGAGCGCTGTTACGGTGTAATGGAAGGATTACGAAGGAGTGAGGTGGCCGAACGCTATCCGCAAGCATTCGCCGCCCTGGATAGCCGTGAACCGGATGTCCGTTATCCGCCTGGCGTGAATGTGGCCGAGACACTGAATGAATTTTCGGCTCGCGCCATTGGTGCGATGCGACGAATACTTACCAATACTAAACATAGGCGGATCGCGATAGTCAGCCACGGCGGCCTCCTCGATTGCATTTATCGTCATGCCGAGAGCATGGCAATGGGAGAAAAGCGCAGATTTGACATTCTGAACGCCAGTATCAATCGGCTCATATGGAATGGTGTGCAGATGAAGCTGGTCGATTGGGGCGACGTACGTCATTTGGAGCATTTGAACGCCACCACTTTGGATGAGACAGATCGATAAATCGAACGACCGGTATCGCCGTTCATCAGGCAAGATCCTCTTCGCGTCGCTCGTGTGCCGGCAAACGCATACAGTTAGTTGAAAAACATTGATTACTTAGGCGATCAGGCCAATTGTTTGTGCTAATCTTGTTGCATGGAACAAACATAAAGTATTCGAGGCTCGCATGAAATTCAGCTTGTTTTCGTCCCGTGCTCAACGCACAGTAGCGGGGCTCGATATCTCTTCGCCAAATCCCCCCCAACGGCTCGACGAATTGGGCGCGCCTGACGACAACGAGTTCCTGCCTCCGTCTCCTCTTCCGCCTTCTAGCGTTTCCGTGTTTGATGAGGAGCGCACCAGCTTGAACGAAGCGCTCCATCGTTTGTTGCGCGAGTCGTCGCAAGGAAGCGGAGATCGTAAAAGCTTGCATCGGGTATGCGAAGTCATTTTATCGGCGACCAAAAGATTGCGTTTGGCCTGGGTGGGATTCTGTCCGGACGACGCCGCGGCGATGATTGTTCCAGTTGCGGTTATGGGGCCTGCCATAACTGAATCTGCTACATGGACCCTGCCTAAGGACAGTTTCGACTTTATCGCCCCCTACACCCAGATCGCTGACTGGCACGGAACGCAGGAGGACGAGTTTCACGCGCTGTTCGCGCCTTGGAAAAACAGTCACGGTCAATGCTCAGTGAGCCATGCACTGGCGATACCATTGCGTGCAGAAAAGTCCCATATGCGTGGCATGATTGTATTCTATGCCGACGACGCTAACTATTTTAGTGATGTCGGCGTGCCCGCATTTCAGTCTCTTGCGCATATTTGTGAGGTGATCTGGAAGCAGTCCCATCTGACTTTCTTGCTGACCCAGCACGCCCGCCTGGACCGTTTGACCGGCTTACTCAACCGGCAGCGGATCGCGCGCGCGTTTGAGCGTAATGCGGCACTTAGTTCAAAGACCTCTGGAGGGCCAGCTTTATCGATCATATATTGCTGCCTGCATGATTTTAATAAGGTCAGTGCCTTGTACGGATGGGTGGCCGCCGACAACATGCTGGCCTCATTTGCCAAGGCCACACTGATACAGATGCGGGAAAAAGACCAGGGTGGACGTTGGAGCAGCACAGAATTTTTATACGTATTGCCCGGTGCAGATGCCGCGATGGCCGAGCACTTGTTAGTGTCGTTTGTCGCCCACTTTAAGGATACGCCGGTGGTCGCAGACAATTGGTCGATCCGTATGGCATTTTCGGTAGGCACTGCGACTTACGGCACCGATGGTGTCGGATTAGATGAGTTGTTGCAGCATGCCGGTCAAAATATGCGTCATTCTGTGGCACCGACCGTGGCGTATGACAGTCCGGCGTATAAGGACGTGATGCGATGGCGAACTGCTGCAGCTACGCTCAATGTGTCGTCCGACTCGGGGCCGTCGGGATGATGGGTATTGTTAGGGACAATCATGGACAATCATAGACGGGCAAACTCGTCAAAAGCATCAAAACAAGTCGTTTCATCGAAGGTGTCCATCGCAATTCAGCGTAGTTTTTCGCATTCGCGATAAAATAAGCGCTTTCTCCGTTTAACGCTCTTCTGGTGCGCCCCACATTGCCGTGAATATTGGCCCTTACTTACTGCGTAATAATGTCTTTGTAGCACCGATGGCGGGTGTGACGGATCGTCCTTTCCGGCAACTTTGTAAGGAACTCGGTGCGGGTTATGCCGTGTCCGAAATGGCAGCATCCAATCCACGCCTGTGGAAGACTGAAAAAACCTCGCGTCGTATCAATCATGATGGCGAGATGGCACCCCGAGCTGTGCAGATCGCTGGCGCCGATCCCGTCATGATGGCTGAATGCGCCAAATACAACGTTGACCATGGGGCCCAGGTGATAGACATCAACATGGGTTGCCCGGTGAAAAAAGTGTGTAACAGCTGGTGCGGTTCTGCTTTGCTGCAGGACGAAAAGTTGGTGGCACGAATTCTGGAGGCAGTCGTGGCAGCAGTCGAGGTCCCGGTGACACTAAAGTTTCGCACTGGTTGGGATCGCTTAAATAAGAATGCTCTGACTATCGCTCGTCTGGCAGAAGAGAGCGGAATCGCCATGTTGACACTCCATGGCCGCACTCGGGCGGATGCTTATCGGGGCGAGGCTGAGTACGCGACGATAGCCGCGGTAAAAGCGGCAGTATCTATCCCGGTAGTCGCCAATGGTGACATTACCACGCCCGAGAAGGCCCGCCAGGTGTTGGAATTTACCAACGCCGACGCAATTATGGTCGGCCGCGCTGCACAGGGGCGCCCTTGGATATTTCGTGAAATCGCACATTATTTGCGCACCGGAACGTATTTGGAAGCCCCGATGGTGAGCGAGGTCCAGCATTTGATGGCCGAGCATTTACGCGCGCATTACAGCTTTTATGGCACATATTTGGGGGTGCGGACCGCACGCAAACACATCGGATGGTACGTCCGGGATCTGGTCGGCGGGGAGGATTTCCGTCAACGCATGAACCTGTTAGAAGATTGCGATCAACAGCTTGCCGCGGTAAATAGCTTTTTCGAAATGCAGTTTGCGCATGGCGAGCGGTTACAATACGGTGGTGTAGCGCAGATGGCTGCTTGAGTAAAACGTTGGCGTCAGCGCAACCCCTCGAGTAAAAACCGATGCGAACACATCAGCGTTGAAAAAAATGCGGCCCAAATAAGACCGAAAAAACGACAAAAATATGGTTTAAAGCAAACTAAAACGAAGATTGAAGTCAAGATCGGATCGTGTCAGCTGTGTGCTTTAATCAAAGAAAAACCTCTAGCAAGTAAAACCGTAAAGCGAAAATGAGCAAAGAAAGTATTCAGGACGTTGTCAAGAAAAGCCTCGAGAAGTATTTTAAGGACTTGGGCGAGCAGCCGCCGACGAATGTTTATGACATGGTAATTTCCACGGTCGAAAAACCGGTGCTGGAAGCTGTCATAGCGCGCGCCGAAGGAAATCAGTCGCACGCGGCTGAAATGTTGGGAATTAATCGCAATACATTGCGGAAGAAACTTCAGCAGCACGGCTTATTGTAATTTTTTACCTCGAAACGAACAAAACAAAAAGGTGTGTCACGAACGACTACCTCGGGCAGCACTGAAAACCAGAAATATTGAAAGATGCTTTCGGCCTCTTTCGGGCCTCTTTCGGTGGAACCTCGGGAAGAAAACGTTGGTTCTTCCCTCCCAATCACACCGCTTTGTTTGTTTATTATTAGTAATGCATTATTTCCTGAGTTCCCATCATGATTAAACAAGCCCTCATATCAGTCTCCGACAAGACTGGCATTCTCGAATTTTCCCGCGAGCTGGCCGCGTTGGGTGTGAATATTCTGTCCACCGGTGGCACCGCCAAGCTTCTTGCTGAAAACGGCATCAAGGTGACCGAGGTTGCAGACCACACCGGTTTCCCGGAAATGCTGGATGGACGGGTAAAGACATTACATCCTAAAGTACATGGCGGGATTTTGGCGCGCCGTGATTTTCCCGAGCATGTCAAAGCATTGGCTGAACATCAGATTCCGCTTATCGACATGGTGGTGGTCAATCTCTATCCTTTCCAGCAAACCATTGCAAAAGACCAATGTTCACTAGAAGATGCGATTGAAAATATCGACATCGGCGGTCCCGCCATGTTGCGTTCGTCTGCCAAAAACCACAAGGATGTGATCGTGCTGTGCGATCCAACCGACTACGCTCAGGTATTGGCGGAGTTAAAGGCGAATCAGGGCGAGGCAACTTATGAAACCAAATTTGCTTTAGCCAAAAAGGTGTTCGCGCATACTGCACAGTACGATGGTGCCATCACCAATTATTTCACTTCACTCGGTGATGATAAGCAACATGAAACTCGCAGCGCCTATCCAAACACGCTCAATCTGCATTTTGAAAAAGTGCAGGAAATGCGTTATGGCGAGAATCCGCATCAATCTGCAGCGTTCTACCGTGACATCCATCCGATTGAAGGCGCATTGGCAAATTACCGCCAATTGCAAGGTAAAGAACTGTCTTTTAATAACATTGCCGATGCTGATGCAGCCTGGGAATGCGTGAAAAGTTTTGACGACACTGCCTGCGTCATCGTAAAACACGCAAATCCATGCGGCGTGGCAGTTGGCGCATCTGCGTTAGAAGCGTACAGCAAGGCGTTGCAAACTGATCCGACTTCCGCATTTGGCGGCATTATTGCGTTCAATCATGAAGTTGATGGCAATGCGGCTGAGGCGGTCGCGAGGCAGTTTGTCGAAGTGGTCATCGCGCCATCCTTTACGGACCAGGCCAAGCAAATTTTCGCCGCCAAACAAAACGTACGGGTGTTAGAAATTGCATTAGGTAACGAGCGCAACACCCACGATGTCAAGCGCGTCGGTGGCGGGTTACTGGTGCAAGCTCCGGATACCAAAAACGTCACACTGGCAGAACTCAAAGTAGTCAGCAAAAAACAACCAACTCCGCAACAGCTGCAAGATCTGATGTTTGCCTGGCGCGTCGCTAAGTTCGTTAAGTCGAATGCGATTGTTTTTTGCGGAAACGGCATGACGTTAGGCGTCGGTGCCGGTCAGATGAGTCGAGTCGACTCTGCGCGGATCGCTTCAATCAAGGCTCAAAACGCCGGTCTGTCGATGGTGGGTTCTGCCGTTGCGTCGGATGCCTTCTTCCCATTCCGTGACGGACTGGACGTGGTGGTTAACGCCGGAGCGACCTGCGTGATTCAACCGGGCGGTTCAATGCGCGATCAGGAAGTGGTTGACGCGGCTGATGAACACGGCGTCGTGATGTTATTAACCGGCATCCGTCATTTCCGTCATTGAGTCGGTCAATAAACTGCCTTAATCAACGCCGGGAAGCGAAGCCTGGCCAGGCGGCCGTCCCCACCTTTGGGTCTTCAAGGCTGGGACGGGTGCGCGGGTGCGTGAGCACGCGGGCACCTTTTATGGCACACCGTAGCGGCCGTCAAAAACGACTGACTTGTGTATTTGCATAAAGATAATTGGCACTAAGGTGCTCGGGTAAATATGAGAATTCTCGGTATCGATCCCGGTTTGCGAACGACAGGCTTCGGCGTAATTGATAAGCAAGGCCACAAGCTTGCCTACGTCGCGTCTGGCACGATCAAGACGCCGGATGCGAGTTTGCCGGAGCGTCTCAAGGTTATACTGGCCAGCGTGTCTGAGGTGGTGCGGACTTACTCGCCAGACTGTGCGGCAATCGAGATCGTTTTTGTCAACGTCAATCCCCAATCCACGCTATTACTTGGGCAGGCCCGCGGTGCGGCTATCTGCGCATTGGTAAGTGGTGATTTAGGCGTAGCCGAATATACTGCGCTGCAAATTAAGCAGGCAGTCGCGGGACACGGTAAAGCGCAAAAGCAGCAAGTTCAGGATATGGTCCAACGTTTATTATCTTTACCCGGATTACCCGGCTCCGACGCCGCCGACGCGCTGGCCGTTGCAATTTGTCACGCGCATTCGGGCGATGCGTTGGCAGCACTGGCGGCGCTTGCTCCTTCGCTGGCAAAAAAAGGATTGCGCGTAAAGGGCGGTCGTTTGATCGGGTAAATGTCGTCGAGGCATCAGCACCTCTATATAAATCGTGTGTTTTTTACTTCTTTAAATGTTAGTCGCATCATTTAATGCGTCTTACCTCTCATATTTTTTTATCCTCCCCGTCTTCTCTACCTTTTTTCTTGCATCAAAAAATCATCGTTCTCCTTCCTTTTAATACACGGATGCTTGAATTCGAGGCGGGCGCATTGGGGGGCACAATCGAAGGATTTTTAACATTTCGTGATCCGCTGTGGTCAAATTCCGAATTGATGAGGTTAAAAATCGCACATTTTTAGGGCTTTAAAGTCGCCGTAAAACACATGTGTTTATCTCACATGAAACTTTTATAGTCGGCGGTAAGTCCTTCATTTATTGAGGTATTTAGTTTTCTTCGCTTTCCAGAATTTGTTGCCAAAGTTACGCTAAGTCATTGACTTTACACAAAAATTTGCAATTCGCACGGTGTAAATGGCTTGACCTCTTATAAGGCATACTCTAAAGTGGGTGGCAGTGTGAAAAAGTGTGTTTTTGTGGGGCGTTTTTGCTGATCATAAAACCATTTATTAAGACCATTGCGCTATTTATTGTATTCAATCAGGAGGTCAGCGGTGTTTCAGGGTGCGTCAGCATTAAATCTCGATGCAAAGGGGCGGATGTCAGTGCCTTCAAAGCATCGTGACGCGCTGACCGTTCAATGTGAAGGTCGTCTGACCGTCACCAAACACCCACACGGCTGTCTTCTGCTCTTTCCACGTCCTACATGGGAAAGCCATCGCGAACAAATCGCGGCCTGGCCTATGTCGGCACGCGCCTGGCAACGTATTTTTCTTGGTAATGCCTCCGATGTTGAACTCGATTCTGCCGGGCGAATTTTGATCGCGCCGGAATTACGTATTGCAGTTGGCTTATCGCGAGAAGTAATGTTGTTGGGAATGGGAAGCCATTTCGAGATTTGGGATGCAGCCAAATTGGCTGAGAGCGAGTCGCAAGCAGTTGCGGCTGGCATGCCCGATGTATTAAGTAACTTTTCCTTCTGACGGCGCCAAGATGACTGAACAATCGGTGCCCGAATTCCAGCACCGCACGGTGTTGCTGGATGAAGCTGTAGATGCGTTGAATATCGTCGGATCTCGTGCGGACGGCGTCTATGTCGACGGCACTTTTGGCCGCGGTGGACACAGTCGCAAAATTTTAGAAAGCCTTGGGCCGCTCGGTCGTCTGATTGCGTTTGATAAGGATCCGCAAGCGATTGCAACCGCGAACCTGATTGTCGATCCACGGTTTGAGATCGTACACGACAGTTTTGCGACCTTAGCAGAGGCATTGCAGGACCGTGACATCGCCAAGGTAGACGGCGTATTGCTGGATTTGGGCATTTCATCGCCCCAGGTCGATGATGCCAGCAGAGGTTTTAGTTTTCGTGCGGATGGTCCATTGGATATGCGCATGGACACCACGCGGGGTATGTCCGCAGCGGCGTGGCTTGCAATAGCGGATGAACAAACAATTGGAAAGGTAGTGCGTGATTATGGGGAAGAACGGTTTGCTGTTCAGATTGCAAAGGCGATTGTTGCTGGCCGGGCAATCCAACCAATTTCAACCACACGACAGCTTGCCGCGATCGTGGCAAACGCTGTCAAAACCCGCGAGAAGGGTAAAGACCCGGCCACTCGCACATTTCAAGCTATCCGGATTTACATCAATAAAGAGCTTGAAGAACTTCAAGTAGTCCTGGATCAGGCGTTTGAGCAGATGTCTCTACAAGGGAGATTGGTGGTGATCAGTTTTCATTCGCTGGAAGATCGCATCGTCAAACAGTATATGTCTTCTAAAGCCAAGTTGCCGCAACCTGACCGTCGCCTACCCATTCTTGCGGTCGATTTACCGCAACCGCAGTTGAAGCTCGTGTCTCGCATCAAGCCCTCCGATGCTGAGGTAATCGCGAACCCACGTTCACGCTCAGCGATCATGCGCGTCGGTGAACGCCTGGCCGGCAGTCCGCCATCCGGTTTCTCGTCAGGTGACAAATCATGATCGGCCGTGTCAATGCGGTGCTGACGACGATACTGGTGATCTGCGCGCTGGCATTGGTGAATGCACAGTATCAGGCACGCCAGCTATTTATCGAGTTAGGGCGCGCCCAAAGCCAGGCGCGGCAGTTGGATATCGAATGGTCGCAATTACAGCTAGATCAATCCACGCTCGGTAAGAACGCCAGAATCGAGGCTAGCGCGCGCCGTGATCTCAATATGGTGCCCCTGACACCACAGCGCACCCAGTATTTGACGATGGGGGCCAAATGACACGTAACCCCCCGCGTACCGCTGCTTCGAAAGGCATGCCGTTCACCGCCAGTCCGGTCTTGAAAGTCAAGCTCCCGGTATGGCGTTCACGCGTCGTGTTATTCATGTTATTCGCGGCTTTTTTTGCGCTGGTGGTCAGAGCGTTATGGCTGCAAGGTGTGTCCACCGATTTTTTGCAAAAGCAGGGTGCTTCGCGTTATGCGCGCACGCTGGAACTGCCGGCAACGCGTGGCAAGATCACCGACCGTAACGGACAGGTTTTGGCCTCATCGGTCCCGGTTAAAGCGATTTGGGCAATCCCCGATGATGTGCAGCAAGCGCCCAAAGAGAAGCTGGAAGCCCTCGCAAAATTGCTCGATATGACCCAAGCCGAATTAAATAAAAAGCTCGATTCCGATCGCAGCTTTGTTTACCTTAAGCGGCAAGTCGAGAAAGAGGTAACGGATCAAATCGCCAAACTGGGTATTGCCGGGATCGAAACTCGCCCGGAATATAAACGATTTTATCCCGAAGGCGAGGTCGCGGCCCACGTGGTCGGCTTTACCAATATCGAGGACGCGGGTCAGGATGGCATGGAGCTGTCTCAGCAAAAAACGTTGGCAGGAACGACAGGCAGCCGCCGGGTCATCAAAGATCGCCTCGGTCATATTGTTGAAGACATCGAAGCTGTAAAAGAGCCGCATGACGGGAAAGATCTGGTGTTGTCGATTGATAGTAAAATTCAATACATCGCGTTTACGCAACTAAAAGAAATGGTCGAGAAGACCAAGGCAAAAGCCGGAGCCATTGTGGTGGTGGATGCAAAAAGCGGCGAGGTATTGGCGCTTGCCAACCTGCCCAGTTACAACCCAAACGATCGGTCGATTCTTACTGGAGCACAGTTGCGAAATCGGGTAATGACCGATACTTTCGAGCCGGGATCGACGCTGAAACCCTTTACGGTGGCATTGGCGCTGGACACAAATCGGATACAGCCCGGGACGACCTTTCAGGTTCCCGACAAAATGACAATCGGGACCGCGACTATCGGCGATTCGCATCCCCATGGATTGTTGACGATGAGCGTAGCCCAGATTATTCAGAAATCGTCGAACCTTGGGACCGCCAAGATTGCTCTGCAAATGCCAGCCGAAGAGATGTGGGAAATGTTTACTACCGTCGGTCTTGGACAGCAGCCAAAATTTGGTTTCCCAGGTGCTGTCGCCGGTCGCGTCCGACCATTCAAATCATGGCGGCCTATTGAGCAGGCTACGATGAGCTACGGCCACGGAATATCAGTTTCGCTGATTCAGATGGCGCATGCCTACACAATTTTTGCGCGGAATGGTGATTTAATCCCGTTATCGTTTAAAAAGGTGACGACGCCACCGGTCGGTCAACGTGTTATATCCGAAAAGACCGCGCTCACAATGCGCGCGATGCTCGAAAGAGTCACGGCACCGGGCGGTACTGCACCGAAAGCACAAGTACCCGGCTATCGGGTGGGTGGCAAAACCGGCACCGCTTATAAAATTGAGAACGGCAAATACGTCAAAAAGTATATTGCCGATTTTGTCGGTTTCGCACCAGCTTCCGATCCTCGGCTCATCGTTGCTGTCATGATCGATGAACCAAGCAACGCTTACCGCTATGGTGGCGACTCGGCTGCGCCAGTTTTTGCCAGCGTAGTGGGGAATGCATTGCGGACCTTGAATGTTCAGCCAGATTCGAACATCACCGATATCATTATCCCAACCGATGGTCCGAAAGAGAGCTTCTGATGACTCTCAGAAGATCCGCACCATCGAATCCCGTGAAGTCGGCTGAGCTGGGGTCAATCCAGACATGGTTGGCCAGACTTGTGACGGCAGCATCGCTGCCAGTCCGATTGGTATCGGATTCGCGGAAAATCACTACGGGAGATGTTTTTTTTGCTTATCCCGGCGATGGCACCGATGGTCGGGCTTACATCGATCAGGCCCTCCAAAATGGTGCGGCTGCGGTCGTATATGAAGCTGCTCAATTTGAATGGAATCCGGAGCGGGCCGTTCCGCATCTCGCGGTGGACGGCCTCAAAAAACTGGCAGGTCCGATAGCCAACAATTTTTATCAGCAGCCCGACCGGGATATGTGCGTCATTGCGGTCACTGGAACCAACGGCAAGACATCTTGTAGTCAATGGCTCGGCCACGCTTTGGCCCAACTCGGGCAGCCTACCGGCGTCATTGGCACATTAGGCGTTGGCATTTTTGTGCCGCGTCAGCGGGCCGAGTTCACGGTCACCGGCTATACCACGCCTGATGCGATCCTGTTGCAGGGTGAATTGGTGAAGCTTAAAGCGGCGGGTGCACAAGCTTTAGCGATTGAGGCCTCTTCTATTGGTTTGCATGAAGGACGGCTCGACGGCATGCACATCGACATCGCCTTGTTGACCAATTTCACCCGCGATCACCTTGATTATCACGGCGATATGGCTACCTATGAAGCCACCAAGCGCGCGCTTTTTGACTGGCCAGGTTTGCAGCATGCGGTGATCAATCTTGACGACGATATGGGTTTGCGTCTGGTTCAGCACCTGCGACAAAACGACGGTGCAGTAGCTATTATCGGCTATGCCTTATCGGATGCCGCGGTGCAAAGTGCCACCGCCTTGGGGGAATTTCCGATCCTGCGAGCAACGGCAGTGCGTACCAGCACGAGTGGTACGGTGTTTCATGTAGAGTCGCCATTTGGCGTAAGTCAGATCAAAACGCACTTGGTCGGCCAGTTTAATGTCAGCAACGTGTTGGGCATTCTGGGTGTTTTGCTGGCCAAAGGAATCCAATGGGACGCCGCCGTTCAAACGCTCGAACGATTGACAGCCGTTCCAGGTCGCATGGAGCAGTTCGGCGGTCAGGATGCACCGCTAATTGTGATCGATTATGCGCATACGCCGGATGCACTGGAAAAAACATTACTCACGTTGCGTGAGGTAGCGCAGCAACGTGGTGGTGAGCTCTGGTGCGTTTTTGGCTGCGGTGGAGATCGCGATCCTGGCAAACGGTCACAAATGGGTACCGTTGCAGAATTGGCGGATCATGTGATTGTCACCAGTGACAATCCACGCAGCGAAGAGCCAGCGGAGATCATTGCGCAGATTCTTGCCGGCATGCCATCAGCCACCGGGGAGTCATCGAAGGTTCAAACTCAGGAAGATCGGGCGGCGGCGATTTTACGTGCTGTACGGAAGGCCGGTAAAACCGATGTGGTGTTATTGGCTGGTAAAGGTCACGAGACCTATCAGGAAATAAAAGGCAAGAAATTGCCATTTTTAGATGCTGACCATACGGCCTTGGCCTTGGCCTCCCGTGCCACGATGAAAGGTGGCGTCGCATGATCAAGCTCCCGAAGGCGCCAAAAGGACCATTTAAGGCGTCGGTCAATGATCTGCAATCCTGGTTGCAGTCCTCGCATCAGACGGTTAGCGTAGCCAGCATCAATAGCAATAACAACGGCAGCATTGAGGCCGGCGAAGTTGTCGTGACCGGGTTAACTACCGATAGTCGCGCGGTCGTGGAGGGGAACCTGTTCGTTGCTCTGCGCGGCGAGCGCTTCGATGCGCATGACTTTCTGGATCAAGTGGCGGGCCAGGGCGCATCGGCATTAATCGTTGAGCGTGCTCCCGGTAATTTAGCGGTACCGGCGCTGATAGTTGCGGATACGCGGGCTGCACTTGGGGCAATTGCGAATGGCTGGCGTCGACAGTTTTCGCTGCCATTGATCGCGGTGACGGGCAGTAATGGCAAAACCACGGTGAAAGAAATGATTGCTGCGATTCTGGCAGCTGCGTTCGGTGCCGATGCTTATTTGTCTACGCGCGGTAACTTGAATAACGAAATAGGTGTGCCACTAACGTTACTGCGACTGGATGCGCGCCATCAGGCTGCAGTCGTTGAACTGGGCATGAACCATCCCGGCGAAATCGCGGTGCTCGCAGCCATTGCCGCACCTACCGTCGGGCTGGTTAACAATGCCCAACGCGAACACCAGGAGTTTATGGCGAGCGTCGAAGCCGTTGCCGCTGAAAATGGCGCGGTAATCAGCGGCCTATCAACGGATGGGGTAGCAGTATTTCCCGCGGATGATGCCTTTACAGCATTGTGGCGCGGTCTTGCTGCAGACAGAGCAGTACGATCGCTGACCTTTGGTTTTTCTGACGACGCTGATGTGCGCTGCACTTATCAGCCGACGGCGTTTGGCAGCACACTTCAGGTCATCACATCCGCTGATGCATTCGCGGTCCGGCTCGAAGCAGCCGGTGAACATAATGTGCGTAACGCGCTCGCCGCAACGGCCTGCACCTTAGCGATCGGTATTGACGTTGACGCTATTGTGCGGGGATTAGAGTCGTTTGCCCCGGTCAGCGGTCGCTTGCAGCGCAAACAGGCGCAACATGCCGCTTATGCTGGCGCCCTCGTTATTGATGACACGTATAACGCTAATCCAGACTCAGTACGCGCAGCGATAGACGTGCTGGCACAAGCCCCCGCGCCGCGCTTATTAGTCCTCGGCGATATGGGCGAAGTCGGTAATGACGGCCCTGCATTCCATCAGGAAATCGGTGCGTATGCTCGCCAGTGCGGCATTACCCAGTTTATTACATTGGGTGCGCTGGCAATTGACGCGAGTCAGGCTTTTGGCGCATCGGCGCTGCACTTCGACGACATCGCAACATTGATTGGCGCTATCGATTCGCAAATGACATCTGCCACGACTGTATTGGTCAAAGGCTCACGCTTCATGAAAATGGAGCGCGTGGTAACCCATATGACCAGCGGCGGTGTTCCGCAGGATCCATTATTGCCACCAATATCTTCACCATCATCAACACCATCACAGGAGTCGCACTAATGCTGCTTTGGCTAGCGCAAATTTTTCAGCAGGATCATAGTTTTCTGCGCGTATTTAATTTCATCACTTTTCGTGCCGTCTTCGCGACCCTGACGTCTTTGGCGATCGGTCTGATTGCGGGGCCGGGCGTGATCCGAATGCTGGCGCGCCTGAAGGTCGGGCAAGCCGTTCGCACTGATGGTCCGCAAACGCACCTGATTAAGTCCGGTACGCCAACCATGGGCGGCGTTCTGATTTTGATCGCGATTGGGATTTCAACTTTGCTGTGGAGCGATCTTGGCAACCGCTTTGTCTGGATTGTGCTGTTAGTAACATTGGGCTTTGGCGCAATTGGCTGGGTCGATGACTATCGCAAGGTGGTTTATAAAGATCCGAACGGTATGCGTTCGCGTGAAAAATATTTCTGGCAGTCGTTAATCGGTGTTGTTGCGGCAATTTGCCTCGCATTTTCGGTTTCGGGTGCGACCAATATGCAGGTTTGGAATTTATTTGTGGCGTGGATTAAGTCCGGGCTGAGTATGGATCTGCCGCCGAAAGCAGATTTGATTGTGCCGTTTTTTAAGACTGTCAGCTATCCCTTAGGTGTCTGGGGCTTCATGGCACTGACCTATTTTGTGATCGTTGGAACCAGCAATGCTGTCAATCTGACCGACGGTCTTGATGGACTGGCGATTATGCCAACGGTACTTGTTGGCGCGGCGTTGGGTTTGTTTGCTTATTTGACCGGTAACTATACTTTTGCCCGGTATTTGTTAATACCGCATATTCCCGGTGCGGGAGAATTGCTGATTTTTTGCGGTGCCATGGCCGGTGCAGGATTGGCCTTCCTTTGGTACAACGCTTATCCGGCACAAGTCTTCATGGGCGATGTCGGCGCACTAGCATTAGGCGGTGCACTCGGCACAGTAGCCGTTATCGTGCGCCAGGAAATATTGCTATTTATTATGGGCGGCATTTTCGTCGTTGAAACGCTCTCGGTGATGTTGCAGGTCATTTATTTCAAATACACAAAGAAGCGCTTTGGTGTCGGGCGTCGCGTGCTGCTAATGGCACCGTTGCACCATCACTACGAGCAAAAGGGTTGGAAAGAAACGCAGGTGGTTGTTCGTTTCTGGATCATTACGATGATGCTGGTGCTGTTTGGTTTGTCCACGTTGAAGTTAAGGTAAAAAGCGGTAATGAATTACATCGGCAAACATGTTCTGGTACTGGGCCTGGGTGAGTCCGGACTGGCAATGGCATTGTGGTTAGCGCGCTGCGGCGCCGCGCTGCGCGTCGCAGATACGCGAGATTGCCCTGAACGGTTGGCGCAATTGCAGCTGGCCGTCCCTGATGTTGCATTTGTGGGCGGAGCCGAGGGCGGTTGTTTCAGCCCGGTGCTTTTGGACGGCATTGATTTTGTGGCCGTGAGTCCGGGCCTGGCACCAGGCCGGGAGTTGAAAGACATCATTCCGGCAGCTACCTTGGCGGAGATTCCAGTCTGGGGCGAAATTGAACTCTTTGCACAAGCGCTGACTGCTTTGCGCGAAAGCCAGGAATATCACCCTAAAGTAATCGCCATCACCGGTACCAACGGCAAAACCACTGTGACCAGCCTGACCGGTCTGCTATGTCAACGTGCTGGCTTGACGGTGCAGGTCGCTGGCAATATCAGCCCTGCCGCGCTCGACGTTTTGCGCACAGCTTTGGATGAAGAGACCTTGCCGCAGGCTTGGGTGCTGGAGCTATCCAGCTTCCAATTGCATAATACCTATAGCCTGCAAGCGGATGTCGCAACAGTATTGAACGTGACGCAGGATCATCTCGACTGGCATGGTGAGATGGCCGATTACGTTGCAGACAAGGCGCGAATTTTCGGCGAAAACACAATACGCGTATTGAATCGCGATGATTCTCTCGTGATGAAAATGGCAGGACCTAATAGTATTACCTTTGGTGTCGACGAGCCGCATCAGGCACATTGTTTTGGTTTGACGAACGAGAATGGTATGCAATGGCTGGCAGTGGCGGTCGAAGTTGCTGAAGAAAATGAAAGAAAGCGCGGTAAAAAGCATCAGGTCGAGGCATTGCCTATCAGTATCAAGCGCTTAATGCCAGCCGATGCCTTACGCATTCGTGGTCAACATAATGCCGCGAATGCGTTGGCCGCCTTAGCGTTAGGGCGGGCAATTGATTTGCCATTTGCATCTTTGTTGCATGGCTTACGTGAGTATCGTGGCGAGCCACATCGGGTTGAGTTGATCGCCAGTATTGATGGCGTGGAGTACTACGATGACAGCAAAGGCACCAATGTCGGCGCTACCGTTGCCGCCCTGAACGGTTTAGGCCGCGGTCCGGACGGCGGCGCAAGTGCGAACCGGCTGGTATTGATTGCGGGCGGTGAGGGAAAGGGCCAGGATTTTACCCCGATAGCAGAACCGTTAGCGCGCTACGGGCGCGCACTGATCCTGATCGGACGCGACGCCGACGACATTCGTCACGCGGTCAATAGTGAGTTGCTGGCAGCTGGTATCGATATCGTCGACTGCGATACGCTGGCGCAAGCCGTGCAACGTGCGGCTGAACTCGCGCACGCAGGCGACGCTGTGCTGTTATCCCCCGCATGTGCCAGTTTCGATATGTTTCGTAACTATGCGCATCGTGCTGAAGTGTTTGTGGCTGAGGTGCGTGAGTTGGCGCTGGCGCGCGGCGAGGTCAGCCTATGAAATTCGCGTTCCCATTCTTTTCAGGGAGTAGCGATAAGTCTGCGGAAAATCCGCAGGCGTCGGTTCCTGTCCGGGCGTGTTCGGTGGACGGCAAGCCGGGGGTTCAGCGTTCAAAAATGATGGAATACGACCAGCCGCTGGTATGGGTCGTTGTGTTGTTAATGCTGCTTGGGCTTGTGATGGTGTATTCAGCCTCTATCGCATTGCCGGATTCGCCCAAATATGCGAACTATAAAAGCTATAATTTTTTGTTGCGTCAGGCCATTTTTATCTGCGTCTCTCTGGTCGCGGGATTCGTTACTTTTCGTATTCGGATCGCCTCCTGGCAACGCTGGGCACCATATTTGTTTGTGATTACCCTGGTCTTGCTTGCGATGGTGCTGGTGCCGGGCTTAGGGAAAGGCGTCAATGGCGCAAAGCGCTGGCTTTCGTTTCGCGTCTTCAATTTACAGCCTTCGGAATTAATGAAGCTGTTCATCGTCCTTTACGCGGCCAACTATACGGTGCGTAAACAAGAGGTCATGCACAAGCTGACGAAGGGTTTTTTACCCATGACGGCCGCGGTCGGCGTAGTTGGACTATTGCTGATGCTGGAGCCGGATCTTGGCGCACTCGGCGTGATCGTTTGTATTGCAATGGGGATCTTGTTTTTAGGTGGCATCAACGGTATCTGGTTTGGCGGCATTACCGCAATGCTGGCGGTGATGTTCTCGCTCGTGATCTGGTTATCGCCGTGGCGGCGGGAACGCATTTTCGCCTACCTTAATCCGTGGGATCAAGATAACGCATTAGGTAAGGCGTACCAACTTTCGCATTCGTTGATTGCATTCGGGCGCGGAGAAATCTTCGGCGTCGGCCTTGGTGCAAGCGTTGAAAAATTACATTATTTGCCGGAAGCACATACTGACTTTTTGCTGGCGGTCATTGGTGAAGAGTTGGGCTTTGTCGGCGTGTTGTTCGTAGTGATGATGTTTTACTGGATTATCAAACGCGCATTTGAAATTGGCCGTCAGGCGATTGCCATGGAGCAGGTTTTTGCAGGCTTAACTGCGAAAGGTATCGGCATTTGGATTGGTGTACAGACGTTTATTAATATGGGCGTCAATCTTGGCTTGTTGCCGACTAAGGGATTGACCTTGCCACTGATGAGTTACGGTGGCTCTGGCGTCTTGATTAATTGCATCGGACTGGCAATCTTGTTGAGGATTGATTACGAGAACAGAGTCATGATGCGGGGAGGCCGGCAATGAAAAAATTGCTCATTATGGCGGCCGGAACGGGTGGACATATTTTCCCCGGCTTAGCGATTGCCGAAACCATGCGGCAACGCGGTTGGCAGGTAACCTGGCTTGGTACGACCCATGGGATGGAAGGCGATCTGGTGCCGCCGCACGGGATTGAGATGGATCGCATCGCGTTTTCTGGTTTACGCGGAAAAGGTCTTGCGCATACATTACGCGGCGCGTGGCGTTTGTTGGCCAGTTTCCCCGCTTGTTTCAGTTTCATCGGACGGCGCAAACCTCACGTCATACTCGGTATGGGTGGTTACGTGACTGTGCCGGGTGGGGTGATGGCCCGGTTGCGCAAGGTTCCATTGGTATTGGTGAATGCGGACGCAGCATTGTTGTTGTCGAATAAAGTATTAACGCCATTAGCGCAACGCGTGTTGTTTGGCTTTCCAGCAGAATTTGGTAGCGCTGCTGCCAAAGCGCAGGTGACCGGGAATCCGGTTAGACAGGAAATCCTGCAATTACCTTTGCCTGAGCAACGTTATGGTGGTCGTATCGGCCCCTTGCGTATATTAGTCGTTGGCGGCAGTCTGGGTGCCAAGGCTCTCAATGATTGTTTGCCGGCAGCACTGGCTTTAATCCCGGTCGAGTCGCGGCCTGGCGTGACGCATCAGTCGGGAAAACAACATATTGCCGCATTGCAGGCGGCTTATAAAGCGGCAGGTGTCGCTGCGGAAGTGGTGGCATTTATCGATGATATGCCGCGCCGCTATGCCGACGCCGATCTGGTGATCTGCCGTGCCGGGGCAATTACGGTATCGGAATTGACAGCGGCGGGTGTTGCCAGCGTGTTGATCCCATTGGTGGCGTCGACTACCTCGCACCAACGGGAAAATGCGCGATGGATGGCCACGAAAAAAGCGGCAATTCATTTGCCGCAGTGCGACTTGAGCAAAGAGCGTTTGTCTGGATTGTTGATGCGTATGACGCGCCAAGATTGCCAGTCGATGGCACAGGCGGCCTATGAAAATGGCCGCCGTGATGCAAATCTAGCCATCGCGCAGGTTCTCGAAGAATATGTAAGTACGGAAAGTAGTCATGAAACATAAAGTAAAAAATATTCACTTTGTTGGTATCGGCGGCTCTGGAATGAGCGGCATCGCGGAAGTATTGCTGAACCTTGGCTACACAGTTTCCGGCTCCGATCTCGGCAGCAATGACGCAACCCGTCGATTGGCCAAACTGGGTGCTAAAGTCATCTTGGGTCACGCTGCGGAAAATATTCTGGGCGCTAACGCCATCGTCACCTCGACGGCGGTGAAAGCAGATAATCCGGAAGTATTGGCCGGTCGCGAAAACCATATTCCCATCGTGCCACGTGCCGTGATGTTGGCAGAACTGATGCGCCTTAAGCGCGGCATAGCCATTGCCGGTACGCATGGTAAAACGACGACCACAAGCCTGGTCGCCAGTGTGTTGGCTGAAGGAGGATTGGATCCTACTTTTGTTATCGGTGGCCGGCTGACCAGCGCTGGCGCAAATGCCAAATTGGGCTCAGGGGACTTTATCGTTGCCGAGGCGGATGAATCGGATGCATCGTTTCTGAATTTATCGCCGGTGATTGAGGTCATTACCAACATCGATGCCGATCATATGGAAACGTATGATCACGACTTCAATAAGTTAAAGCAGGCTTTTGTTGAGTTTACCCAGCGGTTGCCGTTCTACGGAGTGGCTGTTTTGTGCATCGACGACGCAAATATCCGCGACATCATGCCGCAGATTTCCAAACCGATCACGACTTACGGGTTCCATGCAGAGGCGCAAGTGCGCGCGATTGATGCCAGGCCTGTTGCCGGGCACATGCAATTTACGGTGATTCAGGAAGGTTACGCACCAATGCCGATCAGCCTCAATCAGCCCGGCATGCACAACGTTCAAAATGCTTGTGCAGCAGTTGCGATTGCACGGGAACTGGGGGTTGCCGATGGTGCGATCCAGAAAGCTTTGACGGAATTTCATGGCGTTGGTCGCCGTTTCACCCGATACGGAGAAATCTCCGTTCCTGTCAGGTCCGGCCAGTCCACCGGCACTTATGCATTGGTTGACGATTACGGCCACCATCCGGTCGAAACTACGGCCACGATTTCAGCTGCACGCGGTGCCTATCCGGGCCGGCGCCTGGTGTTGGCATTTCAGCCGCATCGCTATACGCGCACGCGAGATTTGTTTGATGATTTCGTCAAAGTATTGTCGACTGTCGATGTGCTGGTTCTCGCAGAGGTTTATGCTGCTGGCGAAATGCCTATCGTGGCAGCAGATGGGCGCGCATTGGCCCACGCGTTGCGCGTTGCAGGAATGGCTGAGCTGGTATTCGTTGAAAAAATTACAGATATGCACGCGGCGCTTGTCAACATTGTGCGGGATGGCGACGTTGTTGTGACGATGGGCGCAGGTTCCATCAGCAGCGTGCCCGCGCAATTGGTCAATCAAGCTGCGCCGGACTAATTTTTCAGATGCGTTTTGCGCCGAAAAATGATTTTTTTTGCGTCCATTGATGATTAAGGCTACGCGTAAAACAGTAAGCGATATACATTAGTAGTACGGTAAAAAAACCGCAAAAAAATACCGTAATGGCGACGTGAAAGTAACAGTGGGCAAGCTAGTGAGCGAAAGATGAGTACAAAATCTATGACACAGCAATTCGGAAAAGTCGGTGTCCTGTTCGGCGGGCGATCAGCTGAGCGCGAGGTATCGAAAATGTCCGGCAACGGCGTGGTGCAAGCGCTGAAAAACCAAGGCGTTGATGCGCATCTGTTTGATCCGGCAGAACGTAGTCTGGCAGAACTGGCGGCGGAGAATTTTGATCGTGTCTTTATCGCCTTACATGGCCGCTTTGGCGAAGATGGCACGATGCAAGGTGCGCTGGAACAGTTAGGTATTCCTTACACCGGCCCGGGCGTGATGGCGTCCGCAATTGCGATGGATAAAGTAATGAGCAAGCGTGTCTGGCAGAGCTTGAATTTGCCGACACCGCGGTTTCTCGTATTGGACTCAGCAACCGCGTCCAGTGAAGAGTTGCGTCAATTGCCAGATGCGTTGGGTTTGCCGTTAATGCTGAAAGCCCCGCATGAAGGTTCGACTATCGGCATCAGCAAAGTTACCGGCTATGCAGACATTGACGAGGGTTTCGCCCTATGTGCGAAATACGATGAGGCTGTGTTGGCGGAGGAATTTATCAGCGGACGTGAGCTGACCGTGCCGGTATTGGGTTTCGGCCGTACCGCACGCGCGTTACCGATCGTTGAAATTTGTGCGCCGGACGGCAACTACGACTATCAGCATAAGTATTTTACTAACGACACCACTTATTTATGTCCAGCACCATTGGACGACGCATTGACCCGGCACATTCAGTCACTGGCAGTGCAGGCTTTTAATGCGATTGGCTGCAGAGGCTGGGCGCGGGTTGATTTCATGCTGCGCGAAAGTGATGATGCGCCGTTTATTTTGGAAATCAACACGTCGCCGGGTATGACCAGTCACTCACTGGTGCCGATGTCGGCCAAACAGGACGGGTCAAGTTACGAAGAACTATGTGTCGAAATACTGGCCTCGGCCTCACTTGAACTAAGGCACGAAAACAAGGAAACGCCGATCTGAAAAGAACGCTGTTTCGAGGCAAGAAAATATTGGTTGAAATCAATGCGTAACAAATACGAGCGATAAAGATAGCAATTATGTGGCAAGACATCAAAATATTGAATGCGACTTCCAATGCCCTGTTCGGGCTGGTTTTGCTCGTCTTAGTAGCATCCGGCGTTTGGTGGCTGGCACAACGCCCGATGTTTACGTTGAAGGTCATTCGGGTTGAGGGTGCTGGGCAAAGTGAGATTCGCAGGGTGAATCCATTGACGATTCGTGCCAGTGCATTGCCACGAATCAAGGGCAATTTCTTTACCGCCAATCTGGATTCGGTCCGCACCGCGTTTGAGTCTGTTCCGTGGGTGCGCAAAGCTTCGGTGCAACGCGAATGGCCGAATCAATTGGTTGTGACGATTGAGGAGCATCAACCGTTGGGGACGTGGGACGACGACGGACGTTTGTTGTCGGTAAAAGGGGATTTATTTATTGCAAATCTGGATGAGGCTGAAGAGGACGGAGACCTGCTTAAATTCGCTGGCCCCATCGGCAGCGAGAAAGACGTTCTTGCACGCTTTGCGGATTTTAAAAAATGGTTTGCGCCGCTCAAATTAACTCCTACAGATGTAGAACTTTCTCCGCGTTATGCGTGGAGCGTTAAATTGGATAACGGCATGACCGTGGCGTTAGGCCGGGAACAAAATAAGGCGACTTTGCAAGATCGGGTGGCTCGATTGGTCGAGATTTATCCGCAATTGGTAGCGCGGTTGCAGAATCGAATTGAAAGTGTGGATATGCGTTATCCGAATGGTCTGGCGTTAAAGGCAAGTGGCCTTGGTGCGGGATTGGGAAATAAAAAATAATAAGCGGAAAATTATGACTAAAGACGCAAAAAACTTGATCGTAGGCCTCGACATCGGCACCTCCAAAGTGGTGGCGGTGGTGGCCGAAGTCCTTCCTGACGGACGGCATGAAGTGATCGGACTGGGTCAGCATGAGTCGCGAGGATTAAAAAAGGGGGTCGTGGTCAACATTGAAGCCACCGTAGAGTCGATTCAGCGCGCGCTGGAGGAGGCCGAATTGATGGCGGATTGTAAAATCCGCAATGTGTACACGGGGATTGCCGGTAGCCACATACGCAGCTTCAATTCCAGCGGGATGGTGGCGATCAAGGATAAGGAAGTGACGGCAGCGGACGTTTCTCGGGTGATTGAAACGGCGAAGGCGGTCAACATTCCGACGGATCAGCAACTACTGCACACGGTGCCACAAGAGTTTATCGTCGATAGCCAGGACGATGTGCGTGAACCAATCGGAATGAGCGGTATCCGACTTGAGGTGAAGGTGCATATTGTCACCGGCGCGGTATCGGCCGTGCAGAATATCGTCAAATGCATACGGCGTTGCGGTCTTGAAGTTTCGGACCTGATTTTGCAACCAATGGCCTCCGCTGATGCTGTGCTCACCACGGACGAGAAAGAGCTAGGCGTAGTGCTGGTTGATATTGGGGGCGGGACGACGGATGTCGCGGTGTTCACGGAAGGTGCCATTCGCCACACGGCCGTGATCCCGATTGCAGGCGATCAGATAACCAATGATATCGCGATGGCTTTACGAACACCGACCGCGGAAGCAGAAGAAATCAAGCTGCGCTACGGTGTGGCAAAACAGATTTTGGCCGATCCGGGCGAAACGTTGGAAGTGCCTGGCCTGGGTGATCGCAACTCACGCACCTTGTCACGCCAGGCGCTGGCCGCGGTGATCGAGCCACGTGTCGAAGAGTTGTTCGCACTGGTGCATCAGGTGGTGCGCGAGTCGGGTTACGAAGAAGTTTTGTCGAGCGGTATTGTGTTGACCGGTGGGTCGGCTCTCATGCCCGGCATGATCGAACTGGCAGAAGATATTTTCCTGAAGCCAGCACGTTTAGGTACGCCGCATTACAACGGTCAATTGGCCGATGTCGTTCGCAGCCCGCGTTACTCGACGGTGTTGGGTTTGTTATTGGAAGCGAAAAAGCAATATCTGCGCGGCTACATTGTGACGCGTCAGGAAGGCTCTGCGAAAGCAGTGTGGCAGCGTATGAAAGAATGGTTTTTGGGGAATTTTTAAGGGCGGGCGCAATTGCAGTAAGGGGCGTAGTACAAGATAAGAAAAGTAACGGGAAGTGTAAGAACAAAAGCAGATTGAGTAAAGAAGCAGAAGAGCGCAGCAGATGTGGAATACATTATTTAAATTCGCGTGGTTAATGTTGTTTGTGTAGCGCGCAGTTGTCAGTTGCTAGGCCTCACACCGCGTGATGCCTATTGACTGGATGCTGCAACTTTATAAGGAAACATCATGGAAATCGATATACTTGACAATGCAACGCTGGGTACCGTGATTAAAGTCGTTGGCGTCGGTGGCGCTGGTGGCAATGCGGTGCAACACATGATCAACAAAGGTGTTTCGGGAGTGGAGTTTATCGCTGCCAATACCGATGCCCAGGCCCTGAAACACTCCAAAGCGCATAACGTGATCCAGATCGGTGAAACTGGTTTGGGTGCAGGGATGAAGCCTGAAGTCGGCCGCCAGCTGGCCGAAGAATCACGCGCACGAATTGAAGATGCGTTACGTGGTGCACACATGGTATTTATCGCCGCTGGTATGGGTGGTGGTACCGGTACAGGTGCTGCGCCGGTAGTCGCTCAAATCGCCAAGGAACTGGGCGCGCTGACAGTCGCCGTTGTATCTAAGCCGTTCTCGTACGAAGGCCAGAAATGCATGGACCTCGCCGATGAAGGTTTGGAAGCGCTGTCGCAACACGTGGATTCGCTGATTATTATTCTCAACGAAAAGCTTGAAGAGATTTACGAAGACGACAGCATGGTCGAATGGCTGGAACACGCCGATGATGTCCTCAACAATGCCGTCGCCGGGATTGCGGAAATTATCAACGTTCCGGGCCATATTAATGTCGACTTTAATGACGTTAAGACGATCATGGGTGAGCAAGGCAAGGCGATGATGGGCACAGCGACTGCACATGGCGTTGATCGCGCGCGTTTGGCCGCAGAGCAGGCAGTTGCGTCGCCATTGCTGGATGGTATCGATCTGTCGGGTGCGCGTGGCGTGTTGGTTAATGTCACTGCAAGCCGCAGCCTGAAGGGTAAGGAAATCAAAGAAGTGATGGCGACCGTGCGTGCCTTTGCAGCACCGGATGCCTCGATTGCGCAAGGAATCGCTTACGACGAGACCATGGGTGACGATATTCGCGTTACCGTAGTCGCAACAGGTTTGGGCCGTGCCCGCAAATCGGTACAATTGGTGCAGCCGCAAATGCTGCGCACCGGAACACACAATGAACCGATGATGCAACATGGTCATGCCAACTCCCACTCTCACTCTGTGGGCCACGGCGGCTCGGCATTTGACGGAATGAAAGCGCCAGCTGTATGGCGTCGTGAATCCGCTTCTGATACCGTGCGCGCACTGGAAAAGAATGGCATGGAAACTTATGACATTCCAGCTTTTCTGCGCAAGCAAGCGGATTAGTCGAACCCGTTTTATCGCTATCTGAAGCAATTGCAGGCGCACTTTGTTGGCGGTGGGTCCGGCATCTGATGTCGGCCGCAAAAATGCCTTGGACCCAGCAGAAATATTGGGAAAGAGGCATACTCAAAAACGTCGTGACCTTTCGGGGGCGGCGTTTTTTTGTTTTTATTTAGAAATAAGCACAGGAAAAAGCACAGAAAAAAGCGCAAAAAAAGCGGAGTGACATGTCATCGACGACATAAAACCGATGTATTCCGCTTCGCAACATTATTCGATAGCATCACAAAAGTGGTGAGCAAGAATGAGTCATTCCGTAATACCAAAAAAACCATTTAGATCTAAGGACAATCATTATGACCATCAAAATCGGCGATACCTTGCCTGAAGGCCAATTAGCAGAATTCATTGAAACTGAAACAGAAGGCTGTTCGTTAGGGCCGAATACGTTCAATGTCAGCGATTTAATGAAAGGTAAGAAAATTGCTTTGTTTGCCGTACCGGGTGCCTTTACACCGACTTGCTCAGCCAAGCATCTGCCGGGCTATGTGCAACACGCTGCAGAGTTCAAAGCCAAGGGCGTCGATGAAATTTGGGCTATCTCAGTGAACGATGCGTTCGTTATGGGTGCCTGGGGCCGTGACCAAAAAGCGACGGGCAGCGTGCGCTTGCTGGCTGATGGAAATGCCTCTTTCGTTAAGGCCCTGGGCCTGGACGCGGACTTCAGTAAAAACGGCATGGGCATCCGCTCGCAACGTTTTTCTGCGTTTATCGACGATGGCGTCGTAAAGCAATTGAACATTGAAGAGCCGCGCACATTTGAGGTGTCGACTGCTGAAGTGTTGCTGTCACAAATTTAATAAATAAATAGTGCAATTTTTGTCTGAATAGTGAATTGCATGACTGGTTAGAGATTAAACGGTGCGGATGCGCCGTTTTTTTTTCGCTGGTGGTGGCTGAGAGCCATCTAAACTGACCTTTCGTACCGATGCGCGTCTCTTAGGCTGCGATTCGTGTTTTTTATCCCACAAAATCTACACATCGTTACGGTAGATGCTTTCTGCAACACCTATAATGGTCACATGTTGAAACAACGCACCATCAAAAAACTCGTCAAAACCGTTGGTATCGGATTGCATTCCGGGACCAAGGTCGAACTGACCTTGCGCCCGGCAGCGATTAATACCGGCATTGTTTTCCGTCGTATTGATCTTGACCCGGTTATCGACTTTCCGGCCACTGCTACCGGGGTCGGGGATACCCGCATGGCGTCCGTGCTATCGAAAGACGGTCATCGGGTGTCAACGGTCGAGCATTTGCTATCTGCCTGCGCCGGCCTCGGTGTTGATAATTTATATGTCGACCTGACAGCGGAAGAAATTCCCATCATGGACGGTTCCGCCTCGTCGTTTGTATTTTTGCTTCAGCAAGCGGGGCTGGAAGAACAGGGCGCTGCAAAGAAATTTATTCGTATTAAAAAGACAGTGGAAGTTCGTGAAGGCCAGGGCGACAAGGAAAAGTGGGCGCGCCTGGAACCGTGTGACGGCTTCAAACTGAAATTTTTCATTGAATTCCATCATCCTGCCGTAGATGGGACGGGGCAAACCGCGGAGGTCGATTTCAGCATCGAATCCTATGTGACAGAAATCGCCCGCGCGCGGACTTTTGGCTTTATGCAGGATGTCGAAACGTTGCGTGGAATGGGTCTGGCACGCGGCGGTTCGCTAGAAAACGCCATCGTAATGGATGAGTACCGGATTTTGAATAGCGATGGCTTGCGGTACGAAAACGAATTTGTGCGACACAAAATACTGGATGCAATCGGAGATTTGTATTTGATCGGGCATCCGCTATTAGCGAGCTATAGCGCCCACAAATCCGGTCACGCAATGAATAACCAGTTGCTGCGCGCTCTGCTTGCGCAACCTGATGCATACGAAATTGTCAGTTTTGAAAACCTCGCCTCGGCTCCTGACACCTATCAGCGTCAGGTGGAACAGGAATGGGCTTTAAACTAAACATCATCGCCATCTCTGGGGCGCGTTGTTTAAAGTTAATTAGCCGCATTTAGGGCTAATTAGCCGCATATGGATGCTGAACGTTAACGATATTTAACGTTGCGCGCTCCTGATCGTCAGCGATCTTCTAACGGCTGCCTGTGGCCAATTCCAGGTTCCGCCGCATCGGCTATCTCCTCCGCTACCTATTTTGCTCATCGGTATATCTTTTGACCATTGTCGCCAGAGCGGCTTTCAATGCCTCGTTCCGGGGTGATGTTTCCAACGCGCCAGCCAAATGGGTAAATGCTGAAACTGCCGACGGGGTCAGACTGAACTGTTTGACCGGCGTCAGTTTTTGCAAGGCTTGGCTTACTTGTACTTTGATACGGATTCCGTTAACCTGCCAGTTCTCCGAAAGTAAGTAATTTTGAAGTTTGGGCAGCTGTTGCTTTAATTTTGTTGCCAATGCAGCATTCGGAGCTGACAGAACCAGCTGACCTGCCTCGAAATGTAATACTTCGCATGCTTCGAACATGCTCGGCAACCCAGCTGCGCACTGCTTTTGCAATGCCGCCATCCGTGTAAGGGTCGGGAGCAACGCCGCCATTTTGTCATTCCCACGGAGGAAATCAGTGGCATCTCGAGAGATCGATTTGGAAGACTTTGAGCTGGTCGCCCCTTGCACAAATGAAGAGGAAAATGAGAGTTTACGCATGATCACGAAACGATATCACACCTATGGTGCTAAGGGCGACCTTCATTCCGGTTGCGGCGACGCATGCGCGCTGCCTTTACGACTTTCGCTAAAGTTGCGATCCGAGTCCAGGATGGACGAGCGGTCACGATGCAAGTAATTCTGCTGCATCCGCGGTTCTCACGCGCCAAATCGATGACGCTTGCTGGACGCCACATTGTGCTACTCATCGCTTTTTTTCTTATGGCGGTCCTGGCGACGACTGCGCTCCTGTATTTTCTGCTCTTCCGCTTTGCCTCACCCGGTATTTTGCCTTTTGTTCAGGCGAAAATCGCGTTCTCAACCGCAAGTGACACCGCTGATAGCGAAAAATTTCTGAAAGAAAATCTCGCCGCGATGGCGATCAAATTAGGCCAGATGCAAGCGCAGTTATTGCGGCTCGATGCCTTGGGCGAGCGCGTTCAGGGCCTGGCCGGGATCAAGCCGGAGGAGTTTAATTTCAAAGAAGTGCCTGGGAGTGGTGGCGTAGAGTCGTCCGATTTGGATGGGCGAAAACCGCAGGCATTCGGGATGTCCGAATTTCAGTTCGCGCTGGACGCCATGGGGCGCGATATCGGCCATCGTGCCGACTATATGGATGTGCTTGAAACGACGCTGATGAGCGACAAAATTAAAGCAAAGCTGTTGCCGACCAATCAACCAGTGCAAGCAAATTACAACTCATCCAGTTTTGGATGGCGGGTGGATCCATTTACCGGTCGTAGCGCGTTCCATGAAGGTCTCGACTTCCCCGTCCTGCCCGGCTCGCCGATCGTGGCTGCTGCTGCCGGAGTAGTCATCTCCGCGGAATACCATGCCGCCTATGGCAATATGCTTGACATTGATCACGGTAACGGTATTGTTACCCGTTACGCGCACGCGTCGCGGTTGCTGGTAAAGGTGGGAGATATCGTAAAACGCGGACAACGTGTCGCCGATAGCGGCAGCACCGGACGCTCGACCGGGCCACACCTGCATTTTGAAGTCAGAATCAAAGATGTGGCACAAGATCCGCGCAAATTCCTTGCCGCTGGTACCGATCAGGCAAAAATGGCGGGATTGCTAGGTAATTAGTTGTTTTATTAATCTTTTTTTGCGGTTTTCAAAGTTTGACCCCGCTATAAATTGGCGACGTTGGGATTGTTTCCTGCCGCATAACCCCAACGTGACGAAGGTCACATGATAAAATCTTGTACTTATTTAGTTATAGGACTTACGTAAGCCCGCTAACCGACCATTCGTAAAGTCTTTGTTGGTATGCGTTCACAGGGTAATATTGCGTAAATCTTAAGTTTAGGCTTGATAGTCCGATCTTAATCATCAGATTTCAGGCTTGCTATGCAATTTGTTCGCTTCGCTCTCCTTAGTTGGTTAAGGGCGGGCGCTTCGCCTTTAGGTTAATGGCTGATACAAACGGAGTGGTTTATGTGGAAACGCAAAACAGCTTCGACGCCCTTTTTTTTAGAATCCTAGCATGTCATTATTGACCCAGATTTTCGGTAGCCGCAACCAGCGACTGCTCAAGCAATACCAAAAAACTGTAAGCCAAATCAACGGCCTCGAGTCGGCAATGGAAAAATTGTCGGACGACCAGTTAAAAGCTAAAACTTCGGAGTTCAAACTGCGGATCACCAATGGTGAAAAGCTGGATGACATGTTGCCGGAAGCGTTTGCGGTGTGCCGTGAGGCCGGTAAACGGGTTCTCAAAATGCGCCACTTCGACGTCCAGCTCATTGGCGGCATGGTGTTGCATTACGGAAAAATTGCCGAAATGGGCACAGGTGAAGGTAAGACGCTGATGGCAACATTGCCAGCGTACCTGAACGCATTGTCCGGCAAGGGCGTTCACGTTGTGACCGTGAATGATTACCTCGCGCAGCGCGACGCTGAGTGGATGGGGCGCCTGTATAGCTGGCTGGGACTGACTACCGGCGTGAATCTGTCCGCAGTCGAGCATGACGACAAACAAATTGCTTATCTGGCTGACATCACATACGGCACGAATAACGAGTTCGGTTTCGATTATTTGCGCGATAACATGGTCTTCGAAGCTGGCGATCGGGTACAACGCGCACTTAATTTCGCGATTGTCGATGAGGTCGACTCGATTTTGATCGATGAAGCGCGGACCCCGCTGATTATTTCCGGTCAGGCTGAGAACCATACTGACCTGTATCAGAAGATTAATGCATTGCCGCCGTTGCTGACCTTACAAGTTGGTGAAGAGACCCCCGACGGTAAGGGTAAAGTGGAGGTCCCCGGCGACTACACCAAGGATGAAAAAGCGCATCAGGTATTGCTGACTGAAGCGGGTCATGAAAAAGCCGAACAGATTTTGACCAATATGGGGCTGTTGGCGGAAGGCGCATCGCTTTACGACGCGGCAAATATTAGTCTGATCCATCACCTGTATGCTGCGTTGCGTGCGCATTCGCTGTATCACAAGGATCAGCATTATGTGATTCAAAACAACGAAGTCGTCATTGTCGACGAGTTCACCGGTCGTATGATGCAAGGACGCCGCTGGTCCGATGGTTTGCACCAGGCGGTTGAAGCCAAGGAAGGCGTTCAGATTCAGAACGAGAACCAGACGCTTGCGTCGATCACGTTCCAGAATTATTTCCGTATGTACGGAAAGTTGGCCGGCATGACCGGTACTGCAGACACCGAAGCGTACGAATTTCAGGAAATTTACGGTCTGGAAACGGTCGTCATTCCACAAAATCGCCCGAATCAACGTAAAGACCGCCAAGATCAGGTCTACAAGACATCGAACGAAAAGTACAACGCAATGCTGATCGATATTCAGGATTGCTTTGATCGCGGACAGCCAGTGCTGGTCGGCACCACCTCCATTGAAAATTCAGAATTGCTGTCAGGGATTTTGGATAAAGCCAAGTTGCCGCACAATGTCCTGAACGCCAAGCAGCATGCACGTGAAGCGGAAATTATTGCTCAGGCAGGTAGTCCGAAGGCGATCACTATTGCGACCAATATGGCGGGTCGCGGTACCGATATCGTGCTGGGTGGCAACGTCGAAAAACAGGTGCAATTTATTGAGGCTAACGCTGAACTCAGCGAAACTGAAAAACAATTGCAATCAGCCAAGATGGTCAATGAATGGCAGTCGTTGCATGACCATGTGACAAACGCAGGCGGCTTGCACATTATCGGAACCGAACGACACGAATCGCGTCGGGTCGATAACCAGTTACGTGGCCGCGCAGCACGTCAGGGCGATCCTGGATCGTCGCGTTTTTACCTGTCGCTGGACGATGCCTTGTTGCGAATTTTTGCCGGCGATCGGGTTCGCTCAATCATGGACCGTCTTAAGATGCCGGAAGGCGAACCAATTGAAGCGGGTATTGTTTCGCGCTCGATTGAGTCTGCTCAACGCAAGGTAGAGGCGCGTAACTTTGATATTCGTAAGCAATTGCTTGAATATGATGATGTCGCCAATGATCAGCGCAAAGTTATCTATCAACAACGTAATGAGTTGCTGGAATCCAGAGACGTTTCTGAAATGGTTGGCTCGCTGCGCCACGGTGTTTTGAACGATACGTTCCGCACCTACGTACCAGCCGAATCACTCGACGAGCAATGGGATATTCCTTCGCTCGAAGCGGCTTTTGCCAGTGAGTTGCATTTGGAAATTCCGCTGGCTAAAGTGCTGGAGCTGGAGCCTAGTCTGACCGATGACGAATTGCTGGAGCGCGTGTTAAACGCCGCAGACGCTGAATACGCGGCTAAAACAGAAGTGGTCGGAAAAGAATCTTTTGCCGGTTTTGAACGGAGTGTCATGCTGCAAAGCGTTGATAGTCATTGGCGCGAACATCTCGCGGCGCTTGATCATTTGCGTCAGGGAATTCATTTGCGTGGTTACGCGCAAAAAAATCCGAAGCAGGAATACAAGCGCGAGGCGTTTGAACTGTTTGGCCAGATGCTCGATCTCATCAAAAATGAGGTGGTGCGCGTGGTGATGACGGTGCGGATTGAAAACCGCGCGGAAATTGAGGCGGCTGAGGAAGAGTTGTCGCAGTCACATCTTGAAAATGTCCATTTTCAGCATGCCGAGTTCAATCCAAATGCTGGCGCCGAAGAGCTTTTAGCCCCGACTGCACATCCGGACGAGGCAAGATTGCAAGCCCTGGTTGACGCTGTGCCGAAGGTTGGGCGCAACGATCCATGTCCTTGCGGAAGTGGAAAGAAATACAAGCAATGTCATGGTCAACTGGCGTAAAGCCTGCGATTTGCTGTTAGTTGCATTGAAACCAAACGCCAGGGCTGGACTGTAAGCTGTTAGCCGGAGGCAAAAAATAAAGGCGGAGCCGGGCAACCAGTTCCGTTTTTTTTCGGCCGCACAATCGTCAGCGAATGTACCGGTCGCGGCTTATCCGATTTAAAATGGCTGCCTTGATTACCTGGGTACGTCAGGTGCGAACGGTGTTACCGGGGTCGCTCGGTTGCTGTACGGGTAACGATGACGTCACCGCTGCACCGAACATGGTTGATTCACTTTTTTCTTAATTTCCCAGCAAAGGATTTTCATGGCCGTCAATTCCCCCATCCCTGTTGCTTCTGATCTGAAGCCTGTCGACGGTATTGAACTTGGTTACGCAGAGGCGGGTGTACGCAAGGCCAATCGTAAGGATTTGCTGATCATGAAGTTGGCACCTACGGCGACTGTTGCTGGCGTGTTTACGCTGAATCGCTTTTGCGCCGCGCCAGTGCAGGTCAGTAAAGCGCATCTAGAGGCCGCACGGCGGTCAGGCGAGCCTATTTGTGCGTTAGTCGTTAACACTGGCAACGCTAACGCCGGTACCGGTGAAACGGGGCTGGCAGCGGCCAATCAAACGTGTGCAACGCTGGCAAACCTGCTTGGTTGCAATCCGGCGCAGATTTTGCCATTCTCAACTGGCGTGATTCTAGAGCCGCTGCCGGTTGATCGGATTGAAGCAGGATTGCCGGCCGCAATACAAAATCTGCGCGCTGACAATTGGTTGAATGCGGCAGAAACCATCATGACCACTGATACGCAGCCTAAAGCGGCATCGCAAACGGTGACCATCGCCGGTAAGACCGTGACGATGACAGGCATCAGCAAAGGCGCCGGGATGATCAAACCGAACATGGCTACCATGCTCGGTTTTCTGGCAATAGATGCAAAAGTCGCACAGCCGGTGTTGGACACGTTGGTCAAGCAGGCTGCCGACCAATCTTTTAATTGCATTACCATTGATGGCGATACATCGACCAACGATTCCTTCATGCTGATCGCCACGGGCGTCGGTGATTTGGAAGTCAATAGCGTCGAGTCCCCGGAATATGCGGCACTTGCCGAGGCAGTCACCACATTGTCACAGCGTTTGGCGCAGGCGATTATCCGTGACGGTGAAGGCGCGACCAAATTTATCACGGTGACGGTAGAGGCAGGCCTAAATGTCGAGGAATGCCGGAAGATTGCCTATTCGATCGGGCATTCCCCATTGGTAAAAACGGCTTTTTTTGCTTCTGATCCTAACCTGGGACGGATTTTGGCAGCGATCGGTTATGCCGGCGTTGATGATCTGAACGTTGAAAAAATAAATCTTTACCTGGATGATGTCTGGGTCGCTCAAAACGGCGGCCGTCATCCTGAGTATCAGGAGTCGGATGGCCAACGCGTCATGAAACAAAGCGAAATCACCGTCCGCGTGAATCTTGGTCGCGGTGTTGCTACCGCCACTATCTGGACTTGTGACCTCTCACATGAATACGTGACGATCAACGCTGACTATCGCTCTTGATGAAAGCGCGGCTTTCTTTATTGTCGCAAAATGAATGTGAAGTGCTCCTCCTTCAATGCATGCCAATCGCTGAGCCGTACTGCTTAGTTTCATTGTATTTTGAATAATTGAATTGACTATATATGACGCAACTAGACCAGTTCCTCCTCCGCGCCGAAGCGGTGCTCGCACGTCTTGAGGCAATCTTGCCGAATCCGAACGCCGCACCCGACTGGCGGGCGGCGATTGCCTTTCGCTGGCGCAGACGGTCAGGCAATCAGGGCGGCGGTTACTTGCAGGCAGTCCGCCATATGTCTAACATCGGGTTGTCTGATCTGCATAACATTACGCCACAAAAGACCCAGATCGATCAAAACACGCGCCAGTTTGTGGAAGGCAAACCTGCTAACAACGTGCTGCTCACCGGTGCCCGGGGAACCGGGAAGTCTTCGCTTATCAAGGCGTGCCTGAATCAGTACGCAGGGCAGGGTTTGCGGTTAATCGAAGTTGATAAGGACGATCTCGCGGATTTGCCTGATATCGTTGATCTGGTCGCTGGCCGCGCCGAACGTTTTATCGTTTTTTGTGATGATCTATCATTCGAAGAGGGCGAAAGCGGTTATAAAGCACTCAAGGTCGCGCTGGATGGCAGCATCGCGGCGCAATCCGATAATGTGCTGATTTATGCCACATCGAATCGGCGCCATCTGTTGCCGGAAAAAATGTCTGATAACACTTCCTACAAAACGACCGAAGATGGCGATTTACACCCCGGCGAAACCGTTGAAGAGAAAATTTCGCTCTCCGAACGTTTTGGATTATGGGTGACGTTCTATCCATTTAAACAGGACGATTATCTGGACATCGTGGCTCACTGGCTCGGACATTTCGGATGCAACGCCGAACAGATCGCCGAAGCGCACGGGGATGCTTTGCGTTGGGCCTTGCAGCGCGGGTCGCGTTCAGGGCGGATAGCGTGGCAATTTGCTAAGGATCATGCCGGGCGAATGACGCCGTGAAAGAGGGCTAAGATGACGACCGCCAATCCTCCGATCAATGTCGCGGTAGGCATTCTGATGCGCCCCAACGGAGACGTCTTGTTGGGCCAGCGACCAGAGGGGAAGCCTTACGCTGGCTACTGGGAGTTTCCGGGTGGGAAAGTGGAGAGTGGAGAAACCATCTTTGCGGCCTTGCAGCGCGAGTTCATGGAGGAGTTAGGGGTCGAAATTCTTTCGGCCGAGCCTTGGTGTGGCGTGCAATATCAGTATCCCCACGCCAATGTGCGTCTGCATTTTTACGTCAGTAAAGATTGGCGCGGCGAGCCTCAAAGCCTCGAAGATCAGGCCTTTGCGTGGCAGGGTAGCGTCGCAGTGTCACCGTTGCTTGAGGCGACGATCCCTTTGATCGCATGGCTGGAGGAATTGCGGCGGGTTATTTAAGTCGCATCACTCAAAGGGCGTTAGAAGCAGGTGCCAATATCAGCATTGACGGCTGCGTAGCACGACGCATCCGGTTCTGGATTGGTATCAACCTGCAGCGAAATAAGCAGGTCTATTCAGGATACGTCGGTGGATGGTCGTTGGTTTAAAGGCTATTGCGCCAGCTTATTGTCGTCATCAATGTCATCCGGCGGATTGACCGCTGGTATCGTGTATTTTTCTTCGGCCCAGGCGCCCAGATCGATTTGCTTGCAACGTTCAGAGCAAAAAGGTCGAAATTTGTTGGTTGCAGTCCATTCAACTTTGGAACCGCAGGTAGGACAATCGACAATAGCCATAGTATTTCAAAAATCTTTAATCAAAAATTGCAGAGTGTCAGTTCGAACGGCACTTCGCCTTCGAATGCCTTGGGTTTGAGGTCGCCGCCTTGTGAGGTATAGCGTATCCACAGCATGTATTTGTTCGCCGATATCTCAGGAATCGCACCGAGTTGCTCGTCGATCGTTATGCGCAACATCTGATAGGACTTGCCTTGTAACATTTGCTGGTAACTGCCATTGTCGGCGCTGATCTTGACCGGATGGCCGGTTTCTCGCAGTAATCGCAATACAATGCCGATCGCGTCAAATAATGGGGCAAGCGGGGCGAACCAGCTAAGGATGTCAGAATAGCGCTTTTCTGCAGGGTGCTGTTGCCAGGCGTAGTAGGATGGCAAATCGAACTCACACGCACCGCCGGGAATAATGGTGCGACCACGGATGCTCATGAGCCACTCGTTTTCACGGATATGCTGGCCGGTTTTGCCCTGCATTCCCTTCAGTGCTTCACTGGTTTGATCCAGTTCGTCCAGCACGGCGTCCAGCATCTCGGGAAGGACGTTTGGATTCGATCTGAAGCCTAGCAAAGTTTGTCGCTGGCGCTCAAGCTCTTGCAAAAGATCCATTTTGAGATCGGCGCGCCCGGCAACTTCCAGCATCTCGAAGATGGTGGATAGCGCAACGTGGTGTTGCAATGGGCTTTCCTGACTCACGAAAAAAACGAATTTTTCGTGCAAGTCTTCCAGTCGCAGCAACGTACGAATGCGCTCGTTGAAAGGATATTCGTAAACGATCAAAATGCTATCCCTTTATGTGTGGGCACGACAAGTAGTGATTCTGACCCAAGCGACGCAAAATTACAAACTCTCAACCAATTTTCTTTATCACTGCGGAACTAACGATAGATAGAAAGCGTGCAGTTTATCGATTTGGGGAGATAGCGCTTCAACGCTGGAGTTGTTAATAATGACATCATTGGCTGCCTGCAAACGTTGCTCCCTTGTTGCCTGCGCCGCCATAATGGCCTGCACTTGCGCAGCGGTCATCGTGTTGCGCTGCATAACGCGCTCGATCTGGGTTTGTTCGTCACAATCAATGACCAGTACGCGCGTCACACGTTGCTTCCAATTCCCTGACTCCACCAGCAGCGGTACGGCCAGAATGAGGTACAGTCCACGTGCCTGCTGAATCGCCAGCGCAGTTTCAGAGCGAATGAGAGGATGCAAGATTGTTTCGAGGCGATGTTTGGCATCGGCGTTCGAAAAGACCAGTTCTCGCATTTTTTTGCGATCCATAGCGCCATTGGCTGCAATGAAGTCACTCCCAAATGCGGCATGGATCGCTGCGATTCCAGCGCCATCGACTGCCGTTAGCTGATGGGCGATCACATCGACATCAATGACCGCAACGCCGCGTTCAGCGAATAAATTCGCAACAGTCGTCTTGCCGCTGCCGATACCACCGGTTAATCCGATTGAAAACGCCGTCGGCAATATTGTGTCCAGTGACTTTGAATCCGTTGACGAGGGTTGGTCCATGTTAGATGACAAAACCGAAATAGGCTTCTAAAATCGGGCGGCCGTATAGCAATGCTAACAATCCGGCCCCCGCCAGGTACGGGCCAAACGGAATAGGGTTGTCGCGACCCCGCCGACTGAATAAAATCAACGCGATTCCCACCAATGCGCCCACCAGCGACGAAAACAGAATAACGACAGGCAACATTTTCCAGCCCAGCCATGCGCCTAAGGCAGCTAATAATTTAAAGTCGCCATACCCCATGCCTTCTTTGCCAGTGGTCAGTTTAAATAGCCAATAGATCGACCACAGGACCAGATAACCCGCCGCAGCGCCGATCACGGCTTCGGTCAGAGGCACAAATGTTCCGCTAATATTAATCAACAGTCCGGCCCATAACAAGCTCAGCGTCAAATCATCAGGAAGTAACTGCGTATCAGCGTCAATAAACGTCATTGCCACCAGGAAATAAACGAATAACAAGGTCGCCAGTCCCGTCCAGCTACTCCCAAACTTCCATATCAGGAGGCCTGACAATATGCCGGTTAATAGCTCGACAATCGGATAGCGTTTCGAAATAGGGGTCTTGCAGGACGAGCATTTGCCGCCGAGTGCCAGATAACTGATTACCGGGATGTTCTCAAGTGCGCCGAGCTGATGATGACATTGTGGGCAGGCCGAGCGAGGCAAGGTCAGGTTATACCGGTCCGTGTGTGGCAACTCCTGGCCATTTTCCTGAGCAACGTAATTGTCGGATTCTCGTTGCATCATTTTTGGCAAGCGATGTATCACGACGTTCAAAAAGCTGCCGATCAGCAATCCACAAATAATCGCAAACACTGTTGGAACAAGACTTCCTGCGGGTGCAAATAAGACACCACGGAACGCGTTATTCTGTAAAAACTCATTCATCCGTTTAATCGCTTTTAGGGGGTTAATGTGGCTGTATTCATTTGACGGGCCTGGGGCCGGGGCCGACAACCTGTTTGGGCAATCCTCTTCGTACAAACTACGTTTGCCTAAATTTTAACATTTTGACATTGCGCAATAACAAAAAGAGCAGAAGCAGAGCAGAAGCAGAGCAGAAGCGCGAAGATTGATTTCAGAGCTGAAATCGATGTTCGTTGTTTTTGTTTTATTACAACATGTACGATCGAACATTCGGGCACGAGGCCATTGAAACGCGCGATTCGCATGCCATGCTTGTTATCGTTTGGCGTTTAAACCTTAACCGATTGACGTTGCGACGAAGATCATTAATGTCAAGTCGAGTCCAGGACTCGAAAAGACTAGGGCGAGACGCGGCCCCCGGTACTCGCAGCAGTCTCCACCGCCGCGATGAGCTGATGCAGAACAACTGCGTCATCAAAGGTGGGCGCCGTGCGCGTGCCGTTGCGCAAATCTGCTGCCATCCTCGCATATACGCGTGCTACGTTACCGGGGTAGGTGTCTTGCGGCCAGCCCGCATAATACGAGTTCGGTACCGCAAGCGGGCACAATATCTTGTCCTCATGGCGTGCACCATGGATGGACAAGCGCACCATCTGCGCATGCCCGTTCTCCCCATGCACCTGCAGGTCGCCTTCAGTGCCATTGATTTCCCACAGCAATCCGATGCCGCACGGCATACCGCCGCGGTAGTGAACGGAGAGTGGCACGCCACTATCAAGCAGGCAATCTACGAGCACCTGATCGTGTGAAGTCATCGGCATAGTCTCGCCGGTCTCGATAATGCAGGCACTAGTGCGCCGATTGGCGAGCCGAGCGGACAATTCGACTACGTCGCCCAGAACGGTGCGCACCGCAGCCAAGGTATGTCCGAAAGGAATTGTCAGCATGGTGGCACCGTTGTCGCGATCCAGCAGGTACGCGTTCCGTGCTTCTACCTTTGGACCCCAGGTCATGCCGCTGCCGATCAGGGTGCTCGATAGCACCTTCCCGACGAAGCCGTCAGCAATCAACTTGGAAAGATACGCAATCTCGGGCGCAAACTGCGCCTGTGTTCCGACTACGCCCAAGACACCTTTTTCATGCGCCAGGCGCGTCATTTCCTGTGCTTCGGCAAGGCCGTTGCCCAGCGGCCATTCGCAATAAACCTGTTTTCCTGTCTGAATAGCCGCGGCTACGATCTCGAAATGATGCGGTACCTTCACCGTAACAACGACAATATCAACCTCTGGCGAGCCGACCAGTTCCGCCACGCTCGTGAAGGCATGGGGAATCGCGCAAGCCGCAGCGGCCGCCTGGGCGCTGGCGTGGCTGGTGTTGGCAACTCCGACGATTTCAAAATCGTCCGATAAAGCCCGAATAGCGGGCACATGCGCCATGGCACCCCAACTTCTTCCTGGCTGTAAGCCCACGATGCCAACCTTGAAGCGCTGCTTGATCATTGGTGATTTTCCTGTTTCCTGCATTGCACGTTTGCGACAAGTCAATAATATGGGGCGACTCGATAACGACGCAGTTCATCTTCGGTAGTTCGATGATCTCGACCATAGTGACGGCTAGGTCTTCTAAATTATATACTTCTCCGGAGCTCAATAATCTCTTTGATTACGTTGCTTTAACACTGGTAACCCACTGAAAAGTAGCGCTTTTGAAAAGTTATTCAAAAATGGCAAAGAGTGAGTGAAAGATCAATGAGCCGTTCCAGAAGAAGAGTTTTACACGACAGAGCCCAGTTTAAAGATCGGCAAGTACATGGCGATAACCAGGCCACCAATCAAGACGCCCAGGACGACCATAATCAAAGGCTCCATTAAACTTGACATCGATGCCACGGCATCATCAACCTCAGCTTCATAGAAGTCCGCGACTTTACCTAGCATTTGATCCAGCGCACCCGATTCTTCGCCAATTGAAACCATTTGCGTCACCATATTGGGGAAGACCTCGGAGTTTTGCATGGCTACCGTCAGGCTGGTACCGGTACTGACTTCACTTTGAATTTTTTTGGTCGCATCGAGATAGACAGCGTTACCGGCAGCGCCGCCAACGGAGTCGAGCGACTCCACCAGCGGCACACCGGCCGAAAACATCGTGGCCAGCGTACGAGTCCAGCGCGCGATGGTGGCTTTTCTTATGACGGCGCCAAAGATGGGCGCTTTCAAGAGTGCTTTGTCCATAAACCGCTGCACTTTCAACGAACGACGCCACGATTGGAACAGAAGATACAGACCGCCAAAAATACCACCGAAGATAAAGTACCAGTTCGAAACGAAGAAATCCGATATGGCCATCACAACGAGAGTGGGGCCGGGCAAGTCGGCACCAAAGCTGGCAAATACGGTCTTGAATGCTGGCACCACCCAAATCATGATGACTGCGGTGACAACAAACGCGACGACCAAAATCGATATAGGATAAAACAAAGCCGATTTGATCTGGCTTTTGATGGCGAGGGTTTTTTCCTTGTAGGTTGCAAGACGCGCAAGCAAGTCTTCCAGAATACCGGCTTGTTCCCCTGCGCCTACCAGATTACAAAATAGGGGATCAAAATAAAGCGGAAATTTCCGAAATGCCTGATTCAGACTTGTGCCAGTTTCGACGTCGGCCCGGATGTCGTTAATCAATTTGGACACGGATGGATTCGCATGCCCTTTGGCGACGATGTCAAAGGATTGCAATAACGGCACGCCAGCCTTCATCATTGTTGCCAATTGACGCGTGAATAACGCCACATCTTTCTCTGAGATTTTTTTGCCGCTGCGGAAGGTCTTTTTTTTCAGTTTGACGACCAGAATGCCTTGCCGACGCAACGTGACGTTAACCAGCGTTTCGCCGCTGGCGCGCATTTCTCCGCGTACCAGACGGCCTTTTTTGTCCCTACCTTCCCAGGCATAAACAAATTCTTTAACCTGGCGTGCGCTTGAAGTGTTGCGCGCATTGGGAGCAGCAGTGGCCATGACCTTTGTTCCTCATTATTAGGATTTAAGTTAATCGTCACAGCATCGTTATAGCTGCGATTTGTATCGTTGCGTTATCTGTATCGGCTTACCTACGGCAAGTCGAACTTGAGCGGCTGCTAGCCATACCGATGCATCCGAGTATGATACTTTTTTCGGAATCCATGACGCAGCCAATGCCGACGTGTCCAAGGCTGTGCCGATAAGCGCAGGCTTTGCAGAGACCGGGCGCATCACAGGCGTGATATCTGCTCTTCCATCGGTGCTTCCCATCAGATTCCAAAAGAAGCTGATCTAAATATTGGTACAACTGAGTACTTCTTCGAGGCTGGTCATCCCTTGCTTGACCTTGATCAGCCCGGACTGGCGTAATGTGTTGACGCCTTCGAGCTTGGCCTGTGCTTCGATTTCCAGGGCAGTGCCATGCGTTAGAATGATGCGCTCTAATGCTTCAGTAATCGGCATGATTTGATAAATGCCGACGCGGCCTTTGTAGCCAGTACCGTTGCAGCGTTCGCAGCCCAGCGGTTTAAAGGGTGTCCAGGTGCCATCGAGATCGTCGTCTGTGTAGCCCGCTTCGATCAGCGCCTCCTCTGGGACGGTAACCGATTGCTTGCAACTACAAAGCCGACGCGCCAGACGCTGAGCGGTGATCAGGATGACGGATGAAGCGATGTTGAATGGCGCTACGCCCATGTTCATCAGCCGGGTCAGGGTCGATGGCGCATCGTTGGTGTGCAACGTGGAAAAGACCATATGTCCGGTTTGTGCGGCTTTGATGGAGATATCCGCAGTTTCCAGATCGCGAATTTCTCCGACCATGATGATATCTGGATCTTGCCGTAAAAATGCCTTCAGGGCCACCGGAAATGTCAGGCCGGTACGGTCGTTGATGCTGACCTGGTTGACTCCGGGCAAGTTTATTTCAACAGGATCTTCCGCTGTCGATATGTTAATGCTGGGCTGATTCAGAATGTTCAGGCAAGTATATAGCGATACGGTTTTACCCGATCCAGTTGGGCCGGTAACCAACACCATGCCGTACGGTCGCTGGATTGCTTCCATCAGAATGGCTTTTTGCTCGGGATCATAACCGAGCGCGTCGATACCCATCTGGGCCTGGCTGGCATCCAGAATCCGCATGACGATTTTTTCACCGAATAAGGTCGGCAAAGTGCTGACGCGAAAATCGATGGCACGCGTTTTGGAAATAACCAGTCGCATCCGACCATCTTGTGGCACGCGTTTTTCGGAGATATCGAGTTTTGATAAAACCTTGATGCGCGAAGCGAGTTTTTCTTTGATCGATAATGGTGGCTGGGCCATATCGCGTAGCACCCCATCGACACGAAAACGGATGCGGTAGAATTTTTCAAACGGTTCGAAATGGAGATCCGACGCCCCTTGATTGATGGCGTCGTTTAATATCTTGTGCAAAAACCGCACCACCGGTGCGTCGTCGATATCGCTGGGGCCGGAGTCCGTTGTCGATGGAGTATCTTCTTCGACGAAATCGATATCTTGCGATTCGCCGATCATGTCGTTGAGGCTTTGCTCCGAGCTTTTCGTGTGTTTCTGAATCTCTTTTAACAGAGCGGGATGTTCGACGATAACTGGCTCGACCATTAACTCCGTCTGGAACTTGATTTGATCGAGTGCCTGCGTATTGGTAGGGTCTGAAATCGCAACATAAATCTTATTGCCGCGTTTTGCCAGCGCCAATACTGACTGACTTTCCATTAGCTTGCTGTCGATGGCTTTTGCTGGAAGCAGAGTCAAATTCAGTGCGTCGAGATCGAGGAGGGGATAGCCAAACGTTTCTGCGCAAAACTGCGCAAGGTCGGAAGCACCCAGGTGTCCGCTTGCCAGCAGCGCATCAATAAAACGCGTACGGTCGTTGATTACCGTTTTATGTAAACCATCGACCTGATCGCTGGATAACCGTCCGGCCTGCACCAATGCGCGAGCCAATCCTGATATTGAACCGTTCAAGTTAAGATTGGGAAGAACTGCAGCCATAGAAAATATGCGAAAAAAGAGGATTGGGGCAATCCCCAACCCTATCGATCATGCCTTTGCGAAACTGTTCTGTAAAGACTTTGTGGGCAAATTTAATGCAAACCTAGGCGATTACTTACGTAACCTGTTGTTATCGAGTTGTCTACAACAGGCTGCTTCCGCTATTTGATAAACGGGCCAGTTATAGCGTATCGTTAATCAACAATCGCAAGCGGGCTGCAGAGGGTATCGGTTCGCTCGGCAGAGGTTGCGCATAAAAGGTTACTTGCTGGGGTGGTGATTGGTTGGACGAATCAATTTAGCGATCTTGATTGCCTGGTTTTGTACTTGGGTGATTTCAATTACACAACCGGAGATTTTGACGCAGACGGTATTTTCGGGAATATCCTGTAGCCATTCAAGTACGAGGCCGTTCAGCGTTTTCGGTCCGTCAATCGGGAAATTTAAGCCGAGACGCTTGTTAATATCGCGCAACGATGTGACGCCTTCCAAACGACATTCGCCTTTGTCATCCCAACCAAAACTATCGGCGCGCGCTGCGCCTGGTTTCGATGTGGTGAATTCACCGATCATCTCTTCGATAATATCTTCCAAGGTGACGAGTCCATGCACCTCGCCGTACTCGTCGACAACGATGCCGAGTCGTTCGTGGTTCTCTTGAAAATATTGTAACTGTGTAAAGACGTCAGTGCCTTCCGGCACGAAATACGGCGCAGTCAGCAAAGCGCGGAAATGCTCAACTGTCAGGTCATCTTCCTGATTGAGTAGGGCCATCGCTTTGCGCACGTGCAAAATACCAACAATCTGATTGATTTCGCCTTCGTATACCGGGAGTTTGTTGTGATAACAGGTGGTCAACTGACGTTGGATTTCTTCTACCGATACGGATAGATTCAAAGCCTCGACCTGAGCCCTGGGTGTCATCACATCTTCAACTGAGATCTTTTCAAGATCGAACAAATTCAGGAGAATACTTTTGTGTTTCTGCGGCATGAAATTGCCGCCTTCCAGAACGATGGAACGTAATTCTTCGGGCGATACGCGGAGATCCTGAGCACTCTTGCCGGTCTTGATCCGTAATACTTTGAGTATCCCCGATACAAATAAGTTGACGAACCATATGATGGGTTTTACCAGCGCCATCAATGGTTTTAGTATAAAACTGGTAAATAGTGCGATCCGCTCGGGATAGGTTGCGCCGATCACTTTCGGGGTGATTTCGCCAAACACAATTAACAGGAACGCCACGCCGGCAGTAGCAATGGTGATGACCTTTTGGTGATTGCCGAACGTATTAATAGCAATAGCGGTCACCAGCGCCGTGGCTAGCGCATTGACCAAGGTGTTAATGATAAGAATGAGGGAGAGTAACTTATCGGTACGGTCTAGTAACCACATCGTTGTAATCGCTGCTTTGCTTCCGCGTTTGGAAAGATGACGCAGGCGATGTTTGTTGGCAGCCATTAACGCTGTTTCCGACATTGCGAAAAAAGCCGACAATAAAATCAGAAATCCGAGTGCAAGAAATTGCACCCATAAGGGAACGGCATCCAAAGGGTCACCGTATAAGGTATGTGGGAATAATAGCGGATGTGGTCATTTTTTCATGGAGTAAAAGATTGGGACTGAAAAAACAATTCCTCTCTTAATATCTGAGTGCACATAAACTTCATGATGCAATTCAGAATTGTGCTCCGGTACTACTCATTGTCCTGTTGGATGCTTACCTTAGTTTAACCCAGTGATCTGATGCTAAGATCATTGAGTGACCTAAATGCAGGCTTTTTCTTCATATTACCTAAATGCAGCATTGAGTGGTCGCACGCAATTCAGCGCATATAATCAGTTCGCGCACTCAATGATTTCGGTCCACGGCAAATAACGCCAGTTGTAGCAACGAATTTTTATATTCGCTATCCGGCAGCAGAGAGATCGCAGCGGTGGCGGTTTGCGCCGATTTCTTCGCTTCATCTCTGGTGTAATCCAGCGCTCCCGAGTGCGTGATTGCTGACAGAATAGCATCAAAATGTTGCTCGTCGCCATTTTCAATGCAACTACGGACCAGGGCGCGTTGCTCACTGTTCCCGTGTTGCATCAGATAGATCAGCGGAAGCGTTGGCTTGCCTTCGCGCAGATCATCTCCGACATTTTTTCCAATGTCGGCCGCATTGCCGGAGTAATCCAGGACATCGTCGATGAGTTGGAAAGCAGTGCCCAGTGAGCGTCCATATTCGCCCACAGCGTCAATCTCGCTATCGGTTGCGCCGGCAATCAGCGCGCCGATTTGCGCTGCCGCTTCGAATAACTTGGCAGTTTTAGACCGAATGACTTGCAGATAGTGTTCTTCGCTCACATCCGGGTTGTGCATATTCAGCAATTGCAGCACTTCGCCCTCAGCGATGACATTGGTGGCGTCAGCGACGATTTGCATGACGCGGGGATTACCGACATCAACCATCATTTGAAACGCGCGTGAATACAAAAAGTCGCCCACGAGCACCGAAGCAGCATTACCGAACAGCGCATTCGCTGTCTTGCGACCGCGACGCAGTGACGACTCATCGACCACGTCGTCATGTAACAGAGTCGCAGTGTGGATGAATTCGATCACCGCCGCGAGTTCGTGATGCTTATCTCCCTGATAACCAAATGCGCGCGCGATCAACAGTACCAGCACCGGCCGCAGGCGTTTGCCGCCCGCGCTGATGATATATTCGGCAATCTGATTGACGAGGGGAACTTCGGAATGCAATTTGTCACGAATGACCGCATTCACCGCCTCCATATCGATCAGGATCGGGTTCATGATGGACTGCTGAGTGGGAATATTGAGAGCGACGGACAAAATAAAGACCTGTTCGGAATCGTTAAAATCGTAATTGCCAACATTATACGACGTCAGCCTTCAAAGACTGATTCGTTTATGCGCCATGAACTTATTTTGGCACGATTTAAGTGTAATGCTTATTGTCGGACGTCACGTCGAAGCAAATCAGCGAACTTTGCAAGCGGGATGGCGGCGACGGCTTGCTGCCTCCTTACCAGCCGTTCACCCAGCCCTGCATCCGCTTATGCATCCGTTTATGCGCCTGCCGCCTCCAACCAGAGGCGGGTTTTGAGTTTTAACAGGTGCCAGATCCGCGATCAGCCCTTCAACTTGGCGAAAGCCGCTGCCATCGCGCTGTTGCCCGACTGAACCAGCGGTGCGGGTTGTTGGCGTTGATGCTGGGAAAGACGTTTGGCATCATTTCGGTCGCCGCGTTGCTCTGGTTTGCTACCCGGTACCGGGGCGCTGTCCTCCAAACGCATGGTCAGGGCGATCCGTTTACGTTTTTCGTCGATCTCCAGGACTTTAACTTTCACCACCTGGCCAGCTTTCACGACGCTGTGGGGATCTTTCACAAAGGTATTGGATAGCGCTGAAATATGGACTAAACCGTCCTGATGCACCCCAATATCGACAAACGCGCCGAACGCTGCCACGTTGGTGACCACGCCCTCCAATATCATGTCCGGACGCAGATCGCGCATTTCTTCCACACCGTCTTTGAAGGTTGCTGTCGTAAATTCAGGACGAGGATCACGGCCTGGTTTTTCCAGCTCTTTCAGGATGTCGGTAATGGTGGGCACGCCGAATTTTTCGTCGGCATACTTGGCAGGATTCAGCGATTTCAACAACTTATCGTCGCCAATGACGCCTTTTACATCTTTTTTGATATCCGCCAGAATTTTCTCAACCAGAGGATACGACTCAGGATGCACCGCAGACGCGTCAAGTGGATTACTGCCGTTCATCACGCGCAAGAACCCTGCAGCCTGTTCAAATGTCTTGTCGCCGAGCCGGGGAACCTCGCGCAGTCCGGCGCGAGAGGTGAACATCCCTTTCATGTCGCGATACGTCACGATACTTTGCGCAACGCTGGAATTGAGACCGGAGACCCGGGCCAGCAAGGGTGCCGATGCCGTATTGACGTCCACCCCAACCGCATTCACGCAATCCTCGACGACGGCATCCAGCGAGCGTGCCAATTGGGTTTGACCGACATCATGCTGATATTGGCCTACGCCGATTGATTTTGGATCTATTTTTACCAACTCGGCCAGCGGGTCTTGCAGACGCCGGGCAATTGACACGGCACCGCGTATCGATACATCCATGTCTGGTAGTTCACGCGAGGCAAATTCGGACGCTGAATAGACTGATGCCCCCGCTTCTGAAACAACAATTTTGGTCAATTTTAATTCCGGGCGCAGTTTGATCAAGTCCTGCGCCAGTCTGTCGGTTTCACGCGATGCGGTCCCATTTCCGATCGAAATCAGGGAAACGTTATGTTTTTCCGCCAGTTGGGACAAGGTGTGCAGCGAGCCTTCCCAGTCATTACGCGGTTGATGGGGATAGATGGTGCTGGTTCCGACTACTTTGCCAGTGGCATCGACGATGGCGACTTTGACGCCAGTGCGTAAGCCGGGGTCCAGGCCCATGGTGGCGCGAGGTCCTGCCGGTGCGGCTAATAAGAGCGCTTTTAAGTTCAGAGCGAAAACGTGGATGGCTTCGACTTCTGCTTTTTCCCGGAGGTTGGTCATCAACTCTGTTTCCAGATGCATATAAACCTTAACGCGCCAGGCCCAGCGGACCGTATCGGACAACCATTTGTCGGCGGGGCGGTTTTTATTGCTGATACCGAAGCGTGCTGCGATACGGCCTTCGCATGGATTGTGCGGTGCATCCCATTTAGGCTTTTCTTCCTCAGTATCTAGTCGCAAAACGACGTGCAGCATTTCTTCGCGGCGTCCGCGGAACAGTGCCAGGGCGCGGTGTGACGGAATAGTGCCGATAGTTTCAGAGTAGTCGAAATAATCTGCAAATTTTTCGCCAGCGTCCTGCTTACCCTCAACGACCTTTGATTCGACCACACCGTGTTCGGTCAGGTATTCGCGCAAGGCTTGCAGCAATGATGCATCTTCAGAGAACCGTTCCATCAGAATCTGACGGGCACCGTCGAGCGCCGCTTTGGTATCAGCGATGCCAGGATTGTCGCCATTGTCTGTGCTGAAAGCGGGTTTGAAATATTTCACCGCTTCCTCTTCAGGGACCAATTCCGGATTGTTCAGCAAGGCGTCGGCGAGTTCGGTCAATCCGGCTTCTGCCGCAATCTGAGCCTTGGTGCGGCGCTTTAACTTGTATGGCAAATACAAATCTTCCAGACGGGTTTTATCTTCGGCTAAAGAGATTGCGCTCAACAACGCCGGTGTCATCTTGCCCTGTTCCTCAATTGAACTCAGGATAGCGGACCGGCGGGCTTCAAGCTCGCGCAGATAGCGCAGACGCTCCTCTAGCAGGCGTAACTGAATATCGTCGAGGCCGCCGGTGGCTTCTTTCCTGTACCGGGCGATAAATGGCACGGTCGCGCCTTCGTCCAGCAGGGCGACAGCAGCAGCTACTTGAGCCGGTTTAGCGGCGAGTTCTAAGGCGAGACGTTGTTCGATCGAAGGCAGCATGGGAGTCTAGAGAATCAGATTCTGGCGTTGGACAAGCAAGCGATGATACGCAATTCAGATAATTGCGCCAGTCTTGACAAGCTTAAAAACACCATTTGACTGGAGAATGGCGATAAATGAGGGTAGGCGGAGAGCAAAACGCATAGGTTGCCAACACGGGCATTAGCGTAACATTCTCTATGAAAGTAAATGATTATTTCATAAGAGAAATTGTATTTTTATGCAATATTTCTTTGTCCAGCAAGATGGGAAAAATATTTATATTGCTTGGGGGGAGATGCCGTGAAAGGGCCGATTCCACTAAACGCAGTAGCTATTCATTAAAACTTTTTACTGCTTCGTTGCGGTAAGAGGATTGATGCGCATGCTACGTCATCTGAGGGTTAGGAGTCGCAGCGTATCAACCACAAAAAAAGAGCAGTTTTTATTATGGCTGACCGGAGGCGGAAGTTACTGCTTTTAATCTGCCACCGCTAACACGTGAAATTCCGGCCAAATCCTGCCAGCTCTGTATCGACTCAAACGGGAGAGTCCGTAACAACGCTGTTACCGCTTCGGCTTGATCGTAACCATGTTCCATCAGCAGCCATCCACCTTGATTTAGATGCTCAGGTGCCTCACTGGCGATTGTGCGTAACGCGCTCAATCCGTCAGCATGATCGGTGAGCGCATCCAGTGGCTCGAAGCGTAAATCACCTTGCGAGAGATGTAAATCGCCATCCACGATATACGGCGGGTTCGCGACAATTAGATCAAACCGCTGAGGCATTGTTTCACCACCCGCGCTCGTGATGTTTAGAGCCGCGTACCAATTGCTATGCACCACATTAAACTTGTTATCGGCCGAAGTTAAATGACGTGCTGCGTTGCGCGTTGTCACCGCCAGCGCATCGGTGCTGACATCGACTGCCGTCACTTGAGCGTTTGGACGCAGGGAAGCAATCGCGATCGCGATAGCGCCAGAGCCGGTGCCGAGATCCAACACGCTTTGCGTGGCTTGGTTGTCGGGCAGGCGTTCTAGCGCCAGTTCAACCAACAATTCTGTTTCTGGACGCGGAATTAAAACGGCCGGTGTTACTTCCAGCACCAAACCAAAAAATTCCCGCTGACCGAGGATGTAAGCGATAGGCTCACCTTCCAGCCGACGTCGGAATAGTTTGCTTAACTGTTCTGCTTCTTGTGCAGAGACACATCGCTGATCCTGTGTGATGAGCTGTGTACGTGTGAGATTTAACGCGTGCATCACCAGCAGGCGATTTTCGAGCGCTACCAGCGGCGCGGCTTGGAGAATCGTCGCGAGGCTGGAACCGTCTTCAATGACGAATGCTGCTGGCTGCGTCTGACACCGGTCTGTCATTCAAAATCGCCGTGATTAGTCCGTTTAAGCAAAACCTTACCCAATATGACAGTGAGGACGACAAACCAAAACAACGACCATTGCGGTATCGACAGACCCAGAATCGCATCGTAAGAGGCCGAACACAATGCCCAGGCATCGACCTTGAAAACTGACGGCAATAATGTTGCCGTCGGTAATGCGTTTAAGGGCGCTTCCAGAGCGTCACGGCCGCAAGTCGTCGCAGGATGCGCGATCACCCATAAATGCCAGCCCGCGGTTGCCGCGCCGCCGAGGCCGGCAATCATACCGATGGCCGCACTCGCTTTACGAATGCTATCGGGCATGCTGGCTGAGACCAGACAAATGAGCGCGATGATCGCAAACGCGTAACGTTGAATCACGCACAGCGGACATGGCTGCATGTCTCTCACATGTTGCAAATACAGAGCGGCACCAATTAAAGCAAGAGCGATGAAAGCGACGGCTAGCAAAATGGATTTAGATGATTTCATTTTTTTAATAATGGTTAATGTCGATCAACGGAATACAGCGTCCTGATGTTGTAGGATATTACTTCGAAACCTTCTTCAAGGCATACCGTTAAGACGCCTGTCAGGACAAATGGTTGCGTTGTTGCGATGTGTTGATTGATTAGGATTGGGTTTGTTGTGCCGCAGATTGCCCAAAAAGTCGCCTTACCTTTCGTCGGCTAACGCAGCCAGTAATTCGGCCTGATGTTCGGCCGCCAATGCATTACTCAACTCTTCCAGATCGCCGTCCATGATGTGGTCGAGTTTGTATAAAGTCAAATTGATACGGTGATCGGTCATGCGTCCTTGCGGAAAGTTGTAGGTGCGTATCCGCTCGCTGCGATCGCCGGAGCCGATGAGCGATTTGCGCGTCGCGGCTTCTTTCGATTGTTGTTCGCGTAACTGACCATCTTTGATCCGTGCCGCCAGCACTTTAAGCGCCGACGCCTTATTTTTGTGCTGACTGCGATCATCCTGACATTCGACGACGATACCGGTCGGAATATGCGTGATCCGCACTGCCGAGTCGGTCTTGTTAATATGCTGACCTCCGGCCCCCGATGCGCGATAGGTATCAATCCGAATATCTGCCGGATTGATGGCAATGTCTGCTACCTCATCTGCTTCCGGCATGATCGCTACGGTACAAGCCGAGGTGTGAATTCGACCTTGCGTTTCAGTGGTTGGAACGCGCTGTACACGGTGTCCACCAGACTCAAATTTTAATTTGGAATAAGCGCCAAATCCTACCAGGCGCACGATTACTTCTTTGTATCCGCCGACTTCGGAGTCCGACGCCGATACCATCTCGATTTGCCAGCGATTGCGTTCTGCAAAACGGGTATACATCCGCAATAAGTCTCCGGCGAATAGCGCGGATTCGTCGCCGCCGGTACCTGCCCGGATTTCAAGGAAGATATTGCGTTCGTCGTTAAGATCTTTTGGCAGCAGCATTTTTTGCAGATATGCTTCCAGTTGTTCCATGCGGGATTTGGCGCTGTTAATCTCTTCCTGCGCGAATTCTTTCATATCCGGGTCCGATAGCATTTCCATCGCGGTCTGTACATCCGCATCGGCCTGGGTATAGCCTAAATACAATGTGACCAACGGCCCCAATTCTGCGTGTTCTCGCGACAGCTTGCGATAGCTGTCCATGTTGGCAGTCGCTTCTTCTTGATTGAGTAAATCGTTAACCTCAACCAGTCGATTCGACAATTGGTCAAGTTTGGCAAGCATTGATGGCTTCATGGCGTACTTTTAGTGGCTTGCAGCGAGGGACGCTGCGGATGAATGATGACAGAGGGAGTGCCGACTCACTAGACCGAGTGGCGGACGCTGGCGGATGACTTCGCTAACGCTTGCTGCGGAATAGTTGCGGTAGCAAAATGGCGAGGCGAGCGCGCTCGTCGCCTTGTGCGTTGTGCAGCGCCTGTTGCGGTCCATGCAGGAACTTGGCCGCGAGACCTTTAGATAGCGCTTCTAAAACGATATCAACATCCTCGCCTTTGGCGAGCATCTTGCGGGCCCGTTCCAATTCCAGCGTTCGCATTAATTCGCTGCTTTCATGCAAATCCTGAATCACCGGGACGACGGCACGGGTATCGATCCAATGCATAAAAGCTTGCACGCGTGTTTCGATAATGGCCTCAGCCTGGGATACGGCAGCCATGCGACTTTCAAGGCCGGTCTGCACCACAGAAGCCAGATCGTCCACGGTATATAAAAACACGTCATCGAGACGGCCGACTTCGCTTTCGATGTCACGCGGCACCGCCAGATCGAGCATAAACATCGGTTTATGGCGACGCGCCTTGACCGCGCGCTCAACCATGCCTAACCCAATAATTGGAAGTGACGATGCAGTACAAGAAACGATGATGTCGTAGTTGCCCAGTTGATCGGGCAAATCTGCCAGCCGTAGCGCTTGCCCGCTAAAACGGTGCGCTAACATTTCGGCCCGCTCAAGGGTACGGTTTGCGACCGTCAGGGTTTTTGGATTCTGTGCCGCAAAGTGCGTTGCGCATAACTCGATCATTTCCCCGGCACCGATAAACAGGACGTTTTGGCCAGAGATGGCATCGAAAATGCGCTCCGACATACGTACCGCTGCTGCCGCCATTGAGACGCTATGGGCACCGATTTTGGTCGTCGTTCGGACTTCTTTTGCCACCGCAAAGGTGCGCTGGAATAACTGATGTAAATAGGTCCCAAGGCCGCCAACGGCATCTGCATGGCGCACGGCATCTTTCATCTGGCCGAGAATTTGCGGTTCGCCCAGCACCATCGAATCCAGCCCCGACGCGACGCGGAAAGCGTGGCGTGCCGCGTGGTCATGCGGTAACGTGTACAAATGCGGGCGAAGATCGGCGTACGAAAGGTTGTGGTAATGCGCGAGGAAATGGGCGGTAGAATCAATTGCCGCATCAATGTTGCGGGAGTCGTTCAATCCAATGGAACCACCGGAAAGCTCGCTTGCGGCATACAGCTCAGTACGATTACACGTGGATAAAATAGCCACCTCGTCTGCAACGCCGGAGGCGTTGTTGTCACTAAACCATGCACGCGCCGCCGTTACCGCCTGACCGATCTGGTCAGAGGGAAAGGCCACCTGTTCGCGCAATGAAACGGGCGCGGTGGTGTGGTTGAGTCCGACGGCTAGCAAGTGCATTTTGGTAATAACTCTGTTGGAAAATAGGGGACTCTTTATAACTCGGCATTATACCCCCGGCGTTCTCTTTGAGGTCTAACGCCTTTTTTATTAATCATTAGATAATCTTCTCAATGATTTCAAGTTAGCCCATCGCTTATGAAAAGATAGTCAATGTTCAAATGATTATGGTGGAGCAAGCGGCGCATGTCTCAGCCGTGATTGCATGGTCAGGCCGATATCAATGGCAGTGTTATGGTGAAGGTGGTGCCTTCCCCGACAATACTACTGAACGATAACAATCCGAAATGTCGTTCGATGACGGTTTTGACAAATACCAGTCCAAGACCCAAACCGTCAGTTTTCGGTTGTCCCGCAATCGCGACGCGCTGAAATCGTTGAAATAATTTGGCCTGGTCTTCCGTTGCAATGCCATAGCCTTGATCGCGGATCACGCAAATGACGTGAGAGGGTGCGCCCTGGATATCGAAGCCATGACGCAAGCCGCAATGAATGGTCGTTGCCGCAGGGCTATAATTAATCGCGTTAGAGATCAGGTTACATAGCGCGCGCGCCATCAAGGCGCGATCAATGCTTGTGACAAACTCGCCGTCGGCGATGTCGGTGACCAAGGCGATTTGCTTATTGTTGGCCAAGGTCCACATTTCGTCGCTGGCATCAAGCACAACATCGGGAAAATCAACTTCTTCAAGTCGGTAGGATTCCGATTCAGCCCGCGCCAATTGAACGAAATTGTCTGCCAGTCCTAACGTTTTTCGTGAAGCGCGCTCAATCCGTGCGAAAAATTCCTTTTGCGGTAATCCTGAGGATGGATCACTTTGCAATTCTAACAACGCTAAAATGGACGCTTGGGGTGCGCGCATATCATGCGACAAAAAGCGTAAGGTCTCATCTCGACTGCGTTCTGCCGCACGAATGCTTGAAATATCCACAATACTGACGATCCAGCCGCTCAAGATTTGACTGGAGGAGTAACACGGTGCGCTTTTGATCAATAGATCGCGTTCTTTCCGATCTTGAACCGAAACGCCGTCTGCGAGTACCTGACGATAGGACATGCTGAGCAAATCTGGCCAATTAAAAGGATGATGGGGGGCCGTTTCGAATGGAGGTGGGGATGCAACATGCGCAAACAATGGAGGAAGCTTAGCGCCATAGATAGTCGTAATACCTAGCGACGCAAAGTAATCCTGGGCCACCCGATTCACCACGACTATGCCACCGTCGATCGTGGTGATCAGCGTCGCATGCGGCAAACTATCAAGATTGTCAGAAATGAACTGCCGCAAATCGCGCACCCGACGTGCCGCGTTGCGCATCGCATTGATACGCTGCTCTAACAGGTCTTCACCGTGATAGAGAGGGTTGCCTGAAGGTTTTGCTTCCGGCAACAAATGTGGTTCCTGATCCAGCAGTATGAACTCCTGTCCGAGGTAGGAAATCGCGGCTTCCAAACGACACCAACTCCAGAGAGGATAGGCTAATCCCATTCCAATCAGTGCCGCACTCGGCGCGATCCATAATCCATGTGTAAATGTGACGTAGCTGACCGCGACGGTGATCAGCATCAGGAGCACGGTCAACATCAACGAAAAGCGCGGCGTGAGTAACAGGTAGCTGAATAGAACTATCAATACCGGCACGATGCTGAAGGCGGTTGTTTGCAACGTTGGCGCGATGCGTATCGATCGATGTTCCAACAAACTGGCTAAAATATTGGCGTTGATTTCAATGCCCGGCATGACGCCGGACGTTCCCGAATCCGGGGTGGGGAAAGCGTCCGCCATACCGACTGCCGTTGCCCCGATTAAAACATATTTATTGTAAAAAAAATCCTTCGAAACTTCGCCTCTGAGCACGGAAACATACGGAATAGACTGGAAAAGTCCGGTACCACCGGCGTAGGGAATGTGCATTTGATAGTCGCGTTGCCATTCCCCGTGATGAACCGCTTTGCCCGGATTTTCGCTGACGTTGCTATCTTCGCCGCTATTATCGTCGATACCACTTAACGAATGATTGTCGCGCTGCTCTGTACTGTCCTGTCCGCCGGGTAACCCCAGGTGGTAATTCGTTACGTGCTGTTCGCCAATCTTGGCTAATGCCAGTGCGAAGTGTGGCCACCAGCTACCATTCTGGCCTTCTTTTAAAAATACGCTGCGTGCTACGCCATCCTTATCGAGCTCCAGATTGATATGTCCAATGGTGCGCGCGGTCTTCAGAAAACCGGGTATTGGCAATAAGCTCGTGATGCTGCTTCCCATCATTGCCGTCACCATCGGCAGGACGACCTTATTGCTGGCCTGTAACGCTGTCGATAGTGCTGCGTCGTTGTTGAGTCCGGGCTTACCGGCAGCGGCGGAGGTTGTGCTTAATTCCGGCTCGGTCATGATTACGTCGAGACCGATTGCTTTTGGTTTGGCTTGCATGATCGTATCCAGTACCTGCGCATGGAGGGCACGCTGCCATGGCCAGCGACCTAGCTGGGAAATACTGTAATCGTCAATCGCGACAATAATAATGTCGTCGCGCGCTGGTCGCGTGTTAATGCGCATGAACTGGTCGTAAAGCGGCAGGTCAAGTTGCACCAAACCGTTTTGATAGCCGAGCGCTGCCGTGAATAACAACAACGTGACGGTCAGCGCTAACCATTGGCGCAAGGCAACGCGTTTAACATCGCCCGAGAAGGCTCCGTTCGGTGGGACCATTCTATGCTCCGAAATGGATACTGCCCGTTGGGTTAAAAACCGGTTTGTGTGTTGCCGCCGGTATTGATGAGCGGCGCGCCGTCACTGGTTTTCCATGAGCCGCCTATAGCGATTTTTTGGACTTCAGAAAATGGGCCGATGTAGCCATCGGAGTCAATCGCCCTGACGCGCACGAAGTAGAAGCCGTCAGGTGGATTTGCTACGGTAATTTCGGGCACTATCGTGTTCTGTGTTAAAAAAAGTGAGGTGAATGCCGCATCATGGGCGATTTCAATAACGAAACTTTGGCCAGGTTCGCCGTGCCATCTGAACGCTAACGTTTCTCCGGTCGGGTTAATATTTGGCAGTGTCAAAGGTGCCATTAGAGACGCCATCTGAGTATCACCAAATGGACCCTGATCCTCTTTTCCCTGGCGGGTCACGATTGTGGCGATCCGCCAGAAATACGAACCAAGCACTAACTTGGGCGGGGTGAATTGCGCAGATGTCAGAGTCGCGTCATCGACAACAAGTTGCGTGAACTGATCATCGGTGGCTATTTGAATGCGGTAATGGGCGGCGTCCGGTGTTTCGGACCAGCTAAACGACGGGTCGGAAATGCGCGCTTTTCCTTTTGGACCAATCGGGAAGGGAGGCTCCGGGCGCGCTTTGAGTGTAAATGCAGCCTCCCGTGGATAACCTTCGAGGCCTTGGCCGTCAATAGCAGTCACCCTTGCAAAGTAGTTGCCATCGATCAGTCCGTCAAGCCTGAGCTCAAGAGTATCGGTATCGATTTCAGACAAGATATTCTCGAAGGCCTGATCGGTCGCAATTTGTGCACGGTAACGCCGCGCACCGCTCATTTGATCGACGATAAGGCGCACGGTTGGGCGTTCCTGCAAAGCGGAATTTCCGGTCAAAGTTGGTGCCGGAAGTAATGCAACGGATTTGCGAACGCTCTGCGTATCGGTGATCGTTCCTTGACCGGCTTGTAGCGAGAAACCGGCGGCAGGGCGATTGTTTTTTGCAACGGCAACTACCCCATGCAAGACTTCAGTTGCCATATCTCCATCACTAACATTTACTCGAAAGCTGGTACCCCGAACGCCGGCGACGGCGAGTGGAGAACGCACCTCAAAACGTCCCTTATTTTCCTTCAGTGGCGAGACCTGTGAGTCGACCCGACCTCGCACAAGCGTGATCTCCGTGACGGGACTTTTTGTAAAGCGTGCATCCCGCAAGTGGCTGATTTTTACTTGACTGTTGGACGGTATCGCAATGCGGGAATTGTCATCAAGACCTAATGTGACAAAACTGTTTTGGCCGGTTTCAATCTGCGCGCCCTCCTGAAGCTTAGCGTCAATCGCTAAGGGAATAGCGCTGCCGTCGGCGGCGGCGAGATTAACGCTGCCTGAAAATGCGACAATTTTTGCACTGGCAGGAGTTTGTACCAGCATCCCTAAGGGAATGAGGATGGGCGTCCCAATGGGAATGGTGCGGTCATTCGGGATTTTATTGATCTTTTGCAGCGCGACCCAATTTTGGTATGAAGACGTAAGTTGTTCTGCGATCGTGCTTAACGTGTCGCCTTTGTGGGCCAGGTAAGTAATAGTGGTCGGCGTCACGCGAATGGAGTCTGCGTCAAGCTTTACTAGTGGCGCCGCATCAACCTGAAAATAGATGCCCACCGCCAACAGCATAAAACCCACTCGCCGGAGTCTTTTAATCTTGGAAAATCTTCTACTATTCATATCGTGTGTCGGATGTCCCGTGTAACGCTGCATTTTTTCTCCGACCCACATTGCGATACCACGCGACAATTATGCCGCAACTACGCGCTGCTCTGATAATTGTTCCAAACGGTAACCATAGCTGTACACGGGAGCCAGCCGAAAGCCATTTTCTGGTCGTAATTGTAGCTTGCTGCGAACTCGGGAAACGTGGGTATCCATCGTGCGCGAAGGAATGTCGATGTCACGCGACCATACTGCTTCGAGAATGTAGGCACGCGATAAGGGGCGACCGAGGTTGCGGAAAAATAATAGCGCTAAATCGAACTCTTTCTGCGTGATTTCAATCTGTACGCTGCTGAGAGTCAAGCGCGCAGCACGCGTTTCGAATATGTATTCGCCGAACGTAATTTGTTCGCTGGCATTTTGAATTGGGTAAGCGCGACGCAATAAGGCCTGCACGCGGGCCACCAACTCGCCACGACGTATCGGTTTGATCATGTAATCGTCGGCGCCCGCCGCAAGTCCCGCTACGATATCGTCCTCACCTGAGCGGCTGGTCATGAACAAGACCGGCAGTTCCGGGGGCAGCTTCTCGCGTACCCAGTGCAGGACTTCGGCCCCACTCAAGTCGGGTACCTGCCAATCAAGAATGAGCATGTCATAGCTCTCCCGCCGCAACTCATTGAGGATTTCTTTGCCGCTTTGAAAGGGGTGACAAACGTGGCCGCTCGCGGTGAGTACCTGGCAAACCAGATCGGTTTGGCTTAAATCGTCGTCAAGGACAGCAATTCTCATAGGGATATTAATGGGCTGGGTGTTAATTAATGTAAGTCAGGAACGTCGTCAATAGTTTGACCAAAATCCCGACCGCCGATGTAATTAGCGAATGTCCAAGCGCTGCCCCAAGTCTCAATAGTCGCCTTTTTTCGAGATCTCGGTATTAATAACTTTATGCTAACACTTTTCGCGCAGCGAAAGCTATGTTGCAGGAAGCCTTTTTGACCGTAACGGTGGAAGGTCGTTGATTCGCTGCGGCGCAAGCTGCAATTATAATGCAATGTGAAATTTTAAAATTCTTCGATTTACAATGTTGCACCAAAGATCAATTCCGGCGCGAGATATGTCGCTTTCACGCGACACTTTAGGAGAGGGGTGCTAAAACTGGTTCAAAAAACATGCGGACGCGATTAGCGCCCGCTGTGGCTGAACGGAACCCGACATTCATTGCGGACTCAATCAAATATCTGGTAGCACGACATTGACGTCGAGGATTTCCAGATTTCCCTGGCGATCCAGTGAAATTTTAATGTCGTTGGCATTGACCTTGGTATATTTTGAAATAACCTCAATCAGTTCCTTATGTAGCGCTGGCAAAAAATCCGGGCCTTGGCGGCCGCTGCGTTCACGTGCGATGATAATTTGCAGGCGCTCCTTAGCGGCAGACGCGCTTTTCGGTTGTTTCGTGAACAAGAACGAGAGTAAAGCCATATTACTTTCCTCCAAAGAGGCGCGATAGCAAGCCTGGTTTTTGATAGTTAGCAAAGCGAAGGGGCACGTCTTCGCCAAGGAATCGCGAGACTACGTCCTCGTAGGCCATGGCAACATCGCTGCCCTTGACGTGGATCGCGGGATTGCCCTGGTTCGATGCATGCAACACCGCTTCCGATTCAGGAATGATGCCGATCAAAGGGATGCGCAATATATCCTGGACATCGGTATGCGAAAGCATCTCGCCCGCCTCAACGCGTTTTGGCGAATAGCGAGTTATCAGCAGATGCTCTTTGACCGGCTCTCCGCCATTTTGAGCGCGCCGCGATTTGGCCTGGATAATCCCTAAAATGCGATCTGAGTCACGGACTGAGGAAACCTCGGGATTTGTCACAATCACGGCTTCATCGGCAAAGGTCAGCGCCATCACCGCGCCGCGTTCAATGCCAGCAGGTGAGTCGCAGACAATGAATTCGAAATCCATTTTCGCCAAATCGTTCAATACGCGCTCCACGCCCTCTTCGGTCAGGGCGTCTTTATCGCGAGTTTGGGATGCCGGAAGAATGAATAAGTTGTCGCAATGCTTATCCTTGATCAGAGCCTGATTGAGTGTTGCTTCGTTGTTCACTACATTGATCAGGTCATACACTACGCGCCGTTCGCAGCCCATAATCAGATCGAGATTACGTAGGCCGACGTCAAAATCCAGAACAGCGGTTTTGTGACCACGCATGGCCAGTCCTGAGGCAAAGCTGGCGCTGGATGTCGTCTTGCCGACGCCGCCTTTGCCAGATGTTACAACGATGATTTTTGCCACGAAAACTCCTATTTTGAATACTAAAAATTATGCTCTGGAAGCTGAGTTGAGCGAAATAACATCAATCCGGTCACCGTTTAATCGCACTTGCGCCGCCTGACCCTTCAATTCCGCTGGTAAGCCATTTTCAAAGGTCCGATACACGCCAGCAATTGACACCAGTTCAGGCTCCATTGCGGTAGCAAAAATGCGTGCTTCTGTATCGCCGCTCGCACCTGCCAAAGCCCGGCCGCGCAATGGTGCGTAAACGTGGATACTCCCGTCGGCGATGATTTCGGCGCCATTATTGACCATCGCAGTAATGATAAGGTCGGTGCCACGTGCATAAATCTTTTGCCCGGCGCGTACTGGTGTGTCGACGATCATGGGTTGCTGAAGGGGGAAAGTTGCGGATGTAACTGGCGATGCAGGCGGTGTAGATGGTGCAACCTGCTCGACATCGGCTGCGGATTCATCAATTGGTTGCCCAGCGGTCAATGGGGCGATGGAGTCGGTGCGAGGCGCAATCACCGTGTCAATACTCAGGCCGTTCCCGATGACGGCGGGATGCATTGATTCTGGTGCATTGCGCACTGCCACGGCGTTAAGTTGATAGGTTTTCAGCAGTCTGACCAGTGCGCCCCAGTCAATATCATTGGGTGAATCCTCTAAAGCAGCGATATCGATTACCGCGAATTCATTATCGAAGAAGTCGGAGATACCGCCCGTCATCTCTTTCAATGCGTTATCTAGTACCGAAAGATCCACGTCGTGAAGAATAACTGAAACCGCCACGACCGTTGCTATCTTAATTTCAATTGGCTTGCGTGTCTTATTTTTGGGCATAAAGCAACAGATTGAATAAGCGAACCACAGTGCAACCGGAGGCCGCTAACGACTCGCAAATAGGGTTAGGAATCAGTATGGCAAGCAGTAATAATCGTTCCAAAACTTTTTGGAATGAATGATCTTACCAAATCTCGGCTGGATAACGGGAAAAACGTTAGCTCGTACTCTACAACAACCATCGCTATGGTAGATATCAAGATACCAGGGTTAAACGAATACTTTCTCCAAAGAATATTGAAATTGTATTTCAAATAACATTCCAGGTGGTTGCAGCTAGCGATTAAGCCTGGCGCTAACCCCGCATGCAGCAAAACAGCCTATATATGCCAGCGGTCTTCGTTCTGGTTTAATCGTTTATCTTTAGCCATTAATTCAGCCGCTGTTACAACCATACGGCCCTGCGGTTTGCCTGCAGAGCTTGTGCTTTGGCTAAAGCTGACAGTTTCAAGTTCTGCTTCCCAAGTTCTGCTTCTCAAGTTCTGTTTCTCAAGTTCTGCTTCTCAAGTTCTGTTTCTCAAGTTCTGCTTCTCAAGTTCTGTTTCGGCGCAGTTCTAAAAGGGTAATCACCTGCTGCAACTGCGCTTCTTGCGTTTTGGGGAAACTCAAAAACTGGCACCCGAAGTGAAAAATCGGATCGCTGAACGTCTGGCTGTTATGAATAAAGGTGATTTTCAAATCCGAGGCCATTTCTCCCAGATCCTGATAATCGAAGGTTGCATCGGTCAGCGTCATCCCGATAACGAGCTCGCCAATACTGGCGTCGGTGGAACGCAGCCGTACGCCCGACAACGACAAATCCACTACGTAAAACGACATGCGGCGTTTATCCGGTAGGGTTGCTGTGCAAATATAGGGATTATCCGTCGGCGTTTCTATTCGGAAGTGTTCGCGCCGCTGTATGCGGTACAGGCTTTCCGGTAACTGCGATTTGAATGCCGGTAAACCGTCATAATTGTGCGGTTCTGGGCGACCGCAGACAAACTGGATATGCGCACCAGACTGCATTCCGGAAAACAGATTTTCTCCCGATTCCTGATGTTGTTCATTTTCAGCGTCATTGCTACCGTAATCGTAGAAGAAGGAACCGGTAATTTCATCGACCGCCAGGATACGCGTCTTTATGCGCGACCCTGACCTCCCGAAGGAAATACTCAAAGGGTCTTTTTGCTGCGCGAGCTGGCGCAATATGTGGACGACTTCCTTGGGATGCAACACCCGAAAATCATCTAAGGCTGCCAGCGATGCCGTCAATGTCGCCGAAGGGCTTCCATCAAGGCTTGTTCCCGATACTGGACTGGTAGTAGTCATGTTTCTCCAATGTGTATCAAAATTCGCTCGAAATGCCAGAGGCAGAAGAAGAGCGCAATTGCCACAAATATTACCTAATTTATGCCAGTTTGAGACTTTTTTTTGCCGGGCAATTCAGGTAATAACGGCCGAATACTTAAACTTGCCACGCACCGTCTCTATAAACGACGCATTCATCAAGCGTGACAGCGTTTGTCACCGCAAAGACGTCAATGTGAAATCTGGCGTCAGCACGCTTAATCGCTGCTTTATTGTAGACCCCATGTTTGGCACCAAGCGAAAGGTGGATACCGCACATCCTTTCGTAACTGCCAATATCGCTCACAAAACGGTCTTGCGAAAAAGCGCGGTTCATACCGAAACCGAGTTCACGCAGCCAGACTTCGCCTTCCGCGGCTCGGATATTCGCGAGCACCTGATCGAAATCAGGCGTCGAATTGATGACCTCGCTGACACGGCCTTTTGCGATTACCAAAGTGATGGGTTGCGCCGGTTTATTGACGTGGAATTGCGTATCGCCGAATACAAAAATACGCACCCTCCCGTTGACGGCTTCCAAATCCTGCGCCTCGGTGAAAACCTCGCCTATCGGAAACTGTCCACCGACATTTTTCATATCGCTATAGTCGCCGATGTTGAGCTTGGCCGGTTCGAAGGGCGAATCAAAAACCAACTGTTCGCCACCGCTATCCACTACCCCACGTCTGGCGCTATCAATCCGCGCTTTTAGCGCATATCCAACAACGCGATAGTAATCGGGATTGTAAGCCAGGGAATCAATGTAATAACCGGCTTCCAGGCCGACCATTCGGGATAGGTGAGGATGTTCGATCACTTTTAATGCGCGCTTGAAAAGCTCGACCCGGAGTCGGAACGCTTCCAGGCGAAAATTCGTTGATTGAATCAGTATCACTAAATCGCCTGGCGCCAACGGCACGAAGGCGGCCAGCACAACTTCCGCATCGACCGCATCGAAGTCGATGAATGTGGCAGTGGGAAGGCAACGCCGGTACGCTTGTGTTAATGCGGCGGCAAGCGGACAGCGGGTGTCAAACACCACGACCGCCGCGCGCTCAGGCGCATGCTCGATGGCAATCGACAATATGTCACGTAGATGGCTGGTTGCAACCCCGATCACCGCCTCGGAAATAGGGGGAAAGGAGGATTCGACAGCTGCGGGGTTTGGCGTGGAGAGTATTGTCATTTCATCGTATCGAAAGCAGCAAAAATGTCCCCGGAACCTCAATTCTCGTGAGGTGACATTTTTCTATTGGAGATACATTTTAATCGACAACCGCGCCAAATCGTAACGGACTTCCGAAGCGCAGTATTCCATCGCCGGGGTTGATACGTTTGAGCATGAAAATGGAATGCCGGAGGAAAATGCGGGACGATTTGTCCTCCATTGCTAGATGACAAAGAAACCATGTGTCCCATCAAGGGTCAGTTGATCCACCAGGCCATATTCCCAGTCAAGATAGGCTTGCATGGCAGCGGCTGGATTGTCGGTGCCTTCGTAAGGACGGCGGTACCGATCAATGCGCGGAGAGGCCAGCGCGGTTGCACCTGCGTCTGTTGCTTCTCCCGCCACCTGAGGAAGGCCCGCCGCAACCCACGCCGACGTACCGCCCTCTAATAGGAATACTGGTGTCTTTGTCAGCGCCTGCAGATCGCTGACGATGTAGCGCGCCAGCAGACTGGTATTACAGGTGAGTACATAACGACTTGCCAGGGGCGTCTTATCCAGCGCGGCGGCGAGCTGCGAACGGAGTACAAACCAGGCACCGGGAATATGCTGTTTTACAAAATTCGCGCTGCTGGTGAAATCAAAAATCACCGTTTTGGCTTGGGAGGCGTCACGTGGCAGATCTTGTTCCAACCAAGCCGCAAGCGTGCGCGGGGCGACACTATTGACCGGCAGTGCAGGTGGTAGCGAGGCTTTGTCGTTATCGGCGTTGCTGCCGCATTGGGTTAAATTCTGCGGTCCGACATCATCGAGGACAAATACCTCCCAACCCATCTGCGCCAGCCAGGATGCCGTCATATTGGCGCGCACGCCATCGTCGTCGGTCAGGACGATCCGCGCGCCCCGCACGGGTGCCGCGTGATCGGTTTCTTGCACCAGCTGTCCGCCGGGTGCCGAGCGAAAATCGGGGTGATGACCGCTGGCATACTCTTCCGGTGTGCGGACATCAAAGCGATACGTGGTGCGGGTGGGGTCGTTTTTCCACTGGGTTAAGGCGTCGCTATCTGCGCGCAACACGCGGGCCTGATCGGCGACCTGGCGGGCTGCACGCTGCGCTTGCGCGCGATCATCGGCGGATGTCGTGCCGAAATCGGCAAATTGCCGGGTTTTTCCAGTATCCAGCGTTTGACCCGCTAAAGTCCAGCCGATGGTGCCATTGCGCAGTGCGGAAACCGGGTTAGGAATACCTGCATTCACCAGGGATTGCGTACCGATGATGCTGCGGGTGCGGCCGGCACAATTGACGATAACCCGGGTTTCGGGTCGTGGTGCAAGCTGGCGTACGCGCAAAACCAACTCGGCTCCCGGCACACTGATCCCGTTGGGGATACTCATCATGTTGTATTCTTCAAAACGACGCGCATCCAGCACCACCACATCAGCATCGGCGTCCAGCAGTGCCTTTACTTCCGGTGCCGACAATGACGGCGTATGTCTTTGCGCGTCAACCAGCTCGCCAAAAGCTTTACTCGGGGCATTGACGTCGCGAAAAATTTCGCCCCCCGCTTCACGCCACCCCGCAAGACCGCCTTCAAGTAACGTGACGTCAGAATAGCCAAGTCGCCGCAAACGACGCGCGGCATCGATGGCGAGACCCTCACCATCGTCGTACACCACGATCAACGTATTTCGGCGCGGGATACGTGCAGCGCTGTCCAGCTCAATTCGCGAAAGGGGCAAATTGGCGGCAAATAACGGATGGGCTTCTGCGAATGGCGCTTCCTCACGGACGTCCAGCAATGCCAGTTCTTGACGCTGCAAGAGCGCAGCACGGATCTGTTGATACCGGATCTGTTGAAACGAGTGTGTACTAAAGCCTGAATCTGATAAACCAGTATCAACAGCATGGGCGTCGATAATAGTGTCCTCGGGAAAGCTGGTCGGCGTGCGGGTCATGAATGGTCCGTAATCTTTATGAGGTTCCAAAAGAAGTCTAGTGGGTTTTGTTGGGCTCCGCGGAGCGATCCCATATATTGGGCAGCATCGTATTGGAATAGCCGGAAATAAACGGTTTGGTACTGCCGTCTTCAGCGTAGACCGAGCGTTTGACTGCGCCGATATTCGCACCATAAACGTGGATGCTGATGGACGCCTTGTCGATGTAGGCGTTATGGACTTTATGGACGTCGCCAATAGTGGGGGAGACTGCCTCAACGTCCCCCGGCCGCAAGTGTGTCGCCGCGCCAACAGCGGAAAAGCGACCATCTGGACCGGCTTGATAAGGTTGTGAATATTCGGCACCGCGCAACATGCCGATCAAGCCCCATATGGTGTGATCGTGAATGGGCGTGGCTTGTCCCGGCCCCCAGACAAAGCTGACGATGGAAAACCGCTCACGCGAATCGGCATGGAGCAAGAATTGTTGGTATCGGTCAGCGTTCGGATGGGCAAAGGCAGACGGGAGCCAGTCGTCAACAGACACAAGCTGTTTTAGCAGCGCGCTCCCGGCGCGCAAAATCTCCGCTTCCGGGGGGGTGCGATCAAGCAACTCGGCTAATTCGCGGATAAAGTTTCTCAGGCGCGCCAAATTTGCCGGACTAGCGCCATTAAGTAATTGTGACATGCTGACACGCCCTATTTCTGTAGCGGGAAACTATGATCAAAACCGTTAGAAACGATCAGTTTATGCTGGATGATACCCGCTTCGGCGTAGACGTCGGCGGTATGTTGCTGGGTTTTTATCACGTTATCATCAATTGGAATCCATTTCCCCTGACGTCGCTCCCAAGATAACTTCGCAACTTCCTTCGGAACCCCGATAAGATCGGCCAAAGCGGTCGAATACGCATCAATGTGTTCGTTGGACCAGCGCTGCGCCAGCGCCAACCGTTGTAGAAAATCCTGGAGTGCGGCGCGTTTGGTTTTGATCGCATCTTCGTGCGCGATCAGATAGCTGAGGCCTGCGGAAAGGCCGCGGCCATTCACGATAATTTTAGCGTGCCCGGTCAGTTCTGCCAATGCCGTGTAAGGTTCCCATGTTGCCCAGACATCGACCGAGTTGCCGGCCAAAGCCGTCTTGGCATCTACCGGCGAGAGAAAGCGAAACGAAACGTCACTGGCTTTAAGACCAACAGACGCAAGCGCAGCTAGCGTCAGGTAGTGCCCGATGGAGCCCTTGCCGGTGGCGATGCGCTTGCCCTTTAAACTGGCCGCACCCGACAGTGGGGAATCTGAATTGGCAATAAGTGCCGTGCCGAAAGGATCAGTTTTGTTGACTCCGATCGCTTTCAGCGGCGCGCCTGCCGCCAGTGAAAAAACCAACGGTGCGTCACCAGCATAGCCGACGTCGACGGCTCCGGCATTTAACGCCTCAAGTAATGGCGCCGCAGCGACAAATTCGGACCACTTGATATCATAGGGCAGATTTTTCAGTTCACCGGCAGCTTCAAGTTGCGCTCTCATCCCGCCTTTTTGATCGGCTACTTTAAGCACGATCCGGGCTGGTGCATCCGCCGCCGCAATGGAGGAGATGCTGAGGGTGAGGCTGATTAAGCTGGCTACGAGAAGCCGTTGCAAACGCAAAACAGATGGACGGGAGAGTTGAATGGACATTTATTTCTGCTTTCGTTGGGCTATGCGTTCCGCAACCAGCTGGCGCGTGAGCGGAATCAAGGTACGACCATAATCGACGGCATCTTCCAACGGATCAAAACCGCGAATCAAGAATGTCGACACGCCCAACTCAACGTAATCCAGTAAAGCATCGGCAACCTGTGCCGGTGTTCCTACCAGCGCGGTCGAATTCGAACGACCACCAATTTCTTTGGCGATCGCTGTCCATAGGCATTTATCGTGGCGGTCTCCACGTTCCGCTGCCGCTAACAGACGCCGCGCGCCTTCGCTTTGTTTCGGATCACCCGGCGCGCTGCGTAAGCCACTCGCTTGTCGAACGCGTCTGGTTTCCGCCAGAATGTTTTCGGCGCGCGCCCACGCCGCCTCTTCCGTGTCGGCGAGGATCGGACGGAAGGACACAGAAAAGCGTGGCTTGCGCCCATATTTTTCGGCTTCTGCGCTTACCTTGCGAATGATATCTCTGACCTGATCGTGGGTTTCTCCCCATAGTGCGTAGACATCCGCATGTTTGGCGGCAACCTGAATGGCGGGTGGCGAAGCACCGCCGAAGTAAATGGGGATATACGGCTGCTGCACGGTCTTAACTTCCGAATAACTATTTTTGAATCGGTAATATTTGCCTTCGTGGTCAAACGGTATATCGCTGGTCCAAACTTTGCGCAAAACTGCGAGGTATTCATCCGTGCGCGCATAGCGTTCATCGTGTGACAAAAAATCACCATCCCGCTGTTGTTCTTCATCGTCGCCACCGGAAATAATATGCACCGCCAAACGCCCGCCACTCAATTGATCGAGAGTAGCCAATTTGCGCGCTGCCATCGTTGGCGCGATAAACCCGGGGCGATGGGCCAGCATGAAGCCAATTTTTTTGGTCGCTGCCGCCGCGTGGCAGGTAACCAAAAACGGATCGGCGTCGGTTGAATGCTGCGCGATCAAAATTCGATCAAAGCCTGATTGCTCGTGGGCTTGTGCAAATTTTGTAATGTAATCCGGATTTAGCGCCGGACCGTGCGCAGGATGAATTTCTGATACTTTTTTTGGGCCGATCATGCCGATGAATTCGATGCTCATAGCTATTCTCAATCGTTAAATGATTCTAAATTGTTAACGTGAAGGTAAAAAATGAGCCTAAGGCTTCGGGTGCAGAATTCCAACGAAGCATTCCGCATGTCGGTATGCGTTCGCTGCATGACTGAATTTTGCACAAAATGGATTTGCGCAAGAACGCTTCGGTAAAAGGGAGGTCAGAGCATGCAGTATTTAAATGTATTGTGTGAAATTCGGCAAAAAATAGAAAAAAAGACAATGTTCAGGCGAATTTTTTGATGCTAAAAAGGCAGATCTTGCTAACTATGCGGAAGATTTTCTATTAAAATTAGGAATAAATTTTGATGAGGCTTATGCCAACTTATTATGAAAATAGATGATATAGACGCTTTTGTGGCAACTGTGCGATGTCAGTCCATCAGTTTAGCTGCAGAGGCGCTCCAACTGACGCAGTCGGCGATTACCCGTCGCGTTCAAAACTTCGAAGAAGAACTTGGTATTGAGTTGCTCGACCGAACGACCAAACCACCGCGTCCAAATCCCATGGGCAAAGTGGTGTACGAGCAGTGCCGCGTCGTTTTGCGGGAAGTGGAAGAACTGCGCGATATGGTGGGAAGCGAAGTAGCGCCGGTTGGTACTTTTCGCCTTGGTATCACGCAGGCGATTGGCGATGTCGTTCTGCTTGATGCACTCAAACAACTTAAGGGCGCCTTCCCCGATCTAAGTACACAAGTGTCGACCGGCTGGGGAACGCAGTTGGTGTCCAGGGTCGCCAATGGTGAGATGGACGCCGCAGCTGCTCTTTTCCCGTCCACCAAAGTGCTTCCGGATAATGTGATTGGTGAGACGTTGGGGCGGGTGGAACTGGTAGTGGTTGCAGCTAGGGGAACCATGACAAAGCGCAGCTACAAATTGAAAGATTGTCATGATACCGGTTGGATTTTGAGCCCGGATGGCTGCGGTTTTCGCGCCGTACTGCAAAGAGCACTGGTCGGGCAGGGTTTGTCGTTTAAGGTTGGCCTTGAGTCTTTTGGTGTTGACCTGCAGCTAGGACTGGTTGCGGCCGGGCTTGGGCTTGGTTTTGTGCCGATGCCGCAACTGGAGCGCAGCGCGCACCGCGATCAATTGGATATCATCACGATCAGCGACTTCAAGTCCATCCTCGATATCTGGCTGATTCAGTCACGTTTGCCAACGCCATTGCAGCAGGCAGTCGATTTCTTCAGTAATTCGGTGGAGGCTGCATTCTCGGAAAAAATAGCGGTATATAACCAAAAATCACGCCGACAGCGAGCAGCATAACATCGGCGGATTTAATGCTTTAAGCATGATTCAGAAGTCGAAAATACTATTTATGATGGAGGAGTAAATAATCTTATTTATTCCTCCTATGCATAAAATCTTGTCTATATAATTCCCTCCCCAAAAAAATGCAGCACCGCACCATTTAAATGCGCAGCTATTTAAAATGACGCCTTCCCTTGGTCCATCACGCCTCCCAACGTCTTAAAAGTCGAAATTAGCCCCATTTCAGATTGGCACAGGATTTGCTTAGTATTGATTAACAGAGTCAATGATGATTCCGTACTATCAACTATTACGCAGATCTAAAGACGGATCTGCCAGGACAACGGCGTCCACTTAACCAGGTAATTCTTACCGAGTTAAGTGGGCGCCTTTTTGTTTTTATGGGAAAAAAATCATGACCAGCAAAGCCACCAGTATCAAACTCTTCAGTTTCAGCACGCCGCAAATGCGCGCCTTCCATTTAACCTGGATGGCGTTCTTCGCTTGCTTTTTTGCGTGGTTTGCCTGTGCGCCGTTAATGCCTGTTATCAAGGGGCAATTCGGTCTAACCATCGGGCAAATCGCTAACATCAATATTGCCGCCGTGGCAGTTACTATTTTGGTCAGATTGATTATCGGCCCCATGTGCGATCGCTTCGGCCCGCGGAAAACGTACACAGGTCTGTTGCTGCTCGGCGCAATTCCCGTGTTTGGCGTGTCGTTTTCGCAGAGCTACGAAAGCTTCCTGTTTTTTCGGTTATGTATCGGTGCTGTCGGTGCCAGTTTTGTTATCACGCAATATCACACCTCGGTAATGTTTGCCTCCAATGTGGTCGGGACCGCCAACGCCGCCGCGGCAGGCTGGGGCAATGTAGGCGGCGGTGCGGCACAGGCGCTGATGCCCTTATTGCTCACTGCCCTCATCATGTTGGGCGTTAGCGACACCATGGGATGGCGGCTAGCCTTGTTGGTGCCGGGCGTATTGATGGTGATTATGGGTGGCGTTTATTGGCGTTATACACAAGATTGCCCAGAGGGTAATTATGCTGAGTTACGCGCTAAAGGTATAACGGTTGAAGGCGGCAAAAAGGGTGGCTGGGCAAGTTTCCGTGCGGCGAGCCTCAACTATCGCGTTTGGCTTTTGTTTGTTACCTACGGCGCATGCTTCGGTGTGGAAATTTTTATTCATAACATCGCTGCCATTTATTACGTTGACCATTTTGGCCTGTCGTTAAAAAGCGCCGGAATGGCCGCTGCAAGTTTTGGTTTGCTGGCCTTGTTTGCACGTGCTTTGGGTGGCTGGTTGTCGGACAAGGTTGCATTGCGCGGAACTCTAAACACCCGCGCGACACTGTTGTTCGTCATGATGGTTGGCGAAGGATTAGGACTGCTGTGGTTTTCACATGCAAATAGCGTGACGCTAGCAATCTGTGCGATGTTGACTTTCGGTCTTTTCACACACATGGCCTGTGGTGCAACTTACGCTTTAGTGCCGTTTATTGACCGCAAAGCGTTGGGTGGTGTAGCGGGCATTATCGGTGCTGGCGGAAATGTCGGAGCCGTGTTGGCAGGATTTTTGATGAAGGGCTTGGGCGACGTGCAAAATACGCTAAGCGTCTTGGGAATTCTGGTCACGGTGTCAGCGCTCTGCGCGATTGCGATCCGTTTCAGCGCAGCACACAATGCTGGCGATCAAGTTCTGGACAGCAACCCTATCGCCGCTTAAGGAGCCGCAGATCATGAAAATTATCGTCGTTGGCCATGGCATGGTGGGTCATAAATTTCTGGAAAGTCTGGCCGATAGCGGAGCACCGCATCTGGAAGTGACTGTCTTGTGCGAAGAAGCGCGCCCGGCCTATGACAGGGTCCATTTGTCCGAGTTCTTCTCAGGGAAATCGGCCGAGGATTTGTCATTGGTGCCTGCAGGATTTTTTGAGCGCGACAATATCTTGCTCAAACTGAACGCCAAAGCGAGCGTCATTGATCGCATTGCCAAAACGGTGACAGTCAGTACCGGTGAAACGCTGTCTTATGATAAATTAGTCATCGCCACCGGCTCGTATCCTTTTGTGCCTCCGGTTCCAGGTAAAGATCGTAAGGACTGTTTTGTCTATCGGACGATCGAAGATCTGGAGGCCATGCTCGAATGTGGTCAGCGCTCTAAAACTGGCGTCGTCATCGGCGGCGGTTTGCTGGGATTGGAATGTGCGAAAGCCTTGCGTGACATGAATCTGGAAACGCATGTGGTTGAATTTTCACCCCGTCTGATGGCAATGCAAGTCGACGAAGGCGGCGGGCGTGTATTGCGTGCGAAAATTGAAGACCTCGGCGTGACAGCGCACACGCAAAAGAATACGGTTGAGATTGTTGACGGCGAAGCCGGCACGCACCGCATGAACTTCTCTGACGGTAGCCATTTGGATACCGATATGATCGTCTTTTCTGCCGGGATCCGACCGCGCGACGAGTTGGCCCGCAGCAGCGCGTTAGCAGTCGGCGAGCGTGGCGGAATCGTGATCGACAATCGCTGTCTGACCAGCGATCCGGATATCTACGCGATTGGCGAGTGTGCACTCTGGAATGGAAAAATATTTGGTCTGGTCGCTCCAGGCTATGACATGGCGCGCATTGCAGCCAAACATTTATTGGGCGAAAGCGGCGAATTCACCGGCGCCGATATGAGCACCAAACTCAAATTGATGGGTGTCGACGTCGCCAGTATCGGTGATCCGCATGGTAACGCTCCCGGTAGTCGCTCGTATCATTTTACCGACGAGCGCAAACAGATTTATAAAAAAATTGTGGTCTCGGATTGCGGTAAATTCCTGCTCGGCGGTGTGATGGTCGGCGACGCGAGCGAATACGGCACATTGCTGCAGATGATGTTGAACCGGATCGAATTGCCAGAGGCACCCGAGTTCCTGATTCTGCCGCAAGCTGACGGTAACGCCAAGCCCGGTCTTGGGGTTGACGCATTACCCGACACAGCACAAATTTGCTCGTGTAACAACGTCTCCAAGGGCGATTTATGTGCGGCGGTATGCGGTGGTGTCACCAATATCGGAGATTTGAAAAGCTGCACAAAGGCAGGTACTTCTTGTGGTGGCTGCGTGGCGCTGGTAACGCAGATCATGAAGTCGGAAATGAAGAAGCAAGGTCTTGCAGTCAACAATCATGTTTGCGAGCACTTTTCATACAGCCGTCAGGAACTTTATCACCTGGTCCGCTTTGGCAAGATCAAGAGTTTCGATGCGCTGATAACGCAGCATGGAAAAGGCTTGGGGTGCGATGTTTGCAAACCGGTAGCGGCCAGCATTCTGGCTTCCTGCTGGAACGATTTCGTGCTCAAAAAAGAACACGCCAGCCTACAGGATTCGAACGATTATTTTCTGGGCAATATTCAGAAAGACGGAACCTACTCTGTGGTGCCACGCATGGCAGGTGGTGAGGTCACGCCTGACGGTTTGATCGCGGTCGGTCAGGTCGCAAAAAAATACGGCTTATACACCAAGGTAACTGGCGGTCAGCGGATCGACCTGTTCGGCGCGCGGGTTGAGCAATTGCCGCCAATCTGGGAAGAGTTGATCGCAGCAGGTTTTGAATCCGGTCATGCTTATGGCAAGTCGCTGCGGACCGTAAAGTCATGCGTCGGTTCGACCTGGTGCCGCTATGGCGTCGATGACAGTATGGGGCTGGCAATCGAGTTGGAGAATCGCTACAAAGGTTTGCGTTCGCCGCACAAAATCAAATTCGGCGTATCCGGTTGCACGCGTGAATGCGCCGAAGCCCAAAGTAAGGACGTAGGAATTATTGCGACCGAAAAAGGTTGGAATCTGTACGTTTGCGGCAACGGCGGAATGAAGCCGCGTCACGCCGAATTGCTGGCCTCTGATCTGGATAAGGCAACGCTGATCCAGACCATCGATCGTTTCCTCATGTTTTACGTACGTACCGCAGATCGCCTGCAACGCACCAGCGTCTGGCGCGACAACCTTGAGGGTGGCCTTGACTATCTCAAGGAAGTTATCTTAAACGACAAGCTGAGCATTGCTGGCGAGCTGGAAGCAGAAATGCAGGAAGTGGTAGACACTTACGAATGCGAATGGAAAAAAGCGGTGAACGATCCAGAGACGCGCAAGCGCTTCCGTCATTTCGTCAATACAGATCAGGTTGACGAAAACGTCGTGTTCATGGAAGAGCGCGGGCAGATTCGGCCAGCAACGTTGGTAGAGCGGTCGGCGCGGGTCATTCCTATCGTCCCTATCGCCCCGATTGATCCTGTTGCGCCGGCAACGCCGACTCTGGCAGAAGCTATCTGATGGCAATGAATTGTTGTCAGTCAAGCGTCATCAATATAGATTAGTCGTCCATTGAAAGTGAGAAAGAATTATGCATAGCGATCCTCAATTGGATAACTGGGTTGCCGTTTGTGAACTCAACGAGATCGTGCCAAACACCGGTGTATGCGCATTGATTAACGGTGCGCAAGTTGCGCTATTTCACGTCATCGATGGCGCAGACCGTGTCTTTGCGATTAGTAATTTCGATCCGCATGCACAGGCTTCGGTGTTGTCTCGCGGCCTGGTCGGCAATCTGGGCGAACGCATCGTTGTGGCGTCTCCGATGTACAAGCAACATTTTGATTTGCAAACAGGAGAATGCCTGGAATATCCGGAACATTCTGTCAGTGCCTATCCGACGCGGGTTGTGGATGGGAAGGTCTGGGTCGGCGTATGAACGCCGCACCGGCCAGGCAGGCTGCGCGAACCAAGCCATCGCTGGTGGTCATCGGTAACGGCATGGCTGGCATGCGCACGGTCGAAGAATTACAAAAGCTGGCGCCAGATTTATACGACATCACCGTCTTTGGGGCCGAGCCGTATGGTAATTACAACCGCATATTATTGTCGCCCGTGTTAGCGGGAGATAAAGTTGTGGAAGACATCATGCTGCATACGCGCGAGTGGTATCAGCAAAATAACATCACATTGCATGCGGGTGATCCGATCGATGTGATTGACCGTCGGCGGCGTCTGGTCCGCTCGCGCTCGGGCGTCGAGGTGAAATACGACCGGCTCCTGCTAGCCACCGGTTCGACCCCTTTTATTATTCCGGTTCCCGGACATCAATTGCCGGGTGTGATTGCGTTTCGCGATATTCAGGATGTGGAGACGATGCTCGCTGCGGCCCGCGATCATCGTCACGCTGTGGTGATCGGTGGTGGCTTGCTTGGCCTCGAAGCAGCCAACGGGCTGATGCGTCAGGGCATGGACGTCACCGTGGTCCACGTGGCGGATAGTTTGATGAATCAACAGCTGGATAAGCCCGCCTCTGCATTGCTGAAAAAGGCCCTGGAATTGAAGGGCTTGCGGATCATGCTTGAGACGCACACTACCGAGATTCTGGGTTCAGAGCGGGTCACAGCGGTGCGTTTTAAAGATGGTACCGAGATACCGGCTGATCTGGTGGTCATGGCGGCAGGCGTGCGTCCAAACATCGCGCTGGCAAAAAAAGCCCACCTGCATTGCGACCGCGCAATCGTGGTGGACGACACGCTACAAACGTTTGATCCGCGCATTTATGCGGTGGGCGAATGCGTACAGCATCGGCTCTCCACTTTCGGTCTGGTAGCACCAATCTGGGATCAGGCCCGGGTGTGCGGCGCACATCTGGCTGGTGCGGGTCATCGTCGTTATATCCAGCAAGCCACGGCTACCAAACTTAAGGTAACCGGGGTTGATCTGTATTCTGCCGGCGATTTCATCGGTGGCGATGGCAGTGAAGAACTGGTGCTGCGCGACCCGCGCCGGGGTATTTATAAACGTCTGGTGCTCAGAGACAATCAAATCGTCGGCGCGGTACTATACGGCGACGTAAAAGATGGTCCGTGGTATTTTGATCTGATTCAAAACAAAACTGACGTCTCCTCGCTGCGCAATCAATTACTATTCGGTCAGGCCCTGTGCGCCCAAGCCGCCTGATGAGGAACCTACCGTGAATCTCTCCCAGCCTCCGCTGTCATCCGTTGAAGCACCTACTGGCGGGCTGATACCGAAAACGACCCTAACGACTTGCCCATATTGTGGCGTTGGTTGTGGCGTTGTTGCCACCGTGCTGCCCGCTGGAAAAATCGGCATCGCTGGCGATAAGACGCACCCAGCCAACAGTGGACGCTTGTGCGTAAAAGGGTCCGCGCTGGATGAGACGGTCGATCTTCATGGACGGCTTCTTTATCCCCAGATAAGGGATGTCACTACCAACATAATGCAGCGTTCAAGCTGGGATCAGGCGATCGATAAAGTCGCCGTGGGCTTCAACGACATTATCGCCAGTCACGGACCGGATGCCGTTGCGTTCTACGTCTCCGGTCAGCTATTGACCGAGGACTATTACATTGCCAACAAGCTGATGAAGGGGTATATCGGCAGTGCCAATATCGATACCAATTCGCGCTTGTGCATGTCCTCCGCAGTGGCTGGACACAAGCGCGCATTCGGCGAAGATCTGGTGCCCGTGTGTTATGAGGATCTGGAACTCGCAGACGTGGTGGTATTGGTTGGATCGAATACCGCCTGGTGTCATCCCATCCTGTTTCAGCGCATTACAAAAATCAAGGAAGCGCGCCCGGACGTGAAGTTGATCGTGATTGATCCGCGCCGCACCGCGACGTGCGAGTCAGCTGATTTACATTTACCGGTCAAGTCAGGGACCGATGTCTGGCTATTCAATGGACTGTTGCATTATCTGGCAAATAATGGCGCGATCGATAATGGTTTTGTCGCCGCCCACACGAACGGTATTAGCGACGCGCTTGCCGCTGCAGAAGCCAGCAGCGCGGATTTGTTGACGGTCGCGAAGATTTGTAAACTTGATCCAAAAGATCTACTGACGTTTTATCAGCTATTTTCAGGCTCAAAAAAAGTCATCACCGCATTTTCTCAAGGGGTTAATCAATCCTCTTCGGGCACCGATAAAGTTAACAGCATTATCAATTGCCACCTGATTAGTGGACGTATCGGCCAACCCGGCATGGGCCCGTTTTCGATCACCGGTCAACCCAATGCAATGGGCGGTCGTGAAGTCGGTGGCCTGGCTAACATGCTGGCCGCGCATATGGACCTGGATAACGTCACGCATCGACGCACGGTCCAGACCTTCTGGGATTCGCCACAGATTGCTGACAAGCCGGGATTAGAAGCAATTGATTTGTTTCAGGCAATTGAGCAAGGCAAGGTCAAGGCGGTCTGGATCATTGCGACCAATCCGATGGTCAGCCTGCCGGATGCCGATCAGGTACAACGAGCGCTCTCTAAATGCCAGTTGGTGGTGGTGTCGGACATTATCGAAAAAACCGATACCAATGCATTTGCTGACGTATTGTTGCCCGCATTGGGCTGGGGCGAAAAAGATGGGACCGTCACCAATTCAGAACGTTGCATCTCGCGTCAACGTGCATTTTTAACCGAACCCGGAGAAGCGCGCGCTGACTGGAAGGTTTTGTGCGGCGTAGGGCAGCGTATGGGTTTTGGCGGGTTTGAGTTTAATAGCGCACATGAAATTTTTGATGAGCACGCACGCTTAAGCACATGTTCCAATGGACCGGCCGCAGGTGATGTCACGCCACGGGTGTTTAATCTGGCTGGCCTGACCGGCATGGATAAAGCGCAATTCGATGCGTTACAACCGATTCAATGGCCCGTATTGCGGGATGCGGCGGGGGTGCTTACCAGCACCCAGCGGTTGTTTGAGGATAAGCGTTATTCCCACCCGGATGGCAAAGCGCGCTTTATCGCCACACCACCACGTGCGCCGCTCCACGCCATCGATGAAGACTATCCGCTGGCGCTGAACACCGGTCGCGTGCGCGATCAATGGCACACGATGACGCGTACCGGAAAATCCGCAAAATTGGCTGATCACGTGCAGGAATCGTTTATCGACATGCATCCGCAAGATGCCTTATTGTACGGCGTGCGCGAAGGCAGTCTGGCGCGCGTTTCATCGAAGTGGGGCGCGATGGTGGCGCGAGTACAGCATGGCGGCGGAATTGCACGTGGCAGCCTGTTCGTACCGATTCACTGGAGCAATCAATCAGCATCCGACGCGCGCATTGGCGCTGTCGTCAATCCTGTTGTGGACCCGGTTTCCGGCGAGCCTGAGTTTAAACATACGCCGGTGAGAGTCGACGATTTTCCGGTGGCGTGGCATGGCTTTATTCTCAGTCGCCAAGAGGTTGGATTGGATAGCGTAACCCATTGGACGCGGATTCAGGGGCGCACCTTTGCGCGCTACGAACTGGCGGGTCGCAATATTATTAACGATCACGGAAAATGGACGCGGGAATTACTAAAAATAGCCGATCCAGAAGCAGATTGGATTGAATATGCGGATACCACTGCAGGCGTGTATCGCGCCGCGCATCTGGTCGATGACCGGATTGATACTTGCGTGTTCATTTCTCCGAGGCCAGACCTTCCGTCCCGCGCGTGGCTGGCAAGTTTGTTCGCCAAGGAACATCTCGAAGATGCGGACCGTGTCGGCCTTCTGATCGGGCAACCGATTGAAAAAGGCGCCGACGCCGGACCGACGGTTTGTTCCTGTTTCGGGGTCGGGCGCAACACCATCTGCAATGCTATCCGCGAACAAGGATTGTCCACCGTCACGCAAGTTACTACCTGCCTCAAGGCGGGAGGGAACTGCGGATCGTGCGTCCCTGAAATTAAAAAACTGCTGGCAACTACCTTGGTAGAAGAGGCGGTAGCGCAATAGTCTGACGCTCAAACGGGCATTGGAAAATCGTGCCTCATTGCTAGGGAAGATGCCGGAAGAAAACCGTCCAAGTCAATCCACATGCGGCTCTTCTTCAAATGTTGACTGCGCTGCTTATGAATGATGGTGGCGGCTACTTTGATGCTGTCGCACCAATCTATTTCTTTTCCGGTGCAGTGATAAAGCCATCATTTAGTGTTTTTAAAAATGCGATCACATCTTTGATTTCGCGCGCCGTCAGTGCCGCAGCTTGCCCAACCTTTCGACCGAATGGCGGTTCCACGTTCACGTTATCGTGAAAGTTCACCGGCAAGTCATTGTACTTTTGCACGTTGCCATCTTTTCCTCTCGGATACCATTTCTGCGGTTGCGTATCGCGCTCCACGTAGAATTTCAACACCTGTTCCAGACTGGTAAAAGCGCCGTTATGGAAAAAGACTTTGCGCAGCGCGACATTGCGTAAAGAGGGCGTTCTGAACAAGCCACAGTATTCGGTTCTATCCCGCAAATCGGTACGATCGGGGCCGCATAAACCCATGTCGAAAAATGCTGGATCGGCATTAGCGGGAATATGACTATTCCGCGGAACCCCAATAGCAATCAAACCGTAGTCGGTAAATTGCGGAAAGCCACCATCCGGTTTGATCGCGCTGATATGGCAGGACGCGCAGTTGCCTTTAGCCGGATCATTGAATAAGGCAAGGCCCCGCAACTCCTGCTTGCTAAGCGTCGTTTGACCGCGTAAAACCGCATCGTATTTGCTAGTGTAGGGATAAAAATCAGCGGAACTTTCCTGGAAAATTTCCAACGCCATCGTCGCCTGCAAAAATACACTCTGCACACCCTGCGGATGTTCAAAAATATCCTGGCCTAACGTTTCGCGAAACAGCGCCGCATACGCGGATTTTTTTAGTTTCTCGACCACCGCGACCGGGCTGAGATTACCCATTTCGTGCGTCGATAGCAGAGGAATCGCCGCCTGATCATGCGCGGAAGATGCGCGCCCATCCCAATTACGGCCGCCAGTCGGCCCGGCATCGATACTATCGTCGCCATCATTGTCATGAAAGTGCTCGGTAAAAGCCGGAACGTTCTGCAGATAGCGCAGCGAGGGTACCGCACGCGTGCCCGACGTCGCCATCCGGTTGCCTCCTAACTGCACCGCCAAATTGTTGGGAGGCCCGAATGCATGGTCGGGGCTATGACAAGAGGCGCAAGACTGTCTCCCCGAGGCAGATAGCGAGCGGTCAAAAAACATGATCCGTCCCAGTGCTGTCATGGCTGCGACGCTAGGCTGGATTTTATTGCCTGGTGCATAAGCGGCGCCGACATAGGCTGGCGAGGGTGCCGACTGCAACGTCGTATCGGTTCCGAGAGTAGCCGCCAATGCAAAATGTGATCCTGCGACCGTCAACAGAAGAACCGCGGCGCGGGATAGTAAAGCGATTGCGGCAGATAGCATCGGAGAACTCACGGAATTTCGCAGTGACGAGGAGTGATTTGCGTAAGTTTGAACATCTATTGTGAGGCCGTCAACATTGGTGGAGCTGGGCGGTTCTCTGCCAATAGGTTTGCAACCGAAACTCTAATTGGAGAATGGGTATCAAATGCTTCATAGTTGAATTCGTCTATTTCAATCAAATCCCTACTATTTTTCTTTTATCTTAACTTAATGGATGGTCGCTCATTATCAATGATTATTTAATAATAATTAGTCGCAGAAAAATGGCGGCTTAACTTAAGTATTATCCTAGTTTTTTATATATGTGTGCGCGGATCGTTAATCACTTATGGGTGTGATATTTTTTATTTATAATCTGCAAATAAATTAATCGATTATCACTGTGCCTATTCTGATTTCTCCTCCTTTTCATTTTTCTTTATCGCGCATTTCGTCGGTTATATCCTGGTTCTCGGATAGAAAACGGGTCAATTGAGCGCCGATTCGGACTATCCAATGCTTTGAAACGATGGTGTAAATATCAAGTATATCTCCATAAATCATTCTCCGTCTATTTTCAATTATCTTTCGAAATAGCTGATATTTTTTTGAAGACCAACTAATACAGGATTTGTACTTAAGAATTTACCCAATATACCAGCCAATTTTATTCTGTTAGATTGCAGATAATTCAAAGTAACTTCGTATTATTGAAGAGTCCCATGTACGCCTGCCAGTAAATATTAATATAAAAAAAGATATTATTTAAAGACGGGATTATGTGAATTATTAATATTAAAGTCGCACATCGGAGATACGTTTCATGGGCATGAACGCACTGGCAACATCACGGGGGCTACCCAGCTTGCAACCCTACACGCTGACGATTCCGCGAGCCGCCGCCGTCACTCCGGGCTTCAGCATCGTCCAGTTCGAAGGCAGCGAAGAAATGGGGCAGCCGAACTGTTTCGTGCTGCGCGTCACCCATCCGCTGCCTGATTTACCCCGATCCAGTTTTGTCGGTATGCCAGCAACCTTTACGATTGCGCCGCCGACCTTACCCGGATTGCCCATCCTGGGCATCGGCCGCAAAATGCAAGGCATCATCAGCGGCTTCAATACGCTCAGCAGCAATCGCGATGTCAGTACCTATGAAATCGTGCTGGAATCGTCACTTGCCAGGCTACGCAATGTCACCCGCTGCCGCCTGTTCCTGAACCAGACATTTCCTCAAGTCATCGAAAGTATCTTGCGCGAATACGGCTTCGATAAAGACACCGCACGCTTTAGCTTTACGCTCTATCGTAGTTATGAACAACGTCCGATTGTGATCCAATGGCAGGAAAACGATCTGGCGTTTATCCAGCGTTTATGCCGCCGCAGCGGCATCTGGTTTCGTATGGATGCCGGGGATTTTGGGGAAGTCGTGCATTTCGGCGATGATTTAACCCACTACCGCCGCACGCCCGCATTATCTGCGCCGATGTCGGAACAGGCCGGGCTGGAAAGCGTCGGTGCCGAAGCCGTCCACGCCTTCGAAACCCATGCCAAAAGCATCCCCCAATCGTTTATCGTCCGGGACGTCAATCGGCTGGTGGCGCCGCATGCAATTGAAACCGAAGTCAATTTGATGCACAACGACAAGACCACCTTCGGACACTCCACTGCCTACGGCACCTTGCATCTGGACCCGGTGCAGGCCGAATGGGAAGGCCAGTTGCGGCATGAAGCAGCGCTCTGTGAACAGGTGCTGTACCAAGGCAAAAGCAACGTGCTCCATCTCGCGCCGGGTGCCGTGTTCCGGTTCACGAACAAGGTGTTACCGGACGCCGAATACGGTCAACTGATCACCAAAATCACCCATCATGGCGCCCGCGATAGCGCTTACCACAACAGCTATACCGCAATTCCGTCGGACCGGATTTATCGCCTGCCATTGAACGAAGCAGACTGGCCAAAAATCAGCGGCACGGTCAGCGCCCGCATCGCCTCACCCAATAAATACCCTTACGCCTATATCGATCTCAACGGCGATTATGTGGTGCAGTTCGATTTCGACCGCGATCCTAAAACGGCCAATGCGCCAAGCAGCTGCCGCATGCGGCTGGCGAAACCGTTTGCAGGGAGCCTGCAAACCGGCTTTCACTTCCCGTTAATCGACGGCACCGCTGTAGCGGTCGCGTTCCACGATGGCGATCCCGACCGCCCTTATATTGCGGCGGCGCTGCACGATAGCCAAAACAGCGATCTGATCACCGCCAAAGACCGCCGCAACAGTCGCAATGTGATCCGGACCCAGCGTAACAACAAGCTGCGGATGGAAGACTGGAAAGGACAAGAACACATCAAGCTGGCTACCGAGTTCGGCAAGAGCCAGCTCAATCTTGGACATCTGGTCGATCATAAAAATACCCAGCGCGGTGCCGGTGCCGAGTTGCGCACCGATGACCATCTGAGCCTGCGCGGCGGGAAAGGCATTCTATTGTCAGCGGATGTGCAGCCGCTGGCGAATGGGGAGCAGCTTGATATGCAGGCTGCGCAAGCATTGCTGCAACAGGCTCTGCAACAAATGGAAGCGCTTGGTGCTGCGGCCAAAGCAGCAGAGGCCATTTCCGTCGATTACACGAAGCAGCAGGCGCTCTTCAACGACACATTATCAAGCTTAAAGAAAGCTGGAATTTTGATCAGTTCCCCGGCTGGTATCGGGCTGGTGTCAGGTGAGCATCTACAGATTAGCGCAGCAGAAAACATCATCGCTACGGCTGGTGGCAACGCCGATATCGGTGTCATGAAAAAATTGACTGTTGCCGCCGGTGAAGCGATATCGCTGTTTGCGCAGAAGCTCGGAATGAAGCTGTATGCGGCTAAAGGTAAGGTGGAAATACAAGCACAACGCGACAAGATGAGTCTGCTATCGGACCAAGATATGAAGATTAGCAGCGTCAATGGCCGCATCACTATTTCTGCAAAGGAGGAGCTATTACTTACCTGCGGTGGTTCGTACTTAAAGATATCGGCTACCGGCATCGAGCAAGGTACGCGAGGTGATCTTGAAATAAAATCTGCTGCGTTTCGACGACAGGGGCCAAGTTCATTGGCTGAATCGATGAATTCTTGGAAGCACATCCCGTTTGACGAACAGTTCAGCATGACATGGCGACATGACGATAGTCCAATAAAAAATCGCGGATTTTCTGTGATCCACGAAGATGGGAGCGTGACCAAAGGCATGACTGATAGCGAAGGCAGAACAGGACTACAAAAAATGCTATTCACCGATAAGGTGCGCTTGCGCATTGACCCCGAGTAATCACGCAGGCCTGGAAAAATATGATGCAAAACATTTTCTGCGCGATCGCAGGACTAATACTGACCCTGGCGCTAGCCGCATGTTCACACCAGCCCGCACCACTAACCGAGCAGGAGAAAAACACCGTGAACGACTTAACCAGTAATTTAAAAACGCAATGTGTTGGACGCTACTTAATCGATATGCCAGCCGACGTGTCCATTACGGGTGGCGCAAAGATAATGGGGGTTGAGTTTGATGCAAAGGCAATGTCAGTGGAAGAATATCGACGTGATGTGGTAAATCGTGAAGCGGAATTACTTGCTACCAAACATCAAGACGGCTATAAGTTTTTGTTAGCGCATGGTTCGGCACGCGGCTTGAATACGCACTATTTTATTCATCTTGAGAACACCTATGATGAGAATATTAGTCGCGTAATTGAAGCCTACAAATGGGATGGCGGGTATCGCATTAAATTGCAAACAGGTGCGAACGATGTCACTACTTCAGCTTACAAAGACGACGCAACCATGCAATCGATAGGCAATAACGTTCCGCAAAAAACCTGGTTGATATTTGACTTGCTGGATAAAGTCCGTGGTCGTGATGATGATGACATTCCGACTGAACCGGGGGTGTGTTTCAAGGGGGGATTTTGGCAAGGGAAGGCTGGAGATAATGAGGAGGCAGGTGCACAATTTGTGCTACGTAATCACCCGGATGTGGATTTTGGTTTTGAGACCAATACAAATACGCACGAATCCGACACCCTCTTGCAGCGGGGCAGTCAGATTAATCAAGTCCTCAAAAATACACCGGACGGAAAAACGGTGCGCAAAGGTCGAATAAAGCTGCAAAGCATGCAAGCGGAAGAGTGGCTAATCGCCGGCGTGACACCACTAAAAACAATTGGCAATATATTTATGCTTGAAGCTAATTCCAAGCTAAGCAATAACGACGAGCCCTATATCTGGTTATCAATGAACACGGCTTCTTCTAATCATCTAATGAAAGCTGCGTCACTCCAAGAAGCATCGTTGTCTGAAGGCGAAGCCTTAGCCTTATGGGATGTAGTCTCGCGCACGCTAATTCCTCGACCGAATGGGTTTTAATCATGGCTACTATCAGACGTATTATTCCTGCGGTGATAGCTGACGATGGATCGGTTCATTACACATCCGTAGGCTCCCCACCGGACGATAGTATCGCCATTTGTCACATGGTGCCCGATCGTATAATTCCTGTGATTTTTGTGCCGGGAGTCATGGGGACGAACCTGCAAGTTGATGATGAACGTGATCCCAATCATGGTAAAGCTATCTGGTTAGTTAATGGATCGCTAGGAGTCGCGTCGGACTGGGCTGGAAAAGGCGCAGCGACGCGCAAGCAAAAACTCGATCCCACGAAGACAACCGTATATGCCGGCGGCAATATTCTCGTCGGCCAAACCTACACGCTCGACCGCAAGCTACATACCGAAGCGGAATTACGTCGCCGTGGTTGGGGAGAAGTCGCCTATTTGAGTTATGGTGAATCATTGGTATGGCTGGAGAATGCTTTAAATGATGGACATGCCGACACCGAGTATGGACGTAAAGGCTTGCGTGCCAGTCTGATGCAGGAGCTGGTTGCCAAGGCTCAGGGAGTGGAACCGTTGACCAGAGAGGAATGGTCGCTTGGGTGCAAATACCAGTTTCCGGTTCACGCAGTGGGTTATAACTGGCTGCAATCAAATGCCGATTCTGCCGAAACCCTGGCGAAAAAAATTGATGAATTCATCGCATATTATCGAGAGACGTTTCGCTATCGCTGTGAGCAGGTGATTATCGTTACGCATTCTATGGGCGGCCTGGTTGCCCGCCATTACTCGGAAGTGTTAAACGGTGGTCAGCGCGATAAAATTTTGGGCATTGTTCACGGTGTCATGCCAAGCACCGGTGCGGCGATTGTGTACAAGCGAATAAAAGCTGGTACCGCCGGTATGGCCGGGATCGCACTTGGTCCGGACGCCGCAACAATGACAGCCGTTTTTGCGCAGTCACCCGGGCCGTTGCAATTGTTGCCTAGCGTGGAATATGGAATGAATTGGCTCAGAATTAAAGACGGCAACAGCGTGGTGAGTTTGCCCGAGACCGATCCCTATAAGGAAATTTACGCACAACGCGGTCAATGGTGGGGGCTGTGTGACGATAAATTAATCAATCCACTAGACAAGGGAAAGCAGACCGTTGAATGGGATTGGAAAAATTATACTGACATCATTTTCAAAAAAGTGAAAGTATTTCACAAAAAAATTGCCAATAAATATCACCCGCACACCTATGCCTTTTACGGCGACGACGCGAGCCATAAAACCTGGGGCGATGTCGTCTGGGAACGGAGACTTCCCATCATGGCGCGTAGCCTTGGTTTGGGAGGAAAAATTGACGACATGTCGACCGGAAAAGTCGTGACAGACAATGGCACTGGCGAACAAACGTTGCTACAACGCAGCAACGGTGTCGAGATATCGCCGACTTATATCATGAGAGAAGCCCGTGATAACGGCGATGGTACCGTCCCGATACGTTCCGGCGGCGCCCCGGGACACCGCGTAAAGGCATGCGTATCTTATGCAAATGTAGAGCATGAAAGTGCATTCAGATCGTCATCTGGAGACGGCGCCAAGCCGACGCCCCAGCAAATGTTTACCCTTTGGGCGATCACCAGAATAGCCCAGAACGTCAAGGGTACGACGCTCGAGTACAAGGAATGAGATTAACCAGCGCCAGCTTCATCGGCGGCCTGGTATTGACCCTGGCGCTAGCCGCATGTTCACACCAGCCCGCACCACTAACCGAGCAGGAGAAAAACACCTTGAACAAACTAACCAGTAATTTAAAAACGCAATGTGTTGGACGCTACTTAATCGATATGCCCGCCGACGTGTCCATTACGGGTGGCGCAAAGATAATGGGGGTTGAGTTTGATGCAAAGGCAATGTCAGTGGAAGAATATCGGCGTGATGTGGCAAATCGTGAAGCGGAATTATTGACTACGAAACATCAAGACGGCTATAAGTTTTTGTTAGCGCATGGTTCGGCACGCAGCGTGAATACGCACTATTTTATTCATCTTGAAAATACCTATGATGAAAATATTAGTCGCGTAATTGAAGCCTACAAATGGGATGGCGGGTATCGCATTAAATTGCAAACAGGTGCGAACGATGTAACTACTTCAGCTTACAAAGACGACGCAACCATGCAATCGATAGGCAATAACGTTCCGCAAAAAACCTGGTTGATATTTGACTTGCTGGATAAAGTCCGTGGTCGTGAAAATGATGACATTCCGACTGAACCGGGTGTGTGTTTCAAGGGGGGATTCTGGTCGGCGAAAGCGCAGGACGAGGAGGAAACCAATACCGCTTTTTCGCTCCCCGCCTATCCCGACGTCTTTTTTAATATCGATACTGATACCAATGGGCATGACGCCATTACGCTTTTACAACGCGGAGGTCAAATCGATGAATACATAATGTCGAGTCCTGGTGGCAGAACTGTACGCAAGGGGACGGTAGAATTGCAGGACATGCAAGCTGAGGAATGGCTGTTGTCTGGCACTACCGCTGCCAAGGTAATTGGTAATTACTTTTCACTAGAAGCCAACTCACGTTCCGATCATGTGAAAGAACCCTTCGTTAATTTGACGATGGATACCGGTGCACTCTATAAATCGATGCAGGGCCAATCGCTCGTAAAAGCGTCATTGACCGAAGGCGAAGCCCTTGCGTTATGGGATGTGGTATCACGCACCGTGCGGCCACGACTCAACGGTTTCTGAACGGGTAATAATAATGCCTGTCAATTTTTTGCTGTTACCACCATTGGAAGAAGTACCAAACAATCCACCGTCGCGTTTGATCTGGTCGATCGTATTTTTTGTTCTGACGTTGTCGGGCATTTTCGCAGTCTTGATGTTATGGCCAAAAGGTGAATCTACGCAAACACCGTGGTTCTGGTCTTGCGTGACGGTTTGTCCGATGGGAATTGCCGCTTTTGTAGTATTGCGTCGCTACAGCGTTTATGAGGGCCGACGTCTTGATGCGATTGCGTGGAACGAGGCGCGTGAGCAACATATTGCAAAAGTATTCGATGACGCAGCGCAACCGTTAAGTGTGCTGGGTTCAGCATATATTTTTTCAGCAGATGAAAAAGAGAACGCACTTACCGGTCTGTTGTCTGGAGCCTTAAGCCTCGCTACTCAACGGCTCCCAAAAATTGACACCGCGCCTATGAAAGTGAGATGGTTGGCTCCGTTGCAAGAAGAACTAAAAACCAAGCCGACAAACGATAAAGAGCGGCAAGCGCAACTTACCGGATGGCTATTTGATCAATTACTGAGCGATATGTCTAATACGTTGCGTACTCTGCCTTCCACTTTGCGACTGACGGTGCATCTTGATTTATCCGGTTCTGCCCTACCTGCTACCACTTTAGAGCTATGGCAGTCCCGTTGGGCCGCATACAACTTACCTGTCAAGGTAACGGTCAAGATAGGCAAGATAAAAGATCTGATGGCATTAGACCAATGGCTAGATAGCACTAACACGCCTGCGAGTCACGAGGCAAAGTTAATGGTGTTTGTTCAACTGAATCGGTTGTTGAATAACGCGCCACCAGAAAAAAGTGCAGAAGCAGGTGTCGCATTACTCATCGCACCGGTGGCAATGGCGAAACAATATAAGTTAGCCCCGATTGCCAATATTCATCGACCAATGCACGGCAAGTTTGATGCAATTAATCATGTACTCGAATATGGGTTGAAGTGGGGAAAAGTTGCTGCAACCGATGTAGTGCGTACATGGAAAACTGGTTTTGATATTGAAAAATCTGGTTTCCTGACATCCTGCTTGGTGAAAGAAAAAATATTTGCACCGATTTACGATCTCGATAACAGTATTGGCGATACAAAAGACGTCGCACCGTGGCTTGCGCTTGCTTGTGCTATAAAAGTAGCGCAAACGAAATCGGAGGTGCAATTGGTTGCCCATGGCGATAGAGATCATCTTCAGCTGATGGTTGTTGCAAATATCTCGTCGGATTTAGAAGTAACTAACGGGAAAGTGGGTTGAGTGGCTGTCCTTGGAGGCAGACGTAGAAGCGGCGAACCGGGTGGGTGCTCCGAGCTAAGGGTGACCGTTCCTCGCCTTTTTCTTATACTATTACTATGTGAGCCATTCCGTGATACTCATTTCCGAGCATCGACCTACCGGAAAGATAGAGTAGCCTTTTTCTGTGATCCAAGAGAACCCATGAACCAATCAATTCACGCGCTGAAATTATCGCCTCTGCTGGTTATTTTCTCCATTGCCTTGAGCGCATGTAGCAGCATTGGAAATGGCCTCGATAACGGAAACCCGACTGGCGATGTTGGGAAAACGAGCGATAGCGTTACAACCACTAACGGCCAGGTAATCGGCGGCTATTATCAAAACGCGCGTGTTTGCTTTGAAGATACGATAAAAAAAGCCACCTGTGATGTGCGATCGGCGGTCGTGACTACCAGTGCCGATGGCGCGTTCACGTTGCCAGGATCGGCGGTGCGGCCGGTTATTGCGATCATTGACACTAACGCCGTTGAACATCCTTTTGCTGGCGATGCTGGCGATGCTGGTATCGCGGTGCCGCAAAAATTAATTTTCCGTGCGCCAGCCGGACAGGCGCGGTTTATCAGCGCGATGTCGACTGAACTCGCGGCCGCGGTTGATACTAACGGTGGCAATTTTGCTGCGGCCAGCCAACAATTGGCCGCTAAAATTGGCGTAGATGTTGCACAACTGACTGTCGATTTCAGCCAATTGTCGGGTGCAAATGGGGCAAAAATGAAAGCGGAAAATGCCGTCGTCCGCAACGTGATAGCCAGCGCCATTTCAACAAATTCGGTGTTGGCGTCTCAAACGAACAGAGTCGATCGATTGGCGGACATTGGCAATGTGCTCAACAGCGCTTTGGCGATACGCAATATCCAGACCGTGGTCGTGATCTACGCTGAAAATCGTGGCTTCGATACGCTATACGGCCTGTTTCCAGGCGCTAACGGCATTCCTGGCGTCAATCCGAGTTCGCGCTCTATTCGTGCAGATGCCTACCCGCAGAAAGATTTTGATGGCAATACGCTTCCCGTGTTGCCGCCAACCTGGGGCGGCCTGACTGCGGCGGGTCAGAACAAGGTCATTACGCAGGCGCAGTCAGCTAACCTGCCGAATAAGCCGTTCCAGATTGACGATGTGAGCAGCCCCATATTCGCGGAATCTTCGGTGGTGACGCGTGATCTGGTGCATCGATTTTATAATAATCAGATGCAAATTAATGGTGGCAAGAACGATCAATTTGCCGCTTACTCAGATGCTGGCGGGTTGAGTATGGGGTATTACGACGGTCGCAAAATGAAACTGTGGGATATCGCCAGAAAATATACGTTGGCGGATAACTTTTTCATGGGTGCGTTCGGTGGATCATTTTTGAATCATCAATACCTGATCTGTGCTTGCGCTCCGACTTATCCGCATGCTGATGATGTCACTTCACCAGCGCGCAACAGCATTTCGGCTGTCGATGTTGATGGCAATGGTAAGCTGGTCAAGCTGATTGCCGGTACCGGCAATCCGACCTCTGTGTTGAACGGCGCACCGGTTTACCGCAAAGACAGCACGCTGACGCCAAAGGATGGATCCGGCATGTTTTATGCGGTTAACACGATGCAACCGTTGTATCAACCAAGTGGGAATGCCGCCGGCACTGACTCTGTACTGGCTTATGCCGACGCAAGCAAGGCCACCACTTTGCCCGCGCAAACACAACTTACGATTGGTGATAGTTTATCTGCCAAAGGTGTCAACTGGACGTGGTATTCCGGCGCATGGAATGCCGCACTGGCTGATGCTTCAAACGCACCGCGCAGTGTTATCTACGCAGGTAAGATTCAGTTTCAGCCGCACCACCAGCCATTCAATTATTATCGTCGCTTCGATCCGGCAACGGTTCCCGGGGCTGCCGAACGTGCCAGTCATTTCAAGGATTTCGATGCATCTTTTTTACAGGATGCCGCGGCGGGAAATTTGCCGCCGGTCACGTTTTATAAGCCGCAAGGCAATCTGAATCAACATGCGGGTTACGCTAACATTGCTGATGGGGATGCGCATATTGCGAATGTAATTGCCCAATTACAGGCCGGGCCTCAATGGAAAAATATGCTGATCGTGGTTACCTACGATGAAAACGGTGGGTTCTGGGATCATGTTGCTCCACCCAAGGGCGATCGATGGGGACCGGGCACGCGCCTTCCGGCCATACTCGTGTCGCCCTATGTGCGCAGAGGTTTTATCGATCATACGCAATATGACACCGCATCCATTTTACGGTTCATCACCCGCCGCTACCAATTAACTGCACTGGACGGCGTGACTGAGCGAGATGCGGCTTTAGTCGCGAATGGCGGGATTCCGATGGGCGATCTGAGCGCTGCATTAGCGGTGTTCTCGCAGGACTAGGCAACGATCACGGCAAAGAGAGGCAGCGATGGGCAGCGACGGGAGCAATAGGTAGCGATGGTTAGCAATGATTAGCGATGGTTAGCGACGGTTAGCGACAGCCAGTGATCGTCAGGGGCGCAGCAGATATCGGTCGTCTGCGCATTGCCCATCGAAAAGCTTATTACACGAGGCGCTCGCCATTCGGTTGCGATGGAGTAATAACTGGATTGCTTAGTACAGCGTCGCGTTTACTGAGGAGATGGCTGCGTAAGACCGATGACAGGCGTTTTCCGTCACGTGCTTCGAGCGCCTCAATCATTTCTCCATGCTCGTGGGCCGCGTTATCCCATTTTTGCGCTTGAAAATTAGACTTGAAACGCAATGCTTTCAGTCGCCGGTTCAGGCCAAGATAGGTTTGTCTAAGCACGGAATTTTTTGCAGCATCGTTGATGCGGTCGTGGATCTCTTGATTCCGAACGTAATAACCCGGCAAGTCGTTTTGTGCTTTGCATGCCAGCATGGCGTAATGCAGCGCCTTGATTTCTGCGAGCTCTATCGCGGTGATCCGCTCACATGCCAACTCTCCCGAGAAGGCCTCGATACCGCTCATCAACTCGAATGTTTCCCAGATTTCGCTTTCCGTCATTTTTGATACCGACGCACCGCGATTAGGAAATATCTCAATCAAGCCTTCTGCAGCTAGCACTTTCATCGCTTCACGCAGGGGCGTGCGAGATATGCCCAAGGTTTCGCAGAGCTCTCGTTCGTTGAGCTTCATACCGGGAACCAGGATCGCCTCAACGATCAGATTACGTAAATGCTCAACCACCGTATCGTGCAAGCGTTGACGTTCCAGTTTCGGTAGCGTCGGGCGGTTTGGTGAGGCAATTTCGTCGTCGATTGTATTTTTCATTCAAAAATCCTGTTTTCTATGCCGTAATTCTAGCATCAAGTGAAGGCAAGGCAAAAAAACGTCTCGCTGCTACGGAGGACGAAAGTGGCGTACTACTTAATATTGCCTGCTATAAGTGGCTAAATGTTGCTTTTTATGCCAATAATTTCATAAATTTCTTTCAAGCAGAATAAAAATCTTCTTTACGATTTGTATTTCGACTGCTAAAGTATTTTGTATTCAAAATTCAAAATACTTTGAGGTAGACATGTTAACACTTGATTTCCATCCAGCCGGTCGTCATTTTTTGCAAATCCCTGGCCCGAGTCCGGTTCCGGATCGCATTTTGCGGGCCATGAGCTATCCAACCATCGATCATCGCGGTCCTGAATTTGGCGCATTGGGATTGCAGGTATTGGCGGGCATCAAGAAGATTTTTAAAACCGAGCAACCCGTCATCATTTACCCGGCGTCCGGGACCGGCGCATGGGAAGCCGCATTGACGAATACGCTCAGCGCCGGTGACACGGTATTAATGTATGAAACGGGCCATTTTGCGACGCTCTGGAAGAAAATGGCCGAAGCGCTCGGGCTGAAGCCCGAGTTTCTCGGACTGCCGGGGGTAGAGGGCTGGCGACTCGGGGTCCAGGCAGATGTGATCGAAGAGCGTCTGCGCAGGGACACGCAACACATTATCAAAGCAGTGTGCGTAGTCCACAACGAAACATCTACCGGCGTGACTTCCAATATTGCCGCGGTACGCAAAGCAATTGATGCTGCGGGTCATCCAGCATTGCTTCTGGTCGATACTATTTCGGGTTTGGCTTCGGCCGATTATCGCCACGATGAATGGGGCGTTGACGTGACCATTTCGGGTTCACAAAAAGGCTTGATGCTGCCGCCTGGTATCAGCTTTAACGCGGTCTCGAAAAAAGCCATTGCGGCGGGAAAGCAAGCCACGCTGCCACGGGCGTTTTGGGACTGGACCGACATCATCGAGATGAACGCAACCGGCTATTGGCCTTACACCCCAAACACCAATCTTTTATATGCTTTGTCCGAGGCACTGGACATGATTTTAGGTGAGGGTCTGGAGAATGTCTTCGCCCGCCATCAACGCCTGGCGGCGGCTTGTCGCGCCGCGGTGCACGCGTGGGGACTTGAGGTGCAATGTGCCGATCCGGCCGTCTATTCCCCCGTATTGACAGGCGTGATGACGCCGCCGGGATTCGATGCGGATGCGATTCGCAAGACGATCTATGAAAACTTTGACATGTCACTTGGCACCGGTCTTGGCAAGATGAAAGGGCGCATGTTCCGTATCGGCCATCTAGGCGAAGCGAATGACCTGACGTTGATGGCGACGCTTTCCGGTTGCGAAATGGGGCTGAAACTTGCAGGTATACCTTTGGCTGGCAGTGGCGTGCTGGCGGCGATGGACTATCTCTCCACGCATAAAAATGTATCCATGTTGAAAGCGGGATAGACATCCGTGGCGCTACCCGTTTGACCTAAAGTTGCCGAGATGACGTGGGGCAAACGGGAAGAAGTAAATAGTTCGCTTAAGACCAATATCTATTGGAGACAACCTTGAAACACCTACGTTTTCGTGCGACCACCGTCGTGCTTCTCATGCTTTGCCTGATGTACTTCATTACCTATCTTGACCGCGTGAATGTGAGCACTGCAGCGGCAGGATTCGGGAAAGAATTCAATCTTTCAAAAACCGAGATCGGTCTGGTTTTTTCTGCCTTTGCCTATCCTTATCTGGTATTTCAAATCATTGGCGGTTGGGTCAGCGATAAATTCGGAGCCAAGCGCACGCTCATTTATTGCGGCATTTTGTGGGCGATTGCGACGATACTTACCGGTTTTGCTGGCGGCCTCACCTCGCTGCTGCTAGCGCGTCTTTTGCTGGGATTGGGCGAAGGGGCTACCTTTCCCGCGGCGACATCAGCGATGGCACGCTGGATTCCGAAAGAGCGGCGCGGTTTTGCCCAGGGTATTACGCACGCATTCGCCCGGATTGGTAACGCAGCAGCCCCCGCCGCGATCGTATTTGTCATGGTGCAATACGGCTGGAGAGAGTCGTTTTATATTTGTGGCGCACTAAGCCTGGTCTGGGTCGTCGTGTGGGCTTTTGTCTTCACTGAAGATCCCGCGAAACACGCCCGCATCACCGCCGAAGAACTGGCCGCCATGCCTGCGCCCAAAACAGGTAACACCAAAACGCCGTGGGGACCGCTTTTCAAAAGAATGTTACCGGTCACAATTGTCTATTTTTGTTATGGCTGGACATTGTGGCTGTTCCTCAGCTGGATTCCGCAGTATTTTTTGCACAGCTATCACCTTGACATGAAGAAGTCAGCGATATTTGCATCAAGCGTCTTTTTCGCCGGGGTTATCGGCGATACGCTGGGCGGCATAGTCAGTGATAAGTTACTCATTCGCACTGGCAACCTGAAGATCGCCAGGAGTTACATGGTGTCTGTGTGCATGTTATTGACGTTGTTGTCGCTGCTGCCCATCATTTTTACGCATAATCTTTACGTCTCCATCGTCTGTCTCAGCGCGGGTTTCTTTTTTGCCGAAATGACCATCGGGCCGATGTGGGCCATTCCAATGGATATCGCTCCTGAATCGGCTGGCACGGCCAGCGGGATGATGAACACAGGTTCAGCATTAGCCGCCATCATTTCGCCGGTATTGTCGGGTTATCTGATTGATCGCTTTGGTAGCTGGGAATTGCCATTCGTTGGCAGCATGATCCTGATGGCGTTCGGTGTTGTGTTGGCGTTTCGCATGCAGCCGGATGCCAAATTTACGGGCGGCGATGGGATCGCACCCTCCATGGGCTCTAAAGGAACTAAATTACGTGTGTAATTACCGGTGGAATTAACGCCTGTAATGCGATTCGGTGAATTTAAGATGCGGATTCTTGGCGATATGTCGACAATAAGTCCACGATCGCGCCGCAATCAGGCGACAATATAGGCCGCCCTTGGGGCAGATGGCTCAGTAAGCAATTGACCCGTTGAGGTTGACCTGCACAGCGCCATTCAAACCGGAAACCGAGAGAATTTTATGACTGCATCATCTTTGACCAATTTGGCTAATTTGACTGCGTTGGCCGATATGCTAAGTGTTGCCTATAAAGGTAATACAACAACCTCGGTGCCAGCGACGCTGGAGCCGGAGAACAGTGATATTGCCTACGACGTTCAGCAGCGGTTTTTGAAGAACTGCAATTTCACCACCGGTGGCTGGAAAATCGGTGCGAAGTCTGAGACCGGACCGATTCAGGGCGCACCTCTGCCGCTACCGCGAGTCCATGTAACGTCTGTTTCGATTGAGCGTAGTGCCTACCCGGTATTAGGTCTCGAACTGGAAATTTTCTTCACGTTCAATAAAGATTTCTTGCCGCGATCCGGTCCGATTTCAGAGCAAGAAGTGGCCGAAAGTATTGCCAGCTTCGGCGCTGCGATTGAGCTGGTATCGAGTCGAGTGGAGGGTTGGCGCGAGGCGCCCAAGCTAATTCAGCTTGCGGACCTGCAAAATCATGGTGCGTTAGTAATTGGCAAGATGGTCCCGTATCGCAGCGATTTCAACTATTTGGAACCGCAGGTAGATCTGCGTATTAACGGTGGTCCGATATTCAATGGCATCGGCCGCAATCCTGCCGGCGACCCGCGGCGATTGTTATGTTGGCTGGTCAACCATTGCAGTCAGAAAAGACTGACGCTGCTGGCAGGGACCGTTGTCACCACAGGATCGTATACCGGCGTCGATTTTCCCACACATGGCGGTACTGTCCTTGGTGAAATTACCGGACTACCCGCGGTCAATTTCGAACTGACTTAAGTGGCCATATAAGCGACCATATAAGCGGCCACTTAAGCGGTCTTCAGTGAACATCCATCACGTCGCTTTGCGTTTGCTTTTGCTTTTGCGTTTTTTCTCTATCCACCACGGGGTGCAGTTATGTTGGTTAAGCCTATTTTTCTTGCTCCGCCCGGTGGCGGCAACAGTTCAGCTATTGCGAGTCTCTTAAAGCGTGAAATGCGCGGCGATGTTTTGTTTGGGAAAGCCGACCGCGGCAGATACGCCACGGACGCATCGATTTATCAGATGATGCCGCTCGGGGTCGTGGTGCCGCGCGACCAGAATGATCTCCTTTTGGCGTTGGATATTGCACGTAGTCATGGGACGCCGATCCTGGCGCGTGGTGCTGGCACTAGCCAATGCGGGCAAACCGTGGGCGAAGCACTGGTTATTGATAACAGCAAATGGCTCAATAACGTGATCGATTTCGATCTGGAAGCGCGCACCGTGACGGTTGAGCCGGGTATTGTTCTCGATCACCTGAACGCCTGGTTGAAACCGCACGGTCTCTGGTTTCCGGTCGATGTCTCGACTGCTGCGCAATGCACGTTGGGCGGAATGGCCGGAAATAATTCCTGTGGTTCGCGCTCGATTGAATACGGCAACATGGTGCATAACGTGCTGGCAATCGATGCGGTACTCGCTGACGGCGTGCAAGGTCGCTTTGGACGCCTCGATCAGATGGCAGATAGCGGTCGTTTGCATGAGATCGTGCAGGGGCTACAGCGGATTGCTTTGCGCGAGCGAGACGAAATTATTGAGCGGACTCCAAAAGTCTTGCGGCGGGTCGCCGGCTATAACATCGACATCTTCGATTGCCAGAATCCGCGTGCTTACACGGACGACGGAATGGCCAACCTGGCGCAGATATTGGTGGGGTCGGAAGGTACGCTGGCCTATACCCGCCAGATGACATTGGCTTTGCTACCGATACCGGAGCACAAAGTGCTGGGCGTGGTGAATTTTCCGACCTTTTATCAAGCGATGGATATGGCGCAGCACATCGTCAAACTCGGTCCAACCGCAGTAGAACTGGTGGATCGTACAATGATCGAACTGGCGATCAGCAATCCCGCCTTCCGGCCGGTGATAGAAAAAGCGTTGATCGGCAAGCCTGCTGCCATTCTGCTGGTCGAGTTTTCGGGTGAAAATCTGGATGAACAGCGAAAAAAACTGGCCGCGCTGACGGAGCTGATGAGCGATCTGCATTTACCCGATTCGGTTGTGCAGATGTCTCAGGCGGGTGAACAAAAGGCATTATGGGAAGTCCGTAAAGCCGGGTTAAATATTATGATGAGCATGAAGGGCGATGGTAAGCCGGTCTCCTTCATTGAAGACTGCGCGGTGCCGCTCGAACATCTGGCCGAGTACACCAGTCAACTCACCGAGGTTTTTCATCGGTATGGCACCGAAGGCACCTGGTACGCGCATGCCAGTGTCGGCACGTTGCACGTACGTCCGATTCTGGATATGCGCCGGGAAGGTGCCAAGGACATGCGCGAAATTGCTGAAGCCGCTGCTGTTTTGGTCAGGAAATATAAAGGCGCTTATTCCGGTGAGCATGGCGATGGGTTGTGTCGCGGGGAGTGGGTGGCCTGGCAATACGGCCCGAGAATAAACGCCGCATTTTCTGAAATAAAGGATTTGTTCGATCCGGAAAATCGCTTTAATCCAGACAAAATCGTTCGTCCGCCAAAGATGGACGAACGCAGCAATTTTCGTTATGCGCCCGGTTATCGTGAATTGTCTCTGGTTCCCGCGCTCGACTGGTCGCCATGGAACGTTATCCGCGATCCGTTAACCGGGGAGGAGAGCGCACCCGGCAGCGGCGACGACCGCACCGGCGGGCTGGCCAAGGTCGTGGAGATGTGTAATAACAATGGCCATTGTCGGAAATTCGACGCAGGAACCATGTGCCCGAGCTACCGGATTACCAAGGATGAAAAGCACGTTACCCGTGGCCGGGCGAACACGTTGCGTCTGGCAATGTCTGGACAACTGGGTCAGGATGGCCTTGCCAGCGAGGAAGTGAAAGACGTATTAGACCTGTGCGTCTCCTGCAAGGGATGTAAGCGCGATTGTCCTACCGGCGTCGACATGGCGAAGATCAAAATAGAGGCCCGCGCTGCATGGCGTAACAAGCACGGCTTAAAGCTGCGTGACCGGCTGATCGCCTTTATGCCGAGATATGCCCCTTATATGGGAACAGTCGGCGCCGCGCTGGCGCTGGCAGAGCGGATTCCCCTGGTTTCCGGATGGATAAAAAGTTCGCTGGGGTTGGCACCGCAACGGGCCTTTCCGCGCTTCCGAAAGTCGTTTTTGGCGGGCAAAAGATCTCTTGCTCAAAATGTGAACCCAATCAGGGAAGTTCTCCTGTTTGTCGATACATTTAATAACTATATGGAGTCGGAGAACGCTGTCGCCGCGCAACAGGTGCTGGAAGCTGCCGGCTATACGGTGCATTTTAATGTTAGCCCCGGTCAGCGGCCCTTATGTTGTGGCCGGACTTATCTGTCTGCAGGACTAGTGGAGGAGGCCAAGGCCGAAGCCCGTCGCAGTCTGGATGCGTTGATGCCGTTTGTGAATCGGGGCGTGCCCGTGGTCGGTCTGGAGCCTTCTTGTTTATTGACGCTGCGAGACGAATTTCTGAGTTATGGGTACGGCGAAGAAGCCGAGAAGTTATCGCGTGCAGCGTATTTGCTCGAAGAATTTTTGGTAAAGGAAAAGAAAGCCGGACGCTTGACGCTCGATCTCAAACCACTACCTGCGAATAAAGTTTTGCTGCACGGCCATTGCCATCAAAAGGCGTTCGATGCTTTTAGTCCGGTGCAGGCAGTATTGGGCTGGATTCCTGAGATACAAATGTCGGTGGTCGAGTCGTCTTGTTGCGGTATGGCTGGCAGCTTTGGATACGAAGCGGAGCACTACGACGCATCGCTGGCGATGGCGGAATTGGCGTTACTCCCTGCGGTGCGCAAGGCTGGTAAGGATGCAATCATTGTTGCGGACGGCACCAGCTGCCGCCATCAGATTCACGACGGAACAGAAAGTAAAGCGTTGCATGTGGCGAGAGTGCTCGCCATGTCGCTGGCAGGGCAGTCGGCGAATTGATCCGGGCTGGAAGCAACTTGCATCCGGGTTGCTTCCCATTTACTATCGTTCATCATCCTCCGAGTTTCATAACGTTCATTTAGGGCGGATTGTCGTCTCGCGACCTTTTTAATTTCCAGCGTTTAAGCAAAGCGTAGGTAAGTTCGACCCAGATTGCCCCATCCCATCAGCAGCGTATACTGACGGGCGTGTTCAGGGCTAGTCCATGCTTGCTTCAAAGCATGGTTTAAAGGTGCTGGAATAGCAGGTCTGAAGAAATCAAAAATAGTTAATCGCTGTATAAGTATCGATTGTGACAATTTGATACAAACTTATTTGGATACCAATCCCTCGATCGAATTTTTTCCTGACTTTCCTCTGCTACTATCATGTCCGCGCGATCCTGATTTCCTGCCTTTTTTCTTCCGATCTGGCCACGCATCAGAAAACTACACCATGTTTCACAATTTATCGTGAACAAATTAGGTGAATTGTTTAAAATCCGGTTTTCGGATTGTTTTAATCATGTCATATAACATTCGTTAAGTTCCAGTACGGGATTTGGCCACCTTTGGTAAAATGAGTAAAAAAACAACGCAACCTATCAATCCGCTTAAGGTACGTGCACGGCGCAGGACAGTGATTGGTATTGCCTTGTCGGTTTTACTTCATGTGGGCCTATTCACGCTAGCATGGTTCCAGATTGACGATGTGGTGCCGCCGTTAAAACCGGATGCAGCACCCTTGGTTGTTTCTCTTATTAAAAGTAAGCAGGACACACCTGCCCGCGTGGTCTCGTTGCCGCAGCCCAAGGTATTACCGCATCCGCCCGCAAAGCCGGTGGTTCGACCTAAAACACCCCCCAAAGTTGCGGCTCGTCCGGTACGCAAACCAACGCGCCCGACGCAGACTGCACGGATTTCGCCTGCGCCCTCACCAATACAGGCAACGCCGAACGATTCAATTAAACCAGCGCCACCGGAAATGGACATGAGCACGATGCTTAACGCCGCCCGTGACCGTCGTCGCGCTGAAGCAGAAGCAGAGGGGCGCCCTGATCCCGATCCAGGAGCGCCAATAGCAAGTAACGCACCAGCCGATAATTCTGTCGCTAAAGCCAATATACAATTTTTGGCACGCCAGGGCGAAGGCGGCGGTGGGATTTTCCAGATTATTAGTAAAGGTCCGCGGGTAGCGCAATACGTGTTCCGTGGGTGGGGCGCCACCGCCCGGGAAAGTCGCCGCCAGACGATCGAGGTCGACGCAGGCCTGAATGGCGATATTAATGTCGCGATTATAAAAAGCATGATCGCGCTCATTCGCAAGCGCTATCCTGGCGACTTTCAATGGGACTCGCAACGCTTGGGTCGGGTGATCACGCTTTCGGCGCGAGAAACCGACGCTCAGGCGCTTCAGGAGTTCCTGATGCTGGAATTCTTTGGTCGACGTTAAGGCGACATTTCACCACGGTATGTAATGACGTGATGAAGCTACTTGATTAACTGCAAGATCTGGCGAAAAGCCGGATGCTCGCTGTTACGGACCCATTCGAAGGCGACCATTTCAACGGTGACAAGCTGTGCTCCCGCCTGCTGAAGTCGCGTTAGCGCGGCGTCGCGGTCACTTTCACGGCGCGAACCGACTGCGTCAACCACTACCCGCACCACAAATCCATGGGCTAAAAGCCCGTGTGCAGTTTGCAACATGCAAACATGCGCCTCGCAACCTGCGATGATAATCTGCCGCCGTGGGCGTGGCAAAACACCCAGCAATCCATCAGCGCAAGCATTGAAATGCACCTTGTTGACGGTTGTCTGACACAATTGCTTGATGGCATCTTCATTCCCGCCCAGCTTGGCGGGATTTTGTTCTGTTCCAATAATGGGAACGTTGAGTAGTTGTGCTATCCGCCCCAGTCGCACCGCTTGCGCTACGACGCTTTCCCCTTGATGGATCGCGGGCATCAACCGCGACTGGAAATCCACTAAAAGCAAAGTTGATTTTTCAACGTCGATCAACATGGTGTTCTCCTTTTTTTATTTTCTGGTTTGTCATTGTCGAACCGGTGGCGCGACCACACCGATTTTTATTATAGAACTTACGCGCGCCAGCGAGCGAAGTTTTGCAGCGTGTATGCGGCGAGAAGTGCATCTTAAACAGTCATTCCAATGGCATAATCAGCAGATCGATTCACCAGGCGACGCCTTGTCGCAACTTCACAGGAACTCCCGGCCATGATTACTGTGCATCATTTGAATAATTCACGTTCACAGCGGGTGCTTTGGTTGCTTGAGGAACTTGCCCTGGAATATGAAGTAAAACGCTATCAGCGCGATCCTAAAACGATGTTGGCTCCTGCATCGCTGCGCGCCATACATCCCTTGGGGAAGTCGCCGGTGATAACGGATGGCGATAGCACGGTCGCCGAATCGGGTGCGATCATTGAGTACCTGATACAAAAATACGGTGATGGACGGCTGATGCCGCCAATCGGCAGTAAAGACCATCAGCGTTACACCTATTGGCTGCACTATGCAGAAGGTTCTGCCATGCCGCCGTTGCTAATGAAGTTGATTTTCGGTCGCCTTCCGCAGCCGCCAATGCCAGCGTTCCTGCGGCCCTTCGCCCGCTTGATAGCCGGCGGCGTGCAAAAAAGTTATATCGATCCGCAACTCGTCACGCATTTAAATTTCATGGAAGCTGAGTTAGGGAAAAGCACGTGGTTTGCTGGTGAACATTTCAGTGCAGCCGACATACAAATGAGCTTTCCTCTGGAAGCCGCGCACATGCGCGCTGGCTTGAATAATACGCGCCCGCACCTGATGGCTTATCTGCAGCGGATTCATGCCCGGCCAGCTTATTTGCGGGCAATCGAAAGAGGCGGTCAATACGACTTTATGCAATAGCTGTTTCTACTCAGAGCGTCCATCCCTCAGCATTAATGTGTACCGGCGTGTATCGAGGTATTTTGGGGGTATTTTGGCTTGAACCGGTGTGCACCGGCTTGCATCGGAACAGTAATGCCGGAACAACGTCTTTTGGACTTCAGGAGTTGTATTGAAAACCATCGGTCTTATCGGCGGCATGAGTTGGGAATCGACCGTGCCGTATTATCGTCAGATTAACGAGACCGTCAAAGCGCGTCTGGGCGGTCTGCACTCAGCCAGGATCATTTTATATAGTATCGATTTTCACGACATCGAGCGACTGCAGCACGCTGGCGACTGGGAGGCGGCCGGAACAATGCTCGCTGGTGCGGCGCGTTCGCTTGAATTGGCGGGCGCGGATTTTTTGGTTCTGTGCACAAACACGATGCATAAGATTAGCCCGGCTATTGAGGCAGCGGTCGATATTCCGTTGTTTCATATTGCTGATCCAACCGCCAGCGAGATTAAACAGGCGGGGTTTTCGACGGTCGGCTTGCTCGGTACGCGCTTCACCATGGAGCAGGATTTTTACCGCGAACGACTGCGTGAACAGCATGGGCTTAAAGTATTGATACCGAAGCCTGAAGACCGCGAGATCATCCATCGGATTATCTATGAAGAACTTTGTCTGGGGCAGATCAATGCCCACTCACGTGCCGAGTATCGCAGAGTCATGGCCGCGTTAGTGGCGCAGGGAGCGCAAGCAATTATTCTCGGCTGTACCGAGATATCGCTACTGGTCGGTTCAGATGATGCACAAGTGCCACTGTTTGATACTGCTGGCATTCATGCACGAAAGGCAGCCGAATGGGCTCTTTCGTTGACTTGATAGGGTGATCTCAGGCGACCTATTGCACAGCACATTTTTAAGCTTTTTTTCATCCGCAGTGCATAGCTGGATTAGACATTTGACTATTCCTCTCAATTTATTCGCTTTTAAGCGCACCGGTGCTGTCAGATTAACCGCAATCCCAGTAGAATAAAAGACAGGTGGATCGAATCTGCTTCGTTCGGTCACGCCAGTGTCCAGGCAATTTTTTTTTGACCTGTCCGAGTACTCAGATACACAGGGAGAAGCCATGTTCAAAACTGAAAAGTTTACCGACCCACAAGCCGCAGTTGAACGCGTGTGCGCGATCTATGAACAAAACACCGCCTTGTTGCGAGATGCTTTCAAGCGTTTTTCCGGTGGTGAAGTGTTGCCGGGGCGCGTACGCGCCTGCTATCCATTTGTACGCATTACGACCGAAATCAATACGCGCGCGGACACCCGCCAGTCATTTGGTTTTGTGGCCGGACCCGGGGTTTATCAGACCACGTTGACCCGCCCGATGCTCTATACAAATTATCTGATCAGTCAGTTCAAACTGTTGCGTGATAATCACGACGTGCCTCTGGAAATTGGCGTCAGTGAGTTGCCTATCCCTGTACATTTTGCGTTCTCTGAAGGCATCCATGTCGAGGGCAATCTGGACCCGGAACATCTGCGCCATCTTCCCGACGTATTCGATTTGCCCGATCTGGCAACGATGGATGATCGTATCGTCAATGGCACCTATCAACCGCAAGCGGGCGAGCCGCATCCGCTGGCGCTGTTCAATGCGCCGCGTATCGACTATTCATTGCATCGATTAAAGCATTACACCGCCACCTCGCCGGATCGCTTTCAACGTTACGTGTTGTTTACCAACTACGCTTTTTATGTCGATGAATTTATTCGCATGGGACGCGAGCTGATGCAAGTGACCAGCGATCCTGAGGCCCGTGCCTACCGCCAGCAATACACCGCGTTTGTCGAGCCGGGTGATCTGACGACGTGGAACGCCAATCTGGACGACTTGCCTTCGGATCGGACGATTACGGGCATCGCACCTGCGCGCCAGCCGCAAATGCCAGCGTACCATTTACAACGCGCTGATGGCACCGGGATTACGTTAATCAATATCGGTGTCGGGCCGTCCAATGCCAAGACCATTACCGACCACGTCGCGGTATTGCGACCACATGGCTGGATTATGTTGGGACATTGTGCAGGATTGGCGGCATCGCAGCGCATGGGTGATTATGTATTGGCACATGCGTATGTGCGGGACGATCATGTCCTTGATGACGACTTGCCGCTGTGGGTGCCGATTCCAGCGCTGGCCGAAGTCCAGCTAGCTTTACAAGACGCCGTGGCGCATATCACGCAACTGGAAGGCTACGAGCTTAAGCGCATCATGCGGACCGGTACCGTGGCATCGGTGGATGATCGTAACTGGGAACTGCGCGATCACAGAGTGCCACTGTTGCGCTTTAACCAAAGCCGCAGCATCGCCCTGGATATGGAAAGCGCCACCGTCGCGGCGAATGGCTTTCGTTTTCGGGTACCGTATGGAACCTTGTTATGTGTCTCCGATAAACCCTTGCACGGCGAAATAAAATTGCCGGGGATGGCAAATCGGTTCTATGAACAACGGGTCAATCAGCATCTGAAAATTGGTATTAAAGCGTTGGAATTATTGCGCAATCAAGGTGTTGAGCAACTGCATAGCCGTAAGCTGCGTAGCTTTAGTGAGCCGGCATTCCGTTGATAATCTTCGCTTTAAAGCACACCTGAATGTTGAATTGAAGCCTAACATGTGTGAAGGAACGCAATGCAGTATCGGCACTTTAAAGGCGGTATTTACGACTTCGTTTGTGAGGCTACGCTAGAGTCTGATCCGTCGATCACAATGATCGTTTATCGCGCGGCGAATGGTTCGATCTGGACTCGACCGCGGTCGGTTTTTTTTGAAGAAGTTGAACGCGACGGGAAAATTACGCAACGATTTGTCCTGATAGAAAATGAAAATCAGGGATAGAAAATAGCGACGCTGGTCGCCTTGGTAATCCTGGAGATGAAACAAAAAATCCTGGCAGATGGTTTTGCCAGGATTTTTATTTTAAGCGACGGCGTTGAATTGCATCCTCCGGCTCTTTCTGACCATCAATCCAAACAAGAATGCACCGGCGAGCAACGACAAGGCCGCGACGCTAAGCGATGCCGTGAACGACCCGGTGCGCTTCACCAGATAGGTGGCAAGAGGAGGCCCGATAATTTGTCCTAACGCGTACACGGCGGTCAGCCATCCCATAAGGCTACGCGCGTGATCACCATACAGACGGCGCGCTTCGCGCATCGCAAATAAGGTGATGGCGGTAAATGGCAGCCCAAGCAACAGGCAACCCAGCGCAAAACCGGATGCTGTTGGTAATACGGTTCCCATCATCACACCGATCGCTTGCAGCACGTAACAAATCGCGAGTAACAAGCGGTTGTCGTAACGCTCAGGAATGCGTGTGGCCAACAGCGCACCGAACGCAACGCCGATCCCGAACAGTGGCCAGAGCAAATCGGGCCAATGTGTACCGGGCAACGCTTGCCGGGCAATCACTGGCAGAAAGGTAGCGGTGATAATGTAACCAAATCCACCGACCCCGTAGATCAGTACTAATTCAATGGCCTGGCGCCTGACCTGAAGCGGTTCTGCCTGATGGCTAATTTCAGCGAATGGCGCTGATGTGTTGGCGGACCCGGAAAAAGTGCGCCAGACGCTAGCGCTAAGTAACAGCGCAAGCAGACTAAAAAGTAGCCAGCCCTGTGCTGCTGACCAATTGTGCGCGACCATTGTACTGGCAGGTAAGCCGGTAATCAAAATGCCGATACCGGGGCCGCAGTAAATGACGCCACCCAAGGCCGGCGCGCGCAGTTGTGATAAGCGCTGCAAACACCAGCCGGATGCGAACACAAATACGAGCGAACTGGTGATGCCGGATAGCGTCCGCAATAGAATCAGCAGGCGTAGATCGGGTGCGTTTGACAGGCCCATGCCGAGCGTTAGCAGCACGGTGGCGATTAGTCCGACGCGTATAAAATGGGTCGGGCTGCCACGCAATATCACGCAGAGCATTGCCCCGATAAAATAGCCGACATAGTTCGCGGTTGCCAGCCAGCCGCCGGAAGTCAGGTTAACCACGCCATCGTTCAACATAATCGGGAGCAACGGGGTGAAAGCAAAACGCCCGATTCCCATGGCGACAGCTAACGCCAGCGCACCACATACGGCGACCCGCCATGCCTCTTTACGCATTTCCGCCGGTGAAAGTCCTGCGGTGAATGTAGCAGTGGTCATTATTTGGCGCCCCGGTACCGCATTGCCATGCTTGTTACGCGAATGCCCCGAATGTCCAAATAATCAGTGTTGATTTCAGCAACGACAACTTCGGTGGTTCGCAGGGCTTTTCTCAGATGTTCGACCAGCAATTGGGGGGGGCCTGCAATCACGGCGGCTGTTTGGCCAACGGTGGTGGCCTCTTGGGTCATGTTGTGATTCACGTAAGGTAGAGTGATTTCGTAAAATGTAAGTTGGGTGCGGCAGAAGCGTATATTCAGGTTCATATTACATTGACAAAAGCATTCCTAAAATTGAATAATTGTGCGGCGGATCAGGTTAAGCCTTTAATTCGAACATTCTTTCGAAGTCGCTTTTGATGTGGCGTTCGGAAGTATCTAAGCACGCCGTTAAGCACGGCGTTTTTGCTGTTAGTACACCGCGGCGTGCTATTCCTACAGTTCTACCAAAAGCCACTATGTCTCAAGAAAACGCTCAAAATCCACTGCACGGTATTACCCTCGAAAACCTATTGATCGCTTTGGTGGATCACTATGGATGGGAAAAATTAGGACAGCTAATTGATATCCGCTGCTTTCAGAGCGACCCAAGTATCAAATCCAGTCTGAAATTTCTCAGAAAAACCCCTTGGGCGCGGGAGAAGGTCGAAGCCCTCTTCATCAAATTATAGTCTTAACTCCCATTCGGCAGGCGGTGCGGCCGAGTTCATACTTTGACTTTTTTACAAATAACAACAGAATTGCCAATGCCGTCGCACAACTTATTACGCCATATTTTCCGTTTCTATGTGCTTTTTTTAGAATGATTTCACACCTCAAGGAGTTATAAATGGGCCGAAGTATTCTAGGTGAATCGGACATTCATCCCGCTATTCGCGACAAAATATCTAGCGAGAATGCCGATATCGTGCGCGAAGTCCAGGCAGCGTTAGCAGCGCATTCTGTGGTCGTGGTCGGCATGGCCCAGAACCCCTTTCCGCGCAAGGCACGTAAAGCACTCGATGCGCTGGGTACGCCTTACGAATATCTGGAGTATGGCAGTTACCTAAGTGGCTGGCGTCGTCGTAACGCTCTTAAAATGTGGACCGGATGGGGCACTTTACCGATGGTTTTCGTACGCGGCACGTTGATCGGTGGGGCTAACGAACTTAAGCAATTAATCAATAGCGGTGAATTTAAACGATTGCTTTCTGCTAATTAGATTTCTGGATGGGAGGAGCGCAAAAGGCGCGAAAACATGTACCTGCGAGAGCCATATAATTAATTGGGGTCAGAGTCGATAATTCGGATAAAATTAACGTCTTTAACCCGAAATCCTGTCTTATATGGCTCGCCTCGCTCGTCTGGTCGTTCCTAATTCCCCCCATTATCTGATCCAGCGCGGCATCGATCAGCAATTGATCTTCCGCGATAATCACGATTATTTAACTTTTTATAACTGGTTGCGAACTGCCGCACGGCAGTTCAAGGTGGCGATTCATGCTTACCTTTTAATGGGCAATCAGATCCAGTTGCTCGCCACGCCCTCCGATGCAGAAGGATTGGCGCGCATGATGCAATGGGTAGGACGCTACTATGTCCCTTACTTTAATCAGAAATATGTGCGTGTTGGTACGCTTTGGCAGGGGCGTTATAAAGCCGCGGTAATCGATCCCGAGCAATACTTGATGAAGTGCAGTCTGGCAATTGATTGCTACCCGGTACATGACGGTCTGGTGGAGACTTTGGGCGAGTTTCCCTGGTCCAGCTATTTACATCACGTCGGCATCAAGCCGGATCCGTTGATTTCGGACCACCCTCTTTACTGGGCCTTAGGAAATACCCCATTTGATCGTGAGGCGACCTATAAAGAACTGGCGCAGCAAGCGCTCACTATTCCGTGGGATGACGGCTTGATCAAGGCAGTAGGCAAAGGCTGGGTGCTCGGATCCGAAGCTTTCAAATTCCGGTTGGAACAACAATGCAATCAGCGTGTGCGGCCGGCAAGGCGAGGACGCCCGTTTAAAATAGCGCCGATTGTGTAAGTTTTTAAAGCGGTAGTACCGCGCTATTCATGCTTGTGTTACCCATGCCGTTGGACGATCTTGCGCTATAGCGAACGATAAGTTCAAATTCCGCCCGATATTCACTCTGTCCCTAATTTAATATTTCAAAAAATTAAGTTTATTTAATCTTACTCTGACCCTAATTGTTCTAGTTGTACTCTGTTCTGCTCTGTTCTATTCTTATACCCTTACTGATAGAGTGGTGGAGCATGTAATGCAAACGAGTCAATTGGGGCAAACTACCCACGCTGTGCCGGCGCAAGGTTTATACGACCCTCAAAATGAGCACGATGCTTGTGGCGTAGGCTTCATCGCGCATATTAAAGGCAATAAAAGCCACTCTATCGTTGAGCAAGGTTTACTCATCCTGAAAAATCTGGATCATCGCGGTGCGGTTGGTGCGGACGAATTGATGGGCGACGGTGCCGGTATCCTGATTCAGGTCCCGGACCAATACTATCGTGAAGAAATGGCCAAGCAAGGCGTAGCCTTGCCCCCTCCGGGCGAGTTCGGCGTCGGTATGGTTTTCTTGCCGAAAGAAAACGCTTCGCGTATCGCCTGTGAGCAGGAAATCGAGCGCGCTGTTTTGCTTGAAGGTCAGGTTGTTCTGGGTTGGCGCGATGTCCCTGTTGATGTCGAGATGCCAATGTCGCCGACCGTGCGAGAAAAAGAGCCGGTAATTCGGCAGATTTTCATCGGTCGCGGTCCGGATATCATGGTCACCGATGCGCTTGAACGTAAGTTATATGTCATCCGTAAATCTTCAGGTCACGCAATTCAAGCGCTGAATCTGTTGCATGGTAAAGAATTTTTCGTGCCGTCGATGTCAGCGCGCACGGTCGTCTACAAAGGTTTGTTACTGGCCACGCAAGTCGGTGTCTATTACAAAGACCTGCAAGATCCGCGTTGTATTTCCGCCCTGGCGCTGGTACATCAACGCTTTTCTACAAATACTTTTCCCGAATGGCCACTCGCCCATCCATATCGCTTAATCGCGCATAACGGCGAAATCAACACCGTTAAAGGTAACTTTAACTGGATGCGCGCCCGCGAAGGTGTGATGAAGTCGGCAGTGCTTGGCGAAGATCTGCAAAAGCTGTTTCCATTGATCTATGAAGGTCAATCCGACACAGCGTGTTTCGATAACGCGCTTGAGCTATTGTTAATGGCAGGCTATCCGATTGCGCAAGCGATGATGATGATGATTCCTGAGGCGTGGGAAAACCACACCACGATGGATGACAATCGCCGTGCGTTCTACGAATATCACGCTGCCATGATGGAGCCGTGGGACGGTCCTGCCGCAATGGCGTTTACCGACGGTCGTCATATTGGTGGCACTCTGGATCGCAATGGCTTGCGCCCAGCGCGTTATATCGTGACCGATGATGATCTGGTCGTGATGGCGTCCGAGTCTGGCGTTTTGCCGATTCCTGAATCGAAGATCATTCAGAAGTGGCGCTTGCAACCGGGCAAAATGTTTTTGATCGATCTTGATGCGGGCCGCATCATTGACGACAAAGAACTCAAAGACACTTACGCAAATGCCAAACCATACAAGCAATGGATTGAGTCAGTGCGGATCAAGCTCGATGCGTTGAAGGAAGAGCCAGCGCAATCAGGGTCAACCATCCCATTGCTGGATCGTCAGCAACTGTTCGGCTACACGCAGGAAGATTTGAAGTTCCTGATGTCGCCAATGGCCGCCAATGCGGAAGAGGCAATTGGTTCGATGGGCAATGATTCGCCGTTGGCTGTCATGTCTAACAAGAACAAAACACTCTACAACTATTTCAAGCAATTGTTCGCGCAGGTGACCAATCCGCCGATCGATCCGATCCGTGAGGCGATGGTGATGTCGCTGGTGTCGTTTATCGGCCCGAAACCAAATGTGCTGGATACGAACAACATCAATCCACCGATGCGTCTGGAAGTATCGCAACCGATTCTTGACTATGCCGATATCGCCAAGTTGCGCAATATCAGCGCGCATACCGGTGGTAAGTTTAAATCGCATGAGCTCAATATTTGCTATCCGGTCGCCTGGGGAAAAGAAGGCATCGAAGCACGTCTGGCATCTCTGTGCGCGAAAGCAGTCGACGCGGTTAAATCGGGACATAATATCCTGATCATTTCGGACCGTAAGGTCGACGCTGAACAAGTTGCAATCCCGGCATTGCTGGCAACCTCGGCGATCCATCAACATCTCGTGACCAAGGGTTTGCGCACTTCGACCGGCCTCGTAGTTGAAACCGGCTCAGCGCGTGAGACGCATCACTTTGCACTGTTGGCAGGTTTCGGCGCGGAAGCGATCCATCCCTACCTGGCGATGGATACGCTGAGCGAAATGGCGCACGGTTTGCCAGGTGCGTTATCGCCGGAAAAAGCGATCTACAACTTCCAGAAAGCTATCGGTAAAGGCTTGCTTAAAGTGATGTCGAAAATGGGTATTTCGACTTACATGTCGTATTGCGGTGCGCAGATTTTCGAAGCCATTGGCCTCAACAAAAGCATGACTGAAAAGTACTTCAAAGGTACGTCGTCGAACGTCGAAGGTATCGGCGTATTCGAAGTTGCCGAAGAAGCATTGCGCCTGCATCGTGCGGCTTTTAGCAATGATCCTGTGCTGGCGAACGCGCTTGATGCAGGTGGCGAATATGCCTATCGTATTCGGGGTGAAGAACATATGTGGACGCCGGATGCGATTGCGAAATTGCAGCACTCCACCCGTTCAAACAACTTCAATAGTTACAAAGAATACGCGCAGCTGATCAACGATCAGACCAAGCGCCATATGACTTTGCGTGGCTTGTTTGAATTCAAGCTTGATCCAAGCAAAGCTATTCCGCTGGATGAAGTGGAGTCGGCCAAAGAAATCGTCAAGCGTTTCGCGACAGGTGCGATGTCGTTAGGGTCAATCTCAACGGAAGCGCATGCCACGTTGGCGGTTGCCATGAACCGTATCGGCGGAAAGTCGAACACCGGTGAAGGCGGCGAAGACGTGAATCGGTATCGCCAGGAGTTGAAAGGCATTCCGATCAAAACGGGTGACACACTGGCATCAGTGATCGGCCATGAGAACATTGAAGTCGATACACCACTGCTGGCAGGTGATTCGCTGCGGTCAAAAATCAAACAAGTGGCGTCAGGACGGTTCGGTGTTACTGCCGAATATCTGACCTCGGCCGATCAGATCCAGATCAAGATGGCGCAGGGCGCAAAGCCAGGTGAAGGTGGTCAGTTACCTGGCCACAAAGTCACTGAGTACATTGCGCGTTTGCGTTTCTCAGTACCGGGCGTGGGATTGATTTCACCTCCGCCACATCATGATATCTATTCGATTGAAGATCTGGCGCAGTTGATTCACGACCTGAAAAACGTTAATCCAAAGGCCTCGATTTCGGTCAAGCTGGTGTCCGAAGTGGGCGTCGGGACGATCGCCGCCGGCGTGGCTAAAGCGAAGTCTGACCACGTTGTGATCGCAGGTCATGACGGCGGCACTGGCGCATCGCCATTGTCCTCTGTTAAACATGCCGGTTCTCCGTGGGAACTGGGTCTTGCAGAAACGCAACAAACGTTGGTATTGAATGGTTTGCGCAGCCGGATACGGGTTCAGGCAGATGGTCAGATGAAGACCGGCCGTGACGTCGTCATTGGCGCTTTGCTGGGTGCGGACGAATTCGGTTTTGCGACTGCACCGTTAGTGGTTGAAGGCTGCATCATGATGCGTAAATGCCATCTGAACACCTGCCCGGTTGGCGTGGCAACGCAAGACCCGATATTGCGTGCCAAGTTCTCAGGCAAGCCGGAACACGTGGTCAATTTCTTCTTCTTTATCGCTGAAGAAGTCCGTCAAATCATGGCGCAGTTGGGTATCCGCAATTTCAATGATTTGATTGGGCGTTCAGATTTCCTCGATAAAGCCAAAGCGATTTCGCATTGGAAAGCGCAAGGCTTGGATTTTTCCCGGATTTTTTATCAGCCTGCACTGCCTGAGGGCGAGGTGTATTATCACACCAAAGAGCAAGATCATGGCTTGCAGAAAGCATTGGATCATAAGCTGATCGCACAGGCACGGGCCGCGATCGATAAGGGCGAACGGGTCTCCTTTATTTCACCGATCAAAAACTTGAACCGTACAGTCGGCGCAATGTTATCTGGTGAAGTCGCGAAAAAATACGGTAATGAAGGCCTGCCGCACGACACCATTCATATCCAGTTGCAAGGGACTGCCGGCCAGTCAGCCGGCGCATTCCTGGCGCACGGTATTACGCTTGATCTGGTGGGTGAAGGTAATGACTATGTTGGTAAAGGATTGTCGGGTGGTCGCATTATCGTGCGTCCGAACACCGAGTTCCGTGGTCGTGCAGTCGATAACATCATCGCCGGAAACACCGTTCTATACGGTGCCACGGCTGGTGAGGCTTTCTTGAACGGCGTCGCCGGTGAGCGTTTTGCGGTGCGTAACTCAGGTGCTATCGCGGTGGTCGAAGGTACTGGCGATCACGGATGTGAATACATGACCGGCGGCACAGTGGTTGTGTTGGGCGAAACCGGGCGCAATTTTGCCGCCGGAATGTCGGGTGGTCTGGCTTATGTCTACGATCCCGATGCGCAGTTCGCATCCCAATGCAACATGTCGATGGTGACGCTTGAGACCGTTCTGAGTCAGGGCGAGCAGGAAGCGACAATCGACCGGGCGATTTGGCATTCGGCAACCCGCTCCGAAGAAGCGCAAACGGATGAGGCGATTTTGAAGGGACTGATCGAACGTCATTTCAAGTACACAGGCAGCACGCGTGCGCGTTACCTGCTCGATAACTGGGTTGCTTCGCGTGCCAAATTCGTCAAGGTGTTTCCGACAGAATATAAGCGTGCGTTGGGCGAATTGAACGCAGAAAAAGTCGCTGCGCCGCTTCCCAAGGAAAAAGTCGTCGCTTAATTTAAAGGTTGTTCTCACGTTGGCTCAAGGCGGCCAACGTGAGCCAGCGTAACAATATCGATGTACTACGCGCGCACACCTTCGCATTCCCGATAACCAAAAATCCTGATTGAGAAATTTGGATGTTATGTGGACGTTATCTGGCTGAATGCAGGGTTGATCGAGTAGCTAAGAATGTGAGTAAAAAATGGGTAAAGTAACGGGTTTCATGGAATATAGCCGCATGCCTGAGACGTACGAGGCACCGCTGGCGCGCAAGAAGCACTACAAAGAATTCATTTTGCAACTTGGCGACAAAGAAGCCAAGGTACAAGGTGCACGATGTATGGATTGCGGTATTCCGTTCTGCAACAACGGTTGTCCCGTAAACAATATTATTCCTGACTGGAACGATCTGGTGTATCGCGGCGCGTATCAGGAAGCACTCGACACCCTACACTCAACCAATAACTTCCCTGAATTTACCGGCCGCATCTGCCCTGCACCGTGCGAGAGCGCATGTACGCTTGGGATCAACGACGATCCTGTCGGCATTAAATCGATCGAACATTTCATCATCGATAAAGGTTGGGAAAACGGTTGGGTCGTGGCACAGCCAGCGCTGGTAAAGACCGGCAAAAAAGTGGCGGTCGTTGGCTCTGGGCCTGCAGGTCTGGCGGCAGCGCAACAGTTGGCACGGATTGGTCATGACGTCACCGTTTTCGAAAAAAGCGATCGCATCGGTGGTTTGCTGCGCTATGGTATCCCTGATTTCAAAATGGAAAAGAGCCATATTGATCGTCGGGTTGCGCAGATGGAAGAGGAAGGCGTCGTGTTCCGTACCGGCGTTTTGGTGGGCAAGGATTTCCCGACCAATGTAAATAACTGGTCGAAGAAGACGGTATCACCGGAAGAATTGAAAGCAGAATTTGATGCAGTTGTGATTGCAGGCGGTGCTGAGCAACCGCGTGATTTGCCCGTTCCAGGACGCGAATTAAAGGGCGTGCATTTCGCCATGGATTTCCTGCCGCAACAAAACAAGATTAATGCCGGCGACAAGGTAAAGGATCAAATCTTGGCGGGTGCCAAAAACGTGATCGTCATCGGCGGCGGTGACACAGGATCGGATTGCGTCGGTACTTCTAACCGTCAAGGCGCTACATCGGTATCGCAGTTTGAATTGATGCCGGAACCACCGGAAACCGAGAACAAGCGGATGGTGTGGCCTTACTGGCCGATCAAGTTGCGGACTTCTTCTTCGCATGAAGAGGGATGCGATCGTGATTGGGCAGTTGCGACCAAGCGCCTGGAAGGTAAAAACGGCAAAGTGGAGAAATTGATCGCAGCTCGCGTCGAATGGAAAGACGGCAAAATGCAGGAAGTGCCAAACTCCGAGTTCGAAATGAAAGCCGATCTGGTATTTTTAGCGATGGGATTTGTATCTCCTGTAGCCCAGGTATTAGAAGCGTTTGGTGTGGATAAAGATGCACGAGGCAATGCGAAGGCGACCACCGATGGCGACGGTTGCTATAAGACGTCGGTCGACAAGGTTTTCGCTGCAGGTGATATGCGTCGCGGCCAGTCGTTAGTGGTCTGGGCAATCCGCGAAGGCCGCCAATGCGCGCGCGCAGTCGACGAATTCCTGATGGGAGCATCAGTGCTGCCGTTGTAAAAAACGCTTGTCGATGATTGTCTAAGATTGTCGGATAAGGGAATTTTGATGTATCAGAAAAGCAGGTCCGCATCTAAATGCGGGCCTGCTTTTTTATTTTTTGTTGAATAGAAGCCGCAAAATTGATCGATTGTGAAATATAAATTATATAAGTTACAACTATTGCCCTAGTCTCCACTCGTCTTTTGTTACGATAGATTTATGTTTGAAAAAGTAAAATTTATATAAAATGGATTGGTTTATTTCTCATGGGAACATAATATTTTTACAATTAAGGAGCAGTTAATGTCGTCGGTTCAAGCTCAATTGTTGCAAGTGCACTACAATGTCGCCTTTGATCTGAACGGTGGGCTTAGTGGGTAATATTGTTGAAATCCGTGATGTGGAGTTCAGTTATGGTGATCGGCCGATTTTGTCGTCCCTTAGCATGGACTTTCCGCGAGGAAAAGTGATCGCGATCATGGGTGGCTCGGGCTCCGGAAAAACCACAATTTTGCGCTTGATTGGCGGGCAATTACAGCCACAAGGCGGGACAATCGTTGTCGACGGCCAGGTAGTAGCGACGTTAAACATGACGGACGTGTACGCTATGCGTCGCAAAATGGGCATGTTGTTTCAGAATGGCGCTTTGTTCACCGACCTGTCTGTCTATGAGAACGTCGCATTCCCGTTGCGTGAGCATACTGACCTCCCGCCTGAATTATTAAATAATCTGGTACTAATGAAATTGCAGGCCGTTGGATTGCGCAATGCAGCACAGCTAATGCCATCTGAAATTTCCGGCGGTATGGCGCGGCGGGTGGCTTTGGCGCGCGCGGTTGCACTTGATCCCTGTCTGGTCATGTACGACGAGCCTTTCGCTGGCCTTGACCCTATTTCGATGCGCGTGACAGCCACGTTGATTCGCAAGCTTAATGATGCGTTAGGCTCCACCTCCATTGTGGTATCGCATGACGTGGATGAGTCGTTTGCCATTGCGGATTATATTTATTTTTTGTCACAAGGAAAGATTGTGGCACATGGCACCCCCGACGAGATGCGCGTTTCCACTGATCCTTATGTGAAGCAATTCGTGCATGCTGAAGCGGATGGGCCGGTACCTTTCCATTATCCCGGTAAGTCGTTCGCGGCCGATCTGGGGCTGGAGCGGCAACCATGATGGCGAGATTTTTTGGTGCAGTTGGTGGCCACGTGCGTCAATCCATTATGGGAATCGGTCAGGCTACGCGGACCTTTTTTGCGGTTTTACGGGCCTCAGGCGGCTTAATCAAGCGCCCGCGATTGATTTCTGATCAGATCCATTTCATCGGCAATTACTCGCTGCTGATTATTGGTGTGTCGGGTCTGTTTATTGGCTTTGTATTGGGCCTCCAAGGCTATTACACGCTGAATAAATACGGTTCGGAACAGGCCTTGGGTTTATTGGTGGCTCTTTCGCTAGTGCGTGAACTAGGCCCGGTAGTGACGGCGTTGCTGTTCGCCGGTCGTGCCGGTACCTCACTTACCGCCGAGATTGGATTGATGAAAGCCGGAGAACAACTGGCCGCGATGGAAATGATGGCGGTTAATCCACTACAGCGCGTGATTGCGCCAAGGTTTTGGGCTGGAATAATTGCAATGCCATTGTTGGCGGCGGTATTCAGCGCCTTGGGTATCTTGGGAGGCTATGTTGTCGGTGTGCGTCTCATTGGCGTCGACGAAGGTTCTTTCTGGTCGCAAATGCAGGCAGGCGTAGACGTCTGGAAAGACGTCGCTAATGGCGTTTTAAAAAGTATCGTGTTCGGCGTAGCAGTGACTTTTACAGCGCTGTATCAAGGCTATATGGCCAAGCCAACCCCGGAAGGTGTTGCCCGTGCGACGACCAGAACGGTCGTAATAGCGTCCTTAACGGTGCTCGCTTTAGATTTCTTGTTAACGGCGTTGATGTTTAATTAATCGTTAACAAACGCAAAGCAAAATAGCAAACGGCGAACAAACGTTTAGCTAAAGTTTTTAAATGGGATTGGTTGTTTAGTAACGCATTGTGTCGTTCAAACCTTTTTATTAGTACCTATGGCAGTATATCGAAGCGGATCAGATGCTTCGACTAGCATTCTTAAGGTGATAAATATGCAACAAAAATCAGTGGATGTATGGGTCGGCTTATTCGTTATATTCGGTGCTTTGGCACTCGTATTTCTGGCATTTAAAGCAGGGAATCTGGGAGGAGCATCGTTCCAGGGAAGTTATCCTGTGATTTCAAAGTTCGACAATATTGGCGGCCTTAAACCGCGCGCGCCAGTTAAAAGTGCTGGTGTCGTTGTTGGGCGCGTGGGCGCGATCAATTTTGACGACAAGAACTTTCAAGCCGTTGTCACCTTGAATATGGATGATCGTTATAAATTTCCGATAGATAGTTCGGCCAAAATTCTCACAGCGGGGCTGTTGGGCGAGCAATATATCGGCATAGAAGCCGGTGGTGATGTCAAAGATCTCGTCGCTGGAGAGAATATTAAAATGACGCAATCAGCGATCGTGCTGGAGAATCTGATCAGTCAGCTTATCTATAGCAAGGCCGCTGACGGAAAGGATAGTTCCCAATGAAGACTACGACGCTTGTAAGCGCTTTAGCTGTAGTGGTGGTCTTGAATGGTTGCGCAAGCACCGGCGCCAGCAATCCGCAAGATCCGCTGGAAGGGTTCAACCGGGCGATGTTTACAGTCAATGATAAATTCGATCAGATCGCGCTGAAACCAGTCGCAACGGCGTACAAAAACTGGCTACCGTCATTCGTGCAGACCGGGGTTAACAACTTTTTTGGTAACCTCGCTGACGTATGGAGCGCGGCCAATGGCTACTTGCAGGGCAATGGCGTAGATGGCACCACGGCCGTCATGCGCGTAGCGGTTAATACGACATTCGGTCTGGGTGGTTTATTGGATGTCAGTTCGGCTGCTGGTTTGCAAAAAAAGAACAAAGACTTTGGGCAAACGTTAGGCGTATGGGGCGTTGGTTCTGGTCCTTATCTGGTACTGCCGTTGTTTGGGCCTTCGAATATTCGTGACGCAGCCGCGTTGCCAGTCGATTTCTACGGTGATATCTGGAGTTACAAATATCCAGTGCGCTGGCGTAATACGGGTGAAGTTGTACGCCTGGTCGACAAGCGTGCTAACTTGCTGGATGCTTCAACGCTGGTCGAAGATGCTGCTCTGGATAAGTACGAATTCGTACGCGATGCTTACACTCAGCGACGTCAAAGTCAGATAAACGGACCGAGCAAAGAAGATAATTAAGTCTTTTAAGGGTTGCAAAACGGGTTACAAAACGCGTCTGGATTTCAAATTTTCCCCGATAGAAATGAAAAGGTTGCTGTTACATATTTTTTCAAAACGGTAATCTTTCCATCGGAACGAGTCAAGAAAGTTGGCGTCATACAAGCGTTACCGGTGCCGCGTGCATGTCAGTCGCGGTACAGCTCGGATGTCGTTCGGATCTGAACTTCATTCCGCCCTCAACCAATTCCTGCGTAAAGTAATAAAAAAATGAAGACTCTAAAAAAATATTTAGCGATCGCCACCACGTTTGGCGCTCTGACATTTGCTGGCTCCGCGTTTGCGCAAGAAGCACCAGACGTATTAGTTCAGCGCATCAGCCACGAAGTTCTCGACACCGCTAAAGCCGACAAGAGCATTCAAGGCGGCAATCAGCAACGGATTTTTTCATTAGTTGAAGAAAAAATCATTCCTTATGTCGATTTTGACCGCATGACTTCTCTGGCAGCTGGCCGTTACTGGCGCGATGCCACTCCTGATCAGAAGAAATTGTTGACCGCACAATTTCGTAGTTTGCTGATTTACACTTACTCTGGTGCGTTGGCGCAAGTACGTGATCAAAAAATTGACTTTAAACCGATGCGTGGCACACCAACCGACACAGATGTCGAAGTGCGCTCTCAGGTAATTCAGCCGCGTGGCGAACCGATCCAACTTAATTACCGTATGGAAAAACTTGCAGACGGCTGGAAGATCTATGATGTCAACGTATTGGGTGCCTGGCTCGTTGAGTCATATAAGGGGACCTTTGCTTCAGAAATCGGCCGTACAGGTATGGACGGTTTGATTAAAATGTTGACTGATAAGAACAAGGCCCTTGCCGCAAGAGGCGGTAAGTAAGGAATTAATAAGTAGTTGAAAAATAGAAAGATTAATTGATTGGCAATGTTTAAATAGTAGTCAATTAATTGATCAATCCCTTCATTAAGCGCGATCTTTGAGCCTTATCCTCCTCGTCTCAAGGCGCGTTTAATGATTATTGTCACTACTCCTTGTTCACTACGATCATTATTAAGCCAGGCAATATTGTCGGCTTCCAGTAAGCGGTTATTGCGGTAACCACCATTTAGCAGTTAAATACTTTGATCGATCATCATGTTCAGGCCCTCTCATTCCCTCACTGTTAGCAACGCTAAACTCGCTTTAGAGGCCGGATTGCGTGCCATTGCCAGTGGTGAGACCGAGATTGATCTGGGTGATGTGGTGGCGGTGGATTCCGCCGCAGTCGCGACTTTGCTCGCATGGCAATGTGCAGCGCTTAATCGCGGAACATTGCTGCACTTTTCGAGCTTACCTTCCAATCTGGAAAGCCTGATCGATTTATACGGCGTTTCGGATTTGCTCTCTCCTGCAACCCATCCGATTTTAGCAGACGCTTCGAACACCCCCCATCACTGACCTTTAACATTACAGGTTCAGTATCTGTTTTATCCTGCCGTACCTCATCTCTTGTCTGCTCGCTGGCCTGTTGGACCAATCAGCGTCGCTTTTTTCCGACAAACCTTAGATAAAATGTACGTTTAGATACGTGCTTCGCAATCTGGTTTGCGTCCATTCCCGGTTGCCGTTCGGGAAATCCCCTATAATCGAGGGTTTCGCGCACCGCTAATTCATTGCTGTTTCACCGCGCGCTATCCCTTTTAAGAGCAAACCAAGCCACTATGGCGGCCATACAAATTACCAACGTCAAAAAACGTTATCAGTCGTTACAGGCATTAGACGATGTTTCTCTTACCATTGAAGAAGGGGAATTCTTCGGCTTGTTAGGGCCTAACGGCGCAGGAAAAACTACGCTCATTTCGATCATCGCTGGCTTGAATCGGGCCGATACTGGCACCGTCAACATTCACGGTCACGACGTGATTACCGATTTCAGGAACGCGCGCCGTAATCTTGGCGTGGTGCCTCAGGAGTTGGTATTTGATCCATTCTTCACCGTGCGTGAAACGTTACGTTTGCAGTCAGGCTATTTCGGACTGAAAAATAATGATAAATGGATCGATGAGGTAATGGAAAACCTCGATTTGACCAGTAAGGCCGACGCTAATATGCGAACCCTGTCCGGTGGCATGAAGCGCCGGGTCCTGGTGGCGCAAGCGCTGGTGCATAAACCACCGGTCATCGTGCTCGACGAGCCAACGGCAGGAGTGGATGTCGAGTTGCGTCAGACCTTGTGGAAATTTATTTCGCAGTTGAATCGCGACGGCCACACAGTTGTTTTAACAACACATTATCTCGAGGAAGCGCAGGAGCAGTGCAATCGCATCGCCATGCTCAAACGCGGTAAAGTAGTGGCGCTTGACACCACGGCTGGGTTGTTAAGGCGTATATCAGGATCGCAACTTATTGTGCATTTGCTTCCCGGCGTCGCCTTGCCAGAGGCTTTGTTGCCGCTAGTATTGCAAGCCGGCAGCCATGAAAAAGCAGGAAAATTTGCGTTGCGTGTCACCGCTTTCAACGAGGTCGAACCCATTTTGGCAACCCTGCGGACCGCTGGCATCGTCATTGATGACATGTATTTGCAGCAAGCCGATCTGGAAGATGTGTTTTTGCAGATTATGGATGGTAAAAGCGTGGATGGCATAAACGTGGGCGGTCCCCGATGATTGGTTTTCAAACACTGTTTTATAAAGAAGTATTGCGTTTCTGGAAGGTTGCGACGCAGACTGTTGGTGCCCCAATTCTAACGGCGATGCTCTATTTGCTGATTTTCGGTCACGCTTTAAAGGGGCATGTCCAAGTTTATCCTGGCGTTGAATATACGGCGTTTTTGGTACCAGGCCTGGTAATGATGAGTGTGTTGCAGAATGCTTTCGCCAATACCTCTTCCTCTTTGGCGCAGTCCAAAATGACCGGTAATCTTGTATTCGTCCTGTTGCCACCGTTGTCACACTGGGAATTGTTCGGCGCTTATGTGCTGGCCTCGGTGGTGCGCGGTGTGGTCGTTGGCGGCGGGGTTTTGCTGATTACCGGATTTTTTGTTGATTTATCGTTCGTTGCGCCATGGTGGATTGTTATTTTCGCGGTGTTGGGTGCGGCATTTTTGGGCACAATGGGATTGATCGCAGGCATCTGGGCCGATAAGTTCGACCAGCTTGCAGCGTTTCAAAACTTCCTGATTATGCCGGCAACGTTCCTGGCTGGCGTGTTTTATTCGATACATTCGTTGCCACCATTTTGGCAGGCTGTCTCTCATTTCAATCCGTTCTTTTATATGATTGATGGATTCCGTTACGGATTTTTTGGTCAGTCCGACGTTAATCCGCTGATAAGCCTGGCGATCATCGCGGTATTTCTGCTGGTGCTGGCGACAACCGCAGTACAGATGTTGAAGCGCGGTTACAAATTACGCCACTAAGATGTCATTAAGTGCGCCACTAAGTTACGTAACCACCTACCAGTCCTTGTGCGTAATTCAGTGATTTAAGTTTTATACCGTAGATCTCGCACCAATCTTCGGTCAATACGTTGGTTGAGATCAGTCAGTAGTGACTGATCTCAGTGATACCACTAAACTAATTAATGCAGTTTTAAACAAGCAGGTTTTAATATGTTCCCCACACCCGAACTCGTCAAAAGTTACATTGCTGCTGGCCTGATTTGCTCGCACCTCGAAGTCGAGGGCGATGGTCAGCATTTTACGGCGGTGATTGTCTCCGATGCTTTTGCCGGTCAACGTCTGATCCAGCGGCATCAAATCGTATATGCCGCATTGGGCGATCGCATGCGCGAAGAAATTCACGCGTTGTCGATGAAGACCATGACGCCTGAAGAGTTCCAAAAAAAGAGTGCGCTGGCCTCTGATAAAAGTTAGGAAGAGTAAATATGGATAAATTGTTGATTCAAGGCGGTAACCGCCTCTCCGGTGAGATCATTATTTCTGGTGCCAAAAATGCCGCGCTGCCTATTTTGTGCGCCGGCCTGCTGACTTCAGATCAGTTGCAGTTGAGTAACGTGCCGAACCTGCACGACGTCTCGACCATGCTGAAGCTTTTGAGTCAGATCGGATTAAAGAGCAAGCAGGAAGGCCATTCGGTCCTGTTGCAGGGAGATGCGATCACCAATTTGGAAGCGCCGTACGAAATGGTAAAAACCATGCGTGCATCGATTTTGGTATTGGGACCGATGTTAGCCCGCTTTGGCGAGGCCAAGGTGTCGTTGCCGGGCGGATGCGCGATTGGATCGCGGCCGGTCGATCAGCATATCAAGGGCTTGCAAGCCATGGGTGCCGAGATCAACATCGAAGCTGGTTATATTCATGCCAAAGCCAAGAAATTAAAAGGCGCGCATATCGTCACCGATATGATCACCGTTACCGGCACCGAAAATTTGCTGATGGCGGCAACGTTGGCGGATGGCGAAACCATACTTGAAAATGCCGCACGTGAACCGGAAGTCACCGACCTGGCTAATTTGTTGGTCGCCATGGGTGCCAGGATTGAAGGCATCGGAACTGATCGTCTGGTGATTCAAGGCGTGGAGAGATTGCACGGTGCGTCGCATGCCGTGATTCCTGATCGTATTGAAACCGGCACTTTCCTGTGCGCCGTAGCAGCGACAGGTGGCGATGTTCTACTAAAAAATACGCGTAGCCATACGCTCGATGTAGCGCTCGACAAGTTGCGTGAAGCAGGGGTTATTCTGACCTCGGGCGATGACTGGATTCGCGTGCAAATGGCGGCTCGCCCTAAGGCAGTTAGCTTTCGCACCACGGAATATCCGGGATTTCCGACCGACATGCAGGCCCAGTTTATGGCCATGAATCTGATCGCCGATGGCACCAGTCATGTGACAGAAACGATTTTCGAAAACCGCTTCATGCACGTGCAGGAAATGAGTCGACTCGGTGCTTCGATTGATGTTCAGGGCAATACTGCCATGGTCAGAGGTGTCGATAAGCTGTTTGGCGCGCCGGTAATGGCGACCGATCTGCGGGCCTCGGCATCATTAGTGATCGCCGGACTGGTTGCCGAGGGTGAAACGTTGATCGAGCGGATTTATCATCTGGATCGCGGTTACGATCAAATGGAACGCAAATTGTCGGCAGTAGGCGCTAAGATTGAACGCGTGAAGTGATCGGAATGCGTTGAATCAATTTTTGGGCGCGTGGTTTTCGTCCAATATGGTTGACGCCCGTGAATTCATCGGCTGGCCTGTAATAGTATGTTAACGTCAATATTCGAGCCGGAATCAGGCTCAAAGTGACTGAAAGAAACAAATGAGTCAAAAATTAACCCTGGCCTTGTCCAAGGGACGCATCTTTGAAGAAACGCTGCCATTATTGGCGGCCGCGGGCATTGTCGTTACCGAAAACCCGGAAACATCGCGTAAGTTGATCCTGCCTACCAATAACCCATTGGTGAATGTGATCATAGTTCGCGCGTCGGATGTGCCCACCTACGTCCAATACGGTGCCGCTGATTTTGGCGTAGCTGGTAAGGATGTATTGCTGGAACATGGCGGCGAAGGGTTGTATCAGCCGATCGATCTGAATATCGCTAAATGCCGCATGTCGGTGGCCGTATTCGATGGTTTTGATTACGCCAAAGCGGTGCGTCAAGGTGCACGCTTACGCGTCGCCACCAAATATTTACTAACCGCCCGTGATCATTTTGCGGCTAAGGGCGTACACGTCGACCTGATCAAATTGTATGGCTCAATGGAATTAGCGCCACTGGTCGGTTTGGCGGATGCCATCGTCGATCTGGTTAGCACCGGCAGCACGCTCCGCGCCAACCATTTGGTCGAAGTTGAGCATATTATGGAAATATCCTCACGTTTAGTGGTCAATCAGGCTGCCTTGAAATTGAAGCATGAACAACTTCAGCCTATTCTGGAAGCCATTCAGAAAGCATCGGCCAGAGTAGCTTAACTTTTACGCAACCGCATCAGCGGCGATGTGCTTTCCTGGCCACGGTCTATTTATTTGGCCAGCCGTTGCGGCGGGCTGGGATTGGTGTTCCCGCCCAGGCACGGGCCATGCAATGGCGAACCGTCTGCATTCAGCGGATTAAGAGTCCGTTGCTGGTACGATGTTGTACAAGTCGCCACTTTAAGAATCTGCTCCAGGCACGACAAACACAAGCAAACACAAGCAAACACAAGCAAACACGATCATGACCCTAAAAATCAGAAAACTGAATGCTAACGATGCCAATTTTCAGGCCCAGCTTTCGGCTGTGCTGGCATTTGATGCAAGCGAAGATGATGCTATCGACCAGTCGGCGGCGCAGATTCTGGCCGACGTCAAGGCACGTGGCGACGCGGCAGTCCTGGATTACACCAAGCGATTTGATCGATTGGCAGCGGACAGTATGACAGCGCTGGAAATCAGCCAGGACGAATTACAGGCCGCATTAATGCAATTGGCACCCGAACGTCGGGCCGCACTGCAAACCGCTGCCGACCGGGTTCGCGCCTATCATGAACGCCAAAAACAAGAGTGCGGATCAGACGGCTTCAGTTACACCGAAGCCGATGGCACCGTATTAGGGCAAAAAGTCACGCCACTGGATCGTGTCGGCATCTACGTTCCGGGCGGCAAGGCAGCCTATCCATCGTCGGTTCTGATGAACGCGATACCAGCCAAAGTCGCTGGCGTACAGGAAATCATCATGGTGGTCCCGACACCCGATGGCGTTAAAAATGAGCTGGTCCTGGCTGCAGCCGCGATTGCCGGGGTTGATCGGGTGTTCACCATCGGCGGCGCGCAAGCGGTCGGCGCGCTGGCATACGGCACCGCGACTATTCCACCGGTTGACAAGATTGTCGGGCCGGGAAATGCGTATGTTGCCGCTGCCAAGCGCCGTGTGTTTGGAATCGTCGGGATTGACATGATCGCCGGGCCTTCCGAGATTTTAGTCATCTGCGACGGGTCAACCGACCCGGACTGGATCGCGATGGATCTGTTTTCGCAAGCGGAACATGATGAATTGGCTCAGTCGATTTTGTTGTGTCCCGATGCCGCTTACATCGACCGGGTCGAAGCCAGCATTAATCGCCTCCTGCCAGAGATGCCGAGGCACGAAATTATCCGCACGTCGCTGACCAATCGCGGCGCGCTGATTACAGTGCGGGACATGGCGCACGCCTGTGAGATTGCTAATTTGATTGCCGCCGAACATTTGGAAATTTCGGCTACGGAGCCGCAGCAATGGGCTGATCAGATCCGCCACGCGGGCGCGATGTTTTTAGGGCGCTATTCATCGGAAGCGCTGGGCGACTACTGCGCCGGGCCGAATCACGTGCTACCAACTTCACGTACAGCACGTTTTTCATCGCCTCTCGGCGTCTATGATTTTCAAAAACGCTCAAGCATGATTCATATCAGCGAAGCCGGCGCACAAACGTTGGGCAAGGTTGCCGCCGAACTAGCGTACGGTGAAGGTCTGCAGGCGCATGCGCGTTCAGCCGAATATCGCCTGAAAGACGGCGTCAAATGACCGCGGCGCAGCCGCAATGCTGAGCTGGCAAAACAAGATTTTTGGTGAAGATGCCCTTCAGGGCATGGCGCGCATCCCCGATGGTTCGGTGGATTTGCTACTGGCCGACCCGCCTTACGGCTTGGGCAAGGATTATGGCAATGATTCCGACAAGTTGGACACTGTTGCCTACCTGCGCTGGACCGAGGAGTGGATCGATGCGGCACTACCGAAGCTAAAGCCCAACGGCAGCCTGTATATATTCCTTACATGGCGCTATTCACCGGAAATATTTGTCATGTTGAAGCAGCGCATGACCATGCTCAATGAAATTATCTGGGATCGTCGCGTGCCGTCCATGGGTGGCGGCACTCGCCGCTATTCCTCCGTGCATGACACCGTAGGTTTCTTTGTTCGCGGCAAAGATCATTATTTTGACCTCGATGCGATTCGGATTCCGTACGACGTTGAAACCAAAAAAGCCCGCTCGCGTTCGATATTCGTCGGAGCAAAATGGCTAGAGTTGGGCTACAACCCAAAAGATGTCTGGAGCGTCTCACGCCTTCACCGTGAACATCGCGAGCGCGAAGATCATCCTACGCAAAAGCCATTGGAAATCGTCGAACGCATGATCAAGGCTTCCTGTCCGCCCGGCGGCGTTGTATTTGATCCATTTATGGGCAGCGGCACGACTGCCGTAGCGGCCCGGCGTTGCGGCCGCAATTTTGTTGGATTTGAGCTAAATCCCGACTACTGCGTGTTAATTGAGCAGCGTCTGGCCCAACTCGATGCGCAAGAGGCTGACGTCCCGACAGCTGTTTGAAGCCCTCCCAAGCGACTTAATGTTACTGAGGCAGGCAAGGTTGTCGGATAATCTGCCGTCAGTCGAAAAATCTATCGAAATCCCGGTAAAATGGGGCGTACTTTCCAAATAGGGAAGTATGGCCTGCATTTATGGGTATCCGCTTACTATGATGGCACGGCTTTTTGCACATCTAAACTCTCTACTCTCGATGCCCCGGAACGGGGTCTTTTATCGTCACTTTGGTCCAATTTGAACATGTCTACCGCCCGTACTGCAGCGATTACCCGCAACACCAATGAGACGCAGATTCGCGTCGCTATCAATCTTGACGGTACCGGTCAGCAAAAGCTGAACACCGGCGTGCCCTTTCTCGACCATATGCTGGATCAGATTGTGCGGCATGGTTTGATTGATATTGAAGTCGAAGCGGTCGGTGACCTGCATATCGATAATCATCACACGGTAGAAGATGTCGGCATTACCTTAGGGCAAGCTTTTGCCAAGGCGATAGGCGACAAAAAGGGCATTCGTCGTTATGGACATGCCTATGTGCCGTTAGACGAAGCCCTGTCACGGGTCGTGATCGATTTCTCCGGTCGTCCGGGTCTGGAATTCCATGTGCCATTCAAGCGCGCAATGATCGGATCGTTTGACGTTGACCTGACGCACGAATTTTTCCAGGGCTTTGTCAATCACGCGCTGGTCTCGCTGCATATAGACAACCTGCGGGGCGATAACGCGCACCATCAATGCGAAACCGTGTTCAAGGCTTTTGGTCGTGCGTTACGCATGGCAACCGAACTCGATCCGCGCTCGGCTGGTACGATTCCATCGACAAAGGGTAGCCTGTAACAGGTCGATTATTGGTGCGTGGCGCAAGTGCAGCCTGCCTGCGTCACTAGTGCGCCGCGACCGACCTGCCATCAGTGAATATTCCCAGCATGCGCGTCAGTATTGTTTCGATCGGCCTGTTTTGGTTTATCTGGTAGTAATTGGATGAGTATTTTTGTTCCTAACATATTGGAAACGTTGCAAATGTCACGATTTGTGTGATCTGAACGTGACCGCAAGCCGTTTTACCTGTCCAGACACCTTTTATTATGAAAAAAATTGTTATAGTTGATTATGGCGTCGGCAATTTGCGCTCCGTGGCGCAAGCATTACGTCAGGTAGCACCTGAGGCTAACGTCCTTATTTCCGGTGAAGTTGCCGATATTCAATCGGCCGACCGCATCGTGTTGCCAGGACAAGGCGCGATGGCGGATTGCATGCGTAGTCTGCGTGAATCCGGGGTGCAGGAAGCAGTGCTCGAAGCGGCGCGCAACAAACCGCTGTTGGGCGTGTGCATCGGTGAGCAGATGTTGTTTGACTGGAGCGAAGAGGGTGACACACCGGGGTTGGCATTGTTGCCCGGCAAGGTGGTTCGTTTCCGCCTGGATCAAGCGTTACAAGAAGATGGTTCGCGTTTCAAGGTCCCACAGATGGGATGGAACCGGGTGCATCAGTCACGGTCTCATCCGCTATGGCAGGATGTCGCAGACGACGCCTATTTCTATTTTGTGCATAGTTTCTATGCTGTTCCTGCCGATCCGACACACACGGTTGGTCAGACCAATTACGGCGCGCCGTTCAGTTGCGCGGTGGCGCGTGATAATATTTTTGCGACGCAGTTCCATCCGGAAAAAAGTGCTTCCGCAGGCCTGCAAGTGTATAAAAATTTCGTCCACTGGAATCCATAGGCGCGGTTTGCCAAGTGGTGACTGTTGCTTATTCAATACTTTTGCCGGACGCACGCGTTGCATATTATTATTTCGTATTATGCTTATTATTTGATGCTTAATTTTTGATGCCTGATGCCTGATGCCTGATCGTTAATCTTAAGCATTTTATTCGCCAATGTTTTACGCATTTTTTTCTAACCCACTTTTCAAACTGTAGCCATGCTGCTGATACCTGCCATCGACCTGAAAGACGGTCACTGTGTACGCCTGAAACAAGGTGACATGAACCAAGCCACTGTATTCTCCGATGATCCCGGCAAAATGGCGCTGCATTGGCTGGAGCAAGGCGCGCGCCGTCTGCATCTGGTTGATTTGAACGGCGCTTTTGCTGGAAAACCGAAGAATGAGTCGGCGGTAAAATCAATTATCAAATCGGTTCGCGAGTTCGCGTTAGCCCACGGCATCGATGAAATTCCGGTGCAATTGGGTGGCGGTATCCGCGATCTCGACACCATTGAGCGTTACCTGGATGACGGCTTAAGTTTTATCATTATCGGTACTGCTGCCGTGAAAAATCCCGGCTTTTTGCACGATGCGTGTAGCGCTTTTCCAGGGCAAATTATTGTTGGCCTGGACGCCCGCGATGGCAAAGTTGCGACCGACGGCTGGAGCAAATTGTCGGGCCATGAAGTCATCGATCTCGCGAAGAAATTCGAAGACTATGGTTGCAACTCCATCATCTACACCGATATTGGTCGTGACGGCATGATGGGCGGCGTCAATATCGAGGCCACGGTGAAACTGGCGCAAAGTATGTCAATTCCGGTGATTGCCTCAGGTGGCGTACACAACATCCATGATGTAGAGGCTCTGTGTGCCGTTCAGGACGAAGGTATTGAAGGTGTCATTTGCGGTCGTTCCATTTATGAAGGCACGCTTGATCTGTCAAGCGCGCAAGAACGTGCTGACGAACTGACGGAGTTCGCTGGCGATGACAGCTTGCCGGAGCAGCCGGACGCTGACCAACCATGACGCTCGCTAAACGCATCATTCCTTGCCTTGATGTCACCAATGGGCGCGTCGTCAAGGGCGTCAATTTCACCGAGCTACGCGATGCCGGCGATCCTGTCGAAATTGCGCGTCGTTATGATGAGCAGGGTGCGGACGAGCTTACCTTTCTGGATATTACGGCGTCCTCGGACAATCGGGATCTGATTCTTGACATCATCGAAGCGGTAGCGTCGCAGGTCTTTATTCCATTAACCGTCGGCGGCGGTGTGCGTGTCGTGTCCGATGTGCGGCGTTTGTTAAACGCGGGCGCAGATAAAGTTAGTATTAATACTTCTGCCATCACCAACCCGCAGTTAGTCGCAGACGCCGCCAGCAAATACGGTTCGCAATGTATCGTCGTTGCCATCGACGCGAAGCAGACAGCGCCCGGAAAATGGGAAGTCTTTACCCACGGCGGCCGCATCGCTACCGGACTGGACGCGATTGAGTGGGCGCAGAAGATGGAGCTGCTTGGTGCCGGGGAAATCCTGCTGACCAGCATGGATCGGGATGGGACCAAGTCCGGATTCGATCTGGCGCTCACCAGCAGCGTTTCCAACGCGGTAAGAATACCGGTGATTGCATCCGGTGGCGTCGGCGGTCTGCAGGATCTGGCCGACGGCATCAAGATCGGTCGTGCCGATGCGGTATTGGCGGCAAGTATTTTTCATTATGGGCAGCATACTGTGCAGGAAGCGAAGCGCTTTATGGCCGCACAACAAATCCCAATGAGGCTGGCATGAGCGCAACCTGGTTAAATAAAGTGCGATGGGACGAGAGTGGTCTGGTCCCGGTGATTGCCCAAGAAGTGGGATCAGGCGATGTGCTGATGTTCGCCTGGATGAACCGCGAGGCGCTCGCAAAAACGGTCGCACTGGGTGAAGCTGTGTATTGGAGCCGTTCGCGCAAAAAACTCTGGCATAAAGGCGAAGAGTCCGGTCACGTGCAAAAAGTGCACGAGATCCGCCTTGATTGCGATGAAGACGTGATCTTGTTGAGAGTCGAACAGGCTGGCAGTATCGCGTGCCACACCGGACGCCATTCCTGTTTCTTTCAAAAATTTGAAGGCTCGGAAAAGTCGGGACTCTGGAATGCGGTAGAGCCGGTGCTGAAAGATCCTGAGACGATGTACAAACATAAGTCATCATCATGAGCGAAACGTTAAAACGCCTGGCCGAAATAATTGAATCGCGGAAGTTGGTCAACGGCGGAGATCCTGAAAAGTCGTATGTTGCGCGGCTGTTTTCCAAGGGCGACGACGCAATTTTAAAAAAAATCGGGGAAGAAGCGACCGAAACCGTGATGGCGGCCAAAGACGCACGGGTGGACGGCGATAAATCGCATGTGCTGTATGAATGCGCTGATCTGTGGTTTCATTCGTTAATCATGCTGGCGCAGTTTGACTTGACCCCGCAGGACGTGCTGAATGAACTGGCGCGCCGTGAGGGATTATCCGGGATCGAAGAAAAGGCCAATCGGAAACTGGTCGCACGCGAAGCCGATGAGAAGCCGGGGCCAAAAGAATAAAGTGTAAAATAATTCACAAGATACCTCTGACGAGGCTATCGTTAAAAAACTGTTATTCGCGCCGTGGAGATGAATTTGGACAACTGTATTTTTTGCAAGATCGCTTCTAAACAGATATCATCCGAGCTGATTTACGAGGATGACGACGTCGTGGCGTTCCCCGACCACAATCCTGCAGCGCCGGTGCATTTTTTGATTATTCCGAAGCAACATATTTCTACCCTGGCAGACTGCAGCGAGCAGCACGCCGCGTTGCTGGGTAAAATGATGTTATTGGTGCCACGCCTGGCCCAGCAGCAAGGTTGCGGTTACCAGGTGGACGCTGACGGCCAAGCCAGCGGTGGCTTCAAGACTTTGTTCAATACCGGTCCTGCTGGCGGCCAGGAGGTATACCATTTACATGTGCATGTGATTGGTGGTCCGCGCCCATGGAAGGGGCAGCATTAGAGAATAAGCCGGTTTTGCGGTGCAGGATCGAATTTAGTTATTAGTTATTAGCTATTAGTTATTAGTCATTCGTAATTAGTAATTAGTAACTAGTAATTAGTAACTAGTAATTAGTAATTAAGACATTGAGTCATTAAAGTAAAAAAGTACACGGTCAGGCCAGACACCATTGTTTGGCCCCGTGGTTATAGCGCTCCGGACATCAGCGTCCGGCAAGGAGATAGTATGGGTTCGTTCAGTATTTGGCACTGGTTAATAGTGCTGGTTATCGTGATGTTGGTCTTCGGCACCAAAAAAATCGGCAATATGGGCGCTGACCTTGGCAAAGCCGTTAAAGGTTTTAAAGACGGCGTTAAAGGCGAAGAAGAGAAAGAAGCCGATGCGCAAGCGCAAGCTGTCAAGCCGACCATCGACGTCACAGCCAAGGAACAGGATAAAACCGGTCGCTAACTGGTGATCCTCGGTGAAATGTTTTTTCGCCGGAGTTCTACCAATTCGCGTTTGCCGCAACAACCTTATGCAGTCACCCCACGCAATTACCCATGATTGATATTGGCCTCACGAAACTTGCAGTAATTGGCGTCGTTGCACTGGTTGTTATCGGACCGGAAAAATTGCCAACCGTAGCGCGCATGGCGGGCTCGTTGTTCGGGCGCGCCCAACGTTATATCAACGAGGTCAAATCAGAAGTCAGCCGTGAGATCGAACTCGAAGAACTGCGCAAGATGCACAAAGACGTGCAGGAAGCAGCCAGTGGCTTTGAGAACAGTATCTCGCGTACGGTGTCGGACACCAAAGATTCGATCCATGCTGCATGGGATGACAACCTGACCGACACGCCGGTAATGTCTGGCAATGTCGAACAACTTGCACGCAAAGCAAAAAATTTCCGCAAGAAAAAGCTGGCAAAAAATAGCGCCATTCCCGGATGGTACAAAAGCCAAAATGGTCGTAGAGCACGGGTGACCTCCGGCGCTGCCCGAGTTGCAAAATATCGCCCAGCCGATCGGACCAAAAGCGGCTCCTCGTTTTACGCATGAAATTAAGCATGAAGTCAAGCATAAATTTCAGCGTAAATCACCCGCCTGTCAGTGTCAGTAATATTAGTAACAATGCGAGTGGACCCAATCCATCGCCGTTGCCCCCTATGCGCCAGCAGGCTAGTCTGCACAATAACGTTGCTGTGAACCATGACTGAAGACCTAAAAACCGGTGCCATCGAGGAAACATTCATCTCGCATCTGGTGGAACTGCGCAACCGCATCATGAAAGCATCGATTGCGATTATCGTCGTATTTCTGTGCCTGATGCCGTGGGCTGCAAATATTTACGATCTATTGGCAGCACCGATGATTGCAGCACTGCCAACTGGCAGCAAAATGATCGCTACCGGCGTCATCACGCCATTTCTGATTCCCGTCAAGGTCACCTTGCTGGTGGCATTCGTGATTGCCCTGCCATGGGTTCTGTACCAATTGTGGGCGTTTATTGCGCCGGGTTTGTACACCCATGAAAAAAAGCTGATCGCGCCACTGGTGATCTCCTCTTCTGCACTGTTTATCACCGGGGTCGCGTTCTGTTACTTCTTGGTTTTCAAGGTGATCTTCCACTTTATCAATAACTTTGCGCCCAAATCGATTTCGGTCGCGCCGGATATCGACAGTTATTTTGATTTTGTGATGACGATGTTCATCGCCTTCGGTCTTACCTTTGAGGTCCCGATCATCGTGATCGTGCTGGTGCGGATGGGGCTGGTTTCGCTGGAAAAGCTTAAGGCGATCCGGCCTTACGTCGTGGTCGGCGCGTTCGTTGTCGCGGCAGTCGTCACACCGCCGGATATCATGAGCCAGTTACTGCTGGCTGTGCCGCTGTGTCTGCTGTACGAAGTTGGCCTGCTGGTCGCGCCCTTGTTCGTCAAAGCCACGCAAGCACCGAAGGATGCGGAAGAAACAATCTGATTCCCAGCTTAAAGGGAAGTGACCGGAGAAGTGGTCTCCGCCTTGATGTGTTTATGGGAACAGCCGCGTTCAACTCCAAAGGTGGATGGTTTATCGGCCATCACCCTTTGCACCCATCCTCAATCTGATCACTCTTCTGATGCGTCTGTGTTGATCTGACGCAGCCAGCTAACAAGTGGAAACGCGTCCTTGAAGCTGGCGACAAGTTCTTTTTCCATCGCCTCGCCGAGCATTTTGTTGATCGGCTGTTCTTTGCGCACCAGAAAACTTTTCAACCGAACATAGTCAATGTGCGGTGACGCAGGATCAAAACCCTTCGGCGGGCGCACCAGCTGCTCGCCAATCTGAAGACCATCGTAACTTCCCACTATTTTTTTATTTTTTATCAGCTTACTAAAGCCGACGCTATCGGTGACGATCTGCTGACGGATGGCGCGTAACCGATCTGCGGGCGGAAGATATTCTCCTGCGGCGATGCGTAACATGCCATCGGCATTCACGTGGAAATAATACATCGGACCGCCGCCCTGGCTCGGTCGTTTCAAACCGCTGGCGGTAATCGCGGCAGAAAAAGTGGTCTTATACGGATTTTTATCGTGTGAAAAGCGCATGTCGCGGTTAATTCTAAACAAGGCTTTTTTCGGATTGCAGGCCGCTACAGCGGGATCGAAGCGCGTAATTTCGCCAATCAGACGAACTACCAACTCAAGAAACTCGGCCCGCAAGATGTCGTAACGCGGTTTGTTCATCACAAACCACGCACGATTATTATTTTCCGATAGTTCGGCCAGAAACTGCTTCAAATCGCGTACGTGCATCCGTTACTCTCTATTCCTGGTTTTTTTATTCTTGTGCTTGTTCTTGTGCTTGTTCTTGTGCTTATTCTTGTTCTTGCTGCTTGATGAGAGGGCGTTTTCCTATCGTCAAGACAATCGACATTTTTTTCGTTTTGCGGATAATCGCCATCGTGACTTTAGTGCCGGGCGCAAATTTTGCGACGACGTTCAGCAAATCAGTCGTGTCAGCAATCGGCGCATCATTGATTGCGACCAGAATATCACCGGGTTTCATACCTGCCCGGTCAGCGGGGCCGTTCTTCAATACGCCAGCAATGATCGCCCCGGTTTTTTGTGCCAGGCCAAAGCTCTCGGCGAGTTCTGGCGTAATATCTTGCGGTTCGACCCCGATATAGCCACGCACAACGGTGCCGGTATTGATGATCGATTCCATCACCGTTTTGGCGGTTGAGACGGGAATGGCGAAACCGATACCCAGCGAGCCGCCAGTGCGCGAGTAAATTGCCGTGTTGATGCCAAGCAAATTGCCGTTGGTATCGACCAGTGCCCCTCCAGAGTTACCGGGATTGATCGCGGCATCCGTCTGGATGAAGTTTTCAAAAGCATTGATACCGAGATGGCTGCGTCCAAGTGCCGAAATGATGCCCATAGTGACGGTCTGACCCACACCAAATGGATTGCCGATCGCCAAAACGACATCGCCGACGCTGGCTTGATCGATGTGGCCCAGCGTGATTGCGGGCAGGTTTGGCAAGTTGATCTTGATTACCGCCAGATCGGTGTCGGGGTCACTTCCCACAACCTTGGCTGTTGCAGTCCGTCCATCCGCCAAACCAACCTCAATTTCGTCAGCGGCTTCGACCACGTGATTGTTGGTCAGAATATAGCCTTGCGAACTCACGATGACGCCAGAACCCAGACTCGACTGTTTTTCTTCCGGCTCAGAACGATCACCAAAGTATTTTTTGAATAGCGGGTCCTGCAAAAGAGGATTTGGCGTCGCCTTGGCTTCCTTGGTCGTGAAAATATTGACGACCGAAGGCATAGCAATTTTCGACGCATCGCGATAGGAGTTCTGGATTTTTGTGCCGGGTGCGGCTTCCTGGATTGGCACTTTGGACGTCGCGATGTGGAGACGCGTGTTCGCACTTAAGCCGCCGTTAACCCATTCGGGTTTGAGGGTCGTTACAATGAACCAAATCGCTAAACCGATAGTGACGGTTTGCGCAAACAATAGCCAGAAACGTCGCATATAAGAGGGCCTGATAATGCATCAAAAGTTGGTGGGGAAAAAGTCGGTAAGTCGCGTGCAACTTGAAAAATATTTGGCAGATAGGCTAAATATTACACAATACCGTGATTATTGCCCAAATGGCCTGCAGGTGGAAGGGCGCGCTGATATATCCACGCTGATTACTGGCGTAACCGCCAGCCAGGCGTTGCTCGAAGCGGCGCTTGAGGCTGGCGCCGATGCGATCCTTGTGCATCACGGGTATTTCTGGCGAGGCGACGACGCGCGGGTGATTGGGCCTAAACACAATAGACTGAAATTGCTTTTGACGCACGACATTAATCTCTTTGCCTATCATTTACCATTGGACGGTCATACAGAATTGGGTAACAACGCCCAGTTAGCAAAGGAACTGGGATTGCTACCAACCGGCCATTTTGGCGAAAATAATCTTGGCTGGTGCGGCACCATAGCGGACCCGACGGTGCAAACCGTCGGCGATCTGGCGCAATTAATCGCGCGCAAACTCCGGCGTCAGCCAACCCTGATCGGCGATCCGTCGCAACCGTTGGGACAAATTGCCTGGTGCACCGGCGCGGCCCAAAATTTTTTAGGTGATGCCATAGCGAACGGTGCCAGTGTCTATATCAGTGGCGAAATTTCGGAGCCAACAGTCCATCTGGCGCGAGAGTCCGGGGTTGCCTATCTGGCGGCAGGCCACCACGCCACCGAGCGCTACGGCGTGCAGGCCTTGGGCCAGCACCTTGCAGAACACTTCGGTCTGGCGCATCGCTTCATTGATATTGACAATCCTGTTTGAATTCTGTTTGATGGCCTTTATGATAAATCCGGAGTGCGGCACCTATGCAAAATGATCTACAAACGGTTCGCATCGATAAATGGTTGTGGGCCGCACGGTTCTTCAAAACTCGCTCACTGGCAACAGAGGCGGTGCTGACGGGAAAGGTCAGCCATAACGGGGACCGGGTCAAGCCTGCTCATAACGTGAAGATTGGTGACACACTGGGCATCAACAATGGTGCCAACGAATGGGAAGTTGCGGTCCAGAGACTCGCCGAAGTGCGGGGATCGGCCGCCATCGCACAAACGTTATATACGGAAACCGAGCAAAGTCTCAAAAAACGTGCGGTGGTGGCAGAAGACCGGAAGTACTTCCATGAACCGACAATGCTGATAAAAGGGCGTCCTACCAAGCGGGATCGGCGCTTGATTGATAAAAATCAAACCTAACACAGCGGTGGGGAGTAGGACATTCCAGCCTGATAAGGGTGCGCTACCTGCATCCACTCAGCATATGTGGTGCTATTTAGTTATCTTCGAGCGATACGTGTATCGTTCCAGTGCACGTAACGTCGCCTCAGTTCGCGCCAAAAAGACCTGAATCGTCAGGTGATAACACATTATTTCGTCATAACCCAAGTCCAATAAGCATCAATAGAATTTGCCCTCTAAGTCGTGTTCACAGGCTATTTATGGTGCATAATAGAACGGTCGTTCGTATTATTTGGATCGAATGATGAATAACTTTAGGACCTACATAGAATGTAGTTCAACGAGAGATCTCGGCTAGTCCGAGGTCGGGGTCGAGGCCGCTGAAGCGGACTCTGGGATTTTTCGCCAGGCATCACGTCGTTGAATTCATTCTACACAACGCCTAAAACGCTGACTTATAAAGACGGGATTACTGTGGAACATACAATCATTGGCACGCAGAGCAAATTTATGCGAAAAGGTGAGCTTACGCGCGTAGCAATCCTTGATGTCGCGCTCGATCTTGCCAGCCGCGATGGTCTGGAAGGGTTGACGATTGGCTTGCTGGCTGAAAAAATGAGCATGAGTAAGTCGGGTGTATTCGCCCATTTCGGCTCACGTGAAGATCTGCAGTTAGAAGTCGTCAAGCTCTATCACCGGCATTTCGAACAAGAAGTTTTTTTCCCCAGTCTCAAGGAAACACGCGGCTTACCACGCTTGCGCGGGATGTTTGCGCGTTGGGTCAAGCAGGTCACGATCGAAATTTCATCTGGCTGCATTTATATCAGTGGAGCAGTTGAATACGATGATCGGCCGGGACCAATCCGCGACCAGCTAGTATCCATGGTGGATACCTGGCAAAAGGCGTTACGACGCTGTGTGCTGCAGGCAATTGAAGCCGGTCATCTGGGTACGGATACCGATCCCGACCAATTGGTATATGAAATGTATGGATTGATTTTAGGGCTGCATCACGATGCCCGATTTCTCAAAAAAGCCGGTAGCGAAGAACGCGCGCAAGCTGGCTTTGATCGTCTCATCCAGACTTATCACAGTCATGCATCGGAACAAAAAACAAACGTCAGCGTAAAGGCGTCAGCAAAAATTCACACTTCCTCTGCCAATAAAGCAGTCTGACAAAATTAATCATCAGGAGAACACCATGGGTCAATACATCGCGCCACTGCGAGATATGCAATTCGTCATGCACGAGTTGTTACATGTCGAAGATGAACTGAAGCAGTTGCCGAAGCACGCCGAGATTGACGCTGATATCATCAATCAGGTTCTGGAGGAAGGTGGAAAGTTCACTTCGCAGGTTTTGTTCCCCCTCAATCATTCCGGCGACCGTGAAGGGTGCCATCACGACAAAGAGCATAAAACTGTCACCACCCCAAAAGGCTTCAAAGAGGCCTACAAGCAATATGTTGAAGCCGGATGGCCTTCGCTGTCGTGTGCGCCCGAATTTGGTGGTCAGGGCTTGCCGCTGGTGATGAACAACTCTTTTTACGAGATGATGAATTCGGCCAATCAGGCCTGGACCATGTATCCGGGCTTGTCGCACGGCGCCTACGAATGCTTGCTAGAGCATGGAACGCCAGAACAAAAAGCGGTGTATTTGCCGAAACTCGTATCGGGTGAGTGGACCGGTACCATGTGTCTGACTGAATCCCATTGCGGCACCGATCTCGGGATGTTGCGCTCAAAAGCCGAACCGCAATCAGACGGCTCTTACAAGATCACCGGCAGCAAGATTTTCATCTCCGCCGGGGAGCATGATATTGCCGATAATATTTTGCATCTGGTGCTGGCGCGGTTGCCTGATGCACCGCAAGGCTCCAAAGGCATCTCGTTGTTCCTGGTACCAAAATTCTTGCCGAACGCCGATGGCTCTCTGGGTGCGCGCAATCCCATCACCTGCGGTGCGATTGAAGAGAAAATGGGTATTCATGGCAACTCCACCTGCCAGATGAATCTGGATGGTGCACAGGGCTGGATTATCGGTGCGCCACACAAAGGCTTGAATGCGATGTTTGTATTCATGAACGCGGCGCGTTTGGGCGTGGGAATGCAAGGCTTAGGATTAACCGAAGTCGCGTATCAAAACGCACTGGTGTATGCGAAAGACCGTATTCAGATGCGCAGCCTGTCCGGCATCAAAGCACCGGACAAAGCCGCTGATCCCATCATCGTGCATCCGGACGTGCGCCGCATGCTATTGACGGCCAAAGCGTATGCAGAAGGCGGCCGCGCATTTTGCACTTATGTGGCCCTGCAAATTGACAAAGAATTGAATCATCCGGACGAAGCGGTGCGCAAGGATGCGGCTGACGAAGTGGCCTTGCTGACGCCGATTGTCAAAGCGTTCATTACGGACAATGCCTGGATCGCCACCTCTGAATGCATGCAAGTCTATGGCGGTCATGGTTACATCGCTGAGTGGGGCATGGAGCAATACGTGCGTGATGCCCGTATCAACATGATTTATGAAGGCACCAACACCATTCAGTCACTGGATTTATTAGGCCGCAAAGTGCTGATGGACAACGGCGCTAAATTGAAAAAATTCGGCGCCAAGGTCCAGGCCTTCATTGAGGAAAATGGTACTGATGAAGCGCTATCAGAGTTCATTACGCCGCTCGCCGATCTAGGCGATAAGGTCACCAAATTGACCATGGAAATCGGCATGAAGTCATTCCAGAACCAAGACGAAGCCGGTGCCGCTGCGGTGCCGTATCTGCGGGTAGTCGGTCATCTGGTATATGCCTACTTCTTTGCCCGGATGGCAAAGATCGCATTGGAAAAACAGGATAGTGGCGATAAATTCTATGTGTCGAAATTAGCCACAGCGCGCTTTTACTTTGCCCGTTTATTGCCAGAGACAGCCACGTTGATTCGTCAGGCACGCGCCGGTTCCGCTAGCCTGATGGCATTGGATGCCGATTTGTTTTAAGTATTTTTGCACGGCGAGAAGCAATTTTTTCTGTGCATTATTTCTGTATTTTATGTATCAGGATTGCTAAATTAAGGAGACAACAGTGTCCAATTTCATCGTAAAAAAAGTCGCCGTTCTCGGTGCTGGTGTGATGGGTGCGCAAATTGCTGCGCACTGCCTGAATGCCCATGTACCCGTCATTCTGTTTGACCTGCCAGCCAAGGAAGGCCCAAAGAACGGGATCGTGCTGCGCGCCATTGAGAATCTGAAAAAACTCAGCCCGGCACCGCTAGGCAACAAAGATGACGCAGCATTGATAGAAGTCGCCAATTACGAAGACAATCTGGCGTTGTTGGCCGATTGCGATCTGATCATTGAAGCAATTGCCGAGCGCATGGACTGGAAGCACGATCTTTACAAAAAGGTTGCGCCGCATATTGCACCCAACGCGATTTTTGCTTCGAACACGTCCGGACTGTCGATCACTGCATTATCAGAAGGTTTTGACGCTGAATTGAAGGCGCGCTTTTGCGGTGTGCACTTTTTTAATCCGCCGCGTTATATGCATCTGGTCGAACTGATTCCGACCGCGACGACCCGTCCGGAAATTCTGGATCAGCTCGAAGGCTTCCTCGCCACCACGCTGGGTAAAGGTGTCGTGCGTGCCAAAGATACCCCTAACTTTATCGCAAACCGTGTCGGTGTTTTCGGTATTCTCTCGACCGCGCATCAGGCGGAAAAATTTGGTTTGTCAGTCGATGTCGTGGATGACTTGACCGGTGCCAAATTAGGCCGCGCCAAATCGGGTACTTTCCGCACCGCCGACGTCGTGGGGCTGGATACGATGGGGCATGTCATCAAGACCATGCAGGACAGCCTCAAAGATGATCCGTTCTTCGGCGTTTATGCAACTCCGCCATTACTCGCCAAGCTCATTGAGCAAGGCGCATTAGGCCAAAAAACCGGCGCCGGGTTCTATAAAAAAGTGGGTAAGGACATCCAGCGGATAGACGCAGCAACCGGCGAGTACGTCACCGGCGGGGGCAAAGCAGATGAGCTGGTGGTACGCATTCTGAAAGACAAAGATCCGGTCAAACGCATGAAAGCTTTGCGCGAATCGACCAATCCTCAAGCACAATTTCTGTGGTCGATTTTCCGTGACGCTTTCCACTACATAGCGATCCATTTAGACGCGATTGCCGATAACGCACGCGATATCGATTTTGCGATGCGCTGGGGTTTTGGCTGGAGCGTTGGCCCATTCGAAATTTGGCAAGCCGCCGGTTGGCAGCAGATTGCTGGTTGGGTCAAGGAAGATATTGATGCTGGCAAAGCATTGTGTAATGCACCGTTACCGGCTTGGGTATTTGACGGCCGCAACGGCGTTCACAGCGCTGATGGTTCCTATTCGCCAGCCAGGCAGGGCAATGTCGCCCGTTCTGATCTGGCCGTTTATCAGCGCCAGACATTCCGTGCGCCGTTAGTCGGCGAAGGTGTCGCTGACGGTGCTACCGCTGGCACCACGGTATTCGAAGATGAATCGGTGCGCCTCTGGCACCAAAACGACGAGGTCCTGATCCTCTCCTTCAAAACCAAAATGCACGTCATCGGACCGGGCGTTATTGCCGGCCTCAACATGGCAGTCGCTGAAGCAGAGAAGAACTTTAAAGGTTTGGTGTTGTGGCATGCGGACGCGGCCAATGGCGGCGCGTTCTCGGCTGGCGCAGACCTGCAATCAATGCTCCCGCTATTCATGTCCGGTGGCGTTAAAGCGATTGAGCCGATGGTCGCCCAATTGCAGCAAGCTTTCATGGCGATGAAATATGCGGGCGTTCCGGTCGTCGCCGCGGTGGCTGGTCTGGCGCTCGGCGGCGGTTGTGAACTGGCGCTGCATGCTGCCAAACGCGTCGCTTCACTCGAGTCTTATATCGGGCTGGTGGAAGTCGGTGTCGGTTTGATTCCGGCTGGCGGCGGTTTAAAAGAAGCCGCATTGCGCGCAGCGCATGATGCTGGTGGTAACGATATTCTGCAATTCCTGAAATCATCTTTCCTCAATGCGGCCACCGCGAATGTCTCAAAGTCGGCGCTGGAAGCGAAGAAGATGGGATATCTGAAATCCAGCGATGTGATCGTTTTCAATGCGTATGAATTACTGCATGTCGCCAAAGTCGAAGCCCGCGCCATGTTCGACGCAGGATATCGTGCGCCGCTGAAAGCATTGATTCCGGTCGTCGGTCGCAACGGCATTGCGACCATCATGGCGCAATTGGTGAACATGCGCGATGGGGGTTTTATATCTGCGCATGATTATAAATTGGGTTGCATGGTGGCTGATGTTGTTTGCGGTGGCGAAGTCGAAGAAGGCAGCCTCGTGAACGAACAATGGCTGCTGGATCTGGAGCGCAAAGCCTTTATGGAATTACTGAATCATCCAAAAACGCAGGAGCGCATTATGGGCATGCTGCAAACCGGCAAGCCGGTCCGCAACTAATAACGGAGATTTAAATGACTAAACAACTTCAAGACGCCTATATCGTTGCCGCGACCCGCACGCCAATCGGTAAAGCGCCACGTGGCATGTTCAAGAACACCCGTCCCGACGATTTGTTGGTACGCGTACTGCAATCGGTGCTGACGCAAGTGCCTGATCTGGACCCTAAACTGATCGAAGACGCGATCATCGGCTGTTCGTTCCCTGAAGGCGCACAAGGCCTGAACATGGCGCGTAACGGTATTCTGCTGGCCGGATTGCCGAACACCATCGGTGGCGTTACCGTGAATCGCTACTGCGCTTCCGGCATTACCGCCATTGCGATGGCCGCTGACCGGATTCGGGTTGGTCAGGCTGATGTCATGATTGCAGGCGGTGCCGAATCGATGTCCATGGTGCCGATGATGGGCTTTCACCCATCGATCAATATGAACGTCTTCAAGGACGAAAATATTGGCATGGCCTATGGCATGGGGCTGACGGCAGAAAATGTCGCCAGGCAATGGAAAGTTTCGCGCGAATCGCAGGATGAATTTGCTTTGGTGTCGCATCAAAAAGCCATTGCCGCGCAGTTGGCAGGCGAGTTTGATGATGAGATGACGTCCGTTGATATCATTGACCGTTTTCCGAATCTGGCAACCGGACAAATTGATATCAAGACCCGCACGGTTAATCGTGACGAAGGTGCGCGTGCTGAATCGACCTTGGCAGCGCTGGCAAAATTGAAACCGGTGTTTTCTCCTAAAGGAAGCGTCACTGCCGGTAACAGCTCGCAAACCTCGGATGGTGCCGGTGCCTTGATTCTGGTCAGCGAAAAAATTCTGAAGCAATTTAACCTCACGCCGCTGGCACGTTTCGCCTCCTTTGCGGTGCGTGGCGTTCCACCGGAAATTATGGGAATTGGCCCGAAAGAAGCGATTCCAGCAGCATTACGTGCCGCGGGCATCACCCAGGATCAACTGGACTGGATTGAACTGAACGAAGCCTTTGCGGCACAGGCATTGGCCGTGATTCAAGACCTTGGTCTTGATCCATCCAAGGTCAACCCAATGGGCGGTGCGATTGCTTTGGGTCATCCACTCGGCGCGACCGGTGCGATCCGTGCCGCTACTACGATCCATGCTTTACGTCGTAAGAATTTGAAGTACGGCATGGTGACAATGTGCGTTGGGACCGGCATGGGCGCGGCGGGGATTTTCGAACGAATGTAACTAAGGTAACTAAGTTAGCCAAGGTAGCCGCGCGGTCGGCTTCACCATTTGCATGATGAAAAATAAGGCCGTGCTGCTTTGCTGCTCGGCCTTTTTATCGACAAGTGAACCGGTTTTAATGAGAATGGTTGCGGCTTTCCAAAATGCTCAACTGTTCGGAACAGTAACATCATCAATGAATATTTTTAGCCCTACCGGAGAGACTAATGGACATTTTGACGAGCAAAGAAAACGGCATATTGACGATTACCATCAATCGGCTGGAGAAAAAAAATGCGCTAACGGCAGCGATGTATCAAACCATGGTCGATGCGATCAAAGAGGCCGAAGTCGACGCCTCGGTGCGGGTTATTCTCTTTGTCGGGCAGCCACAGATATTTAGCGCCGGTAATGACATCGAAGATTTTTTAAAAAATCCTCCGAATAGTCAAAGCAGCCCGGTATTTCAATTTCTATGGCAAATAAGTCACGCCACCAAACCGCTCGTCGCGGCGGTGGCCGGTGCTGCGGTCGGTATCGGCACCACCATGCTGTTACATTGCGATCTGGTATATGCCGCCGACAACGCGCGCTTTTCAATGCCATTTACGCAGCTTGGCGTGTGTCCGGAAGCAGCATCGAGTTTGCTGTTTCCACAACTCGCCGGTTATCAACGGTCGGCAGAAAAGCTGTTGCTGGGGGAAGCATTCGATGTGACCGAAGCACATGCAATGGGCTTGGTGAACAAAATCCTGCCAGCAGCGGAATTGCTGGCGTTTGCGCAAGGGCAGGCAGCTAAGCTGGTTGCTCTGCCTGCAGCGTCGATCCGGATTTCCAAGCAGCTCATGAAGGGGCCTCAAATGACCGCGATTGACGCGCAAATGGCGCAGGAAATCGCGCACTTTGGCGTGATGCTCAACGCGCCTGAAGCGAAGGAAGCGTTCACGGCCTTCTTTGAAAAGCGTCGTCCAAATTTTAGTCAGTTTAGTTAAGCCGCTGTTTCGAGAAAGCTATAGGAATTTGGATCGGTGACGGCATGGTCGTTACCGGTCTGCATCCACGTCACTAACTGATCCCTTCCCAATTCAAGACTTCACAGAAAGTCTCTTGATGCCTTATACTGGTTTTGTCCCTGACAAAGAGGGGAACTGGTTTGACAGCCTGACTTATCCAAAGTGCACAAACGGCGCAATGCCGTTTTTGTGTGTGCTCACCCTTGTTGCGCCTTCATTGGGCGGTGATGGTGGGGAGGCTTCGGCCTGCCGGTTGCTTTGGATACTGGTCTGTCAACCCTGCTATTTGCCGCCCACCCCGTTTGACAGCGGGGCGCGGTATTAACACCATCCAAAGGAAATAACAATGCCGAGTATCACCACGTCCACTCCCTCTAGTTTGCAAACCATGAAGCTCCTTACTAGCCACGCTAAAAAGGGAATGCAATCATGAAAAAACCGACAAGGACGACCCGATCCTCCTCCGCTGCACCAACACCAGAAGCCCACCATCAGGCCTTTTCATGGCTGCCATCACACCATCAACACGATCAGCATGCACAGTTTTATGCCATGACGGTAGATATCTGCCAGGGCGTCAAAATCTGCATCGATCTGGCGCAGGTAAGCAACGCTGACCGTGGCACCGATACGTTGCCGATGTTGGATATCAATGCCACCGAACGCTTGCTGCGACTCGCGTTGATATCGTCCCAGATACTGGCGGAAATGGCCGAGGGGCGTATTGATGGACTCAGTAATCCCACCCCGGAATGACCGTATGATGCCGGGGCGATGCCTCGCTGCGTTTGAGAATTAGTTACCGCGATGGACGATAAGTGTTATTGACTGTGGTTTTGACGGAAAAAATCGCCAATGATTTTTAGCCGGACCGATGTAGATTGATGGTTATTCGGTACAGTTAAACTGCCTACGAGCAAGAATGCAAAAACCCGACATAGCGTCGGGTTTTTTCGATGGCGTAGACTTGAACGCCACCTTAATGTGCTGCTATTTACATTTTAGCTTTGGTGTCTTGCGCCGCATCTTCCACCTTTTGACCGCCCGACTGGACATCTTTGCCCATACCGGCGAACGTATTGCATGCTGAGAGGATACCGAACACGCTAATGATTGCTGCGATCGAAACGATTTTCTTGATCATGATTGGCTCCTGGTGCTGTTGATAAAAATGCTGCATCTACGATTAAATACTACGACTAAATTCTAGTATATCTTTGTGGCTAATTCCAATTGTCAGGAAAAGTCAGGCAAAGATTATACTTTCCGCAAGATTGTGTCTATAGAAGCAGCGTATTCATGTTGTTTATAGGAAAATAATCTCTGAAGTTCCTACACAATCTGACTTTCGGCTACAAACCGGCCGTATGCAGTTGAAGCAGCAAGCCGCCCACGCCGTCCCATAAAATCTGGACGCCGATACAAAGCAAAATAAACGAATACATACGCAACATGACGGTGGTACCGGTGTCGCCGAGCAACCTGACCAGCACGCCCGCAAAACGGTTGCTGAAATACACCGCAGCGGAAGCCAAAGCCAAAGCGACAATCGCTGCCACCAACGTGAGGATCACGGGGACCTGGGGGATTCTAAGGCCCGCACCGAGGGTGATGGCGACAGAAATCGAACCGGGTCCCACAGTGAACGGGAAGGTGAGCGGATAGAAGGCTTTTTTGGAGGCGAGTTCCTTGGTCCAGAGCGATCCGGGAATGGTTTCCACCTTCTGGACCTCTTCCGTGTTCAGTAATTTCCAGGCGGTGGCAATCACCAGCAGGCCTCCTGCGACCTTCACCACTGGTAGCGAGATGCCAAAAAACGCGAGGACGTGGGTGCCGATAAACATGCCGGCAACTAGCAAAATAAACGTATTGACGGCTACGCGCCAGGCCAGGGCGTTGCGGGTGGCGTCCGACGCGCCCGCAGTCAATGAATGAAAAATGGGGGCGTTACCGGGCGGATTCATGATCGGCAGAAGCGCGGCCAGTACAAAGAAAACGGTTTTTACAAACGCGAGTAAGTGGAATTGCATGTGGTGTGGAGGTTCGTCGTGGGAGTGCGATTGGCATAGAGCATGCAACTCCAGATTTTAGACTGAGGAGATGTTGGCGGCAAGACTTTAGCCGCGGAACGCAAAAGGGCTGTTCTCGATGCCGGGGCTCTGCCCGTTAACCAACTGTGATAAAAGAGTCACACTTCCGTGGGCAAGCGTCCAACCGAGGCCGCCATGCCCGACATTCAAATATAAATTAGCTACCGGCGACGCGCCAATGATCGGCACCCCGGTTGGCGTGGCAGGGCGTAAGCCAGCCCATGGCGACAATTCGGTGTCTGAAAGGCTCGGGTCCACGCTTCCAGGAAATAGCGCGCCGATTCCGCGTTTCAGTTCTTGAATTGCGCGTTGGGGGATATGCCGATTAAGACCGACGATCTCCACCCGTCCAGCGACGCGCAAACGTTCGCCTAGTCGTGAATAAACGATTTTCTTCGAAAGGTCAGTAATCGATACCTTGGGCGCAGCCGCCTGACTTGCGCCGTTCAGCAGAGGGATCGTAAGGCTGTAACCTTTGAGCGGATATACGGATAAGTTGAATCCTGCCTGACGCGCAAATGCGGCGCTATGGACACCCATCGCCAGAACAAATTTATCGGCCGCGATCTGTTCATCTCCCGCCTGCACCGCTATCAGTGCGCCGTTGCGCATTTCAAGCTTGCCGACGCGCTGGGAGGGAGTGAAACGAAATTGCGGATGTTGCGACATGGCTGCAACCAGTCGCTGACAAAATACTGCGCAGTCGCCAGCTTCTTCGCTCGGGGTGTACACGCCGCCGACCCAGTCGCGCTGTGCATTTGCCAAAGCGGGTTCAATGGCGATACAACGCGCGGCATCGATCACTTCTTGCCGGGAGCCGTGGCGGGCTTGAAATTCGACTTGTCGGCGCGCCGCGGCCAAGCCTTTGGTATCCGTAAACATGACCAATTTTCCGGCCGTTTTGTGCTGAAAATCGAACGGCACCGCTGCCATCATATTTGCCAGCTGATCACGACTGAAAAAACCGAGGCGCAATAAGTCAATCGTCGTTTTTTGCGCGGTTGCAGTATTGCAGGATCGTAAAAACTGCAGCAACCAGCGCCATTGCGAGGGATCCATCTTTGGGTGCAGTGTGAGCGGCGAGTCTGCACCGAATAAATAGTGTGGCCAGTGCGTCCAGACCGAGCGGTCTGCAAGCGGCGCTACATAGGAAAAACTCAGTTGACCGCCGTTGGCCAGACTGGTTTGGGCGCCAGCTTTTGCCTCCGCATCGATCAATGTAACCTGATGGCCAGATTCAAGCAGGCGATAGGCGGAGGTCACGCCGATGACGCCAGCACCTAAAACAACTATATGCATGTCGGTTCCTGCGGCTAAAAGTGAAATGCCTCGCGCGCGTTGACTTCAGCTAAATTGATTGATTCAACTATACGGATTGCGCAGTCAACGGTCACATGCTGTTTAAGAATACAAATATCTGGTGTTTTACGGGAATCGACCTTTGCTGCGGGTCGACACTGAGGTAAAATGCCGCTTGAAGTAAGCCAGACAACCGCTGGTCATTCAGCGCAAGCTGTCTGGCGGGAGGAAGGTCCGGACTCCATAGAGCAGGGTGACGGTTAATGGCCGTCCGCCGTGAGGCGAGGAATAGGGCCACAGAGACGAGCGTATTAAGTTACGGTGAAACGCGGTAACCTCCACCCGGAGCAATTCCAAATAGGCACGCGTTGATGTTGCTCGCGGAGCGTGCGGGTAGGAAGCTTGAGCGCTGGAGTAATTCAGCGCCTAGAGGAATGGTTGTCATAACGGGCGGGCGCAAGCCTTATCGTCGTAACAGAATCCGGCCTATCGGCTTACTTCATTCTTTTTCAATTTATTTGCATATCTGCCAACTGCAGATATGCAAATATCGCCTTGCCTTAGTATCGCCTTAATGCGTCCTTATTGCAGCCGCAATATCGCCAATATTGCCAATATCGCTATACCCGGCATCAATTTTTCGGCACTCATCTCCCGATGTGAATTTTTCCATTTCCCTGTTGGCGACGTGTCGGGTGACGTCCGCTGCATTTGACTCGTGTTTTTTTGGGTAGAACTTTCGAAGCGTTGAATCCAGTTTCAAAATACGCGCGTATATGACTCTGCAAGCTCCGAAAACTGACTCTCTCAAGGAAATTATCATGCGCAAATTCAGCACTGTTATCACCCTCTCAGCAGCTTTGTTGGTCGCCAATGTGGCCTTCGCCGAAAACACCGTAATGGTCGGCGGTCAAAGCATGTATCCAAGCAAAGACATCATCGATAATGCTGTCAATTCGGCTGACCACACCACTTTGGTGGCCGCTGTAAAAGCGGCTGGACTGGTCGATACGCTTAAAGGAAAAGGTCCTTTTACCGTCTTTGCGCCGACCAACGAAGCTTTTGGCAAGTTGCCTGCCGGTACGGTAGATACACTGGTTAAACCAGAAAACAAAGCGACGTTGACCAAGATTTTGACGTACCACGTCGTACCGGGAAAATATGATTTTACGGCGCTCTCGAACGCCATTACAAAAGGTGGTGGCCAAGCTGAATTGGCGACTGCAAGCGGCGGCAAGTTAACCTTCAAGAAAAATGGCATGCACAACATTGATGTCATCGATGAAGCCGGTAACGTCGCCAGCATCAGCACCTATGATGTGTATCAATCGAATGGCGTTATCAATGTCGTCGACAGCGTTTTGATGCCGAAATAATGTCGTCAGCAGATCGCCCCTGTTCAGTCTTTTGATGCGACTGCAGGACCAGAATTGAAAAGTAGCAGCATATTGAAGATGCGGTATTCCAGCGTGCTGCTGCCTGCAAGCTAACCGCTTAAGGTGGCTGTGAGTTAGGACGACATTCCCATGTCGTCCTTTTTTTTTCTATTTTCCTTGGGAGGCCTGCAACTGCGCGAACGTCGTAATTCGGCCAGCCAGAGCACTTGCAGCAACCGTGTAAGGACTCGCCAACCAGACCTGGCCGGGGCCGGAGCGCCCGGGGAAATTTCTATTAATGGCACTGATAGTGACATCTTGTGCATCGCTTGATTGTCCCGGGCCACAATTTGCGCAGGAGCCGCAACCGGGCAGGATCATGATCGCGCCGGCCTTCTCAAATACTGGCATGTAGCCTTGCTCCTCGCAGTAACGGCGTACTTCGAGCGTGCCGAACTGCAAGAAAAGTTTGGTATGCGGCGCTACCGAAATTCCGTGCGTAAGGCCCCAGTTAAAGACTTCGTAATAAAAATCGAAATCGCGTCGTTTGCCAGCAGTGCAAGACCCGCCATAGGCTATGTTGATCGGAATGTCCTGGGCTAACTGGTCTGCGGTGATGCCATTGCCCGGATCGCCCGGGCGCGCCACCATCGCAGAAATGATCGTTGCGTCGATGTTAATGCGTTTTTGGTAAATGGCATCCGCATCGCTGACCATCCATTCTTTCAGCGCAAAATCAATCCCGCGTCGTTGCTTTAAGAACGCCACCGTTTTTTCATCAGGCGCAACAATTCCGGTAAACCCGCCAAGCTCTGCCGCCATGTTGGTCAGCGTGGCGCGTTCATCGATGTCCATGGCGCGAATCGCAGAACCAGCATATTCGAATACCAGACCAATCGCCTCTCCGGCACGAATAAAATCCATTTGCAATAAATGCAGGACGACGTCTTTGGCGGTGACACCAGCACGCAAGCGCCCATCGATTTGAATACGGATGGTATCGGGAACCTTACAGCGCACATAGCCAGTGATCCAGCTATTGGCAATCTCGGTGGCGCCAGCGCCGAAAGCCAGGCATCCCAATGCACCGGAATGGGGTGTGTGTGAATCCGTGCCCGCAATCACCTGGCCCGGCAGCGCGTAATTTTCAGCCATCATCGCGTGGCAGATTCCCTCGGAGCCGAGGCTATCTGGCAACTTACCGTGCGAGCGCACCGGATAATCCTGCGCGAATCGCAGATGTCCGTTAGTCAAATTGGCCACGCCCTCCAACAAATGATCGCGCACATGCGGCAGGCTTTGCGCCGCCAGCACTAGATGGTCCTGAAAAGCGATGATGCTCTCTGGGGCGTGAAGCGTGGCCGGATTGCCGAAGGTGCGGTGCATTAAATGCGTACACATGCCGGTGAAGTAGTCATGGCTGAAACGCCAGTCGGCTGATATAAACACGCCTTGCCCACGCTCGACATGCGCGATGTCAGGATGCAAATGGCGCGCAATAATTTTTTCGACCAGGGTTTTCCCCTGGCTAACGGCGGGCGTATCTGACCGCTGTTGTGGCGCAGGCCAGGTTGCCGCCTTGCTATAGGCGAGTAGCCCGCCGCTTCGGATGATGTCCTGGGTGAGTTGATCGCGTCCTTGCAGAAAAACATCGATAGCAATCGATTCTCCCGCGGCGATGCGGTCCAGGATCGAAAAATCCGTGGTGGTTAAAATGCCGATATTGTCGCAATTTTGTTGATATATACGCTCAAAGCTTTCCGCCACAATCAGTTTGATTTCGGCGGAAAGTTCCGCCAGAGGACTAGATTCACGCGACGATCCTTTTCCATAACGTTTGCCAGCAACGGTGACCTGAAATCCTCCGTCTTTAATTGCATTTTTTCCGATTGGATATTCAGCGCCGCTCTTGAACCCGATATACGGCACTTGTCCGAGGCGCTCGTCATAGACCATCATCACGGTGACTGGGGTAATTTCATCGGTCGAGACGTCATCGCGCAGCGGTAACGCCTCTGCAAGGCAGACGTTGTTGCCGGATAGCTGGGTCTTGATGCAGTCGGCATCTTGCGATAAATAGAGCACTCTGCCGGTGAAACAAATCGTCGTTTCCATTATGCGGTTTTGCTTCCAGTGGCTGGTTTCAACGTCTTCAACAACCACGGATGGGCGGCCAGGTGACGTTCTTCAAATTTGCTTATTTGTTCCATCTTCCGCAACGCCAGTCCGATATCGTCCAAGCCTTCTAACAGACAGTGTTTGCGGAACGGATCAACCTCGAACGCGTAGTTAATAATAGCGTCCGTGCTGCGTATGGTTTGTTGCGCAAGATCGATCGCTAACGTGAAGCCGGGTGTGCCTTCAACGGCTTTAAACAAGGACTCGATTGACTCCTCGCTAAGAACGATAGGGAGTAATCCGCTCTTGAAGCAATTATTGAAAAAGATGTCTGCGAAGCTCGGCGCTATCACCACACGAAAGCCGTATTGATCCATCGCCCATGGCGCATGTTCGCGCGACGATCCGCACCCAAAATTTTTCCGGGCCAGCAAGATAGAGGCGCCCTGATAGCGGTTTTGATTTAATACAAAATCGGGGTTCAGCGGCCGGTTATTGCAATCTTGTCCTGGCTCACCATGATCAAGGTAACGCCATTCGTCGAACAAATTTTGACCGAATCCGGTGCGTTTGATCGATTTTAAAAACTGCTTCGGGATGATGACGTCGGTATCTACGTTGGCCCGATCCAGCGGTACCACCAATCCGACGAGACGATTAAATTTTTTCATATTCATTTTTACAAAGATCTGATGTCAACAAAGTGTCCGGCAATACCTGCCGCCGCGGCCATTGCGGGACTGACCAGATGTGTGCGTCCGCCCGCGCCTTGGCGGCCTTCGAAATTGCGATTCGAGGTCGAGGCGCATCGTTCTCCCGGTGCCAGTCGATCGGCATTCATCGCCATGCACATCGAGCAGCCGGGTTCGCGCCATTCGAAGCCCGCGTCGAGAAAAATGCGATCCAGGCCTTCCTGCTCGGCCTGCTGTTTCACCAGGCCGGAGCCGGGCACCACCATCGCCAGAACCACGTTGGCGGCCCGTCTTTTGCCGCGCACGATAGCGGCAGCCGCACGCAAGTCTTCAATGCGGGAATTGGTACAGGAGCCGATAAAGACTTTATCGATGGCGATATCGGTGATGGCTGTATTCGCGTGCAGTCCCATATAGACCAAGGCCTTCCGCATGTCGCTGCGCTTGATGGCGTCTGGCTCTGCTTCAGGATCGGGAATTCTTCCTTCAATCGATACCACCATTTCCGGCGAGGTGCCCCAGGTGACCTGAGGCGCGATGGTGGTTGCGTCAATGGTGACGGTGGCATCGAAAACGGCATCCTGATCAGATTGCAACGTACGCCAAAAGGCGAGCGCCTGATCCCACTCTGCACCGGTCGGGCTTAATGGCCGTCCTTTTACATAAGCAAGCGTGGTTTCATCAAAGGCAATCATGCCAGCGCGTGCCCCAGCTTCGATCGACATGTTGCAAACAGTCATGCGGGCCTCCATCGACAGATCGCGAATAGTTGAACCAGTGTATTCGATAGCGTAACCGGTGGCTCCCGCCGTGCCAATGGTACCGATCAGCGCCAGGACGATGTCTTTAGCCGCCACGCCAGCGGGTAACTGGCCTTCGACCAGCACTTGCATGGACTGCATTTTTTTGGTCAACAGGGTCTGCGTGACTAACACGTGTTCCACTTCCGATGTGCCGATTCCGTACGCCAGACAGGCAAAAGCGCCGTGCGTTGACGTATGCGAATCGCCGCACACTATCGTCATGCCGGGCAGCGTTGCACCTTGCTCCGGTCCGATAACGTGCTCGATACCTTGGCGCTTATCCTGCAAACCGAAGAAGGTTAATCCGTAAGTTTTTGCATTGGCGCCAAGCGTGTCGACCTGCAGCCGCGATATCGGATCTTGAATACCCTGGCTACGGTCTGTGGTGGGGACGTTATGATCGGCAACCGCAAAATTGGCAGCAACCCGCCAAGGACTACGTTGATGTAATTTCAAGCCTTCAAATGCCTGAGGACTGGATACTTCGTTAATAATGTGGCGATCAATATAAAGCAGGCTGGTGCCGTCGATTTCAGTGGCGACGACGTGCGCATCCCAGAGTTTGTCGTAAAGTGTTTTTGGCATGATGGAAGAGGAAAGATGTCCGAATAAGGAAATCATACCGATAGCGAGGTGTGGATGAAGTGATCACTGGCGATGACAGGCCTCTCGATTGGAGATGCGTCTATGCACGTGATGTTTCGGGGAGCGGAGGGAAGTTGTGCAATACGCCCATGCAAGGACAGAACTTATCGCAGGTTCTATTTATTTACCAGAAAGTTCACCAGTGAACTCGCGGTGGCGGTCAATTGCTCACGATGATTGAAGATGATGACCAGATGGCGAATGGCCCATGGATCACGGATGGGGACCAACTTCACCGCCAGTGTATTCAAATATAACTCGCCGATTTGCTGCGGTACCACGGCAATACCGAGACCAACATGCACCATGCGACACAGGGCGTCGAGACTGCTGACGCGAATCTTGATCGTGAGTTGCTTGCCGAGATTGATGGCTTCCTGCGCGATAAGTTGCGTGAGCGCGGCGTCGGCACCCAAACTGACAAAATTTTCGTTGACGATTTCCGCTAGCCCAACGGCGGTTTCGGCGCTTAATGGATGGCTGCGAGGGACCATCAAAAAAAGATGATCGGTGCGATAGGGCAAGTGCTGGAATTGCTCTAAACCGACGATGGCATTGCAAATTCCCAGATCGGCGTTCCGCTCCCGAATGCTGCGCATTACCTCGGTGCTGTTTTGTTCTTCCAGATCGATATCGACGTGTGGAAAAATCCGTTGGAATGCGGCAATATCTTCAGGCAAAAATTGCACAATCGATGATAAATTTCCTACCAGACGGACTTTCCCCTTGGCACCGCTTGAAAACTGTGAAAGCTCGGCGTCTAATGCTTCGATACTGGCAATAACGGCGAGCGCATGTCGCAGTACCGTTTCGCCAACAGGCGTGACCGAAATACCACGGGATTCGCGATGGATAACCGGTAATCCGATCATTGCTTCGATTTCACCGATCCGTCGGCTCACTGCGGAAGGAGCAATGAACTCGCGCTCGGCCGCGCGCGCGATATTCTTTTCCTGGCAGACCGCGACGAATAAACGCAGCGAAGTAAGATCGATTTTTCTTAAAAGATTATTCATGTTCTGTAATTATTTAACGGCCGGGATCAGCATAAATCAAATGGTGCCTTTTAAATTTTTTTTTAACCGTGTTAAAAGTCGCGGAACGTATCAAGATGTAAACAGGGAAGAGAAAGGAGGCCTGGGGTTGCCATTGTTGCACTTACTCACCCTGACTTACGCGGTCTTACGCGGTCTTACGTTTACGTAAACGTCAATTCTTGCTATTCTGGGACGAAATAAATAAGAGCGCATAACGTCATGAGTAGCCATGAGCATCCATGAGCGTTAAGGAAATCACTTGTCAGGAGATGAGACACCATGGATTTTGAATTATCAGAAGAGCAGCGTGCATTTCAGCAGACCGCACGAGAATTTTCAATTGGCGAACTGGCGCCGCACGCGGCGCAATGGGATGCGGAAGGCATATTCCCCAAGGACGTTATCGCACGGGCCGGTGAACTGGGATTTTGCGGGCTGTATACGCCGGAAGAAGCGGGCGGACTCGGTTTGTCCCGCCTGGACGCAACGATTGTGTTTGAAGAACTGGCGCGAGGCTGTACTTCCACCACCGCTTATCTGACGATCCACAATATGGTGAGCTGGATGGTCGCCAATTGGGCCACTCCAGAGGTGCAACAGCAATGGTGCGAGCAGTTGGCCAGCGGTAAGAAGTTGGGTTCGTATTGTCTTACTGAGCCGGGCGCGGGATCAGATGCGGCGTCGTTGAAGACCAGCGCAGTGCTGGAAGGGGATAGCTACGTTCTTAACGGTGCGAAGGCGTTCATTTCTGGCGCGGGTGCCACCGATTTATTAGTGGTAATGGCGCGTACCGGGGGCGATGGCGCCGGAGGCGTATCTGCGTTTGTGGTGCCATCGGACACGCCCGGTATCAGTTTTGGTCGTAAAGAACAGAAAATGGGTTGGAACAGTCAGCCGACACGCACGATTAGCTTCGACAATGTGCGGATTCCGGCCGACCATTTAATGGGACAGGAGGGTGAGGGTTTCCGCATGGCGATGCGCGGGCTGGACGGTGGTCGCATCAATATTGCCACCTGCTCGGTCGGCACTGCGCAAGCGGCGTTAGATGCCGCGCACGGTTATATGAATGAGCGTCGCCAATTCAAGCGGCCTTTGGCCGATTTTCAGGCGCTGCAATTTAAATTGGCCGATATGCAGACCGAATTGGTCGCAGCCCGGCAAATGGTGCGTCTGGCAGCTTGCAAACTGGATGCCAAAAATCCCAATGCGACGACCTATTGCGCGATGGCGAAGCGCTTCGCGACTGACATCGGATTTCAGATTTGCAATGAGGCCCTTCAAATGCATGGCGGTTATGGCTATATTCGCGAATATCCGCTTGAACGCTATTTCCGTGACGTCCGTGTCCATCAAATTTTGGAAGGCACCAACGAAATCATGCGCGTTATTATTGCCCGCAATCTATTAAGTAACGGTTCAAACGAGGATGTACGATGAGTCAAGTGCTGTCAACAGAGTTGGTGCAACCGGTGTTGTTTGAAGAGCGCACCGCCGAAAACGGTAAGCGTATCGGGTTCGCAACACTGAATGTAGAAAAGACGTTAAATTCGATTTCGCTCGAAATGGTCGACTTGCTCGATCCGCAGTTGAGAAAATGGGCGTCCGATCCTGAGATCGCCATCGTGGTATTGCAAGCAGCGGGCGAAAAAGCCTTTTGTGCCGGAGGCGATCTGCAGGATTTGTATCGGACCATGCTTGAGCAACACGCTAAAGGCGATCCCGAAAATATCCAGGCAAACCCGTACGCAAGCGATTTTTTTGAGCGCGAATATAGGCTGGATTATTTGATTCACACCTTTCCCAAGCCGATTCTTGCGTGGGGACATGGCATCGTCATGGGCGGAGGGATCGGTTTGATGGCGGGTGCCAGTCATCGTGTGGTGACCGAAAAATCGCGTTTGGCGATGCCGGAGATCACTATCGGTTTGTATCCGGACGTGGGCGGAACCTGGTTTTTGAATCGTATGCCGGGGCACACCGGTTTATTTTTGGCGCTGACCGGTGCCTCAATTGGCGCAGCTGATGCCATTTTCGTCGGTTTGGCTGATATTCAGATTGCGCAGGCCAGCAAGCAGGCGGTATTGGATGCCTTGCTGACGCAACCGTGGACCGGCGACGAAGATGGTGTTTTATTGACCCGTGTGCTGCAAGGGCATGCGTCGCAGGCATTCGCGCCGTCCACGCCGGTGTCTACGCCGCTGATAACGCACTTCGCCTTGATCAATCAACTTTGCAGTCAGGCGACCCTGCCTGAAATCGTCGACGGCATCCTTGGGCTGGACACTGACGATGTCTGGCTGCAGAAAGCTGTCGCAATATTGCGCGCCGGTTGCCCGGGTTCGTTGGCCTTGATCTATAAATTGTTACAACGCGGCCGGCATCTGTCTCTGGCCGAAATCTTCCGGTTGGAATATATCGTGACCTTGCATTTTGCCGCTCGGTCGGATTTTTCCGAAGGCGTCCGGGCACTGATTATTGAAAAGGACCGTCAACCTAAATGGTTGCATGCGGGTTTGGCCGACGTTAGCCGGGAATGGGTCAACGAATTTTTTAACGGCCCCTGGTCTGAAAAGGGCCAGTCAGCGCATCCGCTATCTGATTTGATTTGACCTCAAAGTTTGGCTTTCAACGCCTCGCCGTGACGCCAATCGGTTGTCACGGGCAAAATAATAGTCTTTTGAATAAGATACTATTGCTGCGACTATTTGACATGAACGATAATGTCGTTGACGGCGGCCCGAAAATTTCTCAAACTTTATCGCGGAAGCCAAGCGCACAGTGTGTTTTAGGACTTATTACTCCTTGATAACAAGGCCAGTTACCCCTTATACTTCGAAGGTTTTAGCCGGTACGCAGGGGTAGGCCAAATGCATTGAGGTATTTCTCTATGATGCGGCGTGAATGGGACTTAAAGCGCAACTGCGCAATAGCTCCGCGGCAACTTGCAGGCTTTTACGTGAGTATGTGTTTCACGTCATTCCTGGTGGCTGCGGTGTGGACCGTACGCGGCGCCTGGTTTGTGTTGGTGTTTGCAACGTTCGAAATGCTGGCTGTTGGCTTCGCTTTTTTGGCATACGCAAGGCATGCAACAGATCGCGAGCACATTACCCTGCAGGACGATTGGCTGGTGGTGGAGTTAATAGAAGCAGAAGAAGTTCGACAGTACAGACTTGCATTACGTTCAATCCGGATTTTGGGAAAATCTTCTCGCAGAGAATTGATTTGTCTGGAAGCGGACGGTGTCCGGGTTGAGGTGGGGCGGTTTTTGACGGAATGGAGGCGGCGCGAATTTGTGCAGGAATTGCGGCAGGTGTTGCAAATAAGTTGCAAGTAAATGGCAACCAAGTTGCAACCAGGCTGCAAAATCCCAGGTACAAGGGCGCGTCTGGTAGTTGATAGAATTATAATTTTGGGCTTTTGGGGTAATCATGAAATATGCGAAGCGCCTTATATCGTTGATGCTTGCTGCGCTTTCCATTACGGCTTTGCCGTCTTGGGCAGTGAAAGATAGCATTGGCGGTCCTGCGGTACTGCAAATGAATTTTCAGCCACCGGTGACGCAAATTGCGCAACAGATTTACGATCTGCACACCTGGATGTTGATTATCTGTCTGGTAATCTTTATTGCAGTTTTCAGTGTGATGTTTTATTCGATTGTGAAACATCGCAAGTCGCGCGGTCATAAATCGGCGAGTTTTCATGAGAGCACAACAGTCGAAATCGCCTGGACCGTGGTCCCTTTCCTGATCGTTATCGGAATGGCCCTGCCAGCGACCAAAACGGTCGTCGCGATGAAAGACACCTCGAACGCTGATCTGACGATCAAAGCGACGGGAATGCAATGGAAATGGGGCTACGATTACCTCAAAGGCGAGGGCGAAGGCATTTCTTTCCTGTCGACTCTGGCGACACCACATGAGCAAGTTGTTGATTCGTCAAAAGTCAAGAATGACAATTATCTGCTTGAGGTCGATAACGAAGTTGTCGTCCCGATCAATAAAAAAGTCCGCATCATCACCACCGCTAACGATGTCATCCACTCGTGGACGATTCCTGCGTTTGGCGTGAAGCAAGATGCCATTCCCGGCTTCGTTCGGGATACCTGGTTCAAGGCTGAAAAAATCGGCACTTACCGCGGTCAGTGCGTTGAGCTGTGCGGTAAAGACCATGGTTTCATGCCGATCGTTGTGAAAGTGGTCAGCGACGCCGACTATACCAAGTGGGTCGATGGTAAAAAGAAAGAAATGGCTGCGCAAGCCGATGATCCGAATAAGGTCTGGACTATCGACGAGCTGAAGACACGTGGCGAAAAAGTCTACACATCAAATTGCGTTGCTTGTCACCAGGCTACCGGCAAAGGTATCCCTGGCGCGTTCCCTGCTCTGGACGGTGATCCGGTGGTTAATGGTCCGCGTGCCGCACAAATTAACGTGCTGTTAAACGGTAAAATTGACGGCGCGATGCAAATGCCGGCATGGAAAGCTGTGTTGTCGGATACCGAGATCGCTGCGGTGATCACGTATACCCGCAACACATGGTCCAACAAGGCTGCAGAAAATATTGTTCAACCAGCCGAAGTGCTGGCTGCGCGCAAGTAATTGAATTAGGAGATTGATATGAGCACAACTGCAGTCGATCACGTACACGATCATTCTCACGATCACCACGATCACGCCCATGATGTTCCGACAGGTTGGCGTCGTTGGTTGTTTGCGACAAACCATAAAGATATCGGTACGTTGTATTTATGGTTTTCGTTCACGATGTTGCTATCGGGCGGCGTTCTGGCGATGTTAATTCGTGCTGAATTATTTGAGCCAGGCTTGCAGTTTTTCAAGCCTGAGTTCTTTAATCAGCTAACGACCATGCACGGCATCATCATGGTGTTCGGGGCGATCATGCCGGCTTTCGTGGGCTTCGCCAACTGGATGATTCCGCTGCAAATTGGCGCGTCGGACATGGCTTTTGCCCGGATGAACAACTTCTCATTCTGGCTGTTGCCGCCAGCGGCAATTCTGTTGCTGACATCGTTCCTGGTGCCGGGTGGCGCAACTGCTGCCGGCTGGACTTTGTATGCTCCGCTGTCGACTCAAATGGGACCTGGTATGGACATGGCGATTTTCGCCATCCACATCATGGGCGCATCGTCGATTATGGGCTCAATTAACATTATCACCACCGTCCTCAATATGCGTGCCCCTGGCATGACGTTGATGAAGATGCCGATGTTCTGCTGGACCTGGTTGATTACTGCCTATTTGCTGATTGCCGTGATGCCAGTGTTGGCCGGTGCAATTACGATGACGTTGACCGATCGTCATTTCGGCACATCGTTCTTTAATGCTGCTGGTGGCGGCGATCCAGTGATGTATCAACATATTTTCTGGTTCTTTGGTCACCCAGAGGTATACATCATGATTTTGCCTGCTTTCGGCATCATCTCGCAAATCATCCCAGCTTTTGCCCGCAAGCAATTGTTCGGTTATGCATCAATGGTGTACGCAACAGCCTCTATCGCGATTCTGTCATTCATCGTGTGGGCGCATCACATGTTTACAACAGGCATGCCAGTGACGGCTCAGTTGTTCTTCATGTATGCAACGTTGTTAATTGCGGTGCCAACCGGCGTGAAGATATTTAACTGGATCGCAACAATGTGGCGTGGTTCGATGACTTTCGAAACACCAATGTTGTTCGCAGTCGGTTTCATTTTCGTCTTCACCATGGGTGGTTTCACCGGTCTGATTCTGGCGGTCACGCCGATTGACATCCAGATGCAGGACACTTACTACGTCGTGGCCCATTTCCACTATGTGTTGGTTGCTGGCTCCCTGTTTGGCCTGTTTGGTGGATATTACTATTGGAGCCCTAAGTGGACTGGCTTCATGTACAACGAAACCCGCGGCAAGATTCACTTCTGGGCGTCATTGATTACATTTAACGTTACGTTTTTCCCGATGCACTTCCTGGGATTAGCGGGTATGCCGCGTCGGATTGCAGATTATCCAGCGCAGTTCACTGACTTCAATATGCTCGCATCAATCGGCGCATTCGGTTTTGGCCTTAGCCAGCTTTACTTCTTGTTCTTCGTTGTCATCCCATCCATCAAAGGCGGCGTAAAAGCTCCTATGAAGCCTTGGGAAGGTGCCGAAGGTCTGGAGTGGACTATTCCAAGCCCAGCGCCGTTTCATACATTTGAAGTGCCACCGATCGTAAAATAGACTCCTTTCGGAACCGTCCCAGGTTCCGCTGGAGTGTAAAGATAGGAAAGGCAGACGCAAGTCTGCCAGCTCACCATGTCAGATAGAAAAAAACCGAATAATTTGCGAACCGCGCTGCTGTTGGCTGCCGTTGCCCTAGCGTTTTTTGTAGGCATATTTGTTAACCGCGTGTGGTTTAGCTGATGGATGAACAGAAGCCAAATAGCGAAGGCCGCGCTTACGCGCTAAAGTTAAATCGAAAAATGTTTGGCAAGCTGGTCGTCATTGCCGTATTAATGTTTGGTTTCGGTTATGGTCTTGTGCCGGTATATAAATCCATTTGCTCGTTGACCGGTGTTAATTTTTTAACGCCGCAAGATAGCACCGTGGTGGCCCCAGAGAATACGCAGATTGATAAGTCCCGAACAATCACGGTGGAATTTGATGGCAATGCGCGCGGACCCTGGCGTTTCCGTCCTGCGGTGAGCAGCTTGCAAGTGCATCCTGGGGAAATGACGCAAGTCATGTACGAAGTGGTCAATAAAGAGGCGCGGACAATGGAAGCCCAGGCGATCCCTAGTTATGCGCCGATGCAAGCCGAGGCATTTTTCAAAAAAGTAGAATGTTTTTGCTTCACGCAGCAGACGTTGGGACCGAATCAGGCGAAGGAATTTCCGGTGGTGTTTTACATCGATCCAAAGTTACCTAAAGATGTGAAGTCGATTATGTTGTCTTACACATTTTTTGAAATCAATAAACCGGCGGTAGTAAAACCGGCCTGATCGTCTGATAGCCTCCGTCGTTGCTGCAAAGTTAAATACGGTGGGGGAGTAGGAGTTGCTCAGGAAGTGAAAATAGGATCGGTTCTGGCTGTCAGCGAGAATGCAGGTTAAAGGGTTTTAAATGTCTGATCTGAAGAAGGCAAGTCGCCGTAAGATGTCATTTGGCGCAACCGTCAAAGCGGTATTGTGGGGATTCTTCGGTGTACGTAAAAAGAAAGATTACGAAAGCGACGCGGCGGGTTTAAATCCGATCCATGTGGTGATCGCCGGCGTTATCGGGGCAATCATTTTCATCGTAATATTGATCACGATTGTGAAGCTGGTCGTCGCTTAGTAAGCTCCAAAAATAAGCTCAAAAAATTATTTAAATGTGTATCGGGAGATGGAAATGAGTTCTCAACAAGGTAATGTGCCTTACTATTTTGTGCCTGGTCCGTCCAGATGGCCTGTATTAGCCGGTGGTGCGTTGCTGGTGACAATGTTAGGGGCTGCAGCCTGGGTTAATAGTGTTGCCTTTGCACGGGAAGTTTGTATTCTCGGTATCTTGGGATTGCTGGTCATTTTGTACAAATGGTTTGGTGATGCAATTCACGAGTCTGAGGGTGGACTTTACAGCCCGCGTATCGATACGTCGTTCCGTTGGAGCATGAGTTGGTTCATTTTCTCCGAAGTCATGTTTTTTGCTGCATTTTTCGGCGCATTGTTTTACGCACGTAGTATTTCGATGCCTTGGCTTGCAGATCTCGACCATAAAATATTGTGGCCAGATTTTGCCGCGCATTGGGGCAACGCCGGTCCGGCGGGCACCATTGAGAACTTCCGCACAATGGGACCTTTTCCGATTCCAACCATTAACACTGCGCTGTTATTAACCTCCGGCGTGACGCTGACGATTTCTCACCACGCGCTACGCGCAGGTCATCGTGCCAAGACAGCTTTTTGGCTGGCGGCAACGATATTGCTGGGTGCTACTTTTATGTGTTTCCAGGCAGCTGAATACATGGAAGCCTATCAAGAGTACAACCTGAGACTGACTTCCGGGATTTACGGTTCCACGTTCTTTTTGCTGACCGGATTCCACGGTTTCCATGTCACTGTTGGTGCGATCATGTTATCGGTCGTCTTGTTCCGCGTTTTGAAGGGACATTTCACACCGGATAACCATTTCGCGTTCGAAGGCGCCGCCTGGTACTGGCACTTTGTTGACGTGGTATGGCTGGGCTTGTACGTTGTCGTATATTGGCTATAGATTCTGCTATTAAACCGCTAGTAAACGACTACTAAGCGACTACTAAGCGACTATAAAGCGGAGGTAAGGCGCATACAAGTCCTCAGGGCTGAAGAAATGAATTAAAGAAAGGCCGCACTTCGGTGCGGCTTTTTTACTGTCAGAAATGAAGTGGTGAATACGTTAATACTTTGCTGAGGGAATCGGATCGTTTGGGACGAAACTTGAGCCGGTGATGGCAACGCGGGCGTTCGATAAGCGAGCGCTGCCTTACCCTTTCCTCAGCGTATTCCAGTCGGTTGAATGTAGCCAAGCTTATAGGCTATCAATATCAGAATAAACAGGGTCACTGAAAATCCGACCCGCAGCGCCAGAGCCTGGACCGTACGATTGCTTTTCCCTTTGTCGCGCATCAGGAAAATGAGCGCAGACGCGAGACTAGCGATGATCAGAATGAAAGCGATGGCGACAATGATTTTCATGGAATGGTTTTAGGGAACAATAACTAAGGCGATATTGTAATGCGATTCAGACCAAGATTCAGTTTCAGATTTCGATTCCGCTTTAGGTTGATTCCCTTTATAGCGACCGTGTTATTGGTGGCGCTGGGTATATCGCTGGCGCAATGGCAGACCCGACGCGGCGATCAGAAGCAAGCGATTGAAAATGCCATCAAGCAACGCGGCGTTGAGGCCCCATTTCAACTTAAGGCGGCGACCGAGAACGCTGATAAGCTAGAATATCGCCGCGTGACGGTTCGCGGGGAATTTGTGTCGGGTTGGCCGATCTATCTGGATAATCGCAGTTATAAGGGCATGCCGGGATTTTATGTCCTGATGCCGCTCAAAATAGCGAACTCTGAGGTGCATGTTCTGGTCGAACGCGGCTGGTTACCGCTTAATCCGCAAAACCGCGCAATTTTGTTGCCTTACCCCACTCCTGCTGGTGTGGTCGATGTCGAAGGTGTGGTGCGTAGCCGTGTCGGCCGGGTGTTGCAACTTGGTCAGCCAGTCGCGCTAAAACCGGGCGCGATTGTGCAAAACCTCGACATCGCAGCTTTAGCAACGGTGAGCAACCTGCAAATGCAGCCGCTGTTGATTGAACAAACCGGCAATAACCAGGATGGTCTTATTCGCGACTGGAGCAGTCCGTCGCTGGGCATTCAGATGCATCGCGGTTATGAATTCCAATGGTATGCGCTAGCTGTAATGGCCTTCCTCTTTTTTGTAGTAACCGGATGTAGACAGGGAATCAAAGATGCAAAAAGCTCCTCTAACCGTGAACATGAATAATCAGCCAACAGAAAAGCCAGTCAAGTCGGATGGCGAGGTGAAGCGGAACGGTCGCCTGAAAATGTTTCTCATCGTCGCGGTTTGTGCGGCACCGATGATCGCATCTTATTTCACCTACTATGTTATCAAGCCGGAATCGCGTACCAATTATGGCGATCTGCTCGATCCGGCGCAATATGCCATTCCGCCATTGGGCGTCACCGAACTGGATGGCACGCCGACCACGCTCGGCGCTTTTAAAGGTAAGTGGGTGATGCTGCAAGTCGGTAGCGGCGATTGTCAAAAAGAATGCAAAGATTCGTTGTTCAAGATTCGGCAGCTTAGATTGATGCAAGGCAAAGAGCGCGAGCGTATCGAGCGCGTATGGTTGATCACCGATGATAAGAAGCTCGATATGCCGGGCTTGCAGCCGTTTGAAGGTACGCGTATGTTGCGTGTGAACCCTGACTTGCTCAAAGCGTGGCTACCAACCGATGCCGGAACGACCGCAAGTGATCATATTTATCTGATCGATCCACGCAGTAATCTGATGATGCGTTTCCCGAAGGACGCTGATCCTTATAAGGTGAAAACGGACCTTTCTAAACTTCTGCGGGCTTCCGCCATCGGCTAATGTCAAATTTATTACAACTTGGCGCCATGGGGATTTTGGTGGCATTGCTGGCTCTGAGCGTGGTCTGGGCCTCCAAGGATGCTAACAAATATCGCAAGCTCGTGTGGGTAACGCTGTTTCTGACATTTGATCTGATCATGTTTGGCGCATTTACGCGTCTGACAGATTCGGGACTCGGCTGTCCGGATTGGCCCGGTTGTTATGGTCATTCGAATCCGTTGCTGGCCCAGTCACCTATCAGTGCAGCGCAAGCGGCGATGCCGACAGGTCCGGTAACGCTGGTGAAAGCCTGGATTGAGATGACGCATCGGTACTTCGCGATGGGTGTTGGGGTTTTGATTATCGGTTTGATGGCGGTGGCCTGGATGCGATGGCTTAAGCCTGTCACAACGCCCACCATTGCGTCCGCTACCAAATCTGGTTCGGTGGGTTTAAGTTTAAGCGCGCCAGAGCGCAATCCAACATTCTCGCCATGGTTGCCGACGCTGTTATTTCTTGCCGTTTGTTTGCAAGGCGCTTTTGGGGCCTGGACCGTAACGATGAAGTTGCAGCCCGTTATCGTTACCACGCATTTGTTGCTGGGATTAACCTTGCTGGCATTACTGACGTGGTTGGCTGCGCGGCAAAACGAACACACGCCGGTCGCAGCGGGCGGGCGGGCGCTGGCAGTACCAGCGTTGATCGCGATGCTGCTTCTGGTAATGCAGATCGCATTAGGCGGGTGGGTTAGTACTAACTACGCAGCCTTGGCCTGTAATGATTTTCCACTTTGTCATGGGATGGTGATCCCAGACATGGACTTCCAGCACGGATTTACGCTTTGGCGGCATTTGGGCAAAACTGCGGATGGTGAGTATTTGCCGTTTCAGGCCTTAACCGCCATTCACTGGACTCACAGGATGTTTGCTTTTGTGGTGATTGCGTTCATTGCGTGGTTGGCTTTACGGGCGCGGCGAATCGATGGATTGCGTAAAACCGGCACGTGGTTGCTGGTCATTATCGGGACCCAACTACTTACCGGCCTGGCAACAATCTACTTTAACTGGCCGCTGGCGATCGCGGTTGCACACAACGGTGGGGCGGCACTAATTCTGCTGTTGCTGGTCATGTTAAACTATAAGACGAGACTTCCCGCTGTGAGGCAATTTGTGCCAGTGGTAGAAGGTAACTCAGCACCGGCTGACCGCAGTATTTCACGCATGAATTCACGCATTAATTCACATTACTGACCGTATGACGACCATAACCGTACCCCGAAATCGCGTGGCCCAGTATTGGGCATTGACCAAGCCCCGCGTGACCCAGTTGGCAGTGTTTTGTGCCGTCATTGGTATGTTCCTGGCGACTCCGACGTTACCTGACTGGCAGCGCGTAGTAGCTGCAACCATCGGCATCTGGCTGCTGGCTGGAGCGGCTTTTGCGGTCAATTGTCTGGTCGAGCGCGAAATCGACTCGCGTATGGCGCGTACTGCGCGCCGTCCGATGGCTATGGGCGAGATTACCGTGCCACAAACACTGGTCTTTTCCGGCGTTATCGGCGGCCTTGGTAGCTGGATTTTGTATGCTTTTGTGAATGGATTGACGATGTGGCTGACTTTAGCCACGTTTATCGGTTACGCCATTATTTACACAATCATCCTGAAGCCCGCTACTCCGCAAAATATTGTTATCGGAGGGTTGGCCGGTGCAATGCCTCCCGCGCTGGGTTGGGCGGCAATCGCAAATGACGTGCCGATGCAAGCGTGGATACTGGTGTTGATTATTTTCGTCTGGACGCCACCGCATTTTTGGGCACTGGCGATGTATCGCCGCGATGACTATGCTAAATCCGGTCTGCCGATGTTGCCGATCACACATGGCTTGAAATTTACGCAGTTTCATATCTGGCTCTATACCATCGCGTTGGTTGCCACGACCATGCTGCCTTTCGCAGTTGGCATGAGCGGTTTGATTTATTTGATCAGTGCCGCGATTCTGGGCGCCATTTTTCTCTGGTACGCGTGGCAGATCTATAAACATTACACAGATTTGATTGCGCGTAAGACCTTCGCTTATTCAATCATTTATTTATCGTTGCTGTTTGCCGCTTTGTTGGTAGATCACTACCTTAAATTTTAAGGTAGGCGACATTATTGAAAGTCTGCATGAAACGAATTGCCGTGATGTTGCCACGAATTGGTAGCACAATTGCCGCATCGCTAATTGTCGTCGTGATGGGCTTATCGGTGGCGGCGTGCGGCGATAAGCAGGCTTCCACCGCTAGCAACAGTCAAGAGATGACACTCTCCCCGCAGAGTAGCAAATTCATCAACACCGATGTCACTGGTCTTGGTTATGCGCGTGATTTTGCCTTAACCGATCACACTGGAAAGCCACGCACGCTAGCCGATTTCAAAGGTAAAGTGGTCGTCGTTTTTTTTGGCTATACGCAATGTCCGGATGTTTGCCCTACGACGATGGCTGAAATGTCGAGCGCAATGAAAGAGTTAGGACCGTTGGCTGATAAGGTACAGGTGCTGTTTGTAACGGTCGATCCTGAACGCGATACGCAAGCGCTGTTAGCCCAATATGTGCCTGCGTTCGATCCGCGTTTTCTCGGGTTGTACGGTGATCAGGCGGCAACGGAAAAAGTTGCCAAGGAATTTCGCGTGTTTTATCAGAAGGTTCCAGGCAAGACACCAGGTAGTTACAGCTTCGATCACACGGCAGGTAGTTACGTATTCGACCCGCAAGGGCATATCAGATTGTTTGTGCGGAACGGTCAGGGGCCTGACCCGATTGCGCACGATCTAAAAATTCTACTTTCTTGATAAGCTCGCCTTATTATTTATTGACTTTTGCCTGAACAGTGCAGATGCTGTCCAAAACATTTTTCTGGCCTGACCTCAGCGATGCGTTTGGGAGCCGGAAGGAAAAAAGCGCCGATCAGGCGCTTTTTTCGTTTGGGGAAGACATATTCCTTATGGGATGAACATAAGGAATTCGGGAAATTTAAGAATAAGCTACCAGCGAGCTTTTCATTTTCTTGAGGGCCACAGCTTCGATTTGACGAATTCGTTCGGCAGATACGCCGAATTCTTTGGCCAGTTCGTGCAGGGTTGCGCCTGAACCGTCATCGTTCGCCAACCAGCGCGACTCGACAATACGACGTGAGCGATCATCCAGTTTTCCTAACGCAGACTCCAGACCTTCGGATTGCATGCGGTCGTATTGCTGGGCTTCCAAGACTTTGGTTGGCTCTTGCATATCCGATGACAAATAAGCGATAGGCGCAAATTTATCATCATCGTCATCCGTCGGCGCTTCCAGTGCAATATCGCGGCCAGTGAGACGGGTTTCCATCTCAATGACTTCTTCACGCTTGACGTTAAGCGTCTTCGCCAGGTCGTCGACCTGCGTCGGCGTCATCGCGTCCAGACCGATTTTATGGCTGCGCAAATTGAAAAAGAGCTTACGCTGCGCTTTAGTCGTTGCGACCTTGACCAGACGCCAGTTTTTCAAGATGTATTCGTGCATTTCAGCCTTGATCCAATGCATCGCATAGGAGACCAGACGGACGCCTTGGTCGGGATCAAAGCGTTTTACCGCCTTCATCAATCCGATGTTGCCTTCCTGGATCAGATCAGCATGCGGCAGGCCGTAACCTAAATAGCCCCGTGCAATTGAGACCACGAGGCGTAAGTGCGATAGCACCAGTTTTTGCGCTGCAGCCAGATCATTATTTTCACGTAGTTTTTGTGCCAACGAAATTTCTTCGTCGTGCGTCAACATAGGTAAGCGGTTAACTGCCGAGATGTAGGCATCGATGTTGCCTAAGGTGCCCGAAAATCCCAGTGCTAATGCACCTGATTCGGCTGGAATTAACGCAGTCTGTACCGATGAATTTTTCATTGTTTCTCCTAGCTATCAGATGGATTGTCTGCCAACAGGGTTTAAACCATACTGATTTGATCAGGTATTCTAGCACTCCCCCTTGTAGAGTGCTAATCGATTTTATTAAATGATGGAGATAGACTTTGCCTATCAATAAAAGTTGATGATTTATACTTTTAAGCAGATTGGAGTAACTTCAGAGACGGAAGTTGCGTTCGTCCATCTCAAATACTGTGACTTTTTGTAACGTGGACTTCTGTACAGGTTATTGCGAACTAAGGAGGACGACCAAGAGAGGGTGCTATCGATGTCTTTTGCTTTACAGGGCACTAACGACAATGCTGTTTGGCAACTTCAAGTATTGATATTACTGCTGACGGTGAGCCATGCATCGTAAGGAGCCGAGGTCAGAATAGTCCTGATTTGATCAACATGAGTGGCATCCGCGATACTGATATAAAGCAGGGCTGGGTAATCTCGCAGCAGCCGGTTTAAGGTAACACGTAAAGTCAGAAGGCCGACGCAACAAAGGCAACCGGGTGCGACGCGTTTGATATGCACATTGGGATCCGTTGGGCCGGACCCGGATTTGCCGTCTGGCAGTCCCTCCAGTATCACACCGATGATGCGTTGAGGATGCTGGAGAGAGGTTGCCGGTGCGGATTTGATCGCCAACCAGATAGCTTCTTCTCGTTTCAGTGCGGAAGGGCCAGTTACGAGGGTAAGTACAGTCGGGGTCAAAGGTGCCGATAGACTGACCAACAGTGTCATCCGCCTTTCTTGGTCAATTTCCCCGGGTCGACGCCTAATTGCTTGAGCTTCCGATACAGGTGCGTACGTTCGAGACCCGTCTTTTCCGCCACGCGTGTCATGCTGCCGCTTTCGCGAATTAAATGATATTCGAAGTAGGCGCGCTCAAATGCATCCCGCGCTTCGCGCAGTGGTAAGCCGAATGAAGAGGAAAACAAATTATCGGATGCTAACGAGGCGACCGGAAGAGGCGAAAGGTGCGGTGCTTCTGCAGTCGATGCCAGCCCAAAATTGTTGCCGTTCGCCAACTCAGGCGTTTCGCTGGAGGTTGCTGGCTGAGCAAACATGGTAGGTGCACGCGAGGATTTGGGGCCTTGTGACAAACCTTGCTGGACTGCTTTGAGCAGCTTCTGCAAGGCAATCGGCTTTTCCAAAAAATTCAGTGCGCCGATACGGGTGGCTTCCACCGCAGTATCAATCGTGGCATGCCCGGACATCATAATGACTGGCATCGTCAGCAGGCCATCGCGTTGCCACTCTTTGAGCAGCGTCACGCCATCGGTATCAGGCATCCAGATGTCCAGCAGCACCAGATCCGGTACGCCATTTTGTCGAAATTCACGTGCCTGTTGCGCATTTTCTGCGGTCGCGACAACATGCCCTTCATCCCCCAGAATTTCGGAGAGTAATTCTCGAATTCCCATTTCGTCATCAACGACCAGGATATTTGCCATGCGTAAGCTTTCCCATTTTCTGTTGCAGCCATTCATACATTTTGAACCGGACATTCCGGTCAAATCTATGTGTTTGCAGCACTATTTCTGTGCTTATGTTTAATTGTCTAAAATTTGCAAATATTGATTACGCGCTTTTAAGGATCTTACTACGCAACCCGTAGGCTGGGTGCACGTCTAAGCATACATCCTATAACGCCGAGTTCCTACTTTACAGACAATCTGGAAGATAATCCGTGAAAGTGGTTTTTCTCAAAGAGTTTTTTGGTCATTACCAGCGAAAGCATCAGGTGCTAACTTTAACAGCAAAATTAATATCTTTGCGCCCTTTGTGTCAGTACGATTGCGTAAGTCGATGCGTCCGCCGTGTTCATCGACTATTTTTTTGACCATGGGCAACCCCAAACCGGTGCCGCGAGGCTTGGATGTGATGTAAGGTTCGAAGGCGCGTGACAGTATTTTGGAAGAAAAGCCCGGACCATTATCGGTGATAGAGAAACGTACCGCAGTGCTCGGTTGTCCATTCGAGCCTTGATAGCTAATGCGTTCGGTGACGACATCAATCCGCGGTGCTGCGACTTCCGCAGTGGGATCGGTCACTGCATCCTGGGCATTTTGCAGCAGGTTGTGAATCACCTGCCTTAATTGGGTTGCATCACCCATGATGTGAGGCAGGTTCGGTGTCAATGACGCATGGATCATATCGCGCTCATCGCCAGCCACGTAAAGATGCAATATTTCTGCAACCAACACGTTTAAATCAAGTTCGCTTAATACCGCTGGCGGTGTTTTTGCGTAATCGCGGAAATCATCGACCATGCGTTTCATGGCGGCAACTTGATTCACAATCGTAGAGGTGCTTTTTTTGAGAATTGCTGCGTCTTGCGTCATCAGCTTGTCTTCCAGTTTCATCTGAAGTCGCTCTGCAGATAACTGAATCGGGGTCAGCGGATTTTTGATTTCATGCGCCAGTCGACGTGCTACTTCGCCCCAGGCAATGGAGCGTTGAGCTGAGATAACGTCTGAAATATCATCGAACACTACCACGTAGCCATCTCTATTTTCGACCGGAAGGCGAGAACCACGCGCCAGCAACGCTATATCATCGCTGTCGATGCTATCGACCCTGCGGGGGATTTCAATTTGTTGCTGCCAATGCAGTCGACTCTCGCCGATTTTCCCGGCCGCAAATTGCGCATTTTGCTCCGAAAAGGCTTTAGTAATAATCTCCGCGAAACGCGCTAAACCGTCAATGATATTTAAAGGCTGACCGATATGCGGGCTCAGATCGTATTGGAGAATGCGGTGGACCGATTGATTGCTGGTCACCAGATGAAAATCTTCATCCAGCACCATCACACCGGCCGACATGTTGGCCAATACTGACTCCAGATAGGCTTTCGCATTTTCCAGCTCGTTACGATTTTTTTCCACCGAGGCGCGTGCGTCCGACAGTTGCCGCGTCATCATGTTAAAGGATTGGGTCAAGGTGCCGAGTTCATCCGAGGTCGCAATGATCGGGCGCGGGGATAAATTTCCCTCGGCCACGGCTTTGGTACCCTCGGCCAGTAACAAGAGGGGTTTGGCAAGATCGCTGGCAATCAGGAACGCGCTGATGATGGCACCAAAAATCGCCAGCAAGAGTGTCAACGTCAATGTTACTAAATAAATTTTCCGCAGACCGGAGCGCGCAAGGGAGCGTTCCTGATATTCACTCGACGCGGCCCGCAAAGCTTCTGCATTGGTCGCCAGATAGCTAGGGACCGGTTGTGAAATTTGCAGAAAGCGGGTTTCATTCTGCAGGGACAACGTTTTGATTGGTGCCGGAATCTCTACGATGACATGTAATCGTAAATTATTGTTGGCCTCGTTGATCGATGAAGCAGACAAATCGGTTTGTTTGGTAGGGCCAATGTCATCCCGATTTTCAAGTTCGCTTTCGATAGCCGAAAATCCTCGGCTTTGGCGCGCCTGCCTCAGCATTGCGGGGGTCGGCAGAACCGGCGAGAGCGTGCCTAGACGTCCTCCGACGGAAGCAATTAGCTGACCGTTGCTGGTGAGAATGGACGCTTCAATATTTTGGTCGCGCAATCGGGTGAGTTGTGAGACCTGACCGGAGCTTGTCTCTTCGGCCAACTCCAGTGCGATCCCTTTGGATTTGGTGATCAGGTCGGAGAGTGAGGTGTTCAGCGCTGCCCGACCCAGATTCAGGCCAGATTCCAATGCTGACTCGACCCGGACGTCAAACCATGATTCGATAGAACGCGACACAAACTGGACCGATACCAGGTAAATAATAACCCCTGGCAAAATACCGATCACTGCAAATAGCAGCACCAGTTTTGCCATTAACCGGGAGCCAAACTTGCCGCGTTTGTAGCGACTGTAAAGGCGTCCCAGCAGCAGACAGACCAGACCTAGCAGGGCGACCGCGACAAGTGCATTGAGGCCGAACAACCAGGAGTAATACTTATCGAAGAAAACGGAATTCTCTGAAGCCGAAGCCAGGAGAAAGAGAAGAATGCTGATTATCGCGCCACCGACGATCAGTAAATAGCGAATGGCACGTGGCACGTTACTCTGCCTTGTAGTTGAAGGTTTTCCAGTCGGAAGAAAGCCGCCAGTCGCTGTTATTTAACGCATTGACCTGAAACGGTTTGGGTAGTTGCGCGAGATCAAGTCCCATGCGGACGGCGACCCGATAGATCTCGCCAACCTGAAGTGCGCCCTTGTCGGCGATGATCCAGCGGCTAGGACGCCGAATTAACGACAGAGCGTCGTCTAACGAGTCAAAGCTCTGCTGCAAGCTGCCATTGATAGCGGCTTGATAACGACGCGTCAGGACGTTGTACGAAATACGGATTGTTTGCGTAGCGTTGATCGCTTTTTCGTCAAACCAGTACCATCGCGGCCGGGTTAACTCGACTTCTGTGGTGAAGTATAAGGGAACCCCACGATTGATCGCATCTTCCAGCCCGCGATTGAGTTCAAATGAAAATGCGGCGGAAAGGCGGTAACCATCTTCACTGGTTTCGATCCGCGCCCGCGTCATGTCGGCACCGTCGGCAGCATAGACGGAGGGCGACAGGCTCGCAAGCGACAATATTAGCATCAGAATTAAAGAGAGCTTCCGCAGCAAGACAGTCCAGAGCGTTTGTTCGAAACGACTTGTGTTCATGGCGGGGTGCGCGGAACGTAGAGTTGCGCGGCGCTCGGTTCCTGTGTGCAATAAAATGCCTTTAGTGTTGTGAGGTTGCAGAGCGGCGGGTGCCATGACTTCGACCAGAATAGCATTCCAGAGGCTACGGTTTCGAAAGATGTCTAAAAGTTGGGCCAATGGTCGCGTCACTGTTCTCGGGCCGGATCAAGTCCGGAATAAAGGTGAGTAAATTACAAAAATCACATGCTTAGAAGGGGCACTTATCCGTCGTCAATGTGGCTGATTGTTCTAAAATGCCCTGTCGATCATCAGCGCCTCATTCAAAGCGGTGTTGGCATCAGGTTTTCTGGAACAACGCATAAAACAGACCGTCATGATCGTGCTCATCGCCTGTTGTCGGTATTAGCTGGCCCGGTGCGGTTAATCTTATCGCCTGATTGCGTTGTGCAAACGCTACCGCTTGCTGCTCCGACTCTTGCGGCCATAATGAACAGGTTACGAGCAACAATTTACCATCTGGCCGTAGCATCTGCCAAAGGTTGTCCAGTATATCTGCGGAAAGTGTTGCTAGTTGGTCAGTGTCGGTAGCGCGTCGTAACCAGCGGATATCAGGGTGGCGACGCACGATACCAGAGGCAGTGCACGGAACGTCAGCCAGAATGCGGTCAAATAGTTGACCATCCCACCACCCGTTAGCGATGCTTTCAGTGCTCCCTGAGTTCGCTCCCAGCCGCGCATCACCTACTTGCAGCGTTGCGTTTAATTGTAATCGTTGCAAATTTTGCGCTATCCGTTGCAAGCGCTTGGCGTCGTGGTCTAGCGCCGTGACCGTAACATCGGCCAGTTCGAGTAAATGACAGGTTTTTCCACCGGGAGCGGCACAGGCATCCAGTACCCGCATGCCGTCCTGTAAATCCAATAAGGGAGCAGCCAATTGCGCGGCGGCGTCCTGCACCGAAACCAGGCCAGCTTCAAATCCTGGGATCTGGTTCACCGGCAGCGGTTTTTCCAGACGCACGGCTACCGGGCCAATTTGCCGGGCAGCGATGCTGTTTTCTGCAAGAAGTTGTAAGTATTTTGGAACACTGATCTTGCGCTGGTTGACACGCAACGTCAGCGGCGGCGGCTGATTGCCGCGTGTCAGGATGGCTTGCCAATCTTGCGGGTAAGCCGCTTGCATCTGGTCGATCCACCATACCGGATAGTTCCATAATGCTAATGGATTTTGATTGGCATCGGCGGTAAGTGCTTCGCGTTCACGTAAAAAGCGCCGCAGCACGGCGTTGACCATGCCTTTGGCATGGGCGATGTTCAGATCGGAAGCGGTCGCGGTGACGGCTTGATCCACCACGGTAAACTGGTCATAGGCGGGCTTGTCGACCTCTGCCAGCAAACTCAGGGCGCAACATAGTACGCCGTGCAACAGAGAGGGTTCTGGTGCCTTGCTCGTCAACGCTGCAATCAGCACCTCGGCCAAACCGACGCTGCGCATTGTCCGGTATGCAATATCCTGAATCGCACCACGTGTCGCTGCAGGCGCGGCAGATTGGGCAAACACCTGCGACAACGCCTGCGGTAACGAGGCACCATCGCGGACCATGGCGATAGCCTGACCTGCGCCTAACAAGGCGTAAGCCAGTGATTCAGTTTTAAGCGTCGAAAAGTTTAATCTGTTTTTGACGTCGGGCCGCAATGATGGCGCCCTCGCTGCTACCTTTTGTTGTGCTGCTGTCGGTTGAGACACATGCTGCGACGATTTCAATGCAGACGGCTTCGGTGATGGCATTGGTGACGGCTTCGGCGACCTCGCGGGTGAGCGCAGGGAGGCAGGTGAGGATGGTGACGCTGTTGCGCCGGTTTTCTTCACCAGGCGAATTTTATTTTTGTCCATAATTGTATTAAACGGTCTTAAATTTTAGTGAAGGCGAGCTTTACACCTAGCGCGATAAACGCGGCGCCGACGGTGCGTTCCAGCCATTGTTTGATCTGAGGGTTATTGCTGGCATGGCGGCTGAGTGTGCCGGCCAGCAACGCGGTGCCACTATTCCAGCACAACGACATCAAGGCAAATACGCCGCCAAGGATGAGAAAGGCCAATATCTTGTGAGGTGAGTCATGCCTTACGAATAAGGGGAAAAATGACAAGAAAAATAAAATAACTTTCGGATTCAGCACATTGGTAATCAGCGCCTGCACAAAAATCGTATGATGCGGGCGCATCTCCGCGGTGTTGACGCCTTGGCCCGCTGGATCAGGTTTTTTCAACAACATTTTAAGGCCCAGATAGATCAAATAACCACCTCCGGCCAGTTTGATCACCATAAATGCCGAGGCAGAAGCGGCCAACAAAGCCGTTAGACCGAATGCGGAAAGCGTACCATGGACCAGACAACCTGCCGTGATGCCAAGCGCAGACATTAAGCCTGCGGAGCGTCCTTGTGCCACGCTGCGGCCAACGATATAGGCGGTATCCGGTCCGGGGGTGGCATTCAAGAGCAATACAGTGAAGCAGAACAGTCCCAAACTGGTAATGCCAAAATAGCTTGTCAACATTGGTTTTCGTCGCCGCGTCGAATGTGAAGACGTGATTGTAACGGCATGCGTGGCGGCTGCGGGCAGAGACTGTCGATTTCCGCTAAAGTATCGACCTATCCCGCCTGTTTCAGTTGATTCTTTTTCAAAACCGTTACGCGATAGCGTTGGTGCCGTGCATCCTGCAACGGGCGCTGGTCCCCATTGCTGCCTGGTTCGCCTCAAGGCAGTAGTCCGACAGTTCGACAGTTCGACAGTTCGACAATCCGCACGGTGACAATTGAATTGAATAAATAGCGCGACCATAACACTTACTTCAAAGGCAATTGTATGACTGTAGCATCGGGTTTACCGGAAAGAGCATTAGTACCGGCTACCATTCCCACCTGGATTACGTTATTGCTGGCGATCGCTTGCGGCGCCATTGTGGCTAACCTGTATTACGCGCAACCTCTCATCGGCCTGATAAGTACGTCGATCCAGCTATCACCAGCCGCGGGTGGCCTGGTTGTCACGCTCTCGCAAATAGGCTATTGCCTGGGACTACTCTTTATCGTCCCGCTGGGGGATTTGATTGAAAATCGGCGACTTGTCGTCAGTGCGTTAATTGTCACCGTGCTTGCATTAATCGCCGCCGCACTATCGCAAAGTGCATGGCAATTTTTGCTGGCTGCGCTCGCCATTGGGCTAAGCTCGGTCGCGGCGCAGGTGCTGGTTCCTTATGCGACCTATCTGGCGACGCCTGAGAAGCGTGGTCAAGTGGTGGGCAATGTGATGAGCGGTTTATTGTTGGGGATACTGCTGGCGCGCCCTATGGCAAGCCTGATCGCCAATTTCTGGGGATGGCATGCCGTTTTTGGGATGTCGGCGGTAGTGATCGGCGTATTGGCAGTAGTTTTGGCGCGTCATTTGCCGCCGCGTCATCCTCAAACCGGATTGGCCTACGGCCATTTACTCCACTCCATGTGGGGCTTGCTGACCACGACGCCGATATTACGTCGTCGCGCCGCTTACCATGCGTTGTTATTTGCTGTGTTCAGCATGTTTTGGACGGTGGTACCTATGGTGTTGGCCGGGCCGATGTACAAGCTGTCTCAATTCGGAATAGCTTTATTTGCATTGGCGGGTGTGATGGGTGCTATTGCAGCGCCGATTGCGGGGCGTCTGGCCGATCGTGGCCTGACCCGGCCGGCCACCGGCGTGGCGTTGACACTGGCATTGATTTCTTATCCCGCCGCCCATATCGGCACGGCCGGTTCCAACTTTTCACTCGGTATGCTGGTGGTAGCGGCGCTGCTGCTGGACATGGGCGTCTCGGCCAATCTGGTGCTCGGTCAGCGCGCCATCTTCTCGTTGGGCGGTGAAGTACGCAGTCGATTGAATGGTTTATATATGGCGATATTTTTCGCCGGTGGGGCAGTTGGTTCAGCGCTGGGAGGTTGGGCTTATGCCCAGGGTGGCTGGAATCTGGTGTCTTGGTTCGGCGCTGCGACACCTTTGGTGGCGCTGCTTTACTATTTCACGGAGTTCAAGAAGGAGAGTCCTTCGAACGTAAATCTGGACGCCTGTTGACGATCTGCTAGTTACTTTGTTAGTCACTGATTTGCTACGAGGTAACCCCCCCATTCATTAACTATTCAGCAACTACCTGATTTGGTAGTTCGCTGATGTGAATCACACTGGCTAATTAGGGTCTGATGCCTTCAACAAACGCCACGCCGCACACGCAATGTTGGCAGCCAGGCGGTTGTTGAAGATGTATTATTTAAACTGACTATACAGTCCTCAAATACCCCAAAGTACGTCGTTTCCCGCCTTGTTTGCTGCCACTAACATGTCCAGCAATGGCCGCGTGCGTGCAGCGTAAGCGACGCGTTCAGTGGTTTCGTGGCCGTGGTCATCGCCGTTTTCGCCGTGATGGGCTACGACGTCGCGTTCAACTTCGGCCGATTTTTCGTGCGCGGATGTCCTGGCGATTTCCCCTTGCAGCAACTGAACTGCGTGGCCGGTTTCGGCGGCGGTGATGACGCCAATTTTCGCTTCTTTGTGCAGCAATTCAAAAATGCGTTGCACATGTTGCTCGTACATAGTGACGTCAGGTGACGCCTTGCATTTAAAGGTGATTAACATAAAACCTCTGCGTATATTTTTGTTGGTTATTGTTGATAAAAGACGACTTTAGCATACCCGTTTGTTCTGGTCGTCGCCACTATTGTGACTTTTGGTTACATCCGGGCAATTACCTTTACCGTTGGCTTAAGATTATCATATCGAATTTTTTTGGGTGCTGCGTACAACAACTACTTCAGAAATCAGTCTTAGCTAGCCTTGAATGACTGCATAAAGGTTTCTACATTCTCCGTTGATACGGCTTTCTGTGGGCCTATCACAATGACTTGATAAATATATTGCCCTTTAGCTTCTAAATGAGCGAACAGCACTTTTGGTTGACCGGTATTTTCTGCTGGGCCGAGTGCTTCGATATCAATTTTGCTCACGGTTCCTTGCGACCCACCTGAGGCTACGTTGGCAGTTTCGGATTTGACGCTGCCATTTATATTTTTTACTAACGCCGTTTTCATGGCCTGAATCGCTGGCGCAGCCTGGTCTGGATCGTTTAGTTTTGCACTGCCTACGGCGAAGACTACGTCGCCAACTTCCGCGGCGGTCATGGTCATGTTCAATTTGATACCGTCCAGATCGACAGCACGTGAGAAAGTGGACGCTTTGGCAGGAAGCAAAACGCTAAAAGGTGCATCATTTCCTTGCACTTGTCGCCAGTTGAATTTGGGCGAGCAGGCGCTGGCCAACACCAGGACAAGGGAGACGCTGGCGCACAACAGCGCAGTTCGGCAGGACGGGACCAAAGAATTTTTTAGAGTCATTTTCAGCAAAGTAAGGTCAGGCAGCGCACTCGGGCGCACTCCGGCACAGTTCGTTACGCCAGGCGGGCTAAATGACGCCGCACCGAGAATACTGCGCCAATTAATCCCAATCCCGCGCTAATGGCCAGCAGCGCTAAAGTAAAGGGTAAGTCTAGCGGCAGCAATAAAAACTCGGAAGCATAGAGTCGTGCAAATTCGGCGATGGCCTGATTCAGCGGCTGCAGTCCGATGGCAACTCCACCTAGCGCAACGCCGCCAGCACACAATCCCAGCAATGCGCCGGAATAATAAAAAGGTCGGTGTATAAATGCATTGGTCGCGCCCACCAATTTGGCGACGATAATCTCTTCACGTTGTGTCAGCACCTGCAAGCGCACGGTATTGAACACTACCGCGACCACTACGACTGCGAGCGTTACCGCCAGAAATAGCAGCATCAGGCGGGTAATATGCAACAAAGCTGCCAGACGTTTCACCCAATCTGAATCGACTTGTACATTGTCAACACCGGGTAACGCTTTTAGTTGCGCGCTGATGGAGTCGATCTGGTTCGCTTCAGTGAGATTGTTGAAGCCAGACAATTGCAATACATAAGCGTCAGGCAACGGGTTTTGGCCGAGTGTGGTGAGTGCGTCAGCCAGGCCGGTTTTACCCTTCATGTCATTCAACGCTTGTTCGCGCGGGACAAAGCTAACCTTGGCGTGCTTGTCGTGTTGCTGCAAAATCGCACGAATTGGTGCACCCAGCTCGGTAGCTTTTTCACGCGAAATGTCCATGGCGGTGAAGACGCTGATTTCCGGCTGAACGGCTAACTGCTCGGACACAGGACGAACGTTTTGAAGCAGCGTCAATCCGGCGAATGGCAACGCTAATGCAATGGCTACGACTAAAACGTTCATGGCAAAACTGCCCGGGGCTTTAATCAAGTGAGCAATAGCCCCGGCAATGGCTGATAGGTGCTGTCGCAGCCAGGTTTTCATTTGCTTCTCCCGGCACTGGAATTTTGCCAATGATCGACGATTTGGCCCTGATCTAAAAAGATCACATGGTTGGCACTGTGCAGAAACTGTTCATCATGCGTTGAAATCAGGCAGGTAACGCCCGCCGAATGGAAAGACTTGAGGGCGTTCAATACATGGTCCGCATTGTCGCGATCAAGGTTGGCGGTCGGTTCATCGGCCAGGATAATTTGCGGACGATTAACGATCGCCCGGGCAATCGCTACGCGCTGCTGTTCGCCGCCGGATAACGTCTGAGGTTGTGACAGGGCCTTATCGATCAGGCCCACTTTGTCCAGCGCAGCGCGCGAACGGGTTTCCGCGTGGATGCGCGTGGCACCGGTGACGAGTAACGGTAACATCACATTTGCCAGTACGCTGCGATCCAGGAGTAACCGCTGCTCCTGAAAAATCAAACCGAGATTGCGTCTGAGATAAGGTACCCCGGACGCCTTCAACTTGCCGACGTCTTGACCGCTGACCGTTAATGTCCCACTGCTGGGGCGCTCGATGGCACCAATCATTTTTAGCAGCGTCGATTTTCCGGCACCGGATGGACCCGCCAAAAATATAAGGTCGCCTTTGTTAATCGTGAGCGTGATGTCGCGTAAGGCAAAAACGTTGCGTTCATATTGTTTTGAGACTTGGCTGAATTTAATCATTGTTTAAAAATACGTTAAAAATGGATAAATAGTGCATCAAACTCAAATAAATTCAGAAGACGAGGGGCTGGATTAACGCAACAATGCATCCACAAAGTCGGTCGCATCAAACGGTTGCAAGTCCTCGATTTGCTCACCAACGCCAATGAAGTACACAGGAATCGCTCTGGTGATAGCGATTGCTGCCAATATGCCACCTTTCGCGGTGCCGTCCAGCTTCGTAATGACCAAGCCGGTCAGGCCGAGTGCATCATCGAATGCCTTGACTTGCGCCAACGCGTTCTGGCCGGTATTTCCATCGATTATTAACAGGATTTCATGGGGGGCCGACGCCATTCCTTTGGCGATCACGCGCTTCACTTTTTTCAGCTCATCCATCAGGTGCAGTTGCGTCGGCAAGCGACCAGCTGTATCCACCATCACAACATTGGTCCCGCGCGCTTGCGCCGAATGGACTGCGTCGAAAGCAACGGCGGCGGGATCACCTGACTCCTGAGCGATCACGCTGACATTATTGCGTTCACCCCAGATGGTCAGTTGTTCGCGCGCGGCGGCCCGGAAGGTATCGCCCGCAGCCAGCAAAACAGATTGCTTGTGCGCTTGCAAATGCTTGGCGAGCTTGCCAATAGTGGTGGTTTTGCCAGCACCGTTGACGCCTGCTATCATCATTACCAGCGGTTGATGCTTGCCGATTTCCATGGACTTTTGCAGGGGCGTCAGGAGTGAAATCAAAATAGTCCGCAACGCGGCCTTAACCTGATGGGCCTCGGTCAGGCGTTCATCCTTGACCGTTTTCTTCAATGCTTTCAGTACAAACAGGGTGGCTTCAACTCCTGCATCCGAGACCAAAAGCGCAGACTCCAACTCTTCATACAAGTCATCGTTGATTTTTGCGCCGACGAATAACGTGGTGAGGTTGGAAGAGGTTTTCGACAGTCCGCTTTTTAAGCGGGTCAGCCATGAGCGCTTTTGCTCGGCAGCGAGCGCTGCTGGAACGATTATTTCTTCTTCATACTCTTCGCTGTCAGCGCTGACAGCGGTGACAGCCGGTGGCGCCGTCGGGATCGCCGGGATCGTCGCCGTTTCCAATGAGGCGGGAATCGCGGCGGTGAATACAGGAGGAGTGACGGCTGGTATCACCGCAATCGCTGGCTTCGGTGGCGTTATTGCCGCTACCGGTGCTACTGGGGCTACTGGCGCGACCGGCGCGGGCGCGGAAACCTTATCGGCTTCGATGGGCGCAACGGGGGCAGACGATGCAATGGCGGCCTGTGAGTCTGTTTGTGCTGGCTGTTCAATCAATTCGGGAGCATCGGCACGGCGCGATGCGTGGCCTTCGGTGAATGTGTTGTCCGTTGATGGCGTCGGCAATGGCTCTGCTTCAGCGCCTTTATTGGTGAGCCGATCCAGCCATGAGCGCTTGGGCGCCTGGACGGGCGCTTCTACTGTTTCTGAAGCGACGTCCAAAGGTGGACTGTCAGCGCTATGGGCTGGCGTGGGAATGTCTGCCTGTGTACGGTCAGGCGATGCCGGTGGCGCCTCGTGTTGCAATTCAGGCAATGAAACGGCGTCAACTTTGGGTTTTTTCTTGAAGAAACTAAACATCAGGGGCCTGGAATCGGAAAGGCGTTCAAATAGTGGCAGTGCGGCGGCAGTAACCAAGGAAAGTACGAACGCCGCGCAGAAATTAATCGCAAGGTACAATCCCGGCATTCTATCAGAGCAATGCCTATTGAATTCAACATGGCATGCAGTCTAACCAGCGAAGAAAGCAAATGAAGCAAAGTAAAAAACCAGCCCCCGTTCATCGTCAGCCCCCGGTTCAAGCTCGGCAGGTGCGGATTATTGGGGGGCAATGGAAGCGTACGCCCTTGGCCGTGATCGATAGCGAAGGCTTGCGGCCGACCCCGGATCGGGTGCGTGAGACGGTTTTCAACTGGTTGACGCATGTTCTAGACGGCCGCTGGGCCGATATCCGCTGCCTCGATTTGTTCGCCGGGACTGGCGCATTGGGGTTTGAAGCGGCAAGTCGTGGCGCAGCGGCGGTGATGATGGTGGAACATAACACCCCGGCGGTGCGCCAACTGGAGGCGACCAAAGCGAAATTAAACGCAAGTGTGGTGACAATCCAACGCGCTGATGCATCTACTTTTTTGCAGATATTGGCCGGAAAGCCCTCGTTGGAGGCGGATAATGAGGTCGAAAAGTCGCGTTTTAATTTGATTTTCCTTGATCCGCCTTATCATCAGGGGTGGCTGGAAAAAACGCTACCCCTCTGCGAACGCTTGCTCACTAACGACGGACTGGTATATGTTGAGGCAGAACGTTCGTTGGTGGGAGGCCCAGAGTCTGCGCTGCCGGAGTGGTTGTCTGGCTGGCAGGTAGTGCGGGCTGACAAAGCCGGAATAGTGTTCTATCATTTGTTGCAACGAGAACAACGCTAAATTTGCGACATTATCAGGCATAATGCGCGCTCTGATTGGGGCACTTGAGAGGAAACAAGATGGTCACAGCTGTATATCCGGGAACATTTGATCCGCTGACACGTGGGCACGAAGATCTGGTGCGTCGTGCGTCGGGATTATTTGACAAGTTGGTGGTGGGCGTCGCCGATAGCAAAAGCAAAAAACCTTTCTTTTCATTAGACGAGCGGTTATCTATTGCTAATGAAGTATTGGGACATTACCCTAATGTGCAGGTAGAAAGCTTTTCCGGTTTGTTAAAAGATTTCGTGCGCCAACATGATGCTAACGTCATCATGCGCGGATTGCGTGCTGTCTCAGACTTCGAATTTGAATTTCAGATGGCTGGAATGAACCGCTATTTACTTCCAGATGTCGAAACCTTGTTTTTGACCCCTTCCGATCAGTACCAGTTTATCTCCGGCACAATAGTGCGGGAGATTGCAACGCTGGGTGGCGATGTGTCTAAATTCGTCTTTCCATCGGTAGAGAAGTGGTTAAAAGAGAAACTGGCAGCGCAGGCTGCGGTGCAGCACGGTAAAGTATAAACAGGTGGCTTACACGGGCCGCCTCGGGCGGCGCTGTGTTTTCCTATTCACTGCAGCGGCGAGATACGCTTTCGACGTTCAGCTGCCGGGCCGCTGGAGCGAGTTTGCGTAAGTGCTAAAATAGGGCTTCTGCCGGGAATTTCACGGCAACAGTTGCGCCTCACATTTGAGTAACTTCATGGCATTACTAATTACTGACGATTGTATTAATTGCGACGTATGCGAGCCAGAGTGCCCGAACGGTGCGATTTATATGGGTCCTTTGATTTATGAAATCGATCCACATAAATGCACGGAATGCGTGGGGCACTTCAACGAGCCGCAATGCCAGCAGGTCTGTCCGGTAAGTTGTATTCCTCTCGATCCTGCGTGGCATGAGAGCAAGGAACAATTACAAGCTAAATACGAGCAATTACAGGCCGAAATTAAAGTTGTCTAATTTTAATGGCGTTCAGTAGTGCCGTAGCTGAGGTAATACCTGGGGCAATACCTGCGCAGTAGGGCAAACTGCTTAAAACGCTAAGGTAATCTCAATCTCCTCTCCCACGCGTAATATTTCGCCTTCCCCTTCCAGCAAAATAGTATTCATGCCAAAGGTAATGCCGCCATCGACCTTGGGGTTTATTCGATAACTTTGTAGTATATCGAGCGGATCCGGGCCGGGTTTGCCGGTGGCCTGGTCGATCGACGGAATAGGGCAGCGCGGGCACGGTTTGACCGGTTGCAAGCGAATTTTCTCCGTGCTCAGCGTCTCGGCATAATCTTCTTCAAATGCCTCGACGCCATCGATTACGATGTTGGGTCGGAAGCGATTCATCGGCAGCGTAGCGCGACCTTGCGCATGCAACTTTTTATTCAGATCATCAAGCGAAGCCTGCGATGTCATCAGGATGGGATAACCGTCGGAAAAGAGTGTCGGTACTGCGCGACCCGCAGTCCATTTTTTGCTCGCCATGCGTTGGCTATGCGGATCGAAATGCACCAGGCGACAAGGCACGTTGAGGGCTGTAGAAAACCACTCTGCGGTGACGTCGCCGCAGTCTTGCGCAATGACATTATCGTCCCACACCTTGACCAGCGCCGGCGTCCAAGTTGGGAAAACGAACGGCATGTCCAGGATCGGCATCCCCGGCGCGGTCAGATGCAATCCTTGCGAATCCAAATGGGGGACGATCAAGGCCATCTGTGGAATCTGGCGTTGGGTTAAAAATTGTCCCGCAAGGTCAACGACCATCCACTCACGGTCGTTCGCCTGTTGCGTTCGCAGGCCTGCGGATGTCAGCGTTGCCTCTGTTAGGGCGATGCCCGCGCAGGACTTGATTGGATAAATAATCAGAGCAGTGATGGTTGGCATAGATTTCTTCGTTAGTGCTATCGATAGTGCTATTGAGCGATTGGCGTCGGTACGCGCGCGGCGGGCGCCCTTGTGCCGGGGTGATGGTTTCCAATAATCTGGTGCAGCCACTCGCGCAACAGAATGACCGATGCCATTTTCGCAGAATCTCGCGGCCATACCGCAAAATAGGCTCCTCGCGCCGGAGCCTGAATATCAAATCCGCTGTCGGGCGGGAACAACCGCACCAGACGTCCGCTGGCGAGAAAGCTATGTGCGAGGCACGAACGTGCCAATGCAATGCCCTGACTCGCTGCTGCGGCCTCAAGCAGGTGCATTGGATCGTCATACAACGGCCCGCTTTGCGGTTCGCGACCTTGCAAGCCTGCCGCTTTGAACCATACTTCCCAGCCGTTATGGTGGGCATACCGTAACAGTGGCAGCGCAGATGAACCGGTTGTCGACAATGCTGCCGGAGTGATGGCAGGAAATGTCGCGAGAAACCCCGGGCTGCAGACGGGAAAGGTGACCTCCTCGAGCAATTTTTCATATTCCAGGTCCGGGTTTTGACGGCGGCCATACCATATTGCCGCATCAACCTCATCAAAATTCAGCGGGCTTAACTCATGGGCGGTGCGCAGACTAATCTCAAGCTGCGGATATTGCGTGTGAAACGCGTGAAGTCGCGGCACCAGCCAGGCGCCTGCGAACGACGGTGGGGCACTAACGCGTAGCGTTTGAATACTGCATCTGTCATCGTGTCTGGTGTGGCGCAAAGCGCGATCCAGCTCCTCTAATCCCTGCCGCACTTGTTCGGACAATATCTGACCAGTTTCGGTCAACACCATGTTGCGCCCCTGTCGCTGAAACAGTTTTCGGCCCAGGCTGGCTTCCAGAGCGCGTATCTGGTGGCTGATTGCGCTGTGCGTCAGATTCAATTCTTCGCTGGCGCGGGTATAGTTCTGCAAGCGCGCCGCAGCCTCAAAGGCGCGCAGAGTTTGCAAGGGTGGCAGGGCTTCAAACATGCAATTTGGACGATCTGTTAGTTTTATTCACATATAAGGATAAAACACTTCGTTGGTGTTTGCAGGGTTAGCTGGGTACCATCACGTTATATTTTCGATATTCGGGTATCTGCATGAAACTCTCTTTACGTATTTTTGCCATATTTTCGCTAGGTTATTTTGTTTCTTACCTGGTGCGCGGGATTAATTTACCGCTAGGACCATTGTTGAGCAGCGAGCTTGGTCTGTCCCCGGCGCAATTAGGGTTGCTGACCAGCTTCTATTTCTTTGCATTTGCTGGTTGCCAATTACCCCTGGGAATTTTGCTTGACCGTTTTGGGCCGCGTAAGGTGCTTGCATCATTACTACTGGTGGCTGCATTGGGCGCACTTACTTCAGCCAATGCGCATAGTTTTGGTACGTTGCTGGTTGGGCGGTTTTTGCTCGGGGTTGGCACTTCGGCTTGCATGATGGCGGGCCTCAAGGCCATTATTGCCTGGTTCCATCATGATCAACTGCCGATGATGAACGGCGCGCTGTACGCGATCGGCGGCCTCGGGGCGATGGTAACCGGTACCCCGGTCAATTGGGCGTTAAGTGTGACCAGTTGGCGCGTATTGTTTGTGATCGTTGCTATTGGGATTGGTTTGATCGTGTCGGCTCTGTTGTTTCTGGTGCCGGAGAAAGACGAACGGCATCCGAAAAGTACCTTGGCCGCTCAGATAAACGGCGTTCGGGATATCTTTCGCAGCGCCTTGTTTTTGCGTACCGCGCCGCTAGCGATGGCCAGTCAGGGTGTGTTCCTTGGCGTGCAAGGTTTATGGGCAGGGCCTTACCTGCGTGACGTGTCGCGTCAGTCTCCGGCTGCTGCTGCAACGATCGTGACCGTTATCGGCCTTGCGATGGTACTCGGCGCTGCAGGGTTTGGACTGCTGGCGCGGCGCCTCGAAAAACAAGGCATTTCGATTCATGCGACCGCGGGTGCCGGGATGCTGCTGTTTATGGTGTCGCAAATATTGATCCTATTGGGTACGCCAGTGCCGCTTTGGCTGCTATGGGGTTTCTACGGAATAACCGGGACAGCTGGCGTCCTAACCTTCGCGTCATTGACCAAAGAATTTCATGGTCATCTTGCGGGCCGTGTCAGCACCGGATTGACGCTGGTCATGTTTGTTGGTGCCTTTATTGTGCAGTACGGATTTGGTTTGTTATTGGATGCGTGGCCGCACAATGATGGAAGTTATGCTGTGAGCGCGCACCAGGCAAGTTGGTTGATCGCACTCGCCCTGCAATTATGCGCATTTTTATGGTATTGCCGGAAATTGCCGGAAGTGGCAACGGCCAGTCGGGTGCAGGCATAACGCTATCATTAAGACGCGTGCGGTAAATACCTGCAACGAATGCTTGCAAATAGGTTTACCAAACCGATCCGTTATCGGAAGGGTTTCAACCGTTTCCGCCTGATGCCACAATGAAGGTGTCGATCGAAACGGTTTCCCATTAACCTGTGGAATTAACGACAAGGAGCAAGCTCATGAGTAACGCTATCAGTAACTTTACCTGCGTCATCAGCACACCCGCAAAGCTGGGCGAGTGCCCTCGTTGGGATGAGATCGGCAAACGCTTGTACTGGGTCGATATTCTGGCACCAGCAATCCATTCTTTTCATCCGGCTAGCGGCGACTATCAAACCTTGCCGGTAGCCGAGCATATCGGTTGTTTCTCGCTAGCCGACGATGGCGGGTTCGTGGCGGGGATGCGCTCAGGAGTCTGGCTTTTAAGCGCCACCGGCGAGCAAGTCAGAAAACTGGCTGATAACCCTGAAGACCAGGCCCATAGCCGCTTTAACGACGGGCGCTGCGATAGCGAGGGCCGCTTTTGGGCCGGTACGCTGGACGAGCCGAAAGCGGGCAACAACGCCCATTTATATCGCTTTGATCAGCGTGGATTAACGGCAATGGACGACGGACTGCTGACCTCAAACGGCCTTGCTTTCAGCCCCGATCAACGCTGGATCTATCATTCAGATACACCAAAATTTGTGATCTACAGACACGCTTATGACGCCGATACCGGCGCAGTCGGAGACAAGGAAGTATGGGTACGCTTCACGCCTTCAGCTGAAGACCGTGGGCGCCCTGATGGTGCTGCGATAGACAGCCAAGGCCACTACTGGAGTACGTTATATGAAGGCGGTCGAGTGGTGCGGATTTCCCCTGCGGGAGAGATTGTTGAGACGTATCCGCTGCCAGTGTTATGCCCGACCATGTGCGCATTTGGAGGCGAGGATTTGAAGACGCTCTACGTTACCAGCGCAAGCCAGGGACGTCCGGAAGATGAGTTAAAAAAATATCCTCAGTCGGGCGCTGTCTTCGCTTTACGGGTAGATGTCGCCGGCTTAGTTGAACCGCGGTTTCGTACTGCGGGAATTTAAACCGACCGGTGTTGTTGCGTGGCTTTTGGGAGCGCGTGGGCGCTCTTGATTGAACGCATGGGAACGCCGGATAGCGCGCCTGATCCGGTCGCACGGCTTGATAGAAGCAGGGCGGAGTTGCTGTCCTGCTTCTATCCATCGCACCGACTCCGTATTGTTTGATTTAACGACCGCGTTTATATTTTGCCCAATAGCTAAACTCGTCTTCATGAACGTCAATATCAAGTTCCAGAACACGTTGTTGAAGCTGATCTTGCACGTCACGAACTGCTTTGTTATAGATGGACGGGCCGATCTCCTCCAGCAAGAATGCTAACAACGCACCTGCCTGAAGGTTCCCTATTGGATCGTCCATGTGCTCATCAAAGTAGCGTTCAATTGATTTGATTGCTTCATGACGGGTTTCTTTTTCCAGCTCGATAGCCATTTTTTGCCGCAGTTGTTCATTAGCCAGCTTGAATTATGCCATTGTCCCGCCAAGAATATGATGGGCCACCGCATCTTGATCAAGTAGATGACAAATCAAAGGTACACGTCGCAGAGCGCCTTCGTTATACCCTGCTCCACGAGCATCAATGAGATAGTCAACCTTCTCATAAACTCTCGCCTCTGAACCAAATCGCAATCGAAAGTCAGTGCCGCTATCTTCCACACCAATTAGCATGTCACGTACGTGGAGTTGCCCTTCTAACATGGCCATTGCTATACACCGAGCACCTGATGCCGGAAACGCAGCTTGGAAGATCAGCCAGTTAATCGAAGTTGCGGCACATTCGGCAACACCGCTAAAGTGGCGCAATTGGTATTCAATATTAGTCAAATCGACAGTCTTTCCAAGTATCTTAACTTGAACATCTGCGCGCCCGAGTAAGTGCACATTTTCAGCGTTGCACAAAAGCTAGATATCCTGTTCGATACCAACGACCGCTTGGACCCATTGGCAAACGCCGAAGAAACCGATCTGCCTTCCTAATATTATGCAAAACATATCCATTACCTACTCCAGCCCCACCGATATATAACGGTTTTCGTGGGTTAAAATCCCGTCACTGAACAATCGACGATATACCAATAATATGAGAAAAATTCATTGCGGCAACGAAAGTTAAGTAATTTCCGTATGTTCGAGGTCTAAAGAACTGGACGCGGTCGATGTCAAATATTGTTGTTGCGCCACTGAATGAGAATCATCTAAGTTGGATCTGACTGGTATCGATATGCCGAACGCCAGGGTCGGCACCGTGAATCGCTGTCACAGGAGAGGCCGGCGGTGCTGAAGGCGCTAAGATATGTCGCTGGCTTTATGCTCTTTATGCTGTAGAAAGCACAGGTGAGCCTGAGGATCTCTTTTAGATGAGGCGACCGCGATCATTGAGCTTGTTGGCTTGTGTTAAATGCATGATCGCTGCAATCGGTTGCCCGGCGCATTGCGCCGAGGAATAAACAATCCCTGCGCCTTATTGCCGCCTGTCGTATTCGGAATCCAGTTGTGGACTATGGGGAGATTTAATGCTTTGCCAGGGGCACTCCCGTGTGCGAATGTTGTCGCTATCTGCGATGCGCTACTGCCGTGAAATTGACAGCCGATGGCGCATGCTTTTGCATCAATTATTTTTTTTCGCGGGTAGGTGATGGGATGGGCGCTTATGTAAGAACGATAGGCGCGATCCATGTCAAGACGGGAATCGCGCATATCGCAAGCTCAAGCGGTAGGTGCGTGCCACTACGTTCGCTATTATTCCTTGACGTTGAATTAAGTTGACGAATGACCGCATGGATTCATCAGGTTTCGGGTAAGGAGTCATAGCTAACCGCTCGAACTTGTTCGAGACAAATCTGTAATTACATTTTATGTTCCATGTGGCGATGCTTCATGCGTTTTTGAGCGACATGATGACGATGCATTACGGCAGCGTGCTCTGTCTCCAAACGGCGGTCATTCCGTGCGTCTGGATGATCAGACAAACCCTGCGCTTGCGCGAATGGTGAAAAAGCCAAGATTAACGCAGCAACGCCAAGTAGTTTTTTCATTTTTAATCCTTCGAAAAGTGGGATTCACAATCCGCATTAACAGCGGCCTGATATAAAAACGTCGCTCGCGATGTTTGGTTGACAGATTTAGCTTTGAGAGAGTCCGCGCTCTATGTGAATAATTTGTAACTGTTTGTAGCTAAGAAGGCCTGCACTGTTTTTGATAGTTTGGTTTATTTCCTTAGACACCATTCCTCCGCGTTGATTTTACAAATTTATCATGGTTTCTATTGAGACGCTATCGGCCAGCGATTGGCCATCCATTGCGCCAACCATTGCGCAATTTTAAGCAGCCTTGAAACTTAACTTGAGGCCACTTTTGGCTGGGTGCGAAGGGGACCCTTTTGACAACAACTGAGGAGCCGAGCTACGAGCGCCGGGCCGCGACAAATGAAAAATCAGCTTGAGTCCAAAGGCTTCAAAAGGCTAATAATGAGGATGTGCTGAGGCGGTGTGTGGGCGCGACCGAAGCCGCGTGAGGATTCGCTGCGCCCAGAAATGCTTCACCCCATTCCCCGCCCACCGTCCTTGCCGGTTGCCAGTTCAAACAGATCAAAAGCGTCGTTGTATAAGAACGATTTTTTTATCGGCTGACGGTATTCTCCAGGAGCTGCGAAAGCAAGGACGTTTTGTTCACAATCATGCTTGGTTCTTGCAATAATCGAATCGGTTTTTTCACCGTCTATATTTTCAGCTACCCAGTAAGTCAGCTTCATTGATTCTCCGCGGTGTGATTAAAAGGTGACCGTTATTGAGGCTACTTCGAATCATTATCCGCCTACTGCAGTATATGTGGGCGCTCAGATGAGGTTCAAAATTAACTTTCTGTTATTTTTTATCTTATGGTTTTAGCGCAATTTTTAACAGCGCCAGGCGTGGCGCTAGCTACAAACTCGTCAGGTAATGCGCTTTGAGTTAATGGGTCGTCCGGTTACCAGTTTGATCCGGATTATTTTTGCGGGCTGACTGATTGGTGGGAGCATCCTTCGATTGTTCCTTTTGCTGAGTTGCAGCATTTTCGTCGACTGTCTTCGTAACGGCGTCGCTGGAAGCGCTCCACGTCGTTTTGACGAGATCAGCCATCTGTTCCGTTGTAGAGGGTATGTTTTTTGTAAACTCCATTAATAAGCCTGATCCGTAGCGGCTGGTTTCTGCGATGTTTTCCGTCATGGCCCGATGGCACACGTCTTTTGTGGCGGAAACGATGCGCATCGCTTCGTTGGCGTAATAAGTCGCGCTTTGAATTTCGCGTTGATTATGTGCTGTGCTGATCGAAAAAAAATCCTGAGAATTTTTTGCGCCAATGAGTTCTCTGGCGTAGGCCGTCGATTCTGCTAACGATGCTTTGACGACCTCCATATTGAGTCTTGTCAACTCTTCAAGGCGCTCGTGTAATTTATCGAATAGATTTGCAAAAATGGTATGTTGCGCTTCCGCGTTCGTCTTAACGGCGGCAGACATTTGTTCAGGAATGGTAAGCATGACGCTCTCCTTTAATATTTAATCTTGAAAATTTAATGCATTGCAAAAATGCGGGGAATAGGCAGTGAATGGGCGGCCTGAACAAGGGGATTTAGTGCGAGTATGCGTACCCGCTCACCGCCAATGAAATCAGGGGATCGTTCAGAGAAATATCGCGCGAATCCACTTTGGCATATTCCTCGCGACGCGAGCCGTTATAGGGTTTTCTTGCGGTGTCTGCGACTAGAAATTGTGCGCCCAAAGCAAACCACTGATCGTTAGAGATAACGCGCTGGGCTATGGGCAGCAACTCTTTTTCTTCCATCGCGAGCCGTTCCCGCAGTTGGTTGCATGCGCGCTCAATGGCAGCATATACGTTGACCCTATGATCGTCGTTTTCGTGCGACGCTGGTCTTGCCCACGACTTCACCCGATCCAATAGTTGGCGGGCGATAATGCGGGATGACGCCATATCGGAGAGGCGTTGGTCGAACTGGTGGGTTGCGTTCTGGATTGCGGGAACAACATACATTTCAAGCTTCCGCTTGCGGCAGGCAGCCGCCAGCCGTGCAAACTTCTTGACTACAGATTTCAACGTTTCGTCATCAAGGCGTTGTCGATCTGAATTAATCTGGAGTAATTGTTGTGCGGAGAATAACAAGGTATGCAGTTTTTTCTGTTCCATCGAAAGACTGAGAAAAGCATAAGTCGTCGTTAGCATATGTTCTCCAAAGGTTCAGAGTTACACAATTACAGGGTGTCACAAAGTCGGTGAACGCCATCCGATACGATGCGGAACATCGACGGCAGGTTAAAAGCATAGAAAAAATTATAGCGTGGAAAAAACAAACCACAAGCAGGATCACACGCTTATTTGGGGAGTTTAAATTCTCTGGTTTTTCTGCCCGATTTGGGTGAACTTTTCGTCTTAAATGGGTCGCCGCAACCCAAAACAGGGCGACCAAATTCCATTGGAGAAAGCCGCCGCAATTTTTTTGGTGCGTGATGTAGAGGTAAGGCGAGAGGTAAGGCGGGAGAGAGGCGTAAGTCAGGCGGAAGCAAGGCGAAGTAAGGCGCGACGGTTGGTAGATTGGGCCCCGAAATCGCCAAAAATTTATTTATTTCCAGCAGGGAAATAAATAAATTTAAAACGCTCAAAGCGAGGTCGTATCAGTCATCGGCAGTGCGACACTCCACTCTCCAGACTTCCCGCCATGTTTTTCCAGCACCCGTATATCCGTTATCACCATGCCCCGGTCAACGGCTTTGCACATATCGTATATGGTCAGCAAACCGATCTGGACGGCCGTCAGCGCTTCCATTTCCACGCCGGTTTTGCCGATTGTTTCTGCTTGCACGGTGCAGCTGATGGTGGACTGGGGGACGTCTATAGAAAAATCGACCTTGACCCGGGTTAACGCCAGCGGATGACAAAGAGGGATCAGGTCACTGGTACGCTTGGTCGCCATAATGGCAGCGATTCGGGCGATGCCGAGGACGTCACCTTTCTTGGCATTACCTGACGTGATAAGCGCTAACGTTTCCGCTTGCATGCGTATGTTTCCGGCGGCGACGGCGGTGCGGTGCGTGTCTGGCTTTGCGCCGACGTCGACCATGTGGGCTTGCCCACTCTGATCAAAATGGGTTAAAGGAGAAATGGCAGAAGGCGTAACCGGAGACGTTTTATTAGGCATGGATTCGTAACTTGAATGATTGATTGAGTTGAGGTCAAAGGCGATGTAGCGATGATCGATGGAAGCGGGACGACCATTTATGCATTAATTATTATATAAGAACATAGCGCGGCGAACCGCGCCTGATACTACAAAGTAATAGATTCTCCAGCTAACGCGGCCGTTGCTCAAACTTAAATCTGGACGGTAACTCATCCGTTAAAATTCGGTTCACATTCAACGCTTGTTCTCCATATTGCCAAGTCAGGTTTGCTTGATCAGAGGGGGATACAACCCAGTCCAGCAAGCGTTCGTCATCAACGGACTGGCGATCCATGCTTAAGCCGCGCATCCAGTCAGCGATGTCACGGTCATCCAGGGCGGCGACTTTATTGCCGGCCACAAACAATGGCTGCCCTTGTTCCGTGAGTAACACGTGGTCGATTGCGCGTAATACTTCGCCGGTCTGTAATACGATTCCTTGTGCTGGATCGGTATGGGCGATGTATGGCGTTAGCGCCAGATCGACATATACACACTGCGGACCGTTTTGAAAATAGCCGCGGCCCCGATCGTCCACATTGTAGTTACGGTTAATGAAAGCGCACAGAGCAGTGTGCATGATCTTGTTGCCGGGCAGATCAAGTCGCTGAGTTTCCTCGTCGCGCATGCGCCATGCGCCGCGGGCATCTAGTGCCAGCCATCCGAAGCAAGCTGGCACATCGGGCCATTTTTGCATTGCTTTTTTTACGATGTCATCCATGTCAGTACTGTCCTTGATTCGAGGTCAATTACGCGATTTAGGCGACTAGGCCGCTGTTAAAAATTGTACGATACGTTGCGGCAACCAATCGACGCGGCCGGGCAGCGATCCCACTGGAAATCCTACGTGGCCGCCCTGTGCCGGATATTCAAGCGTCACGTGAGAGGAGGCGCTGCGCGGTAAGTGTTGCGGCGGAAGAAAAGGGTCATTCTGGGCGTTAAGTATCAACGTTGGGATGACGATGTCGTCCAAAACATGTTTTGCACTGGCCCGATTCCAATAATCGTCCGCATCTCGAAATCCGTGGAGCGGGGCGGTCACGACGTTATCGAAAGTATGCAAATTGCGGGCGTTGAGCATTTTTTCGCGATCAAACAGGCGCGGAAATTGTGCCAGTTTGGCGAGTGATTTGGTTTTCATGGTGCGCAGAAAAACGCGGGTATACAGCATATTAAAGCCATGCGATAAGGCGGTCCCGCCGCCCGCGAGATCAATTGGTGCGGAGATGGCGCAGGCAGCGTCTATCATGCTGGCTTGCCGTTGTGATTCGCCTAGCCAACACAGCAGTGCATTACCACCGAGAGAGGCCCCGGTGGCATATAGCTTGCTAAACTGTTTTTGTGATCGTGAATCTGCCAAACGTCGGAGTATCCAATCTACTTCTGCCGTATCGCCGGAATGATAGAAGCGCGGTGCCAGATTGATTTCACCCGAGCAGCCACGAAAATGCGGCGCTGCGCCTGACCAGCCGAGCGAAGCGGCATAAGCCATCATTGCTCGTGAGTAGTGGCTGTCCGATGAACCCTCCAGACCGTGAAACATCACAATCATGGGCTTGCCCGGTTGGCCGTCGACAAAGTCAATATCAATGAAATCGCCGTCCGGCGCGTTCCAGCGCTCACGTCGATATGCCACGATGGGCTTGACAATGCAGGTTGAGGGATAGATCGTTTGCAGATGACCGCCCGGGAGCCATAATGGGGCAATGTAAGGCGAACTGGAAGTGGGCGAGGTCATCTGTTTTAACTTAATTGTTTGTGCACGGATTACAAGCCACCAACCGAAGTTTGCGTGGCGGGCGTGCGCATGGCGTTGAGAATTGCGCCGACCGTCAGGCCGTACTATCAGGCCGGTCAGGCGCGATTCATTGTGCTATTTGTCCGGCACATGCCCTACTTTACCGTAATGCTGATGTTCCCGTTGCGTCGTCCGAATTTGCCGATTGAAGATTGATTGGTTATCGCCACCGGCGTGTCGGCTGATCATGCCGATCAGCATCCCGAATAAATAAATCGGTATAGCTAAAATTTGCAGCGAACGCATCGAAGCTTTATCGTCAAAAAAACGTGCGCCGCATTTTTTGCTAAGCCGCGCAGTTTTTCCAGGGTCTCAATGCAGCAGGTTTGCCGCCATAATATCTTCGGGTGCCTGGCCAGGAGCGATGGATGCATGATGCAGAACGATGCGCCAGCCACGCGGCGTTTTCATGTAGGCGTTGGTCGTCAGAATATGCATCTCCTGGCTCTGCTCGCCACTACGGTTAATGTCCTCGACCAAATTGTGTATGCTGGTGGACATGTTGTGGGACACATGGACCTGGCGGGTCCTGATATGGACACCGCCGCGCGCAAACAGGGTTTCATATGCAGCACGAATGGCCGCATGGCCGATCAAACGCGGTGCGCCCGGGTGGACGCAAACGATCTCTTCATCATCTGCCCATAATGCCATCATGGCGTCAATATCGGCCCGGCTCAGCGCGTCATAAAATGCGGTTTCAGTGTCATCGGCTGTGCCGTGGATTAATTTTGCGCGTGGCATGCTTGCTCCTTTTACAGCGTAAATTAGATACAAAATAACGAGCAGGGGCATTGTTCGTTATTTTTTATCGGTGCGATGTCTGTATCAATGCTATTTAATGCTTGGTCGGTGCCAGATCAGTGCGTAGTTGGCAGCGGTTTTTAAGTAAATTCAACGCGCCGTAGATTAATGTCCTTTTAGTGTCCTTTAATAACAGCGCCGGGCTTCATCGCATAGTTAGTGCCGCAATAAGGACACTTTGCACTCCCGGTTTTACTCATATCAAGGAAGACGCGCGGATGCGAAGACCATATAGGCATCAGCGGATTGGGACAATGCGCTGGCAAGTCTTTGGCGTCGAGTTCGACTACTGCTTGCGGATTTGTTACTGTACTCATTTATTTCTCCGAATTGCCGTTTGTTAAATTGTGGTGCTAATGCGGTAGATATCGATAGCGGACGTACGGTTGATTTTCGCAACTTCAGACCCACGCCCGAATCTTATTTTCGCTGACTTAAACCAACGTCAGCCATTCTTTATATTTAGAAGACTTGCCGCCAACCACATCAAAAAACATGCTTTGAATTTTTTCTGTGATCGGGCCCCGTTTGCCTTCGCCGATGGTGCGATTGTCGAGTTCGCGGATGGGGGTGATTTCCGCCGCGGTGCCGGTAAAAAAGGCTTCGTCGCTGCAATAGACCTCATCACGGGTGATCCGTTTTTCGATGACCTCGATACCACTATCGTGGGCCATCGTCAGCACCGCGTCGCGGGTGATACCGTCGAGGCAAGACGCCAGATCGGGGGTGTAAATTTTGCCATTCTTGACGATAAACACGTTCTCACCGGAACCTTCTGACACATAACCGTCAGTGTCCAGCAGCAAAGCCTCGTCGTAACCATCGGTCAGCGCTTCCTGGTTAGCCAGAATCGAGTTGATGTAGTAGCCACTAGCTTTAGCCCGTACCAGCGAAACATTGACGTGGTGCCGGCTAAATGACGATGTTTTAACCCGGATTCCCTTGGCTAAGCCGTCTTCGCCCAGATAAGCGCCCCACGGCCAAGCCGCGATGGCGACGTGAATCGTGTTGCCCTTGGCAGAGATCCCAAGCTTTTCTGAGCCAATCCATACCAGAGGGCGCATGTAACAGGATTCCAGCTTGTTTTCGCGGACCACTTGCAGTTGCGCATCCATTAAGGTGTGTAAATCGTACGGCACCTTCATCTGAAAAATCTTCGCCGAATTCAAAAGGCGCTGGGTATGCTCTTTTAACCGGAAAATGGCCGTGCCATCGGGCGTTTTGTACGCACGAACACCCTCAAAGACCGCCATGCCGTAATGAAGTGAGTGCGTCAACACGTGAATATTGGCGTCACGCCAATCGATTAATTGACCGTCTTTCCAAATTTTCCCATCGCGGTCTGCCATAGACATAGTGAAATCTCCGGTGATACTGTTAGAAGGCCTGCTGAAACCTGTCGCCGCTGTACCTGTTGGTCACCAGGCGACTCCTATAGAAGTCGACCTTAGCTTCCACCATTATTCGTCGGTATGTGTCGGCATACATAAACCTGGACAATTTATTACTGCGATGATTTGCTCAAATTCCATGGTATGTGAGTCTGGCGAACCGCGCTGGCCACGACAAACAAGAACATGTTTGAACATTTTAACGGATTCATCACCCTGCAACTCTTAAGAATGGCAGTTCGGGCACAACATTATTTTGGTTTTCTTACGATGTAATAATCCCGCGATAAAGAAAAAGCGTTTCTACGTCGATATCGCGGGAAGGCAATGCTTAATAAGCGCGATATCAAGTTGATCATATTGTTAATATTCCGACGTTTGCTTGGATGATCCTGCATCGTTGCGCGAATAGAGGCCTTCTTCTCTTATTATTGGGTCTCCGGGTATGAGTGTAAAACGCTCGCTCGGTGGATTGATTGAATGAGTACTATCGGAATGATAATTATCTCGCTTCCTATACTGACGAATCCGAGTGAGATTCTGCGCCTTATAATGTTGCCTAATGATAATGCGCCGAGGCAAGACAAGCCGAAACGGTGTTTTTGATAGAACGAGTGGGGTAAAATAGCGCCTTTTCCTCCCACACATCTGCCTGATCGACATGAAATTTAATCGACTGAGCGACTTGATCGCGCAAGACCAACTACAAGGTAAGCGTGTATTCATCCGCGCTGACCTGAATGTGCCGCAAAATAATAACGGCAGTATTTCTGAAGATACCCGCATTCGTGCTTCGATCCCGGCGATCCGTCAGGCACTCGACGCTGGCGCGGCCGTCATGGTGACTTCTCACCTGGGACGCCCGACGGAGGGTGACTTCCAGCCTGCTGACACGCTGGCACCGATTGCAGTCCGGATGTCAGAACTGCTCGACCAACCGGTCGAATTACGGCAAAACTGGCTGGATGGCGTTGAGGTGGCACCCGGTCAGGTGGTATTGTTAGAAAATTGTCGCGTTAATAAAGGCGAAAAAAAGAACGATGACGCGTTAGCACAGAAGATGGCCGCGCTCTGCGACGTCTATGTTAATGACGCATTTGGCACATCTCATCGCGCTGAAGCGACGACGCACGGAATCGCCAAATTCGCACCGATTGCCTGCGCCGGGCCTCTGTTAGCGGCCGAACTGGATGCGCTCGGTAAAGCGCTTAATCAACCGTCCCGCCCTCTGGTGGCGATTGTGGCCGGTTCTAAAGTGTCGAGTAAGCTGACGATATTGAAAGCGCTATCTTATAAAGTTGACAATTTAATTGTCGGCGGCGGGATCGCAAATACATTTTTGCTTGCAGCTGGCTTTAAAATTGGTAAATCACTGGCCGAAGTGGATTTGATCGGTGAGGCGAAGGCAATCATTGAGATAATGGCGCAGCGTGGCGCATCGGTCCCGATTCCCGTCGATGTCGTATGCTCGAAAGAGTTCTCGGCCGCGGCTACGGCAGTTGTCAAAGACGTCAAAGACGTTGAAGATGACGATATGATTTTGGATATCGGCCCTAAAACTGCCGCGATATTGGCTGAGCAAATCGCTCAGGCAGGCACGGTAGTATGGAATGGTCCGGTGGGTGTATTTGAGTTCGACCAATTTGGCGAAGGCACTAAAGTATTGGCCTTGGCGATTGCAAATTCGAAAGCATTTTCGATTGCTGGCGGTGGCGATACGTTGGCAGCGATAGCGAAATACCAGATTGCCGACAAGATTGACTATATTTCGACCGGCGGTGGCGCTTTTCTGGAGTTTTTGGAAGGGCGGACATTACCCGCGGTTGAGATATTGGAGCAACGCGCGGGTTAACTGGATGTGACAATTAGTTAATGTTTGGGACATGAGTCGGTGTTTTGTTAGCGCCGATTCCGCAGTCGAAGCCTGGAAGTTGTGAAGCTGGCAATAGTAGTCAATCTGAAGTCTGCCGAAGCCGATGACTTTATAACGTGGCTTATAACGTTGGCTTATAACGTGTTTTTTTTACGTTGGTTCAGAATTGACAAAAATTGATCTGGTAACTGGCTTTGCCAACCCTGCTGGTGGAGACAGTGGCCAATGCCGTTAGCAGACCATCACGTCGCCGGAAAGTTTGCGTAATTCCTAAAGTACTCACTTTACAGAAGGGTTGTCATGCAAAGAGCTACCAAGATCGTTGCCACCATCGGACCTGCATCAAGCGATGCTGCGACCTTAACCCAGATGTTTAATGCCGGCGTCGATGTAGTGCGTTTGAATTTTTCGCACGGCAAAGCGCAAGATCATATTGATCGCGCCGTTATGGTGCGCGAAATCGCGGCAAAGTGTGGTCGTCAGGTAGCGATCATGGCGGATTTACAAGGCCCTAAAATACGCGTTGGTAAATTTGAAAACGGCAAGATAGAACTCTTCAACGGCGCTAAATTCATACTCGACTCCGATTGTGCAATCGGCAATCAGGACCGTGCCGGGCTAGACTACAAAGCACTCCCGCGCGACCTCAAGGTGGCCGACGTGTTGCTACTCAACGATGGTTTGATCGTGCTGATCGTTGAGCGCATCATTGGCAACGAAATCCACACGGTGGTTAAAGTCGGTGGTGAGTTATCCAACAATAAGGGAATTAATCGTCAGGGCGGCGGCTTATCCGCACCGGCGCTGACCTCTAAAGATATGGACGACATCAAGACCGCGATGAGTTTTCAGGCGGATTATGTTGCGGTATCGTTTCCAAAGAACGCCACCGATATGGAAATGGCGCGGCAATTGGCGAACGTCGCCGGAGAAGCCTATAACCACAAACCGATGATGATCGCCAAGATCGAACGGGCTGAAGCGATTCCGGTACTGCAATCCATTCTCGACGCATCCGACGGCATCATGGTCGCGCGTGGTGATCTGGCGGTGGAAGTCGGTAACGCCGCGGTGCCGGCACTGCAAAAGCGCATGATCAGAATGGCGCGCGCATCGAATAAACTCACGATCACGGCGACCCAGATGATGGAGTCGATGATTGTCAATGCTGTGCCTACGCGGGCTGAAGTATCTGACGTTGCCAACGCCGTGCTGGATGGCACCGATGCGGTAATGACCTCGGCCGAAACAGCCTCCGGCCGCTATCCGGTCGAGACCGTGGAAGCCATGGCCGCCATTTGTCTGGAAGCGGAAAAGTCGGAAGACTGCAAGCTGGATGCCGATTTTCTCAATGTTACTTTTACCCGGATTGATCAGTCGATCGCATATGGTGCCTTATTCACCGCGCATCATTTACGCGTGAAGGCAATTGCGGCATTGACCGAATCCGGTTCGACCGCGCTGTGGATGAGCCGGCATAACATCGACATCCCTATTTTTGCGATCACGCCTAGCGTTCAGACCCGCCGCAAAGCTGCGTTGTATCGCAATGTGACCAGCCTCGAACTCGCTAAATCAACGGACCGTGAAGAGGTCCTGAAAGATGCGCAGAATCTACTGGTGGCACAAGGCGTCGTGCAACCCGGCGATTTGGTGGTTGTCACCTGGGGTGAGCCTATGGGGCAAGTCGGCGGCACCAACGCATTCAAAATCATGAAGATCGGTGAATATTGATTCATCGACCCATACCCATTTTATTACCATCAGGAGTATCAATATGCCTCTCGTATCCATGCGTCAATTGCTAGATCATGCAGCTGAAAACAGTTATGGTATCCCCGCGTTCAATGTTAATAATCTGGAACAAATTACCGCGATTATGGAAGCCGCCGATGAGGTCGGCGCTCCGGTCATCATGCAAGCTTCTGCTGGCGCACGTAAGTACGCCGGTGAAGCATTTTTGCGTCACCTGATTGAAGCAGCGGTCGAAGCCTATCCGCACATTCCGGTAGTCATGCATCAGGATCACGGTCAGACGCCATCGGTATGTATGGCGGCGATTCGCTCCGGCTTTACTTCGGTGATGATGGATGGTTCGTTGACTGCAGATGGAAAAACCGTGGCCAGTTACGAATACAACGTCGAAGTATCACGCAAAGTAGTTGAGTTTTCACATGCCATCGGTGTCACGGTAGAAGCGGAACTGGGCGTGCTCGGTTCGCTGGAAACCATGATGGGCGACAAGGAAGACGGTCACGGTGCCGACGGCAAAATGACGCGTGAACAGTTGTTGACTGATGTTGCGCAAGCCGCAGACTTTGTTCAGAAAACACAATGCGATGCGCTGGCAATTGCAATTGGTACTTCGCACGGCGCTTACAAATTTTCACGCAAACCAACGGGCGATATTCTGGCAATTGAGCGGATCAAGGAAATCCACGTCCGTATTCCAAATACCCATCTGGTGATGCACGGCTCGTCGTCGGTACCGCAAGAATTGTTAGCGGAAATCCGTGAATTCGGTGGCGATATGAAAGAAACTTACGGCGTTCCAGTGGAAGAAATTCAGGAAGGTATTCGTCACGGCGTTCGCAAGATTAATATCGATACCGATATTCGTCTCGCAATGACTGGTGCGATCCGCCGCTATCTGATTGAAAATCCAAGCAAGTTTGATCCACGTGATTATCTCAAGCCAGCCCGTGAAGCGGCTAAAGCAGTGGTCAAGGCGCGTTTCCTGGCGTTCGGCTGCGAAGGTATGGCCGCTAAGATCAAACCAATGTCGCTGGAAAAAATTGCGGACAAATACAAAAAGGGTGAACTTGCTCAGATCGTTCAATAAGTGCTTCAATGGCGGCGCCGATTGATGATCGGAATCAGGCGCTTAGCTGTGAGCCGGTGAACTGTATTAAAAGCAGCAGTAAGTAATTGATGAACATGCAATTGATGAACGCGCAATAATCGACATACCACGACCAGGCGGAGAGGATTTCTCCTCGCCTGGTTTCTACTTTTGGAACCATCATGACCAGCCTATACAAATCCTCCATTACGTCGTTGCCGCTGTTGGGTACCGGAAAAGTGCGCGACAACTACGCAGTCGGCACCGATAAAATTTTGATACTGACGACGGATCGTCTGTCTGCGTTTGATGTCGTGATGAATGAGCCGATTCCTGGCAAGGGCAAGGTATTGAATCAGATGAGCGATTTCTGGTTTGAGAAACTGGCCGGAATTGTACCGAATCATCTGACCGGTATTTCACCTGAGAGCGTCGTCGCTCCTGAGGAAGTGGATCAGGTACGTGGTCGTGCAGTCGTTGCAAAGCGGCTCGAGCCAATCATGGTCGAGGCGGTAGTGCGTGGCTATATCATTGGATCCGGATGGAAAGACTATCAGGCCACCGGCGCAATTTGCGGCGTGACACTTCCTGTCGGACTGAAACAGGCAGCAAAACTGGATGAACCGATTTTTACACCAGCGGCCAAGGCAGAAATGGGTGCCCATGACGAGAACATCACTTACGATGACATGGAACGCCGGATCGGCACCGAACTCTCCGCTAAAATCCGCGAAATCAGTATTCAGCTATACAAAACCGCGGCTGACTACGCGGCAACACGCGGGATTATTATCGCGGACACAAAATTTGAATTCGGCCTCGATCAAAATGGCGTATTGCATTTGATGGACGAAGTCCTGACTGCCGATTCGTCACGTTTCTGGCCAGCAGGAAGTTACGCTGTCGGTATTTCTCCGCCGTCGTTTGACAAGCAGTTTGTGCGCGATTATCTTGAGACCATCACAACCTGGCACAAGACTGCCCCTGCCCCAGACTTACCGGCTGAGGTCATCGAAAAAACCGGTGCTAAATACCGGGAAGCGTTAGAAAGCCTGACCGGTCAAAAGCTGAAGGATTAATCATGCACGCAAGCCAAAAAGAATCACCGCTAATCGGCATCGTCATGGGGTCCTCCTCTGACTGGGATGTGATGCAACACGCCGTCGCCATACTGACGGAATTTGGCGTCGCGCATGAGGCGCAGGTGATTTCAGCGCATCGGATGCCGGATCAGATGTTTGCTTATGCCGAGACGGCGCGAGAACGCGGCTTGCGGGCGATTATTGCCGGTGCGGGTGGCGCTGCCCATCTGCCCGGCATGATCGCGGCCAAAACCATCGTGCCGGTATTGGGAGTGCCAGTGCCTTCCAAGTATCTGCGGGGTGAAGATTCATTGATGTCGATTGTGCAGATGCCAAAGGGTATTCCCGTTGCAACCTATGCGATTGGTGAAGCGGGTGCCGCCAACGCGGCCCTGTCGGCGATAGCCATGCTGGCTTGCACCGATGACGTGCTGGCGGAAAAATTGCTGGCGTTCCGCGCCAGACAGACCCAGTCGGCACTCGACATGACATTACCCCCGACGTAAGTCATACCGTAGCAAGATTCGATCAAACTAACAACGAAGCAACGTATGAAGCAAACTTTTTTGAACGACGCGCCCTTGATACCAGCGACCACACCTGCCACATGGCTGGGCGTAATGGGCGGCGGTCAGTTAGGCCGTATGTTTGCGCATGCGGCGCAAGCAATGGGTTACAAAGTCGCGGTGTTGGAGCCGGCCGAAGATTGCCCCGCTGCGCACGTCGCGGAGCGGCATATTTTGGCAGATTACGATGACGAAATCGCGCTGGCTGAAATGGCAGCGTTATGCGTCGCCGTGACGACCGAATTTGAAAATGTTTCGCATCATAGTCTGGCATTCCTGGGCGATAGAATCTTTATTGCTCCCAAAGCTGCGTGCGTTTCCATTGCTCAAGATCGGATCGCGGAAAAAGAGTTTTTCACGCAATGTGGTGTGGCATCAAAAGTGCTGCCTGCACCGTATCGCAACATCGCATCCCCGGCCGATATTGATAGCGTCCCGGCAGATTTGTTTCCCGGCATATTAAAAACGGTGCGCTTGGGTTACGACGGCAAGGGACAAGCCCGCGTGACTAGCGTCGATGAACTACGGATCGCCTATGCCAACATGAGCGGCGTTCAATGCGTTCTTGAAAAAATGCTGCCGCTGGCCTATGAAATATCGGTACTGGTGGCGCGTGGTGCCGATGGACGCGCCCTGGTGTACCCGATTGCGGAAAATGTTCACCGCGACGGTATCCTGTTCACGACCACTGTGCCGGGGCCGAATGTCGGCGCGGAAGCAGCTGAGATCGCGCAAAATGCGGCGCTGGCAATTATTGATCAGCTTGGTTACGTCGGCGTTCTTTGTATCGAATTTTTTGTGTTGGAAGACGGCGCGCTGGTAGTCAACGAAATGGCGCCGCGTCCGCACAATAGCGGGCATTACACGATTGATGCCTGTATCACAAGCCAGTTTGCACAGCAGGTGCGTGCAATGGCGCGCTTGCCACTGGGCGATGTACGGCAGCATTCTCCCGCGATCATGTTAAATATTTTGGGTGATGTCTGGTTTGAGGCTAACAGCGATCAGCCGCGCGAGCCTGCGTGGGACCAGATTGTCGCGCTTCCGGGCGCAGTGTTGCATTTGTATGGCAAGGCTGAAGCTCGGCGCGCCCGCAAGATGGGACATATTACTTTTGTTGCACCGACGTTAGCGCAAGCAAATGTGCAACTGACAGCGGCCTGCGCGATCCTCGGAATTGATTTGTAATGGACGTCCCACTCGACACCGTTTCAGCGTATTTTCCTGATGCTTATGTCATTGATCCAGTTGCAATTCGGCTTGCCGCACGTAAGCTGGAAGCGGGTGAGTTGGTGGCATTTCCAAGTGAGACCGTCTACGGTCTGGGTGCCGACGCAGAGAACCCCACAGCGGTAGCGAGCATCTATGCCGCCAAAGGTCGGCCGTCGAACCATCCTGTTATCGTGCATATCGCACCGGAAGCAGATATCGGTTACTGGGCACAAGCAATTCCACCAGAAGCCTATCAATTGATTGCAGCCTTTTGGCCCGGACCACTGACGCTGATTTTGCAGCGCGCCGAGCATGTTTCCAGCGCGCTTTCCGGCGGTCAGACCTCTATCGGCATACGATGTCCTTCGCATCCGGTTGCGCAAGCTTTATTGCGCGAGTTTAAAGCCGGGAAGGGTGGGATCGCAGGTCCTTCTGCTAACAAGTTCGGCCATGTCAGCCCCACCACAGCGCAACATGTGCGTGATGAGTTTGGGGATGGGACGGACAGCCCGATTGGCTACGTCCTGGATGGTGGTCAAAGCGAAGTCGGCATTGAATCGACCATCATCGACCTATCCCGTATTGCGACACACGGACCGGTGTTATTGAGACCGGGTGATATCAGCGCCGCAAAGATCGCAGCCGTGTTGGGCGTCGCCGTGCAGGCAGCTGACAGTGCGGCCCCACGCGCTTCGGGCACACTGGAATCCCACTACGCGCCACATACGCCGGTATTACAAATAGAGCCAGCCCATTTGCTGACTGCTTTGACAGAGTTGCGGCAGGCCGGACAACGGCTGGCGTTGATCTCCTACTCTGCCGGAACAGAAAAATCGGTCCCGTTAGTCGCGCACTACCCAATGCCCGATGCACCCCATGGTTATGCACATAATTTATATGCCGCATTGCGTGAGCTTGATCAAGCTAATGCCGATGTGATCGTGGTCGAAGCGCCCCCGCAGGATATCGCCTGGCAAGGTATTAATGATCGGTTGCGCCGTGCCGCTTTTGTGAGTACAGAAAAATTTCTTCAGTTTAAGTATTTGCCCTAACTGTTGATGTAAAAATCCCACAACTATAGCCAAAAGGAAACAAAACTGGCATAGTGTGAAGCATACAAATAGCACGCACGTTCTTTTTGTTGATGTGCACACCCAAATCATCGGCAAGCACTATATTCATATCTAAAAATAAATAATAATAGAGCACCGCTGATAATTGTCATGCAATTCAACGGCAGGTGCCAAAACAGTAGCGACAGTAGATGCAGCAAATTACCGATGCACTATTTACCTTTGATTCAAGCCAATTCTGGAGAAGACATATGAAGAAATATTTTTCTGCACTGCCAAAACTTGCAGCATTAACCTTGTTGACCATGGCAGCACTCCCCGCTATGGCACAACAGGCCGGCGATAACGTCGTTGGATTGGGTTGGTTCCATTTGGCACCGCAGGATTCAAGTCAAAATCTGGTGGTCGGCGGCCAAACCATTCCCAACTCAGGCGCCGGCGTAGGTAACGCAGATACAGTAGGTTTGCAATTCAGTCATTTTTTCACCGATAATTGGGTGCTGTCTGGTGACGCCGGTATCCCACCAAAATTCAAACTGGACGGCCAAGGTAGCCTTCAGGGCACACATATCGGCTCGGCAAAGCAATGGAGCCCTGCTGTTCTGGTCAAATATTATTTTGGTGACAAAACCAGCCAGTTTCGCCCATTCGTCGGTGCAGGGGTAACGTACGTCTGGTATTCCGATATCCAATTGGATAATGGCTTCCAGCAGCAATTGAGTGGACTCATCAGCAGAGGCCAAACCACTGCATTCAAGACCAGCGCCGATCTAAGTAGCTCTGTCGCCCCCGTGATCAGTGCCGGTGCCAGTTACAACTTTGACGCCCACTGGTCTGTCGGCTTTTCGGTCTCTTACATTCCGTTGAAAACCAAAGCAGACTTGACTACAAGTACACCGTTTGGCGATGTACACAGCACCACCAAGTTGACCTTGGATCCAATCGTCAGCTTCTTGTCGGTCGGCTATAAGTTCTAAAAGGCATTTGCGTTAAACCCTGCACGTACCAAAATTCGTGCAGGAATGCGAACAAAAGTACGCATGGAAACAGCGGTAAGGCAAAGGTCTGGCGCATGTTTTAATAAAAAACTTCGATTACATCGAAGTTTTTTTTTCGCCCGTTTTTCTAAATGCGGGAATCGAATCTAGGTTAAAGTCACTATAAATGATATTCCACAGGGAGAATGGGTATGGCTAACGAAACTGCGGTGTTAGGCGGTGGTTGCTTCTGGTGTCTTGAGGCGGTTTATCAGGAAATCAAAGGGGTCGAACATGTTGAATCCGGCTATACCGGGGGTCACATAGATGCGCCCACTTACGAACAAGTGTGCGATGGAACTACTGGTCATGCCGAAGTAGTGCGCATCACCTTTGACAATGACGTCATCAATTTTCGTGGCTTGTTAGAGATATTTTTTACCATTCACGATCCGACTACGCCTAACCGGCAAGGTAATGATGTCGGAACGCAATATCGTTCGGTTATTTATTATCAATCGCCTGACCAAAAGGAAACAGCGAAGCATGTGCTGGCAGAAATGGCCTGCGTGTGGGATGCCCCGATTGTGACCGAGCTTGCGCCGGCCGAGATTTACTTTAAGGCAGAGGAATACCATCAAAACTATTTCAAGCAACATCCTCTTCAAGGATATTGCGCATTTATCGTGGCACCAAAAGTCGCCAAGCTAAGAAAAACCTTTATGGACAAGGTAAAGGCTTAATATCAATTGCGCTCTGCAAAGTGATAGAGCGCGTATCTAGTACCGGCATGGTAACGTTCTATGGTCGCAAGTTGCCGTTGGCGGCTGGAACGTTGAGGGAACGCAGGACCGTTTGGCATCCACACGCATTGTGCTGCAACAGCAAAACCCTATTAGGAATTTACTTGTTCTTTGCTTCGAATACCTGGCCCCCCGAGGGAGGGGAAATGGCGGCATTAGTGCGCCAACTGGATTGGTCCAAAACGTCGCTTGGACCTATTTCTGAATGGCTCCCGAGCCTTCGTATTGCCGTCACGATGGCGCTCGATTCCCCGTTGCCGACGATAGTGCTCTGGGGGACTGATTTAATTCAAATCTATAACGATGCTTATCGCCCCATTCTTGGGCTGCGCCATCCGCTCGCATTTGGTCAGCGCACTAAGGATTGCTGGCCAGAGGTATGGGACTTCAATGTCCTTATCTATGACCGTGTTTTTGCCACTGGCGAGCGGGTGCATCTGGAAGATCAGGAGCTGGTCATTGCGCCGTCGGGTGTTTCTGAAACGCGTTACTTTACGATTATTTATACACCTATCCGTAACGAAGACGGTGACGTCTGCGGTGTACTTGTGATCGCAATGGAAACCACGCGCCGGGTTCTCGCCGAGCGCCAAAACATTACGCTGTTAAAGGCCAGTCAATTCGCGGCCGGTCAACTCCGGCACATGTTCGATCACGCGCCTAGCTTTATGGCCCTGCTCAAGGGGCCTGAATACGTGTTTGACATTGTCAATGCTGCCTTTATGCGCCTTTTCTCGCGGTATGACGTGTTGGAAAAATCGTTAAGTGAAGCGATTCCAGAATTTGAAATTCAAGGTTTGGTGGAAATACTCGATCAGGTCTTCGCTTCCGGAGAACCATTTCTCGCTTATGAAATGTCGGTTTACCTGAAGGACGGGGAAGATGGTCATTTCAAGGAATACTATCTGGACTTTGTATTCCAGCCAATCAAGGATGCAACAGGTCAGGTTACTGCCATTTTTGTCGATGGAAGCGACAAAACAGAACAACGCCAGGCGCGGCTGGAACTACGTCGATTAAATCAAGAATTGACCGACAAAGTAGTGAGCCTCGAAGAAGTGCAAACGGAATTGCATCAATCTCGGTCAACGCTGCGGAAGTTGATCGACCATCAGGAAAGTATCAAGGAAGACGAGCGTAAACGCATCGCACGCGACATCCACGATGATTTGGGTGCCGTACTTACCGGCATTAAAGCAAATGTCTCGGTTTCCATCGACCGATCCCAGCGGGCTGGGCTTCCGGAAGATCTGCTTCTGCGAGAAGCGGTTGAGCAAGCGGAGGCCGCAATTGGAACGGTACGCCGGGTGATAGCGGAACTTCGTCCGAGTGTGTTGGATCAACTAGGCGTCTGGGCTGCGCTTGAGTGGTATGCAGGACAGATTGAGGAGCGAACCGGACTGCAATGCCAATGGAGCATCAGCGATAGTGCCGCTGACGTCAATCTGGATGCCGAACGAAGCACCATGCTGTTCAGAGTCGTGCAAGAAGCACTCACGAATGTGGTACGCCATGCCGGAGCCAAGCAGGTAAAGATACGAATTCTTCATTCCAAGGGCATGATCATTGTCAAGATCAAGGATGATGGCGTTGGCATTGGCGCCGAACAGTTGCTCGACGGGGAATCCTGGGGGATACTCGGGATGCACGAACGCACCCGCCATTTCGGTGGGGAGCTTAATATCTCGGGCTCATCGGGGACCGGAACGGCCGTGATCTTACGCCTGCCACTGAGTCGGAAGGCATAGAAAGTAGCGTCCCGATTTCGCCTGCTGCGCGCCCGCTTCGCTGTGGAGACGGCGCGATTAGCGCAATAAACAATCCGTTGCTTGCGCTCGCTGAACGGCCAACCGGCGACCGTCGCCACCGTCGCTTCGATCAGCTCTGCAAAAATTCTCAGCAGGCTTGCGGAAATCGGCCAATACCGGTGGCCGATAAATCCAAAGCCTGTCCGCCTCATTTCCCGCTATAAATATAATTCCTTGACCAGGGTAACGAGGCTGCGCTACGACCAGACTTGCGGCATATCACCTGAAACAGCGACATCCAGTCACGTTCAAAACCGTAGGCGCTACCGGCCAGATACAAACGCCAGATACGGAAGCGGCGATCATCAGAAGCTTCTCTGACTTCTTTCGAGCGGGCCTCGATATTATCGGCCCAAATGCTGCAGGTTTTAGCGTAATGGCGGCGCAGATTTTCGACATCCATGACCTCCAGGCCACCTTCCTGCATGGTTTTGAGAACGAACCCAATGTGCGGCAACTCACCATGTGGAAACACATATTTTTCAATAAATTCACCGCCGCCGTAAGGCGATTCTCCATTGTCGATGTCGGTCGAGGTGATACCGTGATTCATCGCAACGCCATCGTCCTCGAGCAGCGTTTGTATGCGTTCGAAATACAGCGGCAGATTTTTCAAGCCGACGTGCTCAAACATACCGACGCTGGTGATCCGGTCAAATTTTCCTGTGACGTCGCGATAATCCTGCAAACGGATTTCGATCTTGTCAGACAGCCCAGCTTGCGCCACCCGTTCTTTTGCTAACGTGAATTGATTTTCAGAAAGGGTGACACCGACACATTTTGCCCCGAATTTTTGTGCAGCACGTATTACCAGTGCACCCCATCCGCAACCGATGTCTAACAATGTCTGGCCCGGCTGGAGTTGGATCTTAGTGAGAATATGGTCGATTTTTTTAATCTGGGCGGTATACAGATCTTCGTCGCCGTTTTCGAAATAGGCACACGAATAGACCATGTTTTGATCCAGCCACAATTGGTAGAATTCATTCGAAACATCATAGTGGTAACGGATCGCCTCGGCATCTTTGGTCTTGTTATGGCGGATGCTGCGCGTGACCCGGCCAAATTTTCCTTCAGGCTTAAGATAGGCAGCGGCGAGTCCGTTGGCAACGGTGATGATTTCCTTAAGCTTGCCCTCAACCTCAATTTTACCTTCTACATAGGCTTCGCCGAGATTGGATAATGAGGGTGTCAGCAGATAAGACAGAGAGGAGGCGTGAGGGACGCGAATAGTAACGTCGGGTGAGGCCGCGCTACTAAAATCGAAGCGCTGACCGTTCCACAGTTCAAGCCGCAGCGGTAAGGCGGCATGAGTGCGGATCTCTTCCACCCAGTTTTCAAGTTTCTTTTCCCAGAACATGATTAATCTCCTCAGAATAATAACTGCGACTATCGAAAATACGCTTTTTCAAGCTTTGTTCAGTCATTTTTCCTCGGGTATCCGTGACCGGTTTAACCTGTATTTTTTGCGTGCTAAGGCTGCAGTCGCTCGCGTTGCCAAACGCCATTTATATCCAGCCGATACACAATCCGATCATGCAACCGAGATCTGCGTCCTTGCCAAAATTCTACCGTATCTGGAATAAGTTTGTATCCACCCCAACTTTTTGGCCGTTTTGGCTGATCGCCAAACTGTTTTTCGGCCGCCAGATAGTGCGCCTCAAGTAACTCGCGATTAGCGATTGGTCGGCTCTGATCTGAGGCAATGGCGCCTATCTGACTGCGCAGTGGACGACTGGAAAAGTAGGCGTCGCTCTCAGCCTCAGAAACGCGTTCCACCCTTCCTTCCAGACGCACCTGACGCTCTAATTCGACCCAATGAAATAGAAGCGCTGCAAAGGGATTGCCAGCCAGGTCTTCCCCTTTTCTGCTGGTGTAATTCGTGAACCATGTAATCCCCTGGGCATCCAGATTTTTAATCAACACGATGCGCGAAGATGGCCTGCCTTCAGCGTTGACGGTTGCCAGGCTCATTGAATTCGGCTCCGGGACCTGCGCAATAATCGCCTCGTCCAGCCATTTTTTAAACTGCGCCATTGGATCGCCGAGCGTGTCGGATTTGGATAAACTGGCGTGACTATAATCGGTGCGAAGATCGGCTATCGAAAGCGCGGATTTGTTTTTTTCGCTTGGGGTGTTTTGGTCGTTTGTGTCGCTAGTGTCGTCTGCGTCCTTAGCGTCGGTATTCATGCCGATATTCCTCTGCGACGCTGCATGGCGGTTCCTAACCGGGCCATTTGGGCGGCGCTAAAAATACGTTTCGCCATTGGAGCAATCCAGGTTTCTTCGGTCTCCATATGTGAGCGATAGAGAGTCGAAAACAGTGAAATATCAGCGCCGGAAATTGCGTCGCTCTGACCGCTTTGGATCGCCACCAGTTGCAGCGCCAATTTTTCCCAGAGGTCCGCCATTTGATGATGCTCATCAACAATCTGCGGACCCAGGCGTTGCAGGACCGCGGCATCTTCGTCTTTAGCCGTTGCGGTCAGCATCGGAAATAAATCCTGCTCTTCATCTTCATGGTGATGCGGAGCGGCCTTATTGAAGTACCGCAAAATAGCGGTAGCCGCTTGTTGCGCCTCCTCGTTAGGACCGTGTTCCGGCAGGTGCGCCTGCAACCGCTCTAACGTACTCAGCTGTTTGCGAATTCGCTCGTGGCAGTGTTTCAGTACAGCAATCGGCTGCCCAAAATCGGGTGCCGTGTCGAAAAGTGAATTTTCCATAAATATCCCGGTGAAGGTCCTTGAAGACCGTATTGGATTGATGCGCTAATAATCAAGAAATCATATTAGAACACGTGAGGGAGTGGCGTAGTTGACCAGCCTGTTGCCCTGGTTATGATCGACGAACCACGCCGTAAGATTACAGATTAATGTGACACACATACGGAAGGTTGAATGGTTCGGTAAAATAGGTCCGCCAACGACGCTACGGCCAATTGCGGAACACTGAAGGGATGGTCTGGATTGCTGGTAGTTGATAATTAATTCATATTCTATTCTTTGTAAGAACTTATGTCCTCGTCCTCCTCGCCAGTTTTGCCAGTTTTGCCCGTTTTGTCCGTTTCCCCCGTCGACGTCTCTCTTCCCACCGCTCCACTCAGCGCAGAGGATATCGATTTTGATCGCCGTTTCGGCGGTATCGCCCGGCTATACGGCGCTGCGGGGCTGGCCCAATTTCGCACGGCACATGTCTGTGTTATTGGTGTTGGTGGGGTAGGTTCGTGGGCGATTGAAGCGCTGGCTCGTAGCGCAGTCGGCCATTTAACCATGATCGATCTGGATAATTTGGCCGAGTCTAACGTCAATCGGCAAATCCATGCACTAACCGATACGCTGGGTAAGGCCAAAGTCACAGCCCTGGCAGAGCGCATAAAACAAATCAATCCCTATTGTCAGGTTACAGAGGTGGAAGATTTTGTGACGGCAGATAATCTGGAAGAAATGCTGGGTGGCAAGCATTTCGATTACGTCCTTGACGCTATCGATAACGTCCGCGCCAAGACCGCATTAATTGCCTACTGTCGAGAGCATCAGCTGCGCTTGATTACTATCGGCAGCGCCGGCGGACAAGTCGACCCAACTCGGATCGAAGTCCGTGATTTGGCGCGCACGGAGCAAGAGCCGTTGCTGGCCAAGGTGCGTAAATTGTTACGCTCGGAGCACCATTTTCCACGCGGTGAAAAAAGCAAATTTGGCATAGACGCGGTTTTTTCGACTGAACCATTGCGCCTTCCGATAAAGGAACAGGTGTGCGCGGTAGAGGGTGCGGAAGCACCTATTACATCCACCTCGGTAACCGGGCTGAATTGCGCCGGCTACGGCTCCGCAGTCGTCGTCACGGCGAGCTTTGGATTGGTGGCCGCGGCCACCATTTTACGAAAATTGGCTGCCGACGCCGACCTGTAAGTTGAGTGGCCGTGCTCGCAGATTTTTCCGTCATGCTTGCCGAAATGCATCTTTGAGGGTTGACATGCAACGCCCACCTCACTAAACTTCGCCTCAATATGTTTATTGGAGTTCCAATTTTGGACAGTAGTTCTAGACCCTGTGGGTGGGCAAACAGTCCGGCACAATTCGCTTAAGCCTTAGCAGACCTCATTTCGCTACAGCCCGCAAGTTGTGATGATGGATTACGATCTGATTCGATTTGTATCGATTCGTTGTAAGCCGTTCTTCAAGCCGGGGCTGTGGTATCGCAAAATCGGTGATCTCTTTCACCTTCCGCATACCCCCATCCTTTTTGATTGATCTTAGTGGTCTGTTGACGCCTCCTGAAAAGGTGTGTCAAATGACTACCGATTGTCCGCGCAGCCGTTATCGGATGCGTGGAAAGCGATGGCGAGGTGTTGATTATGGAATGGCAAATATTTTTAGTCCGGGTTTTACTCGCGCTGACCCTCGGTGCACTAATCGGTGCCGAACGTCAGATGCGTCAACGCATGGCAGGGTTGCGTACGAATGCTTTGGTGGCGATCGGCGCGTCGCTGTTTGTGATGGTTTCAGCGTTTGAATCCGACCCACAGGGAGCCACCCGCATTGCGTCCTATGTCGTCTCCGGCATCGGATTCTTAGGGGCCGGCGTGATCATGCGCGAAGGTGCCAGCGTACGCGGCTTGAATACGGCAGCCACGCTGTGGTGCTCGGCGGCAGTGGGCGTGTTATGTGGCCTCGGGCATCCGGCCGAAGCAGCGATTGGAGCAGCCGCAATATTGGGCACCAATGTGTTACTGCGCAGTGTGTCGCACTTGATTAACCGCCAGGATTTGCAGGGCGCGACCGAGATTGAACAGGTTTATCGCCTTTCGATCGTCTGCCGTCCGGACGACGAAGTTCAGGTTCGAACATTGATGCTGCATATGCTCAATGGCATGCCGCACCTGATGATCCAGTCACTGCATAGCGAAGACCTGCCTTCAGGCACGCAATTAGAGGTGCGGGCCGACTTGATAACGTCGCCCAGCAATCATTTGCAGCTAGAGCAAATCGTCAGTCGTGTCAGCCTGGAAAAAGGCGTCAGTGCCGCGCGCTGGGCCGTACTCAACGATGCAGAGATATAGAAAGGAGACCGCCATGCACCTCGAAAAATGGGAAAAATTCTTTAGAAATCATCGGCCTTTTGGCAGCCTATCCGTGAATCTCCAGGCTGCAGAAGAAGAGCGCTTGCCCTATCGCGTGGTGGCGCTATGCCGCAGCGCTAACGTTAATCACATTGAGCAACTAATCCGACATCAGATTGGTCAGGGTTCTGCCATTCACATCTATCAGGGCGTGCTCGTCGGCGAGGGAAATCTAATGCGCATTACACTAGAAATACGATGCACAATTCAAGAACGCGCCGGGGTAGTGCGGCTGGTGACGCGCCTGGGCCTGGAAAAGAGCGTGCGTAGCGTGCGCTGGGAAAGTATCCCGAAAAAGCTGGCCGCCTGAAGTCGGCGCAGCGTAGTAGACGGCTAAAACCTACAAAGAATTTTCGCGAATCAGCATGTCATCCTCGATCCATTTGACGACTGAGGTGTGTTTCGGTATCCAGCCGAGTACAGTGCGCGCACGTTGGGCGGAGACACGGCTGTTGGAGCCAAAGGAATACACGGCGTGTCCAAAACCCCATTCCTTGATCGCGTCTTCTACCGGCCATGGTTGAGGTGCCCCAAGTTGCAGCCGTTGCGCAATGGCAGTGGTGATTTCTTTGTAGGAAGCTTCGCCATTTTCGACGTAAAAGAATGATCCAGCCGGGGCTTTTTTGAGTGCCAGAAAATATAACTCGACCACATCTTCGATATGCACGTTCGACCAGATATTCACACCTTGTCCGACATAACGTGGGATGCCGCTTTTGCGCGCTTGTGCGACTAATGGCGGTATTTGAACACTGAATGGATTGAGTCCCAGACCGTTTCCATAAATCATCGTATTGCAAAGGATGATCGAGCGTACGCCACGTGCGGCCGCATCGATGATTAGTTTGTCGAGCGCGGCGCGCTCGGCTTTTTCGGGGGCTGGTGTATAAACAGTGTCTTCATCAAAAATTTTCTCAGAGGTCCATTCACCGCGGGCATCGTCGCCGACCACGCTTGATCCGCTGGTGTGAATAAAGGCCTTTCCTGATCCCGCGAGCGCATTGAGCAGGGTTTCCACCGCAGGCAGATTGTCGGAGCTGGCAGCATTCACTACTGCGTCAGCACGCTGGGCTTCTCGCGTCAGAATGTCAGCGTCGTCGAGCGTCCCGATGACAGGTGTCACGCCCAGCGAGCGCAGGCGTTCGGCTTGCGCCTCGGTGCGGACCAAACCGCGCACCTGATAGCCTTCTGCCATAAAACGTGCTGCGACAGAGCCGCCGATAAAGCCGGTAGCACCGGTAATGAATACGTTCATATTTTTCCTATTCAAAGGTGGCAACGATGTGCCGTTAGATTCGTCGTTGAATCGCAAGCTGTCACTAAGCTAACTGAGCGAACTAAGCGAACTAAGCGAACTAAGCGCACTATGCGCGCATACTCTGTTGAGAAAAATAGCGGTAATATCAAATGAATTTTGATTTTAAGTCAACAGTGAAATGATTCCATGCGAATTAACTCAGACGATATGGCAGTTTTTGTTGCAGTGATCGACAGCGGTACGTTAAGCGCGGCCGCCACACAACTTGGCCAAACCACTTCCGGCGTTAGTCGGGCGCTATCGAGGTTGGAGGAAAAGCTTGCCACGTCGTTACTTACCCGGACGACGCGACGTATGGTGCTGACCGAAGAAGGTAAGCTGTTTTTAGAGAAAGCACGCGCCGTTCTTATCGCCATGGACGAGGCGGAAGAATCGATCCAGCTGCGTCGCCAAAAATTGGCGGGTCGACTACGTATCGATGCCGCATCGCCTTTCATGTTGCATTGTATCGTTCCCCATGTGGCGCAGTTTCGGGCCATGTATCCGGATATCACGCTGGAACTGACCAGCAACGATCAGATCATCGATTTATTGGAGCATCGGACCGATATTGCGATCAGGATGGGGCCGCTGCAGGACTCCACGCTACGCGCGCGCGCGTTGCGGGCAAGCCCACGGCACTTATTAGCCAGTCCCGAATATTTGCAGCGCTACGGCACACCAGCTAACGTGGAGGACCTTGCGCAGCATCAATTGCTGGGGTTTTCTCAATATGATGCGGGTAACGTGTGGCCGCTTCGGCATAACGGTGGTGAGCATCTTGCGATTTCACCGTCGCTCATTGCTTCGAGCGGTGAAACGTTAAGGCAACTTGCGCTGTACGGCCAGGGGATCGCTTGTCTGGCGGACTTTATGACGCGGGAGGATATTGCTGCAGGGCGTTTGAAGCATATATTAACGCACGCCTACAACGGCGATGATCAGCAAATTCATGCGGTCTATTATCGCAACACGCAGCTAACCCAGCGGATCAGTTGTTTTCTGGCGTTTTTGCAGGAAGCTTTATAAGTTTGTCGATAAGCCTCGATAGCCTCCGCGCGAGCGTCAATCACCTGACAGGTTTTGCTGTTTCAATAGGTGATGGTTGCGGTCACGGTATCTGTGTAAGTACCGGCGGGTTGACTCTGGCCAGGTGGAATACGTCCATACACGGTGTAATGGCGGGTGGTTGGTGTCAGGAGGATGAGATAAGAATCCGAGACCGTTTGGGTTCCTGCGGTGCCGTCTCCCCATACCGATAAGCGCGTGGTATCGCTGAACAAATTATAGCCGAGAAAATTTGGTCCCGAAGTGAGTTTGCGGTTCACATAGGTGCCGTTGCCAGTGCTGAGGCCGATAACGTAACTACCAATGCCGATAGCTACCTGAGCGGTGCATGTGACTGCGACATCGCCGAGTCCATCGTTGTTGGTTGGTGCCGTCGCAACATAGTTAGAGAAAGAGACCGCGGAAGTGGACACGGTGCAGGTCGTAATCACCGCAGCGTTAATACTTAGCGGGGTTAATAGCAGGCCGATCGAAAAAGCCCAATTCAAGCAGATCTTCATTTGGTCTCCCTGTGACATAAAAAGGGCCCCAGTACCGGCAGCATTTGCGGTTGGCTTGATGCGGGAATGTCGATGTTGCAGAGTGGTTGCGCGTCGGTGTTGAGAACGGTGATGGTAGCCGGATAGATGATTGACGGAATAAAGACCTCTCCGCGTAAGGCAACCTCCTGCTCCGCCTGATCGCCATTTGCCCGAACCCGGGTTCCGGTTGGGAGCGCCGCGCCGTGATCGTCCCGAAGAATCACGGTAGCGCTTTGGTTTTGACGTGCGGTGAATGTCAGAAGGCTACCTGATCGCGGTCCGGGTACGACGGATTTATGTGTCATGTCCAGTGTCATGGACATCGGTAATCCCGCGTCATCGAGAAAGACATTATTATTCTCGTACGGTATCAGGCGTGGCACGAAGCCAACGCCATTTCTATCGGTCTGACCCACCTTGATATTGTTGGCGTAGATATCGATCGGCTGCGAGACCGGCACTTCAATCATCGCGAAACTTTGATCCAGCCATCGTGTGGCGCGGACATGCCCGCCCATCAAAGCGATACCACCGCGGGCTTCCAGTTGCAGATTGCTTTGACCATCGATGCGGTTGGCGTTAGCGGTATATTCCCCCGTGGTGCCGATGTAATTGACACCGATATCTTGTCCGCTATTGTCGAGTATCGACTCGCGCGCACGATAGCCCCAGCCGCCTTCTTGTGGTGCCGCCTGTTGATATTCCGCGCTCAGGGATTTGCTGCCTTGTTGGCCGCTTGCAGTTACCTGTGCCGTACTTTGATGCGACAACGGCATAACCCATACGATGTTGACTGACAGCGGGCGGTCTTCGGTCAGTGACTTCAGTAATCCGACACTGATATTGCCGCTTTGATGCAGATTATAACTTGCCCCGAAGTTGATGGCGCGTACGTTGTCTTGACCGCGGTTAATCTGGTTGACGTAGCCGAACGCAAGATTGGTCCTGGGCGTAATTGAAACATTCGCCTGGGCTTGCAATTGCTCCGCTGGTGCCAGCGTATTATCGTCCAGGCCGAGCTGCCAAAAGCGTGATCCTGCGAACTGCGAACGCAAAGTAAATGCATATTTGTCACCCTGCCGATCGAACTGAAGGTATTGCAGCGTATCGCGCCCATTTTCCGAAGAACTGGCCGCAAGGCCTGCGCTCAACAAGCCAAAATTACCGAGGGCGGCAGCAGCGCCAAAGCCAAGCGATTGGCGTCCTCGCATGATTTCGCCGTGGCCTTCGGCGGTGAGGCGGTCGCTGATCCCGTAACGTATGGTGCCGGAACTGAAAGACTCACCGTAGTAGCTATTTTGATTGCCGAAATTGTTGCGCATCGCACCGATTTCATAGGATTCGTCCCTGGTTCCTTGTCGTAATAATTGCGCGCTAGTAATGTAGCTCTGGGTGTAAACCTGCTGGCGTCCCAGTACGTCATGGACCACCATTTGAACGTTACCCTGACCAGCAGAGACGGGTAAATTGTTGATCGCAAATGGCCCTGTATCAACCGGCTGCTGGAGTCTCAAAATATTGTTGACGTAAATATCGACAACAGACGGCACCGCAGCCGTACCGTTGAATGTGGGGAGTGGAATCGCTTGAAAACCGGGAATGGTCGAAAATTTTGTGTGCCATTGTAATCCGCCAAAATAGACCTGCCGCGAAAAGGAGCTGATGCCCGTGATGCTATCGCCGACGACCAAAGTTGACTGTTGCGCGGGAAAGTCTCGGGTGTACTGGCTGTCCAGTCGGAATACTGAACTTTTTTCCAGCACATCAAGGCCAATGAAGCGGCTGGTAAAGGTGCCCCCGCCGGCAAAAATACCTAATTCGGCGACCCCAGAAAGGTTGTTCTGATTTAAACCACGGGTGTAATTGATATCGTAGTTGAGGAAAGCGCCTGTGGTCGACGCCTGTTCGAGCAACGGCGCTTGACCGCTAGCATTGAATATTGCACCAATGAAGGCAGTGGGAGGCGCGGTGATTCTCAGCGTTTGGGTTGCAGCTTCGATCTCTACATGCACGCCCGGTATAGCATCCAGCGGAAGGTAATTAACGTGATCGTGCGTAAGGGGAGCGAGATCGGGTATGCGCAATCGGGCATCGGTCAAGAGCTGCGAAGGGACGAGAATTTTATTCGTCGCGGTCCGTAAAACGTGGGTGGCGTCCGCGACTTTTTGATTGTTGACGACGACGTCCAACAATAAGTCTTGCTCTACGCTCAGGTCTGATCCCGATTCTGGTTTCGGCTTCAACCCTGGCGCTGACTGTTGCTGTGCTGCCAATTGCGGTACGGCAAAAGCGGATCCTTGTAAGGTAATCAGGCTAGCTAGAAGATACTTTGTCAGTTTCCATCGTGAGAGTCTCTTCAGACTCGCCCTTGTCTGTTTGTATCCGTACACGAACCTTCCCGGCATGAATTTTTCCGTTTCCCAGCGACCACCCCTTGTGTTGCCCTGATAAAACATACGCTGGCGTTGCAATCTCCAAAACGTTAGCGCTATCAATGTTATTTAATCGCAGGCCAACAATTTTTTGATGCATGTTGCCTGCATTGATCGCCGTTAGCGTGACGCCGTTCGGTCCCTGCGTTAACTGCCAGGACATTTTTTCTTGTTTTATTGGTGGAGCGATAAATATAGGAATACTGACTTTTAATAATGTCTTTAACCCCGGCTGTTGCGGGCCGCCTGGCGGGACTTCTTCGATTATTAATCGATAAGATTTCTCGACGATTGGGTTAGAAGGACTACGTTCACCGAAACGCAAAAACTGCGTCTGTCCTGGAGCTACTAAAAATATCGGCGGATTTAACAGCAAAGCGTTGGTATCCTTCAGGACCTCGATACGCCCGTCGGTGCTCCAGTCGATAGCACTTACTTGTAGGCGCACTGGCGTGTCGTCGGTGTTCGTGATGCGAAGTACGCCTGACGAATGCGCTGCGGTCAGATCAAATCCTACTGGATTCACGTTGAACGATGCACTTAATGCAGGGGTGGGAGCGAAGTTAAGAACCGCCGCGCCTCCCACTGTCAACACGCCAAGCGATTGCCTGATTAATCGCCTGACGGACTGGCCGATTTTACGTCTCGTCATTTCCGTCATTAAAAGGTCACCGTGGCGATTACAGAATCCGTATAAACAGCAGCCTTGCCTGAAGTTTGGCCAAACGGAACCCGGGCGTATATTGTGGTGATTGCTGGTGCAATCGTCGCCACGACCGCAGTTGGTGCAGTAGCTGCGGTGTTACCCCAGGCGACGGTGCGGCCAGTGTCAGAAAACAGGGAATAATTTAGAAACGTCGGGGTGCCGCCGCCGCTTGTAAGGCGACGCAATGGAACAGCGTCTGTCGAGCCTGTATTCGAATTGGCGCCCTGACCAAGTGTGATAACCGGACTCGCGCCGATCGTGCAAAGTGTAGTGACAGTGCCGGTGACGTCCTGGTTCGTGGTGGCGTTCGCGACAATTGGATCATAAGTAGTTGTGAAACCAACTGCCACAATGGTGCAACTGTTAGTAATGGTCACCGTATTTATCATCGTGGATGTTTGCGTAGCTGCCTGAGCTTCTGCGTAACCAATAGATAATACGGAAATTAAAATAGCGCCAGGTATCGTTTTCATCATCATGACTGATTCCCATTTCAAAGGTTTATTTCGATCGATTACAACTTGATAAATCCAGTCATGTTTTCGAAGTTTGCTAAGGGCCGAACGACTCCTTGAAATGCGCTGTTACTCAAATTATAGTTTCTTGCGTTCAATCATTCAAGTTGACGAGGTAGAAGCTGAGTTAACGATGTTAAGGGAGTGGTTTAATTGAAACAAAGAAATTTAAACGTTTATTAAAAGTCAAATATTTGTTGAACTGACGCGGTGTTTCAGCGTCAAAAATCCTAAGCGCATATCAATAGGAGATCGCCATGAAACGTCTCTGTTTTTTACTTCTTTTTTCACTGTTGAGCGCGGCGCTGGGCGGCTGTGTAGCGGTTCCGTACGGAGATGGGTATCGCCATGACGGTGGTTATGGGCATGACCGCGACCGGGGCGGTGAGGATCATCGATACTAAAATATAAGCGCTGTTACGATGCGTCGTCCGACTTAATGTAAGTTATTTATTTTTTCCATCGCACTGTTATTTACGATTGGTTAAAGTTTCTTTAAATTTTTAATTATTGAGAAAATTTAACCTCATCTTCGCGCGTAATTAAACACTGAATCTTTTCTGCAATGTGCGGCGTTTTGTTAAATAAAATATGGGGTTGGCAGCGCTGATGAGGGGTGGATGCAGTTATCAGGAGGTCAGCAGAGAAGGGGGATCAATATGCGATTGAGACGGTATCCAAACATTGTTGATATTTCAGTGATATTTCAGTACTACCTCACTTCAGGCATGTCCCCTGTTTCCTGACGGCGATGAGCAAAGTTGCTGCATTGCATTTAGTTCGCGGGCGTCGAGAAACGTTCGCAACCGCTTTGGTACGTGTTAAGTTTTCTTGCCAGGCGTGAGATATGATTGCGTCTTTTTTCTACGGGTCATTCTGAAGCACTTACGAGGTGGTCACATTTTTAAGCGGAAAATGACGAAATTTGTGTATTCGTCTATTTCTTGTGATATATATTCTGCTGTACAAATAAGTAAGTATCCAACTAAACTATACAGTATGAAAAACCTACCACTTCGTAAGAGCGTGCCGATCAGTGCCGAAAAAACTAAATTAACCGTCAAACCGCTTGAAATTTTAAAGCCTAAGGCAGTGAGCAAAGCGAAACCCAAGGCAGCGGTGAAGCCAAAGCCAGCCGCGAAGCCGAAGGCGGCTGTCTCCGGCTCAATTAAAGCGAGTGAACCGGCCAAGCCAAATGTCATTGAAGGTATTCGTGATGCGGTGTCTCGGCTTAAGCGTGAACGGATTATTGCGGTAGCTGCCGAAATGTTTTATGACAACGGCTTCAACAATACAACGTTAGAAGCCGTGGCTGAGAAAATGAGCGTCACCAAGCCATTTATTTACTCCCATTTCAAATCCAAGAATGACTTGCTCGCGGAAATATGTTCCCTCGGCATCCGCGCCTCGCTTGATGTATTGAATCAAGTGGTTGCTTCCGATGGCTCAAACACTGAAAAGGTGAGGGCCCTGGTGCGCGACTTTATGCTCGCCGTGCTCGAGAATCAAGAGCACATCGCGATCTATACGCGTGAGCAAAAGCATCTGTCGAAGGAAGACTCCGATGCGATTGAAAACATGCGTCGCGAATTTGACCTGAAGCTCTGCAAACTGCTGACCGACGGTGTCACCGCGGGCGAGTTCAAGGTTGACGATATCAAGATGGCGTCGCTTGCCGTCGGTGGTATTGTAAGTTGGTCGTACGCCTGGTATCGTCCGCACGGACGCTTAACGGGGCCTGAAACGGCTGAACGTATGGCGGATTTGGTGCTTGCCATGATTCAAGTTAAATAACGACACGAACAGATCATGCGCACCGGTCTGCAACGGTGTGAAAAAAATAAATGATACGTATGCCACTGCGCGCATTCAGATTTTCTAATCGCCGGTGGCAAATTTTCTTGGAAGTAATTAAGTGTTTCGGCGGCCCACTTGCGCGGAATGGCATTCGATTTTTGGTCAGTGGCGTGGGCAGCAGCGAAACCTACGCATCCATTATTCCTTCCCGTTGCACGGAGCAACGCTCACCGTGCTTGACTCCGGTCACCGAAGCGAGCATTAAAGCGTCACGCCGACGTTCTATCTATGCGCCCATCATCGCCATTGAGGTGGCAATATTTGATGTAATTTACTCTCCGCAGTTATCAAAAAACCTGCCCTCTCATACGCAGCGCCTCTCTTGTCGCAAATAGCTAAATCGACCTATTCCCTATTTGATAAATATTTTAGAAATATCATACTGAGCGGTATAAAAAAATACCAATAAATTATTTAATTGTACTATTTAGTAGTGTATTATTCTTTTTCGTATAACAAGCTATTTTATTTTGATGTATAACCAATGCAAGTTGCTGGTAGGTAATGGTCAAGTTTATCCCCATAAACGCCTGCTGCGCTTGGTTATAAGTCAACCAACAGAGGAAAACGTCGCATGTTTTTATTGGAGCGGTTCGCATGAATCCTCAATTGGTACTTCTCGAAAATGCTCTTCAGGTACTTCTTACCGGGATCGTCGTAGGAGGAGTGTACGGTCTGATGTGTGTCGGCCTCGGACTTATCTTCAGCATGATGCGGGTGATCAATTTCGCCCAGGGCGAATTCCTCATGTTGGGTATGTATGTCGCCTTGTTCATATTCAAACTGATCGGTAACGCGTTTGGATCAACACTGGGGCCTTATGCCAGTCCGGTTATTAGCGCGCTGATAGCTGGCGCCGTGGTATATATCTTTGCCATCATTCTTCACCCGTTAATTCTGGGCCGCGTCACTGGCACGCGGGTCGCGGGCAGTGATGGTGATGGCCATTATCCGCAACTAACCATTACATTGGGTCTCTCACTGGTTCTGTCCAACGGCGCACTGATCCTGTTTGGCTCCGAGCCGCGCACCATTCAAACGTCATTGTCTTCAACGGCCTGGGAGATCGGGCCATTGATCGGCCCCGACGTCTCGATATTTCTCAACAAAGCCCGCACGGTTTCGTTTGTGGTGGTGTTATGTGTTGTGGCCGCCGTCGCCTTGCTCATCACGCGCACCCGCGTCGGCAAAACATTGCGTGCGGCGGCCGACAATGCCGAAGCCGCTATCTATATGGGTATCGACGTGGGCCGATCGCATCGATTTGCATTCGGTTTAGGTGCCGCTATCACTGCCATTGCAGGTGGTCTGCTGGCCAGCTCCTATCCATTTCAGCCGTACGTTGGTGTGGAATTTGTGGTGATCATGTTTGCTGGCGTCGTACTTGGTGGCATCGGCAGCATCACCGGCGCATTCTGGGGCGGCATGACGATCGGACTGGTACAGCAACTGTCCACATTAGTATTGCCCGTGCAGTTGCAAAACGCCGCCATCTTCGTCGTGTTCCTGCTCATCATTATCATGCGGCCTCAAGGCCTGTTTGGAAGGACTGTCGACCGTGCTTAATACTGTGTTTGCTTCCGTACGTACTTCCCTGCTTGATCCTTTGTCGCACGCACTGCCGAGTTTTTTTAAGCCCGCCAAAGGCAGCGCAATCAAATTGATTGTGCAATTCGCCGTTCTCTATCTTGCGGTGACGATGCTGGTAAGCGATCCTTACTATGGCCAGATATTGACCCTGACGCCAATCTGGGCAACATTGGCAGTCTCATGGAATCTTTTCAGTGGTTATTCGGGTTTAATGTCATTCGGGCACGCCGCATTTTTTGGTCTGGGCGCTTACACCGTCGTCCTGCTCGAAGTGAAACTCGGCATTTCTCCGTGGATTGGGATTCCCATCGCCGCATTGGTAGGAGGTTTGTCCGGCGGATTAATTGGTGCCTCAACCTTTCGCCTTCGTGGCCACTACTTCGCATTGGCCATGTTGGCTTATCCGCTCGGAATATTGTATGTATTCGAGTGGCTGGGTTTGCAGGAGGTGACTTTTCCCAGGCATCTGAACTCCCCGATTTCCCATATGCAGTTCGCCGATGTCCGCTTCTATGCGGTGCTGGCGGTCGCTCTGTTGCTGATCGCGGTCTGCATTAATCTGCGCGTTGCGCGTTCCCGTTTTGGATTATCGCTCCTCGCAATCAAGCAAAATGAACTCGCTGCCGAAGCCGCCGGAATCGATCCATTTAGCTGGAAGTTACGGGCTATTGTGCTCTCCGGCGCGATTGCCGGTGCCGCTGGCGGACTGTATGCGGTGGTCATGTTGATTGTTACGCCAAACGCCGTTTTCGGTATGTTGATTTCCGCGCAGGCCTTAATTTTTAGCTTGTTCGGCGGCGTCGGCACCATTGCGGGACCGGTCATCGGTGCGCTGGTTTTAGTGCCGGTTAGTGAACTGCTTAACGCAGAACTGGGAGACAAGATTCCAGGAATTCAAGGCGTGGTGTTTGGATTGGCGATTATCTTGACAGTGCTGCTCGCGCCAGAGGGAATACTACCAAAGCTAATAGCTATTTTTGCCAAAAGAAAAACACTCAAAATAAGCCCCGTCATTGGCGCTGCATTTCCTCATTCTGCTCTTGCTCCTACGCCACGCGCGCAGCATAACGGCGACCGACATGAGATCGCACTGCGCGTAAAAGCGCTCTCCAAATCGTTTGGCGGCCTGCAGGCCGTGAGCGAGGTTTCGTTTGATGTTTTCAAAAATGAAATTCTCGGTGTTATCGGACCTAATGGTGCCGGTAAAACCACGCTATTCAACTTACTCAATGGCATCCTGCCTGCCACCAAAGGTGAAGTCGCATGGGATGGTCGCAATATTGTCGGCCTGAGACCGCATCAAATTTGTCGGCTAGGCATAGGCAGAACGTTTCAGGTAGTGCGTGCATTTGGGCGCTTGACCACACTGCAAAACGTCGTCGTCGGCGCATTTGCCAAGGAGCAGCGGGACGAACAGGCATACGCGCTCGCCACAGCGGCGTTAATACAAGTGGGGATGGAAGCTGACGTCCAGGTCCTGGCCGGAAGTTTGACCATGATGCAGTTACGGCTGATGGAACTGGCGCGTTGCCTGGCATCTAAACCCAAGCTGATTTTGCTGGACGAAATCCTGGCTGGACTGGGGGCTGACGACGTTGAGCACCTGATACCCGTCATACAAAATATTCGCAGTACTGGCGTCACTGTGGTCATCATTGAGCACACCATGCATGCCATGGTGCGCCTCGCCGACCGGCTGTTGGTACTTGATCATGGCTGTGTTTTGTCGATTGGCGAGCCGTCGGTAGTTACCAATGATCCTATCGTCATCGAAGCTTATCTCGGCAAGAAATGGAGCGCCCGTGCTGCAAATAAATAACCTATCGGTTTCCTATGATGGGTTGAAAGCCCTGGTCGATATCAATGTAGAGGTTGCTGACGGCAAATTCGTCGCGATTGTTGGTCCCAACGGGGCCGGCAAGACCACCCTTTTTAAAGCAATATCCGGCGTGGTACCGATCGCCGCTGGAACCATTTTTTTCGACGGTATCGATTTGTCGACCATAGCGCCTGCGCGTCGTCCGCATCTGGGTATTGCACACGTACCAGAAGGTCGTCAGGTATTTAAAAGTCTCACGGTGCTGGAGAACCTCGAAATGGGGGCGCGCACCAAAGACGCGACCCAACACTGGGCGCAGAGCCTGGATCAGATCTATACGCTATTTCCGAGATTGGCCGAGCGCTGCAATCAGTTTGCGGGCACGCTTTCAGGCGGTGAACAACAGATGGTAGCGATTGGTCGTGGTCTTGCCGCTCGACCTAAACTGTTGATGTTCGATGAGCCCTCAATGGGCCTTTCACCGGCAATCGCTGACGCCATCTTTGAGTGCATTGAGAAAATTTATCGCGAAAGTAAGATCGCCGTTTTACTCGTTGAGCAACGCGTAGCAGAAGCCTTGCAAACCTGCGATCACGGCTACGTGCTGGGGTCGGGCAGGGTGATTCTACAAGGGTCGCCGGACGTGTTGATCAACGACCCTGATGTTAAGCGGGCTTACTTGGGCATGTAGTGCGCGGTTTCAGTTCAGGTATTTAATTCAGGCAAGAAAAAATCTGCAGCAATGTATTTTATAACTATAAGGAGACAGTATGAAAACCAATAAAAAAAATAATCTATTGACGGTTGCGAGTCTGATTGCGTCCGCATTGCCCCTCATGATGATGGCATTACCTGCCGCTTATGCGCAGCCCGAAGATGTAAAAGTCGCATTGATTGTGCCGCTTTCCGGTCCGTGGGCGCGCAATGGCGAGTTACAGCGCAAAGGCGCCGAAATGGCGATCGACGACATCAACGCGGCGGGCGGCATCAAAGCGCTTGGCGGCGCAAAAATGCGCCTGGTGGTTGCCGATACCGGCGATTCTGTCGAAAAAGCCAAGAATGCGATCCAGCGTTTGCTGTCGCAGGAACCAAATCTTATTGGCGGTTCCGGTGCGTTTCTGAGTTCACTAACACTTGCCGTGACCGAAGTGTCTGAGCGTGCCGAACTGCCTTGGTTATCGCTATCGTACGGCGATCAGATTACCGGTCGTGGCTTTAAATATGTGTTCCAGACATCCCCGGTTGCGAGCGTACAGGCAGCAACGGTCTTGCCGATTCTTGTCAAACTCTCGAACGACAGCACCGGCAAGCCGCCAAAGTCAGCAGGCATTGTCATGGATAATACCGCGTCTCCGGCGAGTTTTACGAAGGGCATGCGCGATACCGGTTTCGCCAAATACGGCATCAATCTGGTGACCGATCAGGTATATACGCCGCCTCTGGCGGATGCGACCTCAGTGGTGCAGAAGTTACGTAATACACGCCCTGATTTGGCGTTCATGCTGACGACTAACGTTCCTGACACCAAGTTATTGCTCGAAAAGATGAACGAGATGGGCGTCGGTTCCGGAAAAATTCCTGTGGTAACTAATGGTGGTCACATGGGTGCGCCTGAATTGCTCAAAGTCGTGAAGAAAGAGATGCTGGAAGGCGTAATGGTCGTTGTCGCCAACTGGGGCGGCAAGGGCGACGAGAAGCTGGAAAACCTCTTTAAGAAGCGCACTGGTGAACCTTGGATGACACAAGACAGCCTATCAACCTACGGTGACATGTGGATCTTCAAAGACGCGCTGGAGAAGGCTGGAGTCGCAGACCGCAAGAAAGTGGCCGCCGCAATTCGTGCCATGGATACCTCCGAAGGGGCAGCCAAATATTTTGCTGGCGGCCATTTGAAGTTTGATGAACAGGGTCGGCGTGTGGGATCAGAGATCGTTATTTTGCAGTGGAGAAACGGTGTGCCGATTCCAGTGTATCCGGCCTCCCTCGCAGTGGCTAAACCGGTTTGGCCGAAACAGCCTTAATCGCCTGAAATTATCCTCACCATGAGCTTCCGTTTGCTGACCGCACGGAAGCTCTTTTCTTATTATGCTGTGGCCGACCATTTTTAAACAATCTCGGTCTGGCTAAAAAGCCAATCGCGGAAGGCTTTGATTTTTCTGCTATTCCTCCGTGCGGCCCGATAACACACAAAATGCATCTCCCTGGCAAGCGGGCGGAACGTTGTTTTCCCCAATTGCACCAACTCGCCGCTAGCAATCTCCTGTTTCGCCAGGCGGGTACTTTCGAGCGAGACACCGAGGCCGTTCAGCGCAGCGGAAATCGCCAGTGATCCGCGGTCAAATGACAATCGTGGCTTATCGGGCAGCGTTAAGCCATGCAGATCGAACCAGTTCTGCCACGTGACAGGGCTCAGCTGAGAGTCGATAAGGGTGAAATGGGTCATTTCGTTGAGAGCGATCTCGGCGCTACCCTTTAGCAGCTTTGGCGAGCATAGCGGCGCGATGACCTCCGTCCCCAGCGCCTCAATAATCACGCCCGACCGTTCTTTGGCAGAACCGTAAGCAATCGCGATATCAATTTCTTCGTGTTGGATCAGGTCGATCGGATCAGCGCTGGACGACATCCGAATCGTAATCAAAGGATATTCGTGCATGAAATGCGGCAAATGCGGCCCCAGCCATTTTGACGCAAAGCTTGGCGTGCAATGCACCGCAAGTGATTCGGTCTCTTCCGGCAGACTCAGATCGGCGCAGGATGATTCAATCAAATCAAAGGCCCGCGACAGTCCGCCCAACAGTTGCTTGCCATCCGCAGTCAGCTCGACGCGACGCGTGAGTCTTTCGAACAGCGGTTTGCCGAAATAAGTTTCAAGTCCATGGACCTGATGACTGATCGCGGACGGCGTCAGGTGCAGTTCTTTTGCTGCGAGCGCGAAGCTGCCCTGCCGTGCGGCAGCTTCAAAGGCGCGTAAGGAAAAAAAGCTGGGAAATTTTCTCATCGGTCACAGGTGAATTGGATTCATCATTAGTGAAAAGGTATCGTTTGTCAAGGCGCGTTGCAAGTTGGATGATCATCTTATTCATCCCTGCGTGAATATTCACAGGCTTATGGGCAAAAGTAACCGCAGAGCGATGATTCGCTGTTAGTAGAAATCCGGCAATTGACAGCAATGAAAGTAATAAAAAAGAGTACAAAAATACATTGCTCAAAAACACCATTTTTGAATCGTATAGATAAAAACATCGCATTAAAACGAGATATTTAAGGAGAAGATCATGTCTGAAGTTATCGAACGCGTATCGCTTTACCAGCCTAAACAAACAGGGCTTAAATTCCCGACCATTCCGAAGTTTGAGACGCACGCGCAAGAGCGCCAGCATCGTAAAGAAAGACTAGTAGCATCATGCCGCGCCTTTGCAGTTCATGGCTTGGATTACGGCTTCGCGGGTCACCTCACGGTGCGCGATCCAGAATTCCCGAATCTGTATTGGACCAACCCCATGGCGGTTCATTTCTCGCAGGTCAAAGTATCAAATCTGATCCTTGCCAATCATAAGGGCGATGTGGTCGAGGGCGACTATGCATTGAATCGCGCCGGATTTGTGCTCCATTCCGCTGTTCACGAACTGCATCCCGAAATCATCGCGATGTGCCACGCCCACACAATTTACGGCACCGCCTGGGCCGCTACCGGACGTTTGTTAGATCCGATCACTCAGGATGCAGCGGTCTTTTTTGAAGATCATATCGTCATCAACGACGAAGCGGGCGCGGTAGCGGTAGAAGAGGGCGCGGGATATTCCGTTGCTGGGCAATTTAAGGACGTGAAAGCAGTGATTCATCAGAACCATGGCTTGATGACCGTTAGCCGTCACAGCATCGAATCCGCAGCTTTCTGGTTCATTGCGCTGGAACGGGTTTGCCAGCAACAGCTATTGATCGAAGCCAGTGGCATCAAGCCGACATTAGTTACGCCAGATCGCGCCCGTTATAGCCGCGAACACGTCGGCAGCGCTTATATCGGCTGGCTGCATTTCCAACCGCTCTACGAACATCTGGTCGCAACGCAGCCGGATATGTTTGATTGATTTTCGGGTCAGGCAGATACCGTAGTAAGTAGTAATTAAGCGTTCTAAATAAGCAGTAAGCAGGTCTGTCTTCCTGAGCAGACAGACCTGAATAATAAAAAATACATAGTACCTGGGATGCACCGCATACCCGGGGCAACGGTTAAAAAACAGGAGACAACAATGTATACTTCAACGGTAGACGACGTCGGCGTGCGCGCAGACGATTCAGCAACCTATACCCAAGTTATGTGGCGCCTCATTCCCTTCCTGTTTCTATGTTACGTATGTTCGTACATGGATCGCGTGAACGTGGGTTTTGCCAAGCTCCAGATGATGAGTGATCTTCACTTGAGTGAAGCCGTCTATGGGCTCGGCGCGGGGATATTTTTTGTTGGTTATTTGTTGTTTGAGGTCCCTAGCAATCTGGTCATGCAGAAAGTTGGAGCACGCCTCTGGATCGCACGCATCATGGTGACCTGGGGCATTATCTCCGCGGCGACAATGTTCGTGACAACGCCGACCAGTTTCTATCTCATGCGCTTTTTTCTCGGCGTTGCTGAAGCCGGTTTCATCCCAGCCATATTGCTCTACCTCACGTACTGGTTTCCAGCATCACGACGCGGCAAAGTGACGGCATTGTTCATGACGGGAATTCCCATGTCCGGCGTCATCGGCGGTCCGCTTTCAGGATGGATTCTGCACACCATGAGTGGCCCGACCGGCCTCGCGGGTTGGCAGTGGCTATTCCTTTTGGAAGGCATTCCTACCGTCATAATGGGGGTCATCGCGTTCTTCTATTTAGACGATAAAATCGCAGATACCAAGTGGCTATCGCCGCAACAGCGGACGATGCTGGAAAAAAACCTGGCCGCAGATCAGCATGGCAAGACCTTGCATTCGTTACGTGACGGCTTCACCAATCCAAAGGTCTGGTTACTCAGTTTTATCTATTTGTTTTTTACGATGGGCCTTTACGGCGTCAGTTTCTGGCTACCGACGATCGTCAAAGCCAGTGGTGTGTCCGATCCGCTCAACATCGGTTTATTAACCGCAATTCCCTACGCAGCGGCCACGGCAGCGATGATCCTCGTCGGACGTAGTTCCGATCGGCGGGGAGAGCGTCGATGGCATCTTGCCATTGCAGGTTTTGTCGGCGCTATCGGATTAGTGTTCAGTGTGATTTATGCGCAGGATACCACCGTTGCGATGGTGGCGTTGACCTTCGCCACGATGGGCATCATGAGCACTATTTCTCAGTACTGGATTTTGCCTCCCACCATCCTCGGCGGTGCCGCAGCCGCGACAGGAATCGCGCTCGCCAACTCAATTGGCAGCGTCTCCGGTCTGATCAGTCCTTATCTGCTCGGGTGGGTAAAGACAGTCACCGATAGCACCAACAACGGCGTTCTGTTTCTTGCGGCAAGTCTTGTCATTGGCGGGTTGCTGGTGTTCACGATACCTGCAAAGCTGGTCAATCGGTAGTTCGCTTGCCTCCTGACCTGATTGGTCTACAAACGGTCTGAAATTGGTTAAAAAGGTCGCTCAGCTTCACTGCTGCAGGCGACCTTTGTTTTTTTACACTGTATTCAGCTCACCAAAATAGCGAGCACCGGCCCTTGATGTTGTGCTAAATCCGAAAAGAAGCGACCACGGAAATGCAGAGTCCTCTACAATTCGGCCATATAGAGATCGAGGGGTGACCTTTTGGCCATGAATTTTCATCAGTTACGCTGCTTTCACGCAGTTGCTCTGCACGGCAGCTTTACCGCAGCTGCACGCGCGCTATTTGTGGGCCAGCCGAGTATCACAACGCACGTTAAAGCACTGGAACAACGCTTTGGTGTCGAGCTGTTTTCGCGTCATGGCCACATCGTCGAACTGACCGATACCGGACAACGGCTGCTATCGATCACCCATCGCATCTTTACACTGGAAACCGAAGCAGAAGAAACCTTGCGCGCTGCTGGCGGCTTGCTGGAAGGGCGCATTCGGATCGCTGCGTTCGACCCGGTGCAGGTCACACAAATGGTGGTTGCTTTCGGGAAGCGCTATCCAGAAGTGCGGGTGTCGGTGGCATTCGGCAATTCCGGAGAATTGAGTGGCAGCTTGCTGGAACTGCAGGCAGATGTCGCGGTATTACCAAGGCTAGGAGACAAACGGTTTTATTCGGTCCCTTATCGACGCGCAAAGATTGCATTGCTGGTCGGTGCCGGTCATCCGTGGTTTGAACGCAGCGATATCCGTGTAGAGGAACTGGAAGGGCAGAGAATCGTTACCCGCGAAAGTGGCTCGATGCAGCAAAAGGTCTTTGATGATTACCTCACGGAATGCGGGGTCAGCGTGCGGCGGGTATTAGAAATTGATAGCCAGGACGCAATCCGCGAAGCGATTGCGGCCGGGGTTGGCGTGGGGATTGCCCTGGATGTCATCTACCCCGACGCGCGGCTTCGCAGACTCACCATTGCAGAGGCACCGATGTTCATCGATCTGGAATTAGCGTGCCTGGCAGAGCGCAGAGAAGCGCCTGTGATCAAAGCATTTTTCGAGGTTGTGCAAGACTTACGAAACGACCTCGATTGCATAACGAATCAGGAAAACGGAATCAGGAAAACGTAGCGTAAAACTGTGGGGCGCAATGACAAAAGGCGTACAAAAAAGCGTGCAAATAGGCATAAAAAAAGCGTGAGGACGATGGTCCTCACGCTTTTTTTTCATCGACAGTCGTTGGGCTTGCAGGCTTACTTCTTGGTCGATTGCTCCAATGCTTCAAAGCCTTCCATCACAAACTGAGTACGCTCATCCCCTTTCAGGTTGTCGCTGTCCGTCAATATCTGGACGATCCGTCTGGTGACCAGCCGACGTTGCGCGATCTCTTCTTCGATCGTTGCACCTTCAGCGACTTCCATCACATTGCCGCTGCAGTAACTATTCGGTGCACCTTTTACGGATTGCAGCCAATCGTAAAAATGTTCTGCACTGGCTTTAGGATTGGTGCCTCGTACAGCATCACGCAAAAGTTTGCGGAACATAAAGACCCCGGCATCGAATTTAGTCGGGTTTTCCAGCGCGTGCACCGCAATAGGCCGTTGACTGATAATTGCTTCGTAATCGCCGGGTGCTTGCTGCGCATCTTTATAGCAATCGCGTTCACGATGGTTAGAGGGAATCGGTGGAAAATCTTCCAGCTTATATTTTCCAAATCGTTCCGGCCGCCGCATAGCCACCTGGCCCTCCAGGAAATCGATGGTCTCGTAGCCGACCATTTGCTCGTCACCGATACCGCGGGTGTCGATATTCGGCCCCATCACGCGCCAGCCGATCATTTTGCTGTTTTCATCATCGACCGGCACGGTCCAGCGCACGATATGAAAGCGGCTGAAGAGTTTCTTGGCGGCACCGTCTTCGGAGGTGTAAGCATGCAAACTAAGATTCGGCAGCGCTTGATGCTGCACGCGGATAAACAGGCGATCTTTATCTACGCGGCGGGCACCCGCGCACGCCAATCCACGACCTTCATGAATCGGAATGAACTGCATATCTGGCGCCACTTCCATCGACGCCGCACCGACCTCGTTAAAGGTCGTGCCCTGAAAGTTCTCGTCGACCACGTTGGACGAGTTATGCAATGCCGTCGGATGATAATTATCTGCCGCGTTATCCTGAACCTGCAACCAGTTGCAATGCTGAAAGTTGCTGTAAGGCACTAACTTGTCGCTGGCGTGAACGGTAAAATTGGTTTCCCATTCCGGAAACGGTGGCTCTTTTTCCGGTGAGCCCATGTAAGCGAAGACCAGACCATTGCGCTCGAAAGCTTTATAGGCACCTTGCTGGATTGAGCAAGCAAATTTCGCGGCTTCTTTTTCTTCGCCTTTTGGATACGGCACATGCAAACAAGTACCATCGACGTCAAATACCATACCGTGATAGCAGCAGCGAATGCCGTGCTCTTGAATTGCCCCATATTCGAGCGACGCGCCGCGATGTACGCAGTGCGCATGGAGTACACCAATGGCACCGCTTTTATCGCGGAATGCCACTAATTCTTCATTGAGAATTTTTATGAATTTCGGCGTATCGCCCAACTCAATCGACATGCATACGGGATGCCAGAACGAGCGCATATATTCGCCCATCGGCGTACCCGGACCGGTTTCGGTCAGTTCTGGGTCATGCCCCGGCGTTTTGCTTGTGTAATAGCCGCCGTAAGGAATGAGTTTCTTCGGTTTCGAAGATTCAGCCAGCTTCGCATTATCGACTTTCGTATCCATGGTTCGTCTCCTCAATGTCTATTATTCGGTGAGATCATTAGTCCCTGCAATAACGATACGTGTCACCCCTATAAATGTCGAATTCAATTTTAGGATGACCTCCATCTGGAAATCCGAATTCGAAAGCAAAACACAAGCTGGATTGGCCGCAAAAATCTTCACTAACCTTATATGGAATCCAGATGGGGTTCATACGTTATTCCCATTGGACGTAGTAGCCGTCGGGCTTTAGGATTTATTATCGGTAAAGCGTTCATCCCACGGTCTTACGAAGTTGTGCAGAATAAGAAATGGTGATCGCAGAACAAGGCCGGCGCAGTGCATTTCAATGATGCATTGCAGCATAAAATCAAAACCAAAAACTAAAAAGACCAGAGGCAAACCATGAAAGATGAATCATCGAAAATCCTGTCAACGCCGCCTTCGGTGTCGTCTAAGTCGTCGCCGGGGTTGTCCCAACTCTCGCTCGTTATCCGGCAAATCCGCTCCGAGGCCGATGGCATCAATTCCTTTGAGCTGGTTCATCCTGCCGGTGAAATGTTGCCAGCCGTCACCGCCGGTGCACACATTGATATTCATCTCGCGAGCGGCGACATCCGGCAATATTCGCTCTGCAACGATCCGATCGAGCGCCATCGTTATGTGATCGCCGTTCTGCGAGAAGAAATCGGTGGCGGTGGTTCGCGCCAGATGCACGATAGCCTGCGGGTGCGGGATATCGTATCGGTCAGCATTCCACGAAATAATTTTGGTCTCGTACAGGGCGCAAAAAAACATATTTTGCTGGCTGGCGGGATTGGCGTTACGCCTCTAAAAGCCATGGCGCATTTTCTGGAAAGTGCGGGCGAAGATTACGAGTTGCATTATTGCGCCAAAGGCGAGGAACATGCCGCGTTCCGTGAAGAATTCGCCGCCCAGGTTGAAAAGGGCAAAGTTATTTTTCATTTCGATGGCGGCAATCCGCGTGATGGTTTAGATCTGGCCGCACTGCTGCAAACCCGTGAAGAAGGTGCCCATGTTTATTACTGCGGACCCGGTGGCTTCATGGCAGCCTGCGCCAGGGCGGCTCAGCACTGGCCGCGGGAAACAGTTCATTTTGAGCATTTTAAGGCACCAGAACCGGTTCAATCAGAGGACGCCAGCACTGCGACGGCCGCTTCTGCAAAAGCCGATGTTTCTTTCCTTAAAATTGCCAGCACCGGTGCAATGTTTGCCATGTCAGAGGACAAAAGCATCATTGAAATACTCGCCGACAATGGCATCGAAGTCGAGACCTCATGCCAATCCGGATTGTGCGGCACTTGTAAGATGCGATATCTGGAGGGGGAGGTCGATCATCGTGACTATATTCTGTCAGACGAAGAACATCAGGACTATTTAACCGCTTGCGTTTCGCGTCCAAAAAGCCCGTTATTGGTACTGGATTTGTAATTATTGTTTGCTTGAAATCGGGGAAATTTCCCCGAACGTATCAAAATCGGAAGGCTCCCGCTTCATGCGCTTTATAAGATTACGGTCTTCGATAACAAGCCGATCACCGCACAGGCGGCGATGACATGAATGACATTTCGCTTGAACCGGAATAAGGCAACCATCGCTCCCAGCGCGATCAGCGCCGACATCCAGTCAAATGCCGCGTCAAAGCCCTGCGGCCACAGAACGTGATAACCGAAAAACACCGCCAGATTCAGGATCACCCCGACCACCGCAGCAGTAATTGCGCTCAGCGGTGCGGTAAATTTCAGATCGCCATGTGTCGACTCGATCAACGGCCCGCCTGCCAGAATGAACAGGAACGACGGCAGGAAGGTGAACCACGTCACCACCGACGCCGCCATCGCGCCCGCAAGAAACAAATACTCCGGGCCGAACAACGCTTTCACATACCCACCCACAAAACCAACAAATGCCACCACCATGATGAGGGGACCCGGCGTGGTCTCGCCTAATGCCAGACCGTCGATCATTTGGGTCGAGGTTATCCATCCGTAATGGCTGACGGCTCCCTGGTAGACATACGGCAGAACGGCATACGCGCCACCGAACGTGAGTAATGCCGCCTTGGTAAAGAACCAGCCCATTTGCGTCAGCGCGTGATTCCAGCCGTAAGTGGCTGTAAGCAGGCCCATTGGGATGGTCCACAAGAGGGTTCCCGCAACGATGATAGTGGACAGTCTGCGCCAGCTAAAGCGGGCATGCGCAGGCGTCGGTGTATCGTCATCGATGAGTGCTGGCCCAAATGATTTTCCGACATTGGCGTGAGCGCCTGGCGTGAATTTATCCGGCGCCATCCGACTGCCGACATAACCCACCACGGCGGCCGTCACAATGATTGCGGGGAACGGCACATTGAAGATCAGTAACGCCAGAAAAGACAGGGCGGCTATCGCCCATAGGACATTATTTTTGAGCGCCCGCCTACCAATGCGGACGGCTGCTTGCAGCACAATCGCAGTCACTGCCGGTTTGATGCCGTAGAACACCCCGGCGACCGACGGCAGATGACCAAACGCGATGTACAGCCACGACAATGCAATCAGAATACATAAAGACGGCAACACGAACAATGCGCCCGCCACAATGCCACCCCGCGTGCGGTGCATCAACCAGCCGATATAGGTCGCTAACTGCTGCGCCTCAGGGCCGGGCAAGACCATGCAAAAATTCAATGCGTGAAGGAAGCGTCGCTCAGAAATCCAGCGTCGGTTTTCTACCAATTCCTGATGCATGATCGCAATCTGGCCTGCAGGACCGCCGAAGCTGATAAAGCCTAACTTCAACCAAAAAACAAAAGCCTCCCAGAATGGAATGGGTGAGGGTCCCGAATTGAGATCGGCGTCGGTGGGTTCGGTTGAACGTGTTTCCGGAATAGTCATACCAGTTGCTTACCCCGCTAATAAAAACTTGGAAGACATCGCTTTCGTGGTGTTCGTGGCGTTCATGGGGTATCTGTTGTAATGGCGATGATGACGCATCGCCTGCCAAAAGCCGCATGAATCTGTTCCCACTTCCACTCTGCCGTGATTATAATCAATCTAATCTTGTCGATGATATATCTATTTGGTTTGATAGCCATGCTGCGAAAGTGGAAGAACTGACAAGAGTACGATTTGTAGTTGTAGCACGATTGGCAACGTCATTGGCTTGTTTGGCGATTGATCTGAACGTTTCTCTATTCTGTCTGACTAAGTTACGCGCCAAGGTTGCGTTGAATACCCTTCGTAAAGTGTAAGTGTGTTTCGCCATCCTCCGCCTGTGTTATCGGTCATGTTAGGATTTATCTTCTGAAAGAAGGGAGATCGAAGCAAGTTTCAGCAAATAACTGCCCCGGTTCGCCCCATGACTGTCCATCCCCCTATTTATTGGAGATTGCCCTGCCCATGATTAATCGCCGAACTTTTCTCCATTCTGCCGCCGCCACCGCGACGCTTGTCGCTCTCGGCATTCCGATAGAAGCGATTGCAGCCAATCGCGTTAAATTCGGTTCCGCTTCACCATTTTCTTTCGATACGTTGATCGCACAAGCGAAAGCGCTGGCGCAAAAACCCTATCAACCGCAGCCGACCCCGCCACGTGCCATACTCGACAGAATCGATTACGCCGCACACGGTCAGATTAAATATAAAACCGACTACGCTTTGTTCGCCGATGGTCCGGGACAATTCCCTGTGACCTTTTTCCATCTCGGTCGGTTTTTTCAGTCGCCGGTGCACATGTACCTGATCGACGAAAAGGCGCCCAAAGCGCGCGAAATTATCTACGACGAGAGTTATTTCGACATGCCAAACGATAGCCCGGCACGTGAACTACCGCGTGGCAGCGGGTTCTCAGGCTTTCGGTTTCAAGAGAGTCGGCGTGGCGATCAGGAAAAACTTGATTGGCATAAGAACGATTGGGTGGCCTTTCTGGGTGCCTCTTATTTCCGCGCCATCGGTGATCTGTATCAGTATGGCTTATCGGCGCGGGGGATTGCCATCGACGTTGCCCAGGCGGGCAAGTCAGAAGAATTTCCTAACTTCACGCATTTCTATTTCACCGTCCCGGACGATAACAGCGATACCGTGGTTATCTACGCCATGCTGGACGGGCCAAGTATCTGCGGCGCGTATAAGTTCACCATGCAACGGGGTGCTGGCGTGACCATGGAAATCGACACCGCCTTATTCCTGCGGCGCGATATTGATCGATTCGGCATTGCCCCCGTGACCTCAATGTACTGGTTTTCGGAATCGGTCAAAGGCACTGGCACCGACTGGCGACCAGAAGTCCATGACTCCGATGGCCTGGCGCTCTGGAGTGGCGCGGGTGAGCACATCTGGCGTCCATTGAATAACCCAGGACAAACCACCGCGTCAGCATTTGGCGATAACAATCCGCGCGGTTTCGGCCTGCTCCAGCGTGACCGCAATTTTGATCATTACCAAGATGGCGTCCACTACGAGCGCCGTCCAAGTCTTTGGGTTGAACCGCTCGAAGGATGGGGCCAAGGCGCGGTGCAATTAATTGAAATCCCCACCGATGACGAGATCCACGATAACGTCGTCGCTATGTGGGTGCCAAGTGCCAAAGCCGCAGCGGGCAACAGCTATCGCCTACGTTATAAACTGGATTGGCAGAAGGACGAGCCATTCCCCAGCACCCTTGCGCGTTGCGTGGCGACCCGACTTGGCAATGGTGGCGTACCCGGCCAACCGCGGCCGAAAAATGTCCGCAAGTTTATGGTCGAATTTTTAGGCGGCCCGCTCGAAAAGCTGGCGTTCGGAGAAAAGCCGGAAGCCGTATTGACGGCATCGCGTGGCACCTTCTCCTATGTCTTCACTGAAGCCGTTCCCGACGGTGTAGCGGGCCACTGGCGGGCCCAATTCGACTTGACGGTCGAAGGTCCGGAGCCGGTCGATATGCGTTTGTATCTGCGCTTAAAGGATCAAACGCTCTCGGAGACCTGGCTGTTTCTGTACGATCCATTTCAAACGCGCACGGTGTACGGCAGTTGACGGAGAGGGGCTTCGTTTAAGTCTTGGCGAGCCCGCCTTAATCTGCCCATTGATCTGCCCATTGAGCTGGCAACGTTTTAGGTTCAGCCATGCAGGATCAGGTCAAGGCGGTCTTTGGAGCGCGCACTTTATGCCAACGGCAGCTGTAACGGTAACTGCAGAATCACCGCCGTTCCGGCGACTGAGGTGCCAGAAATTTTAAGCTTCCCCCCAAACTGGCGTGTGCGCTCATGCATCCCCAAAATGCCCCAGGCGTCGCCGCCCAGCAATTGATGGGTATTGATGCCTTTTCCATTGTCGCGGACTTCGACAACGATAGCATCGTCCTTGCGCTGCACCTCTATTGTTACCTTCGAGGCCGCTGCGTGACGCACCACATTAGTCAACGATTCCTGCACGACTCTAAACAGCATGGTGCTACGTTCTGGATCAAGTTCGACATCCATGGCGTCCTGCTCGATGTGACATCGACATAACAGACCCGTGCGCTCTTGGATCTGATTTGCATACCAGTCCAGCGCGGCCCACACCCCAAGGTGATCCAGCACGCTAGGACGCAGATCGGCAATAACCCGCCGCACGGTTTCAATGGCCGTATCGGCCTGGGTTGCCGCTTCGTCCAACAATGGGTCAGACGGATTACCCGCCAACATAGAGCGATCTATCGAGACGGACACATTCGCTTTAATACCCGTCAGCAAGCCGCCCAATTCATCATGAATTTCTCGTGCGATACGTTTACGTTCGTCTTCCTTCACCTTCTCTTGATGGTCCGACAGTTGACGCAACTGCGTATAGGATCGTTGCAGTTCTATTTCGGCGAGGGTACGTTCGGCATCAAGTTTGTCGACGATCAGCATACTTTGCTGATGTGAACGGTTAATTTCCTTCAGATACACCAACATCATCACCGATGAAGAAATCAACCCGCTGAAACGACCAGCATACCAACCCAGAGAGAGGCGGCTACCGCCCGCCATGGTGATCGCGTTATCACATAAAAGAGCGATTAAAGCGATCCCAAGCCAGACGTGCAAGACATTACGGAACCGACTGGCTCGCCACAAAAAAAACAGTGACAACACAATTAAAATTTGCAGGCTCGGAGCGATGCCCGTGCTGGTAATGCCGCTATAGTCGCCGTTAGAATCCAAAGTAGGAAGAAAAGGGCGAAGTACGGTGGCCATCGCAGCGGTCATAACCACGGACCCGATCAGCACAATAGCGGTGCGTCGCAGAGATTGCTGATGATTCAGTGTGATCTGGTTGGGATGGTGCAATTCGCTCCACGCAAAAATGAGGATGCCGACCGCAGGTCCACCGTGCCAGAACAACCATAGCCAGGTACTGGTTTGCGCACCGCCGAACAACACGCGGTCTTCAATAAATATGCCGGGAAACGAAAAAAACTGTAATACCAATACGATCGCTGTATACAGACAACCAGCGCTAAGGTGCAGTAAAGCAACCGAGCGGGTGGCTTTGTAATGACCGTACATTTGATAGGCGGTGATGAGATACGTTCCGATGACAGTGGTTTGATAAATCGCCAGAAACGCGGGGATTTTCGGCCATTTCTCCTGCGCAAATGGCAGCAATAGCAAGGTTATGACACCCAAAGCCACACATATCCGCAATGCAATTTTGCGTTGACTTAAACTGGCTGTGCGCATCGCTGGTGAAGAGTCTACGCGATCAAAGGGAACTAACGGCAATGCAGCTGTGAGCCCTGTGAACATGATGGTTAACCTCCGTATGTGAGTTATTTGCAGCAAAGAATGTCGCAAATACAACGACCGCAACTCAGAGGCGCACTTCGGGCACGCGTGGACGGACTACTGTTAGGAATAATTATATTTTTATCTATGATCGCCTAAATCTGGCGGTATAGATAGGTTGATTTTTATATAACGGGGAGAATGAAGACTCTTGTCGTAATTAATAGACAAAGAGACAAAGAGACAAATAGCCGCGACATGGCGCGGGGTATCGCTAGCCAATCTGCGCCTTGAAGGCTCTCTTGTGAGATGCCCGGATGGTTGGTCCGGGCCGAAGTTTAATAACTATTGACATAAAGTTCATCTGGCTAAACCAGGATTGCTTCAAATCACAAGCCGGTTACCACATCAAATCATCGGGGATCTGGAAGGCAGCATAAGGATCATCTGCATCGATCTCGGTGCTGGTTTTGTTTACCCGCACCACAATCGAGGCATCGCGCTCGGCGATCTTGTCAGCGATGATCCGGGGCAATAGTTCTGGGGTGCCGCCCTGGCAGACGATGACCAAACGGCCAGCCATCAGATGCGCCTGGACTGCGGCAGACACATATAACCGCTCGATCTTGCCCCCGTTATTAAAATTGTAGGCGATATCACCCGCACCCTTGCTTTGGCGATTTTTCAGGACCATCTGCGCAATCTGCGCCGCGATCTCCTTTTGAGCAGCGGCCGCATCGCGCTGTGCATTGAGTTCACGCGCCCGGTCGGCATTCTTGCGTTGCGCATCTTGCGCAGCCACCCGCGTTTCATTAACACTCTGCGTGCCAGTCCGGCGCTCGACCTTCTGCTGCTTGCTCTTGTCCTGATGGGCCAGTTTGGCCTTGTTCTTGTCGATAAGACCGGCTTTTAAAAACTGCTCTTGTAATGAGGCCATAAATGTTACTCCATAAATAAGTGCTACTGGTAGGGCTAACCGACGCAGACAGCGAAAGCACACCAGTGGAAAGTCGCTATCATAGCAAAAATGCTGGCACCACAGACTGGATGCGGTCCCGATCCAGTGTGCGCTGGCGAAGTCGCGCTCATGGCCTCGCAGGCGGTGCATCTGTGTCGGGCGACGCTCGCCGGGCGACGCCCACCGATGCAGCGTGACAATCAAAGATTGCGGCGACTACCGCAAGCGCAGCAGCCCTAATCTAAACTAAGTCGGTTCTTCCGGATGCTGTTCATTCAGTCCATCAATGTTCACCGCAGCAATTGCCCCCAGCATTTGAGACGACCGCTATGCGAGACGCAACAAGCGTTCCGTGGCATTGATATCCAGCGTCGGCAGTTCTTCGGTATCGCGATCCATCATGCTGAAATGGGCGACATCAATACAAGTCTCAATGCCGTGGCAGACATCTTTTGTCAGCGCAAAAAACTGCGCGTTTGCATCGGTTTTATAGCGAGGAAGTAGCCATGAGAATGGCTGGTGAAATGCTTCTGGTGCGGGAGTTGGCGTAGATGATGTCTTTTTTGATTTACGCATTATTTGATCTCCTCGGTAACGCCGAAGGAAAAATCGGCCATTGGCGAACAGCACAGTGCTATCGCAATCTTCAGAGCATTTAAGTTTGATACAGTCGAGATCAAAAGATTGGCTGCAAAAATAGAATTTCGGCGGGCAGAAGGTTGGCGGATTCTCAGGTAAAAATGGGGAGATGTGACGATGTTAGGCATGTTGTGACTTCCATAGGTTAAGGGCGGCATTGCGCCGTTTGTACACCGTAGGTAAGTCGAGTCATCAAGCCCGGTCCCCTCTTTATCAGGGACGTGCAGAGTATGGCATTTGTTTAAAGTTAGCCGCCAAAAGCGGTTTCAAGCTTGAGCAACACGTCTAAAAAAACCACGTATGGCCCCATATGTTATGCCATATATCGCATAATTTTTTATGGGGAATAATTAATCCATGCGGAACGTAAATGGGCAGGATATCCGTTTAGCACAAGACAGATTCAAGAAATCAAGAGGTTACGATGACCATCAGTGAACATAAAGCCCAACACGTTACGCCTAAGGGGCGCAACGTGTTCCATGATCTGTTTTCCGAGGACGAGGCTGCAGAATAAGAAATTCGCGCGGTGCTGCTAACGGGCCTTAATGATTGGTTGCGCGGCTGCGGCATGATACAAAGCGCCGCGGCTGTTGTGCTGGGCATTACTCAGGCGCGTGTTTCCGAGATTAAGCATGGCAAAATTAATCAGTTCAGCCTCGATAAGCTGGTCAGACTAGCTTCCCGCGCAGGCCTCCACCCTCAAATGAAACTGAAAGAGGTTGAAGTCGCCTAATTGAGAGAGCAGTTGCCCGTTCAACGCTTGGCAACTAACTCTGTATATATTTCAGGCGGCAACATTTCGCTAGCTGGCCTGGCTTTGGCAAACCACTCTTTTGTGAGTTCTGGATTGTCCCGATCAGCGGCGATGCCAACATCAATCACAGCGGCCTCTTCAGGATTGGGGACGATGGTCCCAGATTTAAGTTTCGGCATAATTTTCCTAGGTGCATTCCCAGCTTCTTCAGGATTAAGCGTGTGCTCTTCGTGCAAATGCTTCCTTAGCCCATTGGTTCAGGCTCCTGCCGGATGCTTGAGCGGCGATGCTCGCAGCAGCGTGCACTTCTGGCGGCACGCGCAACATGCGCTTACCGGACGCTGGCTTTTCGGGGGAGCGGCCTATGGCTTGCAATCGGCAGCAATAATGATTAACTGCCTGATAAAAGTCGGCAGTCAACTCTCCGACGGTTTCGCCATGAAAGCTGATAATGTCGGCGATGCCCAACACACGACCCACAAAAATATTGTCGCGTGGGTCGAACTCGATACGAGCGGTGTAGCCGTTATAAATCATAGTATTTGTTCATAGTGTCATTTCTCGTGAAGTGAGTAATTCGCAGAGCTCTTCAACTTGATAACGCTTTGCCTTTACCGTGATGCGGACGATGGGGATAAAGGCGTTTGCCGTTTAATTCAAACACAACGCGAGATCCCTCGCTTTCGCGCACTGCGCCTCCAACCGCAATGATTAACGCTTCCATCAGAAAAGACAATGCCGAATAAGGTTGGCTTGGTGAGTGTCGCCAGCAACATTTTTCAGTGTTTACTTTCATGTGTTTAATGATAGCGCATTGTGATATCAGCCATATGAGATATCAAACCATAATTGCATCGCTACTGATCTTAAAAATGAACAGTGATTTACCTTTAGGTACGGTCAAGAGTATCTAGAGACACGCTGATTTGAAATGAGGCCACAATGTTATACCCAATGTATGTATGGAAGGATGCCGGTAGCGCTTATGGTGCGCGCCTTCCGGATTTGCCCGGCGTCTTTACGGCAGCCGATGATCTAAACGAACTTCCTACTATGGCGCAGGATTCTGCGGCAACAATGTATGAGGTTGAGGCGCATATTCCCGAGGCTTCCTCGATCGAAAAATGGAAGGATACGCCGAATTATGTCGACGGCTTTTGGATGCTGGTCGCTATCGACCGCTCCAAAATCAATACGCGGCCGGTGCGTCTAAATATTTCATTACCGGAAAGTCTGCTGCACGACATCGACGCGTATGCGAAATCCCATCATCTGACCCGCTAGGGCTTCTTGGTGCAAGCCGCTTTAAAAGCGGTGTCGCAGTAGGTGGGATATGTCGTCAGCGACGACATGTGAAACAGATGTGTCGCTAAACTTTGATTTCGGCGACATGAGGATACGAGGAAGGGAGCCTGAAATAGCCTCCTTTCGGCGCACGAGCGAAATCTTACGTAACTTTGTCGTCACTTTGCGGCGGTTCCGCGCTAAGGGCCGACACCGTTATATCGAACACCAACAAAAAAGGCCACCCGACGGATGACCTTTTGTATTCTTGGTGGCGGCGGTGCGAATCGAAAACGCATCCACCCTTAGTATTCATCTGGGCTTCAGACTGGTTTTCGATGTTGTCGCATGACCTTTAAACCCTCATCTGCCGGCGCGCCGGTTATTTTCTTATGCCGACCATTTTCTAGCGACGCGTAAAGAGTAGCTGGATTTACCATCCATTTCCAATTAATTTCTAAATGCCCCGAGTTCGGAGGCGTGAAGTCCCGTCTGAAACGATTTTGCTTGTGCCAGCGTACCTGCATAAATGGCATCCCATAACTTCATCGGAAAATCGGGAGGAAGTTGCGGCCGGACAGCTTCAAATATGTTTCCCACCTCGGAGCTAATTCTTATCATTGTTTCAAACGCTTCCGGCAGGCCGGATTTTTCGGCAAGCCCTTGCCAATGTCGGGCCTGAATTTCTACCAGCTTACGGTGCATGCTCTTTCCACGTACGCCCATAGCCATTGTAGCCTTGAATTTGCTCTGTTTATTTGGCGCATTCCCGATGACTGGCCAGAAAGAGAGTACGTCGTAAAAGGGGGTCAGCATATAGCCACCTCCCTGTTGCAACCCAATGGAAAAATTCTTCGCATGGCCGTCTAGCGCTGCCAAAAGCCAGAATACAAATTGGACCAGCAAGAAGCGCAAACGGTCGTCTTCCCGATTTTGGCTAGCCTCCAATGTCGAAAGAATGTTCACGATGCCTGGACCACCGTCGGCCTCATATTTTTTAGCACTGGGGAGTCCGAATACCTGACAGAAGTCTTCTTGGGGTAGGCGAGCGAGCCATGCATTATCATTCATCCAACGACGGTCAAAGCGTTCCACTACCAGGACTTTTTGCCCTAGGAATAACGACATGTCTGTCGCCGCCACGTCAAATCCAATCGCGTTGAGTAGTTGTGCGCATAGCCACTCGTTTTCGACAGAGGTGCGCATGTCCATCCCCTTGTATCCTCCGATTAGGCCCAAAGGTAATTTGAGGATATGAGACGTAGGCGTGGCGCCTTGAGGAAGATGCCACGCATCACCCAAGCGAAGCAATGCCGTCTTTTCTTGTGCGCCGGCAAGCGAAATACGAAAAGGATTGTCCTCGGGAGCTTGGGCCGGTATAGCCCCGCTAGAAGCGTTGATTAAGATTTGAGAAACGTCTTCTTCTGATAAGGGGCGGCTGTCAATTCTGTCAAATCCTTCGGGGTTTTCACCTGGCGGTAAAAGCTGGACTGCCCCGACACAATCGCGTCCTATTGCCTCAAGTAGTGAGTAGGCGTCCGTATTTTTTGTTTTGAATTTCTTTTGCAGGCGTTGACGAATGTGCTGGGCATCCGGAAGAAGATTGTCAAAATAGTTTTGAACGACCTCGCCGCGTATTTCGCCGCCGGCAATTGGAATAGGCAAGGAAATTGACAGTGGACGCGCATACTCGGATGCAAGCCATGAGGATTTATACTCAAAGATGCTTACTCCTAAACGGGATTTTGACCAGGTGCCAACCAATTGTCCGTTCATCCAAACCGCAAGTTCTTGCGCCATTGTTTAGTTACCACTTCTTCTTTGTATCGGAAAGCTTAAGAGGTTTATCAAGGCTCTTTCGAGGAGGCAATAGTCCCTGCTTTGTCAATCGCGTTTCGGGTCGCAATGAGTCGAAGTCAGAAGAAAATTGGGTTCCTGTTTTAACGTCAGCAGACCCCTGCTCAACCTTGAGTAGCTCTTCATAGCGCTGTAATTTTAGATGACGTTGGTGCGCTGCAACTTCGCCAGCCACTCGTTTTGCTCGTTCGGGCTTCTTCAGTGCTTCAATCACATCGTTTGCGCGCTCGGACCTAACGTCTGTTTCGATTCCTAACTTTGCATCTAACAAGTGCAAAATTTGCAAAAGCTTATCGACGCTAATTGAGCCCGGCTCGCCTTCTATTTGTGCGACGCGCGCTTGTCCAATGCCGAGCTTATTGCCTAAGGCTGCTTGAGACCAGCCTTTAGCTTTTCGTAATGACTTAAAGTGAGTAGATAGCTGGGCAGCGGAGGTCAGGATGAGCATCATAAATGCATCTTATTACAAATATCTAATAGATTCAATATTAGAAATATGCAATATGTGTACGTAATTGTATATCCCTAATATGTTGTGAGTATTATTAAATGCTAATAACTAGCATGGAAAGAGTTGTTGAGGGAGCCATGGTTTTTGAACAGGTTGCGGTCTAGCGACATCCGGTATCGTCTATCACGCCTTGTCTTCCACACCAAGTCGGACCGAACGGCGGAATGCATTGCAGCTCCAGACCGCGAGCGCGAGTAAAAATTCGAAATTCAACGGTTTAATATGAATTTCAAAAAAACCAAATTTTAATTTCTCGATTTGTCGCAATTCTGTCCCGTAACGCAGACCAAACCCGATCACTTTGGAACACTCGTCGAAAAAAAAATCAACCCCGGCGTATGGGATTGATTTTTAGAGAAAAACTAGGTTTTTATTGATTATTTGACGAGTGCTCAAAAACGAATAATGGTGGAGGCGGCGGGAATCGAACCCGCGTCCAAAAGCCCTCTACAGACAGTTCTACATACTTAGTGCTGTCATTTGATTTAGCCCGGCCGACGCGGACGCACACGCTTCGTTCAGACGAGTTACCTAAATTTAACTTTTAGCCAAGTAACCCGACTAAAAGCGATTCTCTGTAAATGACTCTACTGCTGTTTGACCAGCCCACCCCAGAGACGAAATGGTGTAGAGCTAACCGGTTATTAAGCGGCTAGTGCGTACGAGTTATCGTTTGCAGTTATAGTTTTTCTGGTTGTATTTACGAGGTAGCCAGCCCTCGGTATGCCCTGCGCTGCTTTGTAGCCCCTGTCGAAACCAGGTCGCCCCCAAGCAGCCTCTATTGTAGCGCAGTTCGGCGTCTTTCTGTAAATGCACGGGTGAACCTCAAATCCCTTCTCACTACTGACTATTTCCTTCGTGAAAATATGTCGGACAATCGTCCACCAATTCGTTTGATTATTCGAAAAAATGATCCAGAGCGCGGATAAGGGGGCGAGTTTTGGTAAAATTGGACGATTTAATCACGATCCTTCTCTGCGTTTGTTTACAGCAAACTATTCCGTGTGCTCAGAGCAATGGCTTGGCGTTCCAGCGCGCTTCACGTACTTAATAAAATCGTAAATAATGAAGCTCAACTTACTTTCTATATTGGTTGCTTTTGCAATCACCGGATGCGGATCATCGACTTCCGGGCCCTCGGAGAAGGTCACTAAGGTCCAGCGCGACCCTGTGGCGGTGGTCGCTCCGTTACCGTCTAAGCCGATTCAAAACGTAGAGGTTCCGAAGCCGGAGGAAATTGGCTTTGGTACTGTGGTCATCTCGCGTGACACTACGCATCCCAGTCCCGGTTGCATGATTGGTGTGTATTTGAATAAGCAGCTGGTCAATCAATTCGACGCAGATCAAAAGGCAACTTTTATTTTGCGCGCCGGAGATCAGGTGGTGGCGGTGGATGAATCGGACGGTCGCAGCAGTTGCACGATTGTGCCCGGCGAACGCCATCAATTGGTATTGAGCCTGAAGGCTGGCGATGTTAAAAATGTGCACGCGCAATTGTTGCCGGGTAAAGGCGCTGTGGTTGAGGCGACCGAACGCTAGGATATTGATTGCGCGAGCAAAGCGGCCGATGCATACCGGGCTGATATCGTGCATTATTTTTACTTGCGGCGGGTTGCGACACAAGCGCGCACTTAGGCGGATTCTCCTGTCTACTATTCCTGCTATTGGTGCCCCTCCTGCTCTTCCCCGATGCAGCTTCAGTCGTTGATTTAAGAACGCCTCACGAACAACTTTATCGTTGCGCATGGGGCGTTTGGTTTTTTGCTGGCATCACTTCAACGCGAAATCCACACGACTCGGCGCGCCTTTATCTTTGATGCCATCGGCGCTGAGTTTCGGTGCGATCAGGAAGATTCTTTCTAGAGGAATTTTACCTTGGGTTTCCAGATAACCCCTTACTGCTTGCGCACGTTGATCTGCTAACGACCGCAAGTCGTCCTGGGTCACTTTGGTATTGGTCAAAATTAATTTCTCCATTTCTGGCATTGGGATGGACTTCGCGAATCCGATAACATTTTTTGGCTTATCGAATTTTTCGCTTTTGTAGACTTTCTCCATGTACTGCGATTTATCCGCGTCGCTGACGGCAGCAATGCCTGGTTCTGCAGCCGGTGCAGAAGCTGTATCTGCCGCGGCAGCGTCATCATTGGCTTTCTCTTTAGTACCGGTGCTCTTTTGTTTTAATGCGTTGAGTTTGTCGTTCAGTTGCTCTTGACGCAGACCGGCGTCATCCGTTGCCGGATCAACCCGTCCGATGATGTCCAACTTCAATGCTGGGCGATCCATTAATGCTTTGGTCAATGTATCAAGCTTGGTCTTGGTCGCCGCAGTCAGCATCGCAGAGCCGGGTTTGAACTCTGCGTAACCGAGTTCATCGCCACCTCCAAATGCTGAGCTGAGCAGGGCAAAAGGAGAGGTGACTGCTTTGGCGATCAGGTTGACGAAAACCCGCAATATAATGCCACCGACAGAGAATTGCGGATCTGACAGTGAGCCGGAAATCGGTAAATTGATATCGATCTGACCGTTGCGATCTTTGAGCAATGCCACAGCCAAACGGACTGGTAGTTTGGTGGCGCTTGGGCTGTCAATCTTGTCACCGAATGTCAGCTGATCGATACGGACATGGTTTTGTGCCGTGAGTTGTTGTTCCTGCACCTTGTAATTGACATCCATCGATAGCTTGCCTTTGACGATGGCATAACCGGCATATTTGGCTGCATAAGGCGTCAGACGTGGAAGCTCAACGCCATCCGCACTGGCTTTGATATCGAGGAACATTGGTTTGAAGAGTGGGTTAAGCGATCCGGAAATGGCCACCGGCGCATCATTGTCGATCTTCCCTTTGAGATCAATTGCGGCTGGTGCAGGTTTGTCGGACGCAATGGTGCCAACGCTTCCGGTCATGCCGGTCATATTGGCGGTGTAGTTTGGCTTGATGAAATTATCGGTAAAATTGACGTTGCCGTTTTTCAAGACGACTTGGCCAATCCGAATGACTGGGGCACTTTCGTCTACCTTTGGTGCTGGTAAGGTTGGGGCTACGGTGCCATCTGCTTTAACGGCATTGTTGGTGCTCGCTAGCGGCGTATTCGCTGGGCTTATTTCCGCTGCGGAACCGTCGGATTTTTTTGGGCCGGAGGCGGTGGCGGCTTCGGTGACGACGGAGGTTTTACCCGCTTTCGAGACGACGATATCCTGAAAATTTAATCTGCCCTCGGGCGATAAAATAGCGCGTGCATAAAAATCGTCAAGGGCGACTTTACCTAGACTGATGTTTTGATGCGCGCCGTCGATGTTGGCGTCAATGCCGCTAACATCGAGTGATTTCCATTTCAAAAAATCGGCACCGTTTTCTTTGTCGATCACGCTGAAATTGGTTAAGCGCAGCATCCCGTTATAGCGGGCAATCAGCGGATTTTTTCCTAAAGGTGGCGTCAGCTGCAGTTTGCCTTTGGCGTTCGCCTGACCACTCGATAAAGTGACATTGAGAAATTGGGCAAAATAAGGTTGGAGCGCGGGAATCGGCAGGCTTTGTCCATCAATCGCCAGATCCAGCGTCTTAAACTGTGGTGCAGCGCTGCCATTCACGGAAAGTTTTCCGCTTTTGTTGAGTCTCGTTTGTAACGCGATGGTGACTGTTTTGTCGCTCTTGCTGGATACGTTACTCACTTTTACATTCAGTGCGTCGGCACGCAAATTAACGGGTGGCGTCACCGATTTGTCGCTATACAGCAGCGCGCTGTCAGTGACCGCGACGCTATTGAGGTTGATTACCCATTCCGGACCTGATGGTTTGGCAGGCGTTGGTTTTACTTTGGCTGATTTGGAGGATGTGCCAGCAGTTTTGATGAATTGCTGAAGATTGATATTTCCCTTCGCGTCACGGCGTACGTCGGCCTGTATGCCGGCAACGGTAAACGCGGTGGCATTGAAAGTGCGGGCCTCCGTGTCAACTGTTGCGTCTTCGAGCTTGATTGTTTTAACTTGAACGCTACCGTTCGCGCTCGATTTAGCGGCAAGCTTAACGTCGCCAACCTCGGCGTTCAATTGGGTTAGCGCCACCTTTGCGCCGCTGATTGCCACAGTTGTTTTGAGTGATAACTGTCCAGACAGATTTGCTGCCAATGCACTGTTCAGATACGGTTGATATTGCGCCAGTGGAAGTGCATCGATACTTGCTTCACCGGTGACTGATGCGGTTGCGGGCGTGGCCTGTCCTTTGAATTTTATTTCTTGCGATGCGGCCACGCCGGTCGATACTGAAATGGTCGCAGGCTTTGCATCTGCGGCCAGCGAAAGGTTTTTGACATCGACGGTGAGATTTTTTAACTGGGTGCTGAACGGCGGGGAAGCATTTGCAGCGTCAGCCCAATTGATGGTGCCATCATGAATGTTGAATTGATCTAATGAAAATTGCGGCGCTGGTGGCGCTGACGACGCTGATGTGTCCACTTTTAACGCGGCTTTGGCGGTGGCGGGCGCGTTTCCGGCAGATTGTTTATTCGCTGCCAATGCTGCCCAGTTCAGAGCGCCGTCTGCATCCATTGCAGCCCATACTTCGGGCGCTTGAATATTAATTTTTCCGATCGCGGTGCTGGTGGTGAGGACGTCAAACTTATTGATATGTGCGTCGATGGTCTGTGCTTTAAACAGCGGTGCCGCGTGTTTGTCGGCGAGCGCAACATCACTGAGTTTGATGTCACCAGAAAGATTAATTTCGGGTTTGTCCTTGGCGCGAACGAACGTGAGATCGAGATTGGTGGAGAGCTTACTACTTTGTATCGTCAGTGGTAGCGGTACCGGCGAGAAGGCGACATAACTGGCGACGTCGAGTTGATCGATGTCTATCGCGAGCGTGGTGTCGAGACTGCTGGCGAACGGTTTCGAGCGACCTTTGAGTGCGAACGGCGAGCCGTTTACTTTCATGGACAGGCTTGGCTGCACGAAGACATTCACGGCGCTTTTGAAATTGGAGATGTAAGGCAAGCCAATGTTGAGTGCAGTGATACTGACATGCTTGGCGGTGACTTTGTCATCGAAGATGATGGTGCCGTTTTCCAGCCGTATATTGGCTACTGAAAAATGCGTTTCGCCTTCGGTCTTGGGTTTGGCCAGAATGCGGTCAATGATGTCAGAAAAATTATAACGTCCGATGCCTTCGGCACTGGTGCGAATAATGTGCACATTCGGACTCGATAACGTCACCTCCTGCAGTACCGGTGCTAATCGAAAAATCGAGGTGATCGAGGCGTCGACCAATAGGTTTTTGGCGGCAAAGGCGGGAGTTGTTTTGTCGACTTCGTAAAGGGTGAAGTCGGAGGCGCCGAGCGTTAGCGTGAACGGATTGAAGCTTATCTTTCCGATCGTGGCCTTCCGGCCGAGTTGTTGTTCGATTTGTTGTTCTGCCAGGTGTTTTGTGAGGGGTACAGCAATCCAGCTGAGGGCTGCTAAAATCACCAGTCCGGCAACAGTAAAACCTGTCCAGCGTAACGTTCGGCGAAGCCAAATGGGACGAGTCGAATTTGTCATAGAGAATTCCTTACTGGGCAACGACTATCAATATACTGCTTGAGGGGTTTGTTTGCCATAGCCTTAGCGCAAACATGGACGGGACACGCGGCTTGGAATTGGATAAAAGGCAACCAAAAACTATCCCGAAGTTGTCAGGATAGAGCTTCTGTACCGATGAAATTGCGATGATTTAGCGCGTCCGGCCGATAGCACGAAGCAGAATAGCTAACGCGCTTAGCGGGTATCGAGCGTGATTAAACTATTTTGATGTGACCGAGTTGGATGCAGTTCTCCGGGCAGGCAGATTGCATGACTCGCATGGCGCATATTGCTCGCATGCGTGGCGGTTACTGTGCCAATGACCGCTGGATCAATGCCATTAATTCATGGGGTGTTGTCGAAAGTGCATCGGCTTCCCACGTGATCGGCTCGGCATGGCCGCAATAGCCCCAGGCGGCAGCCACTGTTGGCATTCCAGCAGCGCGGCCTGCTTGTATATCGCGCAGATCATCTCCCACATACCAGCATTCTTGCGGTTGCAGATTCAGGCGTCGTGCAGCTTCTAATAAAGGTGCAGGATGCGGTTTCGGGTGCGCCGTTGTATCGCCGGAAATGACACAGCCAGCGTCTTGCAATCCAATTTGTGGAATTAAAAGATCGGTAAAGCGTGTTGCTTTATTAGTCACAACTCCCCATGCAAGACCACGCTGTTCGAGCTCTTGCAGGAGTAGCGAAACACCATCGAACAGACTGCTTTGTTCTGCCAGGGAAGCAGCATAATTATCTAAAAATGCAACGCGCAACGCTTCATAGCCATCGTCACCGGGTTTAAGACCGAATGCGACACCAATTAAACCGCGTGCACCAGCAGAGGCGAAAGGGCGCAACGCGTGATAGGGAGTTGTCGTCAAGCCGCGTTCAAGTTGGAGTCGGTTCATCGCTGCTGCCAGATCGGGAGCAGTATCGGCAAGTGTGCCGTCGAGATCAAACAGAATAGCGCGTGGTGTTGGCAGAGATATCATTTTTTGGAGAGGATCGTGGACGAGACGTTGATATGGGCGGCGCAAAGGAGATCACCACCCTTTAGATGGTGAGCACCTTAATTAAACCAGGCCGCTCTTGGAAATTGCAGGAACGAATTGACGATTAAAGATTAGGCGGCTAATGAAGGACGATTGCGTCGGCCATGTCATTCTGCGGTCCGCGTACACGCAATCAAATAATTAACGCTGATATCCTGATTGAGCGAGTAGATGCGGGTTAGCGGGTTGTAGCTCATGCCCTTTAAGCTATCGACCGTTAATCCGGCGTTGCGTGCAAACTGTGATAACTCGGCAGGGGTAATGAATTTTGCATAGTCATGCGTACCCTTTGGCAGCATGCGTAGCAAATATTCCGCACCGAGGATGGCGAATAAATACGACTTCGGGTTTCGATTCAACGTGGAGAAAAAAACTTTCCCTCCCGGTTTCACCAAAGTGGCGCAAGCACGAACAATGGAGGCAGGATCGGGCACGTGCTCCAGCATTTCCATGCAAGTCACTGTATCAAACTGGCCCGCTTCGCGTTCAGCCAGGTCTTCGGCGGCAATTTTTTCGTAATGTACTTGAACGCCGGATTCCAAACCGTGGAGGTCAGCAACTTTGAGGGCTTTCTCCGACAAATCGATCCCGGTGACGAAAGCGCCTTTCTTTGCCATCGACTCTGCGAGGATGCCACCACCGCAGCCAATATCCAGGACTTTTTTCCCGGCAAGGGCGGCGCGCGCATTAATCCATTCCAGACGAAGTGGGTTAATTTCATGCAGCGGACGGAATTCAGCATCCGGGTCCCACCATCGGTGGGCAAGATCACTGAATTTTTGGACTTCTGATTGGTCAACGTTCATATTCATTATGATAGCTGAAACGGACGGTTTGCGGAGTTGGTTTGGGGCGCGTAAGTCCGGATTTCCAAAGTTTGTTAGTGGAAACATCAGGCGACGGGACGTGGCGGGAGGGTAAATATCTATGCAGCATCAATCGACATTTCGCAAAGCCGATCGCTGTGTTTAAGTTGAGCGATGCCAGAGGGCAATAACGACGGCAAAGCATATAAAAGGTCAGTAATCAGTAATCGAAACTTTGAAATTACGAAGCGTCACGGGACATGGGCATTCGCGCGGCTAAATGGAAATATAGAGAGTGCGAGGTAAAAAGCGGACGTAAAAAAACCCCGCCGAAGCAGGGTTTTTGATCGAGTCTAAATCGATTACTTGGATGTACCAACGACTTCGATTTCAACGCGACGGTTTTTAGCGCGGCCAGCAGCGGTCTTGTTATCAGCGACCGGTTGTGACTTGCCTTTACCTTCGGTGTAAACACGGTTTGATTCAATACCTTTATGAACCAAATATGCTTTAACAGCTTCAGCACGACGGATCGACAGTTTCTGGTTGTAAGCAACCGAACCGATAGAGTCAGTGTGACCGACAGCAATGATGACTTCCAGGTTCAATTCACCCAGTTTTGAAGTCAAATCATCAAGCTTTGCTTTGCCTTCTGGCTTCAGTACAGCTTTGTCGAAGTCAAAGAATGCATCAGCAGCGAAAGTAACTTTTTGTGATGTTGGGGCGACAGCAACTGGAGCAGGTGCAGGAGCAGGAGCTGGAACTGGCGCAGCTTGTGCTAATTCACCATCGCAACCTGGTACTGAATCAGCTGGTGTCCAGTAGCCGGTATGCCAGCATAGGCCGTACGGATCACGAACGATCGTGCCGCGTGCGTCTTGCACGTAAGCACTCGTTGGAGTTTTAGCTTGGATATCTTTAATTTCCTGCGCTGAGGCAGTCAGTGCGACGACTGCGGACGCAGCGAAGACGAGTTTTGCTAATTTATTCATGTTTCTCCTCTCGGTTGAGATATCCGCAGATTAACTGCGCAACTAATATACGACATCAAAAATTGGATAATACCACGTGGTTCGAGCTGTTACATGTGAAATTGGCTACATGCAAGGCACTAGCCATCATTCTGCCACAGGCTGCTAATGGTAGCTAAGTATGGCAAAAGCTAGCACCACGTTTTTCTTGCTTCGTTGTTTTCGCACAACATATCAATTTGAAAACATCACTGCGGACATCATCATATATTGGTTTTCGGAACTATACGAATTATTTGTTGATGGCTGGTTAATTTACCGCGCTTCGATGCTTACGCGCCTATTGGGCGCAAGGCATTTGACAAGTTTGTTGTGGGTCAGTTTGTTGCTGCATGACATCAAAGGCTGCGATTTGCCTGCACCGATGGTGGTGATTGTGGCAATAATTCCCTTGCTCTTTAGGTAACTCGCAACGTTTTCAGCTCGTTGTGAAGACAATTGCTGATTGTAATGATCTGTTCCAAGACGGTCCGTGTAGCCGGTAATGGCAATTGCATTTGTCGCGCCGCAATGGATGAGTTGCGGGAGAACATCACGGTCTATTTGTTTTTTAGCATTTGTTGTCATGGCACTCTTGCCGAAGGTAAATGTCTGGTCGCCGCTGAGATTGAGGGAAAAACTGCATTGATTGGTAGAGGGTAGCGCTAACGGTAGCGCGGTGGGGGCGACAGCTATTTCCGGCGCGGTTATTTTCATGACAGGCGGAACGAGCTGCCCATCGCATCCGGTGATGGCCGCTTTGTCATCCCAGTATCCTGAGCGCCAGCAAAGGCCAAACTGGCTACGGGCGATTGGGCCACGGTTATCTTGAAGATATGCGCTGCTGGAGGTATTCGCCTGAACGTCAGAAGTTTGAGCAAACGCGATGGTTGGCGCAAATTGCGAAGCAGTGCCTATTAATAGACTAAGTGCGAGGAGTTGACGCATAAATATTTTCCTGAGGGTAATGGCGACGGTGACCTTATTTTTCGCGCCCACAATGACTGTGCGTTGTGCGCCCGAATGAATTGGGTTGAACTCAATGTAAGAAGCAAGATGCCTGTCTAAAATGCGATGGGCAGACGATTGGAAAAGCGCGCGGTATTAAAAATAGGGCTGCATGTTGATCGGAATAGAACCGCGTGATGATTTTGGAAGTTGCATTTAAGCATATTTTTTCTATGCAATATATTCATTTGACCCCTTGAGGCGAATTGCTTGCCGTGCGAAACGCCGATCAATGAGCGCCGCGTGCTAAAATCACGCGTCTCAATGCGAACCTTTGGCTGCATTCCCGGCTGATCCTGATGCTCCTAGTGAATCCATCGGCGTCACCCAAGTTGTTAAAATTGAATGCCAGGCCATGGTCAGCTTTTATCCGTGATCTATCAACCTAAGTAAAGACTCGCCGACTCGCTAATGGATCAATTCGCTAAAGAAACAATACCGATTTCCCTCGAAGACGAAATGCGCAAAAGTTACCTCGATTACGCCATGAGCGTGATCGTCGGACGTGCGCTGCCCGATGTGCGCGACGGCCTTAAGCCGGTGCATCGCAGGGTGTTATTCGCCATGCACGAAATGAACAATGTCTGGAATCGCCCTTACGTCAAATGTGCGCGTGTGGTTGGTGAAGTCATGGGTAAATATCACCCGCATGGCGACCAATCGATTTACGACACGCTGGTGCGTATGGCGCAGAATTTTTCGTTGCGCTACATGCTGGTCGACGGGCAGGGTAACTTCGGTTCAATCGACGGTGACGGCGCTGCGGCGATGCGTTACACCGAGTGCCGCCTGGACAAGATTGCCAGCGAAATTTTGGCCGATATCGATAAAGACACCGTCGATTTCGTCCCTAACTATGACGGCAAGGAAAAAGAACCGTCGGTATTGCCGACGCGCATCCCCAACCTGCTGATCAATGGTTCGTCTGGTATCGCCGTCGGTATGGCGACCAATATTCCGCCGCACAACATTACCGAAGTCATCAACGGTGCGCTGCACGTATTGCGTAATCCGGGTGTGACTATCGATGAATTGATCGAAATCATTCCAGCGCCGGACTTCCCGACCGCCGGGATTATTTACGGTGTTTCCGGTGTGCGCGACGGTTACCGTACCGGCCGCGGCCGTGTGGTGATGCGTGCGAAGACCCATTTTGAAGAGTACGGTCGTGAGGGCCGTACGGCTATCATCATCGATGAGTTGCCGTATCAGGTTAATAAGAAGGCGTTGCTCGAACGGATCGCAGAGTTGGTGCGCGACAAGAAGCTTGAGGGTATTTCCGACCTGCGCGACGAGTCCGATAAATCGGGTATGCGCGTAGTCATCGAGCTTAAGCGCGGCGAAGTCGCTGAAGTTGTACTGAACAATTTATACAAGCAAACGCAGCTGCAAGATACGTTCGGCATGAACATGGTGGCGTTGGTGGACGGTCAGCCGAAACTGCTGAACCTGAAGCAAATGCTGGAATGCTTCCTGTCACATCGTCGGGAAGTGGTTACGCGTCGTACCGTTTTTGAACTGCGCAAAGCCCGTGAACGTGGTCACGTATTGGAAGGTCTGGCGGTCGCGTTGGCGAATATCGATGATTTCATTGCGATCATCAAAGCCGCACCGACGCCACCAGTGGCGAAAGCTGGCTTGATGGAGCGGTCGTGGGATTCGTCGGTCGTGCGGGACATGTTGCAACGTACCGGTGCGGAAAACACGGCTGGAATTAACGCTTTCCGTCCGGAAAATCTGCCAGTGCATTACGGCATTCAGACTGATGGGTTATACAAACTGTCCGACGATCAGGCGCAAGAAATTCTGCAAATGCGTTTGCAACGTTTAACTGGCCTAGAGCAAGACAAGATTGTGAACGAGTACAAAGATGTGATGATTACCATCGCTGACTTGCTCGATATTTTGGCCAATCCAGAGCGTGTTACCGTCATTATTACTGACGAAATGAACGCGGCAAAAAACGAATACGGCATTGGTAATAAAGATGAACGTCGTTCGCAGATCGAGTTGAATCCAACCGATCTCGGCACTGAAGATCTGATCACGCCGCAAGACATGGTGGTGACGTTATCGCATACCGGTTACATGAAATCGCAACCGGTCTCCGAGTATCGTGCGCAAAAGCGCGGCGGCCGCGGTAAACAGGCGATGGCGACGAAAGAGGACGATTGGATCGATCAGTTGTTCGTAGGAAATACGCACGATTACATCTTATGCTTTAGTAACCGCGGTCGTTTGTACTGGCTAAAAATTTGGGAAGTGCCGCAAGGTTCGCGCAATTCACGCGGCAAGCCAATCGTCAATATGTTCCCATTGCAAGATGGTGAAAAGATTACCGTTGTACTGCCATTGTCCGGCGATAACCGCACGTTCCCGGAAGATCGTTACATTTTTATGTCGACCAGTCTGGGTACCGTGAAAAAGACACCATTGTCTGACTTCAGCAATCCACGTAAAGCGGGAATTATTGCGGTAGATCTGGATGATGGCGACTTCTTGATCGGCGCTGCGCTGACTGACGGACAACATGATGTAATGTTGTTCTCAGACTCGGGCAAAGCAGTGCGCTTTGACGAAAATGATGTGCGTCCAATGGGTCGTACTGCTCGCGGTGTGCGCGGTATGAATCTGGAAGACGGTCAACAAGTGATCGCTCTGCTGGTTGCGGAAAACGAACAGCAATCGGTTTTGACCGCAACTGAAAACGGTTACGGTAAACGCACGCCGATTACTGAATATACACGTCATGGCCGTGGTACCAAGGGAATGATCGCGATTCAAACCAGCGAACGTAACGGTAAAGTTGTCGCCGCGACGTTGGTTGAGCCGAGCGACGAAATTATCCTGATCACAACCGGTGGTGTATTAATACGCACCCGGGTCGCCGAAATCCGCGAAATGGGTCGTGCCACGCAAGGTGTGACGCTGATCGCAGTCGAAGACGGCACCAAGCTGAGTGGCTTGCAGCGAGTGATGGAAAGTGACGTCGAGGAAATAATGTCGGAAGAAGGCGCGACTGCAGGCGGTTCGACGGAAGCTGGATCTCCTGCCGCTTCAGATGAGGCGGATGCCGGTAACAATGTTGCGGGCGACGCATCGCCGGGCAACGAGAAGCCGGGCGACGAAAGTGGCCCTTCCGACGCTGAGTAAAAGTCTCTAAGAAGTCCGGTCAAGCAGGAGAGTTTTTTGCTCCGCCTCTCGCTTGACCGGATTGTTGTTTTAGGGGCGGCCAACCATCATGGAATGGTTGGCCTGAAGCAAGGAAGTTTGCTTCGACTATATATTCGTCTTTCTTCTTGTTACTCTTTTGGTATTTAGTAATTTTTTCAAAATCTCGCTGTCCTTAGCTTCTCTTGACGAGTGTCAACATGCCTATTTATAATTTTTCCGCCGGTCCCGCCGTATTGCCAAAAGAAGTGCTGCAACAAGCTGCTTTAGAAATGCTGGATTGGCATGGTAGTGGCATGTCGGTCATGGAGATGAGTCATCGCGGCAGCGAATTCATGTCAATTATGAATGCGGCACAACGCGATTTTCGCGAACTGCTAGGCATTCCGGATAACTATAAGTGCCTGTTCCTGCAAGGCGGCGCGATCGCCGAAAATGCCATTATTCCAATGAACCTGGCATCCCGTCTTAGTGAAGACAAATTGCTCCCAGGCATCGCGGATTACATCAACACCGGGTCCTGGTCGACTAAGTCGATTAAGGAAGCCAGGCGCTTTTGCAAAGTAAATGTAGCGGCGTCATCCGAGCCGCAGAAATTTGCGCAGATTCCAGCGCGGGAAAGCTGGCAATTGTCGCAAGATGCCGCGTACGTACACATTTGCACGAATGAAACTATTGACGGCGTTGAGTATCAGTTTACGCCCGATGTTGGCGCGGAAACTAACGGCGCACCATTAGTAGCCGACATGTCGTCGCATATTCTGTCACGTGCCGTTGATGTTTCCAAATATGGTGTGATTTACGGTGGTGCGCAAAAAAATATTGGCCCCGCCGGGCTAACGATTGTGGTGGTGCGTGAAGACTTGCTGGGGCATGCCATGCCGGGTTGTCCGTCTGCTTTTGACTGGAAAATCGTGGCCGACAACGACTCCATGTACAACACGCCACCGACCTATGCGATCTATATCGCTGGTCTGGTGTTTCAATGGCTAAAGCGTCAGGGCGGCGTTGCTGCGATGGAGCAACGCAATATCGCTAAAGCTACCTTGTTGTATGACTACCTTGATTCAACCGCTTTCTATCAGACAAAAATCGCGGCCGATTGCCGCTCGCGTATGAACGTGCCATTTTTTCTGCAGGACGAATCCAGAAACGAGGCTTTTCTCAGCGGCGCGAAAGAACATGGTTTGCTGCAGTTAAAAGGACATAAATCGGTTGGAGGCATGCGTGCCTCGATTTATAACGCGATGCCAATCGAAGGTGTTGAAACGCTGGTCGCCTACCTGAAAGAGTTTGAGAGGCTGGCTTGAAAGGCGGGCAGGCTGAAATACGTTTTGCAGAAAATATCAAGGCAGAACCGAAGCATAATTAACTTCTAAAGAAATTGACACCATTTGGACTTATGCATTGCGCTAGTTTGACCAAAGCTGGGATGTGTTTGCGTAAGTCCAATACATAAAAGACGCAAAGAAAGCGATGCGAGCTACCTCATGATCCAGGAAAAACTTCTACCGTTACGCCAAAAAATCGATGACATCGATGCAGAAATTTTGGTGTTGTTAAACCGACGTGCCCAGTTGGCACAGGAAGTAGGGCATGTAAAAGCGGAAACCAACGCTCCCGTGTTTCGACCGGAGCGCGAGGCGCAGGTGTTGCGCAGCGTCGCGGATCGAAACCCTGGCCCGTTGCAATCGGGGGATGTGCAAACGATCTTCCGCGAGGTAATGTCGGCTTGTCGGGCGCTGGAAAAACGGGTCACCGTTGCCTATCTCGGTCCAACCGGGACGTTCAGCGAGCAAGCTGTATATCAGCAATTTGGTCACGCGGTTGATAGTCTGGCGTGCGCGTCGATTGATGAAGTGTTTCGTGCCGCGGAAGCGGGAACGGCGGATTTTGGCGTGGTGCCGATTGAAAACTCTTCCGAAGGCGTTATTAATCGAACGCTCGATTTACTCTTGCAAACGACATTACGGATTAGCGGAGAGGTCGCGATTCCGGTTCATCACAGCCTGATGACCAAGGATGGCACGACAGATCTTGTCACGCGGATTTGCGCGCATTCACAAGCGCTGGCGCAGTGCAACGCATGGCTCAATCAGCACTATCCCAATATTGAACGTTTGGCGGTGGCGTCCAATGCAGAAGCAGCGCGTATGGCGAGTGAAGACCCGACGGTCGCTGGCATAGCGGGTGAACTTGCGGCGCAAACCTACGGCTTGCAAATTGTTAGCGCGCATATTCAGGATGATCCTCACAATCGCACACGATTTGCGGTAGTTGGTCGACTGCACACCACCCCAAGCGGCAAAGATCAGACTTCGTTAGTGTTGTCAGTGCCAAACAAAGCCGGTGCTGTGTATAGCCTGTTGTCGCCGCTTGCCAGTCACGGTGTCTCTATGAGTCGCTTCGAGTCTCGCCCGGCACGCATGGGTGCCTGGGAATATTATTTTTATGTTGATGTAGAAGGTCACGAGAAGGATGAAAAAGTGGCGAAAGCGTTGGCTGAACTTAAGCAAAACGCTGCTTTTTTCAAGTTGTTAGGGTCCTATCCGCTGAGTCTTTAGGGCTTTGCGGCGAAATCGCTGATCGCATGGATGCGATATTTTTAATCAGATTTTGATTCCAGCATTGAATCTGGTCGTTGCATCCAGCCTCTGCACTGACGGCTGAGTTTGACGACTGAATTTGAAGGCTAAATTCGACGACTGAATTTTGACTACTACTCCGTAGCCGCAAAATACCAAGACAAAATTTCCTGTTACTTATATAGAAAGTGCACGATGTCGATTCAATTAGGTCCAGATTACGTTCGCGCCATCGCGCCTTACCAGGGTGGTAAACCGATCGCCGAAGTCGCGCGCGAGTTCGGCCTTGATGAAGCGAAGATCATTAAACTCGCCTCGAACGAAAACCCGCTCGGAATGCCGGAGTCTGCCAAATTGGCGATGCAGGCCGCTATCGCGGATATTGGACGCTATCCCGATGCGAACGGATTTGAGCTGAAGGCCGCCATCACAGCTAAATATAATGTCCCCGCGGAATGGATTACGCTGGGCAATGGCAGTAACGATATTCTTGAACTTGCTACCCACGCGTTCGTGCAACCGGGTCAAGCGGCAATGTATGCCGAGTATTCGTTCCTTGTCTACGCGTTGGCGACCCAGGCGGTCGGCGCGCGGGCGATTGTCGTGCCCGCTAAAGATTTCGGTCACGATCTGGCTGCAATGGCAGCGGCTATTACAGCTGACACGCGACTCATTTTTATTGCGAATCCGAATAATCCTACCGGCACTTTTATTCCAGCAGCTGAACTGGAAGCGTTTTTGCAGGTATTGCCAGCGCATGTCGTGGTCGTCCTCGATGAGGCTTATAACGAATATCTGCCGCCAGAGTTGCAATACGAGTCAATTGCCTGGGTACGTCGGTATCCCAATTTGCTAGTCTCGCGCACAATGTCCAAGGCCTATGGCCTGGCTGGGTTACGTATTGGTTTCGGTATTGCGCAACCGACTATCACTGATTTGTTGAATCGCATTCGTCAGCCGTTCAATGTCAACTCGTTGGCACAGGCTGCTGCGATTGCTGCATTGAATGACAAGCCATTCTTGCAACGCAGTGCCGAAATTAATAGCGCTGGCTATGCGCAATTGACTGAGGCGTTTGACGCGTTAAAACTCGCTTATGTGCCATCGTTCGGCAATTTCGTGATGGTCAAAGTTGGCGAGGATGCCGCTGCCGGAGCGCGCGTGAATGTGGCTTTGTTAAAGCAGGGAATCATCGTTCGGCCAGTGGGAAATTACGGTTTGCCGGAATGGTTGCGGATTACGATAGGATTGCCACATGAAAATGCCGCTTTTATCGCGGCACTAAAGTCTTTGCTGGCGTGATCTGATCCGGTAGGTTTAATTTTTATCTTTTTTTCATTCCTTGTTGAAGCCCTCATCGTGTTTAAGAAAATTGCTATTTTTGGAGTCGGCCTGATTGGTGGCTCGTTTGCCCTAGCGCTCAAACAAGCGGGCATGGTCCAGCAAGTGGTCGGTGCCGGACGTAGTCTTGCGTCCCTGGAGCGAGCGCTAGAGCTTGGCATTATTGATGCCATCGCAGTGTCGGCGGCCGATGCCGTTGCGGATGCTGATCTGGTGTTGATTGCGGCACCGGTTGCGCAAACGGGATTGATTCTTGCCAGCATTCAACCTTATTTGCAACCGGGCACTATCGTTACCGATGCAGGGAGTACCAAAGGAGATGTAGAGGCGGCTGCACGCTTGGCGCTCGGTATCAAAATCGGCCAGTTTGTACCCGGTCACCCGATTGCGGGCCGAGAGAGCAACGGCCCGGATGCGGCGATTGCGAGTTTGTACGTAGGCAAAAAAGTCGTGTTGGCACCGTTGCCTGAAAATGTTGAGGCGGACATACTGCGGGTTGCCGCCGCCTGGCAACAATGCGGTGCAAACATTCACCGTCTTTCCAGCGCTCAGCACGACCTGGTGTTCGCCTCCGTCAGCCACTTGCCGCATCTGCTGGCGTATGCACTGGTTGACGATATCGCCAATAAGCCGTACGCCGAAGTGTTGTTTCAGTACGCCGCCAGCGGCTTTCGTGATTTCACACGCATCGCGGGCTCGTCGCCAGAGATGTGGCGGGATATTTCCCTGGCCAATCAGGATGCATTATTGCAGGAGCTTGACGCCTATCAGGCAAAGTTGACGCAGGTACGCGGGTTGTTGGCAGCACGTGATGGCGCGGGACTCGAGGCCATTTATCAGAATGCCCGGCAGGCCCGTCATCGTTGGATTAGCGCGATTGAAGCGGCGGAAAAACAAAATAAGGAAGGTGGGGATTAAATGCAAAACCAACAGACCAAACAGATCAAGAAGCACTATGCAAAATTTGTGGATTTGCATCCGGTAGCGAGATGTCAGGGCACGGTAAAATTGCCCGGTTCCAAGAGTATTTCCAATCGCACGTTATTGCTAGCGGCGTTGGCCAATGGCACCACCGAAATTCACGATCTGCTGGCTTCGGATGACACGCTGGTCATGCTCATGGCGTTGAAGCAATTGGGGGTGAACTGGGAGCAGACCGAGAACACTCAAAATTACACCGTGCATGGCTGCGGCGGAAGGTTTCCGACGCATCAGGCAGATCTCTTCATGGGTAACGCGGGGACCGCAATTCGGCCACTGACAGCGGCCTTGGCAGCGATAGGTGGCGACTATACGTTGCATGGCGTATCGAGAATGCATGAGCGACCGATCGGCGATCTGGTCGATGCGTTAAACGCCATAGGAACCCGGATTGATTACACTGGCGTGCCAGGCTATCCTCCGTTGCATATCCATCGGGGACAGGTGCATGCGCAACGGATGTCGGTGCGCGGCAATGTGTCTAGTCAGTTTTTGACGGCATTGCTGATGGCGGCACCATTAATGGCAATAGATCAGGCAGTGACGATTGATGTTATTGGTGAATTGATTTCCAAGCCGTACATTGAGATTACCTTGAATCTGATGCAACGTTTTGGTATATCGGTTGAGCGTGATGGCTGGCAATCGTTCACCATCGCCGCCGGTCAGGGTTATCAAAGCCCCGGCACGATCCATGTTGAAGGCGACGCTTCATCGGCCTCGTATTTTTTAGCCGCTGGTGCAATCACGGGCGGCCCGGTGCGGGTCGAAGGCGTCGGCAACAATAGCATTCAGGGTGATGTCCGATTTGTCGAAGCGCTGCAACAAATGGGTGCGAATATCACGATGGGCGACAACTGGATTGAAGTCTCATCGAATGGCGTATTAAAGGCAATCGATGCCGATTTCAACCATATTCCAGATGCCGCAATGACGATCGCCATCGCGGCTTTATATGCTGACGGTCCTAGCACTTTGCGTAATATTGCCAGTTGGCGCGTCAAGGAAACCGATCGTCTGAGTGCCATGGCAACAGAATTACGCAAGTTGGGTGCCATCGTGGAAGAGGGTGAGGATTATCTTCGGGTCACACCGCCAGCGGTTATGCAACCGGCCACGATCGACACCTACGATGATCATCGTATGGCAATGTGTTTTTCACTGGCATCGCTTGATGGCGCTGCGTTACGTGGTAACACGCAACGGATTAATGATCCGAAATGCGTGGCAAAAACTTTCCCCGATTATTTCGATGTTTTTGCAAAGCTCGCTGAGCAGACTTTACTGTAAGGCGACATGCTGACTATTTCTTTTGCCATTGAAGATATCGCCAGAGTCGTCTCCGACGCGACTCTGGTACGCGCTCAGGAATACGTCCAGCAGCAGCGGATATTGCTTCTCGACGACGACGGTAAATATGGGTTGACGAGTCGGGTGCGAGGAAGTCGAGGCAGTACGTACGAGCAAAAAATCACGCTTTCCCTTATCCGGCAACGTGTCGATTTGGAGGGAATTTGTTCTTGTCCCGTGGGTTATAACTGCAAGCACGTTGCGGCGGCGTTGATTGAATATTTGCGCACTGTCAATCCGCCCTCAGAGACGGCCTTAACCAAAGACGATCCGATTTCGGACACCAAATTGCCGCGCCTTATCGTTAACTGGTTGCAACGTCTAGAGGAAGAGTTGGTTATCAAACCGATGGCGATTTCAATGCATCGTCCAGTCGTTGCTTCCGATTATCAGATTGTTTTTGCGCTAGTACCGACACAAAACGGCAAGCAGGTTCTGCTCTATTTATGTAAAGCGCGACTGCGAAAAGATGGACGTTTTAGCGCGATCAAACCGCTCGGCGATAACTATAATTTCTATAATGCGATTCGTGATTTTCTGCCGGAAATCGATCAGGATGCGGTAAGTTTATTCATCGCGCTGGTCAGCCGAAAAAATCAAAGTACGCCGTTCTACCAATCCCAGGTTCAGCAAAACAACTGTGAGCTCGTCGGTAAACTGGGCGCGCAATTATTGCGCCTGTTGCTGGAACAAAATAATTTGATGTGGGCGAATTCCGCGGCCGATTTAAGTAAAGGACAGGCGCATTTTCTATCTTTGTCGGAAGCGCGTCATGCGACGTTGCAATGGAGCGAGCAGCACCGGCAGGAGTCTTTGGAAGAGCCTCGCGAGGGGCCAGATACAAAATGGGCGCGGCCTCTCGGACAATCATCGAAGGCAGCAATCGACATTCCACGCGAGGTCTATAAACTGGTGTGGCAATTTGCGCCACGTACGGACGGTGCCGATTTAACTTCAATTTCAACTTCAGAGCAAGGCGAGACGATCGATTACGTCCTGCCGACTGCGCCGCCCTGGTATATCGATAACCTATCTTGCGGCGAACTGATGCTTCCCCCGCTTTTCCGTCAGATTGCGGCGGAAGACTTGATCAATCTGGTCGCTCAAGCGCCGCTGGTGGATGCCGGGAACAAGCAGGATGTCGCGCAGGTTTTGCTCAGACAGGGCGTCAGCGATGTGATTCCTTTACCAGTCGATATTCCGTTTTCTGTGCTGGAGGCGATAACCCCGCAGCCGATATTGGTAATGAATAGCGTACTCGACGGCAATGGGCTGATGCAGGATTTTGCACAGCTACTATTTTCTTACGATGGCGCGATTACCACGGCGGAATTTAGTCCCATATGTCAGCGTAACAGCGCAAAAGGGGTGGAAAAAATCGTGCGCCATGAGGCGCAGGAGAAAGCGGCAATACAAACGTTGCTGCACTATCACTTTCGTGAAGGCAATGACAACGGTCATTTCTTGGCAAGTCGAAATCCCCCTTTTCTGATGGGAAGTGAAGCGGCGTGGCTGCATTTCGCCAAACATGATTTGCCAAAATTAGTTGCCGCTGGCTGGAAGATAGACAAGTCACCGGATTACCGTTTTGATGTCGTTGAAATTGACGAATGGTACGCAGATATTAGTGGAGTTGGTGTACCAGACGCTGAGATGCAGGACGGTGAAATACAGGATGGCGATGCGCAGCAGAGCGCAGGACCAGCATCCGACTCAGATCAGGCCGGCAACCCCTGGTTTGATTTAGCGCTTGGAATCGTCGTTAAGGGGGAGCGGGTTTCTCTACTACCGCTGCTAATTGATCTTATTCGACAAGCGCCAGATGATTTCAATCAACGTGCTCTTGCACTGCGGCCTGACGCCGAGGAATTCCTGATACAGCTGGAGAACGGATTGCGCGTGGCGTTGCCTTGGGGGCGCATTAAGCCGATTCTGAATACGCTAGGTGAGTTGTATTTCACCGATAAATCGGGTGATTCGGTACGCCTCTCAGTGCTTGATGCTGCACGCCTGGCGGAGCTGGAAGGCCACGCAGAGATGCGCTGGGTGGGCGGTGAACGGTTGCGCAAAATGGGTGAGAAGCTCAATAGCTTTGGCGGCGTCCAGCAAGTTTCTGTGCCGGAAGGATTGCTGGCTACCTTGCGGGATTATCAGCGCGAAGGTTTATCCTGGATGCAGTTTTTGCGTGAATATGATTTTGCCGGTATTTTGGCGGACGACATGGGCCTGGGCAAAACCATTCAGACGCTGGCGCATATTTTGATCGAAAAAAACGCCGGTCGATTGACGGCGCCTGCGCTTGTCGTAGCGCCGACGAGTCTGATGTCGAATTGGAAGGAAGAGGCGGAGCGTTTTGCCCCTGGGTTGAAAGTCCTGATTCTGCAGGGCAAGCAACGGCTCGCTTTGTTCGATCAAATTACAGACGCTGATATTGTATTGACGACGTATGCATTGCTGCCGCGTGACGAAGAACGATTGCGTGCATTTCAGTATCATTTATTGATTCTGGACGAAGCGCATTATGTAAAAAATGCGCGCTCGAAAGCGGCGCAAAGTGTGGCTCTTTTGAATGCTCGCCATCGCCTGTGCCTGACCGGAACACCGGTGGAAAATCATTTGGGTGAACTGTGGTCGCAGTTCCATTTCTTGCTGCCAGGTTTATTAGGTTCCGAGAAAGACTTTAATAAGGATTTCCGCACACCGATAGAGAAATACGCCGACGATAGTCGAAGAGCGCTGCTGGTTCGACGTATCAAACCATTTTTGCTGCGTCGAACCAAAGATGCGGTCGCGAGCGAATTGCCCCCTAAAACTGAAATGGTGCGTCACGTTGAACTTTCCGGTTCGCAACGCGATTTGTACGAGACCGTGCGTCTGGCCATGGATAAAAAAGTTCGTGCAGCCATAGAAAGTAAAGGCGTGGCCGGTAGCCACATCATTATCCTGGAGGCGTTGCTCAAGTTGCGGCAGGCATGTTGCGATCCGCGTTTGGTGAAAACAACGGACGACGATACTGCTCGAACGATGCATGTTCCCTCAGCAAAGTTGCTTGAGTTAATGGAGATGGTGGATGAGTTGCGTCAGGAAGATCGAAGAATTTTGATTTTCTCGCAATTTACCAGCATGCTCACGTTAATTGCGGAGGCGATGACCGCGGCGAATATCAGTTACGCGCTTCTGACAGGCGAGACGAAA